>NZ_JCAPSW010000071.1:0-521 GCF_059587045.1 Niastella sp. sgz303648 | reverse complement strand
ATCGTTCCCCCTTGCGGAGTACCCTCAGTCGGATATATAAGCTGTCCGTTATCCAATACGCCTGCTTTGAGCCATTTGTCGATCATCTTTCTGATCACTCCATCTTTTATCCTATGGTCAAGAAACTCACGCAGGCATTGGTGGTTAATACTCCCGAAGTAGTTTTGCATATCGGCATCAATAATGTATCGCATGCCTTTCCAACTAACCTGCCGGGTTATTTCTTGCAATGCCTGATGTTGTGATTTGCCGGGTCTGAACCCATACGAGCCGGGATAGAACATATCCTCATATACCGGTTGCAATACCCTGGTTACTGCTGACTGTAGCAGTTTGTCTTCCACAGTGGGTAGACCCAGCGGGCGAAGTTTGCCATCACCCTTGGGTATATATACCCGCCGGATGTGGGGCGCCCGGTAGCTACCGCTTTTAAAAGCTGTCAGTAACTCAGGGATTCTTGTTTCCCGTTGCTTGTGATAGTCCATCCACGTTTCTGCATCCACGCCACTGGCTCCTTTTTT
>NZ_JCAPSW010000070.1:0-525 GCF_059587045.1 Niastella sp. sgz303648 | reverse complement strand
GCGTTGCCAAAGAACAAAAAGACCGCGACGATAAAGATCGCGCAGATAAAGAGCAAAAAGATCGTGCAGAAAAAGATCGTATAGCTAAAGAACAAAAGGATCGTGACGATAAAGATCGCGCAGACAAAGAGCAAAAAGATCGTGCAGAAAAAGATCGCATTGCCAAAGAACAAAAAGACCGTGAGGATAAAGATCGCGCAGACAAAGAGCAAAAAGATCGCGAAGAAAAAGATCGCGTTGCCAAAGAACAAAAAGACCGCGACGATAAAGATCGCGCTGCCAAAGAGCAGAAAGATCGGGAAGAAAAAGATCGCATCGCCAAAGAACAAAAAGACCGCGACGATAAAGATCGCGCAGACAAAGAGCAAAAAGATCGTGCAGAAAAAGATCGGATAGCTAAAGAACAAAAGGATCGTGACGACAAAGATCGCGCAGACAAAGAGCAGAAAGATCGCGAAGAAAAAGATCGGATAGCTAAAGAACAAAAAGATAAGGAAGATAAAGATCGTGCAGACAAAGAGCAGA
>NZ_JCAPSW010000069.1:0-673 GCF_059587045.1 Niastella sp. sgz303648 | reverse complement strand
GTATCCCTCCGGGAAGTTTAACAATGGATAGTAAAATAGTTATTAGTTTTGCTCTAAGCAGAAGTGCTTTCTATTTTTTGCTGTCTGTTCTTTTTCCAGTTGTGAGGTAGCAGCTCTTTGATTTTGTTGATAGGTGTTTCCTGGATGTTTTGACTTAATACATCTTTAAGCCATTCGTATGGGTTTACATCATTGAGTTTGCAGGTAACCAATAGGGAATATAGACGACCAGCTCGTTTTGCTGCCTCATGAGAACCACAAAACAAGTAGTTCTTTCTGCCAATAGCTACAGATCGCATGCACCTTTCAATTGCGTTATTGTCAATGTGCAGGTTGCCGGTTGTTGCATACAGGCTTAATCCTTCCCATCGTTTTATACTGTAGGCAAAGGCTTGTGCAATGGCTGTCTTTGGTCGAAGCTGCTCATATTCTTTTTTCATCCATTCGCCCAATTGCTGCAGTATAGGTAACGCTTCTTTGCTCCGCTTTTCTTTGATCTGCGTAATGGTTAATTGTTGCTGCCGGCATGCTTCTTCTATTTCATACAGCTTATGCATTTCTGTGAGTACATGCTCTGCCCTGGCTTTATCATTGGTCTGAGCGTCAAATATTTTCCTGCGGGCATGCGCCATGCAATAAAAGCCAGTAATGCTTTTATTCTCTAATTTAGCGT
>NZ_JCAPSW010000068.1:0-712 GCF_059587045.1 Niastella sp. sgz303648 | reverse complement strand
CCAGCCTATCGATGAACCACAACCGCTCCTGACTGAATGACAATGGTATATATAACGGCCGCTCCTGTACGCGCAGAGGCGGCAGCGATTGTTCCTGTTTTAACGCCGACAGATGCAACGACAACCCTTCGATCGTGGGATGCAGAAACAGTTGCCGTACCGACAGCTCAACGCCCAGCTCCCGGCGAACCGCTGATATCACCCGCATCGCCAGCAGCGAATGGCCTCCCAATGCAAAAAAATTGTCCCTGATCCCTATGCCCGATACCTGCAACAAACTCTCCCAGATCTGCGCCAACAAACGCTCCGGTTCCGTGCGCGGCGCTATCCGCAATAAACCCTGTTGACCCTGCAGATCAACCTGCGGCAACGAACGGTAGTCAACCTTCCCGTTGACCGTCAGCGGCAAACGATCCAGCTCTACCACCGCCAGCGGAACCATATACTCCGGCAAACGTGCCCGCGCATGGTTTAATAATTCCTCCCGGTCAAATACCGCCTCCTGAGCAACCACCACATACGCCACCAGCCGTTTCTCCCCGGTAGCTGTTTCCCGCACCATCACCACGCTCTGCGATACCGACCGATGTTCTCTCAACACCTCGGCTATTTCTCCGGGTTCCACCCGGTAGCCACGGATCTTCACCTGGTCGTCTATGCGGCCCAAAAACTCGATATCACCGCCCGCCAGCCACCGGCCACGGTCGCCCGT
>NZ_JCAPSW010000067.1:0-747 GCF_059587045.1 Niastella sp. sgz303648 | reverse complement strand
TTTTTTGTTCAGGGTGTTAAAACTTTCCTGTAGCAGTGGTTCATTGATAAACTCATGCAGGTTGGTCAGTGCTTCAGACCGGTATTTTCTGATCCGTTCTGCTATCTGCATTTCTACTGTTAACATCTTTTCCATGTCTCTGGTACATTTGATGTTTCTAAAATGCAGTTCCGTAAATAGGCATCCCCCTTCCTTACTAAGTGGCTTTCATGGAACTGATTTCCCACCGTTCTATCAGTACTATGAGGATGCTAAGACTGCCTTCGCCCTTCTCCGTTCCTGCGATTTCTCTTGGTTCGGATACCTCCCGGTATGGCCTTTTCTTATCGCTTGTCAGGGTGGCTATACATACCCTGTAAGCCCGGACTGTTAAGTTTCGGTCAGTCCTTGTTAACCGATTCTCGTTTGGAGGCGATAGGCTCTCCTGTGTTCCCGTACTACCTCTGCCTGCTTGTGATATGTTCTCAGACCCCGGCTGAATCTCCCCAACTCGTCGTAACGCTGGCTTGATGTTGTCCTGACATTTCTAACAATCAGGACTTCAGCATTTAGGACAGTTTCGAGGCTCAATAGCATACCCTCGGCAGTCGCTGTCTACGCTTCGTGCAGGCATCTCTGCCTACTACGCAAGACTCGCTTTCGATGGTTGACTAAACCTTATCGAACAGGATTGGTTACCTGTCAGGTAATTTCGAGGTGTTTCATTTTCAAAATCCCCACCTCACGGACTTTGCACAGCGCGATAGA
>NZ_JCAPSW010000066.1:0-791 GCF_059587045.1 Niastella sp. sgz303648 | reverse complement strand
GGCCGGTCAGTGGAAATGATCGTGGGTATACTGGGCATTCTAAAGGCCGGAGGCGCGTATGTGCCGCTTGATCCGTCGTATCCTGAGGACCGGCTGCGATATATGCTGGAAGACAGCGGAGCTTCCCTGGTGGTGACCGAATCGGCGTACAGCGGGCGGCTGAGCCCGATCGGGGGCTGCGGGTATGTGGAGCTGGATGGGGAATCGCTCGATGGGGAGCCTGTAGAGGGATTGGAGGATATGGGTGGCAATGATGAGATCTGCTATGTGATCTATACGTCGGGGTCAACAGGCCGTCCGAAGGGCGTGATGATGCAGACGGGCGCGCTGGTCAATTTATTGAGGTGGCATGAGCAGGAACAAATGCGGGGAGCCGGCAGGCGCCGGGTGTTACAGTTTGCGAGCATCAATTTCGATGCGAGTTTTCAGGAGATATTTTCTGCGATATGTTTTGGCGGAAGCGTGGTATTGATAGGCGAGGAGGAACGGCGTGATGCCATGGAGATGCTTCGGGTGATCGTGCGCGATGAGGTAAATTATTTATTCATACCCTATGTGGTGCTGAAGAATATCAGTGAAAGCGCTCGTGAAGTGGATCTGTATCCGGGGAGCCTGGAAGCGATATTCACGGCGGGAGAACAGTTGCGGTTAAGCGAAGATATACGGGTGCTGTGTGAACGTACGGGCGTGAGGTTGTTGAACTATTATGGTCCATCGGAGACGCATGTGGTGACCAGCTACGAGGTACAAACGAAAGATTATGTAAATCGTTTGCTGCCGCCGATAGGCAG
>NZ_JCAPSW010000065.1:0-796 GCF_059587045.1 Niastella sp. sgz303648 | reverse complement strand
CGAGCAAGATGATAAAAACTACCAATTGTGTACGAGGAGTACTTAGTCCAATACTATCCAATATACTATTGGACAAGCTGGACAAAGAACTGGAAGGTCGAGGGCATCGGTTTGTACGATATGCAGATGATGTTTGTGTGTTCGTAAAAAGCAAAAGAAGTGCAGAACGCGTACTGAAAAGTGTAAGTACCTACATTGAGAAGGAGCTGAAGCTGGAAGTAAACCGAACCAAAAGTGTAGCTACACGACCATGGGAAAGTAAACTTCTTGGATATAGCTTCTACCACAAGAAAGGAGAAAAGGGACTGAACATAGCAAAGAGCAGTATAGCAAAGTATAAGTCAAAAGTCCGGTCAATTACCTCGCGAAGCAAACCGTACGCAATGTACAAGCGCTACGAGATGTTGAGGCAGCTAAACCGGGGCTGGGTACAATACTTCAAATTGAACGAGGCAAAGAGCACGTTCACAAGATTGGATGAATGGGTTCGGTGTCGCATTAGGCTATGCTATTGGAAGCAATGGAAACTACCTTCAACCCGCGCTAAAATGCTTGCGAATTTAGGGACGCCCGAATGGCAGGCATATCAATGGGGTAACACACGAAAGGGTTATTGGCGAACAAGCCATAGTCCAATTTTACAAAGAGCATTGAACAGTTCCTTACTTAAAAGAGAAGGGTACTTATCTCTTACCGAGTTAAGCACCCTCCCCACTGTATTATTCTGATGTGCCGCCGTATACGGAACCGTACGTACGGTGGCTGGAGGGGACAGGTAGCGAACTAATCGCTACCT
>NZ_JCAPSW010000064.1:0-844 GCF_059587045.1 Niastella sp. sgz303648 | reverse complement strand
ATACTTAGTACCTAAATATGTAAAGTGATTTCAGGACGAGACATTGTAAAACAAGGTTTTGCAAAATGAAGGGGTAAGCAACAGGTAAAGAACCTTTTCTATGTAGCTCAAAATCAATCTGGTAGCGACCTTTTCAGGGTAAAAAAACAGAATTTGCAGGGGAGTTAACATCGGGAATTTGGGAACTTATTCCCTTTGTAAGGGAAACAATGCCGTTTGCAAGAGGAGCTGATTCCTTATTTGAGATAAGTATTTCCCTTTGCAGGGATCTTTTTACTCTCTGTAAGGGAACTTATATAGTTTGATCCGGTTGCAGGGCATTGCCGTCGTTTGCAGGCTTACAAGTGCCTCTGCAAGTGAGCAAGCATTGTCTGTAGGTGCGCCGGCCTCTTTTGCAGGTTAAATAACCAGCTTTTCAACGGAACTAACATCTGCCTGCAGGGGAACTTGTTCCTTTTGTAAGTGAAATGATATCGTTTGTAAATGAGCTAAAGGGCTCTGTAGGCTAGTTTATAATGTCCGCAGTATTACAAGTCGTGCCCGTAGGCCTGCGGAGCATAACTTAAACCTGCAAATTATACCTGTGTACTTACAAATCACAGGAGCATGCCTGCGGCCCACAAATGCAATCTGCAAACTATGCCTGCAAGGTTACAAACCAGACCTGCAGGGTTGCAAACGTGCTTTGCAAGGGAGTTTTTATGACTTGCAGTCCTGCAGAAGACATTAGTTACCTAATTGAGCAGATCATTTCCATTGTTGAACCCGGTATTTCCCCTGCCGGCATGCTTATTCCCTGATTGTATCCCTCCGGGAAGTTGAAAAGCTTTTGTTAAGTAAGCAA
>NZ_JCAPSW010000063.1:0-904 GCF_059587045.1 Niastella sp. sgz303648 | reverse complement strand
TACGCTACCAGCCGGCGCTGACCTGCCGTATCTTCCCGCACCATCACCACACACTGCTCAACCTGTGGCGCACTCCGCAACACCTCTTCCACCTCGCCCGGCTCGATCCGGTAACCACGGATCTTTACCTGATCGTCTATACGACCCAAAAATTCGATATTCCCATTCCCCTGCCAGCGACCCAGATCCCCCGTACGGTATAATCGCCCTTCGATTCCCGCTACTTCCACATACTTCTCCCCGGTCAACTCCACTTTGTTGATATACCCTTGCGATAACCCATCCCCTCCTATATATATTTCCCCCGATACACCTACCGGTGACGGGCGGCCGTGTTCATCCAATATGTACAGTCCCGTGTTCGATAAACCCCGCCCTATCGGTACCATTCTGTTCAAAAACACTTCATTTATCTCATAATAGCTTGCGTACACCGTTGTCTCGGTTGGTCCATACACATGCACAATCCTACCAACACCCATGGCCGACAACCCTCTTCTAACATGTGACAACGACAACAGTTCCCCTCCAAACAGCAGCTTCCGAACGCTGTCCAGCGCCGGCAGCCCCACATCCACAAACGCGTTGAACAACGCCGTCGTCACGAACATCATCGTTATCCGGTGCTCCGATATCAGCTTCGACATCGCATACACATCAGAGGCCCATTCATCCCTGATCATGTACAACCGGCCTCCCTTCAACAGGCAACTGTATATTTCATACACCGACCCGTCGAATGAATAGTTTGACCACTGCAGCATCCGGTCCGACGACCGTACGGCTATCGGGCCCGGCTCCTCAACCAGTTTCACGATATTGCGGTGAACCACCCTGATCCCTTTGGGATGACCTGTGGTTCCCGATGTATACATGATATAGGCCGCATCCTGCGCTTTGATTG
>NZ_JCAPSW010000062.1:0-936 GCF_059587045.1 Niastella sp. sgz303648 | reverse complement strand
ATAAAGATACTTTGACCAATGCCGCTGGTTGTGACTCGATCGTAACCCTGACCTTAAATGTTAACCCGGTTGTAACCGGTACTCAGACGACTACAATATGCAGTAGTCAATTGCCATATGCCTGGAATAGTAACACCTATAATGCACCCGGTACTTATAAGGATACTTTGACGAGCACTGCCGGTTGTGATTCGATTGTAACGCTTACATTGAATGTTAATTCTGTAGTAACGGGCGCCCAAACCACCACTATATGTAGCAATCAATTGCCATACACCTGGAACGGAAATGTATACAATGGTGCTGGTACCTATAAGGATACGTTGACAAATGCCGCCGGTTGCGATTCGATTGTAACACTTACATTGAATGTTAACTCGGTTGTTACAGGTACTCAAACTACCACAATTTGTAGCAATCAACTGCCATTTATTTGGAATGGTAACGCTTATAATGTAGGCGGAACTTATAAAGACACGCTGATTAATGCTGCCGGTTGTGATTCGATTGTAACGCTTACATTGAATGTTAATTCTGTAGTAACGGGCACCCAAACCACCACTATATGTAGCAATCAATTGCCATACACCTGGAACGGCAATGTATACAATGGTGCTGGTACCTATAAGGATACGTTGACAAATGCCGCCGGTTGTGATTCGATTGTAACACTTACATTGAATGTAAATCCTGTAGTAACGGGCACTCAAACCATTGCTATATGCAGCAACCAATTGCCTTATGCCTGGAATGGCAACATCTACAATGCTGCAGGAACCTATAAAGATACGCTGGCCAATGCGGCAGGTTGCGATTCTATCGTAACCCTGACCTTAAATGTAAATCCTGCTGTAACTGGTACTCAAATCACTACAATATGTAGCAACCAATTACCATACACCTGGAATGGAAATGTATATAACGCGGCTGGTACTT
>NZ_JCAPSW010000061.1:0-1133 GCF_059587045.1 Niastella sp. sgz303648 | reverse complement strand
GAACAATGTCAACAACCGGCAGAATTGCCGCAGCATTCGGGTACAAGGAATACTCAAAGGGATAAAGAACTACAACAAGCCAATCTTAAGATAGCCGGTTTGGAAACGCTTATCGAAATAGCCCAAAAGGAGATGGGAATTGATATCATAAAAAAGTTTGGTATCCGGCAGTCCTCCAAATGAAGCAATACTATCCAACTATTGGACTGGTAAAGCTTTGCGGGCTGTTTGGTAAAACCCGTCAGGCATTTTATGATCATCAGTGGCGTTATTCAGATGAAAGCATGCAGGAACTGCTTATAATTGAACTGGTAAAAAATACACGTGTGTTCTTACCACGCATTGGAGCCAGTAAGTTACTCGGAATGCTCAAAGAGCAGTTTAGATCACATCACATATCCATTGGCAGAGATCGGTTCTTCAGACTGCTTTCAGAGCATGATTTACTAATAAAACCAAAAAAGAAATACGTGCGTACAACCTGGTCAAATCATCATTATAAAAAATGGCCTAATCTAATTGAAAATCTTCAGGTAAATGCGCCAAATCAACTTTGGGTTAGTGACATTACCTATTTGCGTACAGATAACGGCTTTATTTACCTGTCACTTATTACAGATGCCTATTCCCGCAAAATTGTCGGATACCATTTAAGCCAGCATTTAAAGGCTCAGGGCTGTACTATTGCCCTCAATAAAGCTTTATCAGGCCTAAAAACAACACCACTACAATCCCTTATTCATCATTCTGATCGAGGCATTCAATACTGCTGTGATGTTTATGTTAACCTGTTGCAGGATAACAACATATGCATCAGTATGACACAATCCGGTAGTCCTTATGACAATGCCATTGCTGAAAGAGTAAATGGTATACTTAAAATCGAACTGGGGCTTGATAAGACATTCAGGAGCTATAGTGAAGCTATACCGGCTACTCATTATGCAGTAGATGTCTATAATCGACTCAGACCTCATTTGAGCTGTGGTAATCTTACTCCCAATCAGGCCCATATCGCCACGGGACCATTAAATAAACATTGGAAACCCAAAAAACGTAAACCTGTAAAGCCAGTTTAGGACAAAAACAAAAACTGTAAAGTTATATCCGTATTATTGTGAGCACTGTAAAGC
>NZ_JCAPSW010000060.1:0-1219 GCF_059587045.1 Niastella sp. sgz303648 | reverse complement strand
ATGCAATAAAAGCCAGTAATGCTTTTATTCTCTAATTTAGCGTGTCGGATAGGCGGGGAACATTGCTGTTCCCAACCCTCCTAAGAACCGAACATGCGAGTTTCCCGGCATTCGGCTCAAGTAAGTTTAAACAAAGTGCTGTCCGCACTTGCCGGCAACGGACTTGTCATTGTGAACATTTCAAAGAGCTTGCTTATGGCATTTCGAGTGAAGCAGAATCAAATTAGTGAGGATCGGTAGCCCTCCGTTTGATCCTGCTCTGATAAAGCGAACTACTCCTTTCCTTCCTTGAACAGCTAATGCATCTTTACAGTGAGGGCAAATACCCTCTTGTTTAATTCGTAGCCGTTTAAGCATGGTTCGTCCTTCCCTATTGTTGTGCATATTGGCTGAGAGTCTTTCTTCATAGTATGCATCAAATAAAGGATCGAAGGGATTAGCTGTCGGATTGATCACCGTGTGTCTTCTGATTCGATGATTCTGTGCCCGCGCAAGAACAAAGAAGCTGACCTTTCCATTCTCATCTTTTACACTGCAACTAAAGGAGCGGTTAATATCACCCACCATGTGGAAGTATCGTGCGCTTATCCAGTATTTGCCCTTGTTCGGATGTCGGCGTTTAGCCCATCGCCAAAGGGCATTGTATATCTGGTGATCAACACGTTTAAATACTTCCGTCGATACTATGTGCTTGTGATAGTTAGCCCACCCGCTTATCATGGGATTGAGTCTGCGGATTACATTCTCCTGCGTATAGCTACGCATTTGTTCTATTTCGTTTCGAACTTTTCTAAGAAAGTTTTGGATGTTGGCCTTTGACGGTTTGATCAAGAGCTTGCTTCCTCCATTTCTTAGCATATATCTTCGAACATTCTGACCCAGAAAATTGAAGCCTTTTGTCGTGTGAGTGATCATCGTTTTCTCTTGAGACAATTCGAGACCTCTCTCTTTCAAAAACGATTCAATAACCGGTTTTACCCGCAGCTCCAATAGTTCTTTAGAGAAGCCTGTCACAATAAAGTCGTCAGCGTACCTACAGAGTTTTACGCCGTTTTGATGCACCATCTTCCGGGCATGGTATGCAATTCGACCATACCTATTAGCTGTGCTACCAAATTCCTTATCGAGTATAAGCTCTAGTCCATCAAGAACGAAGTTTGCGAGTAACGGAGAAACTACTCCTCGTACACAATTGGTAGTTTTTATCATCTTGCTCGTT
>NZ_JCAPSW010000059.1:0-1294 GCF_059587045.1 Niastella sp. sgz303648 | reverse complement strand
GGAAGTATCTTTTGACAAGCGGGAAAAGGCTTTTACCCGGTTAGCGGTTTCAGCTACCGGGCAGGCGAAGTCAAACACCCGGCAGGAAGTACCTTTTGACAAGCGGGAAAAGGCTTTTACCGGGTTGGCGGTTTCAGCTACCGGGCAGGCGAAGTCAAACACCCGGCAGGAAGTACCTTTTGACAAGCGGGAAAAGGCTTTTACCGGGTTGCCGGTTTCAGCTACCGGGCAGGCGAAGTCAAACACCCGGCAGGAAGTACCTTTTGACAAGCGGGAAAAGGCTTTTACCGGGTTGGCGGTTTCAGCTACCGGGCAGGCGAAGTCAAACACCCGGCAGGAAGTACCAATAGTTACACAGGAAATGGCATCGATCCGGAATGCGGAGTCAGCTGCCAGGTTAGTTGAGTCGGTTACCACGTCGGAAAAGTCATTTACCGTACCGGCGAAGTCGTTTGCCGGGCAGAAAGAGCCTGTTCTTCGAGAGTTGTAGTCTCGATGCATTTCTGTTGTTTTCAGAAACATTTTATATCACACTTTATTGTACAGGATAAATGTTGAAGGCCACAAAATAGAATTACGGGAATGCAAATGTCTCAGAACAGGTGGATTTACGTTTTGCTTATTGCCTCTCAACATAAGAGATTATCAACAGGGATAGTTGTTTGTATAGAATCTTTATTTTACCGGGCTGAATCTTCATCATAATGGATTCGGAAGTTCGTAATTTGCCGCCATGACCATTCAGGAGGCGCAGCAGCAATTACTTTTTCAGTTAAATCATTTGTACGATAACCGCGAAGCGGCGAATATTGCCGATTGGGTAATGGAGCACATTACCGGGTGGAAAAAGATCGACCGCATCATCAATAAAAATTTACCGCTGCTGCCCGACCGCATTGCCCAACTGGAACAATACACCAAAGAATTATTGCAACATAAACCGGTGCAATACGTGTTGCACGAGGCCTGGTTTTGCGGAATGCCTTTTTATGTAGATGAAAACGTGCTGATACCCCGTCCTGAGACGGAAGAACTTGTTGAGTGGGTATTGCTTGACACCGAAAAGCGGAAATCGGGGATCGGAGGTCAGAAGTCAGAAATCGGAAGTCAGAAGTCGGAAGACGGAGGTCAGAAGTCGGAAGTCGGAAGTCAGAAGTCGGAAGTCGGAAGTCAGAAGGTAGAAGGCAATTACTATAAGGGCAGAAGTCAACCATTAGCAAGCTCTTCAGACCTCAGACCTCAGACTTCAGACTTCAGTATTCTCAGACCTCAGACCTCAGGCTTCAGTATTCTC
>NZ_JCAPSW010000058.1:0-1368 GCF_059587045.1 Niastella sp. sgz303648 | reverse complement strand
CCTATAGTTATACAGATGGAAATGGCTGTACCAATACAGCTACGGCAACGGTAACGGTAAATGCGTTGCCGGTGGTTTCGGCCAATAATGCCCAGGTATGCTTTGGTAACAATAGTGTATCGTTAACCGGCAGTCCGGCAGGAGGTACCTGGAGCGGTACTGGTGTAAGCGGCTCAAGTTTTAATGCGAATGGTCTTGCAGCAGGCAATTATACGGTTACCTATAGTTATACAGATGGAAATGGCTGTACCAATACAGCTACAGCTACGGTAACGGTAAATGCTGAAGCGACTGTGACAACTGGTGGTCCCAATACAGTTTGTCAATCCGGTAGTCCGGTTGCCATTGCCTTAAGTGGAGCCAGCGTAGGCGGGGCCGCAACTACAGGCGCCTGGTCAATTACTTCGGGAGGAGGTATGTTAAGTAGTGTACTGCAAACTGCAACTCCCGGAACAGTAACTTATACACCGGCCGCTAATTTTACAGGAACAGTTACTTTAACATTAACAACAAACGATCCGGATGGATCAGGGCCCTGCACAGCGGTTAGCGCTACAAGAACTATCGTTGTAAATCCTGCAGCTACTGCCAATGCAGGTACAGCGCAAACAGTATGCGCCGGAGGAACCATAACGCTGAACGGATCAATAGGAGGTAGCGCCACCGGTTCAACCTGGAGTGCGCCAAGCGGAACATTTTCTAATGCATCATCGTTAACGTCTACTTATACACCGACCATTACCAGCGGAACGGTTACGCTGACCCTTACAACCAATGATCCTGATGGAGCAGGTCCCTGTACGGCTGCAACTTCAACCGTAATAATCACAGTAAATCAGGCAGCAACAGTTAGTGCAGGTGCAGCGCAAACAGTATGCGCCGGAGGTACAATAACATTGGCCGGAACAATTGGCGGAGGCGCTACCACATCAACCTGGAGTGCCCCGAACGGAACATTTTCTAATGCATCATCGTTAACATCTACTTATACACCGACCATAACCAGCGGAACGGTTACGCTGATCCTTACAACAAACGATCCTGATGGCGCAGGTCCCTGTACAGCTGCAACTTCAACCGTAGTAATCACAGTAAATCAGGCAGCCACAGCCAGTGCAGGTGCAGCGCAAACAATATGCGCCGGAGGAACCGTAACGCTGAATGGAACAATAGGCGGTAGTGCTACCAGCTCTACCTGGAGCGCCCCGAGCGGAACATTTTCGAATGCATCATCATTAACATCTACTTATACACCGACCATTACCACCGGAACGGTTACGCTGACCCTCACAACCAATGATCCTGATGGAGCAGGACCCTGTACGGCTGCAACTTCAACCGTAGTGATCACAGTAAATCAGGCAGCCA
>NZ_JCAPSW010000057.1:0-1407 GCF_059587045.1 Niastella sp. sgz303648 | reverse complement strand
AATCAGTTTAACGGTCATTTGCAAACTGATGGGTATAGCGTGTGTGCGACTTGATAAGCTGATAGCTTAAATGTTCTGCTCTTAATAAGAGTCAATGAACCTGCTTTTCTGTAAGCAGTCGCCTACTTCAATGCGCGTTGTTGGTAACGACTTCGTGTTAGAGCTTGAAGGACAATGGACCGAAAACCGTAAGGTTGTCTTCTGAACAGCGATGTAAGGAAGAACTGCAAAACTTCATTGCAGATAGGGCAGGCAAGCGGATATGGTAAACGTATGTGAACTGTTGTAAACGCCGTTAGACCGAAGGAGCCAAAGGAAGTTGACAGGCTTCGGCCAAAAGGCAACGCAGAAGGTCAGTCAGCTACGCAGTCTGACTGCACAGACAAATATCTGCCGGTGGATAGACAGTACCTAAGTTCGCAATCATTAAGCTATCGGAACAAGGAAAACCCGATCGCTTGCCGTTAAAGCGGCAAAGTTTTCTGTGAAGGAAGCCGATAAGCGAGCGGGCAAAGGATCATGCAAAAAGCGAATGGCGTTCTGTAATGGAGCGTATAGGAGATGGAAAGATCGCTTCACGATGAAAATCGGCTGACTTGCATGTGGTAAGTTATAGCGAGAAAATTTGTGGAACTTAAATTCAGGAGAACAAGCAAATGACAGTGTTGAGAAACATTGGTGCGGTCTCCACTCACGGAGGCTGGCATTCCATTGACTGGGATCGTGCTCACGCTGAGGTAATGAAGCTGCAGGTTCGTATCGCTAAGGCAACAAAACAAGGTCGTTGGAACAAAGTAAAGGCACTTCAATGGTTACTTACGCATTCTTATCATGCTAAATGCTTAGCCGTAAGAAAAGTGGTAACCAATCAGGGAAAAAGAACCCCAGGAGTGGACGGAGTCGTGTTACATACGGCAAAAGGGAAATATCGCATGATACTTTCTCTTCAACGTCGTAACTACAGGCCGCAACCTCTGCGGCGTATCTACATCCCTAAAGCTGATGGTAAGAAACTTCGCCCGTTGGGCATTCCAACTATGCTCGACAGGTCTATGCAGGCACTGCATTCTTTAGCACTCGTTCCTGTATCGGAAACATTAGCTGATCGGTATAGCTACGGCTTCAGACTTAAAAGGTCAACAGCCGACGCTATCGAACGTATCTACGGAAGTATATGCAGAAAAGCTGATCCGCAATGGATATTGGAAGGAGATATTAAAGGTTGTTTTGATAACATCAGTCATGATTGGTTGGTACAGCATGTGGTAACAGACAAAGTGATTCTTCGCAAGTGGCTTAAGGCTGGTTATTTGGAAAACGCAGAACTCTTTCCAACTAACAGCGGTACTCCGCAGGGCGGAATTGTAGCTTTACGTACACACCCACAAACATTGAGTTTTTCAGGAA
>NZ_JCAPSW010000056.1:0-1476 GCF_059587045.1 Niastella sp. sgz303648 | reverse complement strand
TAAGGGTAAGCCGAAGCGAGTGGTACAATTAAAATATGGCTTAAAACGCTCTACATTGAATAGATGGCTGGAAGATATAGATCTGGCAGTAGATACCAGGCATATTGGCCCACGGGTAGGTATAGATCTAAAACGATCTGTAGTGCGGTCAGTAACGAGGGGTCGACTGAGCATGCGGGAGGCAATGATAACCTATGGAATAAAAACACCACTGACAATTGAACGATGGATAAAGGAATTGGAACAGGAAAATGCCGAACTTGTGGAATCGAACGAAGTCTGGATGAAGAAAAATAAATCTACAAAAAAGGATAGAACAGAAAGCAATGCTGATATAAAGGCCTTACAAAAGGCTCTGGAAGAAGCTCGATTAATGAACGCAGCATTGAACACCCTCATTGATGTAGCCGAAGAACAGTTTCAAATTAATATCAGAAAAAAGGCTGGTGCCAGGCAGTGCAACGATTAAAACAAGACTTTCCTGAAAAGAGTATCAAAAGCTTGTGTGCACTGTTTGGCAAAACCCGCCATGCCCTGTATGATCACCAATGGCGTCGTAAGCGTGAGGTGTTCAGGGACGATATTATTTTAGAACACATTCGTGAGGAAAGAAAAGAATTGCCCCGGTTAGGAACGCGTAAGCTACAACACAAAATAGCTCCATCATTGGCCACTCATGGCATAAAAGCAGGCCGTGACTACCTATTTAGGTTATTGGAGCGTCATAAGTTGTTGATCCGTCAACGTAAAAGAAAAGTAATCACTACTGATTCCCGTCATTGGATGTACAAGTATGAGAATTTGATTAAAGGCCTGGATTGTCATCGACCGGAACAGGTATGGGTGGGTGACATTACTTATATCCGAATGGGTAATCAATGGGGTTATTTAAGTCTGATTACAGACGCTTATTCACGCAAAATAATGGGCTATTGCCTTCGAACAGACCTGTCAGCCCAGGGTTGCCGGGACGCCTTACAAATGGCTATTAACAATCGTAGCTATTCAGCTCAACCGCTAATCCATCACTCGGACAGGGGTTCTCAATATTGTAGCGCAGATTATGTCAAAATGCTAAAGGATAACAATATCTCGATTAGTATGACCCAAAATGGAGACCCCTATGAAAATGCGCTGGCAGAACGCATGAACGGTATACTTAAAACAGAATTTAATCTTTACAGTACCCAGCCTGGATTTGAACAGGCTTATCAGTTGGTTAAAGACAGTATAACGGCTTATAATGGATTAAGACCTCATAGCAGTTGTGATTATTTAACACCTGATCAGGCTCATCAGTTAAAGGGATCCTTGAAAAAAAGATGGAAACAGTATCCCAAAAAATGGGTAACACAACAGCGCGAAGCTTCAAAAAATACAAACTAATCCCTACTTTTGAAAAACTCCCCTGTATAGTAATAACAGGATTATCATACCACCTGTATAGTTACTTCAGGATTATTTAAAAACCTGTAT
>NZ_JCAPSW010000055.1:0-1499 GCF_059587045.1 Niastella sp. sgz303648 | reverse complement strand
GCTCTATGCAGAGCGGCACCAGCACCCCGGCTCCCACGCCCTGCTTATGCAGGTAATGCGCCAGCTGGTTCGTGCGCTCATCCAGCTCCCGATAGCTCAAACGCGATCCCTCATATACCACCGCTACTGCATCCGGCGACTGGCCGGCCTGCGCTACAAACTGATCTACCACCGTGCCTGCAATGCCATAATCCACCGTTGTGGCATTGAACAACCCGAGCTCATCCCGTTCGCTTTCACTTATCAGCTCCAACATGCCTACGCGACGATCCGGGTACTGTACCACAGCGCGAAGCAATTGCACATAATGATCCGACATCCGACCGATCGTATCGGCTTCATACAGGTCTGTGCAATATTCAATGTCTGCCGCCAGTCCGGCCTCCGTTTCCGTAACCGACAACATCATATCGAATTTCGACGTTGTGTGCTCCGGATGTAGCAACGTAAGCTGCAGACTGCCGGCACCCGCCTGTTCTTTCCCTTGCCGGGATTTGTTTTGCAACGTGAACATTACGTTGAACAAAGGATGGCGACTCATATCACGATCACGCACCACTGCTTCCACGACCTTTTCGAATGGCACATCCTGGTGCGCATAGGCGCCCAGCGTTGTCTGCTTCACCGATGACAACAGATCCCTGAATGTGACATCGCTGTTTACTTCCGTGCGCAACACCACCGTATTGACAAAAAATCCGATCAGGCCTTCTACTTCAGCCAGCGGACGATTCGCCACAGGCGTTCCTACACTAATATCTGATTGGCCGCTGTAGCGGTTTAACAACAATTTGAATGCAGACAACAGCAGCATGAATAGCGTCACGCCCTCCTGCTGCGACAGCAACTGTAGCTGTCCCAACAACGAAGCATCGATCATAAAACCATGCGAACGGCCTCTGCTGCTTTGGATCGCAGGACGCGGATGATCGGTTGGAAGCTGCAAAGTCTCCGCCCCCGACAATTGATCCCTCCAGTATTGCAGCTTTCTCTCCAACACTTCTCCCTGCAGATACGAGCGTTGCCAGATCGCATAATCCGCGTATTGCACAGGCAATACCGGCAGCGATACAGGAACACCATTCTCTACATCGCTATACAGCGCCATGAACTCTTCTATGAGGATCGAATTAGACCATCCATCCGAAGCGATGTGATGAAGGGTTGCGATCAATATATATTCTCCGGAACCCAGGCTCAATAACCGGGCACGAACAGGATAATCGGCCGACAGAGCAAAAGGCTGATCCACAAGGGATGCCAGCAAATCTTCCAGTTCACTGCCTTTCAGGCCTGGTCGTTCCAAAACTTCCAACCGCCAGGCATCCGGAGCTAAGATCTGCTGATAAGGATGGCCATCACGGTCACGGATAACTGTTCGCAACGCTTCATGACGGTCGATGATATGACGGAATACTTTTTCGAGTACTTCTTCACGAATATGGCCTTCCAATTTCAATATCGCCGGCAAATGATATTGCACACTCCCCTCCAGCCTA
>NZ_JCAPSW010000054.1:0-1602 GCF_059587045.1 Niastella sp. sgz303648 | reverse complement strand
CAACTGGACAGTCTATATGTAAAAGGTTTCGGCGCAACAGCAGTCCAGAAATACATCAGGCTGCAATGAAGAACTTTGCATAAAAATTAAATTTTATGAAACAGCAAACTTCATGTGCTACCGAAACCCATAACAAAAGTAGCAAGACAATTGATTATACGGGTAGAACTATTCATGTAGGGATAGATGTCCATCTGAAAGACTGGCAGATAGCCTCTGTAAATGAAACTATTGTACTGGGAAATCACCGAATGGAAGGGAAGGTTGAAAATGTAGTTAACCATTTACAAAAGAAGTTTCCGGGGGCAATCTTTAAATGCGTATATGAAAGTTGTGCCTGGGGATTTGAACTCCAACGTCAACTTGCTGCCAGGGGAATGGAATGTATTGTCGTTCACGCGGCCGATGTATCGGGTAGCGACAAAGAACGAAAGAGAAAAACCGACAAAGTAGATGCTGTAAAATTGGCGCGTTATCATGCAGCTGGTCTATTGCAGGGTATCTATATACCAGATGAAAATCTCCAGAAACAACGTAACCTGGTTCGTTATCGCTGCAAGTTGACCAGAGATCTAACCAGGAGCAGGAACCGGCTTAAAAGCTTACTCAAATATCAGGGTATAGAAATTCCCAAACAATTTGGGAAAGCCCGTTGGAGCCGGAATTTTCTAAACTGGATAGAACAGGAAGCGCAAAAAGATACCGTATTAAAAGATACTTTATTGTTTATGTTGGAACAGGTAAAATTTTTGCGTCAATTATTATTAGAAGTAGAACGAAAACTCAGAGGGTTGATGAATAGTGAAAAATACAATAACAGCATAAAACTATTAATGAGTGTGCCAGGCATAGGCCGTACGATAGCGATATTATGGTTGTTGGAAATTGGAGATGTGCGTCGCTTTGAAAATATTGACCGATTAAACGCTTATGTGGGGTTCTGTCCGGATACTAACAGTTCTGGCGAGACGCAACATGACCGGGGCATCAGTTCCCGGCGGCACAATCAGCTACGGGTTAATTTAATTCAAGCTGCCTGGCAGGCCATCCGCACCGATCCCGCAATGCTGGAAACCTATCAACAACTCATAAAAAGAATGAAAGGGACCCAGGCAATTGTTCGCATTGCCAGAAAGTTGGTACGGAGAATAAGAGCTATACAGTTAAATGCAACACTTTATCAAAAGGGAGTAGTCATTGGCCAGTAATACTGGAAATCCCATAGCCGATGAGTTTTTTTAGCCATATAAGGCTCTGATTGATCAAAAAGAACGGCTTGAAGCATTTTACCTCAAGCCGCTTCGACAATCGTCGCCATCAGCCTTATTGCTGGCAGGTTGCCCTCCGGCAGAGCCTGCTTCCTCTTGGGGCTGATGACACAAAATTAAAAGTCTTTTTAACATCACAGGAGGTAATCATAAACTGGTATAATGACTGCTGTTCGAAATTTGCAATTCCAGATTGTTCATGGACAGTGTGCAGCATTATACCTTTACCTTACAAGACTTGAAATAGAATTGCAGCGTAAATACTGTTAAACAACATATTGCCGACTGCTGATAGGAGTATGACCCATCTGTGATAAAAATATTAAGCTATCGA
>NZ_JCAPSW010000053.1:0-1613 GCF_059587045.1 Niastella sp. sgz303648 | reverse complement strand
AAAAAGATTGTATGTTTTCTATGTAAAAAGCTTCTGTAGAATTAGGTGTAAGTTTAAGTTGCAAAATCTATTCTCACACCTAAAATACAGAAGCTATGAAGCAAGTTAAATCATTAAATTTTGCAGGACAAGATATTTACTGCGGCATAGACGTTCACAAGAAAAATTGGTCTATCTGTATCCGGGATGACGAGCATGAACTGAAGAGCTACTCCCAACCTCCATCCCCAGCTATATTAGCCCGCTACCTGCAACACAATTATCCACAGGCAAATTTTCACGCTGTGTATGAAGCTGGCTTTTGCGGATTCTGGATACAACAGGCATTGAGCGATAACGGGGTGCATTGTATTATAGCTCATGCCGCCGACGTGCCAACTACCGATAAAGACAGGCGGCATAAGACCGACGTGGTGGATTGCCGTAAACTAGCCCAGGCCCTGTGCGAAGGATCTCTTCAAGGCATTCATATCCCCAGCCAACAGGTGTTGGAAGACAGAGCTATAATGCGAACCCGTGAGCAGCTGGTACGCGATCAAACACGCTGCAAAAATCGTATTCTATCCTGCCTCCATTTCTGGGGAATCGATATTCCGCAAGGATATAAACCAAGCGCCCATTTTAGCAAAAGATTCATTGTTTGGTTGGAGCAGTTAAGCCTCAATGAAAATGCAAAAATCGCTTTGAAATTGAAGTTGGAATCACTGCTGGCTATTCGACATCAATTAGTGCAGGCTAACCATGCTCTGCGCTCCCTGGCCCAGTCCGACAAATATCGACAATCAGTGGAATTATTATGTAGTATACCGGGAATTGGACAGACGAATGCTATGATTCTTTTGATAGAACTGGAAGACATTACCCGGTTTAAAACATTTGACCATTTATGTAGCTATGCTGGCCTCAAGCCGGATATTTATAGCAGTTCTGAAACTGTCGTTATCAAAGGGCTCACTCATCGTTGTAATGCATTGGTTAGAACAGCCCTGGTAGAAAGTGCCTGGAAGGCTGTCACTAAGGACCCAGCATTATTAATGGCTTACAAAGAGTATAAGAAAAGAATGAATTATAATAAGGCCATTATCCGTATAGCGAAAAAGCTACTACGCCGGATACGTTATGTGCTTTTACACCAAACGCCCTATGTAACAGGACTTGTTCAATAACAGTGAGTTTTTAAGGTATCAACTCCTAGATTATTTTTTATTAAAAGGATCAGGGTAGTAACTAACCCTGATCCACAAATAATCCAGTCGGTTAAGCTATCCCTTACAGAGTTGCACTCCTGCATTGCTCTGCTCCGTTTCGCTTAACAGTACAAAGTTAAAACGTTCAGGTTTGATGAAAATAAAACTTTTAGATGATCAGCTCCTACTGGTAATTGAAGGCTGCAGCTCCTGTAAAATAGGTGTCTGTTATAAAAAAGAATACAGGGCTGATCTTATTGAATTGAACAAAATCTTGCAGTAGTGATTATCACTATCTGTTGATAGAAGATTGTTTTATTTATTTATGCCTGGCAAAAAAACTAACTTTATATGGCAACTTTTGTCTTATTCCTTACTATCAGCTTGAAACATAAAAGCCTTCAAATCCAACGACTTGAAGGCTTT
>NZ_JCAPSW010000052.1:0-1866 GCF_059587045.1 Niastella sp. sgz303648 | reverse complement strand
GTATCCCTCCGGGAAGTTGAAAAGCTTTTGTTAAGTAAGCAATTAAATTTACGGTTCACCAATACAGAGAACCGATGCATGAAGCCAAAAGGCCCAATCCCAAACGAGCCGCACAGGAAATGTTATCCCTGGTACAGGAACAGCAGGCCGGTGAATTACCGGTAAAAGCATTTTGTGAGTTGAAAAACATATCAGAAGCTTGTTATTACTACTGGCGCAAGAAATATATGAATAGGGCAAAACCAGCCAAAGAGCCGCAAGCAGAAAATTTCAGTCTGTTACAAATGCACGATGATGAACAAAACGATGCCACGTTGTTCGCAGAATATAAAGGACTGAAATTGTACCGGGAGGTGCCGGTAAGTTATTTAAAAGAATTAATGAGATAACCGGTGTTACAAACAAACCATGCCACCCGGTATCTGCTGTATCATAAATGGGCCGACATGCGAAAAAGTTTTGACGGGCTGTGCGGGTTGGTAACCAACGAATTGAATATGACCATAAAGTTGGGCGATGTTTTTATATTCTTCAATAAACGACAGACTCATATCAAACTGCTGCAATGGGAAGGAGACGGTTTTAGCCTGTATTATAAACGCCTGGAATCAGGCACTTTTGAGATGCCAGGCTGCATGCTGGAAGGCACGCATAGTGTTATCAGTAACAAGCAGCTGTTACTTATCTTACAGGGGATCTCCCTGAAAAAAGCGCACTACCGAAAGCGGTATATTACCGCCGCAAGCGTCTGAGAATTGAATATTCGAATTGCGGAGTTTGTTGCGAAGTTAAATAAGTCGCTGTAGGGCCGTTAAAAGAAATTTTTAAAATCAGTTTTTGGGCCTTGTTTATCCACGTTTGCGCTGTATAACTTTTATGCCGCTCATTACAAGATAATACTTGCCGGCCGCTCTATCTTTGGAACAATGTCAGCCGGTGGCGAACATATCAATTACAAAGAGCTGTATGAAGCATCTTTACAGATGAATCAGCAACTGCTGAAATCAATCGAAGCGCAACAATCACAAATACTTACCCTTCAACACCAGATACAACAACTTACAAAACTGGTCAAGGGCTTTAAATCAGAACGTTTTGTTCCTTCCGGCATAGCACAACAGCAAAAAGAACTGGGGCTTATATTTGAAGAAGAGGCAGCCAGTACTAATCTGTCGAATGTTCAACAAATTAGTTATACGAAAGTAAAAAAACAACCGGTTGCCCCTGAGCCACAAAAAGGGTTGCCAGCCGACCTTAAGAGAATAGTTACCATAATAGAACCCAAAGAAGATGTAAGCCATTGCGAGAAAGTGGGAGAAGAAGTTATTGAAACACTGGATTACCAGCCTGGTGAGCTAATAGTAAACCGTACTGTTATTCCTCAATACCGCTGTAAAGCAGAAAATAAAAAGGATGCAACCCGCCTGGTACAGGGAAGCCGTCCCCCACGAGCTATTCAAAGAACGATCGCCGATCCCGGACTGTTAGCGCTAATAATTATTGATAAGTTTATAGATGCATTACCGTTAAACCGCCAGCTGGAAAGGTTTAAACGACATGGCGTACAAATACCATACAGCACCATAGCCGATTGGGTAAGGCTGGTGGCTGAAGCAATAGAACCGCTGGCTGACGCACTGTTACGCGACATGCTGCGTTATAATTACTGGCACGCCGATGAAACCGGTATAGCAGTACTGGACAACACAAAAAAGAAAGAAACTCATCAAGGCTATTTTTGGACCTATAAAGCAGGCAATGCTCCATTGATCTATTATGACTACCAACCCGGACGAGATGGTGAGCGACCGCAATGGATACTCAATCAGTTTAACGGTCATTTGCAAACTGATGGGTATAGCGTGT
>NZ_JCAPSW010000051.1:0-1960 GCF_059587045.1 Niastella sp. sgz303648 | reverse complement strand
GTCACAATCGAGTCGCAACCGGCAGCATTTATTAGTGTATCCTCATAAGTCCCAGCCGAGTTAAAACTCTTGCTATGCCACAAATATGGTAATTGATTAGAACAAACTGTAATATTCTCTGTTCCCCTTGCAATAGGACTAATAACTACATTAGTGGCACATGTGGTAGTTGAACAGCCATCTGTTATTGTCCATGTTATTGTTGATTGGCCAATATTATACATTCCGCTTGCATCATTACCGGATCCACTACGATTAGTTGCACCAGTAATATCATAATTGATAGTTAGATTTCCATTGCAATTCGTTGACGCCCCTAAAACTGGAATAGTATAATTATTCCCTGCCTTTTCACACAATGCCTGATTAGACGGACAAACAACTGTTATCACAGGTGGCAATACGGAAGTGGTGTGCGTCCAGATATAATTATTACCTGCACAATCTGTATAAGTAAATGTATAAACAATATCTCCTGCGCAAGCCGGATTACCAGTCACAACCGGTGCCGACACAGTCAGTGTTCTGCCGCAATTGTCAGTGACGGTCGGCGGAGTTGGCGTTGTAGCTGCAGATGGACATGCAACTGTCGAAGTGTTATTAACAGGCATTGTTACTACCGGAGGTGCAACTGTCGTGGTATGCGTCCAGGTGTAATTGGTGCCATTGCAATCAGTATAAGTAAATGTATAAACTATATCACCTGCACAGGTTGGATTACCGGTCACCACAGGTGCACTTACAGTAAGCGTTCTGCCGCAATTATCAGTTACAGTTGGTGGTGTTGGTGCAACAGCAGCTGAAGCACAAGCTACCGCTGAAGTGGTATTGCCAGGCATTGTAACCACCGGTGGAGATACAGTCGTGGTATGTGTCCAGGTATAATTTGTACCTGCACAATCAGTATAAGTAAATGTATAAACTATATCTCCTGCGCAAGTCGGATTACCAGTCACCACAGGAGCTGATATCGCAAGTGTTCTGCCGCAATTATCAGTTACTGTTGGTGGTGTTGGCGTAGTAGCAGCGCTCGGGCATGCCACAGTAGATGTCGTAGTAGAAGGCATAACTACAACCGGTGGAGCAACTGTTGTAGTATGCGTCCAGGTGTAATTGGTGCCGTTGCAATCAGTGTAAGTGAACGTATAAACAATATCCCCTGCACAAGCTGGATTACCAGTTACCATAGGTGCTGATACAGTAAGTGTTCTGCCACAATTGTCAAAAACAGTTGGCGGAGTTGGTGTGGTAGCAGCTGATGGGCAGGCAACCGTTGACGTAGTAGCCGCAGGCATAACTACAACAGGCGGCGCAACAGTCGTGGTATGGGTCCAGGTATAATTAGTGCCGCTGCAATCCGTATAAGTAAAGGTGTAAACAATATCTCCTGCGCAAGCCGGATTACCGGTCACAACAGGCACCGATACAGTCAGCGTCCTGCCGCAATTATCTGTAACAGTCGGTGGCGTTGGCGTCGATGCCGCAGAAAGACAAGCAACAGTTGAAGTCGCATTCGCAGGCATAACTACAACAGGCGGCGCAACAGTCGTGGTATGGGTCCAGGTATAATTAGTGCCGCTGCAATCCGTATAAGTAAAGGTATATACTATATCTCCGGCACAAGCAGGATTACCTGTCACCACAGGTGCCGATACAGTCAGTGTTCTGCCGCAATTATCTGTAACAGTCGGTGGCGTTGGCGTCGATGCCGCAGAAGGACAAGCAATAGTTGAAGTCGCATTCGCAGGCATTACAACAACCGGTGGAGATACAGTAGTGGTATGTGTCCAGGTATAAGTTGTTCCGTTGCAATCAGTGTAAGTAAAGGTATAAACTATATCGCCTGCGCAAGTCGGATTACCAGTCACCACAGGAGCACTGACAGTCAGTGTTCTTCCACAATTATCAGTTACTGACGGTGGCGTAGGTGTAGTGGCACCTGAAGGACAAGCAACTGTTG
>NZ_JCAPSW010000050.1:0-1977 GCF_059587045.1 Niastella sp. sgz303648 | reverse complement strand
TCTGCGCCAGCTGACGCTCCGCTTCACTTCGCGGCGCTTCATAGCCTTCTTCTTCGCCTCCACCCTGCTCCGGCGCCGGCAGCGATTTGCGGTCCACCTTCCCGTTGGCCGTCAGCGGCAACCCCTCCAGTTTCACCAGCGCCGACGGAACCATGTATTCCGGCAAACGCCGGCGAACAGCACCCAGGATCAACTCCCGGTCAAGCTCACCCTCAATCACCACATAGCCCACCAGCCGCGGCTCTCCATTTGCCTGCTCCCGAACCACGACCACACATTGCTTCACCTGCGGCGCCTGACGAAGAACCTCTTCCACTTCGCCCAGCTCGATGCGGTGGCCACGAAGCTTCACCTGACCATCCATCCTACCCATAAAATCCATATCTCCCGTATTCAACCAGCGACCTCGGTCGCCCGTCCGGTACACCCGGCCCCAAGGCCCTGCCTCTATAAACCGCTCTGCCGTCAGCTCCGGCTGGTTCAGATAACCACGCGCCAGGCCTGCTCCACCGATCCACAACTCCCCTACTGCTCCCCGCACCTGTAACATGCCCTCTTCATTCACTATGTATAGCTGTGTATTGGCTATCGGCTGGCCGATCGACACCCGTTCTTCTCTTCGCAACACCTTGCACGAAGACCAGATCGTCGTCTCCGTCGGGCCATACAGGTTTATCACCCAGCCTAATCCCGTTAAACGATCCTTGATCTCTTCGCTCACTGCCTCTCCGCCTATCAGTATCTTCACGCCCTCCTCATTCCTCCAGCCACTGTCGAGCAATACCCGCCAGCCCGTTGGCGTTGCCTGCATATGCGTCGGCTTGTAGCGCGCCAAGGCTCCCTTTAATAAATAACCATCCCGAACCGTAACATCATCCATCAATATCGTTTGGCCCCCTTTGATCAGGGGCAGATACATTTCCAGATAACATATATCAAAACCAAAGGTGGTCACACTTAAAAAGCTGTCGGCTGCTGAAAACGACAACTGATCCGACATGCTCAGCAGAAAATTCACTACACTTCCATGTTCCACCACCACGCCCTTGGGGCGACCCGTTGAGCCCGACGTGTAGATCACATAACAGGCATCCTTCATCGCCGACACCCCTTCCGGGCGGCTCTGCGGCTCACGGCTGATCTCAGCCCATTGCTCGTCCAGCAACACACAGCGTGGTTCTGCCGGCAACACACAGCCGGAAATTCCATGGCCCATACAGTGAGCCCCTCCCTGTTGCGAACAGCCAGACGCTCCCATTTGCCCGCAGCGGGGTTCCCGCAGCAAGGCCAGCAGCTCCCGCTGACGGCTGCTGCTCACCAGCACTGCCGCGGCCGTGTCTTCAAGCATATACCGCAGCCGCTCCACCGGATACGACGGATCCAGCGGTACATACGCGCCGCCGGCTTTCAGAATACCCAGTATGCCTACGATCATATCCAGCGACCTGTCGATGCAGAGCGGCACCAGCACCCCGGCCCCCACGCCCTGTTTGCGCAGGTAATGCGCCAACTGGTTCGAACGCTGATCCAGCTCCCGGTAGCTCAAATGCGATCCCTCATATACAACCGCCACTGCATCCGGCGTTCGACCGGCCTGTGCTACAAACTGATCTACCACCGTGCCTGTAATGCCATACGCCACCGCCGTGGCATTGAAGCCCGCCAGTTCGCCAAGCTCATCCTCGCCCAGCAACTTCAGTTCTCCCAACGACATTGCCTCCTCCCTAACGATCTGCAGTAAGATCCGCTCAAAATGTTCCCCTATCCGCACTATCGAAGCTGCTTCTATCAGCGAAGTATTGTAACTTAATCGCATCCCTATCTCTTCTCCCGCTGCGATCATGATCGACAACGGATAGTTCACCTGTTCCTTTACTTCCAGACCGCTTACCTTCAGGCGCCAGTTGCGCGATCCTACCACCTCGCTCACCGGGTAGTTCTCATAGATCAGCAGGCTGTCGAATAGTTCTCCTGCTG
>NZ_JCAPSW010000049.1:0-2013 GCF_059587045.1 Niastella sp. sgz303648 | reverse complement strand
GCCGTTCGTTGTGCGACTGGCTGGGCAGAGAGCAGGTGGTGATCGGCCTGGAAGGCCATGGCCGGGAGTCGATCTCGTCTTCGGTTGATGTAAGCCGTACGGTGGGCTGGTTCACGAGCCTGTTCCCTGTGTTGCTGGAAAGCCGGGGAGTAGCGGGCGGGTTGATCAAAACGATCAAGGAGTCGCTGCGATCTGTACCTGACAAGGGTCTTGGATATGGGGTGTTAAAATATATCAATGGGGATGCTGGCTTATCGGGCCCCGAGCCCTGGGATATCGTATTCAATTACCTGGGTCAGCTTGATAATGTGATATCGAACAACCGGTATTTTTCGGGAGCGCCGGAAGGATCGGGCGGTCCGAATATCGGAGAGGCCAATGCGATCCGGGAGAAATTGTCTGTAAACGGATTGATCAAAGGAGGAAGCTTACAGCTGGTATGGGAGTACAGCGGGCTGCATTTTGAAGAAAAGACGATGGAGCAGTTGGCTGGCTCATATTTGTCGGCCCTGGAGGAATTGATTGACCATTGCATGGACGCTATAGGTCAGGGGCAGCAACATCGTACGCCGTCGGACTTTGGACTAACGGGCGATGTAAGCATTGAAGAGCTCGATGGCTTTTTAGCGGAAATGGAGGGCCGGGGGGCTCAGGTGGAGAGCCTGTACCGGTTGAGCGGTTTACAGGAAGGGATGTTGTTCCATAGTTTATATGGTGAACAATCACAGGTATATATCGAGCAGTTGAATTGTCAGCTGGAAGGGTTGGAGGAGGAGCGTTTCGGTTGGGCGTGGTCGGAACTGCTGGGTCGTCACAGCATATTGCGGACGGGCTTTTATTATGACCGTTTTCGGATGCCGGTGCAGGTGGTATACCGGGAAGCGAAGCTGCCGCTGGAGGTGGTGGACTGCCGTGGGCTGTCTGCTCAGGAGCAGCAGCGCCGGATAGCCGAATATGGAGAGCATGAGCGGTCGCGGATGTTTTCCTTCGGGGAAGCGCCGTTGATGCGGCTCTGTTTGTTGCGGTTGAGTGAGAGCGATTACCGGATGATCTGGACGTATCATCATATTCTGCTGGATGGCTGGTCGCTGCCGGTGCTGATGGAAGAGTTCCTGTTGTTGTATGAAAACGGAGCTCCCGGCTTTCCTGTCGAAAAAGACAGGTTTGAAGAATATATTCATTATATAGAAGGAATCGATAAATCTTTTTCGGAGCAATACTGGCGAGGATATTTACATGGAATAGAGAACGCCGGACGACTATCTTTCATTAAATCAGGTCCGGGACACAATACCGGTGGAGGAAGTTTTTGCGAGTTTAACCTGCAATTGCCGTCCTCCGTTTGCACGGCTGCAGAAGCCTATGCGCATCGTCATCATATCACGCTTAGTACCATTATGCAGGGTGTTTGGGCCTACCTGCTATACTGTTATACGGGTAGCCCGGATATCATCTACGGTGTAACAGTTTCGGGTCGTCCGGAGGGGTTATCCGATGTAGAAAGAAGGGTAGGCTTATACATCAATACCGTTCCGCTGCATACCGTTGTGCGGGCGGATGCCCCGGTAAGCGACTGGCTGCAGGGAATACAACAGGATCAGGTGTCTTCGCGCGAGCATCAGTATACAACATTAACCGAGATACAGAGTTGGGTTCACGCTACCGGAGGAGAACTGTTCGATAGCCTCCTGGTATATGAAAATTATCCGGTGAGCGAGGTGATCAGTGGGCGTGACTGGCGTTTGAAGGTAAGCGAACTAAGCGTGAAGGAGCAGGTGAACTATCCGCTTTCGGTGTTAATAGCCAAAGGAGAACAGATCGATATCCGGTTCAATTACAATTCTTCTTTGCTGGAAGAGTCATATGTAATTAGAATAGCGGAACAATTTGAAAGAATATTACTGCAGATCATTGGGGAGAAAGTGATGTCAATCAATGAGCTTGATTTGTTGTCACCAGCGGGTATTCAGGAGTTGGAAAGCTTCAATGCAACGGAAGTAAGCTATGGTGCTG
>NZ_JCAPSW010000048.1:0-2196 GCF_059587045.1 Niastella sp. sgz303648 | reverse complement strand
TACTCCTCGTACACAATTGGTAGTTTTTATCATCTTGCTCGTTTTTACCCTCTTTTAAGGGTATAGAATGCCTGATATCTATAATATCATCCCCAACTACAACATCCTTTACCAACAGTCTTAAAATCTTCTTTTTTTCTTTTATGTCCAGTTCATTAACATTTACTCCTAACTGGCTGGTAAAACTCTCCGCATCCAGTAATTGAAGTCGCTGATCCAACGCCAGTTCATGATTTTTCAGGTTCTCCAACTCTTTCTCTGTTGTATTTATCCTCTTTTGCAATTCAGGCATTCTTTTTCTTAATTGCGCAATTGTAATGAGACCTTCCTGGTAGGCATCCAATAGCTTATCCATTGCCTGGGATAATTTGTTGCGCTGCTTCAGTATGGCATCCTTTTGCTTTAACACGGGACTAGCATTCCTGGTCTCTTCTACGCGTTTCTCCACTTCCCTTTGGATAAGGGTTGGATCTTCCAATAATTGCACTATTTGCTGCCACACAATATTATCCAGATAATCCTGTCTCACTGGTTTGCAGTTGCATTTGCGCACGCCTTCAAAGCGATAAGCATCCGATCCAAAGCACCGATAATAATATATCTTCTTTTTAGCCGATGTGGTAGTATGCGTCCTGTATAAAGAATAACCACATTCACTGCACACCATCATCCCTTGCAGTAACGTCTCTACTTTTGTGTTCCGCTGCGAATGAAGCTTATTACTCTTTAATCTTTCCTGCGCAATATCAAACGTTTCCTGACTGATTATGGCAGGCACAGGTATCTCAATCCATTCTTCCCTTGGCTTCTCCCTGTTGCAGCCATTTTGTGCTACAAAACCTCCTTTTGCCCTCAATGGTTTTGTGATTCGCTGACGTTCCGCATGCTCAGTCTTACCATAACAGGCTTTACCTGTGTAAGCAGGATTACGTAACATTGCCCAGATAACTGATCGCTCCCATTTTCCAATATTTTTCCTTGTTGGTATTTTTTCAGCAGTAAACTTTCTTGCAACGGTACCTATACCACAAAAGTCTTCAGTATACATCCGGAACATTTCCCTTATAACGGAAGCTTCCTGCTCATTTATTTCATAGTAAGCTGCCGTATCATCCGTCTTTTTAATGTAATTATATCCATACGGTGCTCCGCATAACACGCTCACTACGCCTGACTTTGCTTTAAATCTTTTGCCTCTGCGTGATCGCTCTTTAATAATTGCCCGCTCATATTCGGCAATCATTCCCTGGAATTGTAACAACAAAGCTTCTTCAGGTGTATCTGCTTTGGGAGAGTTGATAAATAATACTTCTGTACCGCATGATGCAAATTCATCCATTAATACTACCTGGTATGCATAATTACGGCTCAACCGATCAGGACTATAAATTAACACTGCCTGTATCTGTCCTTCTGCACTCAAGTCTCTTACTTTTTCAAGACCCGGGCGAACCAGTATGGCTCCACTGTACCCTTCATCTCTAAATATATATTCTTCCGGAACTAGATAGCCCTGCTCCTGCGCAAAATGTAATAATTCATCCACCTGACTGCCAATCGTCTTATTGTCCTTCTGCTGATCGGACGATACTCTCGTATATATCGCTGCTGTTTTCATATACTGAAGTTTTTTCTATTAATTCATTAGAAGATTGTTCAGCGAAAACAACAGGCATGCCCGCTGGAACAAGGAGATGGTAAACCTGCGAAAGCTTTTGCTCCCACAAACGATCATAGGTAAATGATACCTTAACTTGTTTCTCCTTTTTTGGCATGATCCTTTTTGGCTAAGTATTCTTCCAGCGCTGTATGGACCACTTTGCTGATCGATAGCCCTTTGGATCCCGATAATTTCTTTATCCGACTGATCAGTGTAGGTGGCAGTTTTACGGTAAACACTACAGAACTTTCCGGTATCGCCATTTTCTCGTTGATCTCCTTTGCTAATTGGATATAACGATAAGCCTGGATTTGAGACACTCCATACTTCTGTATCAAGCGTTCTACGATTTGCGGCTGAGGCTTGTCCTTTTGCAGCATAGTAAACGCCTGGTTTATGCGTTTGGCCAATTCCGAGTTCTGCGATCTTTCCATTTATCATAAATATAATACTTTTTATGATATTATTAAAACTTGCCCCTTTTAATCAATACCTTCCTGAAAAACTCAATGTTTGTGGGTGTGTACGTAAAGCTA
>NZ_JCAPSW010000047.1:0-2769 GCF_059587045.1 Niastella sp. sgz303648 | reverse complement strand
GAATAAATACCGGCACATTCTATTGTTGGTTGAGCAAACAAAGAGAACACAACAATCATCCAAACTCCAGCCCCGCGTTTGTTCCTTTAAAGATCAAGGAGGAACAAGCCCAGGAAAACGTATTTGCAGAATACAAAGGTTTGAAGTTTTATCAGCCTATGAGTGTTGAGTTTTTTAAAGCATTAATTGGTTAAATATGCTATCGCTGAACGGATTTAAGCTCTGCATGTGTACTATAAATACCGACATGCGCCAGGGGCGTAATGGATTATCGGGGATTGTTACCGATCATATGAAGTTCAATGCCCTGGATCCGGAAACGATCTATATCTTCTTTAACAAGCGCCGCAACCAGGTCAAGCTATTACTTTGGGAAAAAGATGGCCATAGCGTTTATCACAAACGATTGTCAAGCGGCACTTATGCGCTTCCCGAATTTAACAGCAATGGCGCCGTTGAAATTACCCGCCAGCAATTATCCCTAATACTGGATGGAATAGAAATAAAATACCGGCATCGTTATAAGCATGATGCATAATTAACCACGATCAACAAATGTAAATGTTTTAATTAAAGTAAGCGTTTACTGGTAACAGGTATCTATATTTGTGACCAGTGAAATCTTCCATTCATACCAGCCTGCCGCCTGCTACTCTTACACCTGCTGATTTACTCAGGCAGTATGAATCACTATCAAAGCTTCAGTTAATACAATTGCTCATTGCAAAGGACTTACTGCTATCACAAAAACAGGAGCAACTGGTGTCTTTGCAGACCATTATTGAACAGCTTAAACAGGTTCAGGGAGATCTGCTGGCTAAGGTAGAGGAAGGTATCCGAAAAGGATGGCAACTGGAAGAATTTACCAATATGCTTTTTGGAAAAAAGTCAGAACGCTTTACGCAGTATAGTGATGATGCAAAACAGGGCCGGCAATTATTTCTGGGAGAAGTATTTGAATCAGGCGATATTGAAGCCGTGGTTGCAGCCAGCCGGGCAAGAACTGCCAGCGAACAGCAAATTGAGCAACAACAAAATGTTCAACCCAAATCAAATCGCCATAATAAACGCTATGTTGTAAGAACAGGTAAAAGACGCCAGTACAATGTTGACGTAGTAGTAATCGAAAAAGATTATGAAGGAAATAAGGAGGGATTAAAATATTTTGGCACGAAGGTTACCGAAGTGTACGATTATCAGCCTGGCAAATTTGTAAAAACACAAACGCGTTATAAGAAATATATTGACAATGTCGGTAAGATATACAAAGCCCCGGTACCGCCGCGTGTAATAGAAAAAGGAAGAGTAAGTAATAGACTCGTAGCCAACGTACACGTTGACAAATTTGTGTACGCTATGCCCTACGAACGGCAGATTAAGAAAATGCAGCGGTTGGGTATATCACTTGCTGCCTCTACAGTCAATGGTTGGGAGGAGATCTGTTACCGGAAATTAAAACGGCTGCTAAAATTGTTCAAGAAGGTGATCAACGCCCAGGATTATCTGCAAATGGATGAGGTGCCTATTGATTTTGTCAATGATGTAGGCAAGGGCCAGTGCAGTAGTGGTTACTTTTGGGTCATCAATGCGCCCCGGCAAAAACTGGTACTCTTTGAGTTCAATCCTTCACGCGCCAGTACGGTACCCAAAGAATTACTGAAGGATTTTAAAGGAAAGTTGCAATGCGACGGGCTATCGTCGTACAAGACTGCATTTAAGGAAAACGAAGAGGTGCAGTTACTCACCTGTCTTGCGCATATACGCCGCTACTTTTTTAAAGCCCGAAAACACAACCTGGAGCTATCAAAATTCTTTTTAAATGAAACCCGCATCATTTATGATATAGAAGCCTACTGCGACCACAAGCAAATAGATGATAATGAACGAGTTGCGATAAGACTAAAGTATATCAGGCCCATCCTGGATACTGTAAACAACTGGCTTACAGATAATCGTAATGCGGTTACTCCCGATAGTCCAACAGGCAAAGCCTTTACATACGCGTGTAACCACTGGCATTTAATGAATGAATACCTGCATGATGGCAAATTATTGCCCGATAACAATGGCGCCGAGCGCACTATCAGACCGGTAACATTATATAGAAAGAACTCGCTGTTTGCCGGCAACGAACAGGGGGCATGCAGGGCTGCCTTATTTTTCTCACTGCTGGAAACCTGTAAGCTCAATAATATAGATCCCTTCGAATATCTTTGCGATGTGTACGATAGAATATATGATTGTCCTGCGCACGAGCTTTACGGGTTGCTTCCTCAAAATTGGAAAAAGCCATTGTAAATAATTGCAAAACACCCATCAATAAACATGACTGATCAAGTTAATAAAGACCTACTGATTGCCGTAATGGAAAAACGGCAGAAAGAGTTAGAAAAGATGATTAAACTGCAGGCAGATCAGTTGAATAATTACCGTGAGCATGTAGAGGCCTTCAATGCATTAGTGGCAAAATATGAGCAGGATGCTGCTGCTATTGAGAAAACCGTAGCAGAGTATAAACAGCTGGACGAATCGCAAAAACAAAAGCAGGAACAACTTGTGGAAATGCTGGATGCATTAACCGAAGAAAATAAAAAGCTCACTGCTGAACTGCAGGAGTTAAAACTGTATGTTCAACAACTGGAGCAAAAAGCGCAAGCCTCCTAATACTATCTCTTACCTGATACATCCCATTTAATTGGCTTCAAAGAACTGATGCAAAAGTAAGCGCTTATACAATCGCTTCGGCAGTGTCGAGAACCGAATGGTTAC
>NZ_JCAPSW010000046.1:0-2820 GCF_059587045.1 Niastella sp. sgz303648 | reverse complement strand
TCAGCGTGTCTTTGTAAGTACCGGCTACATTATATGTATTGCCATTCCAGATGTATGGCAATTGGTTATTACAAATGGTTACTGTTTGCGAACTGATTACTGCTGTGTTGACATTCAGCGTCAGAGTCACTATAGAATCGCAACCACCGGCGCTAATCAGAGTATCTTTATAGTTGCCTGCAGCACTATACACATTTCCATTCCAAGTATAAGGCAACTGATTGTTACAGATTGTTACTGTTTGGGATCCGGTTACAGCTGCATTTACATTCAGCGTCAGTGTAACGATTGAATCACAACCAGCGGCACTGATCAGGGTATCCTTATAAGTACCGGCTGCATTATACGTATTGCCGTTCCACAAGTATGGCAATTGGTTGTTACAAATGGTTACTGTCTGTGAACCAGTCACAACCGCATTTACATTCAAGGTTAATGTAACGATTGAATCACAACCGGCAGCGCCGATCAGCGTGTCTATATAAGTTCCGGCTGCATTATACGTATTGCCGTTCCACAAGTATGGCAATTGGTTGTTACAAATGGTTACTGTCTGTGAACCAGTCACAACCGCATTTACATTCAAGGTTAATGTAACGATTGAATCACAACCGGCAGCGCCGATCAGCGTGTCTATATAAGTTCCGGCTGCATTATACGTATTACCGTTCCACAAATATGGCAATTGGTTGTTACAGATCGTTACCGTTTGCGATCCGGTCAGAGCAGCGTTGACATTCAATATAAGGGTAACGACAGAATCACAACCCGCGGCGCTTGTCAGGGTATCTTTATAAGTTCCCGCAGCATTGTAGGAGTTGCCATTCCAGGTATACGGCAATTGGTTGTTACAGATGGTTACTGTTTGTGAACCAGTCACTACTGTGTTGACATTCAGGATCAGGGTTACGATTGAATCACAACCGGCAGCACTCGTCAAAGTATCCTTATAAGTACCAGCAGAGTTATAAGTATTGCCGTTCCAGGTATATGGTAATTGGTTGCTACAGATTGTAGTTGTTTGGCTACCTGTTACAACAGGATTTACATTCAAGGTTAATGTTACGATCGAATCGCAACCTGCGGCATTGGTCAAAGTATCCTTATAAGTGCCTGCCGCATTGTAGGTATTGCCATTCCAGGTGTAGGGTAATTGGTTGCTACAGATTGTAGTTGTTTGAGTGCCTGTTACAACGGGATTTACATTTAAGGTCAGGGTTACGATAGAATCGCAACCGGCGGCGCCGATCAGCGTGTCTTTATAAGTTCCGGCTGCATTATACGCATTGCCGTTCCACAGATATGGCAATTGGTTGTTACAAATGGTTACTGTCTGTGAACCAGTCACTACTGTGTTGACATTCAGGATCAGGGTTACGATTGAATCACAACCAGCGATACTGATCAAAGTATCTTTATAAGTACCGGCAGCGTTATAGGTGTTGCCGTTCCACGAATATGGCAATTGGTTGTTACAGATCGTTACCGTTTGCGATCCGGTCAGAGCAGCGTTGACATTCAGGATCAGGGTTACGATTGAATCACAACCGGCGCCACTGATCAAAGTATCTTTATAAGTACCGGCAGCGTTATAGGTGTTGCCGTTCCACGAATATGGCAATTGGTTGTTACAGATTGTTACTGTTTGTGATCCGGTCACTGCAGCGTTGACATTCAGAATCAGGGTTACGATTGAATCACAACCAGCGATACTGATCAAAGTATCTTTATTAATTCCTGCGGCATTGTAGGAGTTGCCATTCCACAAGTATGGCAGTTCGTTGTTACAAATTGTTACAGTCTGCGACCCGGTCACTGCTGCATTGACATTCAATGTCAGCGTAATAATAGAGTCACAACCAGCGGCACTGATCAGAGTATCTTTATAAGTACCGGAAGCGTTATAGATGTTGCCATTCCACGTATATGGCAATTGATTGTTACAGATCGTTACAGTCTGCGAACCAATCACTGCTGCATTAACATTCAACGTCAGCGTAACTATTGAATCACAACCGGCTGCACTGGTCAGGGTATCTTTATAAGTACCGGCGACATTATAGGTGTTGCCATTCCAGATGTACGGCAATTGATTGTTACAGATCGTTACAGTCTGCGAACCAATCACTGCTGCATTAACATTCAACGTCAGCGTAACTATTGAATCACAACCGGCTGCACTGGTCAGGGTATCTTTATAAGTACCGGCGACATTATAGGTGTTGCCATTCCAGATGTACGGCAATTGATTGTTACAGATCGTTACTGTTTGCGAACCAGTCACAACTGTGTTTACGTTCAGAATAAGAGTAACGATTGAATCGCAACCGGCAGCGCTAATCAAGGTATCCTTATAGGTTCCCCCAGCATTATAACTATTACCATTCCATAAGTATGGAAGTTGATTATTACAGATCGTTACCGTTTGCAATCCGGTTACTGCGGCACTTACATTCAGAGTCAGCGTAACGATTGAATCACAACCAGCAACGCTTATCAGCGTGTCTTTGTAAGTACCGGCGGCATTGTAGGTGTTGCCATTCCAGGTATATGGTAATTGGTTGTTACAGATTGTAGTTGTTTGTGATCCGATCACAGCTGCATTTACATTCAATGTCAGCGTAACGATCGAATCACAACCAGCGACACTGATCATTGTATCCTTATAAGTACCAGCAGCATTATAAGTATTGCCGTTCCACAAGTATGGCAATTGGTTGTTACAGATGGTTACTGTTTGTGAACCAGTCACTACTGTGTTGACATTCAGGATCAGGGTAACGATTGAATCACAACCGGAGGCACTTGTCAGTGTATCTT
>NZ_JCAPSW010000045.1:0-3507 GCF_059587045.1 Niastella sp. sgz303648 | reverse complement strand
ATAACTATTTTACTATCCATTGTTAAACTTCCCGGAGGGATACAAACAACTGAAGATTTAAAAAAAGAAAATGGGTTTTATGTCCGCGTTATTCTCGATATCAGCATTTTGGACATTTGAAGATGATCGTGGATTTGCTCGAAGATGGGCAGGGATGGCTTATATGTTAGACATCGCAAATGCTTCTCCGTTGTGTGCAATTATTCAAAAGACTTCATCTTATTAAGCAAAGGCAATATATGCAATGTGTTCCTCTTTACTTAGCTGTTCGTAGACGAATTAGTCCATTGTTGCTTTTCATAATGGTTTGTATAAGTAGTTGTCAGAGCAAAAGGCAACACAGGCAATGGGATAATGCAAGCATTGACCCGAAGATTATTGAATGTGACGTTTATAGGCAACTGGACAAGGAGATCGAAATTTTTTCTATGCATGACGACAAAGACACTTCAATGAAAAGAACCAGCGGTGTGGCATACATTACCAAAGGACACCTAAATCTTTCGGATAGTAACTCCGCTAAGTTCAATAATTGTCGAGCCCATTTTTTTCATGGGGACACATTGGCTATAGACATTGGGATTGAAAGTGGTCTCGGCGGCTATGGTTTTATTATCAACTACAAAGGCAAAAAATTTTATACAAACCTTTATTATTGGACTGATCTAATTATCCCCGGCAAACCAGAACCAGTTTATGAAATCGCATACCAAAACCTAACCCTGGATAAACCGGTATACAAAGTAGGTGACAGTTTATACGGCTACGTTGATTTCAAATGCTTTGAAGTTGACGAAGACAAAAGTAAAATTGAGCATTCGGGCAAAGGATACTTTCGAACGAAAGTGAAAGAACGATAAAAGCACACAACAAGCGTTTGTCAAAATAGTGGCTGGATGAATTACTTGCCTAAATAAAAAGCAATAGGAAATTTCACTAGTTATTGAGGTGTTTAAAAAAAGAAGTACTGCCATGGAAACAAATTATTTCAACAAGAGTATTTCGAACCAAAAAGAAGCCTTCAAATCCAACGACTTGAAGGCTTTTTAATATTTGTCGGGCCTTGCCTCGACGAAGCCCGCGAAATAAAACACTGCTAAAAATAAAAAGCCCGCCATCGCTTAAAGCTTTGGCGGGCGAAGTCGGGACAACTGGACAAATTTCTAACCTGTTGATACAGGATTTAAAGGTGTTAGGAGATTTTTTAAACTTCAATGAAGGATAGATTAGAATCGGAACAACCGATTAATTTTGAATGTCAAAATGGCAAACCAGCTTATGTAACTGAAGAATTTATAAAAAGAAATTTGGCAACATAATTTTGATGACAAATGGCAAGGTCAGATCAAATAGCTGAAAAACAAGTCCTTTTATATAGTTTTAGGAAATCATAGAAGGTGGTGACTTCTGAGCAAAATCTATTTTGGAGTATAACGCAGACGGAACACTCTCAGAACTAAGACAAAGCGATGGAATTTTTAATAAGAAGTTAGTTTTTTATTATCGTTGACAAAAGCAGCCGCCAACAAGAGGTTTTCTGCTATGCTGGCTTCAGAATATATCCTAATCGAAATATCGCCGAGCAGCAGCAGTCGCAACTTCACGTACATAACCAAGCTTTGGAATATACCATCAGCTTTCTATCTTTGATCAGCAACAGTACCGGTCAACAGTAACACAGATTATCAGAACAGTAGAAAGCCCTGGACGTTAGCAAACATTTTTAAAAGACACTAACATGCGATTATTATTCTTCTTCCTGACATGTTTTCTTGCCTTGTGTGCTTGCCATATCTCGACAAACAAAGACTCATCCATTTCCTCATCAACACATACAGACACAGGCAAAGGCGTAATAATACAAAACAGCGGGGGACCTAGAGGAGGGCCCTACACTGATCCTAGAGGAAAAAAATTTGGATATTCAATATTCTGGACCCGTGTAATTAATGAAACTGCTACTCCGTTAGAATTAACAATTAATTTTCCTGCTGATTCTTTCAAAATTCCTCCTTCGTCCGACTCCTACTTAAAATTGTTTGTGCCTCCGGACGACCCAATGACACTTGACAAAGAATCATTGTATGATTATGGTTCAAAGTTTTTAAAATCTTTGTTAGATACTGGCATTAACAAACCGACCTCTTTGCAACGGACTATTAATCCAAAAGAAGAATATTTTTTCTATACCGGAGCGCTTTCTTATAAGTCAGGAGGTATGGTACGAGCAGGGCTTGTCTTAAAAGATCAGGAGCTTTTTTATAGAATTGGCATAATACCGCACTTTGATTCTGCATTATTTCCTTGCGGACACATTGTTTTTAAAAAGTGAGTTAATATTCATACGTGTCAAATTTCAATATTAATGTAGCAAATAGATGTGATGGAGAGAGATTCTCGTCCAACAGATTTTTCCTGGGGTTTTTGATCAAAGACACTAACAAAACGTTAGTCAGGTTATTTTATCCAATAACAGGAGCGAAAAATGCCAGCTATAAAAAAGCCAAAAGGCTAAGGGCAATAATCAGGTGGATTATTGCAGAACGAAAGACCGGGAAAAAAGAAAATTTCGACCTGCTGGATATGCTGCTAAGCAGTACTTATGAGGATACAGGTGAGAAAATGCCGGAGGAATAAGTTATAGATGAAGTACTAATACTAATTTTAATCATCAAAAGGAACAATCATTGATACGCCCCGCTTCAAAGAACCTGCATTTGACTGTCTCCATATTTGTTATCATACCCATCGCGCTGGCCTATGGTTTATACCCGCAAATGATTCTGCCGTTGCTGTTTGATTTTAAAGTAGACGCTATCAACCTGGCAAATATTTTCAGGGCTATGATGGGTTTATACCTGGGTATGTCCGTGATTTGGATTATGGGCATTATTAAATCCAAATTATGGGTCACCGCAACTATTACCAATATTACTTTTATGGGAGGGTTGACGCTTGGCAGATTAGTAAGCCTGGCTTTAGATGGGGTTCCGGGCATTTATTTTTTAATTGGATTTGTGTTAGAGTCGGTTCTTGCTATATGGGGTTTAAAAAACTTAAAAAAGTATGGAACTGATTAGCAAAGTTATAGGTGCAGAACTTGATCATTTCAACAGTTATTTTTCCGAAGCATTTAAGAGCGATTTCAAAGAAGTTTGTTGATTTTGAAAAATCACCCTACCAAGCAAACAAATTGGGATTTAATAACATCCTTGATCAATGAAATGGATAGATTAGAAACAACGTAATCCGGTAATCAGCACCATCACTGAATATAATTATCGATTTACATTACTGAATAAGAGTACATCATCTAATTTTTTGAAACCCACGTTGATTCGAACCTAACATCACTCATTCATAATGAACTCAATGGAATATTCTACCTGAAGTGATTCAAAATTATTAAAATAGAAAAACCCTTCAAATCCAATCATTTGAAGGGTTCATTTTTTCGGTCGGGTCAACTGGACAGTCTATATGTAAAAGGTTTCGGCGCAACAGCAG
>NZ_JCAPSW010000044.1:0-4047 GCF_059587045.1 Niastella sp. sgz303648 | reverse complement strand
ATGGTAATACTTATAATTCTGCTGGTACATATAAGGATACACTAATAAATGCTGCCGGTTGCGACTCGATTGTGACCCTCACATTGAATGTAAATCCTGTAGTAACGGGTGCTCAAACCACTACTATATGCAGCAATCAGTTGCCCTACATTTGGAATGGAAATACTTACAATGCGGCAGGCACTTATAAAGATACCTTAACCAGTGCCGCCGGTTGCGATTCTGTTGTTACTTTGACACTGAATGTAAATCCCGTGGTAACCGGTACCCAAACCACTAAAATTTGTAGCAATCAATTGCCATATACCTGGAATGGAAACGCTTACAATGCGGCAGGTGCTTATAAGGATACTTTGACCAGTGCCGCTGGTTGCGATTCTATTGTTACTTTGACACTGAATGTAAATCCAGTTGTAACAGGCACCCAAACGACTACGATATGCAGTAGTCAATTGCCATACACATGGAATGGAAATGTATATAACGCGGCTGGTACTTATAAAGATACTTTGACCAATGCCACCGGTTGCGATTCAATCGTTACTTTGACACTGAATGTAAATCCTGTTGTAACCGGCGCCCAAACAACTACAATCTGCAGCAACCAGTTGCCATATGTCTGGAATGGAAATGTATATAACTCGGCTGGTACTTATAAAGATACTTTGACCAATGCCACCGGTTGCGATTCAATCGTTACTTTGACACTGAATGTAAATCCTGTTGTAACCGGCGCCCAAACAACTACAATCTGCAGCAACCAGTTGCCATATGTCTGGAACGGAAATGTATATAACGCGGCTGGTACTTATAAGGATACGCTGACCAATGCAGCTGGTTGTGACTCGATCGTTACTTTGACACTGAATGTAAATCCAGTTGTAACAGGCACCCAAACGACTACGATATGCAGTAGTCAATTGCCATACACCTGGAATGGAAATGTATATAACGCGGCTGGTACTTATAAAGATACTTTGACCAATGCCGCTGGTTGTGACTCGATCGTTACTTTGACACTGAATGTAAATCCTGCTGTAACAGGCACTCAAACGACTACGATATGCAGCAATCAATTGCCATACACCTGGAACGGCAATGTATACAATGGTGCTGGTACTTATAAGGATACATTGATAAATGCGGCCGGTTGTGATTCGATTGTAACACTTACATTGAATGTTAATTCTGTTGTAACGGGCACTCAAACCACCACTATATGCACTAACCAATTGCCCTACACCTGGAACGGCAACATCTACAATACAGCCGGTACATATAAGGACACTTTGACCAGCACTGCCGGTTGTGATTCGATTGTAACTTTGACTTTAAATGTTAACCCAGTCGTTACAGGTACTCAAGCAACAACAATATGCAGCAGTCAATTACCATATACCTGGAACGGTAATACTTATAATTCTGCCGGTACTTATAAGGATACGCTGACCAATGCAGCTGGTTGTGACTCGATCGTTACTTTGACCCTGAATGTAAATCCTGTTGTAACGGGCACCCAAACCACTACGATATGTAGCACCCAATTACCCTATACCTGGAATGGTAATACTTATAATTCTGCTGGTACATATAAGGATACACTGACCAGTGCCGCCGGTTGTGACTCTATCGTAACTTTGACCTTAAATGTTAACCCGGTTGTAACAGCTACTCAAACTACTACGATATGCAGCAACCAATTGCCCTATACCTGGAATGGCAATACCTACAATGCTGCTGGTACATATAAGGACACATTGACCAATGCCTCCGGTTGCGACTCGATCGTAACGCTGACGCTGAATGTTAATCCTATTGTCACCGGTACTCAAACGACTACGATATGTAGTAGTCAATTGCCATACACCTGGAACGGTAACATTTACAATGCAGCCGGTACTTATAAGGACACATTGACAAATGCCGCCGGTTGCGATTCTGTTGTTACTTTGACACTGAATGTAAATCCTGTAGTAACGGGTACTCAAACCACTACTATATGTAGCAATCAATTGCCGTATACCTGGAACGGAAATACATATAATGCAGCCGGTACTTATAAGGATACTTTGACGAGTGTCGCTGGGTGTGATTCTATCGTTACTCTGACGCTGAATGTTAATCCTGTTGTGACAGGCACCCAAACTACCACAATATGTAGCAATCAATTACCCTATACCTGGAACGGCAACACCTACAATGCAGCCGGTACTTATAAGGACACATTGACAAATGCCGCCGGTTGTGACTCTATCGTAACTTTGACCTTAAATGTTAACCCGGTTGTAACAGCTACTCAAACTACTACGATATGCAGCAACCAATTGCCATACACCTGGAACGGCAATGTATTCAATGCTGCCGGTACTTATAAGGATACATTGACAAGCGCCGCCGGTTGCGATTCGATTGTAACACTTGCATTGAATGTAAATCCTGTAGTAACGGGAACTCAAAGCGCCACTATATGTAGCAATCAACTACCATATACCTGGAACAGTAACACTTACAATGCGGCAGGTACTTATAAGGATACTTTGACCAGTGCCGCTGGTTGTGATTCAATCGTAACACTGACATTGAATGTAAATCCAGTTGTAACGAGAACTCAAAGCGCCACTATATGTAGCAATCAACTGCCATACATCTGGAACGGAAATACTTATAACGCGGCAGGTACTTATAAGGATACTTTGATCAGTGCCGCCGGTTGCGACTCGATTGTAACGCTGACATTAAATGTTAACCCGGTTGTAACCGGTGCCCAAACCACTACAATTTGTAGCAATCAATTGCCATATGCCTGGAATGGTAACATCTACAATGTCGCCGGAACTTATAAGGATACCCTGACAAGCGCTGCTGGTTGTGATTCAACCGTTACGCTGACACTGAATGTAAATGCAGCTGTGACAGGTTCACAAACAATAACCATTTGTAACAACCAGTTGCCATACTTGTGGAATGGCAATACCTACAATGCCGCCGGAACCTATAAAGATACTTTGACGAGCGCCGTCGGTTGCGACTCGATCGTAACCCTGACATTGAATGTAAATTCAGTGGTAACCGGTACCCAAACCACTACAATATGCAACAATCAGCTTCCATACATTTGGAATGGTAATATGTATAATGGTGCTGGTACTTATAAGGATACTTTGACGAGTGCTGCCGGATGCGATTCTATCGTAACACTGACCTTAAATGTTAACCCGGTTGTAACAGGTACTCAAACTACCACAATATGTAGCAATCAATTACCCTATACCTGGAATGGTAACATTTACAATGCTGCTGGTACTTATAAGGATACATTGACGAGTGCCGCCGGTTGCGATTCTATTGTATCATTAACCCTGAATGTAAATCCCGTTATAACAGGCACTCAAACAACTACAATCTGTAGCAACCAATTACCCTACACCTGGAATGGAAATACCTACAATGCGGAAGGCACTTATAAGGATACGCTGACGAGCGCCGCAGGTTGCGATTCGATCGTAACATTAACCTTGAATGTAAATTCTGTTGTAACAGATAACCAAACCACTACAATATGTAGCAGCCAATTACCATATACCTGGAATGGTAACATGTATAATACTGCTGGTACTTATAAGGATACGCTGACAAGTGCCGCAGGTTGTGATTCGATTGTAACACTTACATTGAATGTAAATCCTGTAGTAACGGGAATTCAAACCATTGCTATATGCAGCAATCAGTTGCCATATACCTGGAACGGTAACAGCTATAACGCAGCCGGTATTTATAAGGATACTTTGACCAATGCCATCGGTTGTGACTCGATTGTAACGCTTACATTGAATGTAAATCCTGTAGCAACGGGAACTCAAACAACTACAATATGCAGTAATCAATTGCCGTATACCTGGAACGGCAACACTTTCAATGCTGCCGGTACTTATAAGGATACGCTGACCAATGCGGCAGGTTGCGATTCAATCGTAACCCTGACCCTGAATGTTAATCCAGTTGTAACAGGCACCCAAACGACTGCGATATGCAGTAGTCAATTGCCAT
>NZ_JCAPSW010000043.1:0-4124 GCF_059587045.1 Niastella sp. sgz303648 | reverse complement strand
TTGCTTACTTAACAAAAGCTTTTCAACTTCCCGGAGGGATACACATCCTCCAATAATAGTTATTGCAAAAGGTCAAATTGCAATAAGATCAAACCATAATTATCGAGATTACTAATATATGGGGATATAAAAACAGGTGTTTTTCACGTTTTTTATTTAACTGATTTATTTATCCTCCGATCGGGGCATTAGTCAATGAATTAAAAATATATAAGAATATGTTTTTCAACTGATTGATCGAGTTTTGCCATTTTGTCATTTGAATTAGAAAGCCACATGTATCTTTATCAAGTCCTCATTGAGTTTTACAAACTCTTCTAATACTCTCAAATCCTGTTGTAGTCGGTAAGCAACAATGCAGAGTTTTTGGCAATTAGGAGTGCAGAACTTCTGGCAACAACCAGTACACAAAAATTGGCAACAAGAGTGCAGAGCGGTGTCAAAATTAAGAGCATTGATTTAGTCTTCAAAAATTGTTTTCCTGTTTTCCAGCCGGTAGCTTTTTCCGGACAGATTGATTACTTCACATTGGAACAGCAATCGATCCAATAAAGCGGTTGCTAATACTTCGTCACCCAGCATTTGCGCCCATTCAGCCGGTTTCTTATTGGTGGTAATGATAAAGGATGTTCTTTCATAGATTTGATTGATAAAATTAAACAGGCTCACCGCTTCCTTTTTTTCGACAGGGAACAGCATGATATCATCGATTACGATTAGGTGTGCCTGTAATAGCCGTTTGTATTCAGCTTTGGCTGTCCGGGTAATCTCTTTCATCTTCAGGGTGCTGATCAGGCCGTCCATAGTTCTGAAGTAAGCCTTATAACCCTTTTTGATAGCTTCAAAACAAAGCCCTGCAGACAGGAACGTTTTTCCGGTTCCCGATGGTCCCATGCAGATGATGTTATAAATCTGGTCCATCCAATGCAGTTCCTGTAATTGGTGCAGTTTAGCGATCGTAAGTCCGTTATTGACACTATGATCGTATGTGCTCAAGTCACAGTATTTCGGCAAGGAAGCCAGCTTCATTCGCTTTTTAATATCCTTTTGCTGGCGGTAATCGGCCTCCGCGCGCAGGAAGCTAAGGGTATAATCCATATACCCCTGTGCTTTAGCTTCTGCTTCGGTAATGAGTTCATCAATAACCTTGTTTATGCCACTCATGTTGAACTGCTGGCAATACTGCCTGATTAATTGCTTTTGTTCCATTGGTTTGTTATTTAGAAAAAATTAAAACATATCATAATCGTTGATCGAGCTGGTTGCAGGCTGTATCAGCGCCTGGTCTGGCGGCTGATTGTTTAAGGGATTCAGTGTTAGATTTAAGCTGGTACCCTGTTGCCGGGGATCATCCGTTTGTTCGTAGAGGTAGTGGGTCACAATGGCTTTAAAGTCACCGGCTCCATTGATGCCATGCTGCTGACAATAAGAAAGCGCTTCGTCAACTATCTGTAGCGTGGTAGTACTGGCTACCTGCACCAGTATCATCAACTGGTCCCGGACATAGCGAGGTTTATCCTGCCGGATGGCTGATACCAGTTGTCGTCCTTTTTGAGGATCGGCAAGCAGAGAATAGAACTGATCTTCCAGTTCTATGATGCCCTGGCTCTTTTCCCTTCTGTGATCGTTGTTGATGATCTTTTCTCCTCTGCCGGCACTAATCAGGTGGCGGCAAAGTTCCCGGTGCTGGAGATCATACAACACAATACAGGTGCCTTGTTTTTCGAGCAATACCTTGCTTCCCCGGCCCTTATAGGTTCCACCTGGCAGCGAGTAAAAATTCCCCTTGTAAGAGAAGCTATTGTCCTTACGGACAGTATATTCAACAACGTTGGGCCGGTAGATGACAACTGGGCCAAAAGGACGTAGGAACGGTTTTTCTATCTCCCATTCCGCTACAGGACGCTTTCTGGTAAAACTGTGTGGTAGCTCATTGGCGGTCCTGGCCAGCCAGGCCAACACTTCGGAGTTCAGCAGATCAATATCTACAAAGGTTCTGTTGTACAGGAAGTTTTGTTTTACATACTTGACCACGTTTTCAACTTTGCCCTTGCTTTGCGGGTCCGCCTTGCGGCAGAAGTGCAACCGGAAGCCCCGTTGCTGTTGATAGCTTTTAAAGGCATCGGTTAAAATAAGATCGCCGTTGTTCTCATCGACCATAAATACTCTATCCTGATCGTATACCAACGTATCTGGTATACCTTCCAGGAAGACAAAGGCTTTTTCGTGGGCATCTATGGCGGTTTGGGATGTAAATGGTTCTGTAGAGAAAAGAACATATTTGTAGCGGGACCGGGAGAGCACCATCAGAAGAAGCAATATTAATTCGAAACGTCCTATTTTTATTGGTTTGGGAAGTATTTAAACGACGGATATTTTTGCGAAACCCTTGCTGGATAAATGTTTCATAATTATGTCAATTGGAACTAGAATTATTGGACGTTTTGAATTGGGGAATATATTTGGTTTAAAATAAATCCTGAGTTTAAATATTTTTTTTACAAGTAACATTTTGACAAGCGTTTTAATCGGGGTGCTTGTTTTTGTTAGCGATTTTTTTCGGGCAAGGAAATTAGAAGCCCCTGGAAAGAGTGATAAAGGTCAACGGCTGAGACTTGAGAAATAAAGTCGTTCAAAAGAGTAACATTATTACTCAAAAATGTACTGATGAAATATTTAAACCAGTAAACAAAATGACCTATGGCTGGCAAAAAATATCCGATAGTATTAGTGTGTAAGGAAACCGCAGATTCGTCTGAACCGTTTCTCGAAGATCAAGTTATTGAAAAGGTTGTCTATAATGATACAGAGTACCATTCATTTATAAATCAACATACCAATGGCGATTTTTGGTACCACCATGATATAAAAGAAAGAAAGCCGTCATGGCACGAACTCAATGGGAGCTTTTTTAGAAAGATTTATCATTGGATGCCTAAATGGGTGTTGGCAGCAATTACGTATATATTAGGTTATTTCACTTCAAACCTCGGGGATATCTGGAATTTCATTAAATCCTTTATCCATCATTAAAAATTTCAAAGAAATTAGGTTCCCCCCTTGTGTTTCTCGAAAGGTAATAATGTCAAATATCCGGTGATTAAAACTTTGAGGCTACTTGTGTTTTTTCGTATCGGAAGGAAAGGAATGCTTGTGGCTATCAATTATTTTCAAACCACCATCATGCTTATCTAGAATTATAGGTACTTTGTAAGAAGTGTCTCGCACCATTGTTTGCGTTTGCGGTTGGTTATTTGATTTATCATTAGCTGATTTAGTCGGCTGATTCCATGCATATCTACCTATTATAATTCCAAAAACCAATGGAATTACAATTTTAATGGCATCATAAATAATTGTATTACGTTTTGGAATTTCTCCTTTTTTTGATTTTCCCTTCTCTTTTTCCGACCAATCCAAATATTGTTTGTGTCCGCCGTATCTTTGAGCAATTTCTCCCTTTTCAGTAAGGATATATAAATGTGTAGATGGGTCTGTAAATTTTATATAGCCTTGTGTTCTTAAAAAATCTTCTATAATAGAACTATTTGAAATCACTATTTGACATATATCATTATAGATTTTTTCGGGTTGAGTGTCTTGTAATCCGATTGTAACATTATGTAAATAACGTTGTATTCTAAAGTCCGTATTATGTTCAATCTTTAGTAAGATAATGTCCGCAAGTATATATTCTGATTCCGTCAAATCTCTCATTTTATAATAAATTTAGAACAAATGGCTTAGTGTCTTGCTATCTCAAACTGGATGAACCACTATCACCGATAGAAATTGTGCTAACATTAGGACTTTGCGTTCATCGGGGAAGTAGGAAAATGCCCTGCCCGTTGATTACTAATATTTTAGAATATAGATACAAGTGTTTTTCAGATTTCATTATTAAACTGCTTTAATTTTCCTTATTCAACGTATCAGTTGAAGAATTAAAATATATAAAGAAGTGTGTATTTCAACCTTCCTTGCTCGAGATGCGACATTTTGTTATCTAAAATTAGGTTTTAACATTGAGGCTTTCAAATTCTTCTAATGCTTTTAAATCCTGGATCAAAAGGTTAGAAATCTCCTATGTAAAGGTTTTGGCTGCACCAAAGCAGAAAATTTAT
>NZ_JCAPSW010000042.1:0-5043 GCF_059587045.1 Niastella sp. sgz303648 | reverse complement strand
TGCTGTTGCGCCGAAACCTTTTACATATAGACTGTCCAGTTGTACCGACTTAAAAATGAAACCCTTCAAATAATTGGATTTGAAGGGTTTTTTAATTTCAATAATATTGAATCTATTTAGGGTAATAGCATCATTGCTCTTATTTTGAATACGTTAGATAAGTTCGAATCCAGTTCGATTGATCCAATTGAGACAGGACGGTTTTTATACCGTCCTGTTTTTCTTTGTCTCCTCTTGTGCTGTAGGTAGAAGGCGAGATGAAGGAAAGTAAAAGAATGGAATATGCCGCCAGTAAATCCATATGCGTGGTGAAATCAGGTTTCTGTGCAGCATTATTGTATGCTAATTTCTATTTTTGGAAAACAGAAACCTACTTATGCAGGAAGATTTAAAATCGATACTACGGCATAGCTTTATCCTAGTGGCGCTAATAATCATTTCAGGTTTTACCAAAATTCCTGTAGTAGTTCCGGGTATTGTAAATTAACCGAGCATGAACGGTTCCAAGTTGCTTCTTTTTAGCCTCTGCGCTGTCGTAAACGCCTTTTTGCATGTAGCCGCCTATCCTTTCGCTTATATTATTAGCGCTGTCCTTTAGGATTTCTTGTTCGTTCAAAAGTTTTGTCCTCACTTCATTGCGATTGCATCCGCAAGCGAACAGGATGAGAATGCTTAAAACGGCTGAATATTTCATATAAATTTTTAATTAAAGTTGGAAAAGATAGCCCAATCCCGCCACCAACTAAATGCCTTGATAGCAGGCAACAACATCTATAAGAGATTGTGTTCCGCCTGGCCTGCTTCCTACTGCTGCTGGTGAAACCGTAAAGCCAGTGACACCGGTACCCTGTCTTCCAACAACTCATCTTTTACAAGCCCAAATACACTGCCTGACTGGTAAGTGATCCCCCATTTCGTACGGTCTATGGTGAGCGACGCTGTGGCAACAATATCCTCCCCATTCCTGACAATCGTGGCCGGAAAATGGATCTCCTGCGTAATGGCCCTCAAGGTCAGTTGCCCGGTAATATAATAAGAAGAATCGTTGGAGACTTTAATTGCTTTGATTAATTGAAATGTCCCCTTGGGATACTTCTTCACATCAAAGAAATCAGGGTCTTTCAGATGCGATACCAGTCCGTTATCGCTGCTCGTGTCTTTCCTGTCGGTAATGGTAATCGTATTCATATCCAGTTCAAAATAGCCTCCTGCAATAGTGCCGTTGGCATCGAAAGCCAGGGTGCCCGTCAGGGGTTTGATATAGCCTTGATGTCCCTTGCCTCCCATGACATGCATGCCTTTCCAATTGACAAAACTTTCTGGTATAACAAGGGAATAACCCACTACACTTCCCGCTGGGGTGGAAGGTGCCGGCTCTGTAATAGCATGTGTAGGGGCAGCGATATCCGCCGCTGAACGATCCCGGCAGGCGACGGCGCCGATGAGACACAAGGATGCGCATACGAACAATAAGATTGACCGCATAAGATGTTGATTTATGTGATGATGAAAGTAGAAACAAAGAAGCCCGGGCTGTTGATACAAACCTACAGCGTCCGTCCGCAGGAGTAGTAAAAGCGTGGTAAAAACTTTGTAAACGAATGTAAAATCTGTCCGGCGCTACCGGGGCTCGCAGGGAATGCTGTAATTTTAAGTATGAGCTGGAAAGTCTTGCTGGCAATGGGCACCGCCCTTATAGTCATTGTTTCCTGGACCGCCATCCGTCGCCGGGCTGCCGTGCCCGCTACAGATCAGGCGACTGAAAAGCTGGTGATCCGGCAGATCGGTCACCAATTGCTGTTACAGGCCGGCGATTCCTCCTCCCGCATCCTCCCTGTGGAAGAGCGGGCAAACAAGGAATACCTAATCCGGTTTGCGGCACCTTTTACCTTTGTGCCTGCTACTTTGGTGGCTACTGTTCGCCGGGCGGTAGCGGCCAACGGCTTGCCCTCCAGCTACCTCGTGGAAGTGATCCATTGCGCCCCATCGGCAGAAGTGATCTACGGATTCCAGATATATAAAGACAGTGCCCGCGATGTAATACCCTGCCTGGGTCGCCGGCAGGAAAAAGCTTGTTACAATATCCGGATCAGGTTTACAGAAACCGAAGCCGCCGGCATGGACCCGTTTTCAAGCGGCCTGCTGGCAGGTAGCCTGGTGGCTATTCTGGCAAGTTTATTATTCCGCGTCCTGTATATAAGAAAAAGAAGAACTTCCGACAAGCCAGGCAATATGCCAGCCCTGGGTACCTCAACCAGGATAACGATGGATAGTTCAGGGCCGCAAAATATTCAACCAGATCTGCCATCGGAAGAAATTAAACAGGAAGTCCCGACGCCAACCGGTATTGCTATTGGTAACCTGCTTTTCTTCCGGGAAAGTCAGCAACTGGTAGCTGGTTCTTCCATCATTCTGCTCACAGCCAAAGAAGCCAAACTATTGCAAGTATTTGCCAACGCCCAGCAGGAAATGATAGATCGTGATCAGTTGATGAAAGAAGTGTGGGAAGATGAAGGCGTCATCGTTGGCCGGAGCCTGGATATGTTCGTCTCGAAATTGCGGAAAAAGTTGCAGGCGGATCCACGCGTAAGCATCCTGAATGTGCATGGCAAAGGGTATAAGCTGGTCATTGGTCAAATGGTGTGCTGAATGTCAGTTTCCTAATTGCTTTTGCTGGTTTGTTTCCGGATGCGGCTGAACGTTTCTGCTGTGATGCCTAAATAAAGCCGAAAAAGTAAACATCTACCAAACAAAAAACCCTCCTGGTACACAAAGCCCTGGTTATTACACTTACGTGAGCTGGCCGATTAGGTCGTCCCTATCGACTTTACCCAGTATGTATTTGTCCCGTTCGATTCGTTCCAGCGCATCGCGGGTAAGAAACGTGGTAGTCACGATTATGCCTTTTGATGCTTTAAATTCCTGGACGCTTATTTGTGCCATCCATGATTGCGCTGTCGGGTAAGATTAGTTTTGAGCCGAAGCCTTGTTATCCGGACAATTCAGACTATTGTAATCCCGGAATGCTGCGATCAACCCCGATACATCCTCGGAGTAGTTCTTGTCTTTGACCATCTGCTGCATGGTCGGGCAGCCTTCGAAGATCTTGGCAAACTGTTTCTTGAATGAAGGGCCAAAACGTTCTTCCCCAAACACCGGGATTTCGGCGAAGTCCGTCATATTGGCGAACCGATAGTAAAATGAACCATGCGTATATGGTACGCGGACGCTCTGGAGCAGCACAAACTTCGGCGAACCTAAGATTGCTTGCGCGATATCCCTTTTGCCATCTTCCAGGGTATTGATCCCTTTCCTCGATACAGAATAGAACCGGCCGGTATCGCTGCGGTGAGGAACTTTAATCGCCTTTTCGACATGAAAACCGGTGATATCAACAAAATTATACGAAGTGATGATCCTGGCCGCAGTGTCCACCGTCCGGACCTCTTTGGATTCTCTGATGCTTTTGATAAAATAATAGAATACGACATTCTTCAATGTATCATGTGTGGCATTGTTGAGATACAATTCCCCAAAGGCCAGTTGTTCGCGGTTGTCCGTCACGGTCCATTGGCTGGAGACAACGGAATCATCAGCGCCCCATTTTTTACCCGTGGCTTTGTCGGTGTAGATATACTTACCGAAGATCAGGTTCGGATCATGGTCTTGCTTTTGCGCGAATAAAGAAGAGAGAGAAAGAAGTAGAACGGTTGTTAGGGTGAGATTTTTCATAGGAAGAGGTGTTTTATTGGATAACGTACAGCAACAACGATTATTGCAAGTCTTAAAGCTCTGTAAGTTTGGCGAAATTTTGCTATAATAGCAATATCAATACTCCGGTAATAATTTGGATAAAAATAGGTAGTATTTTTATGACAAGGGCCATAATGGCGAAATACTAATAGCTCGCTAAGTCAAGGTATCCCTCCGGGAAGTTAAACAACGGGTAATAAAATAGTTATTAATTTGCTTTAGGCAATAGTGTTGTCAGTTGTCATTTGCTGCTCTGTTTCTTTTCCAGTTATTGAACAAAACATCAGCAACAATTCAGGCATCAGCAGCAGTCCAGTCGTGACGAGTTTCAAATGCCCAAACTGAGCTATTTTGATAAATGCTAACTTTATTTTACCACTTCACTCACCAAAATGACAGGACTAACATTAGTATAGTTGACAAAATCTGCACGGATCGCATCTCTATTAGGAGCTATTGCCGCTTGATATTCACTTAAGCTTTTTACATAAAATGTGCCAATAGCCATAAAAGGTAAAGGTTGATTAGGAATACCACTGGAAAGCCCTTTTTCAATAGTATATTTAACCAGGTTTGACCCTAAAAAACCCGCCACCATAGGCATGTGCTTAGTTTCATAATATTCCATATTGAAGGTTTTACCCTCCGCGTACGGGTACATAATGGATATCTTAATTAAGCCTTTTTCAGTAACAGTAATGTCCTGTTTTTGGGATTTTTCAGATTGCTTGTCTTGACTAAATGCCACAAAACAAATGTTTAAAAGCAAAAACAATAAAATTAGTTTAAACTTCATAATTAGTTTCTTTAAGTTACAGAATATATAAATTGCCAAGTATTTCCATCTGTATGCTATTTCAGTTAATTTACGTAAATCTAATATAAAAAGGTTCGAGTTTTGTACCATAGGTATCACAGAATACAGACGCCCACGTAATTTAAATGATTACATGTTTTTTTTGTTTTTATTTGTATCAAAAAATATCAAATTAACCTATGCATTGACGGTGAAGGATCGCTTCTCACAAAATGGCAATGCTATGAATGTCGATATGCTGGGTAGATCGAAATGGCCAAAATAGATTGAATTGCTTCATTAAGGTGATTATCATTGTTATCTCTTACTTCAATTGCAACCGGATTGCTTATTTGTATATCAAACATATTTTATATAACCAACTTGGTTTTGGGTATTAAACATATGAGTAAACTGTTGAATTTCCAGCAAATCCTGTATTAATAGGTTCGAAATTTCCTATGTAAAGGTTTTGGCTGCACCAAAGCAGAAAA
>NZ_JCAPSW010000041.1:0-5385 GCF_059587045.1 Niastella sp. sgz303648 | reverse complement strand
CATTCAGTCAGGAGCGGTTGTGGTTCATCGATAGGCTGGAGGGAAGTGTGCCATATCATTTGCCTACGGTACTGAGGTTAGAAGGAACCTTACAGCCGTTGCATCTTGAAAAAGCATTCCGTGCCATCATAGAGCGTCATGAGGCACTAAGGACCGTCATTAGCGAACACAATGGCTTGCCATACCAGCTAATACTGCCGGCAGACAACTGGAAGCTACAGCAGATACAACAATACGACAGAGATGGTCAGAACTTGAAAAGACTGGTTACTTCATTCATAAATGCTCCATTCGATCTGTCGAATGACTATCCAATCCGGGCGCAACTACTAAAGCTGGGCGAAAAGGAACACTTGCTGATATTGACTATTCATCATATTGCATGCGACGGCTGGTCGAATATCATTCTGGTGAATGAGCTGCTGCAAATGTATGAGTCGGTGGCCGCCACCGGCAAAATCGCAACACTTCCGCCGGTGCAGATACAATACGCGGATTATGCAATATGGCAGCGTATGTGCCAAAACGATCAATCGATCGCTTCTAAAATTGCATATTGGAAGAACAGGCTGAAGAACACTACTGTGACCAGGTTGCCCGCGGACTATCCCGGAGTACTGGAAGCAGACAATGAAGGGGCTTCCGTGACTTTCAATATAGATACTGAAACATTCAGGAGCTTAAAGACCTTATCGGATCTCAATGACTGTACCGTATACATGACCCTGGTGGCTGTATTCAAGGTTTTGCTATATAAATATACTGCGGTCACCGACATAACCATCGGTACTGCAATTGCCGGCAGACAAAGGGAAGAAGTAGAAGGATTGATCGGCTTTTTTGTGAACACACTCGTCTTGCGCGATGATCTCAGTGGTAATCCCACCTTTAAAGAGCTATTGCAGCGCGTAAGACAAACTACCCTTGAGGCATACGATCACCAGGATGTTCCTTTCGATAAGGTAGTCGAAGCGGTGGTAAAAGAACGGGACCTGGGCACAAATCCATTATTCCAGATCATATTCGGATTTCAAAAAGGGATGGATAGAGCCCTTTTTTCAAAGGGCATCGGCGGTTTGACCGTTTCAGAGGAATGGCTGCATGAGCCAAAGGCCAGATTTGAATGCAGCTTCCTGCTGGTAGAGGTGGGAGAAGCGTTACAGGGGAGTATAGAGTATAACAGCCGGTTATTCTCAAAGGATACCATGCAGGGATTGATCGCGCACTATGTGCAGTTGATACGATTGGTATTGAATGATCAGGAGGTGCGTATCAACGATATGGATATGATTACGGGCGAAGGGCGCCGGCAAATCATCTATGATTTCAATCCCGGGCCGATCGTGCGTGACATTCATGAAACCGTCACAGCATTATTTGAGCGTTGGGCGGAGCATTCGCCCGATGCGCCGGCGCTTGTTTTTGAGGAGCGGGAAATTTCCTATAAGGAGCTGGACGAACTTTCAAACCAATGGGCGCATTATTTGAGCAACCTTGGCGTAAAGGAAGATGTTCTGGTTCCGATATGTGCGGAACGGTCAGTGGAGATGGTTGTCGGATTGCTGGCTGTTCTCAAGGCCGGAGGCGCTTATGTGCCCATAGATCCTACCTACCCCGTTGCGAGAATTTCCCATATACTACATGATGTCGGTTCGCCGGTGTTATTAACCACTCGCAGGTGCCGGGCTATAGCGGATGGGCTTTTCAGCAGTTCAATCATTGAACTGGATGATCATCAGCAGATCGCAACCATGCCAAAGGGCAGGCTGCAAAATATTTATCCTGCAAACAGGCCGGCTTATGTGATCTATACTTCCGGATCCACCGGTATTCCAAAAGGCGTCATAATCGGTCATACAGGCCTTACAAACCTGGTATACAGTCAGGTTGAAACGCTTGATTTACGACCCGGCATTGCTGTTTTGCAATTTGCATCATTCAGCTTCGACGCGTCGTGCTATGAGATATTCTGCACTTTGGGAATGGGAGGAAAACTGGTGCTGGCTTCCAGGGATGTAATTGTGGATCTTTCGTCACTCCGGCGATTGTTGAATGATCATCGTATTGAGCTGGTAACGCTGCCGCCAAGCTATCAGCTTGCAATCAGAAATAACCTCGGTTCGTTACGAACGGTAGTGTCTGCAGGCGAGCCTTTGAATGTTACACTGGCCGGGGAATTGATACAAAGCGGGGTACGTTTAATCAATGCCTATGGACCAACCGAGGCTACAGTATGTGCTACCACCTCTTCAAATCCTTTGCGGAAAGACGGAAGAGTGTCTATAGGCGGGCCCATTCAGGGCGTGCAGGTATATATCTGTGACGAACAACGCCATCTTCTGCCGGTGGGTATTACAGGGGAGATATGTATTGCAGGCGCCGGCGTGGCCACAGGCTATCTCAACCATCCCGAGCTCACGCACGAAAAGTTTGTTTCCAATATATTCGATAAAACCGGAACCTCTTTCATGTACAGGTCGGGAGACCTTGGAAGATGGTTACCCGATGGAGAGATAGAGTATGCGGGAAGGGTAGATGATCAGTTAAAAGTAAGAGGGTTCAGAATCGAACCCGGTGAAATAGAGCATTGCATTAGCGAGGTAAAGGGAGCAGGGATTGCCAAGGTGGTTGCGTTGCGTCAATCGGAAACGGACGATGTACAGCTCAGGGCATTTGTGGGTATCGATAAGCGTATCCTCCCCCTTCCCTGGAATGCACATCATTTGATGAGAACGGGAGTCATTGGTCAGTCTGAATTGAAGCTATTGCCGAACGGACTACCTGTTGCCTTCAGGAATGAGGGTGAGGTCATGGTTTTCTATAATGAGATATTCGATAACAGGTGTTATCTGAAGCATGGCATTACCCTGAATGCGGGAAGCTGCGTATTCGACATCGGTGCGAATGTAGGTTTGTTTTCAGTCTTTCTGCGTTTATTGAATAAGGATATCATAGTGCATTCTTTTGAGCCTTTGCCGGAGGTGTTCCGTTATCTCTCGGCAAACAGAGCGTTGCATGAGGTCAAGGGCAAAGCGCATAATCTGGCCATTCTCGACAAAGAAGGGGAGATAGATTTCGATTATTATCCGGCACTCAGCGGTGTCTCCGGTGTTGTTGGTGATGAGGAGGGAATCAGGAGCGCCGTTCAATCTTACATTCAGCACTACGAATCGAATAATCTGCAAGCCGATGATATTTCGTCTCTGGTGAACATGAAAACGGATCATATGAGGATCCGATGTTCGGCCAAATCTTTGTCACAGGTGATACTGGAGGAAGGCATCGAAACCATCGATCTGCTGAAGATCGATGTCGAGAACTCGGAAGCGTTGCTGTTGCAGGGCATTTCTGATAAGGACTGGACCCGCATCCGGAATATAGTGCTGGAAGTTCATGATGTCGACGACCGGGTAACGAATATCGTTTCATTACTGGAAGAAAAAGGGTTTACCGCCTTTGTGGAACAGGAGCTTTCGATGGGGCAAAAGAGCTTTTTTTACAACGTATTCGGAGTACGGGATTATAACGGAAAAGGATCCGGATTAGTTCAGGAGCATGAGTTGTGTTTACCTGAATGGGTGTCCGATGCTGAACTTGTACAATCGATAAAGGACCATGTCAGGGCTTCATTGCCTGACTATATGTGGCCATATCAATTTGTTCTTCTGGACGAGCTTCCGACAACCGAAAATGGGAAAATAGATGTCAGATATCTGGCCGATTTCGATCTTCACAATGAAAACAAAGAGCACTATGTAGGCGCCAGAAATATTTTACAGGTCAGATTGATTGCGATCTGGGAAGAGTTGTTGGGGCTGGAAAAAATAGGCATCGGGGATGATTTCTTTGCGTTAGGCGGTCATTCCCTGATGGCGATCAGGCTTGCCGCGGCTATTCGCAAAGAGCTTGACATTGAGGTGGCCATCGGAGATATCTTCGAATATCCGACGATCGAGTTGTTGTCTATGCAATTGTCTGAATCGGTTGCAGCGCCCGTGACGCCTCCTGTTACGGCCATTGAAAGACCGGCAATTATCCCCTTGTCATTCAGCCAGGAGCGGTTATGGTTCATCGATAGGCTGGAGGGCTCTGTTCAATATCATATACCTACTGTGCTGCGATTGCGCGGCGTGTTGAATGTTACCTGTCTTGAACAGGCGTTCCGCTGGTTGGTCGCCCGGCATGAGGTTTTACGCACGGTGATCTGTGAGCAGGATGGTCAACCTTATCAACGGGTAATGGCCGGGGATGACTGGACGCTGAACTATGTGGATAGGGGCAGTTTGCCTTTGCCGGCGCTGATTCTGTCCCTGGTGAACAGCCCATTTGACCTTTCGGCCGATTATCCGGTGCGTGTGCAACTGGTACGTCTGAACGAAGATGAACATCTGCTGGTTGTAACCCTTCATCATATTGCTTCCGACGGATGGTCGGCGCCCATCCTTGTACGGGAGTTCACCGCCGCATATGAGGCAAGTGTCAATGGCCGTTCGCCTGAATTGCCGCCGTTGCCGGTGCAATATGCGGATTATTCGATCTGGCAGCGTTCGTATTTGCAGGGCGAAGTATTGGAGCAGAAACTTCAACACTGGCGCGACCGGCTGTCGGGTGTAGAGCCGCTGCAATTACCCACGGATCATATCCGACCTGCGGTGCAAAGCAATAGAGGATCAGCCTTTGCTTTCCATTTCGACAGCGAACTTGTTGAAACATTGCAGGCCTTGTCACAGCAGGAAGGGGCGACTGTGTTTATGACGCTGTTCGCTTCATTCCAGATACTGCTGAGCCGCTACAGCGGTCAGTCGGATATCTGCACCGGCACGCCGGTAGCGAACCGTTCGATGCAGGAAGTAGAAGGTTTGATCGGTTTTTTTGTAAATACATTAGTCATACGCAACGAGGTCAGGGGTGACATGCCTTTTAGGACTTTCCTTGCATCTGTCAGGGATACGATCCTCGAGGCTCAGGCAAACCAGGATGTGCCATTTGAGAAGATCGTTGAATCAGTCGTAAGGGATAGAAATACAAGCCGTCATCCTTTATTCGATGTGATGTTCACGTTCCAGCATGAATCACTGTGGCAAAATAGCAATATTTCGCTGGAAGGGCTGCAATTGTTGAACGAACATCTTATGCAGACTTCGTCCAAGTTCGATATCGTTTTTTCACTGACAGATACAAACGATGGGATTGCCGGTACTATCGAGTATTGCACAGATTTGTATAATGCAGGTACTATCAGCCGGATGGCTGATCACTATATACAATTATTACGATCGCTGGTGCGCGATGCGGATCAGCGATTGGAAAAATTGTCGCTATTGGCGGAATCGGGTATTGGCGAGTTGGAAAGCTTCAATGCAACGGAAGTAAGCTATGGTGCTG
>NZ_JCAPSW010000040.1:0-7237 GCF_059587045.1 Niastella sp. sgz303648 | reverse complement strand
AATTCTACAGAAGCTTTTTACATAGAAAACATACAATCTTTTTTAGTTTGAGGTTTTTACCCGGGTTTGCCTGCACTTACTTCATTAACTTTAATCTGAATATTTTATAAGTACCTCTCTTTTCCCTGGGAAGATGTATTTGCGAAGTGGTAAACATAAGATCCCCGTTACTATCAAAAGAAAAAGAATCAGGCCATTTTATTTCTTCATCAGTAACTAACTCAGTAAGAACACCGTTTTTATCAAGTTTGCTTATAGCATTTTTTTCTATACTGCTGAGATACAGATTTCCTGTTTTGTCAAAAATAATCCCATCATTGGCCCCTGTTTGGGCGAATCTTTCTACCAGATTCCCTAACGCTATACTATCTAATTTTAAATTCAATAAAGATTTTGTTGGTATACGGTATACATATTTACCCATCAAGGCACAATAATACAAGTACTTGTTTTGGGGGTCTAAAGCAATACCATCAGAATGAACAGGATGGTTTCGAACGAGCCCCTCTACCGTTATTTGTTGCACTTCTGTTAAGGTAGAGGGATGGTTCGACAATACACGCCTGACCGTATTTGTTTTTAAATCCAATATTACTATCCCTCCAACCTGGGAGTCTGAAATGTATGCGACTTTATTTTTATTATCGATTCGCAAATCGTTCAGATAGCTTTTTCCCGAAATCGCATCTGCAGGAATATGGTATTCATGAATGAGTGTATTATCCTTCAGGTTAAATGTATAAATATGTGCTCCCTTAGTGCTATCTGTTGATAGTTCGTAGCCAGGGTCTAACACCCAAAGCACATCCAACTCATCAACAAAAACACTTTGTACGCAAATAAATTTGTTCTTTCCGGGCATGCCGGTTTGCCAGTTGTTCCAGTCTGCATTTGGATAAGGAACAATTGCGCCATTCACCATCTCAGCAACAGAAACGGGTGTTTTGTCAGACCATCTTGGATAGTTAACAAACACCCTGTTATTTTTAGAAATTGCTATCCCGGTCCATTGATTTTCGCTTTCAGCAAATATTGATAAGGATGGATGTTTTACATTTGGTTTCGCCGTTAATGTTTGACCAATCGCAGAATCGATACATACCAACATCAATAAAATTAAAGCAACGTTTATTCTTTTCATTTATATAACTGTTTAAAATCAGCGATACAAAACTTGCGGTAATTTGCCTGATGGTAAAGGTATTTTGTCACTATTTTTTTGTGATGTATGTCACGCTAAGAAGAAAGCCGGCTTAACGTTTCTCTCGACACGCCAAGATAAGCTGCAATAAATGTCTTGGGAACTCTTTGCAAAAGCCCCGGGTATTGATTAAGCAGAAGTTCGTAGCGTTTCTTTGCATTGTTGGTAAGTAATGATAGCACACGCCTTTGCAAGGCAACAAAACCACTATTCGCTTTTTTTCTGAAAAACTGTTCTATTTTATGCATTTCTGCACAAAGTTTCTCCCTGTTTTCAAATGAAAGGCAGAGCAACTCAGTATCTTCAATGCAATCCACATTCAACGTTGCTTTTGTTCGATTAAAATAAGCCTGATAGTCGGTTATCCACCAATCTTCCATTGCAAATTGAAGTATATGCTCTTTTCCATCTTCATCAATGTGATATGCTTTTACAAGTCCTTTAATCACCCAATAGGAATTGATTACCATGTCTCCTTCCTGAATGAGAAATTGATGTTTCTTTAATTTCTTAGTTGTAAAGTGAGATAGAATGTGAGCAAATTCTTCTTCTGTTAATGGCGTTATTTTCTCAATATGTTCCCTTAATTCTTTACTCATAATTTGCTGCAAATCTATAATGAATTTTCCCGAAAAACTTGTAGTGTTGCCGTTCCGGCACAATCCAGCGGATCGCGCATCAGCGGTTTTATTTACGATGAAACCGATAAACCCATCGATGGCGCTACCATTACTTTTACCAATACCACTACCGGTTTTACAACTGCCGGTTCTTCAAACAAAAAAGGCTATTTCACATTCAGCGACGTGCCGGTAGGTTCCGCCTTTTTCTTAATACATACCCTTCTTCTCAATATCCTGATCTGCAGAAAATTATGCCCCGAAAATAAGCTGGCCGCCCGGCCAGCGCCCGTTTAATGTTCGGCCGCTGTTTTTATGTACCATACACATACCCAAAAATTAATATCCGACCCTGAATTGTTTTAATACCGGCATCGGGCCATTTTTATCATAAAATCGGCCCCGGTGGCGTATTTATGCCCGCCGGTTCTTGGTTTTCCATAGCATTTGTTGTAATTTCCATTAAATGATTGTTCACCAAACCGTTCACCAAAACATTGCTGTATGAATAAAAAAGTGGCCGACGTTCTTCTTCGCAAAGGAAGTAATATTACAACCGTTTCACCGGATACAACTGTACTTGAAGCACTGCATATCATGGCCGATCAGAATATCGGTTCTGTTATGGTTTTGGAAAATGGCCACTACGTAGGCATTGTTACAGAGCGCGATTACTCGCGCAAAGTTGCGTTGAAAGGAAAATCATCTACCGATACCGTGGTAAAGGAAATCATGTCGGCCGATCTGCCGCGCGTTACCCCTCACGACTCTGTAGATTATTGCATGCAGTTAATGTCTGACAAAAATATTCGCTACCTGCCCGTGTTCGACGGAGAACAGGTAACCGGTATTATCTCTATCAACGATGTGGTAAAAGAAACTATTCTGTCGCAACAGGAAACAATAACGCAGTTAAAAGATTATCTGCATTCAAGTTTATAAACAGCGACCAATCTTACTATTTCGTGAGAAGACACTGCGAACAATCCCGTATTAGCATTAGTACGGGATTTTATTTTTAGGCTAAGAGCTTAAAATTACTGTTACAGGTTCCAGGTTACAAGTTACAAGGCCCGGGTTTTATCCTAACCTGTAACCTGAAACCTGCAACTTAACAATGAGTATTACTTATTGCCAATTGGCCCTGAGCGAAGTCGAAGGGTTGCCTATTGAGCATTATTATCCTCAGCTTTCTCGGTAACCACCACCAGATCATCTACCGATACCGTAATAGGCATTAATCCTAACTGCACAACGGCTTTTTTACCGCGCAGCTCTTTCACCTCCCCTACCTGGTGATTCTTTTTCATCAATACTTTATCGCCTATTTGCACTTCACCGCCAACCTCTTCGTATTTTGAATTGATCTTTCGCTTCACCTTTTCGGCCGATTGCTTCTGATGCTGCTTAAACAGCAAAGCGTGCATCTGCTTTATCAGCTCTTTTTTATCTTCCTGTGCTTCGGCCTTGCGCCAGTCGAAAACCAGCTGCTTCAGCTTACGCTCCATATCTTTCAGATAGGCTATTCGTTCTTCGGTTATACGGTTCTGATGCTTTAACAGCTCAACCTGCTGGCGATGTTTTTCCTGGTTGATCGTTTGCTGCATTTCTTTTTGCAGCTTTTCATTTTCTTTGATCAACTTACTCAGTTCCTTTTCCTTTTTTTCAATCTCACGCAGGTCCTGCTCAGTACGGTTCAGTAACTTATCTAACCTGAAATGATCTTCCTCAACGAGGCTTCTTGCCCGTGCAATCAGTTTGGGATCGAGCCCGATGCGCTCTGCAATGGAAAAAGTATAGGAGCTACCAGGTTTACCAATGGTGAGCTTGTACAACGGCAACAGGTTTTTTTCATCGAAAGCCATGGCGCCGTTGATGATACCCGGCGTTTTGTTGGCCATTACCTTCAGGTTCAGGTAGTGCGTGGTAACAATACCAAACGCATGTTTGTGGCTCAGCTCATCGAGGATCACTTCAGCAAAAGCGCCGCCAAGATGGGGGTCGCTACCGCTACCCAGCTCATCGATAAAAAACAGGGTTTTTCCGTTGGCATTTTCAATAAAATGCTTCATATGCAACAGGTGCGAGCTGTAGGTGCTCAACTCAAACTCCAGGCTCTGCGTATCGCCGATATGGATCCATAATTGTTTGAAAATTCCAAATACCGAATTGGGATGCACCGGCACCAGCAATCCGCTCTGGATCATCAGTTGCAGCAACCCTACTGTTTTCAGCGTTACTGTTTTACCTCCGGCATTGGGGCCCGAAATAACCAGTATGCGTTTTTTTTCATCGAGGGTCACATCTACCGGTATGGTGGCTTTTTTGTTTTTCTGATGATACAGGTACAGCAAAGGATGATACGCCTGTACCAGATGCACATGCGCTTTATCGTTCAGCATCGGGTAATTACCGTTCATATCCAGCGCCAGTTTGGCCTTGGCCTCAATAAAATCGAATTCACCCAATACCGTGTGGTAAACTTTCAGCAGTGGTGCGTACACCGATAGCCGGGCTGTTAGCTGTTGTAATATTCGGTAAACTTCGCGCCGTTCTTCGTTTTCCAGCGCAAAGATTTCATTGTTCATCTCAATGGTTTCTTCGGGCTCAATAAAAGCGGTACGACGCGTATCGCTCTCCCCATGCAAAATGCCTTTTACCTGGCGTTTTTGCTCAGCCACAATAGCTACCACACGACGGCCATTCAAAAATGCTTCGTCAATATCGGCAGTATAACCGGCTTTACTTAACTTTTGAACGAGCTTATCGAACAAACGGCGCAACTCGGTGCGGCGGCGATACAAACTGCTTCGAATACGCGCCAGGTCTTCCGATGCATTGTCTTTCACTTCACCGTTATCATCCAGCACTTCATCAATCAGTTCAATGATCACTTTTTCGTAATACGTATCCTCGATTACTTTAACCAGTGCAGGATAAGCCAGTCGCCGGTCGGTATCGAACCAACGGAAAATATTACCCAGGCTTTCGGCCAGTTTGCGAATAAGAATAAACTGTTCACCGGTTAATACGCCGCCGGAAATGCCCAGCAGCCGCAGTTCTTTGGATAAGTTCAGCACGTAATCATTGGGAAAATACATGCCGTGCTGTATCAATAATTTGTATTCGTGGCTTTGTTGTAACTCAAGCTCAATAAATTCTTTTCGGGTATGAATGCGCAGCTCTTCTGCTTTATTTTTGGCATACTCTGTTTCGCAATGCTCACCCAGCAAAGTTTTCACTTTATCAAACTCCAGTTGTGATAACGCCGATTCAGGAAAAAACTTCATAAAATAACTCTTCTCGAACCGGCAAAGGTAAAAAGAAAGTTTGGGGTTTGTGGTTTGAAGTTTGGGGTTTAGTCATGAGCAGGGCCTGCCCGACTGGCGGGTCGAAGAATTACTTATTGTCTTACGTTCACCGGCCGCTTTTTTAGCATGATTATGAAATAAATTAAAAAGATAATCTGAGTTAAACAAAAAAGCCACAATATCAGCCCGTTCAACTGTAAATAGCTCTCCGTACCTGCTGGAGTAAAATCAAAATCTTTTGTAGTGCCTGTCCCTGCATCTGCTCTTTTGTCGTTAAATGAAAAAAATTCCATTAAACCTATACAAAGTATTGTTATAGAAATATGAACCATAGCAGGTTTTACAGTAATAGCTGTGTGTTTTTTTCTGATCAGTTTATATAATAAAAAATCAATCAAAAGAACACCGATAAAAAATTGAGCTACAGTTAAACCTGCGATAATGTAATAGGTATCATGGAAATTAATATCCATAAAGCCCGAAACAGGCCGCCATATTAAAAGGGGAACAGGCAACAGCAACAGGTTTTCGATCTTCTTTATATTCATATTTTATTGCAGCATTTGCAATATATCACACAGGCCCGGCCAAAGCAATACCACACAACACATTGGCGAAAAACAACATATCAGCCTGGTCTTCGTTATATTTAAACTTTCTGAATAATAACCCGTCTGAACAACAAACCAATTCGATTTTATGAAATTAAAGCACTTAACACCCTCCTTCGTGCTGATGTTATTAAGTCTCAATGCATTACAATTGCATGCTCAGGACGACCCTCTCCCCGATGCTACCGGTTTACCGGGAGATAATTTTAGTCTGCAGGGCGCCCTTGAAATGTTTAAAAAAGCCGGCTCGCCCGAAGAATTTGAAAAATTATTAAACTCTCAGGATAATAAGGTCAATAACCTCGACCTGAACCAGGATGGCACTACCGATTATATTAAAGTGATCAATAAGCGGGAAAATGATGTGCACGTGTTTGTTTTACAGGCGCAGGTTTCGGAAAATGAAAGCCAGGATATTGCTGTTATAGAACTGGAAAAAACCGGTAAAGACAATGCCGTGGTAGAGATCGTGGGCGATGAGGATATTTTTGGCGAAGAAACTATTGTTGAACCCGAAAGCGACGATAAATCGGCTTTTAACGAAGGCATCCAATCGATGGCCGGCGGTCCCAATATGGAAAATGATAACTATTTTTCATCAACCGGCATTATAGTGAATGTATGGGCATGGCCCTGTGTGCGTTTTGTGTATGCCCCGGCTTATACCCTGTGGGTTTCGCCCTGGAGCTGGCATGCACGCCCTTTATGGTGGCATCCCTGGAGGCCATTTGGCTGGGCAGTGTACCGTCCTTACCGCTATAACTATGCGCCGCATTATGCTGTTGTAACTACCCGCCGTGTTGTATATGCGCCCCGCATTTACCGCCCCATGCGCGTTACCTCTGTTACCGTTACCACCCGTCATCGCGTAGCCGTTAACAACTACCGCGTTGCCCGCAGAACAACTACCGTTCGCGGTCCCCATGGCCGGGTTATTAGAAGTACCACCGTGGTAAGAAGAAGGAGAAGATAAATCGATTAAAATACGTTTTATACAGCCGTGCCCCCGGGTGCGGCTTTTTACTTATCGTACCGACAGGAATCGAACTTCTTTCTCTATGAAAAAATATGATTAAGAATGCCGCTATGTCTCCTGTAGCAGCAACTTTTCCGGGTTTAGTTACTGTCAGAATTAATTACCTACAGTTAGCTTGTTCGCAGGTAATAAGTACTTTTTCTCCTGTAATAGCTGCATTTTCCGGTTTTAGCTACTTATTTTTATCTATAGTCAGTTTTTTCCGGGCTATAGCTTTAAGTCCCTGCACGATAATTACTTTCCTTCCATCGATAACAACATTTTCTTCAGCGTTAGTTACTCCTTTTGCCGTTTTAGATTCATGCTCCGGCATGATAACTGCTTTTCTTTGAGTGATAGTTACTTTTTCTGCGGTTGTAGATTTTTTTTATTGAAAAACAACTTAAAACTCTCAGAAATTTTCAAATCACCGGAAAAAAAACTTACAATCCATCGCATTTCATCTAAATCATGACAAA
>NZ_JCAPSW010000039.1:0-8755 GCF_059587045.1 Niastella sp. sgz303648 | reverse complement strand
CCCGATGTATACATGATATAGGCCGCATCCTGCGCTTTGATTGCTATTCCCAACTTCTCCCGGCTGTAACCTTCGCTATCCTCTACCAGGCTGTGTTCGTAATCATCCAGCCCACTCAATGAAATCAGCGATGCATCACTGCATACAATATGCGAAACGCCCGCATCCTCCAGAATATACCTCAATCGTAGCTCCGGATAACCCGTGTTCAGCGGTACATAGGCACAACCTGCCTTCAATATGCCCAGCATACCGATGATCATAGCCGAACCACGGTACGATAACAAACCAATATGACTGCCGGCAACAACGCCCTTCGACAGCAGACAGTGCGCCACCTGGTTGGATCGTTCATTCAGTTCTTTATAACTCATTTGCGCCCCTTCATACACCACCGCCACACTATCCGGCGTGCGATCCACCTGCGCTTCAAACAGATCCACTACCGAGCGCTCATGCGCATATGGCCAACTCATTGCATTGAACCCTGACAGCTCCCGCAGATCCCCATCACCCAACAGCGGTAATTCTCCCACCGGCCGCGAAGGTTCTTCCACTACAAGACCCAGCATCCTTATATAATGATCCGTCATCCGACGTATCGTTGATTCTTCATAGAGATCTGTGCAATACTCTACCTCTGCAGAAATCCCATCCCCACTTTCCGTCAGGGAAAATATAATATCGAATTTTGAAGTCGTATGCGCGGGTTCATCCGCTGATACCAGGAGTTCGCCCGATTGACTTTCAGGTAATTTTAGATTTTCTCTATTCTGCAAAGAGAACATTACATTAAACAGCGGATGGATACCAGCATCCCGGATAGAGACCAGGGCTTCCACCACCTTCTCAAAAGGCACATCCTGATGGTCCTGGCCTTCAAGGGTCGTTTTTTTGACCAATGACAATAACTCCCTGAATCCGGCATCTGCACCTATTTTTGTCCGAAGCACCAAAGTATTTGAAAAGAACCCGATCAACCCCTCGACCTGCTGTTGCGTGCGGTTGGCAACCGGCGTACCCACACTGATATCAGATTGACCGCTGTAACGGCTCAACAATAATTTGAAGGCAGTCAGCAACGTCATGAACAAGGTCACCCCCTCCTGCTGCGACAACGATTTTATCCCTTCCGTCAACTCCCCGTCTATGTAAAACCGGTACAATGCGCCCCTGATGCTTTGCACCGCAGGCCGGATATAATCGGTGGGAAGTTGCAAAGTCTCCGCCCCCGACAATTGATCACGCCAGTATTGCAGTTTTCTTTCCAACACTTCTCCCTGCAAATACGATCGTTGCCAGATCGCATAATCCGCATATTGCACAGGCAATACCGGCAGCGAGGCTGCAACGCCCTGCTCCAACGCGCTGTACACCGACATAAATTCCTCTATCAAAATCGTATTCGACCAGCCGTCCGAGGCAATGTGATGCAGCGTTACAACCAGCAAATATTCCTCATATCCCAACTCCAGCAAATGAACCCGCAACGGATAGCCGCCCGACAGATCAAACGGACGGTTCACCAGCGAGGCCGTCAGATCTCTTATCTCACGCTCATCCAGATCCCTGGCGGAACGCTGCTCCAGACGCCAATCCCCCGACGGTAGTATTTTTTGATACGGCCGGCCATCCACTTCTTTTATCGCCGTCCGCAGCACTTCATGACGGTCGATGATCATGCGAAAAGACTTCTCCAGCCGTTCCGCATCTATCTCCCCGTTCAATCGAAGCACCGTCGGTATATGATATTGAACGCTCCCTTCCAGCTGATCGATGAACCACATACGCTCCTGGCTAAACGACAATGGTATATATTCAGGGCGCACCTGTACAAATAATCCGGTCGCTTCATTTTCCTGCTGTGTTAAACCGGCGATATGCAAAGCCAGCAGGGAGATAGCAGGATGATCGAAAATATCTCCAACGGAAAGCTGAATTCCCAGTTCACTACGGATTGCAGACACTAATCTTACGGCCAGCAGCGAGTGCCCACCCAGGGAAAAAAAGTCATCTTCCATTCCTATAGGTGCTATTTCCAGCAATTCCTGCCACATTAACGACAGTTTGCGCTCCAGGTCGTTGCCCGGTGCAATGTATCCTTCAGTGACCACACCACTGCTGTCAACTTCCGGCAATGCCCGGCGATCCACTTTACCACTGTCTGTCAAAGGCAGCTCCTTAAGCAATACGAAAGTGGCAGGCATCATATAGTCAGGCAGTCGTTCTTCCAGATAGTGCACCAAATCATCCCGATCAAACCCACTCCTGAAAACAACATACGCAACCAGCCTGGTCTCTTTCTGGTCTGTACGGGCTACGACTGCTGTCTGGGCAATCATTCCACTTGCCAGCACAGTATGTTCAATTTCCGAAAGCTCAATCCTGTATCCGCGGATCTTCACCTGATCGTCCATTCGACCCAGGAACTCGATATCCCCGGTGTTCAGCCAACGACCACGGTCACCCGTACGGTACACACGGCCCCACTGCACTGTTTCTACAAAGCGTTCCGCTGTCAGTTCCGGCTGGTTCAGATAACCCTGCGTTACGCTTGCCCCGCCGATATATAATTCTCCACCAACGCCGACCGGCAATTGCGAAAGCTCTTCATTCAAAATATGTATCTGAACATTGTGGATCGGTTTGCCGATGGTTACCACTCCATCTTGACGGATCGGATCTTCCGCCAGCGTAGCCGTCACCGAGTTCTCAGTAGGACCATATCCATTTATCAAGTGAATACCCTGATTGGCAATAGCATTGCCTACCTCAGCGTTAAGAGCCTCACCCGCTGAGTACAACATCTTTATATGACCTAAGTAATCTTTAGCAACTGCCTGGTAGGAAGGCGGCAAGGTTGCTATGTTTACCTGTTCTCTTTCTATTATTTCGCCTAACACATATGGATCCAGGATCTGATCCCGACTCACCATCACCAGGCTTCCACCATTGCATAATGTATTGAAAATTTCCTGACAGGAGCCATCGAAGCCAAATGACGCAAATTGCAATACCTTATGACCCGGTTTTATTTTCAATACCCCGATATGACCCAATACCATATTTTTCAATCCCCGGTGCTCAGCCACTACACCTTTGGGACGACCCGTTGAGCCCGACGTGTAGATCACATAACAGGCATCCTCCAACGCCGATACCCCATCCGGGGGGTTCTGCGGCTCACGGCTGATCTCAGCCCATTGTTCATCCAGCAACACACAGTGTAGTGCATCTGACAGCTCAGCCAGCAGCTCCTGCTGACGGCTGCTGCTCACCAGCACTTCCGCTGCCGTGTCTTCAAGCATATACCGCAACCGTTCTACCGGATACGATGGATCGAAGGGTACATACGCACCTCCGGCTTTCAGAATACCCAGTATGCCTACGATCATTTCCAGCGACCGCTCTATGCAGAGCGGCACCAACACCCCGGCTCCCACGCCCTGCCTGCGCAGGTAATGCGCCAGCTGGTTCGAACGCTCATCCAATTCTTTATAACTCATTTCCTCCCCTTCATACACCACCGCCACCGCTTCCGGCGACTGACCGGCCTGTGCTACAAACTGATCTACCACCGTGCCTGCAATGCCATATTCCATTGCCGTTGCATTGAAGCCCGACAGCTCGCCAAGCTCCTCATCGCCCAGCAGCTGCAGTTCTCCCAACGACATTGCCTCTTCCCGGACGATCTGCAGCAGGATCCGCTCAAAATGTTGTTTTATACGTTTTACATATGCTTCATCTATAAGTGAATTATTATAGTTGATCTGAATATTGATTTGCTCACCCTGGGCTACGACGAACGACAACGGATAGTTCTGTTGTTCCTTTACTTCCAGGCCACTCACCTTCAGGCGCCAGTTGCGCGATCCTACCACCTCACTCACCGGATAGTTCTCATAGATCAGCAGGCTGTCGAATAGTTCTCCTGCTGTTCCCGTCCAACCCTGTATCTCATTCAACCCACGGTATTGATGTTCACGCGACGATACCTGGTCCTGCTGCAATCCCTGCAGCCACGCTGCAACCTCCTGCTCGACGGCTATGACTGCCCGCAGCGGCAGTGTATTGATGTACATCCCCACACGACTTTCCACTCCTGACAATCCCTCCGGACGGCCCGACACCGTTACCCCATACACCACATCCTTATTGCCCGTATAACAGTGCAGCAGATACGACCACACGCCCTGCATGAGCGTATTGACCGTCAACCGGTGACGGTGACCATACGACTCCACCTCCTGCCGCACTCCGGCTCCCAGTGTTATATTCAACTCCGCATATGCTCCCTTGCCCTTGTTGCGTTCCGCTCCTGTTCGAACGAACGGCAGCAGGCTCACGTTATCCAATCCCCCCAGATACCTTCGCCAGTACTGCTCCGAGGCAGACTTGTCCAAACCTTCTATATAGCGGATATAATCCTCGTATCGATCCTGATCCCCCGATACCGGATGCTGACCTCGCTGCTGACCATCCTCATACAACCGCAAAAACTCCTCCATCAGCACCGGCAGCGACCAGCCATCCAGCAGAATATGATGGTACGTCCATATCATCCGGTAACCGCTCTCGCTCAACCGCAACAAGCTTATCCGCATCAACGGCGCTTCCCCGAAGGAAAATACCCGCGACCGCTCACCCTCTGAGAACTCCTCTATTTTACGCTGCTGCTCTTCCTGCGACAGGCCACGGCAGTCAACCACCTCCAGCGGAAGCTTCACTTCCCGGTACACCACCTGCACCGGCATCCGGAATCGGTCATGATAAAAGCCTGTGCGTAGTATGCTGTGACGACCCAGCAACTGCGACCACGCCTGGCTGAAACGCTCCTGCTCCAACCCCTCAAGCAAGCAGCTGAACTGTTCGATGTAGGCGCGCGAGCGCCCGTCATACAAGCCATGGAACAACATCCCTTCCTGTAAACCGCTCAACCGGTACAGGCTCTCCACTTCAGCGCCTCCGCTTTCCAGCTCCGTTAAAAAGCCATCCAGCTCTTCAATACTTACATCCCCCGTCAATCCGAAGTCTGACGGCGTACGATGCTGATGGCCGCTGCCATGCTCCAACACACAATGATCGATCAGCTCCTCCAGCGCACGCACATACGAAGATGCAAGCCCGCCGATTGTCTCCTGCCCGTAATGCAGCCCGCTGTACTCCCATACCAGCTGCAGGCTTCCTCCACTTATAAAGCTATTGATACCTATTTTTTCGTTTACCTCATTGTCCTTCCCGATAGTAGAGCCCGATCCCTCCGGCGCTCCCGATAAATACCGGCTGTTTGATACCACATTGTCGAGCTGACCCAGGTAATTGAATACGATATCCCAGGGCTCGGCGCCCGATAAGCCAGCTTCCCCATTGATATATTTTAATACCCCATACCCAAGCCCCTTATCAGGTACCGATCGTAACGACTCCTTGATCGTTTTGATCAACCCGCCCGCTACGCCCCGGCTTTCCAGCAACACAGGGTACATACTCGTGAACCAGCCCACCGTACGGCTTACATCAACCGAAGACGAGATCGATTCCCGGCCATGACCTTCCAGACCGATCACCACCTGTTCCCTGCCCAGCCAGTCGCACAACGAACGGCACAGCGCACTCAGCAACAGATCGTTGATCTCTGTACCATATGCTCGGCCTGCTTCCTTTAATAATTTTTGGGTGTGCGCGTCACTCAACCGCATCGTTAGCGAACGCATCTGCGCTCCCCTTGCCACCCGCGGATCGATATGATCCACCGGCAATGGGTGATGGCAACCCGATATATCCAGCCAATATCTTTTTTGCGATAACAGGGCCGTAGTTTGCCCATATTGCACCAGCGCCTCATACCACTGCCGGTAGGAGCTGCTCTTCGCTCCCAGCGGAAGCGCTCCGGCGCCTGCTTTCCCTTCCAGTAACACCTGCAGGTCCTCCAGCAGGATTCGCCATGATACCCCATCCACCGACAGGTGATGGATCACGATCAGCAGCCGGTTCGAGTCCGCCGCTTCCGGCAACCGCATCCATACCGCCCGCAGCACCACTCCTTCATAGATATTCAGACTTGCCTGTGTACGTTCACACACCGCGCTGATCGCTTCAGATAGCTCATCCACTGCCTGCCCACGCAGGTCCACATCCTCTATATACCGGTCACGCACACCGCCATAGCTCTGGCGCCATGTACCCGACTGCTCTGCATACCAGAAACGCAGCGCATCGTGATGACTCACCATCACCCGGAAGGCTGCTTCCAGTTGCTCAGCACCTATACCCCGGTCCACCTTCAACAACACACTCTGATTAAAATGCGACACCGCCAACGGCGCCTGACCCAGATACCATTGCTGCACCGGCAGCAGCCCAGCCTCCCCTTCCAGCATACCCTGCTCTCCCTGCACACCGGCTCCCGAACGGGCCGATAGCGCACCCGACAAACTGCGGATATCCTGGTAGCGGAACACATCCCGTGGCTCCAGCACATACCCGCAACGGCGTGCCCGGCTCACCACCTGGATCGTTATTATAGAATCTCCTCCCAGTTCGAAAAAATTATCGTGAATGCCTACACGCTCTACACCCAGCAGTTCCTGCCAGATCTGCGCCAGCTGACGCTCCACTTCACTTCGCGGCGCTACATAACCTTCTAATCCACCCTGCTCCGGCGCCGGCAACGATTTACGGTCTACCTTTCCGTTAGTCGTCAAGGGCAACCGGTCCAGTACCACCAGTGCCGACGGAACCATGTACTCCGGCAAACGACTGCGCAGGTAGTCCTGAATCAACGCCCGGTCAAGCTCTACTCCCTTGCCACTCACCACGTACCCTACCAGCCGGCGCTGACCAGCCACATCTTCGCGCACCACCACCACACACTGCTCAACCTGTGGTGCCTGGCGAAGCACCTCTTCCACCTCGCCTAACTCGATCCTGTAACCGCGGATCTTTACCTGATCGTCTATCCGGCCTAAATACTCAATATTCCCATCCTTCAGCCAACGGGCGCGGTCACCCGTACGGTACACACGGCCCCAATCTTCTGTCGCTACAAATCGCTCCGCCGTCAGTTCCGGCTGGTTCAGATAACCCCGCGCTACCTGTACCCCACCGATCAATAACTCACCGCTAACTCCCAGCGGAACCAGACGCATATCCCCATCCCCTATATAGATGCCCGTATTGGCCACCGGACGGCCGATGGGCACTACCGAAGGATCTTTCATATCTAACGCAGACCAGCAGGTCACGTCGATCGACGCCTCTGTCGGTCCATATAAATTGTATAAGCTTACGTGCGGATACTGCCGCCGGAATGCCGACACATGACCGGGTTGCAGCGCCTCTCCGCTGCAAAGCACCCACCGAATACCCGGTAAGCTTTCCCCCTGGCCATCCAGCAGAAAAGCGTCCAGCATCGAGGGCACAAAATGAAGCGTCGTGATCCCTTCCGATTTAATCACAGCGCGCAGATACCCGCTGTCGCCCTGCATGCCAGGACGCGCAAACACCAGCCGCGATCCACTCAGCAGCGGCCATAACAACTCCCACACCGATACATCGAAACTGTAGGTCGTTTTCTGCAACACCGCATCTTGCGGTGTCAGACAAAAATATTGCTGCGTCCAGTTCAGCCGGTTCAACAAACCTGCGTGTTCCACCACCACACCCTTGGGGCGACCCGTTGAGCCCGACGTGTAGATCACATAACAGGCATCCTCAAATGCCGCCACCCCATCCGGGCGGTTCTGCGGCTCACGGCTGATCTCAACCCATTGCTCATCCAGCAATACACAGTGTAGCTCTCCACCAGGCTCACCCAGCAAGGCCAGCAGCTCCCGCTGACGGCTGCTGCTCACCAGCACTGCCGCTGCCGTGTCTTCCAACATATACCGCAGCCGCTCCACCGGATACGATGGATCCAGCGGCACATAGGCGCCTCCGGCTTTCAGAATACCCAGTATGCCTACGATCATTTCCAGCGACCGCTCTATGCAGAGCGGCACCAGCACCCCGGCTCCCACGCCCTGTCTGCGCAGGTAATGCGCCAGCTGGTTCGAACGCTCATCCAGCTCCCGGTAGCTCAAATGCGATCCTTCATACACCACCGCCACCGCATCCGGCGACTGGCCGGCCTGCGCTACCAACTGATCTACCACCGTGCCTGCAATGCCATAATCCACCGCCGTGGCATTGAATGCTTCAAGCCTATTACGTTCCTCTTCTCCTATCAAAACCAACTCATTCACCTGCCGCCCGGGTTCCCGCACGATCGACCGCAGCAATTGAACATAATGATCTGCCATACGACTGATCGTCGAAGACTCATACAGATCCGTGCAATACTCAATCTCCACCGACATTCCATCCGATGTCGAAAGGAATGAGAACATCATATCAAACTGCGAGGTGGTATGTTCCGGCACTTCCATCTGCAGATTAAAATTCTCCGATACGGCAGGATTATTATGTGCTGGATTATTATGCAATGTGAACATTACATTGAACAAAGCATGGCGACTCGTATCGCGTTCTCTTACTACAGCTTCTACCACCTTGCCAAATGGCACATCCTGGTGAGCATAAGCTTCCAGGGTTGTGCGCTTTACAGCCATTAGAATATCCCTGAACCGGGCATCGCTTCGTATTTCGGTGCGAATTACCAGTGTATTTACAAAAAATCCGATGAGTCGCTCCACCTCCTGCTGCATGCGATTGGCAACCGGCGTACCCACACTGATATCAGATTGACCGCTGTAAC
>NZ_JCAPSW010000038.1:0-10268 GCF_059587045.1 Niastella sp. sgz303648 | reverse complement strand
CCACCGACAGGTGATGGATCACGATCAGCAGCCGGTTCGAGTCTGCCGCTTCCGGCAACCGCATCCATACCGCCCGCAGCACCACCCCTTCATAGATATTCAGACCTGCCTGTGTACGTTCACACACCGCGCTGATCGCTTCAGGTAGCCCTTCCACTGCATGCCCACGCAGGTCTGCATCTTCTATATACCGGTCACGAACACTGCCATAAGTCTGGCGCCATGCACCTGACTGATTTGAATAACCGAAACGAAGTGCATCGTGATGACTCACCACCTCCCGCAAGGCTGCTTCCAAAGCAGACAAACTGATTTGCTTGTCGATTTTCAGCAGCAGCGCCTGGTTATAATGAGAAACAAACTCGTTATCTGTTTGCAAAAACCATTGTTGAATAGGCAGAAGACCGGATTCCCCTTCCAGCATACCCTGTTCTCCCAATTCCCTTCCGGCACATGTGTTGTTTTTAATCCATCCTGCCAGGTCGGCAATGGTTTGATAGGAAAACATATCTGCGACCTGAAACAGGTATCCCATGCGGCGCGCCCTGCTCACCACCTGAATGGTGATGATGGAATCTCCTCCCAGCTCGAAGAAATTATCATGGATGCCTACCTGTTCTATACCCAACACCTCCTGCCAGATAGTTGCAAGATCCTTTTCGATATTATTTCCCGGAAGTACGCGATCCGGTTTCGAATCCGTGTGAAGCCCGATGCCCAACAAAGCCCTTTTATCGATCTTTCCACTTATCGTCTGTGGCAACTGACTTATCTGGATCCACTTTCGGGGAACCATATACTCCGGTAACTTCCTTTGCAGATAATCGACGGCAGCATCCTTATCAAAAGTTCCGGTACATGCAACATAACCTACCAGACGCATGACGCCGGCTTCGTCCTCACGCAATAAAACCGCCGACTGGAGAACGGTCTCGCTTTGCATCAGCACGCGTTCTATTTCACCTAATTCGATACGGTATCCATGTAATTTAACCTGCTCATCCCGTCGCCCCAGATAGATCAGATTGCCATTCGGAAGCCATTTACCAATATCCCCTGTTTTATAAATCCTCCCGGATGAACTGAAAGGATCAGGTATAAATTTCTCCACGGTCAACTCAGGATTATTCAAATATCCCCTGGCAACGCCGGAACCTCCTATACACAATTCTCCCGGCACGCCTACCGGGCACAGTGACCCATATTCGTTTGTTATATATACAAATTTGTTAGACCTCGGCTGTCCTATCGGCACTTGCAAATCGAAGTCTTCATCAGGCGAGCATTGATAAAGGGTTGCATTGATAGTTGTTTCTGAAGGACCATATGCATTGTAAAAGTTCTTAAAAGTCTTGTAGAAATATACATCCTCAGCGATTGCGGCTTCTCCTGCCGAGATAATAGTCCTGACACCGGGCAAGGGTGCTTTTTCGAGGATGTGGAGATAAGAGGGCGTTATTGTGAAAATACTGACCTTCGATTTATCGACAACTTCGATAAACCGCTGGCTGTCTAAAAAAGCTTCCTTTGGAGCAAGGATCAATGCCGCACCGCTCAATAATGCAGTGAATATATCCAGCACAGCGCCGTCGAAAGAAGGCGCCATGCATTGTAAATAGCTGTCACCGGAGCCAATGGAAAACTCTTTGATATTATCGATACAAACGTTAACAAGCCCCCTATGCTCTACCATGATACCTTTAGGTTTCCCTGTCGATCCGGAAGTATATATTACATACGCCAGTTCTTCGGGCTGCAAACCGGTGTCTATTTTGCGGTCGGACTCATTTTTGAACTGGTCGAACTCAGTCCTGAGATCTACGAATGTTACACCCCCGATATCCACCGGCGTGGAAGATAATTTAGCGATGACCATCAAATTGGCACCGATATCTTCAATAACATTCTGAATCCGGTCGGCAGGGCTGTCGACATCGATCGGTACATAAGCGGCGCCTGCCTTCATGATACCCAGGATGCCAATAATCATTTCCAGGGATCGTTCCACACAAATCGGCACCAGCATCCCTTTGCCGACGCCCCTTGTTTGAAGATACCGTGCCAACTGGTTGGAAACTTTGTCAAGTTCCCGGTAGGTTAACTTCTCTTCATTGTAAACCACAGCAACGGCATCAGGCGTTGCGGCCGCCTGCATTTCAAACAGATCTACGATTGTTTTGCCGGCCGGCAGTTCGGCTTTGAGATGATTGAACCCATGGAGCAATAGCTCCTTCTCCGGTTCATCGAGCATGGGCAGGCTTCCTATTTTGCCGGAAGGGTTCGATAGAATGGAATGCAATAATTTCTCAAAATGATGCAACATCCTGCGCATCGTTTCTTCGCGGAACATACCCGCTTTATAGGTCAACTCCATATTCAGGCCATCGGAAGATTCCCGGATATCGAGGCTGAGGTCGGTAATGGCCGTTATCTGGTTGTAATCTTCCAGGGACAGCCGCAGTTGCTCACCCAGGGAAAAAGTGTCGGCTTCCGGCACATTGTGCAATGCAAACTTTACGTCGAACAGGGGATTCCGGTCGAGGTCTCTTTCGATGTCTGCCAGCTCTACAACCTTTTCAAAAGGCATGGCCTGGTGCTCAAAGGCATCCAATACCGTTTGCCGCACATCCTCTAAAAATGCAGTAAAGGTCTGGTCACCCTGAACATTGCTTCTAAGCACAATCGTGTTGATAAAGAACCCTATTAACCCTTCGGTTTCCTGCCATTGCCTTCCGGCGACAGGCGCACCTATGGAAATATCTTCCTGGCTGCTGTACCGGTAAAGCAATACCTTGAAAGCAGCCATCAGGGTCATGAACAGCGTAGCCCCTTTCTGATGTCCCAGGGCCTGTATTTCCTGCGTAGTCACAAGATCGATCGCCAGACTCACCCGGCCCGCACGACCATGGTATGCATTCGATCGTGGAGCATCAGACGGCAGATCTAAAGGACTTATACCGCTAATCTGTTGTTGCCAATAGTCTTTGTGTTTATCCAAAACTAACTCCTGTAAATGTGCCCGCTGCCAGATCGCATAATCTGCATATTGTATTGGCAAGGCCGGTAGATCGACCGGATTACCCTTCTCGATGGCCTGGTATGCCTTTGCAAATTCGTTGGTCAGGATCGAGGTCGACCACCCATCAGATGCTATATGATGCAGCGTCACCACCAGCAGGCTTTCCTGCGCCCCTGTCTGCAGCAGTTCCACCCGTACCGGATAATCTCTGCCCAGATCAAAGGGACGGTTCACCGACGCTGCTATCATTGCCCGAACCTCCTGCTCCTGCTGATCTCCTGCGCTCCATCGCTCCATACGCCAGTCCCCTGCCGGCAGTATCTTTTGATATGGCCGGCCATCCTCTTCTTTTATCACCGTCCGAAGCACTTCATGACGGTCGATGATCGTGCGGAAGGACTTCTCCAGCCGTTCCGCATGTATCTCCCCGTTCAATCGAAGCACCGTGGATATATGATATTGTACACTTCCCTCCAAACGGTCGATAAACCACAACCGTTCCTGGCTAAACGACAACGGTATCTGTTCCGGACGAACCTTCGCCTCCAACACCCCGGCTGTCTCCACCCGTCTGCGGGCCGATACCTGCAAGGCCTGTAAGCCCACTGTCGGATAATCGAAGATCTCTGCGATGCTCAGCTCCACACCCAGCTGCCTGCGGATCGCAGACACCAGCCGCACCGCCAGCAGCGAATGGCCCCCCAATGCAAAAAAATCATCCCTTCTTCCCACGCCTTCCACTTCCAGCAATTCCTCCCAGATCGCCACCAGCTGACCCTCTACCTCGTTGCACGCAGCACCATCCACTCCCTCGCCCCGTACCTGCGGCACCGGCAATGATCGCCGGTCTACCTTCCCGTTGGCCGTCAACGGCAAACGCTCCAGCTCCACCAATGCCACCGGCACCATGTACTCCGGAAGACGTTCCCGTGCATAGTTTAATAATGCTTCCTGATTAAATACCCCCTCCGGATCCATCACCACATACCCCACCAGTCGCCGCTGACCCGGTACATCCTCGCGCACCACCACCACACTCTGCTCAACCTGCGGCAAACGACGCAACACCTCTTCCACCTCGCCTAACTCGATCCGGTAGCCGCGTAGCTTTACCTGATCGTCTATCCGCCCTAAATACTCCATGTTCCCATCACTCAGCCACCGCCCACGGTCTCCACTGCGGTACACACGGCCCCATGACCCTGTCTGCACAAACCGCTCTGCCGTCAGCTCCGGCTGATTCAGATACCCCCGCGCAAGACCCCGGCCTCCTATGCAGATCTCGCCGCCTACGCCTACCGCCTGCTGCCGGTCGCCCGGCCCCAGTATATACATCTGCATATTGTCGATCGGCCTGCCGATCGGTACACGGCCCGTTCTATCCGGTTCTCCTGCTTCCAGCCGGACCACATAGGTACTGCAGCCCACCGTTGCCTCCGTTGGACCGTATTCATTGATCACCTCCTTCACCCCTGCATCCTGCCACTCCCCGCCTATATCGCGCCACTCCAGCGCCTCACCCCCACATACCAGCCGGCCCGTTACCCCGGCAACGCCTCCCGACGACAGCGCTGACTTCAGCAGCGGCAGATGCGAGGGCGTTAGTTTGATGAACGAATACGGACGCTCCCCACTCAGTTCCTCCGATTCAAACAATTCCGTTCCCTGCGCCCCGGACAACACCACCGGCCGGCCTCGCAGCAACGGCAAAAAAAGCGCCGTCACCGATGCATCGAACGACATTGGCAAATGCACATAGCTTCCTCCGCCGTCCTGCTGCCCTATATATTGGGTCTTCTCATTCAACAGATAGTTCACCACACTGCCATGCTCGATCAGCACCCCCTTGGGACGGCCCGTTGAGCCCGACGTGTAGATCACATAGCACACATCGTTAGGTCCGGCGCCCCCCTGCGGTCTTTCACAGGCTCCCGTCTCCGGCTCATCCCATAGCTCATCCACCAGCACACAGCGGCAACCCTCACGTCCCGGTTCGTTCAGCAAGGCCAGCAGATCCGCCTGACGGCTGCTGCTCACCAGCACCTGCGCTCCCGTGTCTTCCAGCATGTACCGCAAACGCTCCACCGGATACGACGGATCCAGCGGCACATACGCACCCCCGGCCTTCAAAATACCCCACATGCCCACCAGCATCTCCGCTGAGCGGTCGATACACAGCGGCACCAGCACCTCCCGTTCAACACCCAGGCTGCGCAGGTACTGCGCCAGCCGGTTCGAACGTTCATTCAGTTCCCCATAGCTCATCCGCGACTGCCCGGCAACCACCGCCAACGCAGCCGGCGTGCGGGCTACCTGCGCTTCAAACAGATCAACCACCGTTCCATTAACACCGTACTCCACCGCCGTGGCATTAAAGCCCGACAGCATCCCTTCTTCTGCTGCCGACAGCATCTCCAATGACCATACCGCTGTGTCGGGGTTCTGCACCACCGAACGCAACAGCCGCTCATAGTGATCCAGCATCCGGCGGATCGTTGCCGCCTCATACAGGTCCGTGCTATAAGACAGGTCTACCTGCAAGCCATCCGGCCTTTCCGTTACAGACACCAGCATATCGAACTGGGAGGTCGTATGCGTAGAACGCTCCAGCGATACTTCCACGCTCCCAAGCACCCGCCCCGACAGGTTCGCCTGCTCGTTGTTTTGCAGTGAAAAAAGTATATCGAACAAGGGATTGCGGCTCATATCACGGTCTCTCACAACCGCCTCTACCACTTTCTCAAACGGCACATCCTGATGCCCGTAGCCCTCCAGCGTCGTTTGTCTTACAACTGATAAAAATTCCCTGAACCCCATCGTCTCCTCCAGCTTCGTGCGCAGCACCAGCGTATTGACAAAAAAGCCGATCAATCCCTCTACTTCACGCAACGGACGATTCGCCACCGGCGTGCCGATACTGATATCCCGCTGACCGCTGTAGCGGCTCAGCAATATCTTAAATACCGACAACAGTGTCATGAACAGGGTCGCTCCTTCCTGATGACCCAGCAACCGCAAGCCCTTCAGCAGTTCTCCATCCAGCTGCTTACTCCAGGAGGCTCCCTCACTGCTTTGAACCGCCGGACGCGCATGGTCAAGCGGAAGCTCCAAAGGCTCCAGACCCAACAACTGATCACGCCAGTACCCCACCTTCGCCTCCAATACTTCGCCCTGCAGGTACGAGCGCTGCCAGATCGAATAATCCGCATATTGTACAGGCAAGGCCCCCAACTGCTTGTCTGCTACGCCGGTGAGCCCATTGTACAGCGATATGAACTCGTCGATCAGGATCGCAGCAGACCACCCGTCAGACGCTATATGGTGAAGCGTTACGATCAGCAACGATTCCCCGCCTTCCAGCGGTAACAGTTCTACGCGCAGCGGATAGTCTGCAGACAAATCAAACGGCCGGTTGATCAGCGACAACACCCGGCGCTGCACTTCCGCTTCGCTCTCTTCGCTTTGTTCCACACGGTTCAACTGCCAGCCCGACGACGGCAGGATCCGTTGATACGGACGTCCATCCTGCTCTGCGATCACCGTCCGCAGCACTTCATGACGATCCAGCAAACGACGGAACGCCTCCTGCAGGTCCTCCCACCTGAACTCACCCCCCAACCGCAATACCGTCGGTATATGATATTGGATGCTACCGCTCAACCGGTCGATAAACCACAAGCGCTCCTGGCTAAACGATAACGGAATATATTCAGGACGCGCCTGCACTGTCAGGGCAGGGATGGAAGTAGTATTTTTATTCGGCACCAAATCCGCCAATAATGCGATTGTCGGATAGGAAAAAAGATCTTTGATCAACAACTCTGTCTGCCACGCACGGCGAACGGATGATACTACCCGCATCGCCAGCAGCGAGTGTCCTCCCAGTTCGAAAAAATTATCGTGAATGCCTACACGCTCTACACCCAGCAGTTCCTGCCAGATCTGAGCCAGCTGACGCTCCACTTCACTACGCGGCGCTACATAACCTTCGCCTCCTCCCTGCTCCGGCGCCGGCAGCGATTTACGGTCTACCTTTCCGTTGGCCGTCAATGGCAACCGCTCCAGCACCACCAGTGCCGATGGAACCATGTACTCCGGTAAACGGCTGCGCATGTAGTCCATGATACTATCCCGGTCCGGCTCTCCTCCACTCACCACGTACCCTACCAGCCGGCGCTGACCAGCCACATCTTCGCGCACCACCACCACACACTGCTCAACCTGTGGTGCCTGGCGAAGCACCTCTTCCACCTCGCCTAACTCGATCCTGTAACCCCGGATCTTTACCTGATTATCCATACGACCCAAATACTCAATATTCCCATCCTTCAGCCAGCGGGCACGGTCACCCGTACGGTACACACGGCCCCAATCCCCTGTCTCAACAAATCGCTCCGCCGTCAGTTCCGGTTGATTCAGATAACCCCGTGCTACCTGTACGCCACCGATCAATAACTCGCCACTAACCCCCAGCGGAACCAGGCGCATGTCCCCATCCCCTATATAGATGCCCGTATTGGCCACCGGACGGCCGATGGGCACTACCGAAGGATCTTTCATATCTAACGCAGACCAGCAGGTCACGTCGATCGACGCCTCTGTTGGTCCGTATAAATTGTATAAGCTTACGTGCGGATACTGCCGCCGGAATGCCGACACATGACCGGGCTGCAGCGCCTCTCCGCTACAGAGCACCCGCCGAAGGCCCGGTAAGCTTTCCCCCTGGCCATCCAGCAGAAAAGCATCGAGCATCGAGGGCACAAAATGAAGCGTCGTGATCCCTTCTGATTTGATCACAGCGCGCAGATACCCGCTGTCGCCCTGCATGCCAGGACGCGCAAACACCAGCCGCGATCCACTCAGCAACGGCCATAACAACTCCCACACCGATACATCGAAACTGTATGTGGTTTTCTGCAACACCGCATCTTCCGGTGTCAGACAAAAATATTGCTGCGTCCAGTTCAGCCGGTTCAACAAACCTGCGTGTTCCACCAACACGCCCTTGGGGCGACCCGTTGAGCCCGACGTGTAGATCACATAACAGGTATCCTCCGGCGCCGCCACCACATCCGGGCGGCCCTGCGGCTCACGGCTGATCTCAGCCCATTGCTCATCCAGCAACACACAGTGTAGTGCACCCGGCAGATCAGCACCGGACTCCACCAGCTCAGCCAGCAGCTCCTGTTGATGGCTGCTGCTCACCAGCACTTCCGCTGCCGTATCTTCAAGCATATACCGCAGTCGCTCCACCGGATACGATGGATCCAGCGGTACATACGCGCCTCCGGCTTTCAGAATACCCAGTATGCCTACGATCATTTCCAGCGACCGCTCTATGCAGAGCGGCACCAGCACCCCGGCCCCCACGCCCTGCCTGCGCAGGTAATGCGCCAGCTGGTTCGTGCGCTGATCCAATTCTTTATAACTCATTTCCTCTCCTTCATACACAACCGCTACCGCATCAGGCGACTGGCCGGCTTGCGCTACAAACTGATCTACCACCGTACCTGCAATGCCATACTCCACCGCCGTGGCATTGAAGCCCGACAGCTCGCCAAGCTCCTTCTCGCCCAGCAGCTTCAGTTCTCCCAACGACAACGCCTCCTCCCGCACGATCTGCAGCAGGATCCGCTCAAAATGTTCCCTTATCCGCGCTACATGCTCAGGATTTATCAAAGATGAATTATAACTGAACCGTATATTGATTTCCTGCTCTACATTGATTAAAATGCTTAATGGATAATTTGTTTGGGTGTGTACTTCAAAATTCTCTACTTTCAATTGCCAGTTGCCGGATAGCGCAACCCTGTCAACAGGATAATTTTCAAAAACCAGCAAACTATCAAAAATATCGTCCCTGACATCCGCCAACCTGCTGATCTCCGTTAAAGAAACATATTGATGCTGTCTGGCCATTACCTGGGAATCCTGAATAGCAAGCAACCAGCTAATTACAGGCTCATTTCCTTCGATAGAGGCAAGGAGCGGAAAGGTATTCAGATACAATCCAACTTTTTGCGCCACATTTTCCAATTCGTCAGGACGACCGGATACCGTAACACCGTAAGCAACATGACTGTTACCAGTGTACCGGTGAAGCAAATAAGCCCATACGCCCTGCATCAACACATTCACGGTAAAACGATTGCGTTGAGAGTATGCCGTTATCTCCCTTGTTTTCCTTTCATCCAGGCTGCATATGGTTTCTTTATAATCGCCAATTCCTTTGTTTGCGTCCATCGATCCCATTGCAAACGGCAATCGGGTACTTTCTTTAAGTTCAGAGAGATAATGCCGCCAAAACTGTTCAGCGTCCTTTTTATTTTGCTTTTGCAGAAAATGGATAAAATCCTCGTATTTATCTTCTCCTTTCCATTTTACAGGGAGTTTGGATACGAGCAGCTCATAATGTTGCAGCAACTCCTGCGTTAGAATTGCCACCGACCATCCATCTAAAATAATGTGATGGTGCAGCCATACAACCCGGTATTTATTTGCATTCAGACGGATCAAACTAATCCGGATCAACGGAGCTTTTGCAAGATCAAATCCTTTTGCACGTTCCGCAGACAAATACTGACGCACTTCTTCTTCCTGCCGGCTTGCATCGAGCCGGCTATAATCCAATACCGTTACAGGAATATCCGCTTCCGCATATACACATTGCACCGGCACATCGAAAGTATCATAATAGAATGCACTACGCAAAATACTATGATGCTTTAACAGGTAGTTGCAGCTTTCAATGAATTTATCGATCTGTACATTTATGATATCATAACATACCTGCTCAACATATGCCGAAATGCGATGATCATACAAACTATAGAACATGATCCCTTCCTGCAAGGGGCTTAACCTGTAAATAGACGTTACATCGCTACCAGACCCGGCCGATCCCTTATCCTGATCATTTAAGGATTCTATCAATGCTTCCTTATTCTCCCTGATATAGTCCACGATACGACTATCGCTTCTCAACGTCTCGATATAATCATTGCTGATATCATCAGTTGTTGACACCAGATAAAGCATTCCGTCCTCTACGATCAGATCTAAGTTCAGAGAATGAATGAAAGATTTGAATTCCTGAATACTCATTCGTTTTGATATTAATTTTTTAAAACCCTATGATCCTGGTTATTTTTTTTGTTTTCTTTTGCTCAAGAAACTTATCCAGCTCCTGGTAAGTCACTTCGCCCGTCAGCCCGAAGTCTGACGGCGTACGATGCTGATGGCCGCTGCC
>NZ_JCAPSW010000037.1:0-13475 GCF_059587045.1 Niastella sp. sgz303648 | reverse complement strand
TTGTACCGGCACAATCCGTATAAGTAAATGTATAAACTATATCGCCCGCACAAGCCGGATTACCAGTCACCACAGGTGCTGATACAGTAAGCGCTCTGCCGCAATTATCAGTGACTGCCGGAGGAGTTGGTGTAACTGCAGCTGAAGGACATGCAACAGTAGATGCCGTAGCAGCAGGCATAACCACTACCGGTGGCGCTATAGTAGTAGTATGTGTCCAGGTATAATTTGTACCGTTACAATCTGTATAAGTAAAGGTATAAACTATATCTCCTGCACAGGCCGGATTGCCAGTCACCACAGGCGCTGATACAGTAAGCGCTCTGCCGCAATTATCAGTGACTGCCGGAGGAGTTGGTGTAACTGCAGCTGAAGGACATGCAACAGTAGATGCCGTAGCAGCAGGCATAACCACTACCGGTGGCGCTATAGTAGTAGTATGTGTCCAGGTATAATTTGTACCGTTACAATCTGTATAAGTAAAGGTATAAACTATATCTCCTGCACAGGCCGGATTGCCAGTCACCACAGGCGCAGATACAGTAAGCGTTCTGCCGCAATTATCAGTTACTGTTGGCGGTGTGGGCGCAGTAGCAGCGCTCGGACAGGCTACAGTAGATGTAGTAGCAGCAGGCATCGTTACCACTGGTGGAGATACAGTAGTTGTATGGGTCCAGGTATAATTAGTTCCGTTGCAATCTGTATATGTGAATGTATAAACTATATCGCCTGCGCAAGCCGGATTACCGGTCACAACAGGTGCCGATACAGTCAATGTTCTGCCGCAATTGTCAGTTACTGTCGGTGGTGTTGGTGTTGTGGCTGCAGATGGACAAGCTACAGAAGATGTGGTAGCAGCAGGCATAACTACAACCGGTGGAGCAATGGTTGTGGTATGTGTCCAGGTATAAGTTGTATTGGCGCAGTCAGTATATGTGAATGTATAAACTATATCGCCTGCACAAGCCGGATTACCAGTGATTACAGGAGCACTTACAGTCAATGTTCTTCCGCAATTATCAGTGACTGTTGGCGGTGTGGGTGTTGTAGCTGCAGATGGACAAGCAACTGTTGAAGTCGCATTGGCAGGCATTACAACAACCGGCGGAGCAACAGTAGTTGTATGTGTCCAGGTATAAGTTGTATTGGCGCAGTCAGTATATGTGAATGTATAAACTATATCACCAGAACAGGCCGGATTACCTGTCACCACAGGTGCACTTACAGTTAGCGTTCTTCCACAATTATCAGTTACAGTCGGTGGTGTGGGTGCAACAGCAGCTGAAGCACAAGCTACCGTTGAAGTGGTATTGCCAGGCATTGTAACCACCGGTGGAGATACAGTAGTGGTATGTGTCCAGGTATAATTGGTGCCAGCACAATCTGTATAAGTAAAGGTGTATACAATATCACCAGCGCAAGCCGGATTACCGGTCACTACAGGTGCCGATACAGTAAGCGTTCTTCCACAATTATCGGTTACAGTCGGTGGCGTGGGTGCAACAGCAGCTGAAGCACAAGCTACCGTTGAAGTGGTATTGCCAGGCATTGTAACCACCGGTGGAGATACAGTCGTGGTATGCGTCCATGTATAATTGGTGCCAGCACAATCTGTATACGTAAAGGTGTATACAATATCACCAGCACAAGCAGGATTACCGGTCACTACAGGCGCGGATACAGTCAGCGTTCTACCGCAATTATCAGTGACTACAGGCGGTGAGGGATCTGTGGCATTAGACGGACAGGCAACCGTTGAAGTTGTTGCTGCAGGCATAACCACAACCGGCGGTGCAATGGTTGTGGTATGTGTCCAGCTATAAGTTGTACCGTTGCAATCAGCATAAGTAAACGTATAAACTATATCACCTGCACAAGTTGGATTACCGGTCACAACAGGTGCTGATACTGTCAGCGTTCTGCCGCAATTATCAGTAACTGTTGGTGGCGTTGGCGTAGCAACTGCACTCGGACATGCAACAGTAGATGTTGTAGCTGCAGGCATAACTACCACCGGCGGAGATACCGTAGTGGTATGTGTCCAGGTATAATTGGTGCCAGCACAATCTGTATAAGTAAACGTATAAACAATATCTCCTGAACAGGCCGGATTACCAGTCACCACAGGTGCCGATACAGTCAGCGTTCTTCCACAATTATCGGTTACAGTCGGTGGCGTTGGTGTAGTAGCTACTGATGGGCATGCAACGGTAGAAGTTGCATTAGCAGGCATCACAACAACAGGCGGAGATACAGTAGTCGTATGCGTCCAGGTATAATTTGTACCGGCACAATCCGTATAAGTAAATGTATAAACTATATCACCAGAACAGGCCGGATTACCAGTCACCACTGGTGCACTTACAGTTAAAGTTCTTCCACAATTATCGGTTACTGTCGGCGGCGTAGGCGTCGATGCAGCAGATGGACATGCAACAGTTGAAGTCGCATTGGCAGGCATTACAACAACCGGTGGAGATACAGTAGTCGTATGCGTCCAGGTATAATTAGTTCCGTTACAATCGGTATAAGTAAAAGTATAAACAATATCGCCCGCACAAGCCGGATTACCAGTCACTACCGGCGCTGATACAGTCAGTGTTCTGCCACAATTATCAGTTACAGTCGGTGGTGTGGGCGTCGCTGCTGCAGAAGGACAAGCAACAGTCGAAGTCGCATTGGCAGGCATAACTACAACCGGTGGTGCAATGGTTGTAGTATGCATCCAGTTATAAGTTGCACCATTGCAATCCGTATAAGTAAAGGTGTAAACAATATCGCCTGCGCAAGCTGGATTACCAGTCACAACAGGAGCACTTACAGTAAGCGTTCTGCCGCAATTATCAGTTACAGTCGGTGGTGTCGGCGTTGCAGCTGCCGAAGGACAGGCAACTGTAGATGTAGTTGCAGCAGGCATCGTTACCACCGGCGGTGCAATAGTTGTAGTATGCGTCCAGGTGTAATTAGTTCCGTTACAATCTGTATAAGTAAATGTATAAACTATATCACCTGCACAAGCCGGATTACCAGTCACCACAGGTGCTGATACAGTCAGTGTTCTGCCGCAGTTATCAGTTACTGTTGGTGGCGTCGGTGTGGTAGCTGCACTCGAACAGGCAACTGTTGAGGCAGTAGCCGCAGGCATTACAACAACCGGCGGCGCTACAGTAGTAGTATGCGTCCAGGTATAATTTGTGCCGGCACAATCAGTATAAGTAAACGTATAAACAATATCGCCCGCACAAGCCGGATTACCAGTCACTACAGGTGCCGAAACAGTAAGCGTTCTTCCACAATTATCAGTTACTGATGGTGGCGTAGGTGTAGTGGCACCTGAAGGACAAGCAACTGTTGAAGTCGAATTGGCAGGCATTACAACAACCGGTGGAGATACAGTAGTGGTATGGGTCCAGGTATAATTAGTTCCGTTACAATCTGTATATGTGAATGTATAAACTATATCGCCTGCACAGGTTGGATTACCAGTCACCACTGGTGCACTTACAGTTAAAGTTCTTCCACAATTATCAGTTACTGTCGGTGGTGTGGGTGTCGATGCCGCAGAAGGACAAGCCACTGTTGATGTAGTAGCTGCAGGCATAACTACCACCGGTGGTGCAATGGTTGTGGTGTGTGTCCAGGTATAGGTTGCACCCGCACAATCAGTATAAGTAAAAGTATAAACAATATCCCCTGCGCAAGCCGGATTACCGGTCACCACAGGCGCTGATACAGTAAGCGTTCTTCCACAATTATCAGTTACTAACGGTGGCGTAGGTGTAGTGGCACCTGAAGGACAAGCAACTGTTGAAGTCGCATTGGCAGGCATTACAACAACCGGCGGAGCAACAGTAGTTGTATGTGTCCAGGTATAAGTTGTATTTGCGCAGTCAGTATATGTGAATGTATAAACTATATCACCAGAACAAGCCGGATTACCAGTCACCACAGGTGCCGATACAGTCAGCGCTCTGCCGCAATTATCAGTTACTACCGGAGGCGTTGGTGTCGATGCCGCAGAAGGACAAGCAACGGTTGAGGTGGTTGCAGCGGGCATAACCACAACCGGCGGCGCAACTGTAGTTGTATGCGTCCAGGTATAATTGGTGCCAGCACAATCTGTATAAGTAAAGGTGTATACAATATCACCAGCGCAAGCCGGATTGCCAGTCACAACCGGTGCTGATACAGTCAGTGTTCTGCCACAATTATCTGTAACAGTCGGCGGCGTCGGTGTTGTAGCTGCGGATGAACAAGCAACCGTCGAGGTGGTATAAGCAGGCATAACTACAACCGGCGGAAATACAGTAATCGTATGCGTCCAGGTATAATTTGTACCGGCACAATCCGTATAAGTAAATGTATAAACTATATCTCCTGCGCAAGTCGGATTACCAGACACCACTGGTGCTGATACAGTAAGCGTTCTTCCACAATTATCAGTTACCGTCGGTGGTGTTGGTGTAGTAGCTACTGATGGGCATGCAACGGTAGAAGTTGCATTAGCAGGCATCACAACAACAGGCGGAGACACAGTAGTCGTATGCGTCCATGTATAATTAGTACCGTTACAATCGGTATATGTAAAAGTGTAAACAATATCACCTGCGCAAGCCGGATTACCAGTCACCACAGGTGCCGATACTGTCAGCGTTCTGCCGCAATTATCAGTTACCATCGGTGGTGTTGGTGTAGTAGCAGCAGAAGGACAAGCAACTGTTGAAGTCGCATTCGCAGGCATAACTACAACAGGCGGCGCAACAGTAGTAGTATGCGTCCAGGTATAATTGGTGCCAGCACAATCTGTATAAGTAAAGGTGTATACAATATCACCAGCGCAAGCCGGATTACCGGTCACTACAGGTGCCGATACAGTAAGCGTTCTTCCACAATTATCAGTTACTGTTGGCGGTGTGGGTGTAGCGGCGGCTGAAGGACAGGCTACAGATGATGTTGTTCCAGCAGGCATAACCACCACCGGCGGGGCCACAGTAGTGGTGTGCGTCCAGGTATAAGTTGTATTTGCGCAGTCAGTGTATGTAAACGCATAAACTATATCTCCTGCGCAGGTTGGATTGCCGATCACTACAGGCGCCGATACAGTAAGCGTTCTGCCACAATTATCAGTTACTGCCGGTGGCGTGGGTGCAACAGCAGCTGAAGCACAAGCTACCATTGAAGTAGTAGCTGCAGGCATCGTTACAACCGGAGGAGATACAGTAGTTGTATGTGTCCAGGCGTAATTTGTTCCATTGCAATCAGTATAAGTAAACGTATAAACTATATCTCCTGCGCAAGCAGGATTACCAGTCACCACAGGAGCCGATACGCTCAGCGTTCTGCCGCAATTATCAGTTACCGCTGGTGGTGCCGGTGTAGTGGCAGCTGAAGGACAAGCAACAGTTGAAGTCGCATTCGCAGGCATAACTACAACAGGCGGCGCAACAGTCGTGGTATGCGTCCATGTATAATTAGTGCCGCTGCAATCCGTATAAGTAAAGGTGTAAACAATATCTCCTGCGCAAGCCGGATTACCGGTCACAACAGGCACCGATACAGTCAGCGTTCTGCCGCAATTATCAGTAACAGTCGGCGGAGTTGGAGTCACTGCCTCACTCGGACAAGCAACTGTCGAAGTGGTAGCAGCAGGCATCGTTACAACCGGTGGGGCAACTGTCGTGGTATGCGTCCATGTGTAATTTGTGCCGGCACAATCAGTATAAGTAAATGTATAAACTATATCTCCTGCGCAAGCCGGATTACCAGTCACTACAGGTGCCGAAACAGTAAGCGTTCTTCCACAATTATCAGTTACTGATGGTGGCGTAGGTGTAGTGGCACCTGAAGGACAAGCAACTGTTGAAGTCGCATTGGCAGGCATTACAACAACCGGCGGAGCAACAGTAGTTGTATGTGTCCATGTATAAGTTGTATTGGCGCAGTCAGTATATGTGAATGTATAAACTATATCACCAGAACAAGCCGGATTACCAGTCACAACGGGTGCAGAAACAGTAAGTGTTCTGCCGCAATTATCAGTAACAGTCGGCGGAGTTGGCGTTGTAGCTGCTGACGGGCATGCAACGGTTGAAGTCGCATTAGCAGGCATAACAACAACCGGTGGAGATACAGTAGTTGTATGTGTCCAGGTATAATTGGTGCCGCTGCAATCCGTATAAGTAAAAGTATAAACTATATCGCCTGCACAAGCAGGATTACCCGTCACCACAGGTGCCGATACAGTCAGTGTTCTGCCGCAATTATCAGTAACAGTTGGCGGAGTCGGAGCCACTGCCCCACTCGGACAAGCAACTGTTGAAGTGGTATTAACAGGCATTACAACAACCGGTGGAGAAACTGTTATAGTGTGCGTCCAGGTGTAATTAGTGCCATTGCAATCAGTGTAAGTAAAGGTATAAACTATATCGCCTGCACAAGTCGGATTACCAGTCACAACAGGTGCTGATACTGTAAGCGTTCTGCCGCAATTATCATTTACTGTCGGCGGAGTCGGAGCCACTGCCCCACTCGGACAGGCAACTGTTGAAGTCGCATTAGCAGGCATTACAACAACAGGTGGCGATACAGTAGTTGTATGTGTCCAGGTGTAGGTTGCACCTGCACAATCTGTATAAGTAAAGGTGTATACAATATCGCCTGCGCAAGCCGGATTACCAGTCACCACAGGAGCCGATACAGTCAGCGCTCTGCCGCAATTATCAGTTACTGTCGGTGGTGTCGGAGCCGCTGCCCCACTCGGACAAGCAACTATCGAAGTAGTAGAAGTTGGCATAACCACAACCGGCGGCGCTATAGTAATAGTGTGCGCCCATGTATAATTAGTACCATTACAATCTGTATAAGTAAAGGTGTATACAATATCACCAGCGCAAGCCGGATTGCCGGTCACTACAGGCGCCGATACAGTCAGGGTTCTGCCGCAGTTATCAGTTACTGTCGGCGGCGTTGGTGTTGTAGCTGCTGAAGGACAAGCCACTGTTGACGTAGTAGCCGCAGGCATTGTAACCACCGGTGGCGCTATAGTAGTAGTCTGTGTCCAAGTGTAGTTCGTTCCTGCACAATCTGTATAAGTAAACGTATATACAATATCTCCCGCACAAGCCGGATTGCCAGTTACAACAGGTGCCGAAACAATAAGCGTTCTGCCGCAATTATCAGTTACCGTTGGTGGTGTCGGTGTAGTGGCAGCTGAAGGACAAGCAACTGTTGAAGTCGCATTGGCAGGCATTACAACAACCGGCGGAGCAACAGTAGTTGTATGTGTCCAGGTATAAGTTGTATTGGCGCAGTCAGCATATGTGAATGTATAAACTATATCACCAGAACAGGCCGGATTACCGGTCACCACAGGTGCTGATACGCTCAGCGTTCTTCCACAATTATCAGTTACCGTCGGTGGTATTGGCGTTGTGGCTGCAGATGGACAAGCTACAGAAGATGTGGTAGCAGCAGGCATAACTACAACTGGTGGAGATACAGTAGTTGTATGCGTCCAGGTGTAAGTTGTATTTGCGCAGTCAGTATATGTGAATGTATAAACTATATCGCCTGCACAGGTTGGATTACCAGTCACTACAGGTGCAGAAACAGTAAGCGTTCTGCCGCAATTATCAGTTACTGTCGGTGGCATCGGTGTCGCAGCTGCAGAAGGACAAGCAACGGTTGAAGTCGCATTGGCAGGCATAACTACAACCGGTGGAGCAATGGTTGTTGTATGCGTCCAGGTATAAGTTGTAGCATTACAATCAGTATAAGTAAAAGTATAAACTATATCGCCTGCGCAAGCCGGATTACCAGTTACAACCGGTGCTGATACGCTCAGCGTTCTGCCGCAATTATCGGTTACAGTCGGTGGAGTTGGAGTAACAGCAGCCGAAGGGCAAGCAACAGTTGAAGTCGCATTGGCAGGCATTACAACAACAGGCGGAGATACAGTAGTAGTATGCGTCCAGGTGTAAGTTGTATTTGCGCAGTCAGTATATGTGAACGTATAAACTATATCGCCTGCGCAGGTTGGATTACCAGTCACAACAGGAGCCGATACAGTAAGTGTTCTGCCGCAATTATCAGTTACTGTTGGTGGCGTTGGTGTGGCAGTAGCTGATGGGCAGGCAACTGTTGACGTAGTAACCGCAGGCATCACAACAACAGGCGGAGATACAGTAGTCGTATGCGTCCATGTATAATTAGTACCGTTACAATCGGTATATGTAAATGTATAAACGATATCACCTGCGCAAGCCGGATTACCGGTCACAACAGGTGCCGATACAGTAAGCGTTCTGCCACAATTATCAGTTACTGTCGGTGGTGTTGGTGTTGTGGCTGCAGATGGACAAGCAACTGTTGAAGTCGCATTGGCAGGCATTGCCACCACCGGCGGTGCTACCGTAGTAGTATGCGTCCATGTATAATTAGTACCGTTGCAATCTGTATAAGTAAAGGTATAAACAATATCGCCTGCACAAGTCGGATTACCGGTCACCACTGGTGCAGAAACCGTAAGCGTTCTGCCGCAATTATCAGTGACGGTCGGTGGTGTCGGCGTCGATGCCGCAGAAGGGCAAGCCACTGTTGATGTAGTAGCAGCAGGCATCGTTACCACTGGTGGAGATACAGTAGCTGTATGGGTCCAGGTATAATTAGTTCCGTTGCAATCAGTATAAGTAAACGTATAAACAATATCACCAGCGCAAGCCGGATTACCGGTCACTACAGGTGCCGATACAGTCAGCGTTCTTCCACAATTATCGGTTACAGTCGGTGGCGTTGGTGTAGTAGCTACTGATGGGCATGCAACGGTAGAAGTTGCATTAGCAGGCATCACAACAACAGGCGGAGATACAGTAGTCGTATGCGTCCATGTATAATTAGTACCGTTACAATCGGTATATGTAAATGTATAAACGATATCACCTGCGCAAGCCGGATTACCGGTCACAACAGGTGCCGATACAGTAAGTGTTCTGCCGCAATTGTCAGTTACTGTCGGTGGTGTTGGCGTTGTGGCTGCAGATGGACAAGCTACCGTTGAAGTGGTAGCTGCAGGCATCGTTACCACCGGCGGTGCAATGGTTGTAGTATGCGTCCAGGTATAAGTAGCACCTGCACAATCCGTATAAGTAAAAGTATAAACAATATCTCCTGCGCAGGTTGGATTACCAGTGATTACAGGAGCACTTACAGTCAATGTTCTTCCGCAATTGTCAGTTACTGTCGGTGGTGTTGGTGTTGTGGCTGCAGATGGACAAGCTACAGAAGATGTGGTAGCAGCAGGCATAGTCACTACTGGCGGAGCTACAGTAGTGGTGTGTACCCAGGTATAATTAGTACCGTTGCAATCGGTATAAGTAAAGGTATAAACTATATCTCCTGCGCAAGCCGGATTACCAGTCACAACAGGTGCTGATACGCTCAGCGTTCTGCCGCAATTATCAGTTACTGTTGGCGGCGTAGGCGCTGTAGCTGCGCTCGGACATGCTACAGTAGATGTTGTAGCAGCAGGCATCGTTACAACCGGCAGAGCAATGGTTGTGGTATGTGTCCAGGTGTAATTTGTTCCGGCACAATCAGTGTAAGTAAACGCATATACAATATCTCCTGCACAAGCCGGATTGCCAGTTACAACAGGTGCAGAAACAGTAAGCGTTCTGCCGCAATTGTCAGTTACTGTCGGCGGCGTAGGCGCTGTAGCTGCTGAAGGACAAGCCACTGTTGACGTAGTAGCCGCAGGCATTGTAACCACCGGAGGAGATACAGTAGTAGTATGCGTCCAGGTATAAGTTGTATTTGCACAGTCAGTATATGTGAATGTATAAACTATATCACCAGAACAAGCCGGATTACCAGTCACCACAGGTGCCGATACAGTCAGCGCTCTGCCGCAATTATCAGTTACTACCGGAGGCGTTGGTGTCGATGCCGCAGAAGGACAAGCAACGGTTGAGGTGGTTGCCGCAGGCATAACTACCACCGGCGGAGATACAGTAGTGGTATGTGTCCAGGTATAATTGGTGCCAGCACAATCTGTATAAGTAAAGGTGTATACTATATCGCCTGCGCAAGCCGGATTACCGGTCACTACAGGTGCCGATACAGTCAGAGTCCTTCCGCAATTATCGGTTACTGTCGGTGGCGTGGGTGTCGTAGCAGCCGAAGGACAGGCAACGATTGAAGTCGCATTAGCAGGCATTACAACAACCGGTGGAGATACAGTAGTGGTATGTATCCAGTTATAATTTGTACCGGCACAATCAGTATAAGTAAACGTATAAACAATATCTCCTGCACAAGCCGGATTACCAGTTACCACAGGAGCCGATACAGTCAGCGCTCTGCCGCAATTATCAGTTACTGTTGGCGGAGTTGGTGTAGTAGCTGCTGAAGGACAAGCTACAGTAGATGTTGTAGCAGCAGGCATAGTCACTACTGGCGGAGCTACAGTAGTGGTGTGTACCCAGGTATAAGTTGTATTTGCGCAATCTGTATATGTGAATGTATATACAATATCCCCAGTGCAGGTCGGATTACCAGTCACAACAGGCGCAGAAACAGTAAGCGTTCTGCCGCAATTATCAGTTACAGTTGGTGGTGTGGGTGTAACAGCAGCCGAAGGGCAAGCAACAGTTGAAGTCGCATTGGCAGGCATAACAACAACCGGTGGAGATACAGTAGTAGTATGTGTCCAGATATAAGTTGCACCAGCGCAATCTGTGTAAGTAAACGTATATACTATATCACCTGCGCAGGCCGGATTACCTGTAATTGTTGGTGCACTCACGCTTAATGTTCTGCCGCAATTGTCAGTTACTGTTGGCGGCGTTGGTGTAGCGGCCGCTGAAGGACAGGCTACGGATGATGTTGTTGCAGCAGGCATAATCACCACCGGCGGCGCAACTGTAGTGGTATGTGTCCAGGTATAATTGGTTCCGTTGCAATCAGTATAAGTAAACGTATAAACGATATCTCCCACACAGGCCGGATTACCGGTCACCACAGGCGCAGAAACAGTAAGCGTTCTTCCACAATTATCAGTTACTGTCGGCGGCGTTGGTGTGGTGGCTGCTGATGGACAAGCAACAGTTGAAGTCGCATTGGTAGGCATAACTACCACCGGCGGAGATACCGTAGTGGTATGTGTCCAGGTATAATTGGTGCCAGCACAATCTGTATAAGTAAAGGTGTATACAATATCGCCCGCACAAGCCGGATTACCGGTCACAACAGGTGCAGAAACAGTAAGCGTCCTTCCGCAATTATCAGTTACCGTCGGTGGTGTTGGTGTGGTGGCTGCAGATGGACAAGCTACAGTAGATGTTGTAGCTACAGGCATCGTTACAACCGGCGGTGCAATAGTTGTAGTATGCGTCCAGTTATATGTTGCACCGTTACAATCTGTATAAGTAAAAGTATAAACAATATCCCCTGCGCAAGCCGGATTACCAGTTACAACCGGCGCTGATACAGCAAGCGTTCTGCCGCAATTGTCAGTTACAGTTGGCGGTGTGGGTGTAGTAGCAGCACTCGGGCAGACAACGGTTGAGGTAGTAGCCGCAGGCATTGTAACCACCGGTGGAGATACAGTAGTGGTATGTATCCAGTTATAATTTGTACCGGCACAATCAGTATAAGTAAACGTATAAACAATATCTCCTGCACAAGCCGGGTTACCGGTCACCACAGGTGCACTTACAGTCAGCGTTCTGCCGCAATTGTCAGTTATTGTCGGCGGCGTTGGTGTGGTAGCAGCAGATGGGCATGCAACTGTCGATGTAGTTGCTGCAGGCATTGTAACCACCGGCGGAGATACCGTAGTGGTATGCGTCCAGGTATAGGTTGCACCTGCACAATCAGTATAAGTAAAAGTATAAACAATATCCCCTGCGCAAGCCGGATTACCAGTTACAACCGGCGCTGATACAGTCAGCGCTCTGCCGCAATTATCAGTTACTGTTGGCGGAGTTGGTGTAGTAGCTGCTGAAGGACAAGCTACAGTAGATGTTGTAGCAGCAGGCATAGTCACTACTGGCGGAGCTACAGTAGTGGTGTGTACCCAGGTATAAGTTGTATTTGCGCAATCTGTATATGTGAATGTATATACAATATCCCCAGTGCAGGCCGGATTACCAGTCACTACAGGTGCAGAAACAGTAAGCGTTCTGCTGCAATTATCGGTTACAGTCGGTGGCGTTGGAGTAGTGGCCGCAGAAGGACAAGCAACAGTTGAAGTCGCATTCGCAGGCATAACTACAACCGGCGGCGCTATAGTAGTGGTATGTGTCCAGGTATAAGTTGCACCAGCGCAATCTGTATACGTAAACGTATAAACAACATCACCTGCGCAGGCCGGATTACCTGTAATTGTTGGTACACTCACGCTTAATGTTCTGCCGCAATTGTCAGTTACAGTTGGCGGAGTTGGTGTAGTAGCTGCACTCGGACAAGCAACAGTAGATGTTGTAGCTGCAGGCATTGTAACCACCGGCGGAGATACAGTAGTTGTATGCGTCCAAGTATAATTAGTACCATTGCAATCTGTATAAGTAAATGTATAAACTATATCGCCTGCGCAAGCCGGATTACCTGTCACTACAGGAGCACTGACAGTCAGTGTTCTTCCACAATTATCAGTTACTGACGGTGGCGTAGGTGTAGTGGCACCTGAAGGACAAGCAACTGTTGAAGTCGCATTGGCAGGCATTACAACAACCGGCGGAGCAACAGTAGTTGTATGTGTCCAGGTATAATTAGTACCACTGCAATCTGTATAAGTAAATGTGTATAAAATATCACCTGCGCAGGTTGGATTACCAGTCACAACAGGTGCTGATACGCTCAGCGTTCTACCGCAATTATCAGTGACTACAGGCGGTGAGGGATCTGTGGCATTAGACGGACAGGCAACCGTTGAAGTTGTTGCTGCAGGCATAACCACAACCGGCGGTGCAATGGTTGTGGTATGTGTCCAGCTATAAGTTGTACCGTTGCAATCAGCATAAGTAAAAGCATAAACTATATCTCCTGCACAAGCCGGATTACCGGTCACAACAGGTGCTGATACTGTCAGCGTTCTGCCGCAATTATCAATAACTGTTGGTGGCGTTGGCGTAGCAACTGCACTCGGACATGCAACAGTAGATGTTGTAGCTGCAGGCATAACTACCACCGGCGGAGATACCGTAGTGGTATGTGTCCAGGTATAATTGGTGCCAGCACAATCTGTATAAGTAAACGTATAAACAATATCACCTGAGCAAGTCGGATTACCAGTCACCACAGGAGCTGATATCGTAAGTGTTCTGCCGCAATTATCAGTAACAGTCGGCGGAGTTGGAGCCACTGCCCCACTCGGACAAGCAACTGTCGAAGAGGTAGCAGCAGGCATAACTACCACCGGCGGAGCAATAGTCGAAGTATGCGTCCATGTATAATTGGTACCGCTACAATCAGTATAA
>NZ_JCAPSW010000036.1:0-14406 GCF_059587045.1 Niastella sp. sgz303648 | reverse complement strand
CCCTCACAACGAATGATCCTGATGGTGCGGGTCCCTGTACGGCCGCAGTGTCAACTGTCGTGATCACTGTCAACCCGGCAGCTACTGTAACACCCGGCGGCCCGGATGTTGTATGTCAATCGGCCAGTCCATCAGCCATTACGTTAAGCGGAGCCAGTGTAGGCGGAGCCGCGACTACAGGCGCCTGGTCAATTACTTCGGGAGGGGGTACATTAAGCAGCACGGTACAAACAAACAAACCCTATAATGTAACCTACATACCGGCGGCTAATTTTACGGGAACAGTTACTTTAACATTGACATCAAACGATCCTGATGGGGCAGGACCTTGTGCACCGGCTAGCGCTACCCGAACTATCGTTGTAAATCCTGAAGCGACTGCCAATGCGGGTACTGCACAAACAATATGTGCCGGTGGTACGGTGACACTGAATGGAACCATAGGCGGCAGCGCTACCAGCTCAACCTGGAGCGCACCGGGCGGAACGTTTTCGAATGCAACATCGTTAACTTCTACCTATACACCGAGCATCACCAGCGGAACGGTTACGCTAACCCTGACGACAAACGACCCAGATGGTGCAGGCCCCTGCACGGCTGCTGCGTCAACGGTGGTGATCACTGTTAATCAGGCCGCAACCGCCAATGCCGGTGCGCCGCAAACAGTATGTGCCGGTGGCACTATAACACTTGCAGGAACCCGCGGTGGCGGCGCCACCAGTTCAACATGGACCGCCCCAAGTGGAACGTTCTCGAATGCAACATCGTTAACTTCTACTTATACACCGAGTATAACCAATGGAACGGTTACGCTGACCCTCACAACAAACGATCCTGATGGTGCAGGGCCCTGTACGGCTGCAACCTCAACCGTTGTGATAACTATAAATCCTTCAGCCACTGCCAGTGCAGGCGCAGCGCAAACAGTATGTGCCGGTGGTGCGGTGACACTGAATGGAACAATAGGAGGTAGCGCCACCAGTTCAACCTGGACTGCTCCGAGCGGAACGTTCTCGAATGCAACATCATTAACATCTACTTATACACCGAGTATTACAAGTGGAACGGTTACGCTGACGTTAACAACGAATGATCCTGATGGTGCAGGCCCCTGCACGGCTGCAACTTCGACCGTAGTAATCACGGTAAATCAGGCAGCTACTGCCAATGCCGGTGCGCCGCAAACAGTATGTGCCGGTGGCACTATAACACTTGCAGGAACCCGCGGTGGCGGCGCCACCAGTTCAACCTGGAGTGCGCCAGGCGGAACGTTCTCGAATGCAACATCGTTAACTTCTACTTATACACCGAGTATTACCAGTGGAACAGTTACACTGACCCTGACAACCAATGATCCCGATGGCGCAGGTCCCTGTACGGCTGCAACGTCAACAGTAGTAATCACAGTAAACCAGGCAGCCACTGCCAGTGCAGGCGCAGCGCAAACAGTATGCGCCGGAAGCACGGTAACATTGGCCGGAGCAATTGGCGGAGGGGCTACCAGCTCAACCTGGACTGCTCCGAGCGGAACATTTTCGAATGCAACATCATTAACATCTACTTATACACCGAGTATTACAAGTGGAACGGTTACGCTGACCCTGACAACAAACGACCCAGATGGTGCAGGTCCCTGTACAGCGGCCACTTCAACCGTTGTAATTACAGTAAATCCCCGTCCTTCAGCCCCCACATCGCCTGTCAGTGCATCGAGGTGCGGACCGGGAACAGTAACATTATCGGCTACCAGTGCTGCGGGCACTACTATCGATTGGTACGATGCATCGACCGGAGGTACATTACAGGGAACCGGCGCCAGCTTTACCACACCATCAATATCTGCTACCACAACTTATTATGGCGAAGCAAGAAATACTTCTACCGGTTGCGTTTCTGCCACCAGAGTTGCTGTTACTGCAACGGTAAATGCTTTACCAACAGTAACCGTGTCACCCGCATCAGCCGCTTTTTGCAGTGGCAATGTTGTTACCTTAACTGCCAGCGGGGCCACCAGCTATACCTGGAGCCCTTCAACCGATTTATCTATTACAACCGGAAGTATTGTTAATGCTTATCCCAGTGTTACTACCACCTATACTGTTACGGGAACAGGAGCAAACGGATGTACGGCTACTGCAAGCGTACCCATCACAGTTACCCAAAGCCCGTCGGGGGATTTGTCTTCGAGTCCGGGAGTATGTCCCGGAAGCAATAGTGGTACCATCACTTTGTCGAACTATACCGGTAATATTTTAAGATGGGAGACTTCTACCGACGGAGGATCTACCTGGACAACGGTCAGCAATACTTCTACCACGCAATCGTATCTGAATTTAACCACCACCACCATATACCGGGTATATATGGAATTGAACGGATGTTATGCTTATTCAAGCTATGGCATTGTTCCGGTGAATCCACCGTTTACACCCACCGCTACGGCCAATCCACCCATCATTTGTTTAGGTCAATCATCGGTGTTGAAAGCGAGTGATTACGGTCCTCCGCCATTTCCGGTTGAAGATTTTCAAACAGCCAATCCGGCAGGATGGAGTGGAAATGATGCCAACAGTAATAACAAGGATGACAATAGTGAATGGGGCGAAACCAATAACGGAAAAGTATTTAACGGTGTAACGTTCAACTCAAATGCGCCGCCAACCAATACTAAATTCATGATCGTAAACGGTGATGGCGGCGGTAGCGAAGCGAGTTTAATAACACCTCCTTTTAGTTTGGTTGGAGTAATCAACCCGGTGTTTAATTATTATACGGCATTAAACTTTAATGCGGGTACAACCGGCTATGTTGAAATTTCTACCGACGGCGGTTTAACCTATAATACGCTTAAAACATATACCGGTCCTACCAATGTAGGAAATCCGAACAACGGTTTTATACAGGAATCGATCAATCTAAGTGCCTACATCGGTAAATCGAATGTGCGCGTGCGTTTCAGGTATGATGGCACCGCCGGAAGCAACTGGGCATTGGATAATGTTGGTCTTAATGGTACTTATCAGCCCGTAACTTACCAATGGTCGCCAACAACTTATTTAACTCCTGCATCAGGAGCAACGCAGAATGTTACCACAACGCCTACGGTAGCCGGAACATTTAATTATTGTGTGGTGGCTACCACGGCAGCCGGTTGTTCCAGTTCGCCCGTTTGTGTTGATGTAACGGTAAAACCATTGCCAACCTGTTCAATCAGCGGAAACGACAGTATTTGTCCGGCATCGACCAATACCTATACAGCAGCAGCAGGATTAAGTTCCTATAGCTGGAGCATATCGGGCAAAGGAAGTATTTCAGGATCATCAACCGGTCAAACGGTTACTGTAATAGCACGTGGCAGCTGCGGCACTTATACCTTGAGTCTTGCTGTTACATTAAACGGATGTAACAGCTCGTGTAGCCGCACCTTCACTATATATGATACGACCAGGCCGGTAATTACAGTGACGGCCGCTGCGACGTTAGGGTGCAATCCAACAGCAGCGCAGATCAGTGCAGCCTGGGGTACTGCAACGGTTACAGATAATTGTAATCAAACTTTTGTTGCTACTTCAACCACCAGTGCCGAAACCGGTACCTGTACCCGGTCGATTACCCGCACCTGGAATGCAACCGACTCCTGCGGAAATGCAGCAACGCCGGTTACCCAAACACTTACATTCAAACGCGATACTGAAAATCCTGTAATTACCCTTGCTGCCGCAACGACTGTTCCCTGTAATCCTACACAGGCCGTTATTAATGCAGCGTTTGGAGCAGCCACTGTTACCGATAACTGCAGCACCGGTTTGGTTGCTACAGGAACCGTGGGTACCGAAACCGGTTCGGGTTGTACTTATTCAGTAACCAAAAGCTGGACGGTAACAGACTCCTGCGGCAATACCGGAACAGCTACGCAAACAATTACATTTACAAGAGATACACAGGCGCCGGTAATTACCCTAAGCACTGCTACTTTGGTGGGATGTAACCCTACGGCTGCCACCATCAATGCCGCATTTGGAAATGCAACCGTTACCGATAATTGCAGCACCGGGCTTACTGCTACCGGAACGGTAGGAGCCGAAGTGTTGGTTTCGGGTTGTACTTACAGTGTAACAAAAACCTGGACTGTTGGCGACAATTGCGGCAATAACGCAACTGCCACACAAACAGTAACCTTTACAAGAGATGTAACAGGACCTGTGTTGAATGGCGTACCGGCCAATGCTACAGCTCAATGCGATGCTATTCCGGCTGCCCCAACAGTTACCGCCACCGACAACTGCGATGCCAATGTGGTAGTGACGCTGAACCAAACAAATAGTGTAACGGCTGGCTGCGGAACCATTACCAGAACCTGGACGGCCACCGATGCCTGCGGTAATACAACGACTGCAACACAAATACTGACTGTAATTGATATAACCGCACCCATCATAACCGGCGTACCCGCCGATGCCACAGTGCAGTGCGATAACATTCCCGATGGTGGGGTAGTGGTGACTGCTACCGACAATTGCGACCCTAATGTGCAGGTTGTTTACAGCGAAACCAATAATGTAACCAAAGGTTGCGGAACCATTACACGTACCTGGACGGCCACCGATTTCTGTGGCAATACCACTACCGCCAAACAGATATTGACGGTTATTGATAATACAGCGCCTGTTTTGAACGGCGTTCCGGCCAATGCTACGGTTCAGTGTGATAATATACCTGCAGCTGCCACTGTTACTGCTACTGATAATTGTGATCCTACCATTACCGTAGTTAGTAACGAAACCAATAATGTTACAGGCGGATGCGGAACCATTACCAGAACCTGGACGGCGACCGATGCCTGTGGAAATACAACTTCAGCTACCCAAACACTTACTGTAGCGCCTCCGGCTGTTACTATGCCGGCCAATACAACATCAACAGTTGCCTGCTCATCGGCTGCTACCGCACCTACGCCACCGGTAGTAACTGTATGCGGAAGTCCATTAACGGTAAACGGTCCGGTGATCACCGGCAGCCCATCGTGCAATGGTGATATTGTATATACTTACACTTATACCAATTGCGCCGGCACTACCTATACCTGGAAGCATACAACAACCGTATTGCCCCCGGTGGTTACGATGCCTGCGGCTACCACATCAACAGTAGCTTGTGCATCAGCTGCTGTTGCACCTACACCACCGACGGTAAACGATAATTGCGGCAGAACTTTAACTGTGAGTGCGCCTGTAGTGACCGGTAACCCGGTTTGTGCAGGAGATATCGTTTATACATTCACTTACACCGATTGTGCAGGAGCTACTTACACCTGGACACACACAACAACAGTTGCTCCGCCGGTTGTAACGATGCCTGCAGTCACCACATCAACAGTGGCTTGTCCGGCAGCGGCTACTGCGCCAACACCGCCAACAGTGACCGATAATTGCGGAAGAACATTAACAGTGAGTGCTCCCGTAGTGACCGGTAATCCGACCTGTTCAGGAAATATTGTTTATACCTATACTTACACCGATTGCGCCGGTACCAATTATACCTGGACGCATACCACTACCATATTGCCTCCTGTGGTAACCATGCCGGCTGCAACAACATCTTCCGTCGCCTGTCCGGCTGCATTGGTAACACCAACGCCTCCGACCGTCACTGATAATTGCGGAAGAACGCTTACTGTATCGGCGCCGGTGACTACCGGAAATATTACCTGCTCAGGAGATATTGTTTACACATTTACGTATACTGATTGCGCCGGTACGAATTATACCTGGACGCACACTACTACCATATTACCTCCTGTGGTAACCATGCCGGCTGTAACAACATCTTCGGTTGCCTGTCCGGCTGCATTGGTAACACCTACACCACCGACTGTAACTGATAATTGCGGCAGAACACTTACTGTATCGGCGCCTGTGACAACCGGGAATACAACCTGCGCCGGTGATGTTGTATATACCTTTACTTATACCGATTGCGCAGGAGCTACTTATACCTGGACGCATACTACAACCATTGCACCGCCGGTGGTAACGATGCCTGCAGCTACCACTTCAACAGTGGCTTGTCCTTCTGCGGCATCGATGCCGACTCCGCCGACAGTAACTGATAATTGTGGAAGAACTTTAACTGTGAGTGCGCCTGTAGTGACCGGTAATCCAACTTGTGCAGGCGATATCGTTTATACATTCACTTATACAGATTGTAACGGTACTAATTATACCTGGACTCATACTACGACTGTAGCGCCGCCGGTTGTGGTTATGCCAGCTGCTGCCACTTCTGCAGTTGCTTGTCCTTCTGCAGCCACCACACCAACACCACCGACGGTAACTGATAATTGCGGCAGAACGCTTACTGTAAGTGCACCTGTTGTGACTGGCAATCCGGCTTGTGCAGGAGATATAGTTTATACATTTACTTATACGGATTGTGCCGGTACAAATTATACATGGACGCATACTACAACCATTGCGCCGCCGGTGGTAACGATGCCTGTTAATACCACTTCAACAGTTGCTTGTCCGAGTGGGGCAGTGGCTCCGACTTCGCCGACAGTAACCGATAACTGCGGCAGAACACTGACTGTATCAGCACCTGTTGTGACCGGCAATCCGGCTTGCGCAGGTGATATAGTATATACGTTTACTTACACAGATTGTGCCGGTGCTAATTATACCTGGACGCATACTACAACCATTGCGCCGCCGGTGGTAACGATGCCTGTTAATACCACTTCAACAGTTGCTTGTCCGAGTGGGGCAGTGGCTCCGACTTCGCCGACAGTAACCGATAACTGCGGCAGAACACTGACTGTATCAGCACCTGTTGTGACCGGCAATCCGGCTTGCGCAGGTGATATAGTATATACGTTTACTTACACAGATTGTGCCGGTGCTAATTATACCTGGACGCATACAACTACTGTAGCACCGCCGGTGGTTACAATGCCTGTTAATACCACCTCAACGGTTGCCTGCCCGAGCGCTGCTACTACGCCCACACCGCCAACAATAACTGACAATTGCGGCAGAACGCTTACTGTATCAGCGCCTGTGGTGACTGGTAATCCGGCCTGTTCAGGAGATATTGTTTATACGTTTACTTATACTGATTGCAACGGAACTAATTATACCTGGACCCATACAACTACTGTATCTCCACCAGTGGTAACGATGCCTGCTGCTACAACATCTACTGTAGCCTGCCCGAGCGCTGCTACTGCGCCCACACCGCCAACAGTAACTGACAATTGCGGCAGAACGCTTACTGTATCAGCTCCTGTTGTGACTGGTAATCCAACCTGCGCAGGCGATATAGTTTATACGTTCACTTATACAGATTGCAATGGAACTAATTATACCTGGACTCATACTACGACTGTTTCTCCACCGGTGGTTACAATGCCTGCAGCTACTACGTCAACAGTGGCTTGTCCTTCAGCAGCTACAGCACCTACGCCGCCGACAGTAACTGACAATTGCGGCAGAACGCTTACTGTTTCTGCACCTGTGGTGACTGGCAATCCGGCTTGTGCAGGAGATATTGTATATACATTCACTTATACTGATTGTAATGGTACAGCTTACACATGGACGCATACGACTACGGTGGCACCTCCAGTAGTAACGATGCCCGCGGCTACAACATCTACTGTAGCATGTCCGAGCGCTGCTGCTACGCCCACACCACCGACAGTGACAGATAATTGCGGCAGAACGCTGACTGTATCGGCGCCTGTAGTGACCGGTAATCCAACCTGTGCAGGTGATATAGTTTATACATTTACTTATACTGATTGTAGCGGTACCAATTATACATGGACGCATACTACTACGGTAGCACCGCCGGTGGTGACAATGCCAGGTAATGCGACTTCAACAGTTGCTTGTCCATCAGCAGCTACAGCGCCTACTCCGCCGACAGTAACTGACAATTGCGGCAGAACGCTTACTGTTTCTGCACCTGTTGTAACTGGCAATCCGGCTTGTGCAGGGGATATTGTATATACATTCACTTATACTGATTGTAATGGTACAGCTTACACATGGACGCATACGACTACGGTAGCACCTCCAGTAGTAACGATGCCCGCGGCTACAACATCTACTGTAGCATGTCCGAGCGCTGCTGCTACGCCCACACCACCGACAGTGACAGATAATTGCGGCAGAACGCTGACTGTATCGGCGCCTGTAGTGACCGGTAATCCAACCTGTGCAGGTGATATAGTTTATACATTTACTTATACTGATTGTAGCGGTACCAATTATACTTGGACGCATACTACTACGGTAGCACCGCCGGTGGTGACAATGCCAGGTAATGCGACTTCAACAGTTGCTTGTCCATCAGCAGCTACAGCGCCTACGCCGCCGACAGTAACCGATAATTGTGGAAGAACTTTAACTGTAAGTGCACCTGTTGTGACTGGTAATCCGGCTTGCGCAGGCGATATAGTTTATACATTCACTTACACAGATTGCAACGGTACTAATTATACATGGACACATACAACTACTGTATCTCCACCGGTTGTTGTTATGCCTGCCAATGCGACTTCAATCGTTGCCTGTCCGAGTGCAGTCACCACACCAACGCCGCCAACAGTAACTGACAATTGCGGCAGAACGCTGACTGTATCTACACCAGTGGTGACTGGTAATCCGGCTTGCGCAGGAGATATTGTTTATACTTTTACTTATACTGATTGTAACGGTGCAACATATAACTGGACGCATACTACAACTATTGCACCACCGGTTGTAACGATGCCTGCTGCTACAACATCTACTGTAGCATGTCCGAGCGCTGCTACTGCGCCAACGCCGCCGACAATAACTGACAATTGCGGCAGAACGCTGACAGTATCAGCACCTGTGGTGACCGGTAATCCGGCTTGCGCAGGCGATATTGTTTATACTTTTACTTATACTGATTGTAATGGCACTAATTATACCTGGACACATACCACAACCATTGCTCCACCGGTTGTAGTTATGCCTGCTGCTACCACATCTTCTATAGCTTGTCCATCTGCAGCCACAACACCAACACCACCGACAGTAACTGACAATTGCGGCAGAACACTTACTGTAAGTGCTCCTGTTGTGACTGGTAATCCAACCTGTGCAGGAGATATAGTTTATACGTTTACTTATACAGATTGCAACGGAACAAATTATACCTGGACACATACCACTACAGTTGCACCACCGGTTGTAGTTATGCCTGCCAATGCGACTTCGACTGTTGCTTGTCCCTCTGCAGCTGCGACGCCCACACCACCGACGGTAACTGATAATTGTGGCAGAACGCTCACCGTGTCAGCACCTGTTGTGACTGGTAATCCGGCCTGCACTGGGGATATTGTATATACATTCACATATACAGATTGCAACGGTACTAATTATACATGGACACATACTACAACAGTAGCACCGCCGGTTGTAGTTATGCCTGCTGCAACCACTTCGACAGTTGCATGTCCATCTGCAGCTACAACACCCACACCGCCAACAGTAACTGATAATTGCGGCAGAACGCTGACTGTATCAGCGCCTGTGGTGACCGGTAATCCGGCTTGTGCAGGGGATATAGTATATACATTTACTTATATTGATTGTAATGGAACTAATTACACCTGGACGCATACAACTACTGTTGCGCCGCCTGTGGTTACAATGCCTGCTGCAACTACCTCAACCGTTGCTTGTCCGAGTGCTACTGCGACACCCACGCCACCGACAGTAACCGATAATTGCGGAAGGACTCTGACTGTATCGGCACCTGTAGTGACCGGTAATCCGGCTTGCGCTGGTGATATTGTATACACCTTTACTTATACAGATTGTGCTGGCACCAATTATACCTGGACACATACCACTACTGTATCTCCGCCTGTTGTTGTAATGCCTGCGAATGCGACTTCAACTGTTGCTTGCCCTTCGGCTGCTGTTACACCCACACCACCGACTGTTACTGATAATTGCGGCAGAACATTGACTGTATCGGCGCCTGTAGTGACCGGTAATCCGGCTTGTGCGGGCGATATTGTTTATACATTTACTTATACTGATTGCAACGGTACCAATTATACCTGGACCCATACAACTACTGTATCTCCACCAGTGGTAACGATGCCTGCGGCTACTACGTCAACGGTTGCCTGTCCGAGTGCTGCTACTACACCAACACCACCGACGGTAACTGACAATTGCGGCCGAACGCTTACGGTATCAGCACCTGTGGTGACCGGCAATCCAGCTTGTGCAGGAGATATCGTTTATGCGTTTACTTACACTGATTGTGCCGGAACAAATTACACCTGGACACATACCACAACCATTGCTCAGCCGGTTGTAACGATGCCTGCAGCTACTACATCTACTGTAGCATGTCCGAGCGCTGCTACAGCGCCTACGCCGCCAACAGTAACTGATAATTGCGGCAGAACGCTGAGCGTATCAGCACCTGTGATGACTGGCAATCCGGCTTGCGCAGGAGATATTGTTTATACCTTTACCTATACTGACTGCAACGGTACTAATTATACCTGGACTCATACTACGACTATTGCTCCGCCAGTGGTAACGATGCCTGCTAATGCGACTTCAACAGTTGCCTGTCCGAGTGGGGCAGTGGCTCCGACTCCACCAACTGTTACAGATAATTGCGGCAGGACGCTGACTGTATCGGCACCTGTGGTGACTGGCAATCCGGCGTGTGCAGGTGATATAGTGTACACCTTTACTTATATCGATTGTAATGGAACTAATTATACCTGGACGCATACCGCTACGGTAGCACCGCCGGTTGTTACGATGCCTGGCAATACCACTTCAACAGTTGCCTGTCCGAGTGCTGCTACAACGCCAATACCACCAACTGTCACTGATAACTGCGGCAGAACGCTAATTGTATCGGCGCCTGTGGTGACCGGCAATCCGGCTTGCGCAGGCGATATAGTTTATACATTTACTTATACTGATTGTAATGGTACAACTTATACCTGGACACATACCACAATCATTGCACCGCCGGTTGTAACGATACCAGTCAATACCACTTCGACAGTTGCATGTCCGAGTGGGGCAGCGACACCCACACCACCGACCGTAACTGATAATTGTGGAAGGACTCTGACTGTATCAGCGCCTGTAGTGACTGGTAATCCGGCTTGCGCAGGTGATATAGTTTATACATTCACTTACACAGATTGCAACGGTACTAATTATACATGGACACATACAACTACTGTATCTCCACCGGTTGTAGTTATGCCTGCCAATGCGACTTCAACCGTTGCTTGTCCGAGTGCAGCTACAACGCCAACACCACCAATTGTAACTGATAATTGCGGAAGAACATTGACTGTAAGTGCTCCTGTAATCACCGGTAATCCGGCTTGCGCAGGAGATATCGTTTACACCTTTACTTACACTGATTGTGCCGGAACAAATTACACCTGGACGCACACTACTACCATATTACCTCCTGTGGTAACCATGCCGGCTGTAACAACATCTTCCGTTGCCTGTCCGAGCGCTGCTGCCACACCAACTCCACCGACAGTATCTGATAATTGCGGCAGAACGCTTATTGTATCAGCACCTGTTGTGACTGGTAATCCGGCTTGCGCAGGAGATATAGTTTATACGTTTACTTATACAGATTGCAACGGAACAATTTATACCTGGACACATACCACAACCATTGCACCGCCGGTTGTAACGATGCCTGCAGCTACAACATCTACTGTAGCCTGTCCGAGCGCTGCTACTGCGCCCACACCGCCAACAGTAACTGACAATTGCGGCAGAACGCTGACAGTTTCAGCACCTGTTGTGACCGGTAATCCAACTTGTGCAGGAGATATAGTTTATACCTTTACTTATGCTGATTGCAACGGTACAACTTATAGCTGGACACATACCACAACCATTGCACCGCCGGTTGTGGTTATGCCTTCAGCAACAACTTCAACGATTGCCTGTCCGTCTAATGCCACAGATCCCTCACCGCCTGTAGTCACTGATAATTGCGGTAGAACGCTGACTGTATCAGCTCCTGTGGTGACTGGTAATCCGACTTGCGCTGGAGATATAGTTTATACATTTACTTATGCTGATTGCAACGGTACAACTTATAGCTGGACACATACCACAACCATTGCACCGCCGGTTGTGGTTATGCCTGCAGCAACAACTTCAACGGTTGCCTGTCCGTCTAATGCCACAGATCCATCACCGCCTGTAGTCACTGATAATTGCGGTAGAACGCTGACTATATCAGCACCTGTAGTGACTGGTAATCCAACCTGCGCAGGCGATATTGTTTACACGTTTACTTATACTGATTGTGCAGGAACTAATTATACCTGGACGCATACTACAACAGTTGCTCTGCCGGTTGTTGTAATGCCTGCGGCTACTGCCTCAACAGTTGCCTGTCCGAGTGCAGTCACCACACCAACGCCGCCAACAGTAACTGACAATTGCGGCAGAACGCTTACTGTATCAGCGCCGGTTGTGACTGGCAATCCGGCTTGTTCGGGCGATATAGTTTATACCTTTACTTATACAGATTGCAACGGAACTAATTATTCGTGGACACATACCACGACTGTATCTCCACCGGTGGTTACAATGCCTGCAGCAACTACATCGACAGTTGCATGCCCATCTGCTGCTACCACACCAACGCCGCCGACAATAACTGACAATTGCGGCAGAACGCTTACGGTTTCTGCACCAGTGGTGACCGGTAATCCGGCTTGTGCAGGAGATATTGTTTATACGTTTACTTATACTGATTGTAACGGAACTAATTATACCTGGACGCATACTACGACTATTGCTCCACCGGTGGTAACGATGCCTGCTGCAACTACCTCAACTGTTGCCTGTCCGAGTGCAGCCACCACACCAACACCACCGACAGTAACTGATAATTGTGGCAGGACGCTAACTGTTTCTGCACCTGTGGTGACTGGTAATCCAACCTGTGCTGGGGATATAGTATACACCTTTACTTATACAGATTGCAACGGCACTAATTATACCTGGACGCACACAATAACCATTGCGCCGCCGGTAGTAACGATGCCTGCTGCAACCACCTCAACCGTTGCTTGTCCTTCTGCGGCATCGACACCAACGCCGCCGACAGTAACTGATAATTGCGGCAGAACGCTGACTGTTTCTGCTCCTGTTGTGACTGGTAATCCGGCTTGCTCAGGTGATATTGTTTACACATTTACATATACTGATTGTGCCGGTACAAATTATACATGGACGCATACTACTACGGTAGCACCACCAGTGGTTACAATGCCTGCTAATACCACCTCGACGGTTGCTTGTTCATCCGCAGCTACAACACCGACGCCGCCGACAATAACTGATAATTGCGGCAGAACGCTTACTGTTTCTGCACCGGTTGTAACTGGTAATCCGACCTGCGCAGGAGATATAGTTTATACATTCACTTATACGGATTGCAACGGAACAACTTATATCTGGACACATACAACTACTGTAGCACCACCAGTGGTTACAATGCCTGCGGCAACCACTTCAACAGTTGCCTGTCCGAGCGCTGTTACTACACCTACACCACCAACAGTAACTGACAATTGTGGCAGAACGCTAACTGTATCAGCACCTGTGGTGACCGGCAATCCGGCTTGTGCAGGTGATATTGTATATACCTTTACTTATACTGATTGTGCCGGTACAAATTACACCTGGACGCATGCCACGACAGTTGCACCTCCGGTGGTAACAATGCCTGTTAATACCACTTCAACAGTTGGTTGTCCGAGTGGGGCAGTGGCTCCGACTCCGCCAACTGTTACTGATAACTGCGGCAGAACGCTTAATGTATCAGCACCTGTGGTGACTGGTAATCCGGCTTGCGCAGGAGATATTGTTTATACATTTACTTATACAGATTGTGCAGGTGCAACCTATACCTGGACACATACAACTACTGTAGCTCCACCGGTTGTAGTTGTGCCTGTTAATACCACTTCAACAGTTGCTTGTCCGAGTGGGGCAGTGGCTCCGACTCCGCCAACTGTTACCGATAACTGCGGCAGAACGCTAACTGTATCGGCGCCTGTAGTGACCGGCAATCCGGCTTGCTCAGGTGATATTGTTTACACATTTACATATACTGATTGTGCCGGAACAAATTATACCTGGACGCATACTACAACAGTTGCTCCGCCGGTTGTAACGATGCCTGCAGCTACAACATCTACTGTAGCATGTCCGAGCGCTGCTACTGCGCCCACACCGCCAACAGTAACTGATAATTGCGGCAGAACGCTAATTGTATCGGCGCCTGTAGTGACCGGTAATCCGGCTTGCGCTGGTGATATTGTATACACCTTTACTTATA
>NZ_JCAPSW010000035.1:0-18472 GCF_059587045.1 Niastella sp. sgz303648 | reverse complement strand
CGGCGCCGGAGCAGGGAGGATTAGAAGGTTATGTAGCGCCGCGCAGTGAAGTGGAGCGTCAACTGGCGCAGATCTGGCAGGAGCTGCTGGATATAGAGCAGATTGGAATAAACGATGATTTTTTTGCTGTGGGCGGCCACTCCTTATTAGCGGTAAGATTGCTATCCGCCATCCGTAGCCAGCTGGGAGTTGAACTTTCTATTGGGGAGATCTTCGATCTTCCAACGATTGCCCTTCAGGCTGAACGCCTGAAGAATATACCGGCAGAGAACGCAGATGTCCCGCCTTTGTCTCCGGGACCGCGTCCGGACCATTTACCATTGTCTTTCAGTCAGGAACGCCTGTGGTTTATCGACCAGTTGGAAGGCAGCGTATCTTATCATATACCGACCGTTTTGAGATTACATGGAAAGCTGAAGGCAGATGATCTTGAGAAGGCATTCCGAACTCTTCTTACACGTCATGAAGCGTTACGAACGGTCATTGCACAAAATAACGATCAGCCTTATCAGGTCATATTGCCGGCGCACAACTGGCAGCTTCGGAGAATTGAGCAATACGGAGCTGATGAGCAGTCGCTAAAGAACCAGATCGCGGCGCTCATAGCCATTCCTTTTGATCTGGCTGCAGACTATCCCATCCGTGCGCACTTATTACGATCAGGCGAAAACGATCATTATCTGGTCGTAAACATCCATCACATCGCATCTGATGGATGGTCGATACCTATCATGATCCGGGATTTTACGGCTGCCTATGAAGCTTGTGTCGCCGGTCGTTCGCCTGAGCTACCCCCTTTACCGGTACAATATGCGGATTATGCCATCTGGCAGCGACACTATTTACAAGGCGATGTTTTGCAGAAGAAACTGAAATATTGGTCAAATCAGCTTTCGGGCGCTATTTCTCTTCGGTTACCGGCAGATCGCAAACGTCAGGGCAAACTGAGTGGCAGGGGATCGGCCTGCGAATTTGCGATCGACAAAGACATCATGGAACGACTGCATAAACTGGGTCTGGAAACAGGTGCCACATTGTTCATGACGTTATTATCAGCATTAAAGATACTGCTGAGCCGGCTTAGCGGTCAGTCAGACATTTCTGTGGGTACAACAGTAGCCAACCGGGGCATCCAGGAGGTAGAAGGATTGATCGGCTATTTTGTAAACACACTCGTGCTTCGTTCGGAAATACGTGGAGAATATAGCTTCAGGCAACTGTTATTGGCTGTCAGGCAAACGACATTGCAGGGTTATGCTCATCAGGATGTGCCATTCGAAAAGGTGGTGGAAGTCCTGGCCAGGAAACGCGATATGGACCGAAATCCTTTGTTCGATGTGATGTTTACTTTACATAATAACGAAAGAGCCAGATTGGAGGAAGCTGATTTCGGTGTGGGCATTGTACAGGAAAATATCGGCAACGATACCTCCAAGTTCGATTTGGCTTTTTCCGCCCTGGAGGATGATGTGCAGGGAGGTATCATTGTAATAGAATATTCTACGGATCTCTATGAAAGAGAAACGATACAAAAAATCGCCCATTGGTTCAAAGTATTACTGCTCGCCATAGCCGATAATCCGGATCAACGGATCATGGATATCCGCCTGCTTTCCGCGGAAGACATCGAAAAACGCATGGCGCAAATGAACAACCTGATAGCAGAAAATAACGATACATTATTTGATTTTGATTTTAAGAATAAATCGATCTAACCGGAATATCCGGTCTAAACATTTCTTTCTATGAGTGATGTAATTGAGAAAAAGTTAATGCACACCGACCTCAGTGCTGACATCGATAAACAGTATTGGGCGCAATATTTAAATAATGAGCGTATTGAGAACGCGGTTCCTCTGTTCGACGAAACAGGTCAACAGAACATTCGTAAAAGTTGGGAATATGTTTTGAATGAGGCCGATGCCTCGAAGTTGACGGCCTTGTGCAACGGGAAAGATATTTCAATCTATATTTTTGTTTTGACTGCTTATAGTGCACTGGTCAATAAGTATACGCGTTCGAATGCCGTGCCCGTGATTGCTCCGTTTTTTGGACAGACCGGTGACACAGGCGAAGCACAAGGGGTATTGCCTGTTATTTGCGGGATCGATAACAGGTTGTCTTTTAAAGAATGTTTGGTCGGGACGAGCCGGAATTTGATGACCTGTATTAAACACCAATGGCATCTGCCGGATATATCCGGTCCCGAAAGCCCTGTCACCATCGATCGAAAGTTGTTCAATACTGCTATCTACTGCGAATCCCTGCATGGGCAGCCGGATGATGCCTGGTTCAATGCGTCGGTTTTTATAGGCTTGAAGATCCGGGAGGGTTTGATCTCGTTCAACGTTACGACGTATTATGAGCTGCCGGTCGCAGCGGATATTTTTACCAAAAATTTATTGCAGGTTATTTCCGCTGCGCTGGAACATTTTGACATGCCAGTCAGGGATATGGAACTACCAGGTATAAACGCTGAATTAAAAAGCATACTTGATTGGTCGAACCGTGGTGATCAAAGTACGCCTGGTTTTTCAATACCGGGTCATCTGCGGTCGGTGGCGACTATGCAGGGGGACTCGGTGGCATTGGTGCATGGGACCGGATCGTTGAGTTATGGGCAGTTGTATGATCGTGTAACGGCACTTCGGTTGCGGTTGAGCGAGATGGGCCTGCCCCGTGGAGAGCGTGTGGTGGTGATGCTGAACCGTTCGGAGTGGATGGTGATATCGCTATTGTCACTGTTGGAGAGTGGATTGGTATATGTTCCTGTGGAAGGAAGTGTTGCCCTGGAGCGTATAGGGCTCATCGTTGAGGAGGTAGGCTGCCGGGTGGCCATAACCGAAGAAGGGTATGCCGATCTGTTCAGGGGCATGGGCGTGGAGCCGCTGCTGACCAGTTCGGTGCAAACCAGACCCGGGCAGCAGGAGGAATTGCCGTTTGGAGCGGCCGGGGAGGAAGGGGCCTATATCATTTATACGTCGGGTTCAACGGGCCGTCCGAAGGGCGTGCTGGTGAGCCATGGTAATCTGAATCATTTTTTTGAGGGGGTATACCGGCAGTATGTGTCAGGAGGCGTGCCGTTGTGGATGCCGTTTATAGCCTCGCATGCATTTGATATATCGTTGTTCCAGCTGCTGACGCCGTTGCTATCGGGGGGCGGCATTGTGATAGCGGAGCGGGAAGAGGTACAGGATGGCGGCAAACTGTTGTCGTTGCTGGATAGGGTGAATACCCTGGATACGGTGCCGGCGATGTATGAATCGCTGTTGAATTATATAGAAGGAAGTGGTCAGCAATCACGGGTGTCGCATATCCGGCGTGTGTTCATAGGAGGCGACCGTATAGGGAATGATCTGCTTCAAAAGTTAAGGGAAACCTTCATCAATAGTGAGATCGTGGCGACCTATGGCCCAACGGAGGCGACGGTATTCTGTAGTGCGGTGAGTTATGAGGCTGGCGTAGCCGTAGGCAAGGGGAGTGTGATCGGTCGTCCTGTGGGGGGCTCGTCGCTCTATGTGCTCGACGATCGGCTGGAAGTATTGCCTGTGGGCATAGAAGGCGAGATCTGCATAGGCGGCAGCGGTGTGTCGCAGGGTTATTACGGGCAGCCGTTACAGACGGCAGAGAAGTTTGTGCCGGACCCATATACAGCAGGTGGCATATTGTACCGCAGTGGTGACCGTGGCCGGTGGTTGAGCGACGGGAGCATTGAGATCCTTGGCCGCCGCGACGGTCAGGTAAAGATCCGCGGTTACAGGATCGAGTTAGGCGAGGTGGAAGAGGCGCTTCGCCAGGCGCCGCAGGTGCAGCAGTGTGTGGTGGTGGTACGGGAAGATGTGGCTGGTCAGCGCCGGCTGGTAGGCTATGTGGTGAGTGGAGAAGCCCTGGACCGGAATAGTATCCAGGACTACATGCGAAGCCGTTTGCCGGAGTACATGGTTCCATCGGCTCTGGTGGTGCTGGAACGGTTGCCATTGACAGCCAACGGAAAGGTAGACCGTAAATCGCTGCCGGCGCCGGAGCAGGCAGGAGGAGAAGATTATGTAGCGCCGCGTAATGAAGCGGAGCGTCAGCTGGCTCAGATCTGGCAGGAGCTGCTGGGCGTAGAACGAGTAGGCATTCACGATAATTTTTTCGAACTGGGAGGACACTCGCTGCTGGCGATGCGCGTCATCGCAGGTGTTCGTCAGGCCTTGAGCGTGGAACTGCCGGTGCGGGAGTTATTCGCTCATCCAACGATCTCGGGCCTGGGGGCCTGGTTGCAACAGCATGCAAAAGCGACGTTATTGCCTGCCCTGACAGTGCGTGAGCGTCCTGAATATATTCCGTTATCGTTTAGCCAGGAGCGTTTGTGGTTTATCGACCGGTTGAGCGGTAGCATTCAATATCATATACCGACGGTATTGCGGTTGGGGGGTGAGTTCGTGTGGGAGGACCTGCAGGAGGCGTTCCGTCGTTTGCTGGATCGTCATGAAGTGCTGGGAACGGTGATCGCAGAACAGGATGGCCGTCCGTATCAACGGATCCTGCCGTCGTCGGGCTGGCAGTTGAACCGTGTGGACCAAAGCGGGGAGAGCGAAGCGGAACTGCAGCGCCGGGTGTTGTCGCTGATCAACCGGCCCTTTGATTTGTCTGCAGACTATCCGCTGCGCGTAGAGCTGTTACCGTTGGAAGGCGGGGAATCGTTGCTGATCGTGACGCTTCATCATATAGCGTCTGACGGGTGGTCCGCTGCGATCCTGATCGACGAGTTCATATCGCTGTACAATGGGCTTACAGGCGTAGCAGACAAGCAGCTGGGTGCCTTGCCTGTACAATATGCGGATTATTCGATCTGGCAGCGTTCGTACCTGCAGGGCGAAGTATTGGAGGCGAAGGTGGGGTACTGGCGTGATCAGTTGTTGGGTCTGGAGCCTTTGGAACTTCCGCTTGACCATGCACGTCCGGCGGTACAAAGCAGTGAGGGGGCCTCCTGGAGTAAGCAGATAGATGGAGAACTGCTGAAGGGCTTGCGGTTGCTGGGTCATCAGGAAGGAGCGACCCTGTTCATGACGCTGCTGTCGGTATTTAAGATATTGCTGAGCCGCTACAGCGGTCAGCGGGATATCAGTATCGGCACGCCGGTGGCGAATCGTCCGTTGCGTGAAGTAGAGGGATTGATCGGCTTTTTTGTCAATACGCTGGTGCTGCGCACGAAGCTGGAGGAGACGATGGGGTTCAGGGAATTTTTATCAGTTGTAAGACAAACGACGCTGGAGGGCTACGGGCACCAGGATGTGCCGTTTGAGAAAGTGGTAGAGGCGGTTGTAAGAGACCGTGACATGAGCCGCAATCCCTTGTTCGATATAAAATTCGCTTTACATAACTTACCAGATACAGCTGAAATAAAAAATTTCGGACGTATTCAGTTAACAGCCGATAACCCGGAGTATGTAAGGGCCCAAAATGATATCAGTGTCGATATATATGTGTCTTCTACAGGGCTTCAGTTGAGTATTACTTATTGTACCGGATTGTATAAGGAAAAGACGATCAGGGGCATGGCGGATCAGTATGTGCAGTTGCTGCGATCCGTGGTACAAAACCCCGATCGGCTGGTAGGAGCATTGGATATGGTGCCCGGAGATGAGCGAAAGGTGCTGGACGGTTTCAATGCGACCACCGTGGATTTTGGGGAGAAAGGTACTGTTCTTGATTTGTTCGGTGAACAGGTGATGCGCAACCCGGAAGCTGTGGCGGTGGTTTTAAACGATCAGCGGTTAAGCTATCGCGAGTTGGAATCACGTTCGAACCAACTGGCGCATTACCTGCGCAAATTGGGTGTGGGGCCGGAGGTGCTGGTACCGCTATGCATCGACCGGTCGCTGGATATGATTATAGCTATTCTGGGAATATTAAAAGCAGGAGGGGCTTATGTGCCACTGGATCCGTTCTATCCGGAGGAACGGTTGCGGTATATGCTGGAAGACAGCAGTGCGGAGTTGGTGGTAACTCATGCAGCATACAGTCAGCAGCTGTCGTCGATTAGTGGTTGCCGTTGTATGGAGTTGGATAAAGAACGCGAGGCGATCGGCCTTGAGCCGGTTGAACGTCCCGCGGAAATGCCTGCCGGTGATCAGGCCTGCTATATGATCTATACCTCAGGTTCAACGGGCCGCCCGAAAGGAGTTGTGATAGAACACCGCGGTCTTGCAAATATGGTGCTTAGCCATATCGATTTCATGGGGCTAAGGCCAGGTTGCAGAATATTACTATTCTTTTCTTTCACCTTCGATGGCTCATGCCATGAGATCTTCAATACTTTGTCAAGTGGCGGCAGCCTGATAATGCCAACCCGGGAAGAGGTGCTTTCTCCAACGCTGCTGGCAGAACTGATAGAATGCCAGGCGGTGGACATTGCCACTTTTCCTCCGTCATACCAGGCCGTCATAAAAGACAGTATCGGACATCTCCCTGTATTATACTCGGCGGGCGAAGCGCTAAAAGCGGATGTTGCCGCCGAATTCAGGCGGCGGGGTTCTCAATTGGTCAACGGTTACGGACCTACGGAGAATTCAGTAACTGCAACCCTGACGAACGATCCCATTGGACCAGACGGCATAGTGACCATCGGAAAACCGATCCGTAATGTGCGCATATACATCGCCGCACAGCAGGGTGCATTGCTGCCGATAGGAGTAGGCGGCGAAATATTCATTGCGGGGGCCAGTGTGGCGCGGGGGTATTTAAACCAGCCGGAGTTGACGGCTAATCGATTTATTGAACATGCTGAATGGGGCCGCTTGTACCGTACGGGCGACCGTGGCCGGTGGCTGGCGGGCGGTGATATCGAGTATTTGGGCCGGATAGACGACCAGGTGAAGATCCGCGGCTACCGGATAGAGCCGGGAGAAATCGAGGCAGTGCTATGCGGGCATCCGTCAGTGGCGCAATGCGCTGTGGTGGTGCGTGAAACCGGCAAGGGTGAGCGGCAACTGGTGGCGTATATAGTGGCTTCGACGGATGGTGAGGTATTTGACCGGGATGAGTTATTAAACTATGCGCGGGAGCGGCTTCCGGAGTACATGGTGCCGGTGATGATGGTCGAATTGGAGGCGCTGCCGTTGATGACCAGTGGTAAAGTAGATCGCAAGGCCTTACCCGAGCCCGGAGCTATACAGCATGGATCTTATGTGGCCCCGGCCGACGGTATCGAACGTCAGCTTGCAACGATCTGGCAGGAAATATTGGAAATAGAAAGAATAGGGGTAACGGATGATTTTTTTGCTATGGGGGGACATTCCCTGCTTGTAGTAAGATTGGTATCAGCCATCCGGAAACAACTGGATGTTGAGCTTGCCATTGGAGACATCTTTGATTACCCGACGATTGCGCTGCTGGCCGGCACGATCTCGGATCGGAAGACTATTACAATGCCGCCCCTGCGCGTGCAGGAGCGGCCGTTATATATACCCTTATCATTCAGTCAGGAGCGGTTGTGGTTCATCGATAGGCTGGAGGGGAGTGTGCAATATCATTTGCCGGCGATATTGCCCTTGCGGGGCAGGCAGCATGTATTGCAGATAGAGGCGGCATTCCGTGGCGTCATAGGGCGTCATGAAGTACTTCGTACGGTGATAGGCGAGCAGGGAGGTTTGCCGTATCAACGCATCCTGTCGGGAGAAGACTGGTGTGTTCAGCATATGGTGCGTCATGGTTTGCAGGGAGAGGCGCTGCAGGAACTGTTGTCATCGCTGGTGAACAAACCGTTCGATCTGTCGGTGGATTATCCAGTACGGGTGCATTTGGTGGAGTTGGGAGCGGAGGAACAATTACTGATCGTGACGCTGCATCATATAGCGTCCGACGGATGGTCGAACGGGATTCTGATAAAAGAATTCAAGTTGTTGTACGAGGGTCTTCAGCGGGGAATAGAAGCGGAGCTGCCATCCCTGGCTGTTCAATATGCAGATTATGCGATCTGGCAGCGGTCGTATCTGCAGGGAGAAGTGCTGTCGAAGAAGCTGAGCTATTGGCAGGATCGTCTGAGTGGCTGGGAACCGTTGCAGCTTCCTGCGGACCATGTTCGTCCGGCGGTGCAGAGCATCCGGGGATCGTTGCATGGCTTCGGGGTAGACGCGTCACTAACGGGTTCACTGCAGTCGTTGTCACAGCAGGAGGGAGCGACTTTGTTCATGACGCTGTTGTCGGTGTTCAAGGTTATGCTGAGCCGCTATAGCGGACAGTCGGATATCAGTGTAGGAACGCCCGTGGCGAATCGTCCGCTGCATGAGGTAGAGGGGTTGATCGGTTTTTTTGTAAACACGCTGGTGCTGCGCACGCAGGTGAGGCAGGAAATGCGATTCAGGGAGTTGTTGTCGGATGTGAGACAGACGACCCTGGAAGGGTATGCGCATCAGGATGTTCCGTTTGAGAAAGTGGTGGAGGTAGTGGTAAAGGAGCGTGACATGAGCCGCCATCCTTTGTTCGATGTGATGTTCACCCTTCAATACGAATCAGGAGAGGTTGTTACAAACGGCGGGCGCCGGGAGGCGGCCTCCGTGCATACGACGTCGAAGTTTGATATGGTGTATTCGGTAGTGGAGCGGGGCGGAGGATTGTGGGTGGAGGTAGAGTATTGCCGTGATCTGTATGAGGAAGCTACGATAAAACGTATGTCGGATCATTATGTTCAATTGCTTCGCGCTGTAGTGGCGGATGCGGATGTTGTGTTGGGGGAGATTGCGATGCTGAAGGATACGGAGCCGGGCGCTGTCGTTTGGCAGGAACTGGTCCTGGGAACCGGATCAATCAGGTTTTTCCATATTGGGTCATCTGCGGTCGGTGGCGACTATGCAGGGGGACGCGGTGGCATTGGTGCATGGGACCGGATCGTTGAGTTATGGGCAGTTGTATGATCGTGTAACAGCACTTCGGTTGCGGTTGCGTGAGATGGACCTGCCCCGTGGAGCGCGTGTGGTGGTGATGCTGAACCGTTCGGAGTGGATGGTGATATCGCTATTGTCACTGTTGGAGAGTGGATTGGTATATGTTCCTGTGGAAGGAAGTGTTGCCCTGGAGCGTATAGGGCTCATCGTTGAGGAGGTAGGCTGCCGGGTGGCCATAACCGAAGAAGGGTATGCCGATCTGTTCAGGGGCATGGGCGTGGAGCCGCTGCTGACCAGTTCGGTGCAAACGGGACCCGGGCAGCAGGAGGAATTGCCGTTTGGAGCGGCCGGGGAGGAAGGGGCTTATATCATTTATACGTCGGGGTCAACGGGCCGTCCGAAGGGCGTGCTGGTGACCCATGGTAATCTGAATCATTTTTTTGAGGGGGTATACCGGCAGTATGTGTCAGGAGGCGGGCAGTTGTGGATGCCGTTTATAGCCTCGCATGCATTTGATATATCGTTGTTCCAGCAACTGACGCCGTTGCTATCGGGGGGCGGCATTGTGATAGCGGAGCGTGAAGAGGTACAGGATGGCGGCAAACTGTTGTCGTTGCTGGATAGGGTGAATACCCTGGATACGGTGCCGGCGATGTATGAGTCGCTGTTGAGTTATATAGAGGGAAGTGGTCAGCAATCGCGGGTATCGCATATCCGGCGTGTGTTCATAGGAGGCGACCGTATAGGGAATGATCTGCTTGAAAAGTTAAGGGAAACCTTCATCAATAGTGAGATCGTGGCGACCTATGGCCCAACGGAGGCGACGGTATTCTGTAGTGCGGTGAGTTATGAGGCTGGCGTAGCCGTAGGCAAGGGGAGTGTGATCGGCCGTCCTGTGGGGGGCTCGTCGCTCTATGTGCTCGACGATCGGCTGGAAGTATTGCCTGTGGGCATAGAAGGCGAGATCTGCATAGGCGGCAGCGGTGTGTCGCAGGGATATTACGGGCAGCCGTTACAGACGGCAGAGAAGTTTGTGCCGGACCCATATACAGCAGGTGGCATATTGTACCGCAGTGGTGACCGTGGCCGGTGGCTGAGCGACGGGCGCATCGAGATCCTTGGCCGCCGCGACAATCAGGTAAAGATCCGCGGTTACAGGATCGAGTTAGGCGAAGTGGAAGAGGTGCTTCGCCAGGCGCCACAGGTGCAGCAGTGTGTGGTGGTGGTGCGCGAAGATGTGGCTGGTCAGCGCCGGCTGGTAGGGTATGTGGTAAGTGGAGAAGCCCTGGACCGGAATAGTATCCAGGACTACCTGCGCAGCCGTTTGCCGGAGTACATGGTTCCATCGGCACTGGTGGTGCTGGAACGGTTGCCCTTGACGATCAACGGAAAGGTAGATCGTAAATCGCTGCCGGCGCCGGAGCAGGGAGGAGGCGAAAGCTATGTAGCGCCGCGTAATGAAGCGGAGCGTCAGCTGGCTCAGATCTGGCAGGAGCTGCTGGGTGTAGAGCGGGTAGGCATTAACGATAATTTTTTCGAGCTGGGAGGACACTCGCTGCTGGCGATGCGCGTCATCGCAGGTGTTCGTCAGGCCTTGAGCGTGGAACTGCCGGTGCGGGAGTTATTCGCTCATCCAACGATCGCGGGCCTGGGGGCCTGGTTGCAACAGCATGCAAAAGCGACGTTATTGCCTGCCCTGACAGTGCAGGCGCGTCCTGAATATATTCCGTTATCGTTTAGCCAGGAGCGTTTGTGGTTTATCGACCGGCTGAGCGGTAGCGTTCAATATCATATACCGACGGTATTGCGGTTGGGGGGTGAGTTCGTGTGGGAGGATCTGCAGGAGGCGTTCCGTCGTTTGCTGGATCGTCATGAAGTGCTGCGGACGGTGATCGCAGAGCAGGATGGACGTCCGTATCAACGGATCCTGCCGTCGTCAGGCTGGCGCCTGAACCGTGTGGACCAAAGCGGGGAGAGCGAAGCGGAACTGCAGCGCCGGGTGTTGTCGCTGATCAACCGGCCGTTTGATTTGTCTTCGGATTATCCGCTGCGCGTAGAACTGTTACCGTTGGAAGGCGGGGAATCGTTGCTGATCGTGACGCTTCATCATATAGCGTCTGACGGGTGGTCCGCTGCGATCCTGATCGACGAGTTCATATCGCTGTACAATGGGCTCACCGGCGTTGCAGACAAGCAGCTGGGCGCCTTGCCTGTACAATATGCGGATTATTCGATCTGGCAGCGTTCGTACCTGCAGGGCGAAGTACTGGAGGCGAAGGTGGGGTACTGGCGTGATCAGTTGTTGGGTCTGGAGCCTCTGGAACTTCCGCTTGACCATGCACGTCCGGCGGTTCAAAGCAGTGAGGGGGCCTCCTGGAGTAAACAAATAGATGGAGAATTGCTGAAGGGCTTGCGGTTGCTGGGTCATCAGGAAGGAGCGACCCTGTTCATGACGCTGCTGTCGGTATTTAAGATATTGCTGAGCCGCTACAGCGGTCAGCGGGATATCAGTATCGGCACGCCGGTGGCGAACCGTCCGTTGCGTGAAGTAGAGGGTTTGATCGGCTTTTTTGTCAATACGCTGGTGCTGCGCACGAAGCTGGAGGAGACGATGGGGTTCAGGGAGTTTTTATCAGTTGTAAGACAAACGACACTGGAGGGCTATGCGCATCAGGATGTACCGTTTGAGAAAGTGGTAGAGGCGGTTGTGAGAGACCGTGATATGAGCCGCAATCCCTTGTTCGATATACTTTTTTCACTGCAAAACAACGAGCAGGCGAACCTGTCGGGGCGGGTGCTTGGGAGCGTGGAAGTATCGCTGGAGCGTTCTACGCATACGACCTCCCAGTTCGATATGCTGGTGTCTGTAACGGAAAGGCCGGATGGCTTGCAGGTGGACCTGTCTTATAGCACGGACCTGTATGAGGAGGCAACGATCCGCCGGATGCTGGATCACTATGAGCGGCTGTTGCGTTCGGTGGTGCAGAACCCCGACACAGCGGTATGGGCATTGGAGATGCTGTCGGCAGCAGAAGAAGGGATGCTGTCGGGCTTCAATGCCACGGCGGTGGAATATGGTGTTGCAGGAACGGTGGTTGATCTGTTTGAAGCACAGGTGACCCGCACGCCGGCTGCGTTGGCGGTGGTTGCCGGGCAGTCGCGGATGAGCTATGGGGAACTGAATGAACGTTCGAACCGGCTGGCGCAGTACCTGCGCAGCCTGGGAGTGGAACGGGAGGTGCTGGTGCCGCTGTGTATCGACCGCTCAGCGGAGATGCTGGTTGGCATGTGGGGTATTTTGAAGGCCGGGGGTGCGTATGTGCCGCTGGATCCGTCGTATCCGGTGGAGCGGCTGCGGTACATGCTGGAAGATACGGGAGCGCAGGTGGTGGTGAGCAGCAGCCGTCAGGCGGATCTGCTGGCGTTGCTGAACGAACCGGGAAGTGAGGGTTGCCGCTGTGTGCTGGTGGATGAACTGTGGGATGAGCCGGGGACGGGACCCTGTGAAAGGCCACAGGGGGGCGCCGGACCTAACGATGTGTGCTATGTGATCTACACGTCGGGCTCAACGGGCCGGCCCAAGGGGGTGCTGATCGAGCATGGCAGTGTGGTGAACTATCTGTTGAATGAGAAGACCCAATATATAGGGCAGCAGGACGGCGGAGGAAGCTATGTGCATTTGCCAATGTCGTTCGATGCATCGGTGACGGCGCTTTTTTTGCCGTTGCTGCGAGGCCGGCCGGTGGTGTTGTCCGGGGCGCAGGGAACGGAATTGTTTGAATCGGAGGAACTGAGTGGGGAGCGTCCGTATTCGTTCATCAAACTAACGCCTTCGCATCTGCCGCTGCTGAAGTCAGCGCTGTCGTCGGGTGGCGTTGCCGGGGTAACGGGCCGGCTGGTATGTGGGGGCGAGGCGCTGGAGTGGCGCGATATAGGAGGGGAGTGGCAGGATGCAGGGGTGAAGGAGGTGATCAATGAATACGGTCCAACGGAGGCAACGGTGGGCTGCAGTACCTATGTGGTTCGGCTGGAAGCAGGGGAACCTGAGAGAACGGGCCGTGTACCGATCGGCAGGCCGATCAACAATATGCAGATGTACATACTGGGGCCGGGGGACCGGCAACAGGCGGTAGGCGTAGGCGGCGAGATCTGCATAGGAGGGCGAGGTCTTGCGCGGGGCTATCTGAATCAACCGGAACTGACGGCAGAGCGGTTTGTGCAGACAGGGTCATGGGGCCGTGTGTACCGCAGTGGAGACCGTGGGCGGTGGCTGAGTGATGGGAACATGGAGTATTTAGGGCGGATAGACGATCAGGTAAAGCTACGCGGCTACCGGATCGAGTTAGGCGAGGTGGAAGAGGTGTTGCGCCGTTTGCCGCAGGTTGAGCAGAGTGTGGTGGTGGTGCGCGAAGATGTACCGGGTCAGCGGCGGCTGGTGGGGTATGTGGTGATGGATCAGGAGGGGGTATTTGACCAGGAAGCATTATTAAACTATACACGGGAGCGTCTTCCGGAGTACATGGTGCCGGTGGTATTGGTGGAGCTGGAGCGTTTGCCGTTGACGGCCAACGGGAAGGTAGACCGGCGATCATTGCCGGTGCCGCAGGTACGGGGCGAGGGATGGGATAGCGCTGCGTGCAACGAGGTAGAGGGTCAACTGGTGGCGATCTGGGAGGAACTGCTGGAAGTGGAAGGCGTGGGAAGAGGGGATGATTTTTTTGCATTGGGGGGCCATTCGCTGCTGGCGGTGCGGCTGGTGTCTGCGATCCGCAGGCAACTGGGTGTGGAGTTGAGCATCGCAGAGATCTTCGATTATCCGACAGTGGGTTTACAGGCCCTGCAGGTGTCGGCCCGCAGACGGGTGGAGACAGCCGGGGTGCTGGAAGCGAAGGTTCGTCCGGAACAGATACCGTTGTCGTTTAGCCAGGAACGGTTGTGGTTTATCGACCGTTTGGAGGGAAGTGTACAATATCATATATCCACGGTGCTTCGATTGAACGGGGAGATACATGCGGAACGGCTGGAGAAGTCCTTCCGCACGATCATCGACCGTCATGAAGTGCTTCGGACGGTGATAAAAGAAGAGGATGGCCGGCCATATCAAAAGATACTGCCGGCAGGGGACTGGCGTATGGAGCGATGGAGCGCAGGGGATCAGCAGGAGCAGGAGGTTCGGGCAAGGATAGAAGCGTCGGTGAACCGTCCCTTTGATCTGGGCAGAGATTATCCGGTACGGGTGGAACTGCTGCAGACAGGGGCGCAGGAAAGCCTGCTGGTAGTGACGCTGCATCATATAGCATCTGATGGGTGGTCGGTTCCCATTCTTATTGACGAGTTCAGGTTCAGCTATGAGGCGCTTGCGGGCCGGGAGGCTCAGTCGCTGCCGGTGCTGCCTGTGCAGTATGCGGATTATGCGATCTGGCAGCGGTCGTATCTGCAGGGCGATGTGCTGTCGCAGAAGCTGGGATACTGGCGGGAGCGGCTGGCGGGCGCAGAGCCCTTGCAGCTTCCAACCGATCACATGCGTCCTGCGATTCAAAGCAGCAGGGGTCGTTCGCATGGCTTTATGATCGATCCTTCGTTATTGGGGCCATTGCAATTGCTGTCGCAGCAAGAGGGTGTGACGCTGTTCATGCTGCTGTTGTCTGCATTCAAATTGTTGTTAAACCGCTACAGCGGTCAATCAGATATTAGTGTAGGTACGCCTGTGGCGAATCGTCCGCTGGCCGAAGTAGAAGGCCTGATCGGATTTTTTGTCAATACGGTGGTGTTGCGCACGGAAGTAAACAACGATGTCACATTCAGGGATCTTTTGTCATCGGTGAAGCAGACAACGCTGGGCGCCTATGCGCACCAGGATGTGCCATTCGAAAAAGTAGTGGAAGCGGTTGTTCGTGACCGGGATATGAGCCGCCATCCTTTGTTCAACGTAATGTTCACGCTGCAGAACAAATCCCGGCAAGGGAAAGAGCAGGCGGGTGCCGGCAGTCTGCAGCTGATGTTGCTACATCCGGAGCACACAACGTCAAAATTCGATATGGTGTTGTCGGTTACGGAAACGGAGGCGGGACTGGCGGCAGAGATTGAATATTGCACGGACCTGTATGAAGCCGATACGATCAGTCGGATGTCGGATCATTTTGTGCAATTGCTTCGCGCTGTGGTACAGTATCCGGATCGTCGCGTAGGCATGTTGGAGCTGATCAATGAAAGCGAACGGGATGAGCTCGGGTTGTTCAATGCCACGGATAGGGTGGAAGGAGCGGCAAAGACAGTTGTGGCAATATTCGGCGAACAGGTACGGCGAACGCCGGATGCGGTGGCGGTGGTGTATGAGGGATCGCGTTTGAGTTACCGGGAGCTGGATGAGCGCTCGAACCAGCTGGCGCATTACCTGCGAAAACTGGGGGTGGGACCTGAAGTGCTGGTGCCGTTGTGCATAGAGCGGTCGCTGGAAATGATCGTAGGCATACTGGGTATTTTGAAAGCCGGAGGCGCCTATGTACCACTGGATCCATCGTATCCGGTGGAGCGGCTGCGATATATGCTGGAGGATATAGTAGCGGGTTTGGTGGTGAGCAGTAGTGAGCAGAGAGAGCTGCTATCGTTGCTGGGAGGGTATGAGCGGGTGCTGCTGGATAGGGATTGGTCCTCGATCGGCAGGGAGGGATTGGAGTCTCCCGGGCATGAGCCGGCGCCGGAGGATGCCTGTTATGTGATCTATACGTCGGGCTCAACGGGCCGTCCGAAGGGAGTGGTGGCGGAGCATCGTGGGTTATCGAATATGGTATCAGGTCACCGGGAGCTGTTGGGGCTGGGAACGGGACAAAAGATATTACAGTTTGCGTCGATCAGTTTTGACGGATCCTGTCAGGAGATATTCAACACCTTGTGCAACGGCGGTAGCCTGGTAATGGTAAGCCGGGAAACGATCCTGTCGCCGTTGCGGTTAAGTGAAGTTATGCGAAGGGAAGGCGTGGAAGTGGCGACACTGCCGCCTTCTTATCAGGGAACGATAAAGGATCATTTGGATGGTCTTCGGGTACTGTACTCTGCGGGAGAGGAGCTGGATGCGGAGGTGGCCCCGGCGATTTTGTCGAAAGGCATTCGGTTGATCAACGGGTATGGACCTACAGAGAATTCTGTGACGGCTACATTAACAGATGCGCCCGTGAGGCCGGATGGCGGGGTGACGATCGGTAAACCGATTGGCAATGTACGGATATACATATTAGATGGGTCAGTCAATCTTCAACCGGTGGGTATTGGAGGGGAGCTGTGTGTTGGAGGGGCCAGTGTAACGCGGGGCTACCTGAACCAGCCGGAGCTGACGGCGGAGCGATTTGTAGCGACAGGGGATTGGGGCCGTGTGTACCGTACGGGTGACCGTGCCCGGTGGCTGAAAGATGGGAATATTGAGTATTTGGGCCGTATAGACGACCAGGTAAAGATCCGCGGTTACAGGATCGAGTTAGGAGAGGTGGAAGAGGTTCTTCGCCAGGCGCCACAGGTGGAGCAGAGTGTGGTGGTGGTACGGGAGGATGCGGCTGGTCAGCGCCGGCTGGTAGGGTATGTGGTGAGTGGCAAGGGAGTAGAGCTTGACCGGGCGTTGATTCAGGACTACATGCGGAGCCGTTTGCCGGAGTACATGGTTCCGTCGGCACTGGTGGTGCTTGACGGGTTGCCATTGACGGTCAACGGGAAAGTAGACCGTAAATCGCTGCCGGCGCCGGAGCAGGCAGGATTAGAAGGCTATGTGGCGCCGCGTAGTGAAGTGGAACGTCAGCTGGTGCAGATCTGGCAGGAACTGCTGGGTGTAGAGCGGGTAGGCATTCACGATAATTTCTTCGAACTGGGAGGACATTCGCTGCTGGCGATGCAGTTTATAGCTGCGGCGCGGCGGGTGTTGAAACTGGAGTTGCAGATAAGAGCGCTATTCTCCCATCCAACTATCGAATCAATTGCTGCACATCTTCTGTTACAGGTTACCACAACTTCCTTGCCGGCGCTGACCATTCAGGTACGTCCAACATATATACCCTTATCCTTCAGCCAGGAAAGAATGTGGTTTATCGATCGGCTGGAGGGAAGCGTGCAATATCATATACCTACTGTGATAAGGTTACAGGGAAAGATATCAGTGGAAGATCTTTCGCGTGCTTTCCGTTCCCTTATCGAACGGCATGAAATACTACGGACTGTTATAGGCCAGCACGAAGGACGTCCTTATCAACAGATACAGGATGGGCGTGATTGGCAGTTGACTATTCAGGATATGCAGGGAGTTGGCATGCAGGAGGTTCGTCAAAGAATTGCATCACTGGTGAATGCGGCTTTTGACCTGGCAAAGGACTACCCCATTCGTGTTCACCTGTTGCAGCTGAACCCCGATGAACATCTGCTGGTAATGACAATCCATCATATTGCTTCCGACGCATGGTCGGTACCCATCCTGGTTCGGGAGTTTACCGCCGCCTATGAGGCAAGTGTCAATGGCTGTGCGCCTGAATTACCGCCGTTGCCGGTGCAATATGCTGATTATTCGATCTGGCAGCGTTCGTACCTGCAGGGCGAAGTTTTGGAGCAGAAACTTCAATACTGGCGTGACCAGCTATCGGGTCTGGAGCCGCTGGATTTGCCGGCGGACCATATGCGTCCTGCGGTGCAAAGCAGTAGAGGCGCCTCCTATGGTTTTTGTATCGACGGATTGTTGATGGAACGGCTGCAGTTGATGGCGCATCGCGAAGACGTTACCTTGTTCATGGTACTGCTTGCCGGGTTCAAGATATTGCTGAGCCGTTACAGCGGTCAGTCAGATATCTGTATCGGAACACCCATCGCGAACAGGACGATGCAGGAAATAGAAGGATTGATCGGTTTTTTTGTAAATACCCTGGCCCTCAGGACCGAAGTAAAGGGTGAACAAACCGTTCGGGAATTCCTTTGGTCGGTAAAACAAACTACACTTGACGGTTATACACATCAGGATGTGCCTTTCGAACGGATTGTAGAGGCGGTAGTTAAAGACCGTGATCTGAGTCGCCATCCCTTGTTCAATGTGATGTTCACCTGGCAAAACAAAGACCGGATGACCGGGTCTGGTAACACTGAACAGCTGGCAGAACAGCCTGAGCATACGACGGCAAAGTTCGATCTGCTTTTTTCACTAACGCAAACGGATAATGGCATCACAGGAGCCGTGGAATATTGTACTGACCTGTATGAGGAAAGAACAATCAGGCGCTTCCTGGATCACTATATACAATTGTTTCGATCGCTGGTACGCGATGCGGATCAGCGATTGGATGAATTGTCGCTATTGGCGGAATCGGGTATTGGTGAGTTGGAAAGCTTCAATGCAACGGAAGTAAGCTATGGTGCTGATCGCACGGTAGCGGAGTTGTTTGAGGAGCAGGTTGAACGAACGCCGGATGCGGTGGCGGTGGTTCATGGAGACCGGCAGGTAAGTTACCGGGAACTCGACAGGCGCTCCAACCAGCTGGCGCATTACCTGCGCAGGCAGGGGGTGGGAGCGGGTGTGCTGGTGCCGTTATGCGTTGGCCGGTCAGTGGAAATGATCGTGGGTATACTGGGCATTCTAA
>NZ_JCAPSW010000034.1:0-22711 GCF_059587045.1 Niastella sp. sgz303648 | reverse complement strand
ATAGTGAACCCCGCCTTTGGGCGGGGTTGTTTTTTATATTAAATAGTTCATAATAATAAAACTACAAACTTAATCTTCAACCCACATGGTATCCTGTAAAAACTTATCGCTTATATCGCTCTTCGATCTGAATATGTAGTATTCATCAGTCATCTTTAATATTTCCGTTTTGATCACCGTTGATTTTTTTAACCGGGATGACGAAGATGATAAATGTTTTGCTCCTTCCAGGTACCGGAGTTCGTAGGCACAATTTGATGTCCATTTAATTGAAGCTGTAGTGGTAGCCTGTGTTTTTTCATTGGTTTCCTGTTGGGTTGAATCATTCCGTTCAATAACAAACCAGTAGCCGTTATTTTTACCTTTTACATGATACCGGAATGTACCTGTTTTATATTGACTGCAACTTCCTTTTTCGGATGAAGTGCTGCAGGAAATAAATAAAACCGAAGTTATAGCAGAGGTTAGAAGTACAATAATAAGTCGCATATAGGGTACTCTTTGATGGATTTAATGTGTGTTGTAACCGTCAGGAATGCATGATCTTTTTGCGATGCTTCTTACCCCATTCCTGGATGGCAAGTAATACCGGTTTCAAATCCTTTCCGCTACTTCACTATATTCTACTGTTGTAGAATGTATAGCAAATGTAAATAATTTTGAATCTGCAATTTCAATTAAACTTTTCGCAATCTTTATTAAAAAAGGGAGACAGCTTCATAACAGACGATGAAAGAATGCTTGTATTTTTTGTATTGTCGGCCCACCCTTCACCTGGCGAACAAGAGATTTGTATTTTCCGGAAGGAAAATTACTGTTGAAACAGTTAGATAAAGAAGTAAAAAACTTATCTTTAAATAAGCAATCTGCATCAGTTGACTTAGACACCCGCGCCCCTGGGATCTGAAAATAAGACAACATTTTTAAAGCTACATACAGAAGCATCAAGGCTGCTATTATTTGCCTGATACAGGTTAACAGCGAAGCCGGTCAACACAATAAGTATACTGCAAAGTTCCGTTAAACAGGTTCTATAACAGGCTTTGCACATGCTTTTCATTCATTGTGAGCGGCATTTTTAAAAGCAAAAGATAAAATCAAGCCATTCACTAACAAATAAATATTTCAATTATGACAACCTTTCTTAAGACCATCAGTAATACCATAAAACATTGGTACGTTCCAATGATAGTTGGACTGTTATTTATAGCCATGGGTATTTATATTTTTACCGTTCCGTTGGAAACCTATTTAACGTTAACTATATTTTTTACTGTTTCCTTGATTGTTACAGGCCTTTTGGAAATTTACTTTTCAATTGTAAACCAAAAAGTGATTGATGATTGGGGCTGGTATTTAACAGGGGGCATTTTAAGCGTTCTGGTGGGCATTTTATTAATAATGTACCCTGAAATTCCCATTACAACCCTGCCTTTTGTGATCGGGTTTAGCTTATTATTCAGGTCGTTTCAGGCTTTGGGTCTGGCTTTTGACCTTAAAAATTATGGTATTTTAAGTTGGGGAAACTTAGCATTGGTAAGCGTTATTGGAATTATTGCTTCATTGCTTTTAATCGGGCACCCGGTATTTACAGCTTTTTCCTTAGTTACGCTTACAGCCCTTGCATTTATTTTCGTTGGCATTACAGGTATTGTATTAGCTTTTCATATGAAGAAATTAAAAAATCTGCCTAACCAGTTAAGTAATGATTTAAAAAACAAAATAGAAAAACTGGAAGAGGAATACAATCAACAATTACATAGAACTAAAACCACAGCACACATTGCTTAGTTGTAAACATCATTGCTTCTCCTGCCAATGGCAGGAGAAGCAAATTGCAACCGGCAATGAATATTTTTCCTGCACCTCATTATGTATCCTTTCATACCTGTTATTTCTTTTCACCCCTGCACTGGTGATAAGGCCGCTAAACTGCCGGCTAACATGCAGGCGGTTTCATTAGCCGGTGTTATGCAGTAATTACTTTTTGGCAGTTTTCTTTTTGTGCGTACTGCATTCATTCAGTAATTTTTTCCGATGCATTATTCCCCATTTCTTTAGCGCCTCAATAACTTCTTCGAGCGATTTGCTATAAGGCGTAAGGGAATAGGTAACTTTAACGGGGTACGATTCTTCTACCGTACGTTTAACCAGACCGTTTAATTCCAGGTCACGTAACTCTTTCGATAACATTCGGGCTGTTATTCCCTGTACCTCTTTAGCTATTTCATTGAACCGTTTTTCACCAAACGAAAGGGAAATAATAATGGGCAGCTTCCACTTACCGCTTAACATATCCAGAGCATCCCGCACAGGCCGCAAAATACCCATGCATTCGCCGTGCTCACTTTCTTTTTTTACATGATTCATAATTACCCGCTTTACTTACCTGAAGGATAGTGGTATACAAAAGTATAGCGCTATACATTGTATACCAAATGTAGGTAGCTTTGTGTTGTCAAACAAAATATTCAGATAACAAAAACACAAAGATATGGCAACAACAAAATGGACGCTGGACCCAACACACAGCGAATTAGGATTTAAAATCAGACACCTGATGATCAGCAATGTATCGGGTTCATTTAAAAACTTTCAGGTACAGGCAGAAACAAACGGTGATGATTTCACCACTTCCCGCATTGAAGCAAAAGCCGACATGAGCTCTATTTACACCAATAATGAGCAACGGGATGCGCATCTTCGTAATTCCGATTTCTTTGAGGTTGAAAAACATCCTGAGCTACACTTCGTATCTACCAAAATTGAAAAGATAGATGGTGAAACATATTACGTGTACGGCGATCTTACCATGAAAGGCGTTACCCAAAAAGTGAAATTACAGGTTGAATACAGCGGCGTTACTAAGGATCCCTGGGGTGGCGAAAGAGCAGGTTTTTCAGTTAGCGGCAAAATCAACCGTAGCGACTGGGGTATTAATTTTAATAAGGTGATGGAAACAGGCGGCCTGGGACTGGGTGAAGAAGTAAAGATCAACAGCGAATTACAACTGGTGAAGCAGGCAGCTGTAGTAGCGGCTTAAGGCTGTTTTTTAAAATATTGGGTATATGCATCCCATGGCTCATCCATCGGATGCAATACTTTTATAAAATATTCATATGTCAATCAAAAGAAAACTCGTCAATATACAAACGCCGGCCGGGCAACCCGGGTTTCTCGGACACGGCCATATCGCCCGGCCCGTGATACAGGTAGCCTATACCAATAGTGATCCTTTTATAATGCTGATGGATGATATGCTCGATAAAAAAGATGAAACACCCGTTGGAGGGCCCCATCCGCATGCAGGCTTTGAAACGGTTTCATTATTACTGGAAGGCGAAATGGGAGATGATGACCATACCATGAAAGGGGGTGATCTGCAAATGATGACAGCAGGCAGCGGCATCATTCATACCGAAACCATAGAAAAGAAAACGAAGATGCGGCTGTTGCAATTATGGCTGAACCTTCCTAAAAAGCATAGATGGGCATTGCCCCGGTTACAGGATATTTCACTGGAACATGTGCCGCACACCTCTGAAAACGGACTGGACATAAAGGTATATAGCGGTTCTTTCGCCGGCCTCTCCTCTCCTGTTCGGAACTATGTTCCTGTAATAATAGCCGACATAAACATGCAACCCGGCATTACCATGGTACAGCAAATTCCGGCTGCATACAGCACTTTTTTATATGTTATTAATGGAAGTGTACAGGTTGGGGAAGATAAAAAGCTGTTGCAGCATGACCAGGTAGGATGGTTAGACCGTTTTTCGGATACAGCTGAAAGTGAATTGATCGTAACTGCAACCGGGGCCGGCGCCCGTTTTGTGCTCTATGCCGGACAGCCTCAGGGAGACGCCATTGTTTCACATGGTCCGTTTATTGGCGATACACCCGATGATATCAGGCGATTGTATCACGAATACAACCAGGGTAAAATGCAACATATTTCCACCGTGCCGCAAACACAACGGTTTGTGTGGTAGCTATTGGGACTTGGGTGAAAGCGGTTAAAAAAGGACCGCGATTAAGCGATCCTTTATTTCGGGGTTCCGGGCAAACTCGCCGGAGCCATATAATTAATTGAATTATTTCTTTACCCTTGTCTTCTTTACATCCTCTTCAGTTATAGAGCCTGCTTTGTTGCCAAAACTGCCGCGTATAAAGGTGAGCACATTGGCAATATCCTTGTCGGTGAGGTAATTCAATGGCGGCATAGCATTGCCGTATTTTTCACCATCTACCGGTTGCTGGTTGAGCCCTTTGAGCACCACATTGATCAAACGGCTTTTATCACCCAACACATAACCCGTTTTAGACAACGGCGGATTCAAATCGGGTACCCCACCCCCATCGGCCTGGTGACAGGCTGCACAATTTTGCAGGTACACCGTTTTGCCGGCGATAAAAGCAGGTTTTGCAACCGGTGCTGCTTTGGTTGCAGGTTTTGTTGTTGCTACTGTTTTCTTTGCCGCTGTGCCAGGAGTTGACTTTTTAGCTGTTAAAGGTTGTTTTGCAGGAGCAGCCTTTATAGCGGCCTTTACCGGGCTTTCTTTTTTATTGTATGATATTTTAAAGATAGTGCCGCCTTTATCATCACTTACATATAAAGCACCATCGGGGCCCTGCGCCAGTCCGCATGGACGATGATCAGCGCGGCCATTGGCGGTTTTTTCTGAAGAACCGGAGAAGTTATCGGCAAACACTTCCCATTCACCGTAAGGCATTCCATTTTTAAAAGGCTGAAACACTACAAAAAAACCGGCCTGAGGTTCGGGTGCACGGTTCCATGATCCATGAAAAGCAATAAAGGCTCCGTTCCTGTATTTTTCAGGAAACTGGTTACCGGTATAAAACAATAAACCATTCGGGGCCATGTGTGCGGGATAAGCAGCTGCCGGATCAATGAAGTCAGCGCTTCCTTCTTTTTTGCCATCACCGCCATATTCGGGGGCCAGCATTTTCTTTTTTTGAAAACGATCATAGTAAATAAAAGGCCAGCCGGCGTTATCTCCTTTGTTTAAAGCATACATACATTCTGCGGGCAGCTCGGCATTGTCTTTTGTTGTATACAGATCGGGAAAAATAAAATTCAGCTGATCTCTTCCATGCTGCATCACAAACAACTTATTGCTTTGATAGTTCCAGTCAACGGCCACCACATTGCGCAAACCGGTAGCATAACGAATACCATCGGCATAAGTTTGATCTTTTTTATCACGCTTAAACATCCACACGCCACCGGTTGTTTCGAGCAGCGGACAACCTGCAATGCCCAAAGAACCTTTCTGGCGGTCGCTTTCCTGGCATGAGTTCAAAGGGCAGCCAATAGGTATATACATGTTGCCTTCCTTATCCATCATGATAGATTTTGTTTCGTGGGTGCCTTTGTCGACCAAACCGGTCACGATACGCTCTACCGAATTTGTGTCTACCTGGTTGTTCGCATCTACTTTGTATCGGAATATTTCAGAGTTGGAAGATGTATATAAATAACCATCCCGCAGATAAACACCTGTGCCCCCATAATTACCAAAGCCGAATTTCAACGTTGCTTTTCCATTTTCCTCATGCAGCAGCAGTATGCCTTTGCCATTCACCGGCCGTGCGAGCCGTACGTAAATGTCGTTTTGAGGGGTTACTACCAGATGTCGCGTTTTACCGAGCTTGTCTGCAACAATAATTGCGGAAAAACCTTCGGGTAATTTCAGGCCTGTAGTGTCGGTAAACTGCGTTTGTGTTGTTCCATTAAAGGGTAAAAGCAATAATAAAAAAAACGTTGCCAGTACATGGTTCTTATATAAATTCATTTCTTCTTCCTTTACTATATGATTTTTAATATCACAAAATAGTATCATTTGTGATATTTATAATCAATAAGTCTTAATTGCTTAATAGATTGCTATTCTGCTTTAATTTTACTTGTAGCAAGTACTGATAAGAACCAGGCGGCCCCGTTTACGGGTTATAAAAACAATATGTAAATGAATATGGGGGCTGCGTAAGCGGCCCCGTTTTGTTATGCGTTTTCTAATTCTTCAATGTTAAACTTCGACATTTTCATAAAAGCATCAATTACTCTCGGCGCTCTTTGCGGATCTGCCATTAACTTTGGTAATATGGCTGGTACAATTTGCCAGGATACACCAAATTTATCATCAAGCCAGCCACATTGATCATATTTACCACCTTCGCCCAGCTTTTCCCAATAGTAGTCTATCTCGGCCTGTGAACCGCACTCTATTACAAACGATGTAGCAGGAGAGAATTTGTATTTCGGGCCACCATTTAAGCCCATAAACCTTTTTCCGTTCAATTCAAAAGCTACTACCATGGGGTTTTCGGCTGTAATTTTTGAATTTTCAAAAATGGAGCAATAAAAATCTGCTGCGGCTTTTGCCTGCCCGTCGAACCATAAGCAGGGATAAATTTGATTTGTCATAATTGATCATTTTTAATTAGAATTCAAAGTAATAACAGGCAACGGTCTTAAAATAGAACAATCCCGACAAAATCATTTTTTACTCTTCCGAACCATAATTAAGGTACTGCTTAGGGGTGATATCAGTAAATTCTTTGAATGCCCTGATATAATGACTTTGATCAGCATATCCGTTTTGAAATGCGATATCAGATAATTTGTGATGATTTCTATTGTTTAGTTGAGTAAAGGCTGCATTGAATTGACAAATACGCCGGTAAAGATTAGGCGCTACACCAATATTTTTTTCAAACATTCTTTGAAAAGTTCTTTCGGTCATATGCAATTCTTTTTGAACAATAATCAGCGATTCCTTTGAAGGATTACCGGCAATTTGTGTAGTTGCATATTTTATGAGCGGGCATTCACTTTTTGATCTGGCTATTAAACCTATAATAAAATTGTCTAATAAACCAATCATATCATCGATGGTACCGGCATTCAATAATTTTTCCTGGAGTGCAGCAGATTGTTTTGAGAACAATAAATTTAAATCAATTGGCTTGTCTGTCAATTCCTGGGCTGTCACTGCAAAAAGAGGTATTAGCGTATAAGGTTTAAAAAAGTAAGCAATTAAAGTAAAGTCATCGGTTAAGGTCAACGATTCAGGCAAAACGGTTTGTCCGAAAAGTGTAAGATGATGTGATTTATCATTCCCCAATTTTCCTTTTATTGATTTAAAAAGTATTGTAGGAACACCATTGGCATAAAGTGGTAAAATAAATGGAGTAGTAATTTGGTTATTTTCAATTACTAATATCCTGTCTACATATGCTGCAATTTTATCGTTTGGCAAAAGGTTGCTGACGTTCATTTTGTACAAATTTGCTGTTATTGGTACTTCTGTTGTCAATTGCCTCAACCCTTAAATTAATGATATTAAATGATACTTTGAACATACCGGGCGCCAATAGAAGACTATTTTTTCAATGAAAAATTCTATGGGAGAACAGTTCCAATGACACATAAGGAAATATTGGAAAGACTGACAACAAAAACAGAGCGATTTGGAAACGAAAGAATACCAGCCGTTAACAAAAAGTTGTATCTTTAATGCACGGCTTTATATTTCAGTTTGCCGCCTGCGGTCAAAATTGAACTGAAAAAGCTGAAAATTTTCTTCTTCTCTTTCTCTACTTCCCAATCACCTTTTTATTATTGATTCTTTTGTCCGGGGACTAACCGGGGCAGGGTTTGGCTCGTACCTGCTTAGGTAGTTTCCCGTATTTATTTCGTACATGTCTCGTATATATCCCGTATATAAGCCCATCCTTTAAAGGAACGGAATATGTACGACTTACATACAGCATAGACAACTGATAAATACGATAGATTATCGAACATAATACGATCCGGATACCTCCCTGGTACGCTCCCGGAAGAGTTCAGCTGTAAACAACAGTAAGAAAACAATAAGACAGAAAGTGAAGGCTATTATAGCCGGAATAATCGTGAGTATACGCAGGTATAATGTGTAAAATATAGATAACCCGTACGTTAGTACGAAGATACACATTTGCGCGTAAATTACATATAAATATTTTACATACCATTAAACCACTATTATGGGAAAATTTCAACCACCAATGGCCTACACAGGCACCGTAAGCAATATATCCGTTTACAAAGTCAGGGGATCAGATAAGCTGATCGTGCGTACAAAAGGCGGTCCTACCAAACGACAGATACAAACAAAGAAATCCTTTGCCACCACCCGTAAGAACAATATGGAATTTGGCGGAAGGGCTAAAATTGTCAGCCACGTAATGAGCGCACTCCGCCTGTTCAAATACCTGAGCGATTACAATATCGCCGGTCCGCTCAATTCATTATTTATACCCATTCAGGCGCTCGATACCGAACATGAGCACGGGCAGCGTGATATAGTTTTATCAAAGAATCCGGGATTGCTGCAGGGGTTTAATCTCAACCGACGCACGCCATTCAATACTATTATTGCTAGCCCAATTAAATATACGCTGTCAAAAAAAACATTGAAGGGCTCTGTTACTTTTCCGGCGCTGATACCAGGTACAAACTTTTTCAACCCGGGAAAATATGGCTGGTATAAGTTCCTCGTGACAATAGGCATTGTGGAAGATATGTTCTATGATCCTGCAGGATATCGTACGGAGAATAATATAGAAATGTATTCCTGGGCTCAAGAAGAAACAGATTGGTTGCCGGTGGCTCCCTCACCTGCATTTTCTATTCAACTAAATGAGTTACGCGATAGTTATGCCGGCTTTTTAAAAGAAGGCCGCCTCAACAGCCATAGCTTATTACTGGGTGTGGGTATTGCATTCGGCAACATGGTAAACGGCCAGATTGAAATGGTTAAATACGTTGGTGGCGCCAAAGTGTTGGGCATGGTTTAGAAAACAGGTAGCAGGCAATGGGCATGCTTTGCCCCCTGTTTGCGCGAGCGAAGTCGAAAGATTCAGGCGGGGCTGCGAAAACGGCCCCGTTTTGTTTTGGAGATAAAGGAAATATTTTGCTAAACAATAGGATTATTCCGCACATTTGAAAACTGAAAATACTCTACAACTGGCTGTTTAAAACAGACTCAACATGGAAAAATTCGAAATATTATTATATAGCATTCCTGAAGGCAAAGCCACTATTGAAGTGTTCTTTGAAGCGGGAACGTTCTGGCTGTCGCAAAAAAACTGGCGGAATTGTTTAATGTAGATGTGAGAACAATTAATGAGCATTTGCAAAACATATTCGGTTCCGGCGAGTTGGAAAGGGAAGCAACTATCCGGAAATTCCGGATAGTTCAAACGGAAGGTTCCCGCCAGGTTTCACGGGATGTTGATTTTTACAATCTCGACGCAGGGATTATTAACCCAACCTTTAAATTTTAAACAAACACAAATTGAAATCTGAGATTCAATTAATAAAATCTTCATTGCTTACAGATTTCCCGTCTGGGTCTTCTATTAATTATTACAATGGGAAATTATATCTCATAGGAGATGACGCTAACAATATTTTAATACTTGATAATGATTATACGCAGATTGATTCCATTCAACTGTTTAACTATCCGACAAAAAGAATTCCCAAATCAGAAAAAACAGATTTTGAAACCTCAACGCTGTTGGAATTAAATGGCATACTGCATTTGTTAGTGATAGGTTCAGGTTCGCGTGAAGAAAGAAAAAAAGCATTGCTTTTACGTGTTGCCAATGCCGTTGTTGCCCCTGCTACCCTATTTCAACCATTTTTTTATAATAAAGTATTTTTTGCCCAATTAAAAACAAATGGTATCCAGGAGGTGAATATAGAAGGATCCACTATAATTGCAGACAATCTGGTATTAAGTAACCGGGGAAATACAGCAAATCCATGGAACCATCTTATTATTACTCAAAAAGATGGTTTGGTTACTGAAAGCAAGCAATCTTTTATTGTACAAAAGCTTACGTTACCTGTAAGTGCAAAGGAATTTATTGGGGTTTCGGAACTATGTTACATAGAATCAAACAATATTTTATTTTTTGCCTTATCCAGCGAGGCTACCACTAATTCCTATGATGATGGCATTATTGGCGACAGTTATATCGGATGGATATATAATTTCACTGAAAAACTCCATCACCCCGAATTAATCTTAGATGAAATGATCAACCTGCGTACCATAAATAATGAATTTGAAAAAGAAAAAATTGAAGGCTTATGCGTTGAAGCAGTGAATGGCAATGAGTTTACCATTCACCTGATCAGTGATAATGATAATGGCGAAAGCAAACTGTTCAATATTAAAGTAACCATGAATCGGCTGGCATGAGCCGGCCGGAACTAATAATCTACCAAAACTTCCACCAACGTTTTCGGGGCTTCATGAGAACTGAAAGTGGCTTTTGCTTATGGTAGTTTGACTCTTCATAGTTTATTGTTTTACCGTCATAGCCAACTCGGTAAGTACTTCCATTGAAGTCTGTCAATGCAATATAGCTATCATGCATTTCAAAAGCATTGCCTTCGTAAAGGCAAACGAAGATATCTGCTCCACCATAGCTCCAAAGTATTTTTCCTGCTCGGTCTATTCGCGCTATAGACAATTCACCATGCGATATATATGTGTTCTGGTATTCATGGACTGAAAAGCAGGTCGCCTCGTCCACTTCTGTCACCCAATTGATTTCCAAATAGGGAAGTGTAAGGCTGAATAATTTGTTGCAGCAACGAATAATGAGATTGCCCTCATCAATTAATGCGGTGTCACTATGAACGCGAGTTCCGCCACCACTGGCTAATATTATAGCAGATTTAAACGGGTTATTGTCTTTGTAAACCTTAACGGCATGTTGTGAGTTTGGCGAATATGATTTGTCCGAATCAGATTGAATGACCATGTCATACGAAGTCGGGCTGTCTGTAGATTGAACAAATGCAGAATCATCAAATAGTTCGATAGTCAGGTCATTATGTTTTAGGGTAATTGTCATTCATTAAATATTTGTTGTTGATTGTCTTTCCCTCAAATCCGAATTTTGAATGCACTATTGCCTAAGTAAAAACTTTTTAATCTCTGTATACTCACCTGATTCACCCAGATGACTGTCGTTCGGATAAATTTTAAAATGTTTCGGCGATTTGATCCTGTTATAAGCAGCAAATCCCATGTGCGGTGGACAATCATCATCAAATAAAGCCGTGGCAAAAAACACGGGGCAGGTAATCCAATCTGCAAATCCCTTCGTGTCGATCAGGTCCTGAACATGGAGCGCATCATTAAATGAGCATGCATCGTTGTAATATTTCAAATATGATTTGATTTCTGTATTGCACATAGTTCTTATTCTTAACTGATCGCGGGTGTCGCATACAAATGGATCAAAGTATGCGCAGGCTTTAATTTTGTCACCGCATAAACCTGCAGTAGCCAATGTTAATCCACCGCCCTGACTTCCGCCCATCACACCTATTTTATTGGCATCAACTTCCGGTCTGCTCAATAAAAATTCAACTGCACGAACGCAATCCATATAAATCGAGCGATACGCATTTTCTTTTTCGCTGCAAAGTTTATATCCCCAAATACCCGGGATGTCAAAACCCGGATTAAAAACATCGGCGCTGATTCCATGTCCACGAACGCAAATAGCCAGTTCAATAATATCGTCATTGCTATTAATAAATGGTTTTCCATTATCAAATCCATATCCATAACCTGGCACATGGAGTATTGCAGTATGTTTACCACTGGTGCGGGGAACAAAGTAGTAACCTCTGATAGTGATTTCACCCATAGATCTCATTTCAGCGATATAACCATCACGATTGCCGGTACAAAGACTATCAACTTTTTTGATTTTGTATGCAGGCGCTACTTTCTTCAATTCGGCAAGTGCATCTTCCCAATATTTTTTAAAACCCGGAATGGTTTGATTCGGGCACTGAATTTTTTCAGGAGACATGGCAAACCATTTTACAGCACTGGCAAAACCGATATCTTTCATGACCGCCGTACATTCATAAAAGCCGGGCTGCGTAATTTCCTTTGTGAAATTGAAAGGAATAGTTCCTTCTCCGGCTTTTATATTAAGCGTTTTGTGTACTACAGTATCGTGAAAATCAGAAACAATAAATAGCTCAATCGAACCTTTTTGACGGGCCTTATATTCAAGGTTAATGGAAGCGCTTTTGTCGCCGGTAGAAAACAAATGATCTTTAGCTGGAACAGAAATTTTCAGATCAGAATAATTGTCAGCTTTTGATGGCGTTAACAGGCACAGATTATAGCTTTTGCCGCCGGTATAAGAAAGATCAGAAGCAAATATGGTAATTAAATTATCCCCACCCTGAACCAACACATCATTGGGAACCTGGTAAACAGTTTGAGCACCCCGGTTACGCGACCAGAACTGGTTTGGCAATTTTCCGCCAACATATTTACCGTTAATATAAATACTTTCAACATGGCATTGTAAACTAAGCGTGAGCAAAAAATTTGCGTCTTTATAATTTTCCGTTACGATAAACTTTTTCGCAAGGCAACACTTTCCATTATGCCAGTAATACCCCTGACGTTCCCATGACAGCAGCAGGTTAATGTTATTCCAGTTATTTATGTTGAACTTATTTTGAAGTTCAGGGGTGGTATCGCTAAAACTTATTTTCCATGCCGGCGATAAAAAGTTTTGTGCAAAGGGAGTATTTGAAAACAAAAGCAAAATGAACGAAAGAATTATTAGCTTTTTCATATTATCTAACAAGCCCTGGTAAATATTATTGCAAAGCGGAAGTGCCGGCAAAATTTATGTATAAGCTTGCCGTGTAAATTTATGTTAGTAAATAGTATTAAGAAAATTTCGTAGCCGGAACTAATAATCTACCAAAACTTCCACCAGTGCTTTTGTTTAGAATCGCATTTTGATCTTTTCGCAAAGCTTCAATAACGGGCCTGTAGCAATCAGGTCGAACTTCGCCGTGATTGCGTCTCGATAAGGCTCTTTTCTCCAGGCATGATAAGCTTCGTAGCTTACAGGATCGGCATCCAACGCCAGGAGGTAATCTGCCAGTTCACGTACCGACGAAAAATCGCTAACATTTATAAAGCATTTATTTCCCGGTGCAAATTCCTCTATATTAGGGGCTCCCAGATAAATGGGAACCGATCCTGCGACCAAAGGCTGAAAAAACTTTTCAGTAACGTAATCCTTAGCGATTGCATTCTCAAATGCAATGGTAAATTTATAAGCGGCAATTACATTCTCCTTCGTCACCTTCCCTTCATCATTGCCAGGATTGCGGTTGTTCATGCATTTTCCATAGGAATGTATGTCAATATACTTCATCAGTTCTTCCAGCAATTCGAGTCGTTTGCTTTGATTAAACCTGCTTGATATAAAAGCATTGACGAATGCACTTTTAGCTAACGGGGGCCGTCTGAAGCTCTCCCGGTATTGTAATCTCAGATAAGGCCTTGGAATGTCGGCATCCAGCTTATAAGTAGCCATGATATCAAACAACGCCAGCACATGAGGCTGATATTGCCAGGTGTAGTGCGCTTCGCATTCCATCGACCAAAAGACCCACAATTCATCATCCCTTTTCATATCACGGTTTAGTATCGGATCCGAAGGCTTAAGGGTAGGCATATGAATGATCAGCGCTACCGCCTGATCTCTATAGGAATGATCGTTTGTCAGGAAGAAATCTCCTATGGGAGAAAAATGTGGTTCATCCGTCCACCCCCAAACCTTGTTGTATATCAGAATTATGTTGGATCGCATAGTATCATTTATCACTATCAGACCTTTTTTAGCATTCTGATCTTTTCACAAAGCTGCCATAACGCATCTGTAGCAATCAGGTCGAACTTCGCCGTGATTGCATCTCTATAAGGCTCTTTTCTCCAGGCATGATAAGCTTCGTAGCTTACAGGATCGGCATCCAACGCCAGGAGGTAATCTGCCAGTTCACGCACCGACGAAAAATCGCTAACATTAATAAAGCATTTATTTCCCGGTGCAAATTCCTCTATATTAGGGGCTCCCAGATAAATGGGAACCGACCCCGCGACCAAAGGCTGAAAAAACTTTTCAGTAACGTAATCCTTAGCGATTGCATTCTCAAATGCAATGGTAAATTTATAAGCAGCAATTACATTCTCCTTCGTCACCGTACCTTCATCATTGCCAGGATTGCGGTTGTTCATGCATTTTCCATAGGAATGTATGTCGATATACTTCATCAGTTCTTCCAGCAATTCGAGTCGTTTGCTAAGATTAAACCGGCTTGATATAAAAGCATTGACGAATGCGCTTTTAGCTAACGGGGGCCGTTTGAAGCTCTCCCGGTAACGTAAATCCAGATAAGGCATGGGAATGTCGGCATCCAGCTTATAAGTAGCCATAATATCAAACAACTCCAGCACATGAGGTTGGTATTGCCAACGGTAGTTCGCTTCGCATTCCATCGACCAGAAGACCCACAATTCATCATCCCTTTTCATGCCACGGTTTAATATCGGATCCGAAGGCTTAAGGGTAGGCATATGAATGATCAGCGCTACCGCCTGATCTCTATAAGAATGATCGTTTGTCAGGAAAAAATCTCCTATGGGAGAGAAATAAGGGACATCCGACCAACCCCAGGCCTTGTTGTATATCAGAATTATGTTGGATCGCATAGTATTATTCTTTTGGATCAATTACCATAGCTTTCGATCAGGGAAATCGTATCATGCAGATCCCGGTCATTGCGTAAATTGCTCTGCATATCATGCAGCGAAATCTTTATCGACTCGTCATTCAATACCTCCCGGATCATTCCAAGCAAATGCGACGGCGTAATCTTCCGCATACTGCCGCGCTTCCCTAATTTATGAAACTCAACCCTGGCTGCATTTCCCGGCTGATCATGCCAACCCGGGAAAACGATCATTGGCTTTGCGAAATAAACTCCTTCCCGAAAAGAAGCAAATCCACCATGCGTGATGAATAACCTAGCTCTTTTAAGCACTTCGATCTGAGGAACCATCTTGAATGCCTTCACATTTTCAGGCATTGGCCCGCACCTGCTTAGGTCCTTAATTTTCTGAGTTTGCAATATGAGCTGACAGTCGGGCAGCTCCTTCATCACCGCAAAAAGACAGCGATACAGGTTGTGGGCATGGTAGTGACCACTGCAGGTTCCCATGGCACAATATATCAGGCTCTTTCCTTCCTGCAGAAAGCTGAGATCCATCTCAGGTTCCTTTCTATGCTCGTCTACACATGCATTCGTATACCACCTTCCGTTAGAATCTTCCTGCCGGGGAAAATCCAGGCATTTAGGCCCCAGCGTGATCTGCGGCACCCGCAATGTCAGCCCGTACTCCGTTCTTGCCAGTCCAATACCCGATCGTTTGATGCGAGACTGAAGGGATGTATACTTTTCCGTACCGAATCCAAAACGTAGCAGGGCTCTATATGTAATTTCCCGGTAACGCTGTTTAAAAAACAGCTTCTTCCACGCGAGGTCGGCTTTCAGTTTCGAAAAAAAATTGCCATCTGCAGATGGAAAAAGCCCGGTAAATACCGGTGGACGGCCCGCTGTATAAAAGGAAGCCAGGGTGCAGTTCATGTTTATAATGGGTATATTACAGTTGATGAAGGGAACGGAAAAAATCTGCGAATTCGCATCCAGCAACACCAGGTCGGGCTGCATCTCCATGATCCATTTTTCAGCCTGACTAAACAAATATTCGAATAGCCGCAGTGATTGTCTTACGTTAAAGCGCATCCTGGTGATCGACTTCAGCTCTTTGATAGCTGCTTCCTGTTCCTTCAGCATTGGGGTTATATCGAAGGAATGGAATTTGAACCCTTGCCGTTCAATATATTTCCGGTCGTCCTCGCTACCTAAATAAATAAGGTCATGCCCCCTGTCAACAAGAAGATGTGATAAGCTAAAGCTGGCGTTAAGACCCGATGCGCCGTGCATAAATACCAAAATCAATTTAGATTTACTCATAGTTGGCTTAATTTAAAAACGCATAAAAACCGCCATGGCGGTGAATCGAAAAACTGATCCACACAGTTGATCCGGGTTTGTATGTGACGACATGACCTACATAAGTTGTATCGCCAACCACCACACTCAAAAAAGAAGGCGAATCCCTATGCATATTATTATTCATGCCCTTCTGAACACTACCCGATACATAACCATACAAATCGCATGGGAAGTCTTTCAGGCACAGTTGTACTTTCGTGGCACTATCGAAATTATCTGTATCCCTGCCGGGCATAATCTTCAGTACCAGGCTACCTTGTGTATTTGAATGATCTATCACCGCAGGTATCCTTACCCGCTGATCAAGGGGAAAGAACAGGAGCGCCAGCACCAGCACAATCAACATGGAGATCATTAGCAATACTGCCCATTTAGTCAAAAAGCTTCGGTCATTGCCGATGTAACTGCTATACATATAGGTTAACGTTCAATTATATCGAGTTGATTGTTGATAAAATCGTAATACTTTCCCCGCATACCGGCCAGTTCATCATGCGTTCCCTCCTCGATTATACACCCATCTTCGAGAACGATGATCTTGTCGGCATTTCTTACTGTACTCAAACGGTGTGCAACAACGACAACGGTCTTTTGCCTGAAGTGTGACCGGATATTTCGAACAACTTCCTTTTCATTGTGCACATCCATAGCATTGGTGGGTTCATCGAAAAATACAAAATCAGGTTTTCTGTAGGCAACCCGTGCGATTAACAACCGCTGTTTTTGCCCCTGACTGATATTGAGGCCACTGGCGCCGAGTTTCGTATCGAAACTTTCGGGCAATGATTTGATAAATGAATAGATATTGGCTATTTTACAAGACTCGATGAGCTTCGACTGATCGATCTCCTCATCTCCCACCGCAATATTACGGGCAATGGTGTCGTTGAAAATAAATCCGTTTTGCAAAACAGCCCCACATCTTTCCCTCCAATCCGATGCGCTCACGTCCTTAAGATCTACGTCGCCCATGCTCATGCTCCCCTGATATCCATCGTAGGTCTTTAATAATATCCTTAAAAGGGTCGTTTTGCCGCTACCGCTTGCCCCCACAATGGCAGTCATCTTGCCTGGCTCAATATCGAAGCTGATATTTTTAAGCACAGGCCCATAACCCGAACCGGGATACGAAAAACAGAGGTCCCTGATATTTATCCCCTTGCCGGCAGGAACACTCTTCCCGGGATTAACCGCGTCGGCATCTTCTTCTTCCATACCATGTATTTCATTTAACCGCTCCACAGCCATCTTAGCCCTCTGCGCATCCTGAAGAAAGTTGATGAATTGCTCCGCCGGTCCTGATAATTGTCCAAGAATATATTGAACGGCCAACATTGCTCCAAATGACATTTCCCCCTTCATAACCGCCTGAACAACTATAAAAGTCAGCAATACATCTTTTGTTTGACTGAAAAATATTGCCCCGGCCTGCTGATATTGTGTAACGGAAAGCAGCTTCAGCCTTTTTCGAAAAAGGTCCATTTGGATATCTTCCCATTCCCATCGCTTCTGTTGATGCACGTTATTCAATCGGATTTCCTCCATGCCCCGAATGAATTGCAACGTAGCCTCGTTTTCACGGCTGGTTGCATCGAATATTTTATAATTCAATCCCCTGCGCGCCTTGTTAAACAAGGCCATCCAGGCGAAATAAGCAAGCATACCGCCGGTAAATATTACGAACAGGCTCGCCTTGAAGGTTACAAGAAGTAAAGCAAATACAATAAAGTTCAGCAACGAGAATAAAGTATTGAGTGTTTGCCCCGTTAAAAATGACTGAATCTGTTCATTCTCATGGATACGCTGTAAAATCTCCCCCGAACGGCTGGTATTGAAATAAAGCATCGGCAGGCGATTCAGCTTAATCCAAAAATCCGAGAGCAGGTTCAAATTGACATGGGTGGAAACGTACAGCAAAACCCTGCCACGTATAAAATCCAGAGAGATCTTACTCAACATAAACACCAGCTGGCAACAAAGAAATAATATAACGATATCGGTACTGCGATAGCCGATACCAATATCGAATATGTTTTTGGCCAGGAAGGGATAGATCAGCTGAATAACAGACACAAGCGCCAGGGTAACGAATATCTTGGCCAGCATCCTGCGACATCTCGAAAGATAATTAAAGACAAATTTCCATCCGAATTTAATGCTCCCTTTCCCTTCACCGGCATAAAATTTCGCCGTTGGATCGAGCAGCAGGACTTTGCAAAATTCGCTGCTACCATCGATGGCATTCAATAACCAATGATCCGAAAGCTCTTTGTGGTCAAATACAAGTACCTCCTGGTTACCGGATAAAAATTCCTTCTTTTTACTGTCTTTCCATTTTCCCTTTTTACACAGTACCGCAAACCCCGAATTACCCCAATGAATGATGCAGGGAAGGGTTATTTCTTTCGACCACGAATCGTATGTCACCGTGCGGATCCTTGTGCGGAACCCAACCTTTTCAGCCAACCGGCTGATCGTTTGCAAAGAAGGGCCATCCTGTGGTACGACTATCAATTTACTGAGGCTGTTTTCGCAAAGATCTTTACCATAATATTGTAAAATAATACGTAAACAGGTTATGCCATCATTCATATTAGTGTTTTATTGAAATCATACCATGCATCAACAGGGTAAAGGGATAAACAAATTAAACGAATCTGCTAAAAGTCATCTTAGCAAAGACTGCATAATAAAATGCGGCTTTTACTACAGCACACTTATCATACTGCTATAAGATACTTTGGCCGGAAGGAGTGATCTTTACGAAATTTCTATTGGCTATAAAACCCGGGCGTTGGTCAGGCATTTCAGGGATCGTATTATCCAAACTATTGTATGTTACCAGATATGTATTACGATCCCATGGAGAAATATTGCTTGTAGAGGCATGGAATACATTTCCATGAAAAAACAATACTGAACCCGCAGGCCCTTTAGCCGAATAGATCCCACGCTTTTTTGCCCAGTACGAAATATGCCCTGGGTCTATGGTAAATTTCAAATTAGTCGTCAGCGCAGACATATAGGAAGTGCTTTCATAATATTCTTTGAACCATTCGCTGTCGAACGCCACATTGCCGGAATGATTGCGTCCGTCACTAACGATTCCAGCCTTATGAGATCCGGGGATCAGGAACATGGGCGCATTGAACTCCGTTACATCATCCAGGAAAATCATCGCCGTAACTACATCGGGCTTTTCCATACCGTCTTCTTTATGCCAAAATGTAAAATCCTGGTGCCATTCCCACCAGTCTCCGGCCATGGCCTGCTTGACATTTATTTTGGACTGATGTACATATACATCATGACCGATTAGTTGCATAGCAGGTTGCACCAGGCGATCCAAACTGATAACCCGAACAAACAGTTCACTCGAGGATTCCGGAGCAAATATCGATCTCACAGCCCCATTCTTCTCCAATATCCTTTGAGGCCCGTCCACTTTAGCTATTTCATCTGCTTCCTTGCGAATGGAATCGATCTCCTCTTTGGAAAGAAGGTTTTCCAGAAGCAAATAACCATTATTGTGATATCCTTCAATTTGCGCAGTCGTAAGTTTCATATCTTTTTATTTAATATTATACAATTGAAAATGCTATCCACGCTTCTTTCTACTCAATCGCCAATTACTGACAAACCTGATGAACGCACCCGTCCAGGAAATTGAATCCAGACTGATCTTTATAAATGGATAAGTGATGATGGCGCCCAGTCTATTATGAATGAATTCCCGGGATTCAGCGGGAGACATGGCCAGGAGAGAGATACACCATGCAATCTTCGAAAAATAGATCAACGCAATAAAGGCCAGCAATTTTTCATAATCCCAAACACCCAAACCGAAGATCAGATAAGGCAGCAGGATCATCAGCACCACCACGAGCAAGTCTATAAGTGTAATTCTGCCTACGACGCTCATCCTGCGTATCTCCTGCAGGTAATAAGATAATTCCTTGTAAAAGGTTTCAATGTAACCAAGGTTCCACCTTATCCTTTGTTTGACCAGCGATTTAAAAGAAGAGGGAGGTTTTGTCAATGCCAGTACATTCTCCAAATAAAATGCCTTATAACCCAACTTAAGCCCTATGATCGTCGCTTCGCGGTCCTCGCCACTTCTAAGGCCGCTATGTTGCCCGTATATGCTTAGCAGAATATCCCGCTTAAAGCAGGAGCCGGCGCCCGGCATCACCCGTATCGTGTGTTCTTTCCGGTGAAATTTATAAATACTTCTTTCAATGGAATATTCCAGTTGCTGAAATTCGAATATGTTTCCATTTCCATCGAAAGGAAGCATCCGAAAATAACACCCCATAAAATCATCGTGCAAACAAACTTTGGAATCCCCGAATAATTGCTCGATCCCTATAAGTTGAGTATCGAAATCAGAAAGAACAACAATATCATGAGCGATATTAAGAACGGTCAGGAATAATGCACCCACTTTCTGTCCGTTTGGAAATACAGAGGAAATATAAAATACGGCATCATTCTTTTCCTTATAATCGATCATAGCGGCGAGGCTATCGTCCGACGACCCGTCATTAATGATGATCACGTCCAGCTCCCGGCTGAATTGTCGTGCAACCGAATCGAAATAACCAAGCCTTGTTTCAAAGTCGTTTCCGTTTTCGTTATACAGCGGTATCAGCAATGCTTTTTTGCTGCTATCCAAAGGCGATTCCCCGATCCATTTGAAAGCCGATCTTTGTTCGTTCAAATACTTCCGCATTATTCACTATTTTTTCCATGAAGAAAATATTACCTGATGTGTTTTACGCGCAGATCCTGCAATGTTGCAAAAAGATGGTCCGATATGTATGTCGTAAACAGCAAATACCTGCTAAAGAAATCACGTATCACTTTTGCGTCATAGATGCCATGACTATACACCACACAAAGTTCGATCTGATGCTCCATCTGCCGGATCTCCAGTTCAAGATCGATGGTTACCACACGATCCGCCCGCAGATCGGGAAGTACAGTCACCAATAATGAGCTTTCGGAAACAAGACCCGAACTGATACCGGGTGTACCGGGCTTCTCTCTCCTGAGATCATTGAATTGCATGTTGATGTTCCAAAAACAACCGATGAATTTCTGCCCTGCAGGCAGCATAGCCCCTGAGGCCTCCATCAGGGTATAAGCACGGTAACGACGCATATCCTCATTCGCACCTCTGACCTTCCATATAGCTTTCTCTACCGTGTCACTTCCTTCCAGATCCGTGCGTATCAGAACGGTCCTTGCATAACAGCCGATTTGATGTTCGGCCCCGGGATGGTCTCTTCCGAATACATAGGTTCCTATAGCAAGCCGGCTATTCCCTGTTGTGCAAAACAACCAGGTCTTTAATGTCATCTGCAGGATCTCGAACATACTGGCGGAATGCGTCCTCGATAAAGCAACCAGTTTCGCCGTCAATTCAGGGCCATAATCGAAATGCTCCTTTCCGGCGGTGTTGGTAGCCGTTGAAGTTTTTCTTGTACAGCCAGGAATCAGAATTTCGTCGTGAAGCTGTTGAAACGATTGATGCCAGTATTGTTTATGTTCCGTTTTGTTTTTCCTCGTATATTGATTTTCATACGCCAGATATTCCTTGTATTGGAAAGTCAGAACCGGCAAAGCAGGCGGTTTGTCCTGCGCTATACTCAGGTATAAAGAATGCAGGTCCCGCAGCAGGATCTGGGACGACATCATATCGAATATCACATGATGCAGCTTTATCGACAGAATATATTCACGCTCTGTAACACGAATCAGCCGGCACAGGAACAAAGGAGAAACAGCGGTATCAAATTTATGATGCGTGAATTGCAGGAATGTTTGTACTTTTTTATCATCCTTTTCTTCAGCTGCATCCATAAACGACGGCTTGAAACAAGGCAGGTCAGCACTTGCTATGCACATCCTGTATGCTCCGTCCACCAGGTCAAAATATGCCCGCAGGCTTTCATGTCTTTCCACCAATGCCAGTACCGCCCGTTCGAACAAATCTTTCCGAATCGTTCCTTCGAGCTTATACATATGTATGGCCGAACCATGGTTTTCATCTCCTTCCTTATAATCTTTATCCAATTTCTTGTGGACCCAATAGCGCTGCGTAGGCGTGATCTCAAAATAATGCCGTCCTTCTTTCTCAATACCCGGCACAGGCATGCCGTACTTCGTGATATCATCCGGCTCCTGATTGAAATATAAAAGGATATCATCCTTGTATAATTTAAACCCCTGAATAAGCTCCGGATCGATTTTTTTCTGCCGGGATGTTTGCAATGTGATCTTCTGATCGGCGATGATCACTTCTACCCCCTCCTCCCGGCTCTTCCTCATGAGGGTGAGGATCTGATTGATACTTGCATTTCCCATTTCCTTTCATTTTTTACAGTTCAACAATATCATATGCTGTCATACTATCCTGTTCTCCGGGAAGCATCATCTGGATGAATTCGGCCAACAGGGAAATTGTAGCAGGCTGAAAAATCAGTTTAACGGGAACATTTACCTGCCATTCTTCCTTAATGGCGGCAATGAGCTGCATCCCCAATAAGGAATGACCTCCCGCTTCGAAGAAGTTCTGATGAATACCTATCCGGTCAACATGCAGTATCCGCTCCCAGATGACACTCATCCGCTGCTCTACCTCATTGCGCGGCGCTACATAATCTTCTCCTCCTCCCTGCTCCGGCGCCGGCAGCGATTTACGATCTACCT
>NZ_JCAPSW010000033.1:0-29568 GCF_059587045.1 Niastella sp. sgz303648 | reverse complement strand
GAGGGGACAGGTAGCGAACTAATCGCTACCTTCCTACTCAATTTAAATGTTATCTGCTTTTTATCTTTTGGCGGTTATATAACCATTGAATGAAATAGGTTGTCTGTTGGTACTTGTAACAGTCAGCGAAGCATAGCCGCTTTCAGTGATGCTCAGGGCCATTTGCCGCGGGTCCTGTACATCTTTGGGCGTTATCATAATATCCCAGCCGCCTTTCTTTCTATCGGCCATTGTATATTGAAAATTGGTACTGGTAAACTGCAGCGGTCCCTGCGTTGGGTTCATAGGTGCTGAATAGGCACGACCGAAATAGGGGAGGTCGCTTACAATGGTGTCTTTGGTTATCCGCAGATCATAATCAGTAGTCAATTGCCGTGATATGCCTGTTGTGGGCAGGGCGGTTTGTGCTTTAAAAACGAAGTTCTTTCCTTCGACCAGGCTTTTTATCTGAGCCTCTTTATCTGCTTTTTTATTTTGGGCTGAAACTGTTGCCGGTAATGCGACTATGGTCACGAGCAGCAACAGCAGGGTTGTTTTAAAAAGGTTCGTTGTATTTTTCATATAACATCGTTTACGTTGTATATTATAAACGATGGGGCCGTATTATTTGTTTGTTAAAATTAAAGGGTTGGTCACCTTCCAAAAAGGGGCTCACCCTTTAAGGCGGTTCTTAAGCATTCTGATCTCGTTCTGCATTTGTTCTATACGTTGCAGCAGGTTGGCGATGGCGTCGATGCCGGCCAGATTGATATCCAGTTCATAATGCAGCCGCATAAACTGTTCCAGTTGCGGCAATTGTTCCATATGAACAAACCGGGTTTCTTCGATAGTGGTTATTTCAATCAATCCGTATTCGTGCAGCGATTGAATGAACCCTATTTCAATATCGTGCGATGTACAAAAGTCAGTGGCCGGTATCAGTTGTTCGTTCGACATTGCAGGGTAATTTATGCGTTTGATGATTTTGCAAGGACAGCCAGCTCATTGAACAGTTCTTTTTCTTTTTCAGATAAACGGGTCGGCAGTTTAATCTGCCAGGTTATGTACAGATCGCCATGCTGGCCTTCGTGTTTATAAACGGGAAATCCCTTTCCTTTCAGGCGAATGGTGCTGTTGTTTGGGGTTAAAGGTTTTATCTGGAGTTTAACTTTGCCGTCGAGTGTGTCTATCGTTGTTTCTCCGCCCAATACAGCCGTGTACAAATCAAGGTCGACAGTTGTGTGCAAATCGCTTCCGGTGCGTTTAAAACGCGTATTATTGATGATGGTGAATGTTATGTACAAATCGCCGTTTGGTCCGCCGTTTATGCCGGGGCTGCCATAGTCTTTTAATTTTATTTTCTGGCCGTCTTCAATGCCTGCGGGCACGTTGATGCGAACATTTTTGCCATTTATAGTAAATGTTTGCTGATGGGTTTTTGCGGCGTCTGTAAGCTGTATCTGCAACTCGGCATTGTAATCTTCGCCCCTGAACTTCACGTTGCTGCTGCGGCTGCGGCCTGTACGTGCGCCGCCAAACAGCGATTCAAAGAAATCGGAAAAATCGCCATCGCCAAAATCGCCGGTAAAAAATTCCTCACGTCCCTGATTGGGGGCACGCTGGTGTTGCTGCCGGGCCTGTTCAAATTGTTCGGCATGCTGCCAGTCTTTACCGTACTGGTCGTATTTTTTTCGTTTTTCAGTATCGCTCAGCACTTCATTGGCTTCGTTGATCTGCTGAAACTTTTTATGGGCATCTTTGTCGTTGGGGTTCAGATCGGGATGATACTTACGCGCTAATTTGCGATAGGCTTTTTTGATATCGTCGGTGGAGGCATTTTTATCAACCCCCAGAATTTTGTAATAATCGATAAAGTCCATGGTGGTATGATTTCTCATAATGTAAGTTAAAGAGAAATTCAATGGTAGAAATATCGAATATCGAATGTCCAATGAAAAATTTTGAAGTTGTTTTTATTTCAACATTCTACATTTAATATTCAACATTCGATATTTATAACTTTAAATAAAACTCCGCACCACCAGGCCTATCATTATTGATAAAGAGAAGCTCATGAGGGTGCCTATAAGAATGTATTCGGCTTCTTTGCGGGCTTCGTGCCCTTTGATATCGTTGAAGCGTAATATTGATTTGGCGGCAATTAAAAAACCGATACCTTCAAAATGACTGGTGATCACAAACGTGAATACCAGTATGCGTTCAAAAATTCCGATCCATTTACCGGCTTCGTTTAAACTGATGGATGAACGCACATTGCCTTCTTCGGCTTCGCGCCGCCAGCGCTGGGTGGCGCCTGCCAGCAATAACGATAACGGAAAGGTAACCAGCAGATAGCCCGATGCTATTGCCCAGGCAGCCTGACTATGCAAAAGGGTGATCCAGTTGCCCGAGACCCAGTTTTTGGGGGCCACAAAAACGCACCAAAGAATAAATAATATAAGTATATGTAAAACCTGGTCAACGATAAAGTACACCACTTTGTCGGTCTGGTTCAGTTTCCACAAATCAATGATGAAGTGGGTGAGCATTACCAGCAGGGGAATGATCCAAAGGTTCCAGGAGGAAACGAACAGGTAAACCAGTACGCCATGTATTATGCAATGCAGGTACAATACCCACGACCGGCCTTTGAGTCGTTGCTTGTGGCGTACCATGGCACGCGTTTGCAATATGAAATCTCCCAACAGGTGTGCGAATATCCATTGAAATAAGGTTACCATAGTAATATGCTTAAAGCTAAACGCTTAACGCCCAACGCTTAATACGTAAATTGCTTAACGCTAAACGCTTAATGCGTAACGCCTAACGCATAACCCATAATGCGTTTACGCCTTAGCTATTCGCGTTTTGGGTCAGGCGTTAAGCGTTCAGCGTTATGCGTTCAGCGTTAAATATATTAAACCATTGGTATAACCGATTCAAAGCGGGTACAAATTTTATGCACAACCGGCCATCCCGCAGCCTGCAGACGATAGTATACCGCCGGTTGTTTAATTTTTAATTTTGCAGCTATCGCTTCCTGGGTAAGGTCCTGCAATTGCAGATAAACCGCTTCGGCCTGCTGGGTCGACCAGCGCTGAATCAAAAAGTTTAATGATGCGCTGTGTACCTGCCATTCATTGGTAAAATCATCGTCGGGGCCGGCAATGCTTATTACTTCTCCGCTTTTGGTAAGGGCATCGAGCCAGGGGCCTGATGCCTGAAAAGCCGATCCGTCGGAGGTGATCACCTGCCGGGTTTTATAACTGATTTCACCAACTCCCATGGCCAGCCGTATTTTAAAATTGTTCTTTATTAAATAACTATGAAATAATAAAACGAGGCGTAACCCTGCCAGCCGGTTGGTGGTAAGCAAGGTTTGTATACTGTCGCCACGGTATTGCTGTACCTGCAGATCGGGCCATTGTTTAATGGCCTGTTCAAAAAAAGCATCCAGCAACTGCTGCAATTTTTTTCGTGCCGCTGTTTTCAATGCCGATGAACCGATCACATCTCCGCTGATAACTACTGCTTTCTGTGCTTTATCCATACCCCGTGATTTATACAAATATAAGCTTATGGGCTTATATTATCAAATTATAAGTTTATAGGCTTATATTATATGTTTATAAGGTTTTTGGCTTATAATATAATTTAGTGCCGTTAGGCGCAATATGTCGGTAGAAAAATCATTAAGGTTTTTATCGTTTCGCCTTGCTTCGCCGAAGCTTCGCAAAGGCGCGGTAGGGGCGAAACATGGAGGGTACACAACAGATGGTTTCGTCCCTACGGGACGTTTCATTTTTTAAAATGTTTCTACCAATATTCTGTCCCTGGCGGGTCAAAGCAGCCAGTATGCCAGTAATTTCCTGGTATAAAAAAACAAACCTTGCCGGCTGGCAGGGACGGCAATCGTGAATCGGCAAACGGCAATCGGCAATCAGCAATTGTGAACGGCAATCTGGAAATGGCAAACTGTACGGCAAACGGCAAACGTGAATAGGCAATAAAAAAGCCGCGCCTCAGATTTAACCGGGGCACGGCCTGTTATTTTTACGTTTTACGGCTCACGTTTCACGCGTTTTCACGTTTCACCGTTTTCACGTTTCACGTTTGCCGTTTCACGCGATATTAATACCTGTAATGCTCTGGCTTGAACGGCCCTTCTTTGGGAATACCCAGGTAAGAAGCCTGTTCTGTTGATAGCTCATCGAGTATCACGCCAATCTTTTTCAGGTGTAAGCGGGCAACTTTTTCATCGAGGTGCTTGGGCAGAACATATACTTTGTTCTCGTAGTTTTTGTGGTTGGTCCACAATTCAAGCTGCGCCAGCGTTTGATTGGTGAATGAGTTACTCATTACAAAGCTGGGGTGCCCTGTAGCGCAACCGAGGTTCACCAGGCGGCCTTCGGCCAGCAAAATGATCTCTTTGCCGTCGATGTTGTATAAATCAACCTGAGGTTTAATAGTGTCCTTGGTGTTACCATAGTTGCTATTCAACCAGGCTACATCAATTTCAATATCAAAGTGGCCGATGTTACAAACAATGGCCTTATCTTTCATGGCGCGGAAATGCTTTTCGGTGATCAGATCGCGGCAGCCTGAAGCGGTAACAATAATGTCAGCTTCCTGTACGGCATCAACCATCTTTTTCACTTCGAAACCGTCCATAGCAGCCTGTAAAGCGCAGATAGGATCAATTTCGGTAACAATCACGCGGCAACCTGCTCCGGCCAGTGATGCGGCAGAACCTTTACCCACATCGCCATAACCACCAACCACAGCTACTTTACCGGCCAGCATTACATCGGTAGCGCGGCGAATGGCATCTACCAGACTTTCTTTACAACCGTATTTGTTATCGAATTTCGATTTGGTCACTGAGTCGTTAACGTTAAAGGCAGGGATCGGTAAAGTACCTTTTGCCATTCTTTCGTACAGGCGATGAACACCGGTAGTGGTTTCTTCACTCAGTCCGCGTATATGTTGTACCAGTTCGGGATATTTGTCGAATACTATGTTGGTAAGATCGCCACCATCATCGAGGATCATGTTCAGCGGACGATCGGCGCTACCAAAAAACAGGGTTTGTTCAATGCACCAGTCTGCCTCTTCGATCGTTTGGCCCTTCCATGCATACACACCGATACCGGCAGCGGCAATAGCAGCAGCGGCATGGTCCTGGGTAGAGAAGATATTGCAAGAGCTCCATTTCACTTCTGCACCTAAAGCAACCAGTGTTTCAATAAGAACAGCGGTTTGAATGGTCATATGCAAACAACCGGCAACACGGGCGCCTTTTAATGGTTGTGAAGGTCCGTATTCAGCACGTAACGCCATCAATCCCGGCATTTCTGCTTCGGCAAGGCGAATTTCTTTACGACCCCATTCTGCAAGGCTGATATCTTTTACCTTATAAGGAAGGGAAAAGTCAATGTTTTTGGTGAGAGTAGACATATTAACTGATTGAGTGTTTATTTTCGGCGGCAAATCTACTGTAATTGTCCTAATTAGCCAATAAGCCCCGGTAATTGAGCGAATTGGCTAATTAGCCAGTTTACGGATGGAAAAGGGGAGTGGTGCAACGTTATTAACAAAATGACTGTCAGGCTAAAATGAAATAACCACGGATTGTGCATTGTCCATGGTTATTTCACGCCTTTCTTTTATTTGCATTTTAATCCCGACCAGGGTCGGGATTTTTTTATACTATTATTTGACTACACCATCTTTTTTGGTAAGATCGGCTACAGTTTTCTTTTCGAGTATTCGCAAATTGGCATCACGTACCAGCACCATCATATCGTGCAATCCGCATTGCTTTTCGTCGCAGTTTTTACATCGTTCATAAAAGTATAAACTTACACAGGGCAGCATGGCAATCGGTCCGTCGATTAAACGAACAATTTTTGCCAGCGGAATTTCTTTAGGGGGCATTTTAAAGAAATAACCGCCGCCTTTTCCCTTTTTACTTTCCAGTATTCCCGCTTTCTTCAACTCAAGCAAAATGTTTTCGAGAAACTTCAGGGGTATCCGTTTCTTTTTCGATATCTCTGCTATAAGAATAGGTTCATTGTCCTTTTTATCGGCCATATACATAAGGGCTTTAAAGGCATATTGCGCTTTCTTTGATAACATGCGGTATTCAATTTAAAGCGCGAAATGTATAATTTTTTTTTGAATAGTCAATAAAGTTAGTTGACAAGTTGAGGTCAGTTAACAAGTTTACAAGTTAACAGGTTAACTTGTAAACTTGTTAACCTGTCAACTTGTGAACTTTACACCAGCTTATGTTCGTAAGCGTACTTAATAAGCCCTATAACACTATTCGTTTTTGTTTTGCGGAAGATGTTTTTACGATGGGTTTCTACCGTTCGTTCGCTGATAAACAACCGTTCGGCAATTTGTTTATTGCTGTATTCCTGCTCTATGAGCCTGATGATTTCCAGCTCCCGGTCGGTTAAATGGGTTTCATGCGGCTCCAGCTTCCTGAAGCGTACATGGGCTTCGGGCACAGCCTTTACCACAACCTTTTCGTTTGAATAAATACCCTCAACAATTTGTTCGAGGGCATTGGTTAATGCCTGTTTATCAGTGCTTTTTAAAACATACCCCGATAAGGTGCCTTCCTCGATCATGGTGTTTACGATGTTATGATGCCCTTTTTCGAACAGCGCCACCATTTTTACAGCGGGGAAAAGCTCTTTTACTTTATTGGCCAGCTCGTGGCCGTTACGGTACAGCATGGCAATGTCGGCAAATAGAATGTCAACGGCTGTGCAGGCCATCTGGCGCAATAGTTCCTGTGGGTTTGTAGTGATGATTACCGCTTTAAAATATTCGTGTTTATGCAAAATTGAAAGTAATCCCTCAATCACGGTTTCATGATCGTCTGCAATGGCCATGCGTATTTTTTTTCGTTTCATGTTTGGCAGGTTAAATCTTTGATCAGGTTAAAGTTTTAGATCCAACAAAGATTAAAGGGTGCAAATCAATTGGTTTTCAGGGGCAGTACCGGAATACGCCACTGTGTTGTAAACTGTTACTAATCAATAGACCAAACCTTTCAGCCCAGGTAAAACGGATGTGGAATTTTTATTTGAGCAGTTTGTTTAATGTTGGGGGGACGGCAGGCTTTTTTAACAGGTATGTGATTCGACCCGGTAAATGGCACAATAGAAGACAAGATACAGCAAAGATAAGCCCGTCTGTAACAGTTCATGCAGCAGTAGTTTGGTAATTCGTAGTAAAATTTACTTAATTACCCGACAACTAAGAACTTTTGTTACAAATATTGAGGTATATCAAAATGTTTTTAAGTAAGCAGCTTTTTAGGAAGCCCAGGGGCGCCAGCGCCCCACATGCAGTTGCGCTAAGAGTTTAAAGGAGAAAAGGAGAAAAAAGAGCTTTTGATTAATAAAGCGTATCTCTTTTATTCTCTTTCTACTCTTATATCCTCTTAGCCTAAAAAAAGTCCCGCAGAGCGGGACTAAAAGAGTATAAAAAAGAATTTAAAACAGCTTTTACAAACCAAGCACATCGCTCATGTTGTAAATGCCTTTTTTATTGTGCAGAAATTCGGCGGCCAGTACGGCGCCGGTAGCAAATCCTTTGCGGGTATGGGCTGTGTGTTTGATTTCTATATCGTCAATGGCCGAAGAATACGTAGTAATATGGGTGCCGGGAGCAGGATCAATACGCTGGCTGAGGATCACCAGGTCGCCGGCTTTACTGCTGGGCTGATTCACCCAATGCTGCTTTTGAGGATTGAGGTTCAGAATATCTTCGGCCAGTGTAATGGCGGTGCCGCTGGGGGCATCTCTTTTTTGGGTATGATGTATTTCGGTAAGCGATACATTGTATTCGCTGTGGGGGGCCATCAGTTCGGCCAGCCTTTTATTAATGGCAAAGAAAATATTTACACCTACACTAAAATTACTGGCGTATAACAAAGCGCCGTTTTGCGCCGTGCAATGTTTTTTCGCTTCATCAAAGCGTTGCAGCCAGCCGGTTGAACCGCTTACAACGGGTACGCCGGCATCCAAACATTTTATTACATTGTCGAATGCTGCTTCGGGGCCGCTGAACTCAATAGCTACATCGGCTTTTTGTATATTTTCGATGGTATTATCTTCGGTATTGTCGATCGATATTTTTAATACTATTACATGGCCACGCTCAAGGGCAATTTCTTCAATAGCATGACCCATTTTTCCATATCCGATTAATGCAATTTTCATCATTCGAAGTTAGTAATAAGTTATAAGTAATAAGTTTTGATAAGTAGTAGTTGAAAGTTTTAGTAATAAGTGATAATTCGGTGGCCCAAATCTTATAACTTATTACATACTACTTAAAACTGAACAAAAGGCTTACGCCAATGGCCTGATTGCTGAGGATGGCCGGTTTTACCTTCATACTTAAATTATCGTTTACGTTAAAACCTTTCAGGTGGGCATCAACTGTGGCATCAACAACGTTCAATCCCCAAAACAACAACATGAACAGGATTGAATAATCCATGTCTTTCCTGAACTCGTTGCGGTAATTCAGCAGTGAGGTTGTTTTGAGGCCTTCTACCAGCGGTACCAGGGCAGAGTTTACTTTAGAAAGGCTGTCGCTCCAGCCCGATCCGCCATTGCCATTTTCGGCTACAGATAAGGCATAGCGGGTGCGGTTGTACCATTTTTTGTTATAAAAAAATGTATACACCGGAATACCGATGGCTGCATATACGATGGGAACTTTCCAGTATTTTTTGTTGTAGATCTGTCCAAGCCCTGGCATTATGGCTGAGTACAGAGAGGCCTTCCGCGGATTAAAAACTGGTTTACCGGCAGTATCTTTTTTCTTTTTTTCCTGCTTAACGGTTGAACCAGCTATTATTTTTCCGGTGGTATCTTTTACAATGAGGCTGTCTTTTTGCTGTGCCAAAGCCAGCATGGGAACAATCAGGATAATCGCAATAACAACAAAAGCTTTCTTCATGCAGGCGAACTTAAGCCGAGACACCGATCTGATCTAAGATCTTATTCAGTTCCTGAATTGAATAATACTCAATCGAAATATTTCCGTGCCCGTTTTTATTATGAGTTAATCTGACTTTCGTACTGAAATGAGTTGCTAAGTTATCTTCAATTTTTTTGTAAGCTGGTGGTAAAGAGCTTTTTACCGATTCTTTAACAGCGCCGGGGCCGCTCTTATACATTTTTCTAACAAGATCTTCTGTTTGGCGAACCGATAAACTGCGGCTTCTGATCTCATTAAAAATAAATAATTGTTTATCCACTGTATCTACATTGATCAGGGCACGGGCATGTCCCATGCTGATATCGCTTTTTCGTACTGCTACCTGTATATCCGGCGGCAATTTCAGTAAGCGTATATAGTTGGCAACTGTACTTCTTTCTTTGCCCATCCGTTCTGCTACCTGTTCCTGCGTGTAGTTCAGTTCTTCCATCATACGTTTATAGCTCAACGCTATTTCAACCGCATTCAGGTCTTCGCGTTGCAGGTTTTCGAGCAGGGCCAGTTCAAGCAGCTCCTGGTCATTGGCCTGGCGTATATAAGCCGGAACATCGACCAACCCGGCAATTTTCGAAGCGCGCCAGCGGCGTTCGCCCGATATAAGCCGGTACTTACCGCTCTGCATTTTTGAAACGGTAATGGGCTGAACGATATCGTGCAGTTTGATAGATGAAGCGAGTTCATTCAAAGCCTGCTCGTCGAAATCGTGACGGGGCTGGCGCGGATTGGCTTCTATCTGATCAATAGGAATACGCATGATAGAAGTTACTGCTTCGGCAACACCTTTTTTCAGGTCGCCAGTGGCGTTTTTCAGGTCAGAATCGATATTCTGCAACAGGGAACGGATTCCCTTACCAAGCGCGTCTTTATTTTGTTTAGGGTTGGTCATTGATTGTATATGGTTTATTGTTTTCGTTCAGGATGTCAACAGGCAGGCTGCCAACGCCTCATTAATTATTCTAAGATCCGCTCCTCCTGCTTAATTTTCGTCATATCATTCTTTTGCAGGATTTCTTTGGCCAGGTTCAGATAGTTGACAGCGCCTTTACTTTGACCATCATACAGGATAACCGGTTTCCCTACACTTGGTGCTTCGCTGATGCGGGCATTGCGATGAATGATGGTATCGAACACCATTTCGTCGAAGTGTTTGCGCACTTCATTTACAACCTGGTTACACAGGCGCAGACGGCCGTCGTACATTGTCATTAATATACCTTCTATAGCAAGCTCAGGATTTAAACGGCTTTGTACGATCTTAATTGTGTTTAATAATTTGCCCAATCCCTCAAGGGCAAAGAATTCGGCCTGCACGGGCACCATCACCGAATCGGCGGCTGTAAGGGCATTCACCGTAATTAACCCAAGCGAAGGCGAACAGTCGATGATCACAAAGTCGTAATCGGCCCTCACCGGCTCAAGTATAGTTTTTAATACACTTTCGCGGTTGGGGTAGTTGATCATTTCTATTTCGGCGCCCACGAGGTCGATATGCGATGGAATGATATCGAGGTTGGGAATATCCGACTTCAGTATCACATCTTTACCTGGGGTACCATTTACCATGCAATCGTACAGGCTCTGCTGAACATTGTGCAAATCAAAACCCACACCGCTGGTGCTGTTCGCCTGCGGATCGGCATCTACCAATAAGGTTCTGAATTCCAGAACGGCCAGGCTGGCCGCCAGGTTAATGGCGGAAGTAGTTTTTCCAACTCCCCCTTTTTGATTGGCAACTCCAATTACTCGGGCCATAGTGTTAATTACATTCTGCCTGTTGTGCCTTGAGAGCAGCAGGACAGGGTGTTTGGATTTTGTTTAAATGGGTTCACGTAAATCTGCTCGGAAGATGATATCACCAACACGGAAAATACGCATCGTTGAGCTGCTTTTAACCGGTTTTTTACCATCCCTTCTGTGAATTTCGGTGACAATATACTTATTTACCGCATTCAATACAGCCCGTAAAGCCGATAGTGAATAAAATTGTATTACTTCTTTTATACTCCGATAATAAAAAACATCCCCCTGCAACAGGAGGATGCCATTATATGGAAACGCAAAATTATTACATTAGATTTATTATCAGCATTTAATGCTTTATTATTTTAAAGGAAGACCTGTTTGATGGTTTAATTGTTCAATGGCCTGATGGTTAGCAGCCTGATTTTCAGAATTGTTGACTATTTTTCAGTCATTTCAGGTTTCGGGTTCCCGACAATCAAACAATTCAGCCATCGAGCCATCTATTCGGGTTCCTGACAATCAAACCATGAAACCATCAAACAATTATAATGAAACCGTTTGTGCAATATTCAGTAGTTGCAATGAACAACCTGCATCGGCAAATGCTTTGCGGGCCTTTTCGTGATCGATTTTAATAAAACCGAAGGTATCGTAGTGAACGCCGATGATGTTGGTGCATTTGATCATGGCTGCAGCCTGAACCGCATCAGCAACATCCATGGTAAAGTTGTTGCCAATGGGTAAAATAGCAAAGTTCAGCTTTGCCCATAGGGGAATCAATTGCATATCGAGGGTGAGGGCCGTATCGCCGCTGTAATAAAAGTTGCCTTCCTCCGTGTAAACGATAAATCCAAACGGACTACCACCATAGGAACCGTCGGGCAAACCCGAAGAGTGCTGCGCCACCACGCATTTCACAGCAAATGGTCCAAAGTTCCATTTGCCACCGGTATTCATGGGGTGAACTTTGCTGATCTGTTGTTTGCCCAACCATTCATAAATTTCCCAGCTGCAAACGACGGTGGCGCCGGTACGGGTCGCAATGCGTGCGCAATCTAAAATATGATCGGCATGACCGTGCGAAACCAGTATATAATCGGCCTCTATGGCATCTATATCAACCACTTTATTTGCCAGATCATTGCCGGTAATAAAGGGATCGAATAACAGTTTTGTACCTTTGACCTCAACTAAAAAGCAGGAATGACCGAAGTAAGTAAATTTCATAGTAATAAGTTATAAGTAATAAGTTGTAAGATCCGCTTGCGGCAAACATACAACATTGAGCTAATTTCCTGGTTATACAAACAACTTATTACTTAATACTTAAAACTTATAACTTGTTTTAATTACAATGAACGAAAAATATACCATCATCTCCGGTACCAACCGTACCGGTAGCAATACAGAAAAAATAGCAAGGCATTATCAGCAGATATTAAAATCAAAAGGCATAACTCCTGAATTTATTACCCTCGAAGGATGGAAATACATCGATAAAACGCCTGAGTATGTACAGCTCGAAAACGATATATTAACACCTACCGATAAATTCATTTTTATTTCTCCCGAATACAATGGCAGCATTCCCGGCGTGCTGAAGCTTATGTTCGACATTTCGGATTATAAAAAAGTATGGTGGGGCAAAAAAGCGTTGCTTACCGGTGTGGCCACCGGGCGGGGCGGTAATCTGCGCGGACTGGAACATTTAACAAGTATTTTGCACTATCTGCGTGTAATAGTTCATCCCAATAAATTACCAATTTCTTCGGTCGACAAAATGCTTACTGTTGACGGAACCATTCATGATGCCTATACGTTGCGTGCCATAGAATCACAGATTTCGGAATTTATACAATTTTAGTGTTAGCTGTTCGTCTTATCTGAAAACGGAAGTCTGAAGTCTGAAGTCTGAAATCTGAAGTCCGATGCGCCTGCTATACAAGTTGAAGAGTTTGTATAGGAGGAGGGGCGGTATTAGTCGGCATTTTTAAAATTGAGGTTCTTCTGACTTCTGACGGCCGACTTCCGACTTCGGCTAGCCAGGGGCACCATGCTCCACTATTAGCACTAAATATTACTAATAAGAAACTATGCGTAACTCAGGATTTTTCTTTTTTATTTTGGGATTGATGGCGCTGCTGGATATCTATATCTTTCAGGCTATACAGGTTATATTACCCTCTTCGGCCAAAGTAAGGCTGGCCATAATAATTACTTATTGGGTTTTATCGGCCGCTGCAATTATCATCTTTCTGTTTATGGCTTATGGCAATACAGGATCGTGGCCCCGCTGGTTATACACCTACTCGAGAGCCATGGTTTTAGGATTGTTTTTTTCGAAACTGGTCGCCTCGTTATTTTTTGCCGTTGACGACATTCGCCGGGGCGGCACCTGGATCATTGCCAAACTGATTCGCACACCGCCGCCCGAAATCACACAAGGCGGAAATGGTATCAGTCGTTCGGTTTTTCTGAGCTGGCTGGGGCTGGCTGTAGGAGGTGGCATTTTCGGCACTCTTATATATGGTTTTGGTAACAAATACCGCTACCAGGTGAACCGCCTGAAAATGACGTTCAACAACCTGCCGCAGGCGTTCAAAGGCATGCGCATTGTGCATATTTCCGACATCCATTCGGGCAGTTTTATGGATAAGGAAGCCGTTGCAAAGGGTGTAAAAAAGATATTGAAAGAAAAGCCCGATCTTATTTTATTTACCGGCGATCTTGTAAACGACCGCGCCATCGAAATGACCGATTATATTGAGGTGTTCAGCAAGCTGCAGGCGCCATTGGGCGTATATTCTACCTTAGGTAACCACGATTATGGCGACTATGTAAAGTGGGACAGCATCGAAGCCAAAAAAGAGAACCTTGAGCAACTAAAAGGCGTGCACAAACAATTGGGTTGGCGCCTGCTGATGAATGAACATGTGGTGCTTGAAAAAGGCCATGAAAAGATTGCCCTGCTGGGCATCGAAAACTGGAGCGCAAAAGGCAATTTTGGCCGCTACGGAAAAATGCATGAAGCCTATCCCGGATCAGAAAAATATCCTTTCAAAATACTCATGAGCCACGATCCCAGCCACTGGGATGCCGAAGTACGCACAAAATATTCCGATATCGACTTAACGCTGTCGGGGCATACGCATGGAATGCAGTTTGGGGTTGAGTTGCCGGGCTTCAGGTGGAGCCCTGTTCAGTACATGTATAAACAATGGGCTGGTTTGTATGAAACCGAAAGCCAAAAGCTGTACGTGAACCGCGGTTATGGTTTTCTCGGCTATCCCGGCCGTGTAGGCATTTTGCCGGAGATTACGTTGATTGAGTTAAGCTAAACAAGGCACAATGCTGAACGCACAACGCTGAACGCTTAACGCACAATGCTGAACGCTTAACGCAGCTTAATGCACAACGCCGAACGCTTAATGCTAAACGCCAGGGGATAAGCCTTAAGCGTTTTGCATTAAGCGTTCAGCATTAATAAAGCCGGTTTTTTAAGGGCCGCATTCAGTTGAATGCCGGTTCTGTTTCCATAATCAGGCCTTAACCAGGCCGGTACGAAATAACTTTCCCATTTACAACGGGTGATACGGATTACAACAACAGGTTACGGATCTAAACGATTTTGAGGATTACGGGTTTGTAAAAGGGTGGGGAAAGTTAAGTGGGCCGGCTTAAGAATATTCCTCCCGGTTAGGGTTAAAAAGAGGAACGCCTTTTTACGATTTATGAACCTTCGTAATTATTAACCGGCCCCGCTTGCTACATTAAATCAGGCCTTAACCATGAACTCATTTAGGGTTATAATGCCAGGGGCATTTTCTACGGTAAAGGGATTAGGGATTGCTCTACGGTGTTAGGGATTAGAGAAAAAACTATATATAATAAATTGGTTTCGGGTTATTTTCATAGGTCAGGTACTTGTGGGTTTCTTTCGTATTGACCACACAAAAATACGCTGCTAAAACCCCCTTGCGGGTTTAGATTCGGTGAAACCGGATAATGTATAGCCGAATGAGCCGGTTTGGACGGTGAGCTTCCGGGCACCGGTTCCCTGATACCGGGCACCGGTTCCCTGATACCGGGTACCGGTTCCCCTGATACCGGGTACCAGGAATCCGGCAACTGGTAACTGGTAACTAGTAACCGGCAACTGGAAACCGGTAACCGGCAACTGGAAACCGGTAACCGGTAACTGGCAACCGGCAACCGATCTAAAACACTTTAGCGTTCAGCAACTGGTTCACTTCATCAAGTAACGATTGTTTATAATCGTTGAGTTTGTCGAATTCAGTGGAAAGAACTCCCGGTGCAGGATGTTTTTTGCCCAGCTTTTCGAGTTTTTCGAGCTGCTGAAAAAAGGGCGTGTTTTTACCCAGAATTGAAACAGTGCTTTGTATATGGTGGGAGAGGGTGGCTACCTGGCGGGCGTTTTTTTCATCCACGGCATTTTTAAGCGCCTCCATTTCGCCGGGGAACTGTTTCAGGAATTGTTTGATAATGGTTCTTAAAAAATCGCCGCTGCCCATAACCATATCTTCTAAAAAGTTCAGGTCGATGTAATGCAGATCGTTTTTAAGCGCCTCTATATTGTTTTTATTGTCGCTCAGATACCGCTTCAGCAGGGTGTACAATTCTTTTTCGTGAATGGGTTTCGAAATATAATCGTTCATGCCATTGCTTAAACATTTTTCGCGTTCACCGGCCAGGGCATGGGCCGTCATGGCAATGATCGGTATGTTGTTTTTCAATTCATTGCGTATAGCCTGTGAGGTGGCATAACCATCCATCAGCGGCATTTGAATATCCAGCAATACCAGGTCGAACCGGTCGCGTTGCAGCCATTCAATGGCCTTAACGCCATTATCGGCCAGTTCAAAGTTCATCTTCCAGCTCTGGAAGGTATATTTTATCAGCAGCTGGTTCATGGCGTTATCTTCCACCACCAGTATTTTGGCATCGGGGAAGGTGCCGGGACCAACTTCGGTTTTTTCGGGCAGTACGCTGGCCAGGGCTTCACTCACCGGTACCAGCGAATATTCAATGTCAAAAACAAATTCGGTTCCTTTTCCCTGTGCGCTATCTACCGTAATGTCGCCGCCCTGTATTTGAATCAGGTTCTTTACAATAGAAAGACCCAAACCGGTGCCTCCGTATTTGCGGGTGGTATCTGTTTCGCCCTGCTGAAAGCGTTCAAATACCGATTCAAGCTTATCGGAAGGAATTCCAATACCGCTGTCTTTTACCGAAAATCGCAGGCGGGCATTTTCCCTCGTTTGTACAAGCGATGTAATATTGATAGTTATACCGCCCTTTTGAGTGAATTTAATGGCATTGCTGATGAGGTTTACCAGTATTTGGGTCAATCGCACGGCATCACCGTTCAGCGTGTCGGGTATATTATCCTGAATGAAAATTGAAAAGGAAAGATTTTTTTCGCGGGCTTTATGATAGAACATGGTTTCGATGGAATTGCAAAGCCCTCTTAAACTGAACGGATTTTTTTCGATACGCAACATGCCTGCTTCGATTTTTGATATGTCGAGAATGTCGTTGATGATCGTTAATAAATTTTCACTGGCCGATTGAATAAGGTTTACGAATTGTTGCTGATCGTCTGACATAGCTGTTTTTTGTAGCAGGTTGGTAAAACCAATAACAGAGTTAATGGGCGTGCGTATTTCGTGGCTCATGTTGGCAAGGAACTGTTCTTTTACATGAGCCGAGGCTACGGCCTCTTGTTTGGCTTCTTTTAAAGCCGTTTCAACTTTTTGTTGTTCGGTAATATCGTTTACGGTTGAGCGGCTCGATACATAATTGCCTTCATGATCGTAAATGGCAATGGAATTAAGCACCACCGGAAATGTTCGGCCGCTTTTGGCTCGCATAATAAGACGCCGTTCCCTTACTGACCCACGTTGTTTAAACTGCGGAAAATTTTCGCGTACGCTTTTGGCTGTTTCTTCTTCAAGCAAATCATAAATAAATAATTTGCCTACTACCTCTTCGCGCTTATACTCAAGCCATTTCAGTTCGGTATCGTTAATGGCAACAATGCGGGCGTCGCCGTCGAGCGAATGGTATCCGCAGGGTGCATTGTTGTACAGGTCCTGTATTTCGGCCGATATTTTTTCAATATTGCGACGTGATTCTGTTTCATTCAAATTGGCCTGTTCAAGCCGTTTGATCAGGTGCTGCTGGCGCAGCAGATGGCGTATGACCAGCAGGGATAATATAACGATGCCCGATAGCCCTAATATGGTAAGCAGCCGGCTGATGGTCAAAATAACGATGGTTCGCTTGCGGTTTAGCTGAATGCCTGCCTGCAGCCTGTCGTACAGTTCTTTTTCAATTTGCATCGACAGGTCGGTAATGCTGTCGCGCAATATGGTGCCCGCCTTGCTGGCTATTCTTTTTTCGGCCTGCGCTTTACCAAAGCGATGGTATACGTCGATAATTTCGTTGGTGGTGATTATTCTTTTTTCGATCAGGGAGGCGAGGGTATTAAAAGAAGCCTTATTGTACTGGCCCCGGGCTGCTTTTTGCAAACCGGTAAGCTCGGTTTTTAAATTTTTGAGGGTATCCTGTATGCCAATTATGTAATTTGAATCGCCGGTGATAACGAAACCTCTTACTTTACTTTCAGTAAGGATCACGTTCTTGATGATATTCTGTATTTTATTATGTAAATGGAAAGATTCAATCGCATCACGGCTTGCTGAACGCGATTTACTGATGATCCGCTCGGTGTTGAGTTGTAGTATGATGCCTGCCGCTATAAAAGCCACCGAAAAGGCAATACTATATAGAATAAGCCTGTTAGGTTTTATATTTCTCTTCATGGTACTGGGGCTACCTCAGTCAAGCCTTAACCTTATATGTCGTTTACAAGAATTTTCAGCCGTTCAATGCAGGTTCGCAGTTTACGGTTGATCGTAAACAACAATATTGCGTAACCAAATGTAAATGTTACGATTCAGGTTGATAGTCAGTAATTAGCAATTCGTCTTGCCAACTATAACTTTAGGGGTTTGCAATTAATCAGAGACTATAAGCAATAGTAATATAATGCAAATTTAAATATAAACCTTACAATAACTTTATTTTCTGTATCAATTTGCTGCGGTTGCTTTCGGCTACCGGTATAGGGGTATTGGCAATATTCACCACCCCTTCCTCTATTGAATCGATTTTGTCGAGCGATATGATATAACTGCGATGAACACGCATTAACCGGGCCGAACTGATCTTTTCTTCCACTGCTTTTAGGGTGGTATGCACAATATGCCATTGTTGCGGGGTGCGAATCTTGATATAATCACCCATGGCTTCTATCCATAATATTTCGTCGAGGCGAATTTTTTTGAGCAAATTATTATCGCGAATAAAAAGATAGTCGTCTTCAACCTCTTTAACCTCCGAATCGTTCCGAAGGATAATTTCGCGTACTTTTTCTATGGCCTGCAGCAGGCGGGGCATGGTAACCGGTTTTACGAGGTAATCAACCACATTCAGTTCAAAAGCCTCTACGGCATACTGCTTATTTGAGGTGGTAAGAATAACCAGGGTTTTTTTGGGTAATATTTTCAACAATTCGATGCCGGTCATTCCGGGCATTTCTACATCCAAAAGAACGAGATCCGGTGGATTGGCCGTAATATTGCGGTGCGCTTCCATTGCGTCCTTGCATTCGCCTGTCACCTGCAAACTACCTGTTTGCAGGGCCAGTTGATGTAAGGTAAGTCTCGACAAGTCGTTATCGTCCACGATCAAACACGTTATCATAGCATAATGGTAGTGAGCGACAAAGATAAGGAGTTGGCGGTTAGCAGGTAAGCACTTGCTGTTACCGGTTTCGGAGTTTGTGGCCGGAAAGTAAATTTGTTCTGCAATTGCAGATAAACAGAGAACTTAAATAACAAATAAAAAAATAAGTAAGACATAATAATACAGGGGTAATGATTAAACCAGTAACAATTTTTTTAATCTCAGGTACGTTGTTCAGTTTTTTAAGCTCCGGTTATGTGGCAGGCGGGAAAATCAGCAAGTGTATGAAGAAATTGCTCGTTCTTCTTGTTTTCGCGGTTGCTATGCAACCTTCTTTTTCCCAGGAAGGGAAAAAACTGGATTCATTATTTTCAAAGGGCGATACAACGGCCGTACTCGATTCGCTAATGAAAGACTTTGACAGCTATCTGGATAGCCTGGCCGGCCGTAAAAGCTTTTTTACGGTTAATATGGGTATTGGTACCGGCTTCTTCAGTTTTAATGATAAGAACTCGGTACTTACGAATACGCAAAAAAAGATCATCTTTTCACCAGCGGCTGGTTATTTTCATAAGTCGGGCTTTGGCATTTCAGCCACGGCTTTTGCGCTTGCGAATAACGGTTTGAGTTTTTATCAGTTTGCATTCAGCCCTTCATATGATTGTATAAAAAAGAGTTTTTCAACGGGCATCGCTTATACAAGGTATGTGACAAAAGATTCACTTGATTTTTATACAACCCCTATTCAAAACGAGTTGTTCGCCTATTTTTCATACAAGAAATGGTGGGTGCGGCCAACGATCAGTTTCAGTTATGGATGGGGGAGTAAGGCCGAATATGAAAAAAGAAGAGTAGAACGCCTGGCCCGTTTGCTTTCACAGGCCGACCGGTACTATGTGGTTGTAAAGAACGAAACATCGGTACGTGATTTTTCATCTACCATTTCGCTTCGAAAAGATTTCGACTGGTATGATGTGTTGGGAAAATCAGACAACCTAACGTTTACACCTATCGTAATGTTAAATGCCGGTACGCAGAACTATGGTTTTAATACATCCTATTCGTATAACTTTTCACCGGTACGCGCCAATTCATTACCCAGTAATAAAGATATATCCGACAATACCCAATTTGCATTTCAATCAACCGCTGTTGCGTTTCGCGGCAGTTATTTAAAAGGAAGATTTCTGTTGCAGTCGCAGGTGCTCTTTGATTATTTTTTACAGGATACACAGGACTCCGACTCAAAGCTCAACACCGTTTATTCCGTTACAGCAGGAATAAGTTTTTGATTATAACGGTTCCCTCAAAATTGAAACCCTCCTATTATGAAGTTTGCAGTTTGTGCCGCAATGCGGCATTAACAGCAGGCTATAATTTCATTGTGTAAAAATAGCAACACATGTGTTGCAAAATATTAGGTATTTCTTCACTTAGCTGTTAAGGGAAATTAACAGGCTAAGGTGAACCTTGGCATATAAGTTGAAATTCTATTACTGAACCATAAATAACAGAATATGAAATTAAAATTTCTGGCGTTATTAACATTTGCCCTGGCCCTGACCACAATGTCTTTTGCGCAAGGTTTTCATGTTGGTGTAAAAGCCGGCGCTAACATCTTCAAAGTTGATGGTACATCAATGAAAGATGAATTTAATTTCGGTTACAATCTTGGTGCATTTGCCGAACTCAACTTCAGTGATAAGTTAGGTATTCAACCTGAAGTAATGTGGAATCAAACCAATTATCGTACAGGCGATCATTTCTCTTCCATTTATCCCCAGGGTGTAGATGATGTTAAAGGAAAGCTGAACTATTTAAGCATTCCGATTTTATTAAACTATAACCTGGCCAAATTCTTCACGTTACAGGCCGGTCCGCAGTTTGGTATTTTGCTCGACAAGGATAAAAGTTTGTTCAAGAACGGACAGGATGCATTTAAGAGCGGCGACTTCTCAATGCTGGGTGGTGTACAGTTAAACATCGGCAGCTTAAAAGTGGGTGGGCGTTATGTTGTTGGCTTGGCCAACATTAATGATATTGATAATAAAGAAAAATGGAAGAACCAGGGATTCCAGGTTTACCTCGGCACAAGGATATTATAAGACCGGACATTAATCAATTCAATATATATCAATTGTCATCAAAGAGAAAGCCCTTTCTGTTTTTGCAGAAGGGCTTTTTCTTTGATTTCTGATTTAGGGATTTAGAGATTTAGAAAACAAGCCTGCTATAAATGAAATCCCAAAATCTCAAAATCGAAAAATCAGCAATCGAATGAGTTTCTTCAAAATTGTCGGGGCTTAACTTTATACAAATTAGGCATGGGGGTAATATTGCGAGGTCGTAGAGTGGGCATAGGTACTGATTTATTTGGGTCAGGTACCAGGCACCGCATATTATCAGGAGGCATAATATAAACTTTTCCTTTATCTGTTACGTGTGATAAGGTGGCATTGGTCAGCAGCGCGTTCTGTTGAAGGTTTGAGAGTAATTCCAATTGCCGCAGCCGGTGTCGTGGAGTATCGGCAACAACGGCGCCGGGTAAACTGGTTATACCAAATTTTTTTTCAGGTGTTGACCACTGCAATTTGCGGGTTGAAATTTCCTGCGCCGAAGCGGCGCTTACTACTGATATGAGTAATAATGATAATAAAATACGGCTTTGCATACAACTGATTTCTTTCACGATGCGCCGTTGCTAAAAATTACATAAATCTGAAGTCAGAAGTCGGAGGTCGGATGTCGGAAGAGTCCGAAATTCAAAAAGCCCGAAAGACGGTTGCATTTGTTTGCTGCATCTTTCGGACTTCCTGACTTTCCGACTTTCGGACTATTATTTCATGTTTTTAAACGCATTGATCAACCCGTTGGTAGAAGAATCGTGCTTGCTTACGGGTTTATTATCCTGCAGTTCGGGTAAAATATTATTGGCAAGTTGTTTACCCAGCTCAACACCCCATTGATCAAAGCTGAATATATTCCATATAACACCCTGCACAAATATCTTATGCTCGTATAAAGCGATCAGCTGCCCCAAAGTATACGGCGTGATCTTTTTTACCAGAAAAGAATTGGTGGGCCTGTTGCCGGTAAACACTTTGAAAGGCACCAGGAACTTTATTTCTTCTTCGCTTTTACCGGCCTTAACCAGTTCTTCTTCTGCTTCTTCTTCGGTTTTACCATTCATCAGGGCTTCGGTTTGGGCAAAGAAGTTCGACAACAGCTTGGCGTGATGATCGCCAATAGGGTTGTGGCTGATGGCAGGTGCAATAAAATCGCAGGGGATCAGCAATGTGCCCTGGTGTATCAGTTGATAAAATGCATGCTGGCCATTGGTACCAGGTTCGCCCCAGATAACCGGGCCGGTATTGTAACGAACCGATTTACCTTTACGGTCAACACTTTTACCATTGCTTTCCATGTTGCCCTGTTGAAAATAGGCGGCAAAGCGGTGCATGTATTGATCGTACGGTAAAATGGCTTCGGTTTGGCTATCGAAGAAATTGGTGTACCAAAGGCCGATAAGCGCCATGATCACCGGTATATTTTCTTCGAAAGGTGCATTGCGGAAATGATTGTCTGTTGCATGCGCGCCTTTGAGCAATAATTCAAAATTATCATAGCCAACCGTTAATGCAATTGATAAACCGATGGCGCTCCACAGCGAATAGCGGCCACCCACCCAGTCCCAGAACTCGAACATATTTGCTTTATCGATTCCAAACTTCACCACTTCTTTTTCATTGGTGCTAAGGGCCACAAAATGTTTGGCTATATAACTTTCATCGCCGGCTGCTTCGAGGAACCACTGACGCGCGGTATGGGCGTTGGTCATGGTTTCCTGTGTGGTGAATGTTTTGGATGCAATCAAAAACAGCGTTTCCTGTGCATTTACTTTTTTCAGTGTTTCGGCAATGTGGGTAGCATCAACATTCGATACAAAAAATACCTCAATATCTTTTTTCCAGTAAGGTTTCAATGCTTCGGTAACCATATAAGGTCCCAGATCGCTGCCACCGATACCGATGTTAACGATGTACTTTATTTTGTTACCGGTATAGCCCGTCCACTCACCGCTGTGAATGCGGTTGCAGAACTGTTTCATCTGGGTTTGTACCTGTTGAACCAGTGGCATTACATCTTTGCCTTGTGTAATTACCGGTTCACCGCTCATATTGCGCAGGGCGGTATGTAGTACAGCGCGTCCTTCGGTTTCATTGATCGGTTCGCCGTTGAACATAGCCTCAATGGCATCGCTCACACGGCATTCATTGGCCAGGTCAATGAGCAATGACAGCGTTTTGGAAGTAATTCTGTTCTTTGAAAAATCGAATAATATATCTTCAAAAGCAATGGAGAATTTGTTGAACCTGTCGGGATCATCGGCAAACAATTCGCGCAGGTGTGATTCGGAAATCTTTTTATAGTGACGTTCCAGCTTTTCCCATGCATCGGTATGATGCGGCTTAATCTTTGGTATCATAAGTCAATGAATTAGTACCAAAAATAAGGAAGAACAGGATTCCGGCAAGTGATGTTTGTCAGTTGCCGGTCCCCGGGTTCTGGATTCCGGGTCCCGGTTACCAGGTTCCGGGTTCCGGTAACAGGTATCTGGTGACTGGTAATCGGGTAACTATAAGTTATTTATCACGTCTATAGTATACTGCACCATTTCAGGCGTAATACCAAGATGCAATACCATTCGTATTTGTGTTGGCGAAATAGGGATCACCCGTATATTTTTTTCAGTGAGCTTAGCGGCTATTTGCGCCGGCTGATAAGGCGCCTGTATTTCAAAAATAATGATGTTGGTTTCTACAGGCAATAAACCGGCGGTAAATGGTTTTTTGATAAGAGCCGAAGCTATTTCCTGCGCATGTTCATGGTCCTGCGACAACCGAAGGATATTATTTTTTAACGCAAATACACCGCTGGCTGCCATGTAGCCTGCCTGCCGCATGCCCCCGCCGAATATTTTACGTATTCTTCGCGCTTTTTTGATGAATGCCTGATTGCCGATGAGAATACTTCCTATAGGGCAACCCAATCCTTTATTTAAACAAATCGATATACTGTGAAACAAGGCACCATATTGTTTAGGCGTTTCGTTGCGAGCCACAATAGCGTTGAATAAACGGGCGCCATCGAGATGCAGGGAAAGGTTGTTATTGTCGCATACTTTTCTGATGCGTTGTATTTCGTTCAGCTCATAACAGCTTCCGCCACCGCGGTTCGACGTATTTTCAATACAAACCAGTGAGGTATGCGCTTTATGAACATCATCAGGATTTATAGCAGCGGCAACCTGTTCGGCAGTAATGCGTCCGCGATCGCCGGGCAATAACCTCGATTGCGCCCCTGCATTGAATGCCATACCACCGCCTTCGTATTGATACACATGCGCGGTTTGATCGCAGATCACTTCATCGCCCGGTTGGGTATGCACTTTAATGGCAATCTGGTTGCTCATGGTACCGGTAGGACAATACAATGCGGCTTCCATTCCAAATAATTCTGCTGCCATCGATTCGAGCAAATTCACCGTGGGATCTTCGCCAAACACATCATCGCCTACGGGTGCTTTCATCATGGCTTCGAGCATATCGGGCGTTGGTTGGGTAACTGTATCGGAACGTAAATCAACTATCATGACGCTAATATCGGGAATTTTTGAAGTCCGAGGTCAGAAGTCCGAAGTCAGAAGTCTGAAGTCAGAAGCTGACAGGTTTAAAAGGTAACAGGTTGACAAGTTAACAGGTTGGCTGAAACGGAAGCAATTGACAATTCACGATTGACATTGACCATTCACCATCAAAAAAAATTAACATGTGATTAAACTTTGGCGGTCGATGCTGTTCCAAAATGAGCACTTTAACAAAACAAAAAACACTTTAAAACGTATAGCCATGAAATTAAAACTTTCAGCTACTATTGCCATGTCCTTACTGATGGTATTGATGATTGCTTCGTGTAAAAAAGAAAGCAGCTCTCAAACGCCTGTAAGCGATTCGGAAGCCCAAACCATTAGTCAGGAAGATGCAGCAGCAGAAGGTGAATATGATGATGTTACTGAAATGGGTTTGGCCGCCGGCGCCGATATGGAAGGCGGTGCTGTTGATAATGGCCGAATAGCCACCGATGGCAGCACTTCGCGCATTCGCATCGATCTGTTCGTTAACCTGCAATTAAAACTCGGTCCCTGTGTAACGATCACCGCTGAACCTAACGACACAACGTTCCCTAAAACAGTTACTATTAATTACGGCGATGGTTGTTTGTGCCGCGATGGTAAATTCAGAAAGGGTAGTGTGGTATTATATTTTAGCGCGCCGCTTCGTAAATCAGGCTCTGTGCTTACCATTACGTTAAAAGATTTTTATGTAAACCGCGCACATATCGAAGGTGTGAAAACAATTACCAACCTGAGTGCCAATGGTGCTGTTAGCTATTCGGTAAAAATAGAAGGTGGTAAAGTAACCTGGCCCAATGGACGAGGATTTACTTATAACGGAACTAAAGTGGTCACGCAAATTGATGGCGCCGGTACGCTTACCTGTTCAGATGATGTATACTCGATTGAAGTACGTACTGAAATTAAGTATGCCAATGGTATTACTGTAACTAAAAATACCGACACGCCGTTGATTAAACCGGTGGCCTGTCATTGGATAACAAAGGGTGTTTTAAAAATAACTATCAATGACCGGGTATTGTATCTTGACTTTGGTACAGGTGGTGATTGTGACAACAAGGCATTATTAACATGGGCCAATGGCTCAGTTGAAATTACCCTGCCTTAGAAAAGAATCACAATCCGTATTATGAAATATTAAGAAAGGCCTTCCCATTAACTGGGAGGGCTTTTTGGTATATGGTGAGTGGAGGCTTTAACGGAAGTCAATTGCCATCAACAGGCAACTTATTACCAATTTGCGATCGTTTAGTTCTTCAGGATCATCGTTTAATTGATTAAACTGATCATTTAATTGTTCAAATCATCCATTTGAAACTTTTTGCTATCGCTTAGTTCTTCAGGATCTTCGTTTCATTGATTAAACTGATCAATTAATTGTTCAAATCAGCAATCTGAAGCTTTTTGCTATCGCTTAATTCATCAAAATCATCAATTAATTGATTAAACTGACCAATTAATTGTTCAAATCGGTCATTTAATCTTTTAAATATGTCAATTGAAGTTTTTTGCCGTTATAAAATCTTTCAAATTGATATCATGATTGATTAAGCGATCATTTTAATGCTTTTTGCGATCGCTTAATTCTTCAAATCCGGATATTTAAAACTTGTTAATGGCCCTGTCAAAATAAAAAAGCCCTCCCGTGGAATCGCGGAAAAGGCTTTCTTATAAGTAAAATTAATTTATAACGAAGGTTGTGGCTGATCAAAATCGAAATGCGGTTGTTGTGCAGCCTGAAATGCAGCCGGATCGCCAAAGGGACCAATATATTTTGCATCACCGAAAGCCAGCATAGGATAAAATACAATGCCTAATAATAAAAGTCCAACAGTGTATCCTTCATCCTTTCCAAAGCTTTTCGACAGCATGTTTACTGTCCAGATAGCAAAAACAAGGTTTACAACAGGGATCAAAAGCAGCAAAATCCACCAGGTGGGCTTGCCAACAATCTTTAAGAGAACAATAAAGTTGTAGATGGGAACAATTGCAGCCCAGCCTGGCTGACCGGCTTTGGTATAAATTGTCCACATGCTTGCAATAAGGAATACGACAACAGCTAAATAAAGAATTACAATAATTGCCATAGTTACGTCGGTTTTTAATTAGAAATAGAGGCTTTAAAAATGTAAATTATTTTTAGTATTTGCAATAGTGGTAAACGGGCAATTTGCTTTCGGTTGAATGTGTCTTCTTCCTTATCCTTGTCTTTGTTCTAAGCTGCCTTGTGCCTTGTACCTTGATCCTTGTACCTTGCTCCCTGTGCATTACTTCAGACAAGCATTCATCATCCACATTTATTTAAAGTGTGGTTCAGAGTGGATGTTACAATGGTATCGTTTAATTGTTATTTTCCCGGTTATTGATAAGTATGGTAACGGGCTGTAGCTGGTAAATAGTGTTGTGCATATAAACGTAAAATTTCGAATTGCATTGTATTAATTCAGTATGAAGAAGTATGATTTTTACGGTAATGTTCCTCCAGTTCATCGCCCCCGAAGTCGTTTTTCAGGTCGCGCAACACTGTATGCACATGATTAGCATTATTTTGTGTATTGTCATATTCTATAATGATTGTTGGGCCCTGTATACGATAATAATAGCCTTCCGTTGAACCTTTTTGTTGCGCCCCGGCCCAGGCAAATTGTAATTTACCGGCATCGGCCGTCTTTATTTCTTTGAGCATTGCATCGGCAAACAATTTGGTGTACCGGTGAATATATACTTCTATCAGCTGCATCATTAACAACTGCTGGTCTTTGTTCAATTCACTGTAATAAATGCCCTGTGGATGATCGATCATCGCCTTACGGTTTGCATTAGTAATAATCTCGGGAAAAGCTTTGGTATTAATAACAGCTTTATTCAACTGTTCTTTACTAAGCGCATGTAATAGGGTAAAACCGGCATCTGTTTCTTCTTTTAAAGTTTCTTTTCCTTTGAATTGTCCGGATGGTACGATAGCCGGATTCGCTCCCAGAAAACCCGGTGTGCCGGATACCAGTTGATTATTTTCGGCTGAAAATGTAAATGAAATATGATGTCCTTCAAGGCGCCATCCCCAAATAGCATTGGGTTGCGGAGTGCCGAACATTGTAAAATAATATTTCCCCGTATCGCGATAATGATCGTCATCGCTTCGGCCTTCGAGCTGTTTTAAAACGCCTTCGAGTAGTATAATGTCTTTTACTTTTTGTGTACCGTTTTCGCTTAAACAGGTTGCCAGCAGGTCGAACGCCAGCTTCTTTTGCTGTTCGTTCAGTTCTTCTATGGCAATGCCATTGCGGCTTTTGGGAATGAAATGCCAGTTAAAGCGCTCGTTATCTGTAAATGTATATTGTACCTTTTTAAGTTGTAAAGTAGTTAAACTGCCGATAAACCGGTTGGCAGTTTCAGCAGGTTTTTGCTGTGCGGTAACTGTAACCGCAAAAAAAATGGGAATCAGCAACACGGGCAGCAAACGATTCATAAAAAAGTGTTGCTGTAAGTTACCAATAAGTTACCATTTACAACATGATTGCAGCATTTACTGGTTAATGGGCTGACCAAATTGTAACGTATAGCCATTGCAGTCTTTAATGGCGAATTCACGCATGTTATATTCAAAATCGCATACCGGATAAAGGATCTCGGCCTTATCTTTTAATTCTTCCCACCAGGCTTCTATACTATCGGTATTAAAATAAAACGAACCGGCAAAATGTGGTGTTTCAGGTTCATGTTCATTGCCTGTAGTAAACATGATGTAAATGCCGTCTTTTTGTATTTGCCCCCAGTGACCGGTTTCGAGATAAGCCACTTCGGTAAAATGTAAACGGGTAACATCGTAATCGATAGTTGTTCTGACATTATTAACTACCATCATCGGACGTAAGGATAACAGCTTCATGTTATTTTTATTTGAAGGTGTAAAAATCAGCATAAACCATTACACTACTTCCATCCAGGTATGATCTGCCAAAAGTTTCACCGCTGCCACAAATCTTTTATACGGACCGGCGCCGCCGCCCCATTCCTTCGGGCTTACCATCGACAGCAGGTAAGAGGCATCGGCTTTTTCATATACATAATAGATATGTCCGATTACCGGTGTAAAATTCAGTTTGGCTCCATAGATCAGCAGCGACAATTCTTTTCGTTTTTGAATTTCCTGAGCCTGCAACGCCAGCAGTTCTATCTGCTTTCTTATTTGCTCAAGCTGCATATTGGTTTGCTCTTCCATGGCATTAAGCGCCTTGTGACGTATAACGCCTTCTTCGGTAGGTTTAATAACAGCGCCCGCTACCGAAGCCGAGTAGGGGAGTACGCTCAATTGTTTATGATAGTATTCAACATTGGTATATGGCTGTTGCTGTGGTGTGATGCCTTTTTGGGTGATCTTCAGATAACCGTTCGGCATTATTTCATGAACGATGTGCAACACCTGTTCTTTTTGCCGGTAGAATGTGGTTTCGAAAGTAATGCCATCTATAAAGCAGGTCTTCACGGTATCGGCTATGTCGGTATTGGCAAATGTGTGTTCCTGTGCGTCGGGAAGAAGGGTGTATGATGATTCAAATGCCTGGTTTTGCAATGTTACCCAGTTCATGGAAATGGCAAGCAGCCGTTCATTTTCTATGGCTTCCATTTTATAAATACCTGAACGCGGGCGTTCGCCAAATTCATATATGCCTTTCTCGGGAAACAATTGCCAGCTTGCCAAAAAGTTATATGCCTGTATCATAATAGTCATTAACCGGTTATCATGTAATAATCGGTATGCTGCAAAAATCAGTTCTTTTTTGTTCTTTTTAGGAAATTGTATTGGTTAAATCAAACCACTGCTAATTCTATCAGCCAAAGAATGCCCAAAAAAATACTAATGGTAATTAATAACCCGATAACGCCCGTTACTACTGCCTTCCATAGGGGATAGCATTTGCCTCCCAGTGCAATATGCTTACTGATATTTTCTCCCTGGAATTTTTTGGTAAATAAAGTAGTTATCAAGGACTGCAAAATGGGAAACAATATGTTGGGTATTTTATCGACATGCGGCGAAGAGGCTATCCCGAAAAGAAGAATAGTAAAAATAACGGTAGCAACAAGGGTTATTTTTGCTGCGGTTGGTTTACCAAACGATCTGAAGTTTTCGGCCATTAAATAGCCTGCGGGCAGTGGACCGGCCAAAAAAACTGTAACAGAAATAGTAATTGGTTTATGAATTTTTTGCGCAGGCACTTCAACAAGGATATCCTGTTCCATGTGGGTTGGGTTATTTTAAGGTACAAGATACTCATATGGTGCAGCATTTAAAAGTGTTGATGACAATTGAGTAGGAAGGTAGCGATTAGTTCGCTACCTGTCCCCTC
>NZ_JCAPSW010000032.1:0-32737 GCF_059587045.1 Niastella sp. sgz303648 | reverse complement strand
TTTTCAAAATCCCCACCTCACGGACTTTGCACAGCGCGATAGAAATCTGTCCAGTTGTCCCGACTGTTAAGGAAATGTGAAAGCTCGCTTCAGAAGCGGGCTTTCACATTTTATATGATTCTGAGTTCAAGGTTATTTACAAATTCAGTATATCGCTTTGTTGATATCCGATATTCATTAGTTGAGTAGTCTACCGGGGCCCCTGTAATAAGCAATTAATAGAAATAATGACAGGGGCTCGCGCATCACAAACATTTATCTAAAAAGAAATTAAGGCAGATATCATTTATTGAACTTGTTCAATATTTTGGGGCATTCGATGATTGCATCTTTACATCATCAATTTTAAACATTACAAAAATGAACAAGGTATTTCTAAACTCTGTAGTGATAATTGCACTTTTTGCCCTTGGTTTTTCGGCAAACGCACAAACAAAAAGAGACCTGAAGCAAGAAGACGCCAACAAAAAAATGGTGGTTAATTTTTATCAAAAAATATTTGGTGATAAAGATTTTTCGGTAATTGACAAATTTGTTGAAAAAAATTATATACAACACAATCCATCGTTAGCAGATGGTAGAGAAGCCTTAAAAAATGCTGTTACAGTTTGGCTAAAAGACGTTCCGAAAGGAAAAGTCAATTTTCAACATATAGTCGCCGATGGTGACTTAGTTATTTTGCACGTAAAAACTTATGGAGCAACTGGTAAAACAACGGCCATTACCGAAATTTTTAGGGTTAAAAACAATAAGATTGCCGAACATTGGGATGTAATTCAGGAAATGCCTGAAAAATCGGCAAATGCCCATCCCTTATTTTAAAGTCGTTTATCAGAAATTAACTTTTAAAAAAGAGATATTGCTTGCATCCCCAAGAATTGACTTGATCCAAGATATGTATAAAAAAAGGCTCTCATTTTTAGAAGAGCCTTTTTTTATGACTAGGATTTAACAAATAAGTTGTTGATCCTTATCATATAAATTTTTTACCCATTGAAGAGGCTGTTCACCCAAAATAACTCTAAGCGGTGGTTCCCCGGTGTCAGGTGTGATGGTCGTAGGTGTACAGGTAAGAAGCCCCAATACTTCAATCATTTTTTTCGCGTAACGCTTTCCAAACTCTCTATAAGAGGCAGAAGTAAAGTGTGCTGCATCCGCTCCCTGCAGATCAACAGATGAAATAACATATGCATTTGGGATCAGCGAAAGAAGCTTATTTACTTCCACATTGTGAGAACTACAACAGGCACCAGGAGAAGCCAGCAACTCACCTGCAAGGAAAGGCACATCGCCTAACTTAAGATCTGCCTTCAGGTTCTTTACCACAGCTGCCACTTTATTTTTCCATTCAGGATCGTTTGTGTTGGTTTCGCCCTGGTGGAAAATAATCCCTTTAATTACACCTTCTTTTTTGAGCAAGTTTTGCTACTTCAACCAACCGGCCATAAGGATTACCCCATAAGAGGTGATAATATCTTTCATCCATGAAGGCGCTGATTGTACGTATGATGCATAGTTCACTTTATCAAACAGGGCTATACTGCACCCGGCAACTGCCACGGGCACGATCCCGATTTAATACCAGGAAGTTCCCCGACCATTGTTAGCCCAAAGTAGTCTGAGATGCCCAGGCCTGTATTGCAACGTACCAACGGAGAGGTGGCTGTTGTCCATTTTCCAAATGCATGTGGGTGATCGCCAGTACAATCAACGGCACCCATTACTTTAAAACGTTCAACTATCCCAACTTTATCCTGGCTTTCAATTGCACCTGCGCCTTCCGTGTTAGATTGCCCAAATGCCAGGTAAATGTGTAAGTTAGGATCCTGTGCTTGGGTAATTGCGGAATTGACAATCAAAAAAAGGACAATCAAAAGTGAGCGATATGTTTTTCCTTTTACAGGAGAATTTAAATACATAATCAACTAAAATTTTTTGTAAAAACCCTTTCAATTAACGATGACCTTTACAGCTTTCGGGAATTGGTGCACAAATGAAACATTTGCTGATGGCTAACCGGAGTGAAGTCGGTATTAATTGTGTGCAGAAATCTGGTAAAACGAAAAGACCATCCTATGTCTGGGTGCATGCAAATATGTTCTACAAAATGATATTAAACCTGGGAAGGGTAGTGGCAGCAGACGTATTTTCATAACAGCAATCTTTCTTTTAATTAATGCTGTAAAACTACCCCGATGTTCTTTGAGGCGCGATGGCAAGAAATGTTGCAGATGAAGTACAAGAAGTTCCTTGGCCGTGATCTTGTCAATCCGCAATCCCCTGAAACGGGCATACCTGTGTACACTTCGTTCGACCGGCTTGACAAACAAATTTGAACATTGCCCTTCTCTGATTGTAATCGATGTAAGTTAGGGCAACGCATACGTTTTTATTTTCTATATTTAGATTTGTGAACACCCCCCAAAATGAAAGCATTGCTCATACAAAATATAGCCAGCCACATATCTCTCTCGAAAAAAGAACTGGAACAATTCTGCAATCTGTTCCATCATCAAGAGATTAAGAAGAAAGAGTTTCTTTTGCGGGAGGGCGAAGTTTGCAAATTTGAAGCGTTTGTGACAAAGGGGCTGTTTCGTGTTTATCACATCGACAATAATGGTTTTGAGCGAGAGTTGCTCACGTTTGGAAATTAAAAGACAGTAAAATAATCAGCTTTGAGCAGTTTGTAGACAGCCAGCCCGTGAATGATGCAATGAAATAAAATAACTAGGGAAACTATAAAGCAAGATATTAAATTACAATCGTACTGGGTAGTTAAAGCATTCGCTGCTGAAACAAAGCATATGAAAGCAGTTTCAATGTAATTTTCGTGTATATTGGGTCTGCTTTTATACGAATACCTTACTGGCTTTTGAACAATCAATTTTCGCAATTTCTCTTTGATGGGTATGGCTGGAATTGTAATTTGTTTTTGGCTGAATACCTAAAAGCACTAACCAAGACGAAAAACAAAACTGAGGTTATAGCAACATGTTTAGTTGGCATAATTCAGTTTTCTAAAGTAATAGTATGACATGCAGAGTATTGTAAATGGCACAAGCGGTGCAATACCTTTTACAGGGCCATCAACAAGCCAATGTGCCAAACTTGCAGAAAGCAAGAGTATTCCGAAACCAACATAAGCCCATTCTTTAAACATTGCAGGAATAGCAGGAATAAGTATAAGTATTGCACCAACGATTTTGAGAATGTCTAATTCAAGTGCGAAATAGCCTGGATATTCCATTCTGCGAATCGTTTCAATTAAGTATTCACGGGGTGCAAAATAAGAAGGCACCACAATCAAAACCATTGTGATAATGGTAATTGTCCAGTAGATTTTTTTGTCTTTATTCATGAAAATTGATATGTTTTATTTTCGTGCCCAGATGACGCAATTATATTTACTGACAAAACTATGTAAATTTGCTAACCATTGGTAAGTACTAACCAAATGGTTAGCACTTACTTTTTAGTAAGTATTTAATTTTGCTGTATATGAGCGGTTCAAAAACAATCAAATGCGATGCAACAGCTATGCGTGCAATAAAAGATGCAATGGAAGTATTAAACGGATATTGGAAGCTTCCAATTTTGTTTTCTCTGTCAGGCGGTGCAAAGCGCTTTAAGCAAATTGCACGAGAAATTGACGGCATTAGTGATAAAATGCTATCTAAGGAATTGAAAGATTTAGAAATGAATCTCCTTGTCAAACGGACTGTTTACGACACATTTCCACCGACAGTTGAATATGAAGTTACAGAACACGCAAGAACTTTGTATGACGTAATGAAATCGTTGCGTGATTGGGGACTACACCACAGAAAGAAAATAGTAAGACAAAATAACAACAACATCTAACAGATGGTACATTGAATGCAGGTTTCAGAGGTCTTCGACCTGCATACTTGATTTGTTCCTTAAAACGGACCTATGCCAATAAGGTTTATCATGAATGTCGAGGCACTTTGTTGTGCTGCGTTAAAAATAAGAATGATTCCGAAAATACCATACCCAACTGCCATAAAACAGCGTGCAAGCACTGTCAAGGGGCTTTTTGATGCCATTATCAGTCCTATAAACAGTCCCGGTCACTCTTAAAAATCCTTCACAACTTGTCAGGGCTGTTAGAGCAGTCAATATAATGATAAAGATTCTCAATGTTAATTGGTTTGTTTTTTTATACCAGAGACTATTTACTTAGATATACAAAAGATGCATACACAGGTCTCGTGCTTGAAAATATAGAGTATCGTAAGAATGAATTGCACCAGATTTTGACTGATGGAGCAAAGTGATTGTTCCCATTTTATATAGAATACGGGAAAGTGAAATTTTCGGGCTGCCACCGGCATGGAAAGAAGGGGAGGTAAAAGGACTGAAAGCCCGGGGCGGCCTTACGGTAGATATACAATGGACAGAAGGGAAGCTGAGCAAAGCTACGATCACGGCCGCCACAGATGGAGTGTGCCGGAACAGGAACAACAGGCCATTCCTGGTGAATGGAGCCAGGGCAAAACAGGAAGTTGATGATTTCGTGCTTTCAGTAAAAATGAAGAGAGGGCAGCGATACAGTATTCGACCGCTGAAATGACCTCAGGCCAAAAATTTTATCAAAGTGATAATCTGCAACATTTTTTGCCATAGTCTGCAACATTTGAGCACCTTGCTTCAAAGAATCACCGGGTAGTTTTACAGCATCAATTAAGAGAAAGATTGCTGTTATGAAAATACCATTGCTGCCATTAAACCTCTGGGGTTTATCCCTATGTAATGTCATTTTGTGGAACATCTTACCGCGCACCCAAACAAAGGATCGCTCTTTTCGCTTTGCCAATTTTCTCCACACAATTAGTACTTCCGGTGAAACGATGTTCCCGGGCATAAAACGTAATCAACTTCTTCTTTCTATCCGAACTGCAAGGCTCTTCTAACCGATGGACTGACGCGTTTCTGCATTTATTATGTACTCGAAAATATGAAATCATCCAAAACGACTGGCTCGGAAAAAAAGAAAATCAACATGGTCAAATTAGTGGGGTTTCTAATAGCGGCAAGTTCTAATGAAACGGGTTCTACTCGCTCTATAGTCTTGAACATAAACGCTGAAAACGGACAGGCAAGAAGAGTAACGACGGCCACTCGCCTGATGGTTGAAATACATAACTATACGCCCGCACAGTTTTGTTTCCTGAGTGAAGATGCGAGGTGGGGTAAAATGTTTTACTACTGGGGCAGCGGCCATCATTCAACCATAGAGCCTGATCGTAATGCTACATGGGGAGAAGAAGATAGCCACATTACTGACTTCAATAACATAAAAACAAAATTTGTTGATAAAGGAATTCCGGTTTTGATGGGTGAGTATGGCGCTTACAGGCGTGATGGTTCCGCTCATGTTCCCCAGGATCTGCCCACACTCGAGGCTGCGGTAGATTACTGGATAACCTTCGTAACTAAACAGGCATTGGCGCACGGTGTAAAACCTTTCTGGTAGGATACAGGCGGCGCCGTAGACAGGCGGAATAACACAGTAAAAGATCAACGCACAATTGATGCGTTGTTAGCCGGTGGTAATTAAAAGTGAAACGGAGTTAAGTTATGAATCAATTATAAACAACATTTACAATTAAAAACCACGTTTATGACAAAGACGAACGATTGCAGCTTTTTTTATTGTCCGCCACGATTTATAGTGGCTTTTTTGCTGATTCTTTTTTGCTTTTCACAAACAAAACTAATTGCGCAAACATTTGGGAATGTAGCCTTTGGCGGAGGCGGTTTTATAACAGGGATCGTACATCATCCAACTTCAGGTGATGTTTACTGTCGCACCGATGTTGGAGGCGCTTACCGTTGGGATGCCACAAATTCAAAATGGATTCCTTTGCTCGATTGGAATTCTGAGGATGAATTAACCTACCAGGGAGTGGAATCTCTGGCGTTGGATCCTCAGAATGCAAATAATCTATATCTATTTTGCGGGACTGATTACTTTAACGGTGGGAAAACAGCAATTTTAAAATCCACAGATAAGGGAAATACATTTTCCGTAGTGGAGGTAACTTCACAATTTAAGACTCACGGAAATTCTTTGGGAAGGGGTAATGGCGAACGTCTGGCTGTGGATCCCAATAACAGTAACATCCTTTTTTGCGGAACACAATCAAATGGTTTGTTTAAAAGTACCAACGGAGGAGCCAGCTGGACACTGGCCTGGAACGGAGTAACAACTACCAGTAACGGAAACGGGATCTGCTTTGTAGTGTTTGATCCTTCCAGTGTTTCGGGAGGAGTTACCAAAACTATCTATATAGGAGTTTCCCGCACGGGAGCCGGTAACATATACAAAAGTACCGATGGTGGTAACACTTTCACTGCCATTCAGCCTGATAATGCATTTATGCCACACAGAGCTGTTTTATCTTCTGATAATTCTACTTTATATGTAACAATGGCGGATTCTGAGGGTCCCTCGAACGGCACCAGCGGAAGAGTTTACAAACTTGCAACTGCTACCGGAACCTGGACCAACATTACTCCAAATGGGAATAATTACCCTTATGGAGGAGTAAGTGTTGATCCGACAAATAAAAACAGGGTTATTGTTTCGACGGTTAACGTCTGGAATAATAACGAGTTTGGCGACACATGGGGGGATTTTATTTTCTTATCTACCGATGGAGGAAGTACCTGGACCTCAAAGTTGACGTCCTCAAGCACCCTGAACACCAATGGCATTGGCTGGATCGCTCCCTATGGGGTACATTGGGCAGATTGCATTGACTTTGATCCGTCGAATACGGCAAAAGTAAGGGTTATGTCGGGGAATGGACTGTTTACCTGCGATGATGTCAATGCATCCAACCCTTCCTGGAAATTTGATGTAAAAGGACTGGAGGAAACGGTACCTCTTGACGCTATAAGCATTCCCGGTGGTCCTCTCATAACCGGAGTAGGAGACCAGGCCGGAGCGTTGTACACTGATATCTATGCCTATCCGACCAGGAATATGACTCCGGCTGCCAGTTCCAACAGTGGCCTGGCATATGCCGCGAACAACACCAGTAAAGTGGTGAGGGTTACAGATAAAATATATTACTCTACCGATCAGGGAGCAACCTTCCCAACATCGGCTACTATTAATGGTTCCTATGGGAAAGTCGCATTGTCGGCAGATGGGAATACAACACTGCATTGTCCTGCCGGCTCAAGTACCACTTATTATTCAACCGATAATGGAACAACGTGGACAAGTACAGGAGTTACTAATGTGCAGGATGCTCATCCAATAGCAGATTACGTTAATGCCAATAAATTCTATATTTATAATCCTGGTAGCGGACAGCTTTTAGTAAGTACCAATAAAGGTGTAAGTTTTACAGCTTCTTCATCTAATCCTGGCTCAGGTGGTTCAATTCGGGCAAGGGCTGTTCCCGGTAATGAGGGACATGTATGGGTAGCGTTGGCGAATGGATTAACCTATACTACAAATAATGGAACCTCATGGACAACTGTTCCCAATGTTACTTATTGCAAAGCTGTTGGATTTGGTAAAGCTGCAACTGGAGCTACTTATCCCACTGTCTACATTTGGGGAACTGTTAGCGGAGTTAAAGGTATGTTCCGTTCTACAGATCAGGGCGCTTCCTGGACACGAATAAATGACGATGCGCATGAGTGGGGAGGCGTGGGGAACGGTAATTTTGTAATGGGAGATATGAACGTATTCGGACGTGCATATATGAGTACAGTAGGACGGGGCCTGGTTGTTGTCGAATCAGGAGGTTGTACGCCTACTGCCATCACTCCATACGTTCAGATTAATGGTGGTTCATGGCAACAAACTGCAACAGCTAATGTGGCACAGGGAGGCTCGGTGATGTTTGGCCCACAACCTGTAACAGGAGGATCATGGAGCTGGAGCGGGCCGAATAATTTTAGTGCTACCACCCGTGAAGTATACATTGGGAATATCCAGGCCAACCAGGCAGGAAACTATGTGACTACCTACACCAATAGCGCGGGATGCCAAAGTACACAGACCTTTAACGTTGCAGTTACCGGCTCCATACTCAGAGAATACTGGACCGGAATCAGCGGAACTGCTATTAGCAACCTGACATCCAGTGCCAATTATCCAAACAATCCTACCGGCAGCGGGCAGCTCACCAGCCTCGAAGGCCCCACAAACTGGGCAGATAACTATGGAACCAGGATCCGCGGCTATATCTATCCTCCTGCAACCGGAAGCTACACTTTCTGGGTAGCCGGAGATGATAATACCGATCTATACCTGAGCACCAACGACAACGCGGCTAATGCCTCAAGAATAGCTTACGTGAGCGGATGGACGAACTCGAGAGAATGGAATAAGTACAGCACACAACAGTCCGCTACCATTAACCTGGTTGCCGGGCAGAAGTACTACATTGAAGTCCTTCACAAGGAAGCTACCGGTGGAGATAATGTAGCTGTAGCCTGGCAGGGCCCGGGCATAACACAACAGGTAATCGCCGGAAACTATCTCTCTCCGTTCATTCCGGGAGCAGGCGCCCGGATGGTTACCGGAGTATCATCGCAAGTCAATATTAATGAGAATGCTTTTAGCCTATATCCGAACCCCAGCAGTGGAGGACGGTTTACGATCCTTCTTCCGGAAATTTCCGAAAATACAGTCGTAACAGTTTATGATAACCTGGGCAGAAAGCTTTACGAAAAGAACGCGCAGGGTAATAAGATAGAGATCAATTCGAAGCTTAAGACAGGGATCTACATCGTTAGAGTAAATTCGAAAGCAGGCAGTTTCACTAAGAAGCTCATCGTTAAATAAACAAATTTCTCACCAGTCATTGGGAATGCTTCGCTGGAAGCATTCCCAATTTTTTTAAATCATGATAGTTTTCAAAATGAGTTTTAAAAAAACGATTCTTTTTTTTTAATTCTTCCATGTTTGTTGGTTTTGTACTGTGTGCTACCGAATAGCCAGTTGTCCCGAAATCGATTAAAGTTTTTTGTTGAGAATATATTATGTTGCTTAATTATCAGCATCAAGCCCTAACTGTAGTCGATTAGATAAACTAAAGTGCAAATTTATTCTGTTGTTCACTTTCGTAGCTGTTTCAGGTCATTTACATTTCTTCAAGACACTATTTCTTACCATCCAGGCCCAAGTCTTTCATTCGGTTCTGGTTCTATTACGTTCATATGATTTAACAGCATTGGATCTTCGCCATTCTTGATTCTTTTATGCATATCCAATAAAGTGGTCAAGAGGAGATCAATTTCTTCGTTTTGATTTTCATTCCGTATTTTCAATTTGGTTAACGCCTTTTGCGTCGCCAGCCAGAAATATTCACGATTTTTTGGTGCAAAGGTTCTTAAATCAATATTGAACATAATATTTTCATTCCATCTAATGAAACCACCAAATCCGTTATACTCATCTCCCTTTTCTTCTCGAAAGACAAATTTTTCCAGATATTCATAAAATTCTTCTGCACCATTAATTTCTTTTAGTTCATTAGTTATAAGCTCTAACATATAGGCCATTCCTGTCCATCTTCGAGCGAAGCCACGGCCATCTTCAAGTGTCCAAAATGTTGATGCCATAGTAATTTAATTGTGTCCTAACTTTGAATGTCGTTTGCATATTTCTCAGTGCTCCAGTGGTAAGTTATTTTTTACCTACCATTCGAATACCAGAGTTTACGAGTGAATTAAAATAAAACTCAAGAAAAGTAATTTCACTGGATGTCTCACAAAATAGTCAGTTAGTTAGTTTAAAAAGTGTTACAGCCAATTTCTTTGTTTCATTGATCATTTCATTATCATCTATCCCAATGGGTAACTGATTATGAAAAGTCGCATCTTTAATTCTGGTCCACACTCCTAAATATACAAGTTGTACTAAAGCCCGGTCTGTTGTCAGGTCATTATTTTCATTAGCGATTTCTAATGCCCGATTAATAAGTGGATACCACTTATTCTCAGACAAGAATGCTCTAACTTCACCAAAATTAAAATTTAGATGTCCATCATTGCATTCTTGGATAGCTTGATTTAGGTCATGAACTGTCATACTAAAATAGCTTGGCTTTATCAGTTAAAGACTTAAAAACATATAAAGAGAAGGTATTTTTGTGCTGCTTGGTCGAGTTTTGCCATTTTGGCATGAAATTAAAACGGTCAATTCTATGCTTATCAAGTCCCCATGAAGCTTACAAAATCCCCTAAAACCTTTAAATCCCTCATTAACAGGTTCGACTTGTCCAGTTGTACCGACCCAAATTTACGAGGGCCTTCAAGTCGTTGGATTTGAAGGCCCTTTTTAGTTCGAAATATTCTTGTTAAAAATGTATTTTCAAGGATTATGGATCAAGTGAAAAAGTTGGGGAAACCTTCCCCTTTGTCAAGTTTGTCGGCGGCCCACCTTTTCAGATTTTTACTACGACGATGTCGAGAGGCTAGGTTGTTTATTTTGAGCCGGGAAGTTAAAAGAGTTTAAGTAAATAAAAGGGAAATGAAAACCATCGGTATCATTGGCGGCTTGAGTCCAGAGTCTACTGTAGTTTATTACAAGGCACTTAATGAGGGCATCCGCGACCGCACTAATCGCCAACATCAAGCCAAAATAATTATTTTCTCAGTTGATGGCGGGGAAATTTGGCAACTACGTCAAAATGTAAACTGGGATGCACAAGGAAAGATTGTCGTCGATGCAGCTCTTGCCTTAGAAAAAGCAGGCGCAGACTTCATCTTATTAGCCGGAAATACCATGCATCGTGTAGCTGATAAAATAGTGGCTAGCCTTACACGTCCTTTCTTACATTTAATTGATTCAACCGCGCAAAGAATAAAAATGGCCGGCATAAACAGAATTGGGCTGACTGGGACAAGTTATACTATGTCTGAAAAATTCTATATTGAACGTCTTGCTCAACACGGCATAACAACAATCGTCCCAGATGCATTCGACTGCGCGACGATGGACAGGATAATCTACGAGGAACTAATCTGGGGAACTGTGACACTTCAATCAAAGATTGAATACACCAATATTATCAATAGACTCATAGATTCCGGCGCACAGGGGGTGGTACTTGGGTGCACAGAGCTTACGTTATTCATGCCGTTGGATTGCGAAACTGTACTCTTCGACACAACTCGAATCCATATTGAAGATGCGTTAAACATGGCCCTGATGGAAGGTTAAAGTCGAGACCCCGGCCCCTAGTGACATCCGGTGTTTGTTTAACAGACACTCAGTAAAATACCAATTTAACGACGTAAGTGTTAAGCACTTAGTTCAGCAACCAAATGCAGATCGGCTAAGAAACGGTTCGAGAAACGTCCAGTCCGCAAAAAATTGAGAAAGCCTTCAAGTCGTTGGATTTGAAGGCTTTTTCTTGTTCGAATGATTTTCACGTGGTTAACCACTTTTTGAATTAAACTTTGACTATCAAATAATTAGTGGGTTCGAAGTACTTTAATAATTAGTATTTGGCAGGGATCGTTCTAAATTGTAGGCACCGTTGAAGCAATTGGTATTCTGTGATCCGTCAGCCCGGTACAAAAGCCCAATAGAATTACTGCAGTTGAATATTTTTCGGTTCGTTGTTTTGTCTATGTCGTCTCAATAATGTTTTTGAATGATTGTAAAATTGGGTTTTCTTCGCCTTGTGGTTCTTCTTGAACAGCGTTTGGTCTATTGTCTTCTTGTATAATTTCAAGTTTTGTTTGACCATTTTCTGCTGTCAAAACATAGTTCATAATAAAATAATTTTCGGGCTTGTCTTCAAGGTCGGGCCTTGGTGCAAACAAGCTATATTTTATAAATTCATTTGGTCTGACTTCTAAAACGTTACCCCATTGTTTAAAAATTTGACCATCCCATTCTGTTACGAATTCTATGCTACTGCCAACTTCCCAAGTTGTAATTAAGTCGCTACCGAATTGCCAAAGTTTTACTTTTTCTGGTTTTGTCAAGGTATCCCAAACTTTGTCAAGAGAAGCATTTAATTTTATTGTTGAAATGTTTATTGCCATATTTATATTTTTTTCGTTTATCAGCTATGTTTAGAAGTTTGTTTGTTTTGATATGAATGCCGTCATTTTTTTCTGAATGTTTCGGTTAAGCGGTGTTGTTTTCCGTCACTTTACCGCTACTTGCTTTTTCAGTGGTTTGCCTTCTTTCTCGTTGGGGTCTATGTCCCAATAGTAAACCTTGCCATTTTCAGTAAACACTTTCTTTTTCAAGTCTGCGGCAGTGAATGGGTCGCAATAAGTCGGAACTAAAAACATGGGAATAAGCTTTTTCCATTCACCTGATTTATAGCTGTAAGTTGTCCACATGTAAGTGCAACCGTTTTCTGGGGCTTGGAAAACAGATATTTCTGTCGCCTTGTCTTTATTCAAGTCACCTTCGTTAATCAGGTAAACATCACAACAACCAAGTCGCATAGGTGGAATGGTTTTGTCGGAAAAAAACAATGTCCAACCTTTCGCTTTTGTTTTGGCACTCATGGTTTGCTTTACAAAAGCTGTTTCCATCTTACCGTCTCCATTAAAATCGCCTCTGATACGCTGACCTACAATTAAAGATTTCTGTGAAAAACAAAGTGTCACGCAAAGAGCTGCGAATGTAGTTAAAAGGAAGTGTCTCATCTCAGTCTTGATTGTAGAATACGGCTTTTCAAATAATTACATAACGTTGGACGGCTTTGTGCAGGTTGGGAACTCTTTGTTGCATCTGCCCATAACCGCTGTTCAATTTATTAATTAAAGTTCATTGTTTGTTCTATTGCTGAATGTTATTCGTCACGACTGAAGCTACTGCTAATAATAGCACATAGCTGATGATATGACGTGGTGCCCCACTCGCACAAAACCGATGTAAGCTGCAGTTTTAGTCCCACCACTTAGCATCTTCAACTTGTTGTGCTTTCTTCGCAGTGTCGCTGTCCGCACTATATGCAGCAACAAATGTCTCCCAACCATTTTTGATGTATTTCTGATTAATAGAAACGTCACCCGCACCGTTGTCCAAGTCTTTGCAGTCAGGCATTCTAAAGTCTCCCCAATTACATTTTTTGCTTTTCCCTGTCTTGTAACTTGTCCATGTTGCTTTACATTGATTGTTATGGAAGCCGTCAGCCACAAGCATTAAAGCATCGTAGTGAAGTTTACCTGTCTTGTCAAGATAAAAGTCACTTGTCAGTGTTCCTTTAATTACACCGCTTGATGCATGTGTGCTGTCTTCATAAAAAATAACTTCGCAGATAACAGAACCTTGTTTATATCTGGGGTCGTCACTTTCTTTATAAAGCATTGTTTTCTTAACGGTAATTGTCCCGTTGAAGCTGCAAACATTGTCTTTGACTTTTGTCTTGCCGTAAACCTTGTACTGATAAGGGCTTTCCTTGCTTTTTGATACCGTAATGTAATGAATGTAGAAGCGCTGGTAATTGTCACCTATGTAACCAAGCGGCTCTGGAAATGGAATTTTGTCTCCGTCACCTTCTGCTAGTATGCTGTCAGCACGCCACAATTTGCTTAGGTCGTAGTTCTTGATTGAAGAAAAATAGTCAACCGACTTTGCTGTTTGAGCACTAGCAGCAAGTGTCAAACTAAAATTCAATGTCACGATTATATATTTGAACGCTGTCGTCATAAAAATTGCATCTTACAATATATTAGCGCTATTATACGCTACTTTTGGCAAAAACCATTTTTTCAAATAATTATTTTTAATCTACTTAACAAAAAACGCGGTTCTTACCGGGTACCGCAAATACTACTCAGGTTTAGTTTAGATCATCCAGTGGACTTTAGTAAATCTTTCTTTGAAATAGTCTTTTTGTTCGAACATAATCCCCATCACCAACACACATGTCTTTTTCATATTGATGTTTGAATCTTTGTCAAATACCCATTGCAAAAATTTACTATTTTATTAAGATCCTCCGCAAACCGGTTCGAAAGTTGTAACCTACAGCCCGCAGAAACAAAACAAGTGCTCCCGATAGGGGGCATTTTGCATTTTGGGAGGGTGGCGAGCTTGCTCGCCAAGCCTGACAAATGGAAAATGCCAGGCGTGATAGCGTCAGCACTTGTTTCGTTTTGACGCGCCCTTCTTGAGCGTCCAACAGTTCACGATGCACTTTGAATAACTCGTCCTGGGCCTTTTTCATAATGTCACCCCTCACGATATATCCGACATTGTCTGTCGAAATACCCGTGAGATGGGGGTAAGTTGTGAGCAGGTCTTCCTCGTTTCTTTGTTTGTCCGGTTGTCCACAGAGATAGCCGCAATAAGGGCGGTGTCATTGGGGTCAACTTCTTGAATGGAGTAACGCAGGAAGAATTTCTCAACTCTTACATCCAAGATCGAAGAACGTTGGTCGTGAGTTTTCTAAAGGTACATATACACGTACAAGACGGTATATGAACTGATCGGGCTTTTTGTATTTGCGACGTCCTAATTATGTGAATTTTTTAATAGTATTGCAGATATACCAATTCCAGTCAGTTAATTGTCAGGCATAAATCAGCATAGTGAACGCCAATTGCTCCTGCAGATCTCCACAGGAGATGAACAGGCTTTTTCCATGCTTGTGAATATGTATTCCGGCCTGCTTTTTACCTACCTGGTCAAACTAACCAAAGACCGGGATATAGCTTCCGATGTAGTGCAGGATATTTTCACCCAACTATGGCTGACCAGGGAATCTCTCAAAGGAGTGGAAAGCTTTCGTTCCTGGCTATTTGTGATCTCCAGGCATCATGCTGTGCGGATGCTGAAGAATATTGACCGTGAGAACCGGAAAAGGCAGGAATGGCACCAGCTTACCCAAACCAGTTTAGATAATCCTGAAGTCCGGGATCAGGCCTCATTAAAAGATGCCTATGATAACCTGGTGAAGAACGCTATTGACCGGCTTCCGCCCCAACAGAAGAAAGTTTGGATACTAGCCCGGTTAGAAGGGAAGAAATATGCCGAAATAGCACAGGAAATGAACATCAGCCGGGAAACAGTAAAAAAATATCTTCAGATCGCCTCTTCCTCTATCGTTGATTATATCAGGAACTATGGCCTGAACATTATAATCGCGTTCCTGATCAAGAAATTGTAATTTTTTTTCGATCGCATACCCCCTTTTTTACAGAAACGTACTCCTAAATACAGAAGCCTTAAATCCATACAAATAAATTAGTTGAATGGTGAATCACAGACTACTGCAACTGCTGGAACTGTGGGCAAATGATCAGTTCGTAGAAGCTGAAAAACAGGAGCTTATCGAAATGTTACAAGTTGCCTCTGCCGAACGGGATATCATTCCTGCCCTTGAGGAAATATGGGAAAAAATGGAAGACGAAGGGCAATTCAGCGACGAGCAACAGCAAATGATGATCAGGAATATCCTTGACCGTTATCCAAACAGGTCATTGCCTGATGAAAATGAGGTGGTTCCAACGATGGCTCCTGTTCACCGGGTTCATTTTATACGAAAATGGTGGGCGGTAGCAGCGTCCATAGCATTTATAGCAGGTATTGGCGCTTACCTCTGGTTTCAGAATAAAAAGGGCAACTCACCTGCTGAGATCGTGCGATCAACCGAAAATGTTCAGCCTGGCAAAACGGGCACTTTACTGACATTATCAGATGGATCGAAAGTGCTTTTAGATACCCTGCAAAATGGGAAGATAGCCTTGCAGGGAGGAGTAATGGCCAGCATCAGGAACGGCATATTGCAGTATGAAGGAACCGGCTCCAAAGTGCTATACAACACCATCTCTACCCCAAAGGGCCGGCAATTTCAGCTAAAGCTGTCGGATGGAACGAACATTTGGTTGAACGCAGAAAGTTCCATCCGTTATCCTATAGCATTCACCGGTAAAGAAAGATTGATTCACGTTGCAGGCGAAGTATACCTGGAGGTGGCCCATAAAGCTGATAATCCTTTCAGGGTAGACGTCAATGGAAGGACCTGGGTTGAAGTGCTCGGTACCCATTTTAATGTGAATGCTTATGAAAATGAAGGAGCTGTTCGTACAACCCTGCTGCAGGGATCGGTTAAAGTAGGAATGAACCAGGCCAATACGCAATTGTTCAAAGTGCTTTCGCCGGGGCAGCAGGCGCTGATGACGAAAGGGAATGACCCTATCAGGGTATACAACGATGTAAATGTAGCTGCTGTTGTTGCCTGGAAAGCCGGCGTATTCGATTTTGAAAATGTTCCACTGGAAGAAGCTATGCGGCAGCTTGCAAGATGGTATGATATTGAGGTGGTGTATGAACAACCGGTGCCCAGGGTTCAGCTTGGCGGTACCATTAAGAGAAGCCTGCCTTTTACCGATGTTCTTTATTTCCTCGGGAACGTTGGGCTTCGCTACAAATTGGAAGGAAACAGGAAGCTGGTCATACTCCCCGGATAACTCAAAATTTAAAACTTAAAATATCATCATGATGAAATAACCAACAGGCTGCATAAAAAAACCGAAGATGCTGAGAACATCTCCGGTGGATATTTGGCCAGCCAATAAAGCAATTATTATTTCGAGACAACTGCTTATTATCAACCAAACCAGAACCAAGTTATGGAATTTTCTGCTTTAAACCAGCCGTCGTGGCCTGGAACGGCCCGTTGTGCCTGTAGCTGCCCGACGGTTTCAACCAAAACGCTGTTAGCAATGAAACTGACAATTGTTTTATTAACTGCCTTTTTAATTCAGGTACAAGCTGCAGGACTGGCGCAATCTGTTACAGCGAATTTACAGAAGGAACCTTTGCGGAATGTTTTTAAGATCGTTGAAAAACAAACCGGCGTTACTGTTTTTTACAATGATGAGTATATAAAGAATACGAACCCTGTAACAATCGATGCGCGCCAGATGCCGCTGGCTGATTTTTTGACTGCCATTTTGAAACCGGAGAAACTCACTTTTGAAATAAAACAGGGCAATGTGGTAGTGATGCGCGAAAAAGAGGTGAAATTTTCTGGTTCTCCATCGCAAAAGATACTGGTATCAGGAAAGGTAACAGATAATAATAAGAATCCTTTAAGGGGGGCCACCATCCGGGTAAAAGGAAGCCAAAACGTGGCGATGAGTGATGAGAAAGGCCTGTTTAAGCTGGAAGCGGAAAAAGGAGAAGTGTTGGTAATAACATTTGTTGGCTTCAATGAAATGGAAGTGAAAATAACAGATGCACAAATGATAACGGTGGTGCTTACGCCTGCTGAACAGGTATTGGAACTGGCAGAGGTGGTTTCTACCGGTTACCAGAAAATTACCCGGGAGCGAAATACCGGTTCGGTGGCCAAAGTAGACATGGTTACTGTTGCCACCAGGTCAGGCAGTACCAACATCCTGCAAAGACTGGATGGGTTAGCACCCGGGTTGGTAGTGAACAACGCACCCGGCGGAGAGCCCTTGCTGATCCGGGGGTTAACTTCGCTCAATTCTACCAGGTCGCCCCTGATCGTGGTAGACGGGGTGGAATTGCCATCCGATAACACCAGCGATGATTCCCGTAACAATGTATTCAATATATCTAATCCCATTTCTAACATCAATCCGCAGGACGTTGAAGACATCACCATTCTGCGCGATGCGTCTGCCGCTTCTATCTGGGGCGCCAAAGCCGCCAACGGTGTGATCGTTATTACCACCAAAAAAGGTAAAGCAGCACAAAAACTTCGGGTTGAATACGATGGGTATTATAATTTCCAGGGCAGGCCCGACCGCGCATATGTTCCCAAATTGAACAGCCGGGAATTTATTGCCGTTGCCAAAGAGATCTTTCCGCAATATGCACCGTATAATAACTGGAGTTCGGTGCAAACGCTCGTTCCCGTTCCCCCGCATCTACAGATCCAGTATGACCAGTACCGCGGACTGATCACCCAGCAGCAGGCTGATAAAAGTTTAGACAGCCTGGCAGCTATTGATAACAGGGGGGAGATTGCTGATATTTTTTATAGAAAGGCCGCTACCACCAATCATACTGTTTCGCTTTCAGGGGGTGGGAACGTGTACAGTTTTTACGGATCGGTCAGCTATACAGGCATTCAAAGCAGCACACGCGGTGAAAAGAACAATACCTATAAATTGAACCTTCGGCAGGATTTCAATCTTAACAAGAGACTACAGCTGTCATTAATAACCGATCTTACAAATACCGTAGCAAGTGCTGCCAATCTCGGTAACGGCATTACGGCTCCCGACGTATCGTTTGTGCCCTACCAGCGTTTTCGCGATAATGCAGGAAATCCCCTGGCAGTAAACTTTCTTGGTAATTACAGCGATTCGCTCAGGCTTGACTACGCTGCCAGAAGCCGGGTTAACCTCGATTATATACCCATAGATGAAATGAACCGGGCGCACGCAAAGAACAATCTGATTGCGGGCCGGGTAGTAGGAAGCGCCCGGTTGCAAATAGGGAAAGGCCTTCGCTTTGAAGGTACGTATGGCTACCAGACGTTTTCAAGGAACAGCCGTTTGACCCAGGACCAGGAAAGTTATGTAGTAAGGGACCAGTTGGTTAAGTTTACGGAGTCTCCTGGCAGTACCAGCAATCCCAGGTATTGGTTGCCGAAAGATGGCGGCATGCTCACCGTTAACAATGCGTCACAAAAAAACTGGACGGTTCGAAACCAGCTGGTATTCGATCGGAGCTGGGATCCGCATCAGGTGACGGCACTGTTTGGTCAGGAAGCCACCAGTATTACGCCGCTTACTGATTCAGCTACCTATTACGGTTGGGATGACCAGCTGCAGGTTGGCCGGCCTGTAAATATCGATACGCTGATGAAGGGAATTACCGGCACCATACCCGGTGGAACAAGGGTATTGGCCAACAACAACGTAAGGGGCGGCGAAGGCGCTGTGGCCAGAACGACTTCCTATTATTCTACACTAGGTTATATGTATGATCGCAGGTATGCGTTGAATGCGAGCTGGAGAATTGATCAGAGTAATTTATTCGGCCTTGCAAAATCCGCACAGAACAGACCGGTGTACAGCATTGGCGGCAAATGGTTGCTGAATAACGAAGCCTTCATGAAATCGGTGGACTGGGTGAACCGGCTGAATATCCGATTCACGTACGGCATAACGGGTAATGCGCCCCGGCCGGCACAAGCCGCCTCTTTCGATATTCTGCAGGCAGCTGCAAACGTTAATTATGTGAATGGCGTGGGGTTGATCGTGGCAACACCTGGAAACGATAAGCTTACCTGGGAAGGCACGAGGATCTACAATACCGGATTGGATTTTACTTTTTTCAGATCGAGATTCGGCGGGTCGATTGATTTTTATGAGAAAAAAACTACCGACCTCATTGGCCCCCTGATGACGGCCCCCTTGACAGGGTATGCTACCGTTATTGGCAATTATGGCGATATCGAGAATAAAGGCATCGAATTCAGCCTGAACTCCATCAACATCAATAAACAAAATTTTGGCTGGATCACCGTATTGAATGTGGCGTATAACAAAAATAAAATAACCAGGATGGCTACCGCTTCTGCCATCACCACCGGTACAGGTATGATCAATTCCTCTTTCGCGGAAGGAAAACCTGCGTATGCGTTATTCGAGTTTATAAATGGCGGATTGAATGCATCCGGGGATCCCCAGATCATTCAGGCCGATGGAAAAATATTGTCTGCAAAGAACGGTTCTAAACCTGAAGATATTCATGTGGCGGGCACGTTTCAGCCGGTATGTACCGGCGGGTTGTTCAATACGGTTACTTACAAAGGTTTTCAGTTAGGCGTTAACATCAGCTTCAATTTAGGACATGTGCTTTTCCGGGATTTCAACCGGGTATGGAGTGAAGCCCTGTATCAAAATAATATTCAACCCGAATTCGCCAATCGCTGGAAGGCGCCGGGGGACGAAAACAAAACAAAAATTCCGAGGTACGCCTATAACAGCAGTATCGCGGATGCCAGAAATGACTTGTATTATCAGTACTCAAATTTGAACTCCTTTAACGCTTCTTACGCAAAGATCAGGGAGATCACGCTTTCTTACTCCCTCGCCAGGGGTTTTGTACAACGTATGGGCGCTGAGGGTTTAACGTTCCGGGCACAGGTATCGAACCTCATGCTCTGGAAGAAAAATAACCTCGGCATCGACCCTGAGTTTCAATCGCCTGATGGTTACCGGAATATCCGCACAGGGCAGGGTACCATTACCGTTGGCGCACACCTCACTCTTTAATCAAAACCAGCTTTACAATTATGAGATCAATTCATAAATTATCAATACCATTTCTTTTTATAGGGCTGCTTCTTCAAACCGCCTGTTCCAAAGACTTTTTGGAAATTGAGGCCAAGGGTTCCCGCATAGCAAAAACAACGCTCGATTATGAACAATTGATGAACGCTGTAGCGCTCCAGGTGCAGTACGCTCCCTCTTTGTACCTGGGTGATGAAATGGCCGCCCAGCAATCTTATATGGATGCCGCAGCCATCAGAACGCAACGGTTATTCAGGTATGAAGACAGGGTGTATGATGAAGATCAGCTTCCATCCGAAACCTGGCATCTCACCAGCATCTATACCTTCAATAAGGTCATCAACGAAGTGATGCAGTCGCAGGGAGGTACGGATCAGCAAAAAAAGGCGATCCTGGCGCAGGCTAAAGTAGGCAGGGCGCTTTGCCATCTTTATTTTCTCAATGATTATTCGCTGCCTTATAAGGCGGCTACCGCAGCTACCGACCTGGGTGTGCCACTGCTTACCAAAGCAGATGTAACCCAGTCTTCATTTGTACGGGCTTCCGTGCAGGAAAGCTACGATTTCATCCTAAAAGACCTTACAGATGCCTTGCCTGATCTGGAGCCGTTGACCCACCGGCGAAAATTTTCGCGAGCGGCGGCCGAATTCCTGCTGGGCCGGGTGTATTTATATATGGCAAAGTTCAGTGAAGCCAGAACCCACGTGGATGCGGCGTTTACCGAACTGCGCAAGGCTACCATCCCGCTGGAGTTGTACGATTACAACATCGTGTTGGACGAAAACAACCCCGACTCCTGGTTCCCCGACTTCGGTTTCGGGTTGTCGAATTTTCCTTTGGCCGCCAATAATACAGAGGTGATGTACAATCTCACTATGAGCAATTTTCAATTGCAGCAGGCCAATACCTACGTGTTCTCGCCCGAAACAGCGGCCTTGTACGATCCCATGGATTACAGGTTGAGGTTGTTCTCCGAAACAGAAATGTTCGATCCGGGTGTAATATTTCCCGGTGGAATGCGGCGTTACTCCGCTGCGTTATTTAGCGGATTGCAGGTAGGCCCTTCGTTACCCGATCTTTACCTGATGCGGGCCGAGTTAAAAGCAAGGGCAGGTGACCTTACGGGTGCAAAGAGCGACCTGGAAGTGTTGCGCGCCAAAAGGATGCCTGCTAATATTGCAGCTGTACCAGTGAACATAGCAGGTAATAAAGAAGCGCTGGTTCGTTTCATTCTCGATGAACGTATTCGTGAATTCGCCACCTCGGGCATGCGCTGGATGGATATGCGCCGGCTCTCTGTAGACCCGGTGTACAGCAATACGGTTAAATACACCCACAAATTGTATGACGATGCAGGCAACGTAGTGGCCACCTATACGCTGAAGCCTGAACGATTTGCCTTGAAGTTCGGCGAACGCATGTTGGCCCAAAACAAGGGGTTGGTTGAAAATAAATAAATCCAAAATTTATAAAGATGAAAAAGTTACTCTTGCTATTATTAATCTCGAGCCCTGTTTTTGCACAGCAGGTAAAAACCACAAAATATAATTTTGAGGAGTTTGCTTTGATGGTGCATGTGGAAGACCAGGAGAAGCAATACGAAGAAATGCTGAAGGACGCGCCCATTGATCCTGCCAAACCATCCATGTATGAGGAATACCGGGCGCAATTGGCGCTGGGGTGGCTTTCACAGGGAAACTATGAACGGTATTGGTATTATAAGAACACCAAACCGAAATTCAATGTATTGCAGCTCATGTATCTTACCTATGCCATGGAATACCTGCTGGATGCCAATAAGAACCCGGCCGAATTGGAGAAAGTGTCGGGAGGAATATTGAAAGACATAGCAGACGGAACAATCAGTGATCCCATCGGCAGAGCGCAGCCTATCATGGAAGTAAATGCCGCGGTGAATGCCCAATTGGGAAATATAGCCATCGCCGAAAAAATGCTGACCGGTTCTTCGGAGGTGAAAGATGGGATGCGCAATATGAAATATTTCAGGGATGCCAGAGCTAATTACCTGAACCGGTATGCCATCGTGTTATCAGCAGCGGGGAAAGACCAGGTGGCATTCGATACCTTAAGCAAAGCTTTCCGCGAGGCGGATTCAAAACCCGTTATGGTGAATACCTTCAGACAGGTGTACACCAAAGTGAAAGGTTCCGACAAAGGATTTGAAAAATACCTCAAAGAACTACAGCAGGAAGCCTACCAGGAATGTTATAAAGAAGTAGCGAAATTATACATCGCTTCTCCCCAAACAACCTTAGATGGATTTTTTCCCAATCAACGTAAAGACGCGAAACCCATGAAGCTCTTCCAGGCCAAACAGCCTGTAAAAGATATTTCGATGGTGGATTTGAATGGCAGGTCCGTTAAGCTGGGTGACTATAAAGGGAAGGTGTTGGCGCTGGATTTCTGGACTACGATGTGCACGCCCTGTGTGGCCGCATTCAGTGGCTTTGAGCGGGTGGTGGCTGATTACAAAAAAGAGGCTTTTCAAATGTTCGTAGTGAACCTGTTCGAAGATCAGGCCACCGTAAAATCATTTGTGGCAAAGAAAGGAATTACGCTTGATATTTTACAGGATGAGGATAACAAAGCATATGATGTTCAGGGAACACCTACCAAAATCGTGTTTGATCCTTTGGGTAATATAAGATTTTACAGCTCCGGCTATGCCGGTTCCACCGACCGGGAATATTACAAGCTGAAGTCAATGGTAGAGATCACCAAAGCAAGGTATAAAGGGTAATAAGTAACTCAATGCATACATATGAGATCGATGTTTTTTTTGTGGTTAGCGAGCCTGGCAGTTTTTCATGGCCAGGCTCAGGACAACCACCCGGTTTCCTGGAAATTTAATAGTGATTCTATTGCACCGCGCACTTTTATAATAGATTTCACGGCATCGATCGATGAACCGTTTCACATCTATCCGCAGACTTTTGCAGGCGGGTTAGGAATGCCTACCACGATTACGTTTGAGAAAGATCCCAATGTGGAACTGATCGGGAAGCTGGAGGAAAAAGGGGTTGAACCGTCAAATAGCGGAAGGGTGGTGTATTATGCAAGAGGGGTTACTTTTTCGCAAACCATTCAGTTGAAAGCCGACCAGAAAACGACGTTGCGTTTCCGGATCAAATACATGGCATGCAACGATGAAATGTGTTTGCCGCCTTCCTCCAAAGAGTATACGCTGGTGGTAAACGATAAAGAGGGCGCATCCCCAGGTGCCGGGGAAGAAAAGATTGCGGCGGCTCCTGATAAACCAGCCGTGATCCTGCAATATGAAGATTTTATCATGGCGAATACGGAAGGGAAAAAAGTGGCTACCAAAACCATCACGGCCGCCAGCAAATATACCTTCATCGATTTCTGGGCAAGCTGGTGTGCGCCTTGCCGTTCACAGGCCAGGGCGTTGTTGCCATTGTACAAAAAATACAAACCGAAGGGGTTGAGCGTAATAGGCGTTTCGCTGGATACGGATGCAGCCCGATGGAAAAATGCCATCAGGGATGATGGCTACCCCTGGACCAATCTCAGTGACCTGAAAGGTTTCGATTCACCCATCAGCAAAAAATATGGCATTAAAGCTATTCCACAAAATCTACTGATCGATAGTAAGGGAAATATAATTGTAATGAACCTGCATGGAAAAGCGCTCGAAGCCAGGCTGGAGGAATTATTTAAATAGATTCGGATACTTCCTGATCGCAACGCCTATTTTCAAAACTATCGACATATAAAAGCAAATGAAAAAATTAATTACAGGACTGGCAATGATACAAATGACTGCTTTTGGCCAGAGCAGTAAGGGATTTATAATTGATGGCAGATATGGCACTTTTAATAAACCAGCGAAGGCATACCTGGAGTATAGCATGGGTGATGCCACTATTATAGATTCGGTTGAGTTGAAAAATGGTTTTTTTAAATTCACCGGGAAGGCAACCAATACGCCGGTAGAGGCCACACTGATCTTTGATACCAACGGCGTGGGGAGAACCAATAGTATGGAACAACGACCGGTTTATATAGAGCCTGGTATTATTAAGTTCGCGGCGAAAGGAGCCACAGTTATAGGTTCACAGGTAACCGGAACTCCTTATAATAATGATGATAACGATTTGAACAACCTTATCGATGCCGCTTGCTCAAATATGACGGCCGAAGACAAAATGTTTATGGAAGGGAAAATATCACCACAGAACACGCCGGATTATGAGACCATGCTGGAGGGTTTTCGGAAAAGGTTTAGTGATGTGACATTGGATGCGTACGTCAGGTTTATAAAAACGCACCCTTCCTCCATGCTGGGTTTGCAATTGTTTCCCAAGATCGCTTATGAACAGCCTTATAGTATGGTTAAACCTTTATTTGACGGATTGTCACCGGCAGTTAAAAACTGTAAGGACGGTAAAAAATTGGCCGGTAACCTGGAAAAGATGAGAGCGACAGCAATAGGGCAACCAGCGCCTGACTTTGAAATACCCGATACGGAAGGTAAGCTGGTTAAACTCTCATCATTTCGTGGCAGGTATGTACTGCTCGACTTCTGGGCTTCCTGGTGTGGGCCGTGCCGTGCTGAAAACCCCAACCTCATTAAAATCTATAACAAATTCAAAGACCAGCATTTTACGATCATTGGTGTTTCACTCGATAAGTCTGACAGTAAAGCATTGTGGTTGGCCGCTATTAAAAATGACGGGCTTCCATGGTTACAGCTTTCTGACGGGAAGTTTTGGGATAGCCCGGCGGCGAAATTATACGGAGTGCAGGCAATTCCTCAGAATTTTTTAATTGATCCCAATGGCGTTATTGTTGGGAAGACCCTGATGGGAAAAATGTTAGAAGCCAAACTGGCTGAAATTTTTAAATAAGCTATAATGATAAGAGTAATATACTGTTCGGTTTTATTATCGATCGTTTTTTCTATTGCAACATATGCCCAGAAAAGTTATGACTGGAAGCAGGGAGCTTCTGGCGGGTACAATTATAAGTATGTGACCAACGACCCAACTGGAACCCGTTTTTATACTTTGAAGAATGGCCTCACGGTCATTCTTTCCAAAAACACAAAAGAACCCCGCATAGCAGTCAGGATCGCTGTAAGAACAGGCAGCAACAATGATCCCAAAGACCATACTGGTCTTGCCCACTACCTGGAGCATTTATTATTTAAGGGTACCGACAAATACGGTTCACTGGACTGGGAAAAGGAGCAACCATTGCTGTGGAATATTGAGAATTTATATGAACAATATAATTCAACAAAAGACAATGCGAAACGCAGGGAAGTTTATAAGGAGATAGATAAAGTTTCCGGTGAAGCGGCAAAGTTTGCTATTGCCGGCGAGTATTCCAAAATGATGACGGCCCTGGGCGCCCAGGGAACCAACGCCTATACTTCCGTTGAACAAACAGTGTATGAAGAAGATATTCCGGCCAATGCCATTGATAAGTTTCTGGCCATACAGGCTGAACGTTTTCGGAATCCCGTTTTAAGAATATTTCATACCGAGCTGGAAGCCGTATATGAAGAAAAGAACAGGGCGCTGGACAATGACAATAACAAAATGCAGGAAGCCATGTTCTCGACTGTGTTTCCCACGCATAATTACGGACTTCAAACCACTATTGGCACCATTGAACATTTGAAGAACCCATCAATAAAGGCTATTAAAGAATATTATCAGAAGTATTATGTGCCCAATAATATGGCTATTATCATGGCGGGTGATTTTAATGCTGATGAATTGATCACAAAAATAGACCGCCAATTTGCTTATATGCAGCCTGCACCGCTGCAGGCATACCAGGGAACTAAAGAGAAGGATATTGAAGGGCCCATCGTTAAAGAAGTGTTTGGCCCAACGGCAGAAAGTATACGCATGCTGTATCGCTCGGCGCCGGCAGGTACAAGGGATGCCTTATTGGCGAACCTGGCATCCGCAGTACTTTACAATGGGAAAGCAGGCCTGATCGATCTGAACCTGAATAAACAACAAAAAGTGTTAGGCGCAGGCGCTGTACTGTGGCAGTTCAATGATTATGGCGTATTCTTTCTGGTTGCTTCATCAGGGCAGGGGCAAAGTCTTGATGACGCAAAGGAATTGATAAATGCGCAATTGAAAGACCTGAAAAGCGGGCATTTTGATGAATCGTTGATCAGGGCAGTTGTGGCCAATAATAAATTAGACAAGTTGCAATCCCTGAAGAATAACGCGAACCGTGTCGAAAACCTGGTGGATGAGTTCATTAAATTTAAAGGATTGGAATGGAACAAAGACATAGCCATGACAGAAGAAATGGGTAAGGTGACGAAAAAAGAACTCGTTGCGTTTGCCAACCGGTTCTTTACCGACAGGAATTATGTGATACTTTATAAAAGAAAAGGCGAGGATAAAAACACGGTGAAGGTAGATAAACCTCCTATTACGCCTGTAGTGACCAATGAAGACAAAACATCCTCCTTTGTTCATTCCATTCTTGAAACACCATTTCCCGCTATCAGGCCGGTTTGGGTTGAATATAATAAAGACCTTCAAAAAACCAACCTGTCAAACGCCGAGGTACTGTACGTTCAAAACAGGGAAAATGAGCTGTTTGAGCTATCATACCGGTTCGATATGGGAAACAGGAACAATAAATTATTACCTGTAGCTGCGCAGTATTTAGAATATTTAGGCACCGACAAGTGGTCTTCTGAGGAGATCAGCAAGCAGTTTTACAATCTCGCCTGCAGTTTCAACATTTACACAGGAGGCGAGCAAACAACTATTTCTATAACAGGTTTGAATGAGAATTTTGATAAAGCAGTAAGCCTTTTTGAAGAGTTGCTGAAAAATTGCAAACCAGACCTGAAGGCATTACAGGGCCTGCAAAATACTTTATTCAAAGCCCGGTCAAACAGTCTGTTGAACAAAGGTGCGATCGCAAGGGCTTTGCAATCCTATGCTATGTATGGTCCGAACAACCCCTTTAATTATACCCTGTCAAATAATGAGCTTAAAGCATTACAACCGGAAGACCTGACCAATGTATTGCATGCCTTATTCAATTATCAGCATAGAGTCTGTTATTACGGCCCACAGCCGGTTGCCGGTTTAATCAAAAAAGTTCAGGAGCTGCATAATCTGCCATCTCCCTGGCTACCTTCTCCCGAGGCTGCAAAATTTGAACGTGTACCGCAGGAAAGCAATAAAGTGTTATTCACAAATTATGATGCGGTACAGGCAGAGATCTTTTGGGTGAAAAATTTGTCGGCATATGACTCCCGGCAGGAAGCATTGATAAATTTATTCAACAGTTATTTTGGAGGAGACATGGGATCTGTTGTTTTTTCTACCATCAGAGAATCAAAAGCTTTGGCATATGCCACCTATGCACAGATCAGTATACCGGAAAAGAAAAATGATAACTTTTCAATGGTTGCATATGTGGGATGTCAGGCCGATAAAATGAACGATGCCATTGCAGGCATGAATGAGCTTTTAAACGAACTGCCAAAAACGGAAGGGAGCTTTAAAAACGCCCAATCAGGGTTGATGAAAAACATAGAGACGGAAAGGATCACAGAAGATGCGATCATTACAGATTATCTTACAGCACAACAAAAAGGGATAGATCATGATCTTCGCCAGGATAATTATGCTCAATACGGCGACCTGACTTTAGACGACGTTTATAAATTTCATAAAGAAACACTGGCAGGGCAGCACTATACTTATTGTGTAATTGCATCCGACAAGCGGATCAATCCCGACGAGTTAAAGAAATATGGAGCGTTACAGACCTTGTCGGTAAGCGAGCTGTTTGGATTTTAATATTTTTCAAAACTGTGCAAGCGCTATAACATGAGCTCATCTTGTGGGTTGTTTCGGTAAAAAAGCACCTGTTTTGAGAGATAATAAAATCCTATGGTTAAATATGACCGATAGGAATGATGGTCAGTTGCCAGCTACCGGTTTTCGAATCGAAAGGCCCATGTCCAGCGTATTTTTGTTCGAACCCAATCCTCATCACCGACATATATTCCTTTTTCACGTTGAAATTTAAACCTTAGCTAAGTATCTATTGTAAAAGTTTACAATATCATCCAGGGCTTCAACAAACAGGTTCGAAAGTTGTAACCTACAGCCCGGGTATGGTTATTCTGTTCCGCTATCAAAAATGGGAAGTGGGGTCAAAACAATAATTCTTGTTCTCCTAAATACAATTGTGCTCCCGGTGATGGAATCAAACGATAAAGCAAAATACGTTTTTGAATTTGAGGAATTGGAAAACAATTAACATCCTTCTATGCAACGGCGGTTATTTAAATTCAAATCAGTTAGACGTTCCTTATAAAAATAATCAGTAGTATAAAGCTGAATACTGTAGCCCAAAGAATGGCTTATATAAATTTCAGCTTTGGGCTATATTACCAGAGTTCCTTTTGTCTTACAGAGGCAGTCCAAATTTTATCGAACGGTTAAATTATGCCACCACCAAAAAAGCCCCATCCGCCCCAACCCAAAAACACTTTTCGACCTTCATCAATGCTTGTAAGGCCGCACTATATATCCTTTACCAGTACCCCACTTACCAGATTTTTTAATTGCACGCACAACTTCTTCACGTATTCCGATTCCATATCCTGGATATCCTGGATCATTTTTACATTCTACATCGGATATATTACCTTCTTTGTCTATAATAAAAATGACTGAAACGATATATTTTCCCTTTTTGGCGCGTTTGGCGCGTTTATTAACCGAAAGTGACTGGTTAAGGCCTTTCTCAATAGATGGCACCCAGGAAGAATCTGCACGGGGATTAACCCACTGAATCACTTTAGTAGTAAAGATCTTATGCTTTTCTTTTGTAATTTCTATAACTATCTGGCCTCCCTGACCATAACTTTTTGCAACACAAACAAAACAAAGTAGTATTAATTGAAAACTTTTCATTGTCAAATGTTTTAACAAGGGATGCGTATTTTTAATAGAAATATTGAAGCTTATGTCAGGTGAGTACCACTCAAATATAGGCGAAAGTTTTGGCTTCCTATAGCGCTGTTTACCGTGGTTTGACGGAGTAATTCAACATTTGCAGTAAGGAGCAGTAATTAAATTCTCCGTCTCCGGTATTCCCCTAACCCCTACGGGTTGTAATTGAGGGAACATTTCTTTGAATCTCTCTAAAACGATTGTTTCCCTGATACATTGCTATCAATATCGGAAGGTTCCACTTGCCGCGTCAATACTTTATCATTCAGAAAAGCTGCTTAAAAGCCCGTATGCTTTTCCACCAGATTTTTCTTCATGGTAGCGCCGGAAAGAATAATGGCAGATGAATCAGATACATCTGCATTAATTGTATCAATAGATGCATGACCTACATCTACCAAAGACGTTCCTTTTATGACAGTCTTAAGTGTTTTTATATGAAAGGCATCCCAGCCTTTCACATCGGGAGCTGCTTCACCCTCGTTTAGTTTTAATGCTGTTGAACCCGATTTTTTTAGTGTGGGTGAAATTTCAAAAACGATTTCGGTTGTATCGGCCGCTTTGATCGAAACTTTGTTAAGATCATAGATCAGGCTTTCAACTTCAAAATTTGAGTTGCCTGAAATATTAACGGTTAGATCCTTTTGCTTTAGCTTTAATAATTTCAGGTTGGTATTTGTGCCGGTTACGGATTTTAACCCGGGAGAAAAAATTCGAACTATGTTACTGTGCCTGAGCTGCATCTTCTCATATATATCCTTGTATTCAGCAGGAAAATTCAGGTATAGCGTATCATTTCGCACAATCGTGGTTATTCTTTTATCCTTATATCCGTTCCATCGTTTAAACACACGCACCGATGGCTTGGCAGCCGGCTCGTAAACAACATTTGAAATGTTTCCTCCATTAATTACCAAGTGGCTGAATGCCCTGTCTTCAATAGTGCCATAAATAAAATACAATTCGCCCTTATCATTTTTATTGTACTGCTTTTTAAACATCGTCGCAGAAAATACGATGCCGCCCGAAAGCAACAATAATAAACCAATGATTATCTTCTGAGTTAGTTTCATTTCTTTTTATTTGGAAAGTTATTTTTTACAAATTGTTCATATAATTCATTTACCTTTTTCATATCAATCTTTAGCAAATACAGGTTTCGTAACATTTCAGGTAACTCGTTTTCCATAAATTGCTCCCGGCGAAAAGAAAGGATATTTTCTTCGGCCTCAGGGTCAACAAAAAAGCCGATGCCCCGTTTATTGACGATAATATTTTTTTGTTGCAAAAAATCATAAGCCCGTTGCACGGTATTGGGACTGATTTCAATTAATTCGCCCAAATCACGAATGCTCATTATTTTTTCTTCAGTCTTCCATTTCTTTAAAAGGATCTGCTCACAGACATACAGGGCAATCTGGATATATATAGCTGGATTGTCTTTAAAAACCATTCGAATATTTTAAAATTCTTTCTCTTTTAATCTGAGTAAAGAAAGGCTCCAAAGTATAGCAGGAAGCACAAACCTGAAAATAAATTTTATTTTATCTGCAGTTTCGGGCGAAAGCTCAATGGGCGCCCGGTCTTTTCCTACCCATATCCACACAACGCTGAAAGGAAAAGCTGTTTGAGTATTTTTAATTAACTGGCTTACCACTAACAGATTCAATAAAAAAGACCCTAATATAACTGCACAGATTACCAAGGCAGTTTTTACAAAGGCCGCCTTATTAAAAAACAGGGCACCCAGCATCATGATACCGGTGAAATTAAAAAACATCAAATAATTACCCCAGGCAGTAAATTCTGTAAAGGAAAACAAATGCACCGCTTCATATTGTTCTTTATAAAAAGGAGCCTGATGATCAAGGCTATGATGCAATTGTGATACAAAAGCAAGATCGAGCAACCGGAAAAAAGCTAAAAAAAGAAGAAAATAAAGCACGCCTACAATCAAAATGCCCGACAACCACTTTTCCAGCAAAGAAGCCGGTAGTGTTAGAAAAGATGCGCCCATTGCATTATTGTTGAAATAACTGAAAACAACAGAAGCCATAAGTGATCCGCCAAGGGGGAGCCCTACCGCGAACGCCCCATTTTGCGCCACCTCTATTCCCTGCAGCAGTCGCGTCATAGCATACATTATAAAAGTAACGGTAAAGCACAGCAATATGGTACCCAACACCTGCGTAGTTCTTTCCTGAAAGATCTTTCGCATAAGCCAGCCAAAACGGCGTAAACTAAATACATCGCTCATGATACAGAAATAAGTTAGTTGTTAAAAATAGCTTTCACTACAGCAGGATTTTCCGTCGCTGCATTAAAGAGTTGTTCAAGATTGATCTTCGCTTCTACCCCGTCGATATTTTTTGTTATAACAGCGCGGCCCTGCAAGGCTTCCTCTTCGTAAAGAACCGGTTGATCTTTATAATCATCTGGCACTATTTTAAGCGATAGTTTTTTGCCTATAGCTTCAACAGGTGCATTTAACAACAACTCGCCATTGTCTATAATAATTACCTGGTCTATAAGATTTTCAAGATCACGGGTTTGATGAGTAGATATAAAGATGATCCGATCTTCATGCATTGCAGAAGAGATCAGCTTGCGGAATTTTTTCTTGGAAGGAATATCAAGCCCATTGGTTGGCTCATCCATGATCAATACACTGGTATTGCAGGCCAGCGCAAACGCAATAATGAATTTTTTTTGCTGCCCAAAGGATAGTTTGTTCAGCCTTTCATCTGTATGTATGTCCAGCTTATCCAGGTAAGCAACCAGCATGGCACGATCAAAAGAAGGATAAAACGGAGCAAAAAGACTCACATATCTGTCAATTGTCAATGCCGGTACATACACTTCCTCCGGAATAAAATAAATGGTTCTTAAAAAAGAAGGCTTGCGATGAGATGGATTGAAACCATTTATGGAAATAGAGCCTGAAGACGGATAAAGCAGGCCTATCAGGCTTTTTAGCAATGTTGACTTGCCGGCCCCATTCTTCCCCAGCAGGCCATAGATATTCCCCGTTTGCAGGGAAAGTTGCAGATCACGATATAATAGCTTATTTGTTTTGTAACCAAAACTGAATTTATCAAAGCGTATCATAGTGTATTAGATATGTTGTACACCAAAAATACACTCTTTTCATTTCCCTCCAAATTTTAATTTCAGTACCGAGCCTGGCAGCTCACCCAATGCTTTTAAATCCTGTACTAATAGGTTTGAAATTTCCTATGTAAAGGTTTTGGCTGCACCAAAGCAGAAAATTTATTTTCAGGCTGATATGTGTTATTAGATGACTCGATAGCTTAATATTTTTATCACAGATGGGTCATACTCCTATGTAAAGGTTTTGGCTGCACCAAAGCAGAAAATTTATTTTCAGGCTGATATGTGTTATTAGATGACTCGATAGCTTAATATTTTTATCACAGATGGGTCATACTCCTATCTAAAGGTTTTGGCTGCACCAAAGCAGAAAATTTATT
>NZ_JCAPSW010000031.1:0-42708 GCF_059587045.1 Niastella sp. sgz303648 | reverse complement strand
CAATGGTATCGATACCCAGCCGCACCAAAGAATAATTGATGAAGTTTTTGATGGCTATGGGACGCAGGTCAAGGCCGAGAAATCGACCGCCGTAAACGATGCCGCCAAACTTAACGCTTATAAAGGCGTCGTTCCTTCTGCCTTTGATGGCTTTGCCTACCAGCAGCTCATTGTGGCCGCTGCCGTAAAAGTCGCCTGTATTCAAAAAATTGATGCCGCTATCCAAAGCCATCTGAATGGTAGCTATACTTTCAGCTTCGTCATTGACCGGGCCACCCCAAACTGATGACATGCGCATACATCCTAATCCGAGTTTAGACACGAGCGGGCCATTTTTACCGAGGGAAATCTTTGTTATTGTTGTCATTATTGTTATTTTATTGACAGCACAAAGATCTTCGTTTATGCGCCTTAGCCGATTTCGCTTATGGCTCAATTTAGTTGTTTGGGTGGCTCAGTGGGAGTAATTTTGCAAAGCCTGTAAACCAGGGTTTGAAAAATTAAGATCGTTAATATGAAAAAGAAGATTATACTTGTTTTGCTTTTTGCAGTTTTGCAATTACCGGCATTTGCTCAAACTCCTTATGAAATCAATAATCTCTTTCAATTTTCAAAAACCTGGGGCTTTTTAAAATATCATCACTCAAACGTTGCACAAGGCCATTTAAATTGGGATTCTGTATTTGTAAAAAATGTTTACAAATTCAGAGTGGCCGATAAAAAACAGTTCAATACCCTATTGCAACAAATTCTTCATGCAGTAGGACCTCATTCTTCGGAAGCTGTCAATCCGCCCGACAATCTTTTTATGGCAAATAAAGATGATAACATAACATGGATAAAACAATCAACCTTATTTGACCCGGCAGTAAAAAACGAGCTAATTGCCATTTGTAATAAACCTTATCATGGTGATAATAAATATGTAAAAAGGTATTACGAGACTTCTGATTTCAGTGGTGAAACAGAATACAGGAATTTGTTGCTGCCGGATGTTCGTTACCGTTTATTGTTTCTTTCGCGTTTTTGGAATATCATCAATTATTTTGCACCTTATAAATATCTTATTGGTGATGATTGGAATAATAGCTTGAAGAAATTTATTCCATTGATGGTACAAGCTAACGATACCATAAGTTATTATAAAAGCCTTTCTTTATTGGCAGCTTCTTTAAATGATGGTCATGCGCAATTAACCTATAATTTTCAGTCAACACCTGTTACGGATCTTGTTTTTGGTAAATACACGGTTCCTTTTAACTGCCAGATTGTTGGAGACTCTTTAATCGTGCGGCATATTCTGCAACATCAAACTACTGATAGTTTAAACATACAGGTGGGTGACAAAATCATTAGAGTGGGCAATACGCCGGTAGAAAGCCTGATTAAGAAGAGAATGCCTTACATATCCGCTTCTAATATGCTCAATAGGAAATTTATTGTAAGCTGGTATATCTTAAATGACAATAAGCTAAATACTCGTGTTATAGTAGAAAGGGAGAACAAAATCATCCCTGTTGATATCAAAAGGGTAGATTATGCTGCAACGTTCGCAAAAGAATGGAGAAGTTTTATTAATCATTCAACGGGTGATACAGTGTGTAAATGGGTTCAGGATTCGGTTTTGCTTGTTTATACCGGACAAATTGAGGCTGCCAATGTAGGTGTGGTGAAAGAAAAGATTATGCAATCCAGGGCTGTTATTTTTGATGTGCGCAACTATCCGAATAACGATGCATTTTACGCGATGTTTGATATACTGCTTCCCAGGCCAACTATCTTAACTTATAGCACATTGCCTGTACATCCATTTCCGGGATATTTCAGATGGCATGTTTCGCCAACGCTTGGTAACAATAAACCAGATCATTACAAAGGAAAGGTCGTGATTTTAGTGGATGAGCGAACGCAAAGTCAGGGTGAATATTCCACCATGATTTTACAACTGGTTCCCCAGGCGATCACTATTGGTCGACAAACAGCCGGGTGCGATGGCGTTGTGACTTCTATTCCTATGGGAGGCAATCTTCATATTTCTTATTCAGGCTATGGCGTATATTATCCTGATAAAAGACCAACGCAGCGTGTGGGTGTGCATGTAGACATTGCGGTGCCGGAAACAACAAACGCTATTAAAGAAGGAAGAGATGAAGTCTTAGAAAAAACTTTGAGATATTTGAAGCAGTAGCAGAAACCTTTTGTGGTTAGCAATTCCCAGGTAAACAGGTTCGCAACATTGCGAACCTGTTTTTTTTAGGCAACAGCAAACAGATATTATTTTTTCGGTGGTGGTGGCGGCATTTTGGGAGGTTGCTGCTCGTATTGATACATCAAATTAACTTTCCCATTATTATCAAACCGCCATACTTCGTGCAGTTCTTTGGTTGTTTTTTTTCCTTTGGCGTCTGTTGAAATTTCCCTTGTCCATATCGATACCCAGTCTTCTTTTTTATCCTTACTTCTGAGAGGTATCCAGGCATGAACAGAATCAACGACACTGCCTAACCGCCCCCTCATTTTGTTGGCAACAGCAAAAAGACTGTCGCGGCTGCCGGCAAACATATTGCCATCGGCAAAATACATAGTGTCATTTTCCGCGAAAGAACTCTTTGAATTGTCGAGCATGTTGTTGTCCCAGTTTTTGTACAATTCGAGCAATGTTTTTGCATTTTTGGGGTCGCCCATCTCAAAATCTGAAGAATAATCAGCTTTGTAAGGATAGGTTATGTTTACCTGTTTTGTCGAATCGGAACCGGATTCCTTGACCGTTTCCGTTTTTGATTTGTCGGGGTTGGAGGTGCAGGCTGCTAAAAAAGCAATCGCTGTGAAAAGACAGATCTTTCTCATAAAAGTTAGTTCTAAGTTTTAAATAATGAAGAAGTTCAAAGGTGACGGCGGAAAAGGCGGGAGGGTGGGGATTCAAATATATTTTTCTAAGATAAGCATTTCGGATCAAGTCAAAAAAGATCCCACCTGTTATTGGTTATAATCAGGCGGGGCTGAAAGGGTTGAATGAATGGGAAGTTGATTAAAGTCAATTGTGCTTTTGCGGATATTTCTATTTTGCAAGTGGTTTTGCTTCATTACAGGTCTAAATTGTGCCGTACCGCCTGTTGCTTATATTCGACTTTCAGGGTTACCCGCATGCGTTCTAATCCTTCTATTTTAAGCCCTCCTAAAAGTCTAAAATTCAATTGCTCGTATTGATAAGTGATATACTCCCGGTTTTCTGTATTGAGTGTTGCAGTCATGTAATTGCGTTTATGGGTTAAATAAAAAAAGGAAGCCGTGTTAGACCTCTTTCAATGGTTATAAAAAAAGCCAGACTGTTACATCTGGCTTTAAGACCCAACTACTTTGATCATTACCATTATTGTGTTAAGTTCTTTGGAAATTGCACTGGGTTAAGTCCCCGATGTATCAGCTTTTAAACCAGGCAACTTAGTCTGCTCAAATTGCTCCATGTAAAATTCAACAGGGTTTGCAGTTCCTGTTACATGAATTCTTCCTTGGTACTTATCTACAATAAGTGGAGCATTGCCTATAAGAGAGTAACTAAAATTTCCTGTTTCTAAAAACTTTACGTTGTTGTAGAAGAATACCCAATAATCTTCAGTTTCAATTGTTTCTTCCAAAAGAACGGTGACTATTATTTCTTCTCTTTCATTATTGTATTCTTTAATCTGATTTTCAATACGCTTTAACGCTTCACTAAATGTGATCATATTTTATTTATTTGTAGGCAGAAATCCAAACCATTTATACCCAGTAAGTTTCGCCTTTCCGCCTGATTGACCATCAATAAAACTAACTTTGCCATTTTGATTAATAACATTAAATACGTGAGCATCTTTTGGTCCCCTATACCCATAAACAATTCCCATCTGCCCCGATTTACTAACCATTTTACTAACTTGATCGATAGATAGTCCATAAGTAAATTTTGCGCCAAAATGATTTTCTAGCACAATTGGCGATGTTGCTTCTGTTTTATTTAATGCACTAACTGGATACCCAGTCTTCAAATAATGATCAGTTGCTATTACACAATATGCACAGTTTACATTCCCTCCAACTTCATTAATATTCTTTATGCCAAAGTTACTACCATCGGCATTAATCACTTTCACTTTATTTCCGCCAGCTAAAGCAATTTCACTATTAGGACTTGCGTGTGTACTCGTTGTATTTGGTACCTCTTCTTGTACAGTTACGCTCTGCTTTGGTCTAGTAATGCTAGTTTCTACCTCTGCCTCAGGATGTTGCGGAACAGAAACTCTAAGACGGGGATTAGGAGTTGGAGGACCGCCGAATGAATGACTCATACGATCTCCCACCGTAGACACAAAAATCAAAGCTAAATCACCTTTAGTTTTAGGTTCCCAACCATTCAGAAACAAATATTCCTTGGCAAGTGCAGGGTCAACATGATTATACCATTTAGAAACACCTTTAGAAACATCGTCATAATTTTTTGCTGTAAAGTTTTGAGGCCACATTAAACCAGCTTCTAAACCATCTATGTCTATTGCCCATACCGGTGTATTACTCGCAAACTGATAAGGCGTCAACTCTGGATACTGCCTTGTAATCGGGTCAACAGACAAAAACTTACCCACTCTCGGATCATAAATCCTCATCCCATAATCCTGCTGATTTCCCTCTCCCTTTACCTCATTATCATTCTCCTTACCATTAAAACCATACCTATATCGGTCTCCTGCAGTGGAAGAAAGATAAGAACGACCAGGTTGTAACATCCCAAACGGATAATAATCCTGGGCACTTACAATATCCGCCTCGTAGTGATCGATCAAAGAGCTTGTGTCACTTAAAGGTATCCCAAATTTTTTATCTGATATTGTGGCCAGTACATTCCCTAAATGGTTGGTTAGCTCATATTCTTTCAACCCTCTTTTTTGATTCAGATCATATCCTATTCCTAATAAGGGTATATAGGTTATTTCAGAGGTTTCATTTTTATAAGTCTCATATACTTCCTGCTCTATACGCTGAGCTTCAGGCGAGATCAATAGATTAATCTTTGTTTCAATAGCATTTATTTGGCTGTATAGCTCTTTTTCAATTGCTTTTTCATCCTTTACATTGGCCTGACTGTATATGCTGGCATTGTTTGTATAGATGCTTTTTGTAAACCTTATTATATTACTCCGGGCTCCTTGCCATTGCATCTCAAGCCAGCCTCTGTACAACAGGAAAACGTCTGTTTTTTCTTTTAGCAAAAGATCATATTTCTCAGGCAAAACGGGTACACTATCAATTAACTTAGATAGCCTGTTATATATGTATAGTTTTTCGGGCGAGTTTTTATACAAACCTATTTTGGTAACAGCGCTGGTGGGATCAATATTATAATATATAGTACTGTCCTTTGTTTTTACCATAGCGCCCGCCTGCTCTTTATTGGTTGTAAAAAGCGGGCTATTCTGCAGCATGAATGGATCGGCACAATTCAGATAGGTTATATGTGTGAGAATATTTTTCCGGATATTTTCTATCGCTGCTAATTTTTGTAAAGGGGTTTTGGCCATTTGCACAGGTTCCGAAGTAAACAATGCACGGTAATTGGGATTTAAGCTGTCCACAATTAGCCTGGCGCCATATACCCGATAAATATCTTTGGCAGTGGCAATATCATCGAGGTATGCAAAACAAATATGCTGATATAATACAAATGGGTCAAGCTGTTTTGAGGCCACCAGTTCATACTCCCGGTCAGTTAGTTTAGTGGAATCAAATAGCCTTCCATGACAGGTAAACCAGCTTATTGTGTGGGATGATTGATTTAATACAGCGATATTAATAAACCGCGGGGAGCCAGATCTGCCATAAGTGATATAACCGCTTTTGTTGGTCGCGGCCAATTTCAAAATTGGGTTTACTCTGTTATCCCGCTGTACATCAATCTGAGTGAAAGAATAAAGAAAAAGAATGGTAAACGAAATAAGCAACAATTGCTTTTTCATAGTGAGGGGTTATTAATAAGACAAATTAACAACAATTACCTGGCTTAAATAAAATTGCTAACATTTAGTAATTCACGGAAAAAAATCAGGTTGAAAAGTTGTGAAATATTAAAGTTCCCCACTTGAACATTTTTGGCTATGGCTTTCCGGAATACTACTTCCTTTTTTTAATTGTTCTATTTTTCTGTTCGTGCGTGTGTTAATGATCAGCCGTATAATACAAATTCTGCATTGCCAATATAAATTTTGAAAGAAAGGCGTATGTAGCATATCCCCTGTGGGGCTCCAAATCCCAGTCCCTCATTACCACCGGATTCGTATTGATCTCAAATATCGCAAGACCTTCTTTTGTTTTTGCAAAATCAATTCTTCCGTACTGGATGTTTGCTATTTTAAAAATTTCAGAAACTTTGTCCCGGAATGAGTTTTGTACCAGATACCGTTTTTCCAATTCGTCATGTTCCGGCAATTGACCCTTAATTCCTTTGACCATCCATTGGGATGAAAAGAACAAGTGGTGAGGGACGATCATGTCCCCTATACAAAAAGCTCCGTATTTATGAAAGCCATCGCCCTCGACATTTATATCGCAGTACTCGACGATCATGGGAGCATAGGGCCCCACACTGTTACTTTTAGAAGTAGATAATGTTTTCTCCAGTTCTTCCGGTGAATGAAGCAGGTCGCTGACAGGACCATAATGATCCAATTCATTCCGTATAAAAACAGGATACCTAAAGTCATTTGCATTCTTCAACTCACGATACACATTAAAAGTGTTGATATTTTGCTTGTGCATTTCTTTTAACAGTTCAAATCTGCGCAGCACTTTACCCGGGTTATTTAACAACCGTCTTGCTCCCTGTGCAGCCGCTCTGTCATAAAGCGATTGGGCATCATGTATTGAATTGCCGGAAAAACGCTCGATATCACAGAATATAACTACAGCATCTTTGAAATCATCAACAGCGCGAGCTTCCTCGTAACTTAATATTTGTACAGGGAATTCTAAATAATCTCCGATAAATCGGCGAAATAGTTCAATGGTCCACTTATTATCATCCATTGTAATAAAATAGAACATAACAAATTGTTTTTATGAATTAGTCAATGTTAATCGGAACAGGCAACCGTTGAGTGCGTTGGAATATAATATCCCACCTTAGATGAGAATACATAAATGACACCTGACAGCTTTCGGATAGCTACCGCCAATAACATAGCATGTCAGGAAAGATTACTACGATAGCCTGGTCTGTAAAATCAGCCCAATGCAATATCCGCTTAAAAGTAAATACTAGTTAGAAGATTCATTATAGTAATGTCCGTTCTTTTAATTGCGGATTTTACTAAATGCATCAACTATCTGCTGGGATAACCAGGTGCGTTTTTATACCCGGTATTGGAGGCATTGGGGTCGTTGAGCAAATGCAGTATGGGTCGACGAAGAGGAGGGGGTGTAGCGGAAACGATTTCTGTGTATATCGTTTCCTTTAAACATGCATTCCGTTCACCGGCTGGCGTTCATGATGCAAATGGGTTCAATCCGATGCAGATAATTGTTTTTTTGACAAAAAATTTAAGAAATCGGGTAAGAAATTCGTCGGTTCAGTCAACAACAACGAATCTTTAATGTTATAAATGGGAAACAATCCTTCCTTATATGAAAAAGATAATTATCGCCACTGATTATTCGGCAGAAGCTGAAAATGCAGCTGATTACGCCGGCGCGGTGGCAGCGGAACAAGGCCACGAACTGATCCTTTTCAACTACAGTGAAATTTCTATTCATGTTTTAAATGCCAGGGCATCCGGTAGCGCCATTGACGAAATACTGGAAATATACCATGCAAACCTGAGCAAAGCAGCCCGGGCGCTTAGTAAAAAGTATAATGTAAAAGTGACGCCTCATTTGGCTACAGGTAATTTTTATGAAAGTCTGGTAGCTTGCATCAATCAATTTGAAGCCGCCGCGGTGGTCATGGGCATGGCCAATAAATCCGTTGAACAGGATCTGTTGGGCAACACCACCACAGCTACTATTCATAAGCTGCAATTTCCATTGCTGGCTATTCCCATTACCACAAAATACCATGGCTTTCACAAAATATTGTTTGCCTGTGATATTGAAAAAGGCGTCGAAGATAAGGTGCTGGAAAACGTTCATGAAATAGCAACAACGTTCGGTGCAACCGTAGAAGTGTTTTATGTTAAGGATAAAATAGAGGAGCTTCAGGGGGAAGAAGAAGCAGAGCATGTTTCTATTGAAAAAACCTTTGCAGGTATCAACTACTACTATAGGAACGTACAATCCCGCAAAATCATAAATGCCATTCAGGATGAGATAAAGGAAATGAATGCAGACCTGCTCATTATGTCGCCCTATAAATACGGGTTCTGGGATTCCATTGTACATCGAAGCAAAACCAGGATGATGGCTTCCGGCAATAACGTACCGTTGTTGTCATTGCCCTCCTGATCAGTGTTGTTTTTTGCGTTTAAGCAACACCGGTCATGAGTGGTTCAGGCGGGGGAGGAGGTAAGGCAGCAGTGCCTTATCTATCCTCACAAAGCAGCATCCACGAAGTCCCAAACCTGTCTCGCAGCATTGCAAAGCGGGAGGCAAAAAAGGTTTGCTCCATTTTCATAAAAATCTGGCCTCCGTCAGAAAGGAGGGCATAAATTCTTTCTGCTTCTTCTGCGCTGGTTAATCTAAGCGTAAGATAAGCGCTGCGCATAGGCTCGGCATTGGGAATGTCGGCGCCCATCAGCACCGTTTCACCAATCTGGATCCTGGCGTGTAAAATGGCATTTTCCAGTTTGCGGGAACCTGAGTTGTGTCGGGCTGCTGTTCGTGAGTCATCATCATGGTGATGTTGCCACCGAGGTGTTGCTCATAAAACTCAAATGCCTGCCGGCAATTACCCGGATAATTTACATAGATGTCGAGTTTCATCGATTATTTGTTGTTTGTGATTACTGTTGTAAGTATACGGTGAACCATTCAAAACTAACCTTAATAAAACAACTTAAAAGGGTGGGTTCGCGACATTATAAGGGCGTATTGCGACACTCAACCTGATACGAAACAACAGGGAGCGGTGCAGATACCGGGCGTGGCACTCCTGATATGATGGAAATATAGTCGACCCGCAAGGCCGGTGACCGTTTGTCGTCTTAGATTGACAAAACAAAAGATATGGGAAAGATGCAACAGGAATGGTCACGCAGAAAGTTCATTACATCAATATCAGGAACAGGAGCAGCTATTGTATTAACTCCTTTGTGGTCCTGGACTATCAACGATACTGATCCACGAATTGCTAAAATTGTAGCCAAAACCTTCGGTATAGACACGCACAATCATATTGACGTACCGCTTGTCAGGTCGGAATTGCCCGGACCTGCATTGGATTTATCCCACGAACTCAAAAAATCAGGTTTGTCGGCCATCGTTATGACCTTTGCCACCGATTACAAAAGAAATATCGAACCCGGAGAAGCTTACCAACGATTTATCAACGGACTCGACGCTATGGACAAAGTTTTGGCAGATAACGATATAAAGCGCGCCCTTAACCTCGCCGATATAAAGGGGGCGCACAAAAAACATAAGCCGGTTGTTGTTCAATCTGTGGAAGGTTGCCACTTTCTCGAAGGAAAAACAGAGCGTGTAGAAGAAGCTTACAATCGCGGCTTGCGTCATTTGGGTTTGTTGCACGACAGCGATGCTTCTGTGCCCCTTGGCGATGTGTACACCAATGCTGCAAAGTTTGGCGGACTTACTGATTTCGGTGCACAGGTGATAAAAGAATGTAATCGCCTGGGGATGCTTATTGACCTCACACATGCCAGCAACGATACCATTAATGCCGCATTGAAAATAACCACAAAACCAGTCATCATTTCTCATACAGGACTCGACACACAATTGGGCAAAAATGAAATGATGGCAAAGATGATGCGGCCAAGATTGATCAGTAAAGAGCAGGCTAAAATTGTTGCAGATGCAGGAGGTGTTATTGGTGTATGGACACATTTGGCAGATACCCCTCTGGAATATGCGCAAAACATTCGTGCTTTAGTTGATGTGGCTGGCATTGATCATGTTTGTATAGGCACCGATACCAAACTAACCCCACCTTACCGCTCTTCAAATGATTTTGGCGGAAAACCCGGCGCACAGCCTTCCGGAATAAAACCTGAATTTAAGCACGACAGCGCCGGGCAGAATAAAAGACCACCGAATTCCCCGAACAATGGCAAACGCCCCGGTGAAAGAACCAATGAAGCCTGGGCTGATCAGAAAAACGGTTTTTATTACGCAGTTGTTGATGCCATGCTACAAACAGGATTTACCGAAGAAGAAATAGAAAAGATTGGAGGCGGTAATTATTGCCGTGTGTTTGATGAAGCGACTTTGGGGCATTGATATAAATAAAATGGTTAGACGCAAAATGAGCATCAATACTTAGATACCACCTGTACCTGGCCGAAGGTATTTCAGGTGTGGTTGATTTTGTTCCCGGGCCTGGTACCGCCAATGTTGGTGTGGGCCGTACTTCAACTGATTATTTTTGGGAACTCACCAGTGATGGCGGCTACGTATTGGCTAAATCATATTTGGGCACTGGCGAAGGGGAGAGGCTTTCAAACCTAAGTCGAGGTAGATTGCAGACTGGTTCTTATTCTTTTTTTCTATATGGTGGTGTGCCTCTATTAACCATTTTTGTTGAAGCCACTGCCGATTCAGCTCCTTACAAAGCGCATTTCATAAACTGCATTTTGTATGTTTCAAATTCCTATACGGTGCAATTCAAACCTGCAATTTTGGTAAGTCCTACCAATACTGCCTCGTTTCAATTCCTTTACGGTGCGATTCAAACCGCGCCCAACATTGTTGGCACCCGCCCAACTATTGCCGTTTCAATTCCTATATGGTGCGATTCAAACTCAGTAGGGTGTACGCTTAAGTACATAAGTAAACGGTTTCAATTCCAGTATGGTGCGATTCAAGCCTGGATGCAAACTCAATATACCTATCAGGGTGATACCTTTCAATTCCTCTACGGTGCGATTATAATCGCCACTGACGCGGGCTACCTGATCTTCATGGTTATATTTCAATTCCCATATGGAACAATTCAAACTGTTGACTGGCCAAAGTCCTACTTGCAGTTCGCCAACTTTCAATTCCTAAATGGTGCGATTCAAGCAAGCCTGTTCTGCGAAAGTGTCGAAGCAGTCATTGCCTTTTCAATTCCTATATGGTGCAATTCAAACTTGCGGGATCATCTAAATATCCGCGTTCATCCTCCTGGTTTCAATTCCTAAATGGTGCGATTCAAACAATGAACGCTGACGATCATGGGGGGCCGGCTAACGTGTTTCAATTCCTATGTGGTGCGATTCAAACTTGAAGCTCCAATTCAAAGGCGACTCTTTTTTATAGTTTCAATTCCTCTATGGTGCGGTTCAAACTGATCAGGTCGTCCAACTCCTGCGTGATCACACCGTTTCAATTCCTATATAGTGCGATTCAAACAATGGCGGCTGTATCCACCGACTCAACAACCACAAGTTTCAATTCCTATATGGTGCGATTCAAACCATGGGTATTAAATGTTGATTCGGGTGCAATTAGATTGTTTCAATTCCTATATGGTACGAATCAAACAATAATCATATTATCACCAATGGTCAATTTAACCAAGTTTCAATTCCTATATGGTGCGATTCAAACCGTGCGATGCAACAGAAGATCTACATCCTTGCGAAGTTTCAATTCCTATATGGTGCAATTCAAACCTGCCACAACGAACCAGAATAATACTTGTACCCTATGTTTCAATTCCTATATGGTGCGATTCAAACTTGAAGTTCCAATTCAAAGGCGACTCTTCTCTATAGTTTCAATTCCTATATGGTGCGATTCAAACACGGCGCAGGAATGTCTAATGGAGAGCTATACGAGTTTCAATTCCTGTATGGTGCGATTCAAACGTATCGTTATTTTGCTATCAGTCTGGATTAAAAGACACAACCGGTAAACATGCCGGCATTACTTACTAAAGAACAATTGACAAACCCTGTATCAGTTGTAACCGCGTTTTTTAAAAAATTTCCTGTAACCTATATCCGGCGTGAGCTGTGGGGCTGGTTTCAAGCAGGTATAACATTTGGCGGTGTTTATCCTGAAAATTTATGGCCTGCCGTTGTATTTAACCTGTACAATTATTTATCATGCCTTACTGACGCTGGTTATAGTCTCTCGCAACACCGGTCATGATTTGTACAAGTGGGGGAGGAGTCGAAAGACTTAACGACGCCATTTCCACATGGATTATGGTGCATCCTGTTGTATGCAAAAAAAACCGGAAAGCGCATGACTTGTTTTTCAGGATAACATAGAATGAACTGTGCTACCTGAATAAATCTTCCATGACCACCTCGGACTGGACACGTCCGAGATAATATTCATTTTTCTTTGTACCGTAAGTTGTTATCATCGTTAGAAATAAGTTGCTCTTTGTCTTTGTTCCGTTACGGAAAATATTGATTTTATTATCAAGATCAGGCGCATATTTCTTATCGATGATAAACGGTGCGCTGGAAAATTTCATTTCACAAATATTGATACAACGGTCCTGGCGATCAAGCAAAAGATCTATCTGTGCACCTTGCTCACCTTTTCCGGGCTTGTGTCTCCAGGTAGAAGCATGGGTAAGAACACCTTCAATACCTAAGGCTCGTCTAATTTGGAGTACATGTTTAAGGCAAACGGTTTCAAATGCAAAACCACTCCAAATAGTATAGGCTGAGGTACTGTATTGTCGCAGCCATGCGCCCGAACCCATATCTTTTGCATGTTCAATGAATTTCAGATAAAAAAGCGAGTACTCGTCGGACAGTTTATAGATGCTTTCGTTCTTCGTTTTTTCAAATGGAATATACGGAGTAATAAAGCCTGACTCTTCTAATTCGTTAAGTATTTTGCTGGTTGTTCCTCCGGAAGAAAAACCGCATTCAGCAATGATTTCGTTCCTTGTTAACCCTTTTCCTTTACCAGCCAACGTTCTGATCACCAATTCGTGTTGTTGGGCGTTTGCAAACAAGGCGGCATATAAATTATTGAACTCCTTTTTCAGCAATCCATCTTTTGTAAAACAAAGCCGGTCTATTATTTGTGCAGGGCTTTCGCCAGGATTAATATTGCGCAGATAATGAGGTATGCCTCCCATCGCCATATAAATCTGCAATAAACTATATTTTTCCAGTACTATACCACGGCTTTGTAAGTACTGTTCTGTTTCTCCAAGCGTGAATGGCAGGAGCCGTATGGTTTGTGTAACACGATTGTGTAAACCGCCCCTGTTGTTGATGACTTTATCGATCATCCATGAGGCCGCTGATCCACATATAACAACTTTGATATGTGATAACTTTGACGCCTGGGTATTCCACCAGTGATCAAATGCCTTCAAAAAACCTGATTTGCGTGTTTCTATCCATGGAAATTCATCAAAGAACAAAACGGCTGGTTGGCTGGTTGGTATATGTGATATATAGTTAGTTAGCATATCAAACGCTTGCAGCCAACTTTCAGGAATAGCAATGCGAATTGGGCTTTTGGTTGCGGACTGAAGAGCAAGACTAAAATTCTCCAATTGGTCTTTTGTACTGGCTTCATGTATCCCTGTGAATTCAAATACAAGGTGGTCTTTGTAGAAGGCATGAATTAAATAGGTTTTTCCTACCCGGCGCCGTCCGTAAACAGCTATTAATTCCGATTCGGGTGTCTCTAACCTCGCAAGGAGAATCTTTTTTTCTTCCAGCCTGCCTATGATATTATCAGCCAAAATGAGGATAATTTTATTAAAATGGACGTAAATGATAACCTATATTCAGCCAAAATTAACTAAAATAGACGATTTTGGACGATAATATAGGTAGAATTATCCCTAAAACACACCACATTTTATTGACACAATTCAATTGCTCCCTTTTTTATTATATTAAAATTCATATTTGATTATTAAATAGTTGTTTAAGTTTAAATTAATCCTCAAATCCTATTTCCTGGTTCGACAATTCTCCAATCCGGATCTGCTCACCAAAGCTCTCGCGCTTTGTTTCAATTCCTATTTGGTACGATTCAAACCATTAAAAGAAAAAGTTGTTTTTAGTCTTTTCGGCATGTTTCTATTCCTAAGTGGTGCTATTCAAACAAAACTACGTGTACTTAATCGTGGTACCTTCACCCGTTTCAATTCCTATATGGCGCAATTCAACTTTTAGGTGCAAAGAAACCGTAGGAACCTTTCTTGTTTCAATTCCTATATGACGCAATTCAAACCTCTACTCCTATTGCTTACTTAGCCGGAGTTTTTTGGTTTCAATTCCTATATGGTGCGATTCAAACTTGGGTATCAAATCAGACACAGCAGACCTCAGCGTTATTTCAATTCCTAATGGTGCGATTCAAACGGTATCGTCGAGAAAGTCAAAACCACCCCAAGTCCAGTTTCAATTCCTATATGGTGCAATTCAAACGATTTCTGACAGATGTATATAGGTGAGACAGGCTCGTTTCAATTCCTGTATGGTGCGATTCAAACATGAAGAGGACAGAAAGAGAAACGAATGATCAAAAGTTTCAATTCCTATATGGTGCGATTCAACCCAGATCTTTATAGTAGCCCTGCAGTTGCTTATTATGTTTCAATTCCTAAATGGTGCGATTCAAACAATCCGTGCGGATTACATTATCAGGATTACATCTGAGTTTCAATTCCTATATGGTGCGATTCAAACTGCCATTTCGGTTTCACCAGTGATTACAACCGATCCGTTTCAATTCCTATATGGTGCGATTCAAACGCGAAGTACCATTAGTAGCCGGGTCCCTCTTCTTGTTTCAATTCCTATATGGTGCGATTCAAACTATAGCCACCACTCAAAGCAACGTTTGCGGTGCCAATGTTTCAATTCCTATATGGTGCGATTCAAACTATTCGTTAGGCGACTTAAGAATGCAAGTGCAGGAATGTTTCAATTCCTATATGGTGCGATTCAAACAATTGAATTTTATGCGGATCCATTCAAACCAAACGAGTTTCAATTCCTATATGGTGCGATTCAAACCATCAACAACTCAAAGCGGTCAGGGAAGGTTTACGTTTCAATTCCTATATGGTGCGATTCAAACTGTAATCGAAACCATTGATATGAACAATCAAACCGAGTTTCAATTCCTATATGGTGTGATTCAAACCGCAAGGGGCCATCGATATTACCCTCGATAAGAAACGTTTCAATTCCTATATGGTGCGATTCAAACGGGACCTTGTGTGCTCAGGAAGTCGCAAAAGGTTATGTTTCAATTCCTATATGGTGCGATTCAAACCAAAGAGTTCAAATTAACACAATCGGAACTTAGATGTTTCAATTCCTATATGGTGCGATTCAAACCTTTCTGGCTTACTTAGAATTACTTGATTTATGAATGTTTCAATTCCTATATGGTGCGATTCAAACCGGTACACCAACGGCAAGTTTGCAAACCACTTCCGTTTCAATTCCTATATGGTGCGATTCAAACTATGTGGTCGTGTTGGTTTTGCTGGTCTTTCTGGTTGTTTCAATTCCTATATGGTGCGATTCAAACGGAAGGACGCTAACGTTGCCAACGGCGTCAGTAAAGTTTCAATTCCTATATGGTGCGATTCAAACATTGTTTACAGCGCTGGCCCATCCTTTATATTCTTCGTTTCAATTCCTATATGGTGCGATTCAAACAACTCTCATCAGTTAACCTTACACGGCCTACCTCTAGTTTCAATTCCTATATGGTGCGATTCAAACTTAGCGTCTTCAACCCAAACTTCATCTTTATTCAAGTTTCAATTCCTATATGGTGCGATTCAAACACGTCACATTCGCCCTTAACTTCATCGTACTTATATTGTTTCAATTCCTATATGGTGCGATTCAAACCCAACCAAAGGGCAATCATTACATCATTGGAAGCTAAGTTTCAATTCCTATATGGTGCGATTCAAACTGTAAAGTCTACATTAGAGGTATTCTGCACGATCGTTTCAATTCCTATATGGTGCGATTCAAACCGGTCGGCGTCAATGTTCCCGTAATCGGTGCAGTGTTTCAATTCCTATATGGTGCGATTCAAACTGGATATCAAATCAAACACAACAGACTGCAGCCTTGTTTCAATTCCTATATGGTGCGATTCAAACTAAACTGGTCGACTCTTACGAGGGTCAGGGAATACAGTTTCAATTCCTATATGGTGCGATTCAAACTGCATATAGGATTATGCGCAATAAGGCCATTGCCCAGTTTCAATTCCTATATGGTGCGATTCAAACTCACCGACAAGGGCTGTATACATTTCCTGCACCTGTGTTTCAATTCCTATATGGTGCGATTCAAACTGTTATAACATTAATGGTTACTTGAATTAGTATAGGTTTCAATTCCTATATGGTGCGATTCAAACCCAAAATTTAAAGAAAGTCCTTACTTCAAAGATGCTTGTTTCAATTCCTATATGGTGCGATTCAAACTCGAAAGCATACCGCGAACTTCCGAATGAACACTAGTTTCAATTCCTATATGGTGCGATTCAAACTGGGCATGGTAGTAGGTGCCTTCCGGCAATTAATGTTTCAATTCCTATATGGTGCGATTCAAACTGTCTTATGGATTCATAAAACGTCGAACATTTCAAAGTTTCAATTCCTATATGGTGCGATTCAAACCGCAACGCCCTACTGGGATGTGTCGCGTTATTCAGTTTCAATTCCTATATGGTGCGATTCAAACTCACGAGCAATGCTTTCATCATCACCTTCATACCAGTTTCAATTCCTATATGGTGCGATTCAAACCAGCGTGGTCCGGCTGTTACTTTGCCTCTTATACGTTTCAATTCCTATATGGTGCGATTCAAACATTCAGATCCGGTAGGCGCAGAGCTTACTTTATAAATGTTTCAATTCCTATATGGTGCGATTCAAACTAGCAGTATTAATGGCGGCAGCCGCCTGCGTACTAGGTTTCAATTCCTATATGGTGCGATTCAAACTACTCAGCTTCCCCTGCACCTTATCAATATACATATGTTTCAATTCCTATATGGTGCGATTCAAACTTCCATCGGTAATGTGATGGTGCCCTAAATTATTGTTTCAATTCCTATATGGTGCGATTCAAACCCGGGGGTGTAGTTAACCAGGACTTAGTCGAACGGGTTTCAATTCCTATATGGTGCGATTCAAACCTCGAACGTGCTACAGGAAGGGACGCTATTTACAGTTTCAATTCCTATATGGTGCGATTCAAACTGAAAATGCAGCCGATTCGGGCACTGGTTTAGTAAAGTTTCAATTCCTATATGGTGCGATTCAAACCCTATTGCAGCAGCAATAACATCCGGTGTAGCCTTGTTTCAATTCCTATATGGTGCGATTCAAACATGCCAGACATGATTTCGTTTGGTCTTATTTGCAAAGTTTCAATTCCTATATGGTGCGATTCAAACCTTAATAAGTCAGCACAAAGGGCGGCTGAACCACAGTTTCAATTCCTATATGGTGCGATTCAAACTTCGTTGACCGCCTTGTTGTCCATATCCGTTACTATGTTTCAATTCCTATATGGTGCGATTCAAACTAATCGGCCAATTGGGTTCTCTATGCAAAAAAAATGTTTCAATTCCTATATGGTGCGATTCAAACAATATGGTGTTAAAGGTCTAAGTGGGTTCATTCTTGTTTCAATTCCTATATGGTGCGATTCAAACAGTATTGTGTTCACTGCGGCATCGCGGACTTACCAGGTTTCAATTCCTATATGGTGCGATTCAAACGAAGGGCCGAGGTCTGCGATTTTATATTTTCCTCCGTTTCAATTCCTATATGGTGCGATTCAAACTACCAGGGGGGAACCTGTCGTTACATGATTGACTTTTGTTTCAATTCCTATATGGTGCGATTCAAACTGTCGATTGCCATGAAGGAAGACCGGATGATACCTGAGTTTCAATTCCTATATGGTGCGATTCAAACAATCCAAACCGGGCGCTCACCAACAGCTTCAAAAAAAGTTTCAATTCCTATATGGTGCGATTCAAACATTGAGTACTTTCTACTGCGATTGCCATATCTTCGTTTCAATTCCTATATGGTGCGATTCAAACTGGAAAGTCGTTCTTTAAGAACTCCCTTCCCTTAGTTTCAATTCCTATATGGTGCGATTCAAACCTTAAAGTTGCTTGCTGTTGCTGGTGGTTTCCTGCGTTTCAATTCCTATATGGTGCGATTCAAACTTTCATTACCGATATACAAGTACAAAGTACACCTAAGTTTCAATTCCTATATGGTGCGATTCAAACATTAACTGATGTTTCCTCAGTCTGAGAAGACTTCGTTTCAATTCCTATATGGTGCGATTCAAACATAAAGACAAGGTTATTGCTCTTGAGTTAAAATTGTTTCAATTCCTATATGGTGCGATTCAAACGCTGGGGCTGATAATGGAGCCACATGTCAGGTAAAGTTTCAATTCCTATATGGTGCGATTCAAACTTTGAAGCGTAGCAATAACTGTATCTGAAACGAAGTTTCAATTCCTATATGGTGCGATTCAAACCAGTACTACAACAGCAACAGTGACCGGGGCAGCAATGTTTCAATTCCTATATGGTGCGATTCAAACCATAAGTTTTATGTTTTCGATCCCGCTGATTCATCTGTTTCAATTCCTATATGGTGCGATTCAAACTACCGATTTCGAAACGATTATTCAGGGGATGAAGGAGTTTCAATTCCTATATGGTGCGATTCAAACTATGCGATCACTGATGAAGAGCATCGGCGCCAGGCACGTTTCAATTCCTATATGGTGCGATTCAAACAAAATAGGCGCAGCCTTCATTACTGTGATCAGGCACGTTTCAATTCCTATATGGTGCGATTCAAACTAAAAAGGCGCTCATAGGCGCATATAATCTTATCATGTTTCAATTCCTATATGGTGCGATTCAAACTCGAAAGCCCAGGAAAAACAATCCTGATATCCATGTTTCAATTCCTATATGGTGCGATTCAAACTGGACAGCCCACAAGCATATTTATTGAAAAAAATAAGTTTCAATTCCTATATGGTGCGATTCAAACTAGCAAACCCGAGTTTATACATTTCAGGTGCAGTTAGTTTCAATTCCTATATGGTGCGATTCAAACAGCGAAGGCATTCATTTCAGCCTCTTTAGACTGTGTTTCAATTCCTATATGGTGCGATTCAAACAACGGCTTTCAGGAGCCGTTTAACTTGACGTATACAGGTTTCAATTCCTATATGGTGCGATTCAAACTATGGAGCCCTGCCTTAATCTGCCTTTTTTCTTCTGGTTTCAATTCCTATATGGTGCGATTCAAACGGTGGAAATATATAGCTTGCCGGCCTCTAACTCATGTTTCAATTCCTATATGGTGCGATTCAAACAAATTTTCCATGCGGGAAGAAAACAGTATCAACAGTGTTTCAATTCCTATATGGTGCGATTCAAACCGGTCGTTGTTGAATTGCTGGCCGCGCCAGTCGAGTTTCAATTCCTATATGGTGCGATTCAAACATGACGGCTGTATCTACTGGCTCTACCACTACAATGTTTCAATTCCTATATGGTGCGATTCAAACACGATTGATGCCTGTTGACTGATCAATACACGCAAGTTTCAATTCCTATATGGTGCGATTCAAACCCGGCGAAATATAGGTATCATCCTGTCCTGTTCTAAAGTTTCAATTCCTATATGGTGCGATTCAAACCATGATAGCAAAACAATTTTCCGCTACAGTTATATGTTTCAATTCCTATATGGTGCGATTCAAACTTGGAGTCGAACCCAATGAATACAGTAGTACCCGCAAGTTTCAATTCCTATATGGTGCGATTCAAACCAGGTGCAGGTAAAGGATTGACCATACTTAACCAGGTTTCAATTCCTATATGGTGCGATTCAAACATATTGTATAGTTTCTTTCCATTTTACTAATCCTGTGTTTCAATTCCTATATGGTGCGATTCAAACTTCTGATCCGTTTGGTACGGAGCTTACTTTATAAATGTTTCAATTCCTATATGGTGCGATTCAAACTCAGTTGGCAAATAGCCGGCAGGGTTGTTTTTTATGGTTTCAATTCCTATATGGTGCGATTCAAACCATTGAGCGTGATTTCATTTTTGTCGCTGCCATCCAGTTTCAATTCCTATATGGTGCGATTCAAACGCAACGCTGACAAAGTGCAGCCAGGTTATTAAACGTTTCAATTCCTATATGGTGCGATTCAAACCGTACCGGGGTTACGACTTATAGTTGTGGAAAACTTTCGTTTCAATTCCTATATGGTGCGATTCAAACAATAAACTTTATCTTCTCCACCGTACCCTACCAGGTTTCAATTCCTATATGGTGCGATTCAAACAGCTCGTCTGTCACACGCTGCAACGATGCCCAATATGTTTCAATTCCTATATGGTGCGATTCAAACAATCGATTATGAGTGGGTAAAAGTTACTATTAAGTATGTTTCAATTCCTATATGGTGCGATTCAAACTTTCTTCGAGTAGTTGCTTTGCCTCTTCTTTACTAACGTTTCAATTCCTATATGGTGCGATTCAAACTGGAAGGTTGTTTCCGCTGAAAATGATTTACCGGTGTTTCAATTCCTATATGGTGCGATTCAAACCAGCCAAGCCTTCCATTAACCGTTGCTTGCTTTGTTGTTTCAATTCCTATATGGTGCGATTCAAACTCGTTTATAACAAATTATTATTTCATTGATGTTGAATGTACTTACAAGTAATAATGGTATTGATTGTGAGAAAAAAATCGTCTGTTCCCAATACTATAAGTCACCTTAGGGAGCGACGACTTAAATATGCTTATGACTTTCAATGATTTAAGTAGTTTAGTTGGAGTAATATAAATCAGTTTGTTTCTGGTTTTCTTTTCACCGACGACTATAATATATTATCCAACTCATTTTTTTCCTTCCCAATCACTAGCTTGTCAAGCCATTTTTCCTCACGACTTTTAAATATAATACAACTGTCTTTCTCTTCATCCATAATTTGTTTGACCTCCTGTAATAATTCTTTTAGTTTCACTTGTGTGAGTTCTCCTTCAAATACACTGTTTTGTATCCAGTTTAAATAACGTCGACACAACTTAAGCATTTTAGCAACCCGCCTTTCTTCAATGTCGTATACTAATATTACGTACATGCTTTTATAAATGGTTAAACTGAGTATGTCATTGAAGATGCTCTACCACCATGTTTTAAATGGTTGATATTCCTCAATCCCTAAAATATGTTTGGCCAATTTATAGCATTCCAGTTTTACAAGGTGCTTGTAACTAACGTTTCGGCCTAGCGACCTGTGTTTAATTGTTTCATTCAATTTTTCATCCCATGCTTTTACTACTTTCTTGCGGCCGGTTTCTCTTAGCATGCATTTATTTAGATGTATATCAAAATCTGATTCCTGAACCTGCCTTTTATTAAGTAATGTAAATATTAACCGGTCGGCCAGCACTGGTTTAAATATTTCAGCCAAATCCAACGCCAGCGAATACCGACGTTCGCCTGGTTGATGTAAAAAACTAATGGTCGGATTTAATTGGGTGTGATAAATCATGTCAAGGCAAAGCGTATAACATAAACTGTTCACAAACGAAATCATGGTATTCAATTCGTTTGAGGGCGGTTGCCTGACTCGCGGCCCCATATTATAATCGTTAATTATTGTTGAAAAAGCTGCATAATAATGTATTCGGATATTTCCTTCGATGCCCATTAGTGATTCTACATCCGGGGCTGTTGCTATAGAAAACTGCAGCGCCTCTATTGCAGCAATTTGCAAGGAAGTGTCTTTTTCCCGATTATTGTAATATTTCAGGTTTTTCAGCATATTAGCAACCGCTCCTTCAATTATTTTTTTTGCCAATATTGTTCTTCTGTCTGGGTTTTGATACACCTCTGCCTGCGCTATTACCATTTTTCCTGATAACAAATAATCTTTTGGCATAAAGGAACCTGTGTAATGCTCATAATAATCAAAAAAATGAACACTGATTTTTTCCTTACCCAAAAAATTATACAAAGCGCTGTTAGCATCAAGGCTGCCAAAAGCGTACAGGTTATCCACCGTTTCAATTGGAATGTATTTAACTGTACCTTCTGCACCTTCCTCATTGATTGCCGTAAATTGAAGTGTGTTGTCTTTGCGGCTTATGCGGCCGGGATTAAAAAGATAATAGCTTTTTTTCATGGAGTATTAATATAACAAAAATCATAGTATGCACATTGCTTGCATATTTTACTGTTTATAAGTGGAGGACACTGTTGGCTCCGTGCTATGTTTTCAATTTGCTTTATTGTTTGAAGAATGTACCGGCGATCTTCGTCTCCAAAAATAATTTGCCGTGTTTGTTTTAATGTGGGATATTCAATAATTGCAGTTACATTTTCAACGCCTGCGTTTTCCAGCAGCCAGATGTAGAATTTTACCTGCCATGCATGGGCCTCTTCCATTTTGTTACTTTTCTTAACTTCATGAATCACTTTCCTGGCAGCATCATAAAAATCTATCTTACTACCTCCAATCTCTATTTCGGTATATTTTTCTGCCCGTTGACGGTAACTGGTTTCTCCAATCAGTTTTCCCTCAGCAACGTTGTCTGACGTATGTTCCATATAAACTCCCTGTGTAAATAACCAAAGTTTCCGGTGGCAGATGTGAAAGTAACTAATGTGTGTTGCTGTAATATGCATGGCAGGTAAAAGTTAGCTTATTGAACCATTTGTTTCTCAAATGGAAAAGCCTGCATTTGTTCAATTAAATAAGCGGCCGCATCATCCAATGCCTGGGCATTGCCTGATGTACCTTTAATAAATGCAGATATTGTAGGGGTGAGGAACATTTGGGCCCGGGCTGTTTCGTCAATAACCGGCCTGGCTTTGTAGTCCGATTCCGTATCCAGCTCAGCTCGTACGGCATAAGCTACCTGATTAGCATTGTTGCTAATGGCAACCGCCAGCGTTTCCATCAACGAAAAAGTTCGCGACTGATTGCTGGTGATACGCCAGTTCAATAAGGCATCAGTTAATGATTCAATGATCCTCTTGCGGTCTGCCTCAGGACAAACCACACACCGACCAAAAACATTTTCTGTTTCCTGCCAGCCACTTCCTTTCAGTTTTTCTAATGTCTCTGGATATACTTCCGGTTCCATCTGGTTCACTGAAACACAAAACAGGGTACGCAGGTCTATGGCTACATCATATACGAAAAGACCGGAAGCGCGCTGTTGTGGCTCTATCCATTTTCGTGGTGGCAGTGTCCGTTTATTCGTTTGCAACCAGTTTGCCACATCTTCGTCTGTCATCAATTCCCTTTTCCCTCCAACCTCACGGAAAACGTTTACTTTATGCCTGTCTGCAGTAGAGCCTCTGTCAAATGACATGGCTTCTCCTTTATCTTCCAGTCCGCCCAACAAAGGATGTAAAGGGCGCATAGCCGAAATAGATAAAGGACTTCGCCGTTTCACAGTTGCTGTATCTTTTTCAGCTTTCATGTATCCACCAATTAATTGGTCGGGAAAAGAGGGATCACAGAGTGACCAGGCCTCTCCCTGCTCGGCTTTATCTTCTTTGTTGATGGTCCAGTTAAAAGTTATCGGAGCAAAAGGTATATTTAATCGGCTCGTCATGGCATCCAGGACCGATCGTTTTATTTGCTGTCCGCTTGAGTAAGCGATCTTTTCTCCGAATATTGGTTCTTTGTAATATTTCTGTCCATCGGCTACACTAAACACGGTGTGTTCGCAATGACGTAATACGCGTACATACAAAAATGGATTCATTGTTAATATTGTTTTAATTAGAAAGGGTTGTTTATTTATTTTTTTGGAAGGTATATTCAAAGCGTATCAATGCTTTGAATAGGGGAAATTGTTCTCCCGGGATGCGTATAGACTGGTCGGCAACCGCCCGGCAAACAGATTTGGCTGATTCGTTCTTTTCAAGGAAGGATGTCAAGGCTTCAATAAAAGTGGTAAGCCCTTTGGCCTCGAACAGAGACTTAGATTCAGCATTATCTGTCATCTTACCTCTTTCTTTGCCATTTCCTTTCGATTCTGCGGCCACCAATTCAGCGGCCAGTTCGGAAGCTAACTGTTGCAGGTCTGATTTGTTGTTAAGCATAGCAATAATCCAGGTTTGAATATTGAAGAATGTTTGTTTGTTTTTATCAGTAAGCTTTACGGGGCTGTATTTTCCTTCCATCAATTTTCCAAAATCCTTTGGGCGTAATGATCGTAATCCGATCTCACCAAACTGGCAGGCTTCCCTTAAGGAGAAATCCGGTATATATTGTTGCCAGAATACTGCGTCATCTTCTTCATAAGAAAAAATGCCTTGTTTTAAAGTAAATCGGGCTTCACTTAAACATTGCAATTGTGGAAAGTGAATATTGATAAATCCATACGTGGTGTTGGTTTGTCCCAAACTAAAAATGTAAACGGGCAAAGTCTGGTTACTATGCCATTGCAACAGCCTGGCGAGCACTTCAACCCAGGGATAGGTGTCCAGTTTATTTCCTTTGATTGGCGGGTCCGGCTTTTGGTTTAACGCTCCTTTAGCCAGCCAGTAACCATTCCAGGTTTCTATTTGCCTGCCATCCATTTGTTGTACTGGTTGTATATATTGACGATATACTTTCCACCCTTCATATAAATGCCAAAGTACGGGCTCACTATCTATCAACAGGCATTGGCTGCCTTCCACTCTCGCGCACAGCGCATTTCCTATCCAGGAAGCGTATAGTTCATTGGTCGAAGTTTCCCAGGTTATATTGCTTACCTGACCTGCTGTAGTTTGATCGGGACCGTTCGCTGCATATCCTACGTAAATAGAAGCATCGGGTTGTTCGCTTCTATGCACTGCAACCTGGGCTATCTTTTGTTGAAGTTTTTGATATTGCAATTTAGATCGTGTAAGGCCCGACTGTTTGAGTTCTTTGTCTGAAGGACTTTGAAAAAATGGAGAATTGGATACGTGCATCAGATGCCGGTCATCGTCAAAAAGCAAGGGATACATTTCTTTATCAAAAAACTCTTCTGCGGTGTAGCAGTTACCCGTTCTATGGTTATACAGATCTAAAAATTTTAACCCTATATAGCTTGTATACATAATGAATGATTGATACTATTATAAAAAGCTATCATGCTCACGGAATACCAAACCTTTATCCTGGTGTTCGCTTTCAGCCTGCGGTACCACAAACGGTTTGCTCGCTATTTCTAATTGCAAATAACCATGCAATCGGGCTGTTCGAATGATGGCATTCCGGGAAACCGGAATTTCCAAACCGGCACGGATATCCCAGGTGCCGGTTTCATAAGCACTCCGGTCGCTCTCCAGTATGCAGGTTGCTGAATTGATCTCCAATGTTTCCTGTAATACAGATGATTGATGGTTGCAAAGCGGGGGTAAACGGAAGCTGCCATTTTCCCAAACGAGGTGGGCTGCGATATCTACAGGTGTTGGCGTATTTGGATAAACAGCATCAAGCAGGGCTTGCAATGTATCTTCCTGTAGGGTAGTGCCATGATCGGGTAATACCGAAAAAGTTTTTTCGACTACCTGCCGGTCATAAGGCCGTTGATCGCCTTCAGGCGCCACAACATATACAGGTTTTTGTTTTCCCAATCCTTCTTTCGTGCGCCGGCGATTGATCCTTCCAAATCGTTGGATCAACGCATCCAGGGGAGCACAGTCCGTTATCATTCGATCGAAACTGATGTCAAGACTCACTTCCACCACCTGGGTAGCAACTACCCAACAAGGATTTGTTCCCTTTTCAAATTCATCGCGCAGCAATTGTTCTTTTTGGGCCCGGTCTTTCCGGCGAAAACGACTGTGAATAAGCAGGTGTTTATAATGGCCGTAATTTTCTTGTAGCCGGTTAAATACAGCCTGCGCCTTTTTTACGGTGTTGCAAACGATTAACAATTTTTCGCTGGTTGCCATAGCTTGCGCTATTATGTCACTCACTTCGTCCCAACTGGCCAGTTTGTATACATTGTGCCGGTTATACCATTGCAATTGATGGGCAGGTAGCGTAACCTGGTAAGTTTTTTCATCACCGCCAAGTAAATCAAGTAATTCCTGGTATAAGGCCGTAGGCATGGTTGCCGTTCCAATGTGTATGGAACAATTTAGCTTCAATAATACTTTCACAATTTCCAACACCATGCTACGGCTCACATCTGAATAGGTGTGTATTTCATCAAGCACCACAGCAGTGCCTTGCAGGTCCAGCATTACAGCCTCAAACCCTGGTAAGCCAAATACAATGGCGGCCAGCTGGTGAGGGGTCAGCACTTTTACTGCACTGCCCACCAAACCATGTAATGGATATTCTTCTTCAAAGTTGTCGGGATTTTCGTGTTTCAAGACCAGGGGAGCTGCCGCGTGTTGTAAATGAATGGCTGTTCCTGGCATCTTATTCCGAAAGCGTACCCACATGGCATTAATAGACGCCTGGAAGGGTAGTGTATAAAAAATACGTTTGCCGGAGCAACGACGCATTAAAAAGTCGGTTTTACCTGCACCTGTAGGCGCAACCAGAAGCGTATGGATGCGAGGATCGTTTACTGGAATATCTGATAAGGGAAATAACTTACCGCCGGGTTCAACAGGATTGAATACAGAAGTATCGGGAATACAAAATCTACTTATTAATTCAGTGGCCGTACGGTCAACCATGGCAGATGCAAAATGATCTGAAGCCATTAACAAACCCCGCCATTTTGACCATTCATTATGCTGTAACCGGTCTTTGCAATAATTTACAACATACTCCCACGCTACTCTGGCACTTGCCTGCTCAATATCATTCACCTGGAATCCAAAACTTCGTAGTATTTCAACAGCCAGGGGAATCCAATCTTCTCCCTGTTTAATGTGATTATTAAAGGGAGCATCTCTTCCGTCATTTGCTATTATATCCATAAGTCCGCGCTGGCTGACATCTTCCTTTAGCGACTTGTGGTGGGATACAATCATTTCTATTAATATGTCCCAATGTTCCTGCTCAAAACAGGGTAATAGCAGCAGGGAGGACAATTCATGGCGATGTACAAATGTCCACTGTTTTTTTTCGTGAAGCGACTTCCACGGATTTAAGCCGTCTGCTTCCTGTAATTGTAACTGAAATTTGGGATGTGCCTTGCCAAGGTCGTGTAAGGCGGCGGCTTGTAGGGGTAATGTAACATCTGACCAGCCTAACGCTTTGGTTATATGCTCTATGGCCTGCATTACATGTTGTGTATGATCGCGCAGGGTAGTACCTCCGTTGCGTTTACTTTTGGCCAGCAACTGTTGTGGTGCAGGTATCATAAATAATCCGTTCTTTTACGAATGGGATCCCCAAAAGAGATCACTTTGCCATACATGGGAACCGCATTGGCAAACCGGTTATAGCCTACCTTGAAAGTAGGTTCTTCCATATTGCCGAATAATAATTCAAAGCCAGGAAACAAGTCTGATTCCCACGCTGACTGAGTTACCTCATATGTTTCTTCAGGTAACAATACATCTTCATTTCGGCACAGGCACAAATGCTGGAGAGTGGCTTTACCAGCCAATTCGGGCGAGGAAAAAGCCAGGTAAAGATTGGGTTCAATTAAAACACCTCTGGTCAGGATACCTGTTGCAGGACGCCGGGTAACAGTAGGAATAGTAACTTGCTTATACTCTTCTTTTCCTTTCTTATGGACCAATCGTTGCTCTATAATTGGCTCACCTTTTTTTTCAACCCAGGCCTTTGACCAGGTTTGTTCCTGCTGCCGGCTTATTCCGGTATAGTTAATTCGATGACCAACAATATAGCCTTGCAAGCCATTTGCGGACAATAATTCCGGGAATAGTTTTTTCTCCATACCCTCGATAATAGAAGGTGTTAAAAACTGTTGGCTAAATGTTTCGCCGTCTCGAACCGCGGTCCAGGGTTTAATAAAACCAAAGGGACCTGAATATTTTACAATATGGTAATGCATACGTATTTATTTTAAAGCGCCAAAACCTACTCCCGTAGAATTGCCAATTCCTACATTCCAGGCAAAGGCAATTTGCTCAGGAGAGCCTTCAATAATTACCGGGCAGATGTTTACGCGGTTGCTTATTTCTTTATACCTGATAATTTTTGTTTTTGGAGAAGAATAGGAGGGGTCAAACCGTACCTGTATATTTTCAAAAGGCAGGTTAGCTGCTTTTAATTTCTTTTGTAGTGTTTCGGTTAAGTAATAATTGCATTGGGGATGATCGTATGTAATATGTTTTTCATTATTATCAAATCTTCTTTTAATAAAAACAGGGCTACCAACAAAGAATTTTTCTGATGAAGAGAAGGTAGGCGTGTCCGTAATTTGTATTTCTGCAACTTCGGAACCGAAGCAAATAGAAGGGTCTGTCATAATACCTTTGATAATTTTCTTTATCAAATCTTCCTCAAAGGCACTAATGAAAAAATAGGAATCGTTATTAAGCATTATTCCGGTATTTTTTCTTGTTGTTACATTTTCAAACCAGGAAAATGAGTACAGGCTTAACGCGCCATGATGTTCGTTATTTCCTAACCATTTATGAATAGCTCCAGTTAAATAGGATTGATAATTAAATGAAATGGGTTTGCTATTCCTGGTAACTTGCAGATATAGACGCATTGCAGTGGTTTTTAAATTTTATTTTCATTGCCCAAAATCAGGTTTATTGTATAAAGCTTCGCCTGCTCAACCACAGTATTGTAGCTGATAAACAAATGATTGACTGGTTAAACAATATGTTTACCCTGGTACCATGGAGGAATCAATGAAATATTGGTCGGTATCTACAGAAAAAGTGGCATCAAGAGATAGCAATGATTTTTTCAGGATTATGGAGGTAGAGATACAATATTATTATTTTAATTGAGCTTAAAACGGTTTCAACTTTTTCAATTTTACACATATTAATCACAAACGTTAATTTAACAAGACGTGCTGTTATTGTTGACTTGACGGTCTGTTATTTACATAATACAACAGTTAGATATAATTCAACAATTCTTGATCTTTGTCAAGTTCCTGCCATCCTAAAAGACCAGCGTGTGCCATGCTACAAACAGGATTTACCGAAGAAGAAATAGAAAAAATCGGAGGCGCTAATTATTTGCGGGTGTTTGATAAGGCTACTTCGGGGAATTAATATAGAACAAAATGGTTAACTGCAAAATGACCATCAATAAGGGAGGGATTCAAATACTTTTAAAGCCTTGGCGTAACCGGTTTGTGCGGGTTTTCAAATGTATTGCTGCCACGCACTTTGAGTTTGCGGCGATAGACTTTGTCGCCGCAGGAAACATAGATGATATTAAAATCTACGCCGCCAAAACAGCAATTGGAAGGCGTGCCTGACGGCACTGGTATGATAGCATTTACACGGCCTATCTGGTCAAGTACCTGTATGCCCAGGCGTGTTGTCGTGTATACTCTTCCTGCTGTATCACATTTAAGGCCGTCGGGCCAGGCGTTTTCATCCGTATCGGGTACATGCAGCCAGCCATAGCGTTGTTTATAGGCAAGTTTCCCATCAGGCAGGATTTCGTATATCCATATCCAGTGAGATGCCGATTCAGCGACATATAACTGTGTCTGATCGGGTGATAGCGTGATACCGTTTGGGTATTTTAAACCCTCATCCACGACCAGTTTTTCTCCATTGGGCCTGATAAGATAGATCTTACCCGGTTTGGCGGCGCCATCGGGTACTGTAACGTAGATATTTCCATTGCCGGCTACAACAAGATCATTGCCGGGAAAGCTATCTGCTACTACTGTTTCTTTTTCATGCTGATCATAGCTTATAATTTGTTTGTTGGCGCCGGCTACCACATACCGTTTACCATCGGCGCCAAAGCTGGTACCACTTGCTCTTTTGGAATCAGGGTTTATCGTAACCAATTTCCCGTCTGGTTCAACCTTATATGTTTTTGCATTGGGTATATCCTGGAAAAAAACTTCTCCGGCCGCATTAGCTGCCGTACCTTCTGTAAACTTGTACCCTTGTGCTACCAATTGCCAGTCTTCACCGGGAATAAGTATATCCTTTAAAAACTCGTTCTTTGAATTTCCTTTCGCTACCGGCGCCGGCCAATTCTTCCAAAGCCAGCGCATGGCTTCGGGGAAAATGGCTGTACCCTGTTTGTGGTTGTGACCGCCTTCACCCCAAACATGATTTACTTCATAACCGGCAAAGGTGAATGAACGTTCCATCATTTCATTTGCTTTAAACCAGTCGCCGCCATATTTGTTGTTGTCATTGGCCCCGTCCTGCAGGAAGATCCTTATCGGTTTTGGTTCGTATTTTCGGATCAGCACCGGGTAGCGGTCACCGCCACGTAGACCTACATACGTACCAATGGCGCTGAATACGCGCGAAAATTCATTGGGATATTCCCATGCCGCCGTGAAGGCACAAATAGCCCCGCTGCTGGAACCACCAATGGCGCGGTCGTTACCGCTTTTGGACAAACGTATTGCCCGACCGTCGGTTGTTTTTTGTTTTTCAACTTCGGGTAAGATCTCGTTCAAAATAAATTGGGCATAAGCGCCTCCTAATCCATCGTATTCAAAACTACGGTTAAAGCGTGGAAGTGCTGTTGTACTGCTTGCAGCTGTATCGGGCATTACCCTGCCCGGCGTAACGAAAACCCCAATGGTAACCGGCATTTCTTTTCTGTAAATAAGATTATCGAATACCGTAGGTGCATTCCATTGTATACCATCCTGGTTCACGTACACACAGGCAGGCTTATCGGGCCGGTACTGGGCAGGTATGTATATCCAGTATTCACGCCAGGTGCCAGGAAAGATGGCAGAATGATCAAAAGTGAATTTCAGTACTTCTCCTTTTGGCACACCCGGTTGTTCCACACTGGCAGCGTCAACAGGATAATTTTCTACGGGCGCCTGTGCAAATAGTGCAGATGAGGCCATAACTGCAATCATTAGCAGGATTGGTTTCATTTACTAAATATAATACAGATTTTAGTTTGGGGGGAGGAAATCAAATGGCGGGATAAAATGGGAAGTACCGGATCTTCCTGCAGGGTTATGACGATGTTTCATAATTATCCTCACCGGGCAGCCGGCACGGCTGATACAATCAATGGTATCGATACCCAGCCGCACCAAAGAATAATTGATGAATTTCCTGATGGCTATGGGAAGCAGGTCAAGGCCGAGAAATCGACCGCCGTAGACGATGCCGCCAAACTTTACGCTTATAAAGGCGTCGTTTCTTCTGCTTTTGATGGCTTTGCCTACAAGCAGCTCATTGTGGCCGCTGCCGTAAAAGTCGCCTGTATTCAAAAAATTGATGCCGCTATCCAATGCCATCTGAATGGTAGCTATACTTTCACTTTCGTCATTCACCGGGCCTCCCCATACTGATGACATGCGCATACAGCCTAATCCGGGTTAGACACGAGTGGGCCATTTTTGCCGAGGGGATCTTTGTGGTTGTTGCTATTGTTGCCATTGTTGCTATTTGATTTAACTACACAAAGATTGGCGTTTATGCGCACCTTAGCGGGTTTCGCTTATGGCTCAAAGAGGTTGTGCGGGTGGCTCAGGGGGGACTGAATGGTAAAGGGAATTCTATTAAAAGGAGGATAGCGAATCCTGAAAGGGCTCTGTAGAGACTACACATAACACACCTGAAATGCTGAAGATATAGTCCAGATGACAATTCACGCCACAGCGTGATGCAGGGAAACCTGTAGCGGGTAAGCTAAGCAGTAGGTCATTGGTTCGATTTTTGTTTTCCAATCTGAATCACATATTATAGTAGATCATTGAATTATCTGTTTTTTTCGGAAAAACAACATTAATTAGGTAAAAACGTGTAAAACACCTTTTGTATTTTAATTATCAATTTTTTATATTGGGCAGGCAAATTCACCATCACGATAGTTTATGAACAAGCCTCTTAAGTATCAATCTCTTATTGATAGTTTAAATCTTACTGTACAATGTCCAGATGGTTGTAACCCAATAGAAAAGAAAACTTATCGCTGGGTGAAGGAAGACTTTTCGGATGGGCAAAGTTTTTTACCTAACCTTATATACGATAAGAATAGAGGGAAAAAGCCAAGAAAAAATGATCCATCAGATAATATTAAATGTGGGATGTGTGCATTATCATTTTTTGATAGTATTGAAGCATCTAAGGTAAATGCTGAAGCGATGGGTGGCGTAAGCAAGGTCACAAAGTTATTAGGATATACTCATCTTGCACAAGGAAACTTAACAGTTGATGATGGTGTGGCAAGTCTTATTGATGAACATGGTCATTTCATATTTTTCGAGTTTATTGGCGTACTTTTAGATCCGAAGTTTTCAATATTACATTCCTTATAATGTTATTTCTTCTTCCAACATATAGTCAAAATTCACTTCCAATCTCAGGACTAAAAAAAATAGGAGATTTGTTGAATTATGATGGCCCTATTCTATCATTATTCAATGATGATTTGAATCAATATTATTTTTTTTATTGGGTTGATCATGATAATTCTTATAATCGCTGGCTGGTTTGGAAAGTAAAAGATGAAAATCTTTATTATTATTTAACTCAAGAAATTAGCCTACGAGATTTGCTTGCGTTCGAGGACAAAGATTACGTTTTCAGTGTAGATATCGATGATCAGTTGAACTATTCTAATGTAACTCCAATTGAAGTTAAGAGAATTCCATCAGATTATTTACCAGAATCTAAATCCTTTTACAAACTGCCGCTACCCAAATTTGCCATTGAATTTATTGATGAGTATGAAAGAAGTGACAATTATTACAAAGTGTTAATGAAGCAGAAAAGTATTATTTTTAACATTAGTCCTACTGTTTTAAATTTTGCAAGAGCTGTTACTACTCACGATGCTGGCAGTTTCCTTTCTAGATTAACTCGATCTATTAATGGTTTTATTGAGGAGAATTTTTGGAACAGGTATAAAGCTGTGATAAATAGTGCTACCGATTATAACCGTCTTTTAAGTGAAGCAAAGGCTATTTTATCACCTAGGCTTTTTGGTTTACGGTTTGGGAGTTTTGAAGTTCTAGTAGGTGTCGATGTCGTCAAAAAAATTGAATTAGATGGCTTCTCTGATTGGCAACATAATCTTTTACCAGAATATGAAAAAGATGTTGTTAATATTGATTACAATGATATAAATCAATTAAATATAATTGCAGAAAAGTATTCTGAATCAGCCAGAGCAAAAATATATGATCCCTATATTAAGATTATTAATAACCCACATTATGAATTTGTTGTAAAAGATAAAGCTAATAAAATAGTAAAGGTTTACCATAAGATAGAGAAATCTAAAGGGGAAATTGTTGTGCCATCCAAAAAGAATATTGAACAAGAAGTGACAAAAGGGAAAAAATTTATTAATATGGTTGTAGAATTAGCGGAGGGGCAAGATGTTTCTGAAATCAACAAACGCCTTTTACAGTCAGGGCTGCTCTTTAGCCAACAATTGGATGAATTACATCTGCTTTTAGATTCAGTGTCAAATGATATAGTGAAAATCTTTTTTAAATCCCCGATTCAATATACATTTTCCTTTACAAAAAATCTGTATACAGTTTATGTAGAAGATTTAAGTTTGTATTTGGATAATATTGACAAGACTATACTTTTAGAACATTTACAGGCAGAAATAATACGATTGTATAATTCTTCTCGAACTACCGAAGATGGAGATTGGGTCAAAACCTTTTTTGAAAAAATTATAGACCATATAGAACAATTGCCGAATACATAAATTATCCATAGAAAATGGAGCATTTCGAATTGTAGCTCGGTAACATAACTTTTCTTCCCTTCCAAATGTTTTATCGAAAAACCACCTTCGCATTGTTCAAGGACTTTCACGAAATATAATAACCTGTATTTATCAAATTGGTTATTCAACCGGATATTTTAATTTCATTATCTTTCAATTTAAAAAGAAAAAAAACTTAAAGTAATGTCACTTAGGCTTATGATACCTCCACATAGTGGCAGCTATTTTTTTACCTGCTCATTTTCTATAAAAGAGAGGGGATATTCACGTACACTGGAAATCGTCTTACCACCTGGCTCAATGTATGATGTGGTAATTAGAACACCATGTTTTGCTTCATCAAAAAGAACATCTGCGTAAAAAGCTTTCACTACTTCAATTTTTACTTTGTTGCTTTTTTTATGTCGTTTACATTGGATTACAATAGTAGGCTTTTCTGAAATGCTTTTATCATAGGCACGGATATCTATACCACCATCATTCGTTCCTGGCCCAAGTTCAACTTTGTAATTTTGCCTAGCAAAATATTCTGCACAAAACTGTTCAAAGTTGTGCCAATGCATGATCTCTAACTTGTCTTGGTTTACGGCTAAGTAATCCAAAAATCTTTGTGGTATAAATTGATTTTCTTCTCCCTTGATTTCACAATTAAATAAATTACTTAAAGGTGTTCCATCCTTCCAATTTTTTGGTGATGTAGGGTGAATAAAATTACTGGATTCATGCGCGTGTGCAACATCTATTAATATGTCAATGGCCATTTCATGAGGAAAGCCTGTTTGAGACGTTATTTCTTGCACAAGAATCGAGGGATCAGTAACTTGACCGGGATGTTTTCTTACATAATTGGTTATTACTTCTAAGGCTTCTACTGGATTGTAACCTATTTTTACCCATTTCATTAAATTTCCGGAAAAAAGATGAGGGTTTTCCATGCCTGGTGTAATATTTCCTACCTTAATCCGAAGGAAACTGGCATGAGCGTCAAAAGTTTCACTCCGAATATGCATTCCTTTATCTATATCTTCTTCCTTTAAAAACCAATCACTATGCTTTTCATGTAGGAAATTTCTTACTTCCTCATAAGTTAGTATTAATCCTGATTTGATACTGACTATTTCAATAAGATTATCCAAATAACTTCTTATTGTAAATGTAATTCCTCCCATGCTATTAATCAACTATTAGATGAACAAATACAATATTAGCGGTTTGTTTTGATTGCCGTGCAATGTGATGGAGATTACTTTGGAGCAGTCACCCGTAAAATCACATGGTTATCCGCTAGGCAGTTATTCTTTCCCAGTATTCTCTGATGAAGTTAAAGCAGAGTAGCAAATCACAAATTAATGTACGATTTGCTAAGCCAAGTTTTTGCCAAACCTAATTTTTGAATTTGTTTGTTGTGTCTTAATTTATCAGAACAATCAAAATCGGTTCTCCCATTTGTCAATTATATCATCTACTAAGTGCCATACATTTGATTTTAGTCCCAAGCCATCTGTAATTATAAAATCAATCCTTCCGTCCTCTGGATCATCTTGCTTCCTCGGAATATGGATAAGTTGATACCCTGTGATAGAGTATGGTGGAAATCTCTGAGTAATTTCCACTTCTCTCTTCAATAAGGGATTAAAATATTTTTTGTCATATGATAAGTGATGCGTTGCTGGAGGTTGAAAAATTTGATTTATAAATGGCACAATGTATCTTGCTAAATTGTCCAAGTCAATAACGTTATGTTTGGGCGGCACAAAAGTGATCGTAACATTTACAGGTTGGAGTAATGGAAAAAGTATTTTGTGTTTTTCCTTAAACTCTTTTAGTTGTTCTTGGGTTTTGCTTTTAAATAGTTTTGTTTCTCCATCTTCAATTGGAGCATTTCCTAAGTTGATAAAATTAGAAGTGAAATAAATATATCCTCTTGTTATACTCCAAATTTTTTGAAATTTATTATCTTTTGAATACTTCTTGTTATATGAGAAATTATGTTGAAATATGGAAGTCAAATCTCTAATCCCAATTTCATTTTGCTTTAGATATTTTTCTTGAATTTGCCTTACTAGAAAATGCCTTTGCAAATCATAAAATGCTTGTCCTGTTTGATTAACATGCTTTACTTTATTTTTTTCTAAGAATTTGAGATCTTCCAAATAATCTAAAGAATCAAAGCTATTTTTATCTCGTTCAATTGTATCAATAAATCTATGATGCATAAAAGAGTCAGCATCGATGAATCTGTTAGAAATAATTCTGTCTGTTAGTTCGATGTCTTGTATGAAACTTGAGAGGGAATAAGATGTAATTCTAATCTCCGGTTCTTGCCCTCCAAATATGTCAAGATGGTAATTCGCTATAAGGATTTTAACTTGTTTGTCGTCTTTGAAGAGTATTCCTTTTAAGCTATCTTCTTCAATATCTTTATGAAGTAAATCAAGGTAGTTCTTACTTAAGGTTTGAAGAGATGGGGGATTATGTTTAGTAGTATAAAAATCAATTTCTAAAATTATATCTCCGATATGAGATTTTCGGTTCCTTTCTTTAAGTTGACGCTTTACCTCTTTCCTAAAAAATATTTTTTCTTCTCTTGTTATGCTTTTTTTGCTTTTTGGCTCTTGTTTAATTATTAAATAGTTTGTCTTCATCCAACGCTTTGTCCTTTCGTAGGATTGGCCTTCTATAGACTCTAAATATTCTGTTCTTGTCATGTTATTTCATTATGAAATTACTTGCATAATATACATATTCGTATATTCTTTATAGATATATAAATTGGTTTGAAGTGTAGAAGCTTTGGCCTTTATCTTTATTCCATAGCTTCGCCCTCTCAGTCACATTGATATGACCGGCAGTTCAATGTATTAAATTATATAAATTTATTACAAATCGACACAACTTTTATTTGTTTGAGTTAGATCAACTTTTTATTTATCAAAATGGCGTACGTACAAAGGCTATGGTAGCCGTTGCATTTTAGATAAGCGTGGTTGCTTCACTAGTCTGTCCCAGTTAGTATGTGGCAACATACTACCGCCTTTGCCTGCAACATCGAATCCGCTGATAAGCAACCGGGTTCTGTCGCTAATACAGATTGTCGTTACATACCTGGGCGAGTGATGATAGTAATTGCAGGTCAATGGCCTTTTGTCGTGTTTAACAGGCATCATTTCTTTATCGCATCCCTGAGCCTTGAAAGGGCAGCCTGATACTCGGACAATACTTTTTTAAGCTCGGCCATGGCTGCGGGTAGATTAGGAAGGGAAATGATACTTTATAGGCTAATTTATAACGGTCAGGACATAAGGTCATTGATTAGAACCTAATGCCGAAATGCAGAACTATTAAATTATTTTATGCCGAGACTTATTAACAAAGTCATTGTATAAAATTGATTTCACAATATTTTATATGGCTATATTGGACTGGCTTAACGGGAAAATCGCATATTTTGGTTCAAAGGGGTCGAATTCGACGTCATTCAATCCCTTCACCCAATAACCAATCTTAACTTAATTAGTTTCCCTCACTCCCAATCTCCCTCCACCACCGCCTTCCCTGGCAAAAATCCTGTGGCGAGCAGCCAAACTCGTAAGCTAACCGGTTAAGATGGTTGAGGTTGTAGGTACTCGGACTATTAGGACTTTCGATTTGACCAATATACCCTCTGGTTAGTCCTAAGATAACGGCAATTTCATCCTGTGAAAGATTTTTCTTCCTTCGCATTTTCTGTAATCTTATTAATTACAACCATCTCAAATTTTGTTTTTTGGGAACCTGGCATTTTACTTAGTCATACTAAGCAAAAAAAATTACAGGGTTCTATAAATTTGAAATAATATAACTGGTACCGTGAGTACCGCGATACTGAGTCTCTCCCGACGAATCTGACAATTCACCACATGTGAGGCTAAGTAAGCGCCCAATCTATATATCGCAAATAGGGTTGGGCCTGCTTATGCTCTTTGAATGTGGTCGCCGAAAGGCGTGGGCTTGTCAGAGCCCGTCGGACAAAGGGCAGGCAGGTTTCAACCTTATTGTTTTGGGCCTGTTTTATCCGGCTCAAAACCGCCCTTGCTGCAGGCTCAAACCATTTCATGTAACCTAAAACCACCCACATGAAAGAGCCATTAAACCAAAGCACCGCCGGCCACCTGCCTGCGTGGCATAACCAACCACTTCACTTATCCGTTCAGGAAATTGAGCATCCTGCACTTGTTCTGGATCAATTTTTTGATTGTTACCATTTGCCGGATATCAGAGGCTGTCTTGATAACTGGCTGCAGGATGCGCTTGCCAAACCTACCATCGAATCAAAACAACATGTATCTACACATAATGAGGTGCAAAAACTGGTGGAGGCTGCCTGGCTGATTTATCAAAATGGCATCGGGCATAATAATCGTTTAAAGCTTTCCGCCTGTAGTGCAAAAGATAGCTCAAATGCAGATGAACAGGATATTTCTGCTGAAGATCCATTCAACAAACCCAAACGCCTCATCGAAAGAGTGACCGATGATCCTTTGCACGTTATCAGCGAAGTTTTTAAAATTGAATCGCTGGAGTTTATAAAAGAAAGTCTGGCTGCCTGGCTTCAGGTTGGATTGGTATCAGAAAGCACAAAATATGCCTTTGGCGGTCAGCGGTCTTGTTTACTATCTTTTTATAATGAGCTGCTGTTGTTGATTGACGCGCTGTGTAGTATTAGTGAACATCACCCTGAATTAAATAGCCCAAACCGGTAAAAAACCGGCATTACTTTCAAAAGAGCAATTGGCAAACCCTGTAACAGTTGTAACCGCGTTCTTTAAAAAATTTCCTGTAACATATATCCGGCGTGAGCTGTGGGATTGGTTTCAGGCAGGTATAACATTTGGCGGTGATTATCCTGAAAACTTATGGCCGGCGGTTGTATTTAACCTGTACGATTATTTATCATGCCTTACTGAAGCGGGTTATAGTCTCTCGCAAAATTTGTTCGTTGTACAAGACGGGAAGGCGATAAGGCTCGCTTCGAGCGTGTAATTTTTTTGGACCCATGAGCGAATTGCAGGCATTGCATACCTATGGTACTGTTTTGTGCCTGGTTAAATCCGTGGATCGACGGTTAATAACCCAAATAACCCAGACACTTAGCCTTAAATACCAGATATCGCTTTTCGCTTACAAAGTAAAACCCCACAAGTATTTGTAAATAACATGTGGGGTCTTATTTTATGATTAAATTACTAATTACACTTTTATTTCTTTTTTTTAAATGATTCTGGTATACCATGTTTCTTCAAAAACTTAATTGCGTTTTCAGTCTTTTTCTTAAAAGCAGGTTCGTTACTGTAGTCCCTCATTTTCTTTACAATGGTTACATTGCTTGTTTGTTCCTTTTTTGTTGTCACTGCTGGCATAATACCTCCTTTTTCGATTAGCTCAAAGGTGAAAGGTACGAATATTTGATAATTGAATGCAAGCTTTTGCACGTGTGAATCGTACATATGGTGACAGTTACCCGTTTTCTTCGCACCGGTCATGGTTTGTACAAATGGGGAGGAGATAAGTTCTCCTTCGAGAGCTGCTAACTGATATTCATAGCTGTTCTGTAAACCTGTATAGGACAACCTCTAAAAGTTTAGTAACTTTTAAACTTGAAAATATCTCAGTATTACGAACAAAAAGAAAAATGAACTAAATCACAATACAATTGATTAAACCAAAAGACATATCTAAAAAGGCGGAAAACAAAATAGCTGAAGTGCTCAACGCCTGGGTGGAAAGTCGGGAAATTTTTCCATTAATAATTCGAGGCGATAAGACCCTTACAACACCCAACTTTGAGATAAACCATTGGCACACTCGTAGTAAGCCGAGCCATTTTCCTGCATTAATTATAACCTTGAGCGGATTTATCATCAACCAGCTTTCCAGTTGCGGTTGCGCGGGTATTTCCCGCAGGTAACATGAAGAAAATAAAGGAATTCTGGAAAGTCTGCTCAAAGAATTGATCGGAGATTCCATTTTCAAAGAGCTGGCGCAATACTTCAGCGGTATTTCGCATGTTGGTATTACTTTACATGATTTGGCTATGTTGAATTTGCCATGCAAAAGGGTTATTATAATGGAGAATAAAACCAATTATAGTAATATTGAAAACTTCCTTACCCTGCCACAACTCCGTGATACAATAGTCATTTTTGGTAGTGGTTATGCTTTACATGACCTGAAGCGCGTATCTTGGTTAAAGGATATAAAATTATACTATTGGGGAGATATTGATGTGCAAGGTTTTGAAATACTCTCCGCATTACGTGGCATGTTCCCACAAACCCAATCTGTTTTAATGAATAAAACCGTATATGACTTATTCAAGTATCTGTGCTGTAATGGAACAAAGAGTAATGTAACTGCACCGTTGAATTTGACTGAAGAAGAGTCGTCCTTATACCAATGCTTGAAAGGTTGTCCTGACAAAAACCGGTTAGAGCAGGAGCGTATACCCCATGAATATGTGCTGCAATGTTTTAGAGATCTGTTTTACGATAAGATATAAATTTAAAGAGGGCTGAGTATGAACTTTGACACATAGGCTCTTGTTTCAAATTAATTTATAGTTTGTGTATTAAAACAGCTGCAGGTAGATAGAGATGGAGCAATTGGGCCTTCAGGCAGGTATAACGTTTGGCGGTGATTATCCCGAAAACTTATGGCCGGCGGTTGTATTTAACCTGTACGATTATTTATCATGCCTTACTGAAGCAGGTTATAGTCTCTCGCAAGTGGGTTCAACAGAAATACACCCGACTGGCCCGATTAACTTACAGGTATGAGAATGTACCCAATGATTTCAAAGGGGTCGAATTCGACGTCTTTTGCACCAGTCCAATTCGCCATTGGCCCCTTCGATAAAGCCATCTAATGTTGTGGCTAAATTCAGTATTATTTTGTCATAGGGCAAAGGTAATATTGGGGGTATGAGTTGATTTGGAAAAAGGCGACAAAATTATAATCCGGAAATGAAAAAGAGGGTGTCATAAATAAAATGAGTGAAGGGCAATTTCATTGGTTACATAATAAAAAACAGATAATATTATATTAGTTTGTTTAAAATTAAACAGGGCATGGCAGGAATGGTAAAAATTCTTTTACATTTAACAGATCGCTAAAAATAACGCCCTACCCAAAAGCATACGCGAATAGAGGATTGACTTATCCTGAATCCGGTGCGATCTTAAAAGAAATGAAATGCGCTCAATGAGTAACACAATGGTAATTCGACCCTGTATATTGCTTTTTTTCCTGTTGTTCTTTTTTCATTCTTACAGCCAGTTCAAGATCCCCCCGTTTCCAAAGGATACGAGTACGACAATTCTTAAAAACACCGCTTTTATTGAATGTTTAGGACATAGCAAAAGCTATATCTCTGTCAATTACGAAAGAATATTCAAGCTGCCGAATAAACATTTCCTTTATACGTTTCGGGCTGGTGTTGGGTATGTACCGGGAGTAACTTTTCACGAAAAAAGCTATAGAGGTACATTGACCATACCTGTTGTTGCTTCGAATACGCATATTTTAAAAATAGAAAGAAAATAACAGCGATTGATTATTATTTTGCAGAATGCTTAACGGAGGAATGGCGCATATATATTCCTGAAGGAGTCCCTGGTGACGAGGTTAACCCCAAAAAAGCCCCAACCTCTCGGTCAGGGCTCATTTTTGTTAAATAATAATTGTTTTCTCTTTACTGAATTACCTTCGAAACAACAGGGGAGTAGGCCCTTTGACCGTTGCGACCGATGGCTACAACGCGGAACCAGTAGCGCTTGTCTGAAGTAAGTCCTTCGAACCTGTAATAGCCGAAAGAACTTCCTTCACTGGTCCAGGCGGTGTTTAAACCGGGCGACTCGGTGGCGTACTGATGTACAAAGGCTATGGCAGCCGTTGCATTTTTGATACGCGTTGTTGCTTCACCGGTTTGCCCCGTTTCAACCACCAGTTTTTCGATGGCAAGTGGCAACGTACTACCGCCTTCGCCCGTAACATCGAATCCGCTGCTCAGCAACAGTGTCCTGTCGCCTTTACAGATTACCGTTACATAGTCGGCAAGTGTTGACAGTAATTGCAACACGATGGCCTTTTTGTCGTTTTTAATAGACACCATCATCTTGTCGCGTCCCTGGGCGTTGGCAAGGGCAGTCTGATACTCGGGCAATGCCTTTTTAAGATCTGCAAGTGCTGCGGGTGGATTAGGAAATGTTGGATTGTTCTCCATCTTTTCTATTACCCGCTGACTAATAGTGATCAGATCACTTTGGCGTGTTCTCTTAATAGATATTAGTTTGTTGTTCATGATTTTTAATTTTTATAAGTTAATGAATCGAATTTCCATCGCTACTTATCAAAGCAATAACCTGTCCCGCCGGATTGCGCACCGCGCTTCGGTAATAAAAACTTTGGCGTAACCGCCTAAAGCTATTTTTTGACGTATGTCACATGAAGTTTAGTGAAAGCAGGGCCGTACGGGATGAAATGGCGCCTGTTGGTATACTTTCTTCGCTGGCAGATCCTCAGGTTAAGTGAGTCAAATCAATATACCGGTTTAACAATTGAAGTAATCTGACTTATTAACCTGGCTACGTAGTGACCAGTGATTTCGGTTACTCATTTGGGTACCTTTGTTAAAACAAATATACGGTCATCAAAAAGCGAAATCCAAATGTGGGCACTCAAAATGACACATTATGACACAT
>NZ_JCAPSW010000030.1:0-45995 GCF_059587045.1 Niastella sp. sgz303648 | reverse complement strand
TGCGGGCGGTTATTGTAATCCTCCACCGCCTGCGCAACATATTTAACCAATGCATCGTAATCGGAAATATGGTGATGATATAAGAATCGATACTTTAATTGTTTATTAGCGGCTTCAATCATTGAGTTTGAAAATTCAATATCTCTCTGTGCAATCAGATGTTGAATGATTGGATTTTGACTGCTTCCAATGAATGCTTTCACCGGGCCATAATTTTCTGAACCATCATCACTGAGTAGCTGACAGCTTTGTATTCCTGCCGGAAGCAAATATTCTTCATGCACACTTTCCAGATTCTCAAAAGTAGTTTGTGCTGTACAGATAGTTCGAACGGCAAACCGCAGAATGGTTCTTGAAAAATTATCCTGTATCAGGTGAATAAAGTTTTTGTGATTATCAGCTGTTCTAAATACGGTAACATCGGCATGAATGATTTGTAAAGGAGCCTGAGCCCTAATGCCTGTATCGTGATGCTTTCTTCTGTGAGCAGGCCCGGACCGTTTTAGTTTTAACAGGTTGACATATTTATAAAAGGTGCTGATGCTGAAAAAGCCGGCTCCTTCTTTTTTAATCATTTCATAAACTGATGGCAGAGGCCAGTGAAGAAATCTGGGATCGCTGCAATAATGCTTAATAATTGTTATTTCTTTTTTGAGTAACTGAGCCGGATGTTTAACGATGCACAAATTCAGTGGCGACAAATTGCAGCAGGGAGTTTTTTAAGCTTCAGATAAGCAGAATAGGGTAGTTGTAAAAAGCGAAGTGTTTTGATGAGTCCAAATACGGTGTTGACTTTGTAAATGTTGCCTATAATAGTTTGGGTAGTGTTAAATAATTTATCCTTGATACATACTGCATGATTTGTAATAAACCGTTTGATGGCAATGATACGGATCAACGCTTTATTAATCTGCAACAATTTTTTATTGGAAGAAACCTGCCGGAGGGTTTGAAATAATAGCTGGTTTTGACAGAACCAATCGTAGCCAAAGCAGGCAGCTTTGTCTTTGTGCTGCCAGTCAAAGCGTGTAGAGCGTGGAATATATTGTAATAACTCATTGGGCAGGCAGTTGAGGTAAAACGCTACGGTAATAGCAGGGTGATAGGATGCTTTCATGAAGGGTTAGATAATAGTATTGTTGAATAAAGTTACTGAACGTACAAGAGTGCGACGCAACAGCAGCAAAATAGTACTACAAAAGCCTGGTTCAAAAAAGGATACATTCAGTCATGAGTTAAGCAGCATTACTGGCAATACCAATAACATCAACCGGTACACTGCAAAAGATGCCATAGGATTAACGCTGAATTACTTTGCCAATGATTATGCGGCCATCAATGGACAGCCCTTCCCCGGTTATAGCGGTTATTTAAGTAATTACAGGCCGTTATATAATGGTAACATAAGCAGCAGCAGTGTTTACCAGAAGAAGTTCGATTCGGATGATGTTCCGGGTGGCCCGCTGATCTTTTATAATTACAAATACGACCAGTTGAACCGGCTCACAGCCCAGGACGCCTATAAAGGATTTAATACGGCGACCAATAGCTGGAGCGGCATGACCGGAATGGGCGAAAACCTGAAGGAGCGCATAGCCTACGATGCCAATGGCAATATTTTAAAGTACCTGCGAAAAAGCATAAGCGGTACAACGGGCAATATGGATAGTCTAAACTACTATTACTATGCGGGTACCAATCGGCTGAAACGCATTACCGATAGTATTGAGGCCAATGCATTTGAAGATCCGGAGGGTCGGATAGTTGATATTGATGGCCAGGCCGACAGTAATTATGTATATGATTCAATAGGTAATTTAATAAAAGACAATAAGGAGAATATCACCAGCATCAAATGGAATGTGTATGGCAAAATTCAGGAGATAAACAGAACGGCCACTACGGCAGTACCAGCCACAAAGATTCAATACACGTATGACGCGCTGGGTAATCGCATCAGTCAGATAGTGACCGCCAGCGGCACCAAATATTACACCTGGTATGTACGCGATGCGCAGGGAAATTTACTAAGCACGTATACGTTGGAAGGCAGCAGCACTGATTTGGCCAGTTTGGATTTACTTCAAACTGAGCAATACATATACGGCAGCAGCCGGCTGGGCGTACTCACCGGCAGCGAATCGGTACACGGCGGTCCCGATGGAATGGATTATTATTCCGGCAAATCGTTTGACCGCGGCTGGAAGCAATATGAACTCACCAACCATTTAGGAAATGTACTGGCTACTATCAGCGACAGGAAATTTGGTGTACCTTCGGACACCAGTTCTTTGATAGATCACTATGAGCCGGATATACTCACTGCACAGGACTATTATCCGTTTGGGATGCTGAGTAGGGTAGCAGTTCCGGGTAATGGGCAGACGTATAAGTTTGGGTTTAATGGACAAATGATGAATAATGAGGTGAAAGGATTGGGAAATAGTAATACTGCTATGTACTGGGAGTATGATACAAGGATTGGAAAACGGTAGAATATGGACCCTGTTACAAGAGCAGGGGAAAGTCCTTATGCAGCTTTTCACAACGGTCCCATTATGTTTAATGATCCATTTGGAGATGACCCTCCGAAAAAGCCGGGAATTTGGACAAGATTATGGCGAAGCCTTAATCTTGAATCGTATATGACTCGAGCAGAGAATTACGCCAATGAACATAATATAGATGAGGAAAATATTGTAAAGTTGGAAAATTCCTGGGTATTAATTAATGAGAGTAATACCAATGATGTTCGATTTAGTGTCTTTCGAAAAGCACATCCCGATAGATTCATTTATAATTCTGAATCTAGTCAAAATGATGACCTTAATTTAACTAGAGAGCAGTTGTTAAAAACAAAAGTTTCTGGGAATGATGTACTATTAGTTTCTCTTCCTCAGGCTTCAGTCGCATCTGGCTTGGGTGATGTGATTCAAATGGGGAATAAAAGTAAATCAGTAATAGTTGGAGTACTTGAAAAAACTACAAAGACTTTAGTAGCATACGGCAGACAAATTCGTTTTGGGGTAGTGGGCCATGAAGATGTATTAGTCAAGGGGGTTCACTTGCATTTTGATGATGTTGTTATGAAATTGGAATTGGCTTTGAGGCCGATGCAAAAGGGCGGGATAGGGTTAGTGCAAGTTGGTAAGTTAGTAGGTACTGCAGACGATATTAAGAAAGCTGTTTCTTTATTCAATGAAGCTATGAATAGTGCCAAGTTCAGATCACAGTTATTGATAAGAGTAAAGAAAGCACAAGAGTATGTTCAAGAAGCTTTTAAGTTCACTCAAAACTCACAACTTGCAATTGACAAGGCTCATGAGTTTAATTATCTTATAAAAGCGTTGGAAAAACTACAATAATTATGGAACTGATTGATTTTAAATCTTTTTTTTTGGAAGGTAAGTTTTTGGATTTCGGTTTTGGTACTTCGGAAGCAGAAATTATTAGGAGATTAGGAGTTTCATCTGAGGTTGAAGATTATGGGAAAGGAAGAAAGTTTTTGCATTACAATGATTTAAGACTATTTGTATCAAATGATGGCCTTGAATACATTGATTTCTTTTTTTTGAATACCGAGCTTAGTTTTGCAATGGAAGTAAGCGAAGAAAATTTTGTAATTAATAAGGATTTAAGTATGGCTAAAATGTTGCAGCTTTTAAATTTTAGTGGTCTTAAGTGGACTATACCTTATGAAGGTTCTAAGTTGGACTATATGGTTATTGAAGTAATAAACGGGTTACGTATTTATTACTATTATGAGAGTGGTAAATTAGAAAGAATAACGAAGGTGTTTGGTAATGGGTAATTGGTAATGTGTCAAAGTAGTTGGTGGAAGAAAAAAGTGAGTAAAATCAATACATAGTCTTAGAGCCAGATGTAACAGTCTGGCTTTATTCTCTTTTTAAGCGGTATTATATGGCAATAGCGATCAGCTTTGAAAGTAGGAGATGTGTTGTGTCAAGCAATGAGAATAATTGATTTTTGAACTTTTAAGCGGCGTATTGTAAACATGTAATGTTTGGGCTATGGCCTGAAAGATAATTCCGTGCAACGTCTATGAACTTTACACTATAAGGCGTTCGGATATCCGGACGGTAGTAAAAGCAAGTTGTAAAGATTGAAAGTTGAGAAAGCTGCAAGTCTAAAAGTAGAAAGGGAAGAAAAAATAAAAACGAATCGGATTCTTTTATAGAAGAATGCTTTTGATTAGAAACTATGATAGCAGCACTTTGTTTTCCTGTTTTCCGTGAACCTTGCCGCTTTGGCAAGTTGAATTTGTGAGGCAAACGCCTGCCGATTAGGTAGTTGGCCATCCAATACTTCCCAAGGTGTAACCCGTGTAATATGTGGTGCGGGCGGTTATTGTAATCCTCCACCGCCTGCGCAACATATTTAACCTGCGCATAATAATCTGGAATATGGTGATGATATAAAAAGCGCTACTTTGTTAGCTGCTTCAATCATTGAGTTTGAAAATTCAATATCCCTCTGTGCAATCAGATGTAAATGATTGGTTTTTTACTGCTTCCAATGAATGTTTTAAACGGGCCATTTTCTGAACTATCATCGCTGGAGGCTGACAGCTTTGTAAGCTTGCGGGATGCAAATAATTTTCATATACGATTTTGAGGTTGTCAAAAGTGGTTTGTGCGGAACAATTAGCTTGTACAGCCTGCTGCAGGTAGCTCTTGAAAAATTATCCTGAATGAGATGGATATAATTTTTACGATTATCTGCTGTTCTAAAAACAGTAACATCAATATGGATAATTTGAAACGGGGCGCTGGCTTTGATGCCTGTATGATGTTGTTTTCTTCTGTGAGCGGACCCGGAACGTTTTAGTTTTAATAGGTTGACATATTTATAAAAGGTGCTTTGATAAAACCAATCGTAGCCAAAGCAGGCAGCTTAGTCTTTGTGCTGCCAGTCGAAGCGTGTAGCGTGGAATATATTGTAATAACTCATTGGGCAGGCAGTTGAGGTAAAACGCTACGGTAATAGCAGGGTGGTAGGATGCTTTCCTGAACAGGTTAGATGAATGGCATTAAGCAATGTAAAAAACACAAACAACAGGGATTACCCGTTTGGATAATAGTTAAAAATTAGTAAATTTGTTGAAAATCAATGTGTTTATGACAGCAGCTAATATTCGTCAAAAATTGCATCAGTACATAGATAAAGGCGATGAAAAACTGTTGAAGCTGATGTATGCAGTAGCTAAAGAGTATAATGAAGAAGATGATTTTGAATATGAATTCAGTGAAGAAGAAATAAAACTTTTTGAGGAACGAAGGGCTAAACGTTTAAGTGGGGAAAGTAAAACCTTTAGTTGGCAGGAAGCTAAAGATATGATTACTGGTAAAAAGAAGTTGGAATGAGTTATGAAATAGTATTACAGTCAGAAGCCATCGTCGATATACAAGAAGCATTTGAATGGTACGAAAAACAGGAATCAGGATTAGGGTTTGAATTTATTGAAGAGATTGAGAGCGGTTATCTGAAGATCAGCAAACATCCTTTACATTATACTTCAATTAATGAACGGTTCAGAAGGTTACGAATAAACCGTTTTCCTTACCTGGTTGTATATGAAATCGAAGACAATAATATAATTATTAACTCGGTAAGGCACATAAGCAGAAAATCAAAATACTGAGCTGGAAATTTAAGGCTGTATCAATTCGGTACAGCTTTTTTATTTGAAAGTTTGGGAATTCAGGAAGTGAATCAGTTTGGAAAGTCATTGCAAATTGAAGTGGCTTTTTTATGCTCTAAAACACCCCATATCCTTCAAATTCCACGCTTCCTTTTTTGACTTCACAGAAATATTGTTTATTTATGCATTTCCGGTATCACGGAAGTTTCGTTAACCAAATAATTAACCTTTATCAACCTTCATTAGCATTATGCAAATTCAACTTTTCAGACTCCTTATTGGGATTCTTATTGTCGTTTCTTTTTCAACAAATGTAAAAGCGCAGGATTTTCCCGGAAAAGGGCAAATCAGTGGTATGATCACTATTGATGACAACACCGCGTTTGGACATATTGATATTGGCCCTTTAAATGAAGCATTAATTATTATGAATCAAAAAGGCCAGGTGCTGTGGAATGAACCCATCAGGGGCTATATAAAAGGCGAGGGCAAATGGAACGGCAATGTTATTTTTTTCTATGCTGAAAAATCCAATGGTGGTCCTTTACATGCAGCAATCGTTGACATAAAAGAAAAGAAGATTGTCAAAGACAAGATTATTTATGATATTCCTAAGAAACCTGGCGGTGACATATATGTTGAAAATGACCCCGGTTATAATTTTAGCCACCTCTTGTTTCGAAGTAATGATAATAGTCCGCTGATCACAATGATAACATTGTCTGCAGATCTGGAAATTTACACAAAAGTATTATTACCGGCTGATAGCAGAACATTTATTGGCATTCATACATCAAAACAAGGCGACATCTTTCTTACCAGTATGGTTGATAGTAAGCTGATCGCTGAGCAATTCGACCGGGAAGGCGAGTTAAAGAACAAACTGCAGGTTGAACTTGATATAAGAAATAAAAGCTATTTTACGGCTATAAGCAGGCTCGATACATTTGCTAATAATACACTGGTTGCCATACAATATGTGAATACCAATAAAGACAAAGCAATCAGTTTGTACCGGTTTGATTTCGACGCCGCAAAGACGAAAGCAGCATCTCCCGTAATGCTCGATAAAGCGTATTTTGAGGCATTGGAAGAAAAGGAGCCGGAGGCTAAAAAAAGATTGAAGCCCATTGATGAAATGGTGCCGGTTGATATATTGACTACCCCGGATAAGGTTATACTGGTAAAGGAAATCCGGACTTTATATAGCACCCCCAGATCTGTGGCAGCGCTTAATACCGCAGCCATTGTTTCTGTATTTAATAAAGAGTTGAAGCCTTTACATGAAACCGTTCTGAATAAATATTACGAGGCTTATGCATCCTTTAATTCGCATTTAATCAGCTTTATTCATAATGAAAAGTTATACGTTCTTTCCCCGGAATCGGCAGGTATAGCAACCTTTTACGATTATTGTTATATTATTGATTTATCAGCTGATAAAAAAGTGAAGAAGAAACTTCCCAATGTATCAGGCCTGATTGACGCTGCCTCCACTATTTTGTTTAAAAATAGTTGCATTCTTGGATATGTGTCTAAAGATTTCGCTATGTCGAAAGGGAAAACGAATTTACAGGCAATGAAGTACGAAGAAATTGAAAAACTGGTGAATGCTGACCGGTAAAGTACTTATGAAATCCGCTGTTCTGTTCATTATATTTTTATGTATTGTAAGCGAAAGCATGCACGCCCAGCCGAAAAGTTTTACCAAAACATCGGCTTTTGGCGTGCATGTGTCGTTTACCGATTTTACAGGCGCAGATAGTTTATCTGCATTTGGCAGGTATGCGAAAACCGGCCTGGCGTTAAATTTTCAGAATACAATTACTGAACATTGGAGCTACAGTGTAACATTGACCGGTTCGTTCCCTGATTTCAGAGATAAGAAAAACAGCAGCAGCGCCGGTGTAAAGCAATTGCTGCTTGAAGCAGATGGCTCCCTGCAAAGAAAATTGCTGTCGTCAAACAGCCGCTTTCAGCCCTATATACAGGCTGGTGTTGGCATATCTGCTTATAACAGTTATTATGGAATTTTTATCCCTGCCGGCTTGGGTTGTCAGGTAAATATTACCCGGGATGTTTTTTTGCTTATCAATTCACAATACCGGTTGCCGGTTACCAACACGCAATCGCAGCATTTTTACCATGCCATCGGTATTGCAGGTACTATAAGCCGCAAAAAAGTAACAACAATACAACCGTTAGTGGTACAACCGCTCCCTGTAAAAATACCTCCACCCATCGACTCTGATGGCGATGGCATTGTTGATACCGCCGATGCATGTCCGCAAATCGTTGGCGTAATTCGTTATCATGGCTGTCCGGTGCCCGATCGGGATGCAGATGGAATAAATGACGATAATGATCTGTGTCCTGATATTAAGGGTGTTGCTGAGCATAAGGGTTGCCCCATTCCCGATAAAGACCAGGATGGGGTAGAAGATGCACTGGATAAATGTCCCGACATGGCAGGAAGTGCTGCCAATGAAGGTTGTCCTGAAATAAAAGAAGAAATCAAAACCCGTATAAATCGGGCTGCCACACAAATTTTCTTTCAAACCGGCAGTTACCGGTTGTTGCCAAAGTCGTACCAACCTTTAAATGAAGTTATTCAGATGTTGAAAGAAAATCCTTCCCTACGACTTACTATTGAAGGTCATACCGACAACACAGGCACGCTTTCGGGTAACCAGCTACTCAGCGAATACCGCGCCCGTACTGTAATGCAATATTTGTTAATTGGGGGGATTAATGGAAAGCGATTAAAAGCAATTGGGTACGGACAAACCCAACCAATTACAGAAAATACAACACCTGAGGGCAGAACTAAAAACAGAAGAGTGGAATTTAAGCCCGCATTGCAATAAAAACAGCTAATCAAAAATCCATTCACCCCAACTTCTGCCAAAGCCCACCACATAATTAGGTAGCCACCACCACATTTTCCATCCGCCGATTCATGCGGTTATTATTTTTGTGTTGTTAATCGTTGCTGATGAAGCTTCGCTTAATGCCAAACGGGAGAAGCGACTTGTGTGGCATTTCTTCTGAAGCAATGGTTAACAAACGAAGGCAAGGGTTTCGGGTTGTACTAAAAAAATCAAAAAGCAATCCGCATAACTTAACCCTTCGGGTCCGAAACAATATTCGTTCACTCTCAAAAGCCAAATGTATGGCAAACATCGACTATAACCTGCTCGTGCGTGGAGCAAGGGGTAATATGGGTAAGCAATTCGTTTACCGTAAACGCGGAAACAAAACTTTTATCGGGCGCATGCCTGTAACCAAAGATGATGCGGTTCCTACAGACAAACAGGAAAAAGTACGTGATCTGTTTGCAGCTGCATCGTCGTATGCCCAGGGCGCAGTTGCCAATCCGGAACTGAAAAAGTTATACGGTAAAAAAGCAAAAGCCGGCAAAACAGCCCTTAACATCGCATTCAGAGATTATCTGAAAGCGCCGGTAGTGAAGGAAATCGATACCGAAAAATACAACGGTACACCCGGATCGACGATCGACATCGTTGCGAAAGACGATTTCATGGTGGCCGAAGTAACAGTAAGTATTGTCACTGCCACAGGCACACTGATAGAAGAAGGCAATGCCGTTTTGAATTCCATCGACAGAAATAAATGGACCTACACGGCCAGGCAAAGTAATGCCTCGCCGCCAGGTACTGTAATCAACGCCATCGCCCGCGATTTACCGGGCAATAAAGGGGCGCTTTCGATTACTATTTAGTTGTGTTGATGTTTTTTGTAAAACCAATCCCTCTGCATATTCGCAGGGGGATTTTTTAATGTGATACCGCAACGCTTTTTTGCACCCGAAAATAAATTTTACAATCCGGTAGCCTTCTTTTTTTAGTTGTGTGTCTTAATATATAGTGGGGCGCAAATAATACAATTAGCAATAAACAATTGACAATTGATAAATCGAAAAGCAGCATCACGAAAAGAAAAAAGAAAAATTCTTTTTAAATCCTTAGGAATTTTTGCCAATGATGTGTTTTAATATATCGAAGAGGGGAACATAATCAATAGGCAACAAGCAACAAGCAATAAGCAATAGACAATAAGCGACAGGCTCTTCTGACAACAGACTTTAAATATTTTTTTCAAAACCACATAGTACTTGCGTTTTATTCATTCGTATTCATGAAACATAGTGCAGTGTCTTTAACCTTTTAAAATCAATGTTATGAAAAACTATTCTTTACATCTTCAATGCTTACAGCTATACAAACAAATGTTGCATGAAACCGCCGGTTGTGAAAGTAAACCTTCAGGTGAAGCTAAATGGATAGAGTGGGGGTGTGGCGATGTTGTTCAGTCGTGGTTCAGGGTCGAAAGAATGGCCGATGGATATCAGTTTGTGAGCGACGAAGAAGAAACATGTTTTTTGAAGATCTGGATGTCCAAATATGCAGGCTGGGTTAACTTCTTACATTATTATACCGATCCTTTGGTAGCAGCCGGATGAATCTCAGTCAATAGGCAATGGGCAATAAGCAATAGTCAATAGTCAATAGTCAATAGGCAATAGGCAATAGGCAATACCCAATACCCAACACAATTAGCACCCGTACCCTTTAACCCCGTACCTTTTATCACCCTTGCCCCTTTGTTTTGTTTTAGTGAAAGTCCGCCTTTGTGAACGATTGAATGCCGGGGTTTGTATTTACTTACCCTTTCTTTTTAGCGTAGTTACATTTTTACAGGTTTGGGTCTGATTTCTTTTCCGAAAGTCTCACGCAAAAGCGTCCCGCCATTGCGGGACGCCTTTGCGACCCATAAAAAAATATAAGCAATATATACAGGATAGTAAGTTGAATTATCCTTTTGGGTATAGAGTCCCGGGAAACATATAGAGCAGGATGCATTGCTTCAACAAAAGAACTAATTTTGCGCATTTGAAATCTTATAGTCAATGAGTAAACAAGTTCCCAAATTGAAGTATAACACCAGTTATCCTTCTATCGATGACCTGCGCAACAAAGCCAGAAGAAAAATCCCAAAATTTGCCTTTGAATACCTCGATGGTGGATGCAATGAAGATGTAAACCTGCATAAAAACACGGCAGAGATCAGAGAGGTTGAATTAGCCCCTTACTATCTCAGCAAGCACAAAGGGTCGTACCTGCAAACCGAATTGTTCGGTCATGTTTACGATGCGCCCTTTGGCATTGCACCTGTTGGGCTACAGGGGCTCATATGGCCCAATTCGCCGCAGATCCTTGCCAAAGCTGCCCTGCAGCATAATATCCCTTTTATACTGAGCACGGTTACTACTGCCGACATTGAAACGATCAGCAAAATCACCGAAGGCAAGGCCTGGTACCAGCTGTACCATCCTGCCGAAGATGCGGTTCGCGATGATATATTAAAGCGGCTCGAAGCCGCTCAATACCCCGTGCTGGTACTGCTGAGCGATGTGCCTTCATTTGGGTTCAGGCCAAAAGACATTCGCAATGGACTGGCCATGCCGCCCCGGATGACGCTGAACAATATTCTTCAGATCATGACGCGGCCCGAGTGGGCATTTAAAACTTTGGTTCATGGTACGCCCGGTTTTGCCACGCTGAAGCCTTATATGCCAAAAGGATTAAATATGAAACAGCTGGGGCTGTTTATGAACCGCACCTTTGCCGGCAGACTGAATGCCGATAAAATTGCGCCCATTCGTGATAAATGGAAAGGGAAAATTGTAGTGAAAGGAATCGCCACCGAAGCCGATACGGAGATGTGCATCAAACTGGGGGTTGATGGTATCATTGTTTCGAACCATGGCGGCCGTCAGCTCGATGCTGGTCAGTCGGCCATCAAATCAATGCACCCGATCCTCGATCGCTATAAAGGAAAAATAAAGATAATGATGGATAGCGGCCTGCGTTCGGGGCCCGATGTTGCCAGAGTAATGGCTTCGGGCGCCGACTTTACGTTCATGGGCCGCTCGTTTATGTACAGTGTGGCCGCCCTGGGCGATGAAGGTGGCGATCATATTATATCTATGCTGAAAGTTCAATTGCAACAGGTAATGGAACAGGTTTGTTGCGAGCAGATATATGATTTGACGAAGCATATTATCAAATAAATCATTCCGGTTGATCAAACATTTCCAGGTGCGTTGCACTTTGGAAATGTTTGCTTTTTTTTGAACATCAAATTGAAATAACATGAAGGCATTCTTAGGCATGGGCCTGCTGGGCTCAAACTTTGTAAAGGCAATGTTGAAAAGAGGCGAACAGGTACAGGTATGGAACCGTACTGCATCGAAAGCTTTTGAACTGGAGGCTTTTGGTGCGAAAGCATTTTCGAATGTTAAGGACGCCGTGAAAGGTGCATCGGTCATTCATTGTACGTTGAAAGATGATGCTTCGGTTGACGAAGTGTTGCAGGCCGCCGCTGAGGCTCTTGAGCCGGGTGCCATCATCATTGATCATACTACCACTTCAAAAGAAGGCGCCATAAAAAGAACAAAGGAGTGGAAGGAGAAAGGTTTTATCTACCAGCATGCACCGGTATTTATGGGTCCTGTAAATGCATTGGAGAGCACCGGATTCATTCTGTTGTCGGGCGATCAGGATATGATCAGCAAACTGGAACCCGAATTATCAAAGATGACCGGTAAACTGCTTCATTTTGGTTCAGAGGTGGGCAAGGCTGCTGCCATGAAACTGGCCGGTAATTCTTTTCTGATATGTTTAACGGCCGGTTTAAAAGATACCCTGTTTTTATCAAAAGCACTGGGTGTTTCGGTCGAAGATCTTATTACCCTGTTCAACTCATGGAACCCTGGCACACTGGTAGAAGCCCGGTTAAAAAGAATGACCGGTGATGATCATGCGCAACCATCATGGGAGCTGGCAATGGCGCGTAAAGACACGCAACTGTTTATTGAAGCTGCGCAACAGGGCGGCATACATCTTACCTTATTGCCTGCTATTGCCGCGCTGATGGATGAATGGATAGCGAAAGGATTTGCAAACCACGACTGGACCATTATCGGCAGGGAACCGCTGTAAAATTTTAACCTGTTAAAATAGAAAAATGATACGGCCTCTTGCAAAATAATACAGGAGCCGCTCTGATTAAGGGCAGCTCTTTTTCTTTTTAGAAACTATCACATGCCGCGGGAAAAAAGTGCAATAAATGAAGACATTGATACATTGACCCGGGGGCTGCCCACAAGTAGTTTTGTGCTATCAAATTGAATCACAAAAAATAACACAAAATGAAAAGTTGGGTAAAAAGAAAGAGTTTGCTGGTTGTGCTAACAATGGTAACAGGCATGCTTGCTTCAAATTTAGCTAATGCACAAACAAAAAAACAAAACGCTGCTGCCGGCAGGGAGGAATTTATTGAAGTAGAAAAGAATGTAAAATTGCATGTAACCGATTTGGGCGAAGGAAAATCGGTAGTGTTAATACATGGATGGCCGTTAAGCGATGCTATGTATGAATATCAATACCAGGAGCTGGTTGAAAAAGGTTTCAGAGTGATAGGTATTACGTTAAGAGGTTTTGGCAAATCGGATAAGCCTTACGGTAAATACAATTATGATGTGTATGCCGATGATATTAAAGTGGTGTTGGATAAACTGAACATTCAAAACGCTACACTCGGCGGTTTTTCTATGGGAGGCGCTATTTCAATTCATTATGTAGCCAAATATAATAGCGCCCATGTTGCAAAGCTGGCTTTATTTGGCGCTGCCGCGCCTGTTTGGACAAACCGCCCCGACTACCCGTATGGCTTTTCAAAAGATGCAGTAAATGGTTTGATTGCATTGAGCAAAACCAACCGCCCCGAATTGCTGCAGAACTTCGGAAAAATATTTGCAGCATCTGAAACTGCTGTGCCAGCAGGTATTGGCAATTGGCTGGGCGCGATTAACCTCGAAGCTTCGCCTTATGCTACCACACAAAGTTTGATAGCGCTCAGAGATACTGATCTTCGGCCCGAATTGAGCAGTATTAAAATTCCCACCGTTATTTTTCATGGTGTAAAAGATAAGATCTGTGAATTTGCACTGGCAGAGCAAATGCAAAAGGGAATTAAAAATGCTACCATAGTTCGTTTTGAAAATAGCGGACATGGATTGTTTGTTGAAGAAAGAGAGAAATTTAATAATGAGCTGATGAAGTTTGCAGAACAGTAATTAGTTGCCAGTTACCAGTTACCAGTTACCGGTTACCAGTTACCGGTTACCAGGTACCCGGTAACTGGCAACTTATTTATCGCACTAACCTTTAGGTAACTGCCGTGCAAAAACTTATAAACTATTTTTGCGTTAGTAATAAGCAATTATGGAGCGCAAAGAATTTTTACAATCAATATTAGCAGTTACAACTATGGGGAGCCTGAGTAGTTTTAAAAAATTTACCGATACGCTTTCAGTACAGGGCACGCGGATGCCCGTGCTTTTTACATCGCATGGTAATCCGATGGATATACCATTGTCGAAGGAAGAACGGCCGTTTTGGAATTCGTTGTTTGAACTGGGCAAAGGCCTGCAAAATAAGTTTGAAGTAAAAGCCGCCCTTGTTGTGTCGGCGCATTGGTGCACCCGGGGAACTTATGTAAACATATCTGCCGAACAAAAGCAGATATATGATTACTACGGATTTCCCGAAAACTATTACGATCCGAAGTATCATGCCAAAGGATCGCCCGATATAGCGCATGAAGTGAAAAAAATAGTTCCATCGGTTACCGAAACAACAGATTGGGGGTTAGACCACGGCGCATGGCCCATGCTGATGCATTTATTTCCTGATGCCAACATACCTGTTTTTCAAATGAGCATCGACTATTATGCAAAACCATTGTATCACTATGAGTTGGGTAAGCAGTTGAAATCATTGCGCGAAAAAGGGGTGCTGATTATCGGCAGCGGGTCGCTCATTCACAACCTCGATCTGGCCATGCAAAAGTTCAGGAAAAACGATATGACGCCGTATGGATGGGAAGCAGAGTATGATGCCTGGATTAAAAAGCAGATTGACGAAAGAAATTTCAATAATATTATCAATTACGAAAGTAGTCACAAGCTGGGCAAGCTGGCTGCACCCACGCCCGATCATTATGTACCTGTTTTGTACAGTGCGGGTTTAATGGATGATAAAGATGAGGTGAACTATTTTTATGAAAGCGCCGCCGGAATACCTGCGTTCAGCGAACGGAGTTTTATTGCAGGTGTGCAGGGCAATGTATAATGGCAATAAAGAACCAGATTTGTGAGCCACAATGGCCTGATAAAGTCGATATGCAAGCTTAAGCCATTGGTTATTAATAAGGTATAGGAGGCATTGGGATGGGGATAATGTACTGAGCGCAACTATTCGTTATTTGATGATTTATTTATATTTTGTAGCGATAGTTGTAGTGAAAGATACGAACCCGAACCCTGTCGCTTTCTTATGAAAACACGCATTGCTTTCGCACTCGTTGGGCTGTTGATTGCCCTTGAATCCTTTGCACAACCCCACCGGTTAGAGAACTATCGGCATATTCTAACCGAAAAAGAAAAAATAAAAGGATTCGAAAAAGACACAGGATATATCAACCTCCTGGCTGAATTTTCTACCTGTTTTTACGAAATAAATCCGGATAGTCTGCTGTTCTATTCCCAAAAAGCATATCGCTATGCTGAAGACATCCATTATGAAAAAGGAGAAATGGAAAGTTTTTGCTCAATGGGGTATTTCTATTCTTTGACTGGTAACTACACGCAGATGCTTTCCTTTTACCAGCAGGCCCAGGCCCTGGCCGAAAAAATAAACGATAAAGAGGTTGAGCTCAATATGCTCAGAAATATCGGCAATTTTTATTTGAACACGGGAAAGGAAGCAGAAGCATTGCAGAATTTTAATAAGGCGTATAAGATGGCGGGTGACATAGGAAATATTGTAGCAAAAGCCTACCTGCTTGTTGACATGGCCGCCATCCCTCTTCTGCGGCATGAGTATGACCGTGCACTGGCATTATACCGCGAGGCACTAAGGGTAATAAATGATCCTGACGGATTTGTTGCCGCTTTTGTACGAGTTGATATAGGCAGTGTACTGTGTGAAAAAAAACAGTATCAGGAGGCGGTGCCTTACTTCCAAACTTCGCTGGATTATTATTGGCGCACCCATGATAAATTAGGCAGAATGAACACTATGATTGCCCTGGCAAATGCCTGCCGGGGGCTTGAACAAACAGATACGGCCATTTCATATGCTATGACAAGTCTTTCATTGGCAAAAGAAATTAAAAACAAAGATGGAATAAAGAATGGAGCGGAATGTTTGGCCGGTTTGTATGAAAAAAAAGAAGATTATCGCAACAGCCTTACATATTACAAATTATATAAAGCGATTTCAGATAGTATCTTCAACGAAGATACCCGTAAAAAAACAGTTGAGCTGGAGGCAAAGTTTGTTTATGAGAAAAAGGAAGTACTGTTAAAACAAGCGCAGGCCAACCATGTAAGGGCGCTGAATTTCGAAATTGCGATAGCCCTTATTTCAGCTTTATTGATGGGCGTTCTCATTGTGTTTTTCCTTTTTCCCAGATGGTTACGCCGGTTACCGCATTTCAGGGATCTTCCTCCGGAGGAAGAGTATAAAGAAAAAAAACTTACGTATTTGTAAATAGTTCGTGTGGCCATTGCTGATATATACAGTCTGGGCAATGATTCCAGGGGGCAAAAAAATAGGACAAGAGGAAAAAATCCATCTTGTCCTGTGAAGTGCCTCCGCCGGTACAATTTTCGATATGGGGATTTGAGAAGGTTAGCAAAGATTGTTAGTTGATCGGATTTAGGAGATGAGTTGCCTAACCAAACGCTCTCGTATCACTGTACGCTTCCATTAGTGTTTGTTTTGGCAAAATAGTGGTGGAACATTTTTTTTACGTTAAGTGCTTCTATTTATTTTTTAAAACGAATAACTTTTTAAATAATATATGTATGTATCTTTGAATCGCGATTGAAAGTATAGGTAACATTCCAAAGACAACTTTTCTTCAGGTTACTAACGGATCGTCTTTACTAATTTTTTCCATATATCCATTCCAGACATCCCCCCTATTTTTTGGGTTATGAATGATCAAAGCAGTACCGTAATTCACAAACAGCTCCGTGAAGGCTATCTCTTACCTGGTCGTTAAAGGCAAGGCAGGAAAGCTATATTCGTAATCCTAAGTTTTTCCCTATGGCAGAAGGAATTATAATACTGTGACTGAGCTGCTCGCAAAAAAGCAGTAAAAAAGGAATTAATTCGCGAACTATTCAAACTCATTTAATTTACCCTAACAATTCAAAGGAGGTTATTATGCCTTTCTTTAATAACACCCTGCCTGAGCAATCAAAGAATTTCAGCAACGAAAACTTCATGAAAAACTCAAAGCAATATATCCGTAGTCACGGTGTCGATTTTCTCCAGGATAAAAATATCTTTCGATAGGCATTAGCTATAAGATAGTAAATACAAGTCATTAAAGGTAACTGCAACCATAGGTTTCTGTTGAGGGTTTAATCGAATTGACAGGAGTGATGATATGGAAGCTAAGTCGGCTGTTGTATAAGAAAAGCAACGCATCACATTTTGGGTTATATGAGCCTGAAGATTTAGTAATAAAAACACTGATTTTAAGAGGAATAAACGGCAGCGTTAAAAATAAAAGGCTCTCGGTTGAGGTAGTACAGTTAGGTGAAGTAGCCCCAAACCTAATTACCGCAATTTATTTGGTCAGATAAAGTATTATAAAAATGGATTGCCTGAATATTTAAAAAAAATCCAGGAGTGAGACTTTGATTTATTATAAAGTGAATAGACAAAATGTTTTGGGGTTAAAGCTGAACACCCTTTAAGAAAGTAAGCAACCGGATAGCCGAAAACGGTAACTAGAGTAGGCATAATAATTTCTCCCTTATGGCACGTGATTGTAAAATTGATCCCCAGGGTGGTGCTATTACTATCCAACTATCAGTTGATAATGGATTAATAAGTGGAGGCGATTTTAAAGTTTATGAATTTTTGACAGGGAAAGTAAACGATAATCTTAAAATTAATACCGACAAATCAGGAATAGGAACTAACGAAATCAGCATACTCGCTTCAGATCTAATAGGACAAGTCCTGAGCTGGCAAGTTCTCACCTGTGCTGCAATTATTACTGATACCGGTAAGTTATCAATAAAGATTTTGCAGGATGGTATTTTACGTGATACAATGCCATTAGCAGACTATGATCTTAGTGGCGTTCCTAATTGTTCTATCAACCATGCCTTACCAGTTCAAGGAGGTTTACATTTCAAATCACTTTAAAACTATCTTATGAAAAAGGCTTTATTTTTTATTGGGTGTATTCTTATGTTTTCTCTTATCAATGGCCAGGATACCTCTAGTGCCTATAAGTTTATTTTAGATTATCAGGTACCATCATCGCCAGCCTTTAACGTATTGGATATTTCACCTCAGCAAGTCACAAGAGGTAGTGCAGCAAAACCTCTGGTCGCGAACCTGTTTTCAAACTTCCTCGAAACAAAGAAATTTGATCCGGGCATTGCATTAGATTTTTCTCCTTTTATATTACTGGGTGGTGGATTTAAAAATATACATGACTATCAAAACAACGATATAAAACGTGTTTTAGCCAACACTTTAATTTCAGTAGCATCTATAAAAAATTCGGCCAACGCAGATAACACAGATATCGGCTTAGGGCTACGAATCACTTTACATGACAGCAGAGATTTATTTTATGATAAAAATTCATCGATTACGGATTCCATAGGTCATAAATTAGCACAATCTGCTGTTGCTCCTGTTAAACCCGGTGGCGTGACGCCAGATCAAATTGGGCCTGCCGTCCCCGTCGATCTTGCCGACATTTATGACGAAGCATATCGACGAGTAAAAGATAAATCAGGGTATGCTCTATCACTCGGAGCAGGTTATAGAACTACAGCAAATAGTTCAAGTTTAAAAAGGGACAGTCTCTTTAATAAACAATACGACGTCTGGAGTTCGTATAGCCTATATAATTTGTTTCCCGGGGCTGATCTCTTAGCTCTTTTACATGGAAGATTTGGAGAAACTGCACCTGAGTGGAAGAGTGGTATTGCTCTCACTAGTCAAAACAAATATTCCAATATTGCAGCCGAGCTGGTATATAATACTTTAACAAGAGAATTAGAGTATGGAGCAAACTTTGAAATTAAAATCGTAAGGCAATTTACATACATAGTCTCTCTCGGAAAACGAAGTAATGACTTAAGAGATGGTATCAGACAAGAGAAGTTTAGAATAGTTTCAAGCTTTAGACTGAATTTAATTTCGAATTGATGTAAATACGCTTATTTAAACTTTTGCAAATTTAATTATCATGTTTGATATAGAAATGCTCGATGTAGCAATAGGAGTGATATTCGTCTATCTGCTTATGAGTCTCATATGCACAGCTATTAATGAGTTGATAGAATCAAAATTAAAAAAACGTGCTACTGATCTTGAACAAGGAATTCGAGAATTATTAAATGATCACAAAGGGACAGGATTTGCTAAAGACATTTATAATCATCCTCTCATTTATGGCCTTTTTAGAGGAAACTATGATCCCCGCAAAATTAAAAATGCCAATAACCCTAAAGCTAATATCAAAAACATTCGTTATGAGAGTCGCTCAAATCTGCCATCATACATTCCTGCTACTAATTTTGCATTAGCGCTCATGGATGTATTGCTTCCCGCAAAGGCTACGAGCCCGGGAGGAGCAGCAGGTGCTATTGCTCCTTCAAACAATTCATTACCCACTCCTAATACTTCAGGGCTCCAAATACCTCCTGCCAACCCAACTCCCCTGCAACCTTTACGTGCAGCTGTTAGCAACATTGCCAATACACAACTGCAACAGGCATTACTAACAATGATAGACGCAGCAGGCGATGATGTAACTAAAGCAAGAAAAAATATTGAGGACTGGTATAACAGCAGCATGGATCGGGTATCCGGATGGTATAAGAGGCGGGTACAGCAAATTCTATTTCTAATTGGTTTCGCAGCTGCAATAGCAACGAATGCTGACACATTCGCAATATTTAAAAGCTTAACGAACGACAAACCTCTTCGCAACGCTCTTATTACAGGGGCAACAAAAATAACCGATACTTCAGTTAAAAAAACTACGTCGTTGAACAGTCTGCAAACCGATGTGGAAAGTTTAAAGAAATACGGTTTGCCAATTGGTTGGAATTGGAGAAATTATTTTAACAAAAATGCAGTTCCGAATTATGACGCTATTCCACAATTTGATTCTGAAAGATTAGGATTAGGGAATTCTTTATTGCCGTGGTTAGCTAAAATAGCTGGATGGTTTGTAACTGCTCTCGCCATCTCTTTAGGTGCGCCTTTCTGGTTTGATGTGTTGAATAAGTTCATGGTCATTCGATCTACTGTCAAGCCAACTGAAAAGAGTCCTGATGAAGGATCGGAAGATAGACAGAAAAAATAAACAAAGAGACAGGGCTAATACTCAGCTATTTTTATTTGTCTGCTTTTGAAAGAACAAGAGCCATTTAGGATTCGAAAGCCTCTCTCATTTCTCACATTCTTTTAAAAAAAAGTTCGGCAAGGCACCTTCTGAGTGGTTATAGATCAGATGCAGTTTCTTCACTTAGGCGTTTGTGTTTCTGCACGACAATTTAATCTATATGACTAACAAAAAAAAGACAAAGCGAATTTATCACTTTGTCCTTTTTGCAACGGTTTTGTACCTATCCATTTTGACCATCACCGGCACTCCCAAAAAGATTCATTAAAAACTGCAGGTTGTCGTCTGCGTGAAAGCCCTCTGTAAAACGTAGTGTCATTTCAGTAATCGCTGCTGAACGCTTACGCATTTTTTCTTCAAATGCAGCGATGGCCTGCCCGATCGTTTCAAATGCTTCGCCGCACAGCGCCTCGTATAAATCCAGGGCATCAGCAAGCGCCTGATTGGCGCCTTCTCCTGCATAAGCCGGCATGCGATGGGCTGCGTCGCCTATCATAGTGAGGTTGGGTAACGGTTTCCATTGCTGATCGGTTGGAAAATGATACCAGGGGCGGGGAGCCATAGTCAGTGCATCAGACGCAAATAATTCTTCCCAGGCCGGATTCCAGGAAGCAAACTCCTGCTTAAACCATGATCTTACTGAAGCATTGTTTGTTAAATCAATACCTGAATTAGCCAGCCAGGTTTCCGGAGCTTTCAACCCAATTAAAAAGGCAAGTGTGCCATCTCCTTTAGTAATGAACATAATGGTTTTGCCGTTTTCCAGCGCAAACAGGCTTCCGCCTTTTGCAAGCTGCCAAAGTTTTGGCGCATTGACTTCGGCATTGTAAATATTCCCCTCAATGGCTGTTACACCTGAATAAACCGGAGGAATGTTCGTGATATATTTCCTCAGTTTAGAGTTAGCTCCATCCGCCGCAATGACCAGGTCGGCATAGGCGCTCGTACCGTTTTCAAATTGTATATTCCATCCTGCACCGGATGGGGTCATTTCAGTGAACTTTGCATTCCAAACAATATTTTCCTTTTTGAGGGAGGCTACAAGCATATCACGTAAAGGGCCACGGTCTATCTCAGGCCGAAAATGCTCGTCGCCAAAGGTTTGCCCGTTTTTTTCGGCATGTTCATCCTTTAACACATTCATCTGACTATCGACCACTATATTTTTATCAGCTCCCGGGCGATAATGTTTTTTAAATTCATCCATCAATCCTGCGGCACTCATGGCTTTCAAACCGGTATCATGATGTAAGTCGAGTGTGGACCCCTGCTGGCGAACGAATTGATCAACGTCGCGTTCATAGACTTTTATGTTCACTCCCTTTTGTTGTAAAAGTCTGCCGAGCGTTAATCCTCCGGGACCACCGCCTATGATGGCCACTTGTTTATTTTCTAACAACATATCCATTTGTATTGATTCTTTTTTAATGCTCACAAAATTCCATATACATTTATGATTAAAATAGCCGCATTTGTTAATAAAATAGTCGTAAATGAAAATATCCGTTACCGACAAAAATGGATCAGGCATTATAATGCAATTAGCCCGGGCCATCGGCGCCAACGTTCAGGGGCGTTTTATCAATATACCTAAAAGCAAGGGTGGGGGATACATTACCGGGTTTTCCTGGGGGAAAGAGCTGCGGATGATGGTGCGCAACTATTATCTGAATGAAGAAATTCTGCTGGAACGCACAAATGAATTGACTGAAGGACAGGATAATGTTGTCTTTCTTCTGAGTGGTATTTTCTCCTCATCGATAGAACAGGAAAAACAGGTATCACCGGAGCAAGCCAATGTCTTTATCTGCATGCAGGCCGTTTCCTCGGTAGTTACCATGCCCTCCAACACATTTTTCAGAAGTGTGACTATTTTGGCTTCACGGCAATACCTGCGTCAGCTTTTCGGGGAGATACGACACCCGGTAGTGGAAGACATTCTCAAAGCCGAAAACAATTTTGCATTTGAAACCGGCATTTCACCGGAAATGATTAAAACCGCGGGCGAAATTCTTCATCAGCCTATTCCCGAAAGCATAGAAAGCCATTACTACAAACTTAAGTGTGAAGAACTGCTGTGCTATGTTTTTGCTCTGCTGATGCAACGGGAAGCAGCGCCAACCAGTAAGATGCATATTGACGATATCAAAGCCATTTATGCGATCAGGTTACGTTTGCAGTTGCACCTCGACAAGCCGCCCAAAATCGCTTCACTGGCGAAGGAAGCCGGCATGAGCGAACCTAAAATGCGAAAACTGTTTAATCAGACCTTCGGAAAAAGCGTTTTTGAATATTACCAGTCGATGCGGATGCAGGAAGCAGCAAGACTACTAAAGGAAAAGCGTTTGACCGTCTCTGAGGTAGGTTATCGGCTGGGATTTACCAATCTGAGTCATTTCTCCAGAGTTTTTGAGCAGCACATTGGCATCAAGCCAAAAAAATATTCAGCGATGTAGCACAATTGAGCTACGGGCGATAGGGGCGGTATGAACAAAGACTACTTTTTAGAAAATGCGCGTCTGGCCGCGGGCTCCACCTCAAAAAGAAACAGGACAAGAGGAAGAATTCCGTCTTGTCCTGTGTGGTGAACCACATTGGGTTTTCATCTATGGTACCAGCAACAGTTCACGGTTCAAAGCTCAGCGTTTCTGAGAACTGTGAACTGAGAATTTAAAACTGAGAGCTTAAAACTTTTTCTCCGGATTCTTCAAATGCCCTTACCCGTTCGCAATAATCTTCAGGAAACACAGTGGGCTTTTTAGTGTGATAATCAAATGCAGCCATTAATGTTTGAGACGTAGCAACAATTTCGGCTCTTTCTTTTTCCCTTCGTACAAAAAGCTGATGTACCTCATAACTACTCGCAGTAATATTAAATATACGCGAATACACAACTATATCATCTCCATATTCAATTGGCTTTATAAAATCAATGGAAATTTTCGAGAGCACCATATTAAAATTGAAACTCGTTTTCGATGCACCTAAAACATCCTGAAAGTAGGCAATCCGTACTTCCTCCAGGAATGTTTGATATCTGGCATTATTTACATGACCAACAGCATCCAGATCAGAAAAACGAACATTGATTGGAACAAAATGTTTATAATATTTTAATATTCTGGGCATAACTTAAGTTGTAAATATTTTAAATTAAAGAAATGCCTCCCATTGATGGTTCGCACCCTATTTGATATTCAATGTCCTGCGGAGCAGCAATGACAGGGGGTGGCTCATGCGGTTCATGAGGCTCAATATCCTCAATGAATTCTTTGTCATAAAAACAACCTTTTACATTAAAATCACATTCAGGAAAACTGTTTAAGAAGCGGCTTACAAAATTTAGTTTTCGTAAAACCGTGATCAACGGGTTTCTCATACAATTAGTTTAATGGTATAGATATTGAGTTTAATTAGTCAGGGATCTCAGCATATTATCCCGGTAGTATTTTATTTTTCATAAGGCTACTGCATTTTTTTTGTTAGAAAATACCTCGTTCAATGCCGGGCTTAAAACTATTTCGGCGCCAGTTACCTCCACACATACATTTCCATCTTTATCGCAGCTACGAATATCGGCGCTCATTATTACATCGTCGGCATGGCGTATTTTAAATATCACAAAGTATTCGGTATTGAATCGCATAGGATTAAAAAACTCGCCTTTGGTCAATTTCACAGGTAAGCTGGCCGAGCCATAAAGGTGTTTTGCCCATACCAACAAGCCCTGCAATTTTACATCCATAATAAAGGCATTGACATCCGATACCGGAAACTGTCCCTGAACGGGCGAGCTAACGGGCTTTATGAAGCATTTAATGATAAGCTCGTTATTGTTTATTTTCAGAATTTGTGTAATACCCCTGAACGAAGGTCCATGAAACAAGGTGCCGTCTTCATATAAAACTTCGCCACTGATCATCCCGACGTTTTTATTAAGATTGTCAACAGGAATAACCGGTGATTGCTTTACATTTTCAGAGAGCAACACACGGGCTCTATAGTGCATTAACCTTTTTCCCGTTTTAGGCTCACTAAAGAGTGTTCCTTCAAATAAAACTTTCTCCTGGTCTTTTTTTAATTCCGTTAATTCAAGAACGAAGTTCTCGCTGAATTTCTGGTGAAATATAATTCCTTTTAACACGCGCATGTCTTCAACGGCAGCGACTTTTAATCCAGGATAAAATTGTCTGCAGCTGTCGGCTATCATACTTATGGCAGTAACGGCAGGCAATACGGCATTTCCGGATATTACATGGTCGTAAAGGAAGGGATTGTCTTCTAATTTTAACTTCCTTTCAATTGTATATTTTTTTAATTCGGGCTTAATTTTCACCGGGGGCAATGTGAGCGCACTCCCAACAATAACCTGCGTATTTCCCGAATACGCACTGCTTAACTCCGAAACAAAAAGTTGTGCGCCATGATCAGGCGGAATGGTAAGAACATTTTTTTCTTCAAACATCTTTTTAAGCTCAGGGCTTACCATGCCCGCATCCCATGGCCCCCAATTATAGGCAACTGTTTTGCATTGCGGGTAACATGCAGCAATGTGGCATGCCATTTTGTTTAATATTTCGTTCGACATGGCATAATCGGCCTGGCCGGCATTGCCATAAAATCCCGCAACAGAAGAAAACAACAACAGGTATTTCAAATTTTGCGGAGGCAGTACATCAAGCACCGAAAGCAAACCGCCAACCTTTATAGAAAATACCTGTTCAAAATCCTGCTCCTGCTTTTGTTCAATGAGTTTATCGGCCAGTACACCGGCGCCGTGAATGATACCGGTTATTTCGCCCATTTTCAAACAGGCTTCTTTTACTATGTATTCCAATAGATTTTTATCACGTACGTCTGCCTGATAATAAATTGCTTCTGCACCACTGGCTTTTAAATCAGTAAGGGTTTGTTTTATTTCCCGGCTGGCAATGATCTCCTGACAAGTTTTCTGCACTTCGGCTGGCACCCGCTTTTTACCTTCCTGTTGCAGCTGCGCGGCCATTTTCATTTTCAATTCCTTTTCTTCGGTTACGCCTATTGCCCAGGCTGGTTCGGGGCTGTCTATAGACGACCTGCCCAACAATATAAATTTAGGTTTACAATATTGCGCCAGTTTTTTGATGCAGGTACTCGTTATGCCTCTTCCTCCGCCCGTAACCAAAAACACGTCATGGGAAGTAACCGTCAGCTGATTCAGCGAATCGGCATCAGACACCATCTCTTCTGCAACAATGGTGTTCCTGGTGTTTTCTGTAAGCGCTACTTCCTTTATTTCCATATTGGGATCGTGCAACTCGTCCATAATTAATGAAGCAGCCACCTGTGTATCCATGCCGGGCTGTATGTCAATGCTTCTGCAGAAAACATCCGGCCACTCCAAACCAATAGTTTTTACCAGGCCAGAATTACCGCCCTGTAGCAGCAACGGATTATTCCTATTATTAAGTCCAAGATAACCGTCGATTTTCGATACCGAAATAAAAAACGGCCTTGCCCCAATAGCGTTTTGCCTGTTTAACGAAAGTTTAAAATGTTTGGCAATAAAAAACGCCGCTTTTATATAAGCCCGGTCGTTTATTATTGTATTACGTTCAGCCGGATCATGATTTTCAGCAAGGCAGATAACACCTGTAATAGTACTATGCTTTTGAGCAATTTCATCAAATGCCTGTTTTATGGCTTCATCAGAAATACTCTTTAACGTTACATGGGTGCCATTTTTGATTGTTGTATTATCCGGTGTTATTCCAATGCTTCCCGGCAGATGGATCAATGCAATATTTACCTTCAGCTTTAATAAATTATCAACCACATCTGTCAGGAGAGTTGAGCCGTTATCAGTTATGATGACGGTATCATGTTTACTCCACTCAACGACCAGTTTGTCGGGATGGGGAAGAAATTTCAGGCGTGGCCCGAAACGTTTAATTGTAGAATGCTTTAAAATTATTTCTTTTGATGGAGCAGCAGTAAGGGCTGTCGTTGAGGTAGCAGCCGGAGTTGCAACGGGATCAGTACCTTGTTTTGCCCCGAGGTAATCTATAATTTGTTCCAGCGTATTCAGCATGGCAATTTCATGAGGATTGGCTCCTGTTATGGTTGGAAAGATTGCCCGCATGGCGCCAAAGATCTCCATACGCTTGATGGAATCAATGCCCAGGTCGGCTTCCATCTCCATGCTGAGTTCAAGCATATCCACCGGATAACCTGTTTTATCGCTAATAACCTGTAACAGCGATTGCTGCAGCATATTCATATCAGCTGAGGAAGAAACGGCTGTTGATGGCGTTGATGGTGTTGATGGAATCGTTTTTTCAACAACAGCCGCTGCAACGGAGGTGGCGCCGGTCTTTGCACCCAGGTAATCTACAATTTGTTCCAGCGTTTTCAGCATGGCGATCTCCTGGGGATTGACTTCTGATATAGCTGGAAAGATTGCCCGCATGGCGCCAAAGATCTCTACACGCTTGATGGAGTCAATGCCCAGGTCGGCTTCCATTTCCATGCTGAGCTCAAGCATATCCGTTGGATAACCTGTTTTATCGCTGATAATATGCAGCAGGGCATTTACCAAATCGGTAGTGCCTGCTATTATTGGCGGTTCCGGCGCCCGTTGCATATTCTGTATCGCTTTATTTTCTTCGAGTTGTGGAATCTGCAATGTTGGTTTACTTTCCGGAAGTTTATTGGTTATTTTAGTTCCCGAACGCAACAACTCCAGTAGTTTTACCTGCTCAACCATCAATTGAGAAATGGCTTTAAAATTTTCAAATTGGCCCTCGTAAATATCACTGTAAGGCGCAGGCTGTTGACCATTTACCCTTTCCTGCCTGTATTCCGATTCTGCAACAGTCTTTAATTGTTTTATCTTTTCAAAGCCTTCGGTATAAACTTTAACTGTTTCTGCGCTTTGATAATTAGCGCCGCTTAACACAATATTCAGCTTATCGGCAACAATATTTTTTTGCGCCGGTATTTTAAATACATCCGGCTCCTCAACAGGTAACCCCGCTATTTTCATTTTAATAACCGCCTCTTTAAACTGGTACTCGCTGCCTTTCTCCTCCGATGGGTTTATAGCGATGGCAATGAATTCCTTGCCGTTTAGTATTTTCTTTACGAGATTGGTCAATATCCCTTTGGGGCCAAATTCAACGAATATTCTTGCATTGTCGTTATACATCTGTTCTATTTCATCTTTAAACAAAACAGGTTTAAGGATGTGAGCAGATAATGTTGTTTTAATGGCCTCAACCGTGTTGGGATAGGTAGCAGCGCTCGTGTTGCTGTATACCGGAATTGCGGGCAATTCGAATTTGGTTTTGGCAATTATTGCTGCAAACGGCCCTGCAGCATGTTCAACAAATGAAGTATGAAAAGCTGCTGAAACGGGTAGTATAACTGCCGAAATGCCTAACCGCTGAAATTCGGCCAATGCTGTTTCTATTTCTTTGGTATCTCCGCCAAGTACAACCTGGTTACCCGCATTAATGTTGGCAACAACCAGATTTTTTAAGTTGGTAACAATTTCCTGTACGCGCTCCGGTTCTGCACTTACGGCCAGCATGGCGCCACGTTCTGCACTTGTTCCAGCGCCCATACAACGGCCTCTTGCTGCGGCCAGTGAAAGATAATCTTCTTCGCTTAAAGCTCCCGAGGCCCAAAGGGCTGTGAGCTCACCAAAGCTATGGCCCGCCACCATATCGGGCGAAAAACCCGATTGGGTAAGCATTTTGTAATACGCCATGCTTATGGCCCCTATGGCCGGCTGTGCATATTGAGTTTGGGTAAGCTCCTGTTTCTGTTGCGTTTTTCTTTCTTCATTAAACGCCGGCACCGGATATACGACCCGGGAAAGCGCTTTTTCCCCGTTATTAATAAATAACTCATCCAGCTTTCCCAACACTTCCCTGAAAGGTGGAAAACAACAGGCCATTTCATTAGCCATATTCACATACTGAGCGCCCTGGCCACAGAAAAGTGCGGCGGTCTTTCCTCCCTTCACCAGATCATTCTCTGAATAATAAAAACCTTTGGGGTGTTCAAAAGCAGGCGTGGTTGTAGTACTGATATATTGTATAGCTGCCGTTAGTTTAGCAATTGCTTCCTGCACATCCGCTGCTACAAAACCCAGTTTAGGTTGATCGCTTTTTAGGGTAATCTCTAAAGCGTTGTCAGAAATACCGGCTAATAGTTCGTTGGCATTGGGCGCATTTAGTTGCTGTAGCAGCTGACCGGCTTTATCTATTAATTCATTTTTTGAATCAGCCGTTAATATTACTGCATAAGAAGAAGTATAAGAACGGTATGGCCTGGTATGGTCGGATTGGTATTCCTCCAACGCAATATGAAAATTGGTGCCGCCAAAACCAAATGCGCTTACTGAAGCTCTTCGTGGTGCATGTTGATTTTTTATCCATGGGCGCGTAAAGGCATTGATATAAAACGGCGTATTTTCTATTTCAAACTTACGGTTAGGTGAAGTTACGTTGATGGTGCCGGGTAATATTTTGTTGTATAAAGCGAGGGAAGCTTTTATAAAGCCGGCCGCCCCCGCTGCTGATTTTGTATGTCCTATTTGCGATTTAACACTGCTGAGTGCAATACTTTGATTTTCGGCTGGTTGGTTTGCCATCTCCATTTTCAGCGAACCAAACTCTACCGGATCGCCGGTAGCAGTGCCGGTTCCATGGCATTCAATTAACCCTACGGTATTCATTGAATAGCCGGCCTGTTCGTAAGTACGTTGTAAAGCCAGTGACTGCCCCGATGATTGCGGGGCGTAAATGCTTTTGTTTTTTCCATCGCTGGAACTTCCAATACCTTTTATTACAGAATAGATCTTATCGCCATCACGCACGGCATCGGAAAGGCGCTTTAATACTACTAAACCTATACCTTCACCAATTACTATTCCATCCGATTCATCCTCAAAAGGTCTTGTCTGATTTTGTTGTGAGAAAGCCGGCGTTTTACTGAAAGAAAGGTACATGGCCGGCGAGTTATCGGTATCAACGCCACCTGTAATCATCATATCTACATGTCCCCCCTGCAATTCCATAACGGCCACTTTAATGGCAGAAAGCGAAGTAGCGCAGGCTGCATCAACAACACAGTTGGTACCGCCCAAATCAAAACGGTTGGTAATTCTACCGGCTACAACATTTCCAAGCAAACCAGGAAACGAGTTTTCTTCCCATTTGACAAACGCCGATTTCATATGCTCAATTACAATTGTCAGGTCTTTTTCGGGAATGCCGTAAGCGCTGAGGGTTCTTTCCCAAATGGGGTATTGCAATCTTGAAATAAGCGAACCCAATAGCTTTGTTCCGCCCCCAACACCTAAAATAACCCCGGTGCGTTGGCGTACTTCTCTATTGAATTTTTCGTTCTGCCAGTAACCTGCATCTTCCAACGCCGCTTTAGCTGCCACCAACGATAATAGCTGTGTTGAGTCGGTCAACTCTATAATATTTGGCGGCAGCCCGAATTCCATGGGATTGAAATTTATATCGGGAATAAACCCACCCACTTTACTATAAGTTTTGTCAGCATCGTTAGGGTCGGCAGAATAATAATCGCTGACCTTCCAACGATTTTCCGGAACTGCTGTAATACAGTCAATTTCTTCAATGATGTTTTTCCAGTACTCATCAAGGTTTTTTGCTTTGGCAAACAGGGAAGACATGCCTACTACTGCAATGTCCTTTTCGATCCCGGCTGATTTGTTCATAATTTATTTGATTTTAGATTTAATGGACAACGTTTACTGGTTACAGCTTATCTGCATGCATAGCTTCGCCCATTCGCCCAACGGAGAGCGCCGTCAGCGATCGCTACTGATCGGGGCAACAATTTTTGCCCGACCAATAAACAGGCGTTACCGCATTGTTCTGAAACAATGAGTTTAAGCGCCAATACAATTAATGAAACAGGTAACTGATTTTTTTAACAGTGCAAATGAACCAGGGTAAATACGGATTTTCTACAGAGGGATTATAACGAGAAACAGTTGTTCTTTACGATTATAGGGGAGGGGAAGTGTATTAGGGTATGGATGCAAGTAAGCATTCTTATTTGAAAAATCAAATAGTAATAGTTGGAGAAATCGGTAGAAGAAAAACTAAGCTTATAGAGTTCGGCGTTCAAAGCTAACAGTTTACAGAAGTCGCCGGCTCTTTTCTAACACCCTATCCCAGCGATAAGTATATTTTGATCAATGGCAGAAAAAATAACTTCTGAACAAGCTATACGTCTATCCGTTACAACTTTGCTCATGGGTAATTGGTTGTCGGTAGCTGATTTGCCATTATAAAGTTTAGTTTACTCTCTTAAAATCTTATCCATTTTCTTACCCTTTGCCAATTCATCAATTAGCTTATCTAAATAGCGCATCTTCTGAATAAGTTCGTCTTCGATTTCTTCCACCCGGTAGCCACATATTACTCCTGTAATTTTTGAAGCATTAGGGTTAATTCGTGGTGCTTCCGCAAAAAAGGTTTTGAAATCACTTTTTTTATCGATTTGTTGTTGCAGCGTCTGTTTGTTGTAGCCAGTTAGCCAAAATATTATGGTATCAACATCTTCTTTTGTACGACCTTTTGTCTCTGCCTTTTTAATATACAAAGGATAAACACTGGCAAATAAAATTTTATAGATTCTTTCTTTATTCATTTTGATTATTAATGATTATTCATCATAGTTATTTTGTTATGGCGAAAGGGTTGCTGCCGTATTGGCGTTCTGTTCAGCTCAGGCTGCAGTTAAATTTATAATTAAAAGTTGAATGGTGTTGATGCTTAGAACTATAGTTATAAATATGTTGACATTTATGATTTAATTTCAACCCACGATAAGGATACTTTTGTTGCCTGCTGGCATTAGTCGGTCTTTTGAAAAATGCCATGCAAATATTGAGTCCCTTCATTGTGATTTTCAATTGCACAAAATCCTCGTTTAGCAGCAGAGAATAAAGTACCGATTTATTACTTGAGCTGCTCGCTCAACCCGACGATGATGCCCTCGGGACCGCGAATGTAGGCGAGACGATATATGTCCTCATATTGCACCACTTCGCCGACCAGTGAGCAAGCAGGCGCTCGACCACGTCATCAATGTCATCAACGGCGAACATGATGCGGCGGATCCCGAGTTCGTTCACCGGAGCCTTCCCGGGCCCGGTTCTGATCGCTTCCGGCGTGTGGAACTTGTCCAGCTCGATCCGTCCGTGGCCGTCAGGGGTGCGCATCATCGCGATGGTAGCACGGACGTTCTGAAGGCCAATGAGACGATCTACGGAGGGGCCCCCGACGGTCGTTTCGCCCTCCAACTCGAGTCCGAGATTGACAAAGAAGGCTTTCGCGGCTTCGAGGTCGTCGACGACGATGAGGACGTTGTCCATTCGTAGTAATTTATTTTTTGTCATAGTACTCACAGATTAAAAGTTATAATCTTTATATAAAGCTCTCCTCAATTAAGCTTATGTCTAAGCGTTTTTGTCATAAAATTACGCATAACGAATCGGTATTTGCAATGGCAGGATATTCGAGTTCCGTCACGCTGCCCTTCGGCAGCCTCCTAACTATTGGTTATAACTACATTTTCCGGGTTTAGTTACTTTTTTGTAGCTATTGTTAGTTTTTTCCCGGCTATAGCATTAAATCCCTGCACGATAATTACTTTTCCTCCATCGATAAGCTACATTTTCTTCAGCGTTAGTTGCTTTTTTTGCCGTTTTTAGATTCATGTTCCGGCTTGATAACTCTTTTCTTCCGGTGATAGTTACTTTTTCAGCGGCCGTAGATTTTTTTTATTGAGAATTTACTTAAAATGCTCAGTAATTTTCAAAATCACGGGAAAAAAAATTACAATTCATTGTAATTAATCTAAATCGTGACAAAAAGTAATTAATGATCACAGTTATTAAGCTTATTTCTACGGGAAAAAACCCAGGATTAACTGTTCATAACCTACAATCAGGGAAAAATACCTACAATGCCCCCTTTTTAACTTATAATCAGGAAAAAAGTAGTTATCACTCAACGTTTTTCACCTTATCGCCACGAAAAAAGATCTGTTACGCATCGTTTTTACCTTATCGCCCGGCAAAATGTACTTATCGGCGGGTGAAAAGTGATTATGAAGGGGAAAATTTAATCTATGATAGCTGGATATTAACTTATATAGGAATCTTCATAACTATAACGGAGAATATCCGCCTAATGCCATAACTGTTGCTGCCATTGCCTCAAAAAACTATTGAAAGTTTTTTTTCATGCAGGATGTGGGGCAATCTGAACGAGATAGGGTAGTGGCATAAAGGCCCGGTCGTTTTTGGCAATGACCTCGATACATACCCCGAATCAAATAATGCTATAAAGTTACCGCTTGTGTATCGCCCTCATTTATCTTGTATTTAATTAATTTGCTGCCCTCGGTTATGGTAATATTTAATTTTTCCTTGTTCAGCCTGGATATTTTGAGATCGAACACATGGCCGAACGAGTGGATGTTATTTAATGCCATTTCATTCCAGTCCTTTGGTAGCCGTGGCGTGCAATTAAAACTGTTAAAACCTGTTGGCAGCATACCAAAAAGCCCTTCTATAAATATTCTGCAATAAAGCCCGCCCTCGGCCGACAAATGCCTTTGGTTACCTTCGGGATAAGCTTCTACCGGATATGGCACATGCTCTCCCAACAGTCTCCTGCGCGAATAATAGCGCAGATAGTCCATTGCTCTTTCTGTTTCACCTGCCTGCAGTACACCACGAAGTGCATACAGGGTTGACCGGTCCCAAAAAGTTTCTTTACCTGCCTCGGTAGCCAATCCGTCGACTGTCCATAACCTGGGCGAAAACAAGGCGTTGATCGTTCCCTTGCTCCGGTCTAAAATGCCCATAGTAAGGGGCACGCAGATCCAGGCACGCAATACATCATTGGTTTCGTAATATTTATACGCTTCAAACCCTTCTACGTTACCGCCAAAATATTTTTCGATATTAGTTTTTAGTATAGCTGCTTGTTTTAAATATGCATCTGTTTGTGATTTGGGCTGATGCAGTTGTTTACCGAGATCGGCCGCAGATCTCAATGCGGCATAATAAAGGCTGCTTGTTGGCAGGTTGGCTTTGCCGGATGGAAAGCGTCCTTCCAGTTCATCATGATCTGAAGTAACGACGCCCTGGTCATTTAATTTCCTGCGGCTGTATTCAAGACACCAGGTGATGAGCGGCCACAATACTTTTGCAGAATCAGGATTACCATAAGTCAGTGCGAACCGGGAAGCACCATAAGCGATCATGGCCATGTCGCCCCTGTCGCCGGCGCCTTGCCATACAGCATCCCCTTCGGCAACTATGGAACTGGGTATGGGACGGTATTCGGGGTTCATGTACCTGGCAAACAAACGGTAACAGGCCATCGCTGAGAGGGTGCCAATGCTATCGCCCAGGAATGCAAAGAAAGGGCAGATATATTCGGCCTGGTCATTTGCCCAGACAGCCGCATAATAAGCAAGGCCGCCGGGGCCATGGAGATAACCAACCTTGGTTTTGTAAATACTTTCCGTTCCCCTGATTTTGGCAAATGAGAACTCCGTATTCAATATGGTATCCGGCGTTTGTAATTGCAATGGAGATAAAATAGTTTTAATGCGGTTTTCACGCGCGCTTTCTTCTACATCTGCATCAACGGTAATGGACTGGGCGGGAAAATCTGTGGCCCGGTAACAAACGGCAAAACTGGTGCGCTCACCTGGTTGCACTAGCCGGCTGCCATCGCCTACGGATGCCATTATGATCGTGTGCGGCCTTACTTTACTTTGAATGCTATCCGTTCTTACCTCACGCTTCAGGTATTCCATGGAAATGGTAAGCGGCTTATCGGTTGTATTTGTGAAAACAAATTTTTCAATGACCATAGGTTTGTCCACGGAAGGAAAAATACGCCGTTCAATTTTTACCAGCTCAGGATTGCTCGTTATCGCATCAATCTGCATAATACCTTTGTGGCTGATGCTTTTTATGTTATAGGAAAGATTGCCTGACTTTTTCCCGATGGCCAGATCCATTTTTAACTGCCGGTTATTAATAAAGAACCGGGGTAGCTCGTTGTCCAGGAAAGTATAATCAATGTGGCTTCGGGTAACGTCGGGCAGCATCCTGAATGTGGGGAAGACCACTGTTCGCAAAACAGAAGATCTGCCTGCACTATCTAATCCATACTGAACCCAAACAGATACTTTTTCTCCCGACATTTCAATGTGATCTGTATGCGGCAGCCGGCCATTGATTGTCCATTTTATACTTCCATCAGGCTGAATAGCCCAACGGTCTGTTTGCTGAGGTAAGGCATGCTGTTGGGCAAAAAGCAGGGATGGCAACTGAAAAGCTAAAAAGCTTACAAGTATTTTGTTAATCGTTAGTTTCATTTAATATCAATTATGCTGGTTAAAAGAAGTTGTACCACGGTACCCGGTATTCTAATTCACTGATTGCCCGGGAAAATTATAATCATATTTCCAGGTGTCGCTCATATTCGGATACTGTCGTTTGCATCCCAGGTATTCGTTCATCATCCTGCGCATAGTGGGGTTAAGCGTTTGCAGGTATTCAGGCGTTAACAGGCTGGAGTTGAGCAGGTAAAAATGCCAGGTAGGTGGGTATGCCGCGCTATGGTAGCCCATATGCAGGGTGCGCCTCGGCACTTCCATAGTCCTGGTATATCCTCTGTGGATCAAATTATTATTATAGATCACCGCCTGCCCGGCCTTTAAAGGAACGGGCATACCGCCGGGCATTTCCACACCAACCGGAGCATAGTGCTTCGAGCCCTGGAATGCTTCATTTTCTTCCGGTGTGTTGGGCCGGTTATGACTGCGGGGCACAATCCAAAGGGAATTTTCATCTACCAATGGCAAATTGATCTGTACGCTGTTATGGAACCGTTCTTTGGAAAATAGCCAGTCTTCAATCTCTTCCTGCGGGATCTGGATGATATCCCGGTGCCAGCCGAGGGAATAAGAGGTACCTGCATTTGCTGCCAGGATTGATGCATTGTTGATGATCAGGTTGGGCCCAATAATCTCTTCCATAACTTTTAATATCACCGGGTTATAAAAGGCGTGGTGAATAGGCTCGGTTCCGGGTTTTGTCAATAAATGAAAATAATACTGCCGGGCTTCCTGGCCGAACGAGGCTATTTCATCACCCAGGTGCTGGAAAGAAGAACTGCGAACCCGCTTGTCGGTCGCTTCAATTTTGGGGCTTAGCAAATCGTCCATAATACCCCTGAAGTGATTAATTTCCTGTTGCGTTAAGACATCAACAATCACATACCCCTCTTTTTCGAAGGATTCTTTTAGACTTTTCATATGGCTTTTTTTATTTAGATTATCTCAATTCATTACCAGGTTTTGGTAGATTTGCGCAAAACGATTTATATGATTGATTAAGAACAAATTATAATGTTTTTCGCCGAAATAGTGTACGTTAACTATTTGGCAATACTATATGCTTTATTTTGTACTTCCAAATATTTTTATATTAAAAATGTATATTGCCACCCTTGAAAAAAGGCTCAAATAAAAGCATCGGAATTAAAGAAATTGCAGAACGGGCTAATGTATCCATCGGTCCTGTTGACAAGGTATTGCATAACCGGGGTGGCGTTTCCAAAGCAACCCGTGAACGTATTTTGCAGGCAATTAAAGATTTGGGGTATACCCCAAACATCCTGGCCAGCCGGTTAAAGTCATCAAGAGATTTTACAATCGCAGTTTTAATTCCTGAAGCCACCGATATGATCCCTTTTTGGTTGGCCCATAACACCGGGTTTGAGGAGGCATTGAAAGACGTTTCTCCCTTTGGGATCAACATCAGCATACTGACGTTTGAGCAAAACAACGAAGCTTCTTTTAAATTGCGCGTAGATGAGGTGATCAATGATGGTTATGACGGCATCTTTATGGTACCGGTATTCTATGATGAAACCATAAGGCTATTGCAACATTATAAGGATTTAAATGTACCGGTCATCTTCTTTGACAGTAATATTCCCGGGTTATCTAACCTCAGTTTTATAGGAAGCAACTCGAAGGACAGCGGGTACCTGGCTGCTAACTTATTGGATTATACGATTTCAAAAAAGGCAGACATACTAATTGCTTCCATAGAAAGGGAAGAGGATAACCACATCCAGTTTTCCGCCCGGGAGGAAGGGTTTTTAACTTACTTTAAAAATGCCGGCAGAAGAATACTAAGATTCACCGATAATACCGGAAATGAGCAAGCGATCAGCAAAGGTATTTCAGCCATTTTCAGCGATAACCCGAATTTGGAAGGAATATTTGTCGTTAATGGGATTGATATGATTGCATCCGCGGTTACTCCCACGCAAAAATCGAATTACCGGATGATTGGTTATGATCTTATCGATAAAAATATTCAATTGTTAAAGAATGGAGCCATCGATTTCCTCATCAGCCAGCAACCCCAAAAGCAGGCGTACCAGGGAATCAAATTGTTTTATGACTATTTAATATTGAAAAAAACAATAGCGCCTTCTTATTTCCTACCGCTTGATATAGTCATGAAAACCAATATCGATTATTACCAGTTCCTGTAATTGTTAAAAGTATTAACTGCGACGCAAAAAATTGTGTTGCTTCCTTATGATTTACGGTATCGTTTTACAATGCTGACAACAACACCAAAAATCAACCAGGTCAACAGGGAAAATATAAGGTTGAAACCAAAAAGAATTGTCTTAATGGTTGAAAAAAACGACACTAACCCGGCAAGTTGATCATTGTTGCTGCCAAGGAACGTCCGGAAACTGATGTTTTCGGCATAGTCAAACAATGCTCCTGCTACGATCAATATGACCAAAGGGTTGTATAACCATTTATAGGACCTGACATAATCGGCAGTGCTCATAAACAGCAGGCTGTATACAAAGGGGAATACGGTATCGAGTGGAAAATATACTTCCTTATAAGCGCTGTAATTGTATGTTTGTTTGGCAGTAAGGATATATGTTTTTTTGAAAAAAGCCCAGCATTCATAAACATGCGCATCTATTACATGAGGCGTGCGCACCATGTCTGTAATCACCATAGGTGCAATGAGGATAAAGAGATACCTGAATATTACAAAGATGATAAAGTAAAACGGCAGATATTTTTTATCGAAGTAAGTGCGCATTTGGATTAAGTGTTTTAATGATGTACTTAAATGGAAGTGTTATTTAGGTAAAGCGAATTTCTTAGCCTTCATGATGTTGTACATCCGCTCCACGGCCTGCTTGCTCATTGTCCTGGTCAGTGTGATACTCGTGTCAAGGGAAAAGTTGATCACCGTATCCATGTTGCTGTTGCTGCCGTTGTTATAATTTTTGAGATATTGTATCTGGCGCTCCAGGTTGTGAAAAGCATAGGTTTCACTTCCGTCAAATGGGCTGTTTACGGCCGCAGTGACTGTGTTGAAGATGGATGCTTTCTTATAAGAAACTTTAAAGTCTGATTCAAGATTACCGTTTGTAATGTTGAGACACACAAACTTCACTTTGTGCAGATTGTGGCTATCACAATACTGCCGGAGCTTCTGGTAAACCTCCAGCGTCGTTGCGCAACCGGAATTTTCAGAAATACCGCCGTCGCCCAATCTTCCTATACAATTAAGGTAATTATAGGCGCTTAATATAGGGAAGGCCTGACTTTGATTGACACAGGTGACCATTGGCAGGTTATCACCTGAATTGCAGGAATTGTTTTTAAACTCTCCGTAGAGATCACGCGCAACGCTAAAGTCGTCCATGCTCACCGGCGAGAATACTGCCCTCGTACCAAAATTCACAATTGTGGTATTAATGAGGAACAATGGCCAGTGCCGGCTGGTGTCCCAAAGCATCCGTTGATCTGCGTAAGGGTGAAAGTAGTCTTTCTCAAAATAAGCCGCACCGGAATCTGTATTGAAAGTCTCGTTGAAGGCAGCGAGCTCTTCTTTTTGAAGGTGATAGTTTCTATCCCTTGGAAATGCATCACCGATGTCGAACAGGCTTTCGATAAAATCGCCAAACATTAAGCCGTAAAAGCTACTGCTCATATAATTTCTTCCATATAAGCCGGCTGTCACAGAGTCAATGTGCGTTGAACCCACGCTTTGGTTGAAGTATTGCGTGGCAAGAAACATATTGGCTCCCGTCGTACTTCCTGAAACTGTCGAGATCGAAAAGACCTTATTATAAAAGGAGGGATACCTGTTTTTTAAATCTGTCATATTCATGAAGAACCAGACAGCGGCGCGGGAGCCGCCCCCTTGCCCGGAGATCAGGTAAACAACCGAGTCCTTGCCGGTGATGCCGCCTGACGCCAGCCAGTGTTGAAAATAGTTTGTAATAGACGGTCTTGCCGAAGCAGGGAGATATTCATTTTGTTTCGCCTCAACTGTCCTGATACGATGACTATTGGAGGACGAAAAGAAATAAAGATTGATAACCACCAGAATGACAAAAAGCAATACGAACCGGTAGATTTTGAGTAAAAACTGTTGGAGCTCGTCGGAGTGATTCCGGTACAATGAAAGGCTACATTCCGGATTTTGGCAACTAGTCTGGTTGACAATATAGATCAACAACAACTGGGAAGTAAAGAAAAGCTCAAAAAAGATAATAAGGGCTGTTGCCATGGTTACGATGATCACTACAGGGGAAACGTATTCAATCCTTTGGTATTGATCGAGAAAATAAAATGTGACGATAGCCGCGACCAGATAAATAAGTAATATGCGATAGTTGATATCGGATATGCGGTAAGGCAGGTTCAGTTCTCTTTGTGCTTCAGTTGTTGGTTTGCGCTTGCTTACATATGTTTCCAAATGCGAGTTTTCCAAATACAACAGAAAACTGTAAAAGACGAGCAGGAAAAAAAAGTTCAGCAGTATCAGGTACCATTTCAGCAGATCCGTATGCGTATTTCCTTTCAGAAAAAAGAACAGAAAAAAAATAAAACCCAAATAGAGCAATCCCAGAATTTTATACCGTATCACAAATGTTTCGGCTATGTGTGGCCGCTTATTGCTGCCCAGGAGGATTTCATAGCAACGGACCAGTTTTGGTTTAAAACGATCTATCAGAATTATGGCTGCAATGATGAGCAATAGTCCAACGATCATAATAGCATTGTTTTGAAAAACCTGTATACAGGTCAATACAAATAGTCCCCAGGGGGCAACCGCAAAATAGCGGACAGGCAGTTGGGCTTTGTACGCTTCTTTGTTGGTATTACAACCTTCTTTATTGAGCTTTTTGCCGTTGTATACATTGATGAGTTGCTGATAAAGGCAGTCCCTGATTCTTTGCTTATGGGCATCACTTTTCGTTTTCTCCTTATCGTCGTCTCCGGAAAAGCTGGTCACAAACTGAAAAAAGCGGATTGCCAGAGTCGGGACACACCAGATGCTGAGACAAGAAGCGGAAAAGGTTACCAGGGACAGTGCTATATTCAGGGTAAAGCGCTGTTCGGCCATGGATACGATGATTTCCTTACCGGCATCAAGTTTCCAGATAATATAGGGAAACAGCAATGCAAGGAAAATGTAAAACCCGTTATACCGGAGGGTATTGAATAAGCGCTCAATAAACAGCAGTATGCTTTTCATGTCTACGATTTTTGGTTTTAGTAAAACGGCTTAAACAAGCCTAACAGAAAACTTTCTGTAAGAGAACTGCGGTAGTTGTACAGGTATTGAACTATTACAAATGGCGTGATAGGGCAAGTAACGATAAAGATGCGATTCTGACAAGGGGGAAATCACGGTAAATGAAGGGGGTAATCACCGGAGATCTTTATTGAAATTTGATTATCTTAATACTTTGCATATCTGCCAATAGTCCATCGGAAGATACTGCATCATGTTTTAGATATGCAATATATTGGAGATGCCATTATGCCGAAGCTTTATCCGGCATATAACCAGTACTTTTTACGTTAGATTTTCTGCCCACACCAGGTAGTCCTGCATTGGCTCATATAAAAAGTACATGAAATCATTTCTTTGCAACATTCCGTACCCTGGTTCGCATCATTTTGATCCCTTGTATCAAACTGCATAAAGGTAGTTTTACAGTATTCAGCATAACAAGCTTATTAATAAATATCATAAAGATATTGAACTAACAAACACATGCAAAAACCGGTTGCAATCACATATTCCTTCGCCTCAGGAATAATGAATAATACGGCCTGTTATACTACCCGCATATGTTATGTTCCACATGATATCAGTCCAACAACAATAATTATTAAAATTTAGATCGCCATGGCATAACATTTGACTCAGAGACTGCTTCATTCTTAGCATTATAGTTTGGTTGAGCAAAGACGTTACGGTATTGCCGGTGAAACAATACTTCATTCAATATCATTATCCAAAGAATAAAACCCGTACAAATGAAACAACGTTACCTAAAAAAGAATTTGCTGATTTTGTTGTTATATAGCTTTTCAGCAGGATCCTTTGCACAGAATGTAACTATTTCAGTGAATGCAACGCAGAACAAACGCCTGATCTCCCCATACATATATGGACGAAATGAAGGCTTTGACAAATCTGTGCAATTTTATAAAGATGCGGGGTTGCATTTCGCACGTATGAACGGCGGAAATAACGCAACAGGTTACAACTGGCGAAAGAAAATTACGGTTCATCCAGACTGGTATAATAATGTTTATAATGAGGACTGGGATGCACACGCACAAAACATTGTTACCAATTATCCTGATATCCAGGGCATGTTTGCCTTTCAATTACTGGGCCAGGTTGCATCCAACACCAATAACAACTTCGATGACTGGGCTTACAACCAATCCCAGTATTGGTCTGGTGTTGGCCAGAACTTAGCCGGTGGAGGAACACCCGATCCAAACGGCGGTAGTAAAGCCCTGGTTGACGGAGACATTAATTTGTTTACGCAGACCTGGCCTGCCGATTCTTCTGTAGGAATTCTTGATCATTGGTTTGGAACCAATGGTTTAGGGCTTGACAAAAACCAGTTTGTATACTGGAATATGGACAATGAGGTAGATATATGGAGCGGCACGCATGATTATGCTATGCCAACGCAGATATCGGCGTCTGCCTTTATGGATCGTTATATAGAATTAGCGAAGAAAGCAAAAGCTTTATATCCGGGCATCAAGCTCTGCGGGCCTGTTGCAACCTCTGAATGGCAATGGTACAAATGGTCAAATGAAAGTATATACATAAATGGCCGGTATTATCCCTGGATTGAGTATTTCATAAAACGCCTTGGCGATGAGTATAAGGCAACCGGTATCAAACTGGTAGATGTGGTAGATATTCACAACTATCCCTTCTATAATAATGATGCGGAGGCGCTGCAGGGACACCGGATTTATTATGATACAACGTATGATTATCCGGGTTCAAATGGTGTCAGAACAAGTACCGGCGGATGGGATGCCTCACTTACAAAACAATATATTTTCAAAAGGATCGATGACTGGTTAAACGAACATTTTGGTGCCAACCATGGCATAACATGTGGCGTAAGCGAATGGGGTACTATGTCGAGCAGCAACCCAAGCCTTGAATCTGTTATATATGCTTCGAATTTGGGTACATTTGCAAACAATGGCGTTGAACTCTTTTCTCCCTGGAACTGGTCTATCGGCATGTGGGAAACCCTGCACCTCTTTAGCAGGAATGCAAAAAAATATAGTGTATCCAGCACTTCTTCTCTTGAAAATACGGTATCTGCTTACTCTTCGGTAAACGAAAATGCCGACTCGTTAACGGTAATGCTTGTAAACCGTGACATGAGCGCTTCCCGCACTGTTACAATAAACCTAAGCAATTTCAATGTTGCCAATGGAAATTACAACACATTGCAGTTGTCGTCTTTACCGGCAACAGAGACTTTTGTATCGCACACGCAAAATGCGTTGCAGGCAAATACCGTGGCGGTAAATTCAAATTCATTGACCATAACCGTTCCGGCACTTTCCACAACGGCCATTCTGCTGACCGATCTGTCGGTGTTGCCGGTAGCATTTACCCATGTATCTGTATCACAAAGACCAGTATCACAAAAAGTATATGCAGACGTGAAATGGCAAACAACTGCTGAAGCCGGTATCACCGGTTATGTAGTGGAAAGAAGCCTGGATGCGGTTCATTGGCAGGAAGTGTATCGTACTACTGCAAACGGGCTGAATGATTATACATACAGTGATGATGTGACCGCGTTAAGTGGGGATATATACTATCGCATCAGGGAGATTAATAAAAGCGGTTATGGCAGCTATAGTGCTGTACTTACCCTGCGGTTATCATATATTACCCGTACTACAATTACGGTAAAACCTAATCCGGTTATAAACAATGTTATCAATCTGCATATTAACAGTCAGGCAAAACAACATGTAATGGTGCGACTGACCGACCTGCATGGACAAACTTTTTATATAAGTGCTGTGGTGCCCCTGGAAACGGGAGAGAATGTCATAAACATACCTGCAACCACGATGGCTAAGGGTAATATTGGATTTGCAGAAGTGTTGAATGCGGATAACGGATCAAAGATTGGTATAATAAAAGTGATGTTCTGAGGGATAAATAAAACAAACCCTGCCTAATACCATTACAGGTAACTGTTCAACAACCAGCATGCAGCCATCCATGCTGGTTGTTTTGTTTTGCCAGATTTACTATTTAATGGCTTACTTTCGAAACGAAATCAGTTCTTTGCTTCATGCCTGAATTTGCTGGCAAATTGTTGGCAACATTCCAAAGAAAGTGTTGAAGCAGGTTGTTTCGTTGTCATTAGTTTGACTTTACAGTTATTAAAAGTTCGCTATCAAAAATTGCTCCTGGTGATATCACAATTTCGTCAAGAGGTATTTTGTCGCCATAACGCTCTTTCATTTTTTTCTTAACCGCTTCATTTGTCAAGTCAAAGTCGCTAAGTTTTTGAAGTTTGCCTATTTCAATTCCTGTCGCCCGCTGATAGATTTTCCAAATGAGTTCAGAACAATAAATTTTGTCGTCTGACCATTCAAAAGTCAAGTCGTAGTTTTTACCATTAAATTTATCACCAACCTGCTTCATCTTTACGAGTGTCGCAAAAGTTAAAACCTGGTCTGCGTTGTTAAGCCTCTTGATTACATACTTTCCGTCTTGCCCTCGTGCAATCCATTTGTTAAGTGGTGTTCGCTTTACTGGTTGAACCGCCTCAAAAACGTAAAAGTCATTACCCTCTTTGAAGATAAGTCCGCAATGAGAATATTTTGACTTTGTCGCAAGTTGAATGGTTTTACTTTGTCCAGACAGCGAGGTCTGAAAAATAATGTCGCCATTTTTTATTATCTCTTTGTCGGTAGGTGGCTTTACTTCATATTTTGCACTGTCAAGTCGGTGTTTTGAATCGTAGAATTTTAGTTTGGCATAAAGTACACCCATAACTGTCAGTCCAATAAGTCCAAGTATGATTATTAGTTTTCTCATTCAAATCTATCTATCTATGTTATAAAGCCCCCATGTGTTTACAGTTAACATCAAATATAATTAATTAGCAATAAGAATCTTAAGCTTATAAATTAACCCTAATTCTTCTATCTCCTAGTTCGATAATTCTCTAAGGTGTGGCACGATGATAAAAGGGTCGTAAGCGATTGTGCGGGAAAAGTAAGATAGAGGCGGATTGGCGGTGCTATTGTGACTTGCTATAATTAATAATAGCCGTTAAAGTGTGTGTTGATGATAGTTGTAATTGTAAGCGGTTGATGTCATTCGTCTTCGCTGTAGCCAGTTGCCGGTGAAAATCACTCAGTACGTTGGTACTGTTACCAATTGGGTAGCGTTTTTCCTGTGCATAGGTAACGGTACTTACTGCAAATACACATAGTAGTAGCATGTGAAATTTTAATTTCTTCATAGTTTCCGGATTAAGGGGCGAATGTAACGTCTTCTGAAACTCCACGGCTTTACAACTACTTGGATATAAAATTGAAATAATGTCTATGCAAGGACATACAATTAACAAATTATCTATATCCAAGTAATACTATGAATCAGTTATCCCCGACCTGCTTTATTTACACTCAATGATCTGTTACTTATAACAATAATTCGTTAACTGATCCAATATCCGTAAAATGAAACGTATACCCGTACCCTTAATTATTTTATTAATTATTGCACATTGGTGCAATTATGCCCAGGCGCAAGTCCCTGTTTATTTATCAAGTGCCAATCCAGCGAAATGTGGTAGTTCTGACGGGTCGATTACATTCAGCGGACTATCGGCCAACACAACTTACCAGGTAACCTATAAGAATACAGCTGGTGTAACAATAGGTCCTGTATCTTTTACTTCAACTGCAGCAGGGGAATTAACCATTGCGGGGTTGAACGCCGGCACGTATCGCAATTTTATATTTAATTCCGGCGGTAGCACAAAGAGTGTATTAACAGGCGTGGTTTTAACGGACCCAATAACTGTTCCTCTTTTCAATTCCTTTGATTCTTTCTGTGCAGGCAGTACGCCACCGGCATTACCGGCGATATCCGATAACCCCGATAACCCTATCAAGGGCACCTGGAATGTACCGGTTATAGATAATCAAACTTCAGGCACCTATACTTTTACTCCGGCTGCCGGCACCTGCGGTATACCGGTTACGGTTACCATCACTGTAATACCAAACACAACAGCCACTTTTTCGTTTGGAACATCCCTTTCGATCTGTAAAGACAGTATCCCACCGGTGTTGCCCAATACATCAACCAATGGAGTTACGGGTACCTGGTCGCCGGCTGTGATTGATTCAACTCAATCAGGCAAGTATGTTTTTACTGCCACGGGGCCGGGTTGCGTTTTAGGAACAACCCTTAACGTTACCGTGAACCCTAATGTGGTGCCGACTTTTTCTTTCGGTACAAGCACTACTATTTGTGCAGGTTCTTCCGTTGTTACTTTGCCAGCTACCTCATCAAATAACATAACTGGTACCTGGAGCCCTTCGGTAGTGAGCAAAACAACCAGCGGAATATATACGTTTACGCCCAATAGCGGCCAATGTGCTACAACAACAACATATACGGTTACGGTTAATCCCAACATCCCACCAACGTTCCCGGCCGTGGCACCAATATGTGCCGGCACTACGCTGCCCCCTTTGCCCACAACATCGAATGAGGGTATCACGGGTACGTGGTCACCGGCATTGAATAATACGGCCACTACTACTTATACGTTTACGCCAACAGCAGGGCTTTGCGCGACTACAACCACATTAACTATTACAGTAAACCAGAAGGTAACACCGACGTTCCCGGCTGTTGCACCAATATGTTCAGGCGGCACGCTCGCAGCCCTGCCCACAAACTCCATTGAAGGTATCACGGGCACGTGGTCACCGGCATTGAATAACACAACAACTACTACTTATACGTTTACGCCAACAGCCGGACAGTGTGCTAACTCAACCACATTAACTATTACGATAAACCAGAAGGTAACGCCGACGTTCCCGGCTGTTGCTCCAATATGTTCAGGCGGCACGCCCGCAGCCCTGCCCACAACATCCAATGAAGGTATTACGGGCACCTGGTCACCGGCATTGAACAATACAGCCACTACTACTTATACGTTTACGCCAACAGCCGGACAGTGCGCTACCACCACAACATTAACTATTACGGTAGGTCCGAAGGTTACGCCAACATTCCCGGCTGTTGCACCCATATGTTCGGGCACTACGCTGCCCC
>NZ_JCAPSW010000029.1:0-50384 GCF_059587045.1 Niastella sp. sgz303648 | reverse complement strand
ATACAATTTTTGTTTTATTGTATAGTTATATTAGGACGGGTCACATTGCTGGTTATTACTGTTGCTCTGGCTCCACTGACCTAAATCGGCGCCGTTCGTGATGCTTCCCAAGCCATCGAGATATAATCCGGTGGCTTTATTCTTAAACTTAACATAGCTTCCTGCAGTTTCCTTTGTCCATTGCTGTGCATCGCTGCCGCTATAACTGTACTGCCCTGCAATAGAGTCATTAGTGTTCCTGTACATGCCATCAACATATAACCCTGAAGCACGGTTTTTCAGCATTACATAATTGCCCACCGTTTCTATCGACCATTGCTGTGCTGTACTGCCGCTGTTACTCCACTGCCCTGCATTGGAACCATTGGAGTACCTGTACATACCATCGATGAGCAACCCTGTAGCGCGATTGGTTAAAGTAACATACGTTGTGGCTCCCTGCATGATGGCATTTATAACACCCTGATCGGTCACTGCTGCCGTATGGCGATTAAATATACCGAAATCAGCGGCACCGTTGTCCCAGTAAACAGGCACCATTCCTTTGCTGATGGCAGAGCTTACGACATATTTATCAAAATATTGCCTTGCAGCAATATGAGTTGACAGATCGGCAGGATTTGTTCGTTTTATTGCTCCGAATTCACCTATGAGCACCGGTATTCCCCGGTCGCCGAATTTTGATTTCATCAACCCTAATGCCCGTTCTACTTCGCTCTCTTCACCCCAGGTGGCATTGCGGGAAGGCTCGATGGTTGAATGAAAACCATTGCCCCAATAGTAGAACATGCTGCCCCATGTCGCATCTGCTGTTAAGCCACAAAATTGCCATGGCGCATAATAGTGAACCTCCACCATCAAACGGCTTGCAATCGGGTCGGTTGGCATCGTGTTCAGCAGGTTATAGGAATTATCTATACTTGTTGACGGTCCCTGGATTATGAGAGTACGGGAACTGTTATTTCCACCGGTTGCACGCACTGCATTTATAAAGGTTTGATGATAGGATAATAAAACCGACATACCCGTGGAGTCGGAAACAGCGGGTTCATTGGCACTGGCAAAAAGCAAATGCTCATTGTAGTTTTTGAAATAATTTGCAATCTGCGTCCAGTAATTTTGCTGTTTTGCGTTTACAGCGCTTTGTGCGCTTGTTGTGCAATTATTTTCCAGCCAGCCCCCATCCCAGTGAATGTTAATAATAGCGTACATGTTGTTATTGATACAATAATCCACTATTGTTTTAACGTGTGCTAACCAGTTAGGATCAATTACACCATTAGCAGCATGGCAGTCCCATGCACAGGGAATACGCACGGTGTTAAACCCGGCGGACTTTACTGCATTGATAAGGGCCAGGCTCGGAGTTGGGTTACCCCACGCCGAGTCGCTACAAATAGCTTCAAGCGTATTTCCAAGGTTCCAGCCAACCTTCATTTTGGAAGCGACCAACTGGGCTGTTGGTAATTGCGCCCATACATTCAGTGACATTAAAAGGGCTATAAACAAATTTGTAAAAAAGAGCCGCTTTTTTGTAACAAATAAAAAATTCTGTTTTTTCAGGTTTTCATTTAGCATAAGCAAAAGTTTAAAATTTGATAAGATGAAAAAGCAACATCGATTTTCAGACTTCTATAAAAAGTTTTGCAAGGGTACGGATATATGTCGCCTGTTTTCCTGGTAATTATATCTCCTACTGCATGCCCTGTAACAGTGCATCCAGTGCCTGTTGATCTCCTACTTTGTTGTTTTGCCTGTTGATAATTCCGAAACCATTATTGCCAATCGATCCTTCGTCCCAGTAAAATGGAAGAAGGCCATTGGCTTTTGCCTGCTGGGTAATCAGAAAAGGGCGTGGAACCCCAAATAGCAGCAGTAGCAGTTTCATATAAAGCAATTCGTTGGTTAATTAATTGGTGTAAAACTATCACTGTGCAGTTTATAATAGGGTGTTCAAATGTTGCAGATTATGGGATGAAATGTTACATATAAATGATTTTCAGTAGCCTCTTTGGCCGGCAACAATAAAATAAAAAGACCTGCAAGACGATTCAACTTTCGTTGAACTCTTACAGGTCTTTTGCCGGTCGCTGATGGAAATGACGACCTCAATACTTAAATAGCTCTAATGTGTGTCGTAATACTGCTTTGTAATATAATTGTAGACGAGCCAATTATTAGCATCTTTCTTAGCAATAAGTTGCATTGTACTGTCAGTAAGTGTTTTGACGGTCATTCTTGCATTCCAGTTGGCAACGTTGCCACCTTGTGCTTTGTCATGTAAAACCTGGGCATCAATAGTTGCCAACTCATTTGTAGCCGGGTACAACATGAATTTACCTGTTCCCGACAGGTCAGGAAACATTTTATTATTGGAGGTAAAATTTGCATTACCAACCAAATCAAAGGTCATGGTACCATAATCGCCTGCTGAAACGCCGGCCCAGCCAATATCTTTAAATGCAGGGTCCCATTCCCATCCCGTGCCACCAAAGTAAAATGGTCCCGCAAAAAATTTACTCACCCCCTTTGCATCCAGATCCAAAACCCATGTTTTCGAGTTTCCTAACCCACCACTGAGTTTAATCCACATTGGATCGCTTACGGTCTTTTTATCAATAGTATTTATAGTTACAAGATTTGTATCAGCCTGAACAAGACCACCCGCACTTTCAACACCATACACAAATTTGTAAGTTCCGGGGAAAGGAACATTGGTAGTATCTGTTAACTTTATGGATTGTCCGTAAGGAGTAACCCACAATGGAGTAAGACCCGGCGTTAAACTTGTTAAAACAATATCATTAGGATTTGCCGATGAAGGTGCAATGGTGAACTTCAGGTCAGTCTTGTTGGCTAACGCACCCAATTCAAATATTTCAGGCCTGCATGAAGCATACAGCAGTGCTGATCCTAAAAATGCAAGTACTATTTTAAATTTATTTTTCATTTCCTTTTATTTTTTGGTTATGACATTCGATTACCAGCCGGCATTTTGTTTTAGCGTACCTGAGGCTAAAGTAATTTGATCGTTAGGTATTTGCTGAAACCCGCGGGTTGCTTTAATGTTTGCCTGTAATTTTGAAGCAGAAGGCGGATTTGCAGTACCATCCTGGAAGTATGAAACAGTTGTATTTGCAGCAATTGTGGAAGCTGCTACATCAATACCCTGGCGCATTAAATCCCAATAGCGGAGTCCCTCACCTGCCAACTCTAACCTGCGTTCTGCTAAAATATCTGCTTTAGTTACGGAAGTAGCAGGCGCAGTTGAAGCATCAGCCCTATGGTGCACCTGGTTATAATAACTCACAGCGTTGGAGCTTCCCAATTCTGCAGCCATCAACAAAACATCTGAATAGCGAATGGCGAAAAAGTCCTGGTACTGACCAGTTTGAAAATTGGAAACAATAGAAGTTCCACTCTTGTCACACAGCATGGCATATTTCTTCATAAAATATCCTGTGTATTCGCGGCAGTCACTTGACTTATTGTAAGCAAGGTTTTCGTCAGCTATAGAAGTGATGGTAGCAAAACGCCGTGTATCAGTTGATGCGTAAAGGCTCCAAAATTTAGGATCAACAGTACAAGCACCCCAGCCAGACTGGTAAGGATAGATACTTTGTGAACGTATTCCTTCCATTACCATCCACCTGTTGCCGGTAGCATCTCCAGACCAGTTATCTGTGGAAGAATATTTAATTGCAAATACTACTTCCGGATTATCTTCACCTGCATAAGTGACATTTTTTGCTGTTGAAGCTGCCGGCCATAAAGTGTTGAAATCGCTTACCAATGAATGTCCGCTATGGGCAATTACATCTTCTACTGCAGCCAAAGCAGTAGCCGCTGTTTCGTTGGCAATAGTAGTTTTCCCATAGAAACCGGCATAGAATAGATAAGCACGTGCTAATAAAGATTCAGCAGCCCATTTGGTTAATCTTCCGCTGGGTACACTTTTGTAAGAAGCTGAAGGAAGACTATCCGAGGCTTCCCGTAAGTCCTTCATGATTTGAGCAAACGTTGCATCCGGATCGGCTTGCGGCACATTGGCAATGGTAGGTGTTATTACCAAAGGAACATTTTCGAACAATCGAACCAGATCTAAATAACAGTAAGCACGAATGAATTTCGCTTCGGCGGTATATTTTGTTTTTAACGCAATACTGTCGCCCCATGTTACCTTATCAATATTTTGCAGTAATACATTGCAGCGATAAATGGTTTGGTAATACGCTTTCCACCCGCCACTATGAAAAGAAACATCTGAAGGCGAAATTGATTTATCAAATTCATCTACCATTGCCCATCCATACCCGTCGAAAGTTCCAGTGCCTCCAAAACTGTTGTCAGAGAAAACTTCCAGCAAAGAAGGGATCTGATCATTGTTATAGATCTGATCAAGTCCATTGTAACATCCTACCAGGGCAGTATAAGCGTCAGAAGGCGTTTTATAATATGAAACATTGGTTTGCTTAGCATCAGTCAATTCGGTTGTAATAAATTTTTTGCACGAATTGAATGTTATTATTGTAACAACTGCAACAATGACAACTCTATATCTTTTCATGATTTTTCTTTTTCTCAATTAAAAAATAATGTTCACACCGGCCATGTAAACCTTAGGGCGTGGATAAAATCCATTATCAACACCTTGTCCAAAATAATAAGTGCCGCTTGCATCGGAAGAAGACGCACCTACTTCAGGATCCATACCACTGTATTTTGTAAAGGTGATCAGGTTTTGAGCAGCTACATATAAGCGGAACTGGCTTAAATTTCTCCATTTTATAAGTTTTGCCACATCGTACCCCAGGGTAATGTTTGAAACTCTTAAATAGCTTCCATCATGAATATAGAGATCTGAAAATTCTACCCAGTTAGAACTGTTTTGAGTTATGCGAGGCATAGTGTTTGAAGTTCCCTCACCATGCCAACGGCTAAGAATATCAGTTGTATAGTTAGCCCATTGACCAGGACCACGGTAAGATTGAACGATTTTATTGCCTGCTACGCCATTGGTTGTAACAGAAAGATCGAAGTTTTTGTAGTTGCCTGAAAATCTGAAACCAAAAATGTGATGCGGATTAGGATCACCGATATTGGTTTTATCTTTCGCGTCAATTACTCCATCTTTATTTAAATCTACCAATTTCAGGTCACCGGGTTGTGCATTCGGTTGAAGTAATCCGTTTTTACCTTGCCATGCCTGAACATCGGCAGTATTCTGAAAAATCCCTGCAGTTTTATAACCCCAGAAATAACCAATAGGATTTCCGGCAGCAGCACGGAAAAATTCAGGGCCATTAACAAATAAACTGTTTGTACCACCGTGAATGATCCCATCGGCAGTTGGAATATTGTTCACCACATTTTTATTGTAGGCATAAGAACCGGAAACGGTGTAGGTAAAATCTCTCCCAACATTTCCGTTATAAGCTAACTGAAGTTCTATTCCCTTATTAGTAACATCGCCGCCATTGATGTATGGAGGATTGCTAACACCGGCAGTTGCTAACAAAGGCGCTGCAATTAACCAGTCTTTTGTGGTTTTGTTGTACCAATCAAGGTTGACATTTAATTTATTATTTAAGAACCTTGCATCAATACCGATATTGGTTTGACGGGAAGTTTCCCATTTGGTATTTTCAACACCAATCGTTTGAGGATATGAACCCTGGGTTAAAGTAGTATTATCATTACCAAAATTGTACCGGGCATTTGATAATGAAATCAAAGACAGGTAATTAAAAGCAGAAATACCATCGTTACCATTAGTACCCCAGCTTGCCCTTACTTTCAGGAAGTTCAGCCAGCTTTTAGTTGATGTCATGAAATCTTCACTGCTTGCTACCCAACCGGCAGAAAACGATGGGAAATATCCCCATTGATGACCTGGAGCAAACATGGTAGAACCATCAGCACGGAAAATAGCAGAAGCCAAATATTTTTCTTTAAAACTGTAATTCACACGACCGAAGAAAGAAGATTGTGCATACACTGCATTGGCATTTCCGTTAAGCGACAAGCTATTGGTGACGGTTTGCCTGTTGGCTGCGGAAGTATCGGCACTCATTGAAATGGAAGTTACCGTAGAATTACTCAGATAGCCACGATCAAAAGAACTGAATAAAGTAGCGCCTGTATTATTTCCGTTCATCCATGTTCCCTGATATTTTCTAACTGCACTACCGGCTAAAACATCAAATCTGTGCTCTTTAATATTGAAAAGATAGTTGATAGTATTATCAAAGTTCCAGGTATATCCCTGAGAACTGCCCTGGCCAATGCTTTCATAAAGATTGTAAGCATACACGGATAACTTATCATACGTAGGCCTGTAGCTATGATTAGCCGAAGAAGAGTAATTCAAACCGAAAACTGACCTTATTCTTAAGTTTTTGATGGGCTGAAGCTCTGCATACACATCTCCCAGCAATCTTTGTGTTTTGCTGTCATTCTGATTATTGTATTTCATCAACGCATAAGGATTCGCTTCGGTATTATTCCAAACTCCGCCATTATATATAGTAGAATTGAGACTGCTTAAGTAATTGCCTTTTGCATCGTACATAGCTAATAAGGGGCTTGTACCTATTGCGCCGGCCAAAACGTTACCGGAATATATTCCACCATCAGCAACGCCTTTTTGATCAATAAAAGAAAAAGTGAGATGCTCACCTACTTTCAATGCGCCGTCGTACATTTTACGTTCAGAGTTTGCACGGAAGTTGATACGTTTATAGTCTGAAAGTTTTGAACCGCCAATGATTCCACCCTGTTCAGTATATGACCCACCTAATGAATAAGATGATACCTCAGATCCGCCATTAGCAGCTACATTGATATTCTGAATCGGCACATTTGAAGAAAATAGCTGGTGTAACCAGTCGGTTCCGTGAGCAGGCAAAATGCTGCTCCCTTTGGCTAAATCGTCAATTTGTGCCTGTGTGAAGAGAGGTGCTTTACCACTATTAATGGCTGCTTCATTTTGCATGGTAGCGTATTGCTCAGCATTCAGTAAAGGCAGTTTACGGGCAATATTTTGAACACCGTAATAAGCATCAATTGAAATTTGCCCGTCTTTTTTACCTGATTTTCCACTTCTTGTAGTAATTAATACAACACCGTTTGCACCGTTGATACCATAGATGGCACACGATGCAGCATCTTTCAGGATATCAACCGAAGCAATATCTGAATTGTTTAAGTAGGTAATGTCGTTGGTGATAACCCCATCTACAACATACAGGGGACTTGAATTCCCAATAGTTCCAACACCGCGGATATTTACCTTAATGCCGCCCCCGGGTTGCCCTGAGGTAGAGGTAATGTTAACACCGGCTGCCTGCCCCTGCAATGCCTGTAAAGCATTTGTTGTGTTTAATTTGGCAAGGTCTTCGCCTTTTACCTGGGAAGTAGCGCCGGTAACTAATTTTTTCTTTTGTGTGCCGTAACCGATCACTATTACATTTTCCAGTTGATTGTCGGCTTCCTGTAACTGAATACGTAATTGGCCGGAACCAACTTTAACCTCCTGCTGGGCAAAACCAATTGAAGAAATTACAAGCACCTCACCGGTTGATGCATTGATCGTAAACTTTCCGGAATAATCGGAAATAGCGGCGCGATCGGTGTTTTTTACAGTAACCGTTGCACCCGGAACCGGCATAGCAGTACGCTGATCGATAACTGTACCACTCACCTTTGCAGTTTGTGCGAAGCTATTTGTGCTTATGAGGAATACAGAAAAAACGCCCCATAGCAGCAATGATCGCAAGCGAATCGTTTTGGTTGATTTCATATGTGTATATTTAACTTGACTACATTTTCATTACTAATTTTTTGCCTTCATACAATACTTCTTTATCGCACCTGGCATCAAAATCAAGGTTGTTTGCTTTATTGGGTGTGATTATGTTAATACGAAGCGTTCTTTTTGGCAGCATTCCATTGAACGATCCTTTGCGGTCGCCAACGGTTATTGTTTTTGTTGCTTCGTTGTATTTTATTGGAATAATGGTGAATGCGCCTTTCTCATAATTATAGTTGGTTCCTTCATCTTCATACAGGTTAAAAGAAGCATCTGCGCCCGTATAAACGTTCAATGTAATGGTATCACCTGGTTTTTCTGAAGTGTATTGCAACTCTGGTCCGAAAGGAATGATGGAACCTGCTTTTACAAAAACAGGCATGCGTTCATAAGGAGCTTCTGCATTTATTTTTTGTCCGCCGGCATACCACCTGCCCGAATAAAGATCATACCAGCCTGCGCATTTTGGCAAATACAATTCACGGTTGCGTTGTTTGTATTTGTAAACAGGATTTACGAGCAATGAAGGACCGAACAGGCATTGATCACCGATATTAAAAACCGCCGTGTCTTTTGCAAAATCCATTACCAGCCCGCGCATGATCGTGTAATTCTCGTGATAAGCAGCACCTGCCAGTGAATAGATATAAGGTAACAGGCGATACCTTAGTTTATCGTAGTAAAGAATACTTTTGTAGGCGGCATGATCATCCGGAGCTATGTTGAATATCTCGCGGTAAGGGAACTGTCCATGCGAACGGAACAAAGGAACAAATGCGCCAAACTGGTACCAGCGTGTATTCAGCTCTCTCCATTCTTCGAGGCTTTCTGCGTTGGGGTTTTCAAATTTTTCCGGCACTACAAAACCGCCAATGTCCATGGTCCAGTAAGGGAGCCCCGACATAGAAAAATTAAGGCCGGCGGAGATCTGATTTTTCATATCCTGCCATGTACTGCCAATATCACCGCTCCATATCGCTGCAGCATAACGTTGTGAACCTGCAAAACCCGAACGCGTTAATAAAAACACCCGCCTGTTGGAATCAGTTGAACGTTGTCCTTCATAAATACCTTTTGCATTTTGCAAAGGATAGGCATTGAGATATTCGGCTGCACTGCCCAGTGCAGTTGGCGTCATCTGAAGCTTTCTCTTTGCAGGATTTACATTGGAAAGTATATCGGGTTCGCTTGCATCCATCCACCAAGCATCAATTCCTTTGCTGTAAATTTTATTGCTGATCAAATTCCAGAATCCTTTCCTGGCCTCCGGGTTGAACGCATCGTAAAAAGTGGAGACATATCCTTTGCCTATCCAATCCCGTTGCCGGTCGGCAATGTTTCTTTTGTAAAGCCATCCTTTTTTGTCAAACTCATTGTAGGTTGATATGCCCTCATAAAATTTAGGCCATACAGATATCATGAGGTGCGTGTTATACTTTTTGTGCAATACGTTAATCATGCTGTCGGGAGCAGGAAAACGGGTTTCATCAAACTCCTGGCTGCCCCACCCGGCTTCTTTCCAATAACTCCAGTCAAGCACAATATTGTCGATGGGGATTTTTCTTTTACGAAATTCATTGACAGTGGTAATAATTTCTTCCTGTGTTTTGTATCTCTCTCTGCTTTGCCAAAAACCCAATGCCCATTTGGGAACAATAGGCGCCTTGCCGGTAAGGTTGCGATAACCGGAAATCACTTCATCGATGTTGTTGCCATAGATAAAATAATAGTCAATTTGCTGACCTGCTTCCGAAGAAAAACCGAAACTGTTTTGCTCTGCTGCGCTCAATGGTTCCTGCCATTTCAACGAACAATAGGATTCGCCGCCCTCAGGGGTCCATTCAATTTTGACAGGTATTTTCTCTCCCGCTTTAAAATGGAAGGGGATCAAAGCAGGCGCAGGGTTCCATGACTTTCGCCAGTGATCCAGAACAAGGTTTCCACCGAGCCAAACTTTCAGCGAGCCGCCAAATGTGAAACGGAATTGATGAAGACCAGAGAGATTACTGGCCAGGCTGCCTTCCCAGGTTACGACGCCTGTTGCAGGTGTAAACATAGCGGGAAGGTGAGCCTTTGAATCGCCCAGGAAAGGCATATCGATGCTTGCCTCAGCTCTTTCGGTAATTACTTCCTGCGGTTGCAGCTTGTTATTGGCATAGGAAGCCGTAAGCCATCCTGCCTCTCCTTTCTTTGAAAAAAGCTGTAAAGCAGCAAGCTGGTGAAGCGGCCTGGTATCGCCTGCCGTTGTAAGTGAATAATTATCCCAAAGGATGCCATAATTCCTGGGTGAAACCAAAAAAGGAATGGCCACTTCGGTATTGTTTTGAAAAAAACTAACCTGCTGACCTCTATAATTATATATTCCATCCTGGTGCTGGCCTAATCCATACCATGCATCATCGGCGGTTGTTTGAAATGTTTGAGTAAGATTATAGTACCTTTTCCCTTCAAATACTGAAGGCTGAAAACTTCTTCCCAATGGCTGCTTTTCAGCTAATATGTTCTGGCCTTTCTGATCCCGGAAAGAAACAGCGCCTGTTTTCAGGTCAACAACAGCGGTAAGACTTTTTGTTTTTAATGTTATGCTTTCTTTTGAAGGAATGACATCCCAGGAAAGATCAGGCCTTTTTGTATAAACAGTGATCAAACTTTGACCAGGCACGATCTCTTTTCCGGGGGCTGCAATCACTCTTATAATATTGTCTGTAATGACCTCGAGCTTAACTGCATTAGAAGTACCTGTAACCAGGGGATCAGTGTAAACTATTACGCCGTCGGGAGTTGTTTTGTATTCAGGCGGAGGAGCTGCCAGTAATGTATTAACAGCAATAACATTGAGTAAGCTCAATAACAGTATTCGTAATTTCATATAAAGCAATGCAATCGTTATGGATAGTGTAAAGCTATCCCTGAGCTGTTTAAAACATGGGCCCCAATTGTTGCAGACTATGGTATGAATTGTTGCAGACGAATGATTTTCAGTGGGGTCTATTGAATAACCCGGCATGGGGAGGCATTGATTGGCAGAAACAAAAACGCTACGAAACGGCAAGTCTCGTAGCGCATTGTTTTTACTTTAGACATGGAGGTATGAACCTAAATGATCCTTATCACATTTGCATACGTCAATTCATCCAATTTTTTTTCAGGCAGAGTAACGACCAACCCCTTTTCAGTTCTGAACCTGTTGCCAGGCACATTACCAACAGCGGAAGCCATAAAGTCTTGATCATTTGATTTTTAATTTTGAGTAATTCCCTTCCATTGATCCGTTCTGAAAGGGATAGCGGGCAGCCCTGCTGAATTTACCAGGTTACTTTCCGGATTGTCTGCCCAGGCATATCGCACGGCTTGGGGTTCAGCGACTTTATCGGAATAAACAATCACTTCATTTCCCTCGATAATGGCTTTTGCCCAATAAAATTTTTTGTCTTTACCTGCAATCGCAAAACCCTTTACTTCTTTTCCGTCTTTCGTTGAAAGGCCTGAACCCGTAATCGTAAAATTGATGCGGATACGATTCCCTTCTTTTCGAAAATCTTTATAAACAGGCCCCGATGCGATGCCCGCTTGTTTGTACATCAGTTTACTGGCAATTAAAGCGAGGCGGCGGCCCACCTCCTGTTTGTTTTTCGGATGAATATTATCGGCATCCCCGATATCGATTATGCAGGCCATCCCTGTGTTAGGTTGAGAAAGTGTCAACGTTTGCGCTTCTCTCAATTCGGCCCATTCACTTTCAGCCGGAAGTGATTTTGTTCTCATGTAATTGGCTAACTGAACAAACAAAAATGGAAGATCACCCTGCTTCCAGCGTTGACGCCAGTCTGTGATCAGCATAGGAAATAGTTTTCGATAATTGTAAGCAGCCTGTACATTCGCTTCGCCCTGGTACCACAGAAATCCTTTGATACCATAAGGTATAAGCGGATTGATCATGGCATTGAACAACACGGTTGGGTAATACTGATAGTTGTGTATTTTGGGAATAGCGGTTTCAAGGTCTTTCCTATACAACCATTTCCCTGCTAAAGGAATCCTGGAAGAACCATCGGTAATGTACAAATCATCTGACAGAGAATTTAAACCGCCACCACCCCATAACATCGCCATCCTGACAGCAATCGTATTTTCTCCGTTTTTTACCAGGTGGGCCGGAATGGTATAATAATGCGTAGGATTGGCATTCCAGATATTCTTACAGATCTCCCGTCCATTGAAATAAAGGGAATAGTTCATTTCGGGATGGCCCAAATTCAGCGTCAGCTCTTTTGCGGCAAAGGATCCAGGCAATACGACCTTTTTCCGTAACCAAACCATACCTTCATAATTTCCAATGCCGAAATCCTTTATCACATTGGGCATTTCAATACCTGTCCAATCACCATCATTATATTCCGGGGCCGGAAATATTTTATCGGCATTATTTTGCGGATTAAAAACAATATTCCAAAAGCGTATCAGGTTCAAACTATCCTTTATAAAATCTTCCCGGTCAAAACTAAGCGTATCATTACTGAGTGTATTTGCCTTACTGATTGGCGATGTAAGCAACATCTCCCGGCTCGTCCAGGCTTCCACGGGTGTTCCGCCCCAGGTGCTTTGAATGATTCCAACCGGAACATGTTGATCACCGTGCATTTTACGGGCAAAATAATACGCCACCGCCGAGAACTCTTTCACATTCCCGGTATCACAAACTTTCCATTTGCCGGATAATATATCGGACTGTGGCGTTAGTTTTTTGTCGTGCTCAACAACCAAAAAACGTATTTGAGGGAAATTGGCTTTTTCAATTTCGTTTCGGGCATCCCCGGCCTGCTGCACCTGCCATTCCATATTCGATTGTCCTGATGCGAGCCATACATCTCCTATGAGGATCCCTGTTAGTTTAATGACTGCATTTGGCTTTCCCGGTTCGGTTATTTTGAGTGTATAAGGACCGCCTGCTTCAAACTTTGAAAAACGAAACATCCATTTTCCGTCTTTGCCGGCTTTTGCGGTTGTACGAACGGTTCCAAGTTCCCCTGTTATCAGCGATCCCGGATCCGCCGTTCCCCAAACAGGAATGGCAATGCCTCTTTGCAAAACCATATTGTCGCCAAATACTTTCGGCAGACTGATCTGCGCATAACACAACGAACCGGATAAAAAAAATGAGGCTATAAAAAACGATATGCTGATTACTTTTTTCATCTTACTTAACTAAAATTTTCACTTTCTGAAAAACGGCATTTGCCTTTTCGGTTGTTTTACAAGGTTATTTTTAAAAAACGGGCGCTATAGAAATAGGCCCGTTAACCAGTAATGAGAATGCTCTGTATCAACCAAAACGACAATTTTAATAATAAACAACAACTCTTTTTCTCTTTATCTCTTTTATGCCTGCCGGCCGGCAGGCAGGCTCTTAGCGCTTACTGCGCGCCCTGTACAAGCCCATTCAATGCCTGCTGATCTCCTACGGTATTGTTTTGCCTGTTGATAATTCCGAAACCATTATTTCCAAGTGATCCTTCGTCCCAGTAAAATGGAAGGAGGCCATTAGCTTTTGCCTGCTGAGTAATATATTTGTCCCAGTATGCCCTTGAAGCAAGATGAAGTGTAAGCGCATCACCTGTAAGTGAAAGCCGGCGGATGGCCCCATATTCACCCAATACCACCGGAATGCCCGCATTAACAAACTTCGTTTTCATTTTTTGAAACTCCGCAATCACATAATCTTCTTCACCCCAGGTGGCATTGCGTGAAGGATCGGTAGTTGAATGATAGCCCTGGCCCCAGTAATAGAACATCGAACCCCACGTTGCATCTGCTGTCAACCCGCAAAATTGCCAGGGCCCATAGTAATGAACCTCCGTCATCATGCGATTGGGCGTAGGATCGGTGGGAAGCGTATTCATCAACGTGCTGGTTTTATCAATATCTGTTCCTGGTCCCTGCACCACCAATACCCTATAGGTGTTTTTGCCTCCGGTTGAGCGGACTGCATCAATAAAGGTTTGATGGTAAGAGAGTAAAATGCTCATCTGTGTTGCATCATTTACAGGCGGTTCATTGGCACTGGCAAAAAGCAAATGTTCATCGAAGTCACGCATTTTGGTAGCAATTTGTTCCCAGAATGCTTTCTGTTTTGCATTCACCGAAGCCTGCGCCCTGCTGGTGATATTGTTGTCGAGCCATCCGCCGTCCCAGTGTATATTCAAAAGCACGTATAAACTATCATCAATACAATATTGCACTACCTGTTTTACCCGGTCAAGCCACTGGTCCTGTATCTTCGCTGTGGATTGATCAGCATACTGGTCCCACGAACAGGGAATGCGAACCGCATTGAATCCACTTTGCTTAACCTTGTCTATCAATGTTTTTGTAGTCAAAGGATTACCCCAGGCAGTTTCGCCGCCGATTGCTTCCAGCGTATTTCCAAGATTCCATCCCAGCTTCGTTTTGGAAGCCAGTTGAACGGCAGTACTGGGCATACCCGCCGCATCAGGCGGTAGCGGATTTGTGTTATAGCTGGGATACAAACTCCCCCTTCTGGCTGTTTGATCTTTTTGTTCCCTATCGTTCGTCGATGCCGACGAAATGAATTGGTCCTTTTTACAGGAGAATAAAGTGCATAATGCAATAACAAGCAATGGCGTTAGTCTCATGTGATTTAAATTTTAAAATTTATAAATTGTAGTTGATCACCGATTCGACAAGCCTGTAACCAAGGATCAGTTAAAAGAATTAAATGGCAGGGAGTAGTTATATATGAAAGAAGTTTTGCCAAAAACGCAATAATCAGAGATGAGCCGGGGAAACCAGCCAGCAGCAGTGGTAATTTCATATAGCAATGCAATAGTTAATTGAATGCTGCAAAACTATTACTGCATTGTTTCAAACAAGGGAGCCAAATGTTTCAGAATAGGGTATGAAATGATTCAAGGGTCTGATTTTCACAAGATTTATTCAATCAGGAGGCTTTAAGCACTGTCCTCTTTTTTATTGGCAACATATTGCGAAGGGGTAACATTAAATTCTTCTTTAAAGAATTTAGTAAAGTGCTTTGGGTTATTGAATCCCACTTCATAGGCAACTTCGGCAACCGTTTTTCCGCTTTTTTCCAATAACTGAGCGGCACTTTTCAAACGGATTGAACGGATAAACTCCAGCGGCGACTTGCCGGTAAGCGAATGGATCTTTCTATACAAGGTAACCCGGTTCATGAACATAGCCTGGCTAAAATCCTCTACTGAAAAGTCAGGATTATCAATATGCTTCTCTACAACTTCCAGCGCCTGTTGCAGGAATTTTTCATCAACAGATGTGACTGTTACTTCAGCCGGGTTGACCTCAATTTGTTTCTGGAACCTTTTCTGCAATAACTTTTGCTGGGCCAGCAGGTTCCTTATGCGGGAAGCCAGTATTTCAAAAGTGAACGGTTTGGTAATGTAATCATTCACGCCCACTTTCAAACCCTCCAGTTGTTTTTCCTCGCTTCCCATGGCTGTAAGCAGGATGACGGGGATGTGGGCAGTAAGGGTTTCGGTTTTAATTTTCCTGGCCATTTCAACGCCGTCCATTAAAGGCATCATAATGTCACTCACTACCAGATCGGGATTGAGTTGTTTTATTTTTTCCCAACCTTCTTTTCCGTTCGTGGCCTCTTCAACATGATATTGTGCCTGTAGGTTGTCTTTTAAATAAAAACGCAGGTCTTCATTGTCTTCTACTATTATTATTGTTTTTTTCTTACCACTCTTTTGGCTTTCTTCCAGTATTACCTGTTCCGCTTCTTCTACAGATATTGGGCTCACGGTGCTGCGGGTTGAAGGTTCATATATCTTTTTCGCAGGCAGTAAAACTGTAAAACAGGAACCTTTATCCTGATCGCTTTTTACGGTTATGATCCCATTGTGAAGCTTTACAAACTCTTTTGTAATGGCCAAACCAATACCGGTTCCCTGGTTCACCATGCTTTCCGGTACTTCCGTTTGAAAAAATCTTTCGAAGATCTTTTCGTGCTTATCTGCAGGAATTCCAATACCCGTATCTTTTACTTCTATGGCAAGGGTTCCATCGCCTTCATTATTTTCAGGCGGGTTGTACGTTAGCTTAACGCTCACCTTTCCGTTATCATGCGTATATTTAAAGGCATTGGAAAGCAGGTTGAATAAGATCTTTTCGATCTTATCCCTGTCAAAATAGATTTGGAGGCTGTCGATATTAGACGAGCATTCAAATTGAATTCCCTTCTTTTCCGCGATATCCATAAAAGACTGGCTAATGTCTTTGCTGAACCTGATAATGTCGCCTATTGCAGGATGCAGTTTTACTTCCTGCACTTCCATTTTCCTGAAATCGAGTAGTTGGTTTACCAGGTTCAATAACCGTTTTGCATTCCGTTGAACAAGGTTTAATTGCTTTTTCTGCTCTTCATTGGCAGTGTTTTCAATTATTTTGTTTAATGGGGCTATTATGAGGCTTAACGGAGTACGGAATTCGTGACTAACATTCGTAAAGAACTTAGTTTTTAACTGTTCTATGGCATGAGCCCTTTCTGCCTCCCTGCGCTGTTGTTGCACTTCAAAGCGCATGTGTATTCTCTCTAATGTAATGCGCCGCGCAACCAGGAATAATCCGGCAGCAATCAATGCATAAATAATATAGGCAAGAGGTGTTCGCCAGAACGGTGGTTCAATATTGACATGCAGGGTTTTTACATCACTCCATAAACCCTCTCCGTTTAAAACCTTTACTTTAAAAACATAATGACCAGGGTCGAGGTTTGTATAGGTGGCTCTTCGATGGTTGCCATCGGCATACAACCAATCCGAATTAAATCCCTCCATTATAAAAGAATATTTATCACGGCTGCTATGGGCAAAATCAAGTGAAGCAAATTCAATGGAGAAAACATTTTCTTTATACTTCAGGTCAATACTTTGCAGTTGTGATATAGATTGTGGCAGCAGAACCCGGTTATTGACTTGTTCACCTGGTTCAACATTTTTATTTAATATCTGCAAACCGGTGAACACAATTTTAGGATGATAAACAAGTTTCTTAATTGTAGAAGGGTTAATGATATTAAAACCGGAAGGCCCACCGAAGATCAATTCACCGGCCCGTGTTTTAAGCGCTGCATTTTCATTAAATTCCCGGTTTTGAAGGTTGTTGATCTCATCATAATTAATAATAGAAAAACCAAAACCGTTATCTTTTTGCCGGGGAATAGCATTACACAATCCATTAGGTGTTGAAATCCAAAGTGTATGGCGATCGTCTTCAAGAATATTCAAGATCATATTAACCGGAAGGCCATCTGATGTAGTGAATATCTGAAAGCTTTTTGTTTGCTCATTGAACAGGTTCAAACCTTCCCTGGTCCCGACCCACATTCTTCCCTTACTGTCTTCTAAAAAACAGATAACATTATTGTTGCTTAAACCGTTTTTGTTATCTGTTTGCTGATAAAAAGCAGGTGCATTTTTATTCTTTTCAAAAACAGCAATTCCCCCCGCGGTACCGATCCATAAGTTCCCTTTCCTGTCCTGCAAAAGAGCTGAAATAAAATTGGAGAGCAATGGGCTTTGCCGGCCTTCTTTATATTGATAATGTGTAAACCGGTTTGTCTTCCTGTCGAGAAGATCGATACCACCACCCAAAGTACCTATCCATAAATGCTGTTCCCTGTCTTCGAATATTTCCCACACCTTGTCGTCGGCCAAACTTGACGTGTCATTATCATTATGCCTGTAGCGCGTGAATTTGTGACCATCGAAACTATTAAGGCCACCAAAGTAAGTACCTATCCAAAGTTTGTCTTCATGGTCGATCCACAAGCTTACAATTACGTTATTGCTCAGGCTGTTATTATTATTTGGATCGTGCAGGTATTGTTTGAATGTATTGTTTTTCCTGTCGAAATAAATCAACCCTCCGCCGTTGGTCCCGATCCAGATATTGCCCCATTTGTCTTCCACAAAGCGGTTTACATCATCGTATTGAAGGCTCCTGCCATTCGATTCCTGGTGATGATAATGCGGGAATTGTACAATGTTGCTATTAAAATAATTAACCCCCTGCTTGTAAGTTCCCAGCCAGATAATTCCATTATCATCCTTATATATTGCAATAATGCTGTTATGGCTAAGGCTTTGGGGATCTTTGGGATCGTTCAACAGACGACTTATTCTTAAGTTGTTTTTTTTGTCGATCAGCGTAACACCGCCATGATCCGCAGCCACCCAGATCAAACCTTTGTTATCCTCAACGATTTGATTTATCAGGTTTGAACTCAGCTTAGATGGAAGTGAATTTTCATTAAACTGCCTGATCGAATTGTTTGGCGGGTGAAAAAGCAAAACTCCATAAGTATAATCCCATAGCCAGATATCTCCATCACTATCTACAAAAAGATGATGAGGGGTGCTCACTTTAATCAATTCCTGTACGGCGGTGCTGGAGAAAATAATTTTTTTTGCCTTTATATCATACTGTTGCAAAAATCCATCCTGGTACACCAGCCAAACCTTTCCATCTTTCGTTTCTTTAACCGAGGTGACTTTTTTGGAAGGGTTGAAATTGAAACGCTGCGCTCTTTTTTCTAAACTTGAATACAGGTACAAATCGAGGTTGTCGTACAAAAACCAGTATCTTCCGTTGTTCCCTTTTACAATATCAATGATTGCCCCGGAAGGCAAACCAAGCGTATGCAAATAGTTATTATAACCAGCGTCGAATTTTTCTGTTTGGGAATTATAAATACAGGGGCCTTCCCGGGTCGTCACCCACATCTTTCCATCGGGCAATTCATACAGGGAGAGAATATAATTATCGTACAGCGATGAGCTGTCGTAATAATTTTTATTAAATATTTTAAAGGAATATCCATCATACCGATTGAGACCCGACAGGGTGCCAAACCATAAAAAACCATCCCTGTCTTTTAGTATGGTATTGACCTGGTTATGTGAAAGACCGGAAAAAATATCCAGTTTGGAAAAATTATAACGCTCACCTTGAGGAAAAACAGCTGGCGACAAAAACAGCAATACAACCGAAATGAGAAAACGCATCACTACAAATTTAACTAAATAGATTTTGCACTATCAGTGCAGAAAACCCGTTCGTATTCCTGCAAAGTTGGGTATTAAGTTAACAAATGGAGTGGAATCAGGATTTTTTTTTATATTAATTGGAAGAGGAAGGTTACATATGAAACCTGCCAGATTTCATATATTGTACATGTTCACATGAAAAAAGTTGTATTGAAATCAGCCATCACTGCCGGTAAGGCATCAAAGCAGGAAGAATTCAGAAAATTGTAGCGGAGTCAATCGTTGTTTAACAAGCAATACAAGCGTTAATCGTATGCTGTAAAGCTATAACTGTACCGGTTGAGACATGGTACCAGATTGTTTCAATGTAGGGTTGGAAATGTTGCAAATGAATGATTTTCTTGTCCGGTGGTCACATTTGGCTGTTTGAGATAATGGATCACCTGAACAACTCCTGTGCAAAATTGTACAGGTAGTTCCGCCATACCGGCCAGGTATGTCCGCCAGGATACTCACTATACTGATATTTAGTATTCATTTCATCAAACTTTGAAAGCATGATCCTGCAGTTATTGTAAGCAATATCTTCTTTGCCGCCCATGGCGATCCAGAAACGCTTCAATCCCTTACGGCGATAATCCCAAAATCGACTGGTAAGCCTATAGCCAATTAAATAAAATTAGCTTTACCTTCATCCGGTTAACCTTTATTTGAATATAGCAAGGCAATCTTCATGGAACATATTTATAAGGTAATTTGGAATGATAACGAAATAGGCGAAATATCCGAATTATCAAGGGACATGTGGTATCGCTGCTCCTTCCGCCAAATTTTATTGTTTTGCTACGTTCTTTGATGGAAAGTCATTGTCGCTAAGGCAAATTACTTCAAAAGAGGCATTGGATATGTTTTTTCCAAACCGTTAATCACACGTGTAAATGCTCAATAATAATGTATAAAATTAAGCTTACCTTTATAAAGTCAACGTCTACCTGAACAAACCCAGGTAAGAATAAGCCACCTCCGCTCATTGAATCGACCAAAAAATCGACCAAAAAATTAAATAGTTGATTTTCCTTAAGATATAACGGCCGCACATATCCCGTCCGGTCCGCCTAAACGAGTAACTTATAAACACCCTCATCTTTTTCCAGATATTCCTTCCCTCCTTCTTTAATCCGGCTCTCCCAAATCTCTTTCACCTTTATCGCCGCCTGCTCCGGACTAATCCGAATATACCTATAAAAATCCTTAGTACTCTTATGCCCACTGATTTTCATGATCAGCTCAACCGGTGTACCAGCCAGGAATTCATTAGTACAAAACGAACGGCGACAGGTATGGGTAGTGATCCATTCACACTTCGGCTTTACTTCATCAATATTCTTATTTCCTTTTGTATAGGAGTGCTTAACCCGCTCCGTTATACCCGCCAGTTTGCATACCGTTTTTATATGACGGTTAAATTCGGCATTGGTGAGCGGTTCGTAATTTTTTTTGAACCGGTGTTCTAAGATATCCTTCGCCGCCTGGCGTAATGGTATAACAACCCGGTGACTGGATTTTTGCTGCTTCTTATAAAGGAACTCACCGCGTATATCCGGGCTTTCCAATACAGAAAAATCTGAGAACCGGAGTCCGGTTAAACAACCCAGTACAAAATCATCACGGTAGGGCTTTAAGTGTGGATGCGCGGAAAGATCAAGGGTCCATATCTTCTCGATTTCATCCCAATTTAAATATTCTGCATCCACCTCCTCTCCTACCACATACCAATCAGATAGATCAATTGGTGCTATTATCTTTTTCTTCGCCCGGTTAATTAGAAAGGTGCGCAGTTGATTGATCGTTTTGCCTACGGTATTAATTTTTAAACCGACAATATGCGCTTTGCGACGGCGCTGTACATACTCGTGGGATAGAAAATCAACAAAGTCTTCGTAGAAATCGAGGTTGAATGTTTCAAATGTGAGGTTTATCTGCCGGGCTGCCTGATAAGCCAATAAGTGATCCTTCATATTCCGATAAATCCGCGGCATATCTTTCGATACCTTCTTTGTTTTAGATATTATATATAGATCGATCTGATGGAAAACATCGAGCTCCGTCTTCTTTTTTTCTATTTCCTGAACAACCCTTTCTTGCTCATCCTTTTTAACCAATTCATCTAAAGAATAAATATCCAGGTCCGGTTTGTAATACTTTTTTACAAACTTGTCCTTATCAGATATATTCCTTTTTTCAGCGTACTTTATAATATCTGCAACAAGGCTTAGCTGAGCAACAATAACATCGTTGATCTTCCTGGCACTTCCATATTCGGGAGGTATATCACGGCTTATTTTAAGATTCTGTTTGTCCCAATATTTCACTGGAATTTCGATTCCGGTATCCAACAATGGCTTTTTCCTACTTGTGAAACAATATTGAATGTGGATGATGCTAATACCGTCTTTTCTGGGACGAAAGCAACCTGGCTTGATCGGATATAACGTAGTTCGCTCCATAATGATCCTAATTTTTAGTCGAGTAAATGGTCGAGTAAATTCCGGAGTTAACTATGTTATTCAGAAATAAAGGTAAGAAGCCACTGAAGATGACCGTTGTTATAAAAGACTGAAAAAGAACGCGGTAACTGTAAAGTTGTATAAAACTAAAAAAGGACCGCGATTAAGCGATCCTTGATTAAGAGGTCCCGACCAGATTCGAACTGGTGTAGGAGCTTTTGCAGAGCTCTGCCTAGCCACTCGGCCACAGGACCGTTCATAACACCCTCTCGTATGGGGTGTGCAAAAGTAGGATATTTGTCGGATATTTATCATCAGGATCAATACAATTTTATGCAAAGAATTCAGGAATCGGAATTGATTATCAATAATCGGGGGGCCGTTTACCACCTCGACCTGCGCCCCGAAGAACTGGCAGATACCATCATTACCGTGGGCGACCCCGACCGGGTTGCGGCCGTTAGCAAACATTTCGATAAAATTGAATATAAATGCCGGCACCGCGAATTTATCTCCCATACCGGCTACGTGGGTAAAAAAAGACTTACCGTACTATCTACCGGCATCGGTCCTGATAATATTGATATCGTGATGAACGAGCTCGACGCCCTCGTAAATATCGATTTTACCACCCGTACCATAAAACCGCAGCTTACAACCCTTAATATCATCCGGGTGGGTACCTCCGGCTCACTACAGGCCGATATACCTACCGATAGTTATGTAGCTTCTACTCACGGGTTGGGTATCGATAACCTGCTGAACTTTTACCGGTACGATGAAAATGAGGAAGAAAAGCAATTGCTGCAATCTTTCATCACCCAAACCCAGTTAAATAACCGCATTCAACCTTATATATGCGGCGCCGGCGCCCATCTCATTAAAAATTTTGTAAACGGGTTTCACCACGGAATTACGGTTACCTGTCCGGGTTTTTATGGTCCCCAGGGCCGGATTTTACGCCTGGGACTTAGCAATCCCAACCTGATCGACCGGCTTACCCAATTTAGCTTCGGCCCCCACCGAATTACCAATTTTGAAATGGAAACCAGCAGCATTTACGGATTGGGAAAATTGCTCGGTCACCATTGCCTGTCGCTAAGCGCCATTGTGGCCAACCGGGTATCGAAAGAATTTTCGAAAGACAGTCAGAAAGCGATTGAAGGGTTGATTAGTAAAACCTTAGATATAGTAAGTAGTTTATAACTTTTTGTTTGGGAGTTAATAGCTATTTTTACAGCTATTTTTGAACTGAAAGCTGACAATAAGAACGTCGATTAATTATATGGAATTGATTTTTCAGAAATATCAGGGAACGGGAAATGACTTTGTTATTTTAGATAACCGCGATGAACGATATAATGATCTAACCACCGATCAGATCCGCTTTCTTTGTAACCGCCGCTTTGGTATCGGCGCCGATGGACTGATGTTGCTGAATAATGCCAACGGGTACGACTTTGAAATGAAATACTATAATGCCGACGGCCGCGAAAGCAGCATGTGCGGCAATGGCGGCCGTTGCCTCGTTAAATTTGCTTATAACATTGGCCTGCATAAAGAAAAATACCACTTCATTGCTATCGACGGTCCGCATGATGCTGAAATCGACGACGACGGCACTGTAAGTTTGAAAATGAAAGATGTGGATGGAATAAAAAACCATCATAACGACTTTATTCTTGATACAGGCTCGCCCCACTACATTAAATTGACGCCTGATGTATGGAACTACGAAGTATATAAAAAAGGAAAAGAAATCCGCTACAGCAATACTTTCGCCAAAGAGGGCATCAACGTAAATTTTGTTGAGCAGAAAAATAACGATGAAATAATCGTTCGCACATACGAACGCGGGGTTGAAGATGAAACCCTTTCCTGCGGTACCGGCGTAACCGCCAGCGCCCTGGTAAGCTATCATAACGAGCGGGGTTTCAATGAAGTAACCGTTCATACCCGTGGCGGAAGATTAACCGTTGAATTTGACCGAACCGACGACGATATCTTTCGCAACATCTGGCTCTGCGGCCCCGCTGAGAAAGTGTTTGAAGGAAGCGTAAATATAAAATAATTATCATTTACCGGTTGCCAGGTCCCGGAAACTGGTAACCGGTAACCTATAAATCATCACTACTTTTTCTTCGTAGTGCTTTAAAAGTTTAACCAAAAAAAGACCTGTTCGTATCAAAAAGCGGCCTTACCTTTGCGCCGCTTATGATCCAGTACTTCAAAATTATTAATTACCAGACAATAGCGATTGATAAGCCCGAATCGGGGTCATGGGTGAATATTTTACCCCCCCTGAAACAGGAAGAGTTTTCTGAATTATCAGGAGAGCTTGATATTCCGCTCGACTTTTTGACCGATTCGCTCGATATTGATGAAAGAACCCGTTTTGAGGAATCAGACAATGTAAAGCTGATGGTGATCAAAACACCCACGGAAAACAATTCTTTCAACGAAAGCGACGCTTACTATATTACCATTCCGATCTGTATCATTCTCACCCACAACCAGATCGTAACAGTTAACTCCTTCGAAAACGGCGCCATAAAAAAGTTCCTGAACACTTTTCAGAACAGGCATCCCGACAATCGCAAAATGATGGTATTGAAGATCATCGAAAAGATCATTCAAACCTACATGGAGTACCTGAAAGAAATCAATCAGCGTAGAAATATATTTGAACAAAAGCTGTATGCCGCCAGCCGTAACGAGCATTTGTTGCAGCTGATGCGTATACAAAAAAGCCTGGTGTATTTTGTTACAGCGCTTCGCTCCAATGAAATGCTGCTGATGAAAATTGAACGCACCAATTTTCTGGGGTTGAATGAAGAAGAAAAAGAGATCTTAAACGATTTGATCATTGACAATTCGCAGGCGCTGGAAATGGCTAATATTTATACCAACATCTTAAGCAGCACCCTCGATGCATTTGCCAGCATCATTTCCAATAACCAGAACGAAATATTGAAACGCCTGGCGGTAATTACCATTGTGTTAACGTTGCCGGTTCTGGTAACCAGCATCTATGGTATGAACGTGCCAATTCCCTATTCACATTCGCCCTATGCCTTTTATATTCCGGTGTTTTTATCATTGCTGATATCGCTGGTAATTGGCTGGTTCTTTTTGAAGAAGAAAATCTTTTAATATGCTTAACGCGCAACGCATAATGCATAACGCAAAATGCACAACGCTAAACGCCTAACGCATTACTCCCTGCTTGTATTCAGCGTTCAGCATTCGGCGTTCAGCGTTCAGCATTTGGCTTTCAGCATTTAGCATTCGGCGTTTAGCATTTTTCATTAGCAAATTAGCACATTATCAAATTAGCACATTAACATGTTTAACATTCGTGTCTACGGCATCCTGATCGGCGAAAACAAACAGGTACTGGTAAGCGATGAATTTATCAGAGGTGGTTACTATACCAAGTTTCCGGGCGGCGGCCTGGAATTTGGCGAAGGCACCCGTGATTGTTTGAAAAGAGAATTTAAAGAAGAAATGGACCTCGATGTGCATATCGGCGATCATATTTACACCACCGATTATTTTCAAATGAGCGCCTTCAATCCCAGTCATCAGATCATTTCAATATATTACTTCGCTCACGCACTGGAACCTATCAAGGTACCGCTTCGTCAAAAGCCTTTCGATTTTGATGAAAAACAATTAGCTGTTTATAACGAAAAAGGCGAAACAGAAACTTTCCGTTTTATTAACTGGAACGATTTTTCAGATGCATCGGTTACCCTCCCCATCGATAAAATAGTAGCAAAATTGATAAAAGACGGAAAGACGGGAAGTCTGTAAGTCCGAAAGAATCATACATCTGTTGCAGGCATCTTTCCGACTTCCGGTTATCCGATCTTCCGGACTTTAATTAGAACAAATAAGGCAGCTTTAGCGCAGGAAACATCCCCGCTGTATAAGTCTCAATCTCCCGGACTTTCGGACTTTCGGTCTTCCGGACTCTTTTCAAAAACGAAACCGGTAATGTAGCCTTCACGCCTTCTTTGTCGTAAATATATATCAGCGCCGAACCGCCGCTCATGCCGAATACATAACCTATTCTGTTACCAACAGCATCCTGGTCCTGCTTCGAAGGGCCTTGTATATAGCATATCCATTCTGTTTGTTTGTTCGATGAAAAAGATACGCGGTTGGGATTAACAGCTTCAACCGGTTCTTCGGAACCATCGCTGTTTTTTTTCACACATCCGCAGGGATGACTATGATAATACACCAGCGCCTGCTCCTGTTGCTTAATGTATAAGGATGCGCCTGCAAACCAACGCGGATCAGATATGTCACCGGTTATACAGGTTATTGTTCCATCGGGTAACAATACACCGCCATGCTCTTTAAACTTTTTCGATTCACTGCTATTGCATCTTGCCTGAATGTTATCATACATGCGGCGAAGAATACTTTTATCAAGTACTTCAATAACGTTTTCGGTTACCAGCGGATCATCTATCATTCCTTTTTTGATCAGCTTTTCAACTTTCCGCGACACCTGGCGTGGAATAGATATTACTGTAGCTGTATTATACAATTCACTTGCAGCAACCGTTGTATCCTGCGGTGGTATGTCGTGAAATACCTCGTTATATTCTTTTCGTGTTTTGATCACATAGCTTGTTCGCCTGCCGGCATTTGTATTTACATATAATAACCTGCCATGTTCATTAAAATAAAAAGCGGTGTCTGATGCGATACTGTTGGTGTAAGCATTTGCCGTGTTAAAAGAAGAATGTGTTAAAACGGCGAAGAGCGTAATACGCAAAGCGATTTTGTAAGATAGGTTTGTATGCATAACAGATAAGGTTTAACAGGATAAAAATTAATTAAAGCTACTCCACTCATTTTACTGAGCGGCTTTCAATAAAGGGTATGACTTTAAAAAATAAATCCTTGAAGTTGCGGCTAATCCAGGCTAAGCAGAATACTATGCAAGTGTTTAATAATCGGGCAGCAATATTACTTCGTAAAAATATGTGATCCAAATTTACAACTGCAAAAAAACACTTATGTGACAAACTCGCTAACCTGATCTAAACCGTTAGAGCCGAACAAAAAGATAACATTAGATATTTTTAATACACAGAACAGCCTTAAAGAGAATTGTTATGGCAACCAGCGTTCATTTTCCTACGTAACAACAATTAACATTTGGTTAAGGGGAATTGCCTGTTTCCAGTTACCTGTTACCAGTTTACAGGTAACCGGCTTCAGGTAACTGATAATCTGAAATATGCAACATGCACACTGAAACCTGTAACCTGAAACTTGTAACCTGCAACGGCTCATAAGCCTGCTAACAAAATAATCGTTTTAGCTTCCTATACAACCCCGGCGAATTTTATTTCCTCAAAAAAATGCCGGCCAGTCAGTTACACCTGTTTCGCCTGCAGGCACTTTATGTACATATGCAGGTATTAAACGGAAGTAACACCCAAAGCCGGTATGGTTTTCAATTTTTCCAACCCTTTGGCACCAATTCCCGTATAATGTATAAACCCTGAACCGAACAGCAACCCCGCCACTTTTTTCTGCGTATCTGTTCGTAACAGGATGCCCATGTCATTTATGAATCAATGATTTGCCGGCAGGCATACAGGTTCACATTTGACGATCACACCTGCTAACCGGTAACAGGTTCAATAAGCGTGGAAGAGGCTACTACTTCTAACTTATAAACCTGTTCACTTATCCACTTTGCTATCTGTTATTAACAAAACAAACGTTTAACGATCCTGTGCAACTACCAGCCAATCGAAAACTGGATAAATATCTTGGGTATTGTTTAATTGCCCTTTTATTACCCGTAACCCGGTTATTAGGCATTGTGCTGCGCCGCAATCACCGGTTGCAGCAGCCTCCGCAACACCTGCTGTTTATTAAACTATTGGGCCTCGGCAGTTTGGTAGTGGCAACTGATGCCATTGTGGCCATGAAACAAAAACTTCCCAATACCCGTTTCATACTGGTTACAGATAGCAACATCGCCGCCGGCATTGAACCCTTTCATGTTTTTGATGAAATATGGGAAGTTGAAACAGGCAATTTATCTGCCACCATCAGTACATCATTACACTATATTGTAAAATCGTGGTCGCTGAAAAAACTATGGGTGGTTGACCTCGAAGTATATTCAAAGCTCACTACCATATACGCGCTACTCACCATGGCCCCCAATCGCTTTGGTTTTCACCTGCGGCCGGTATTCTTTCGCAAATACCTGAATACACACAATATTTTGTTTCAGCAATCGGCTTTTCTGGAAGATAATTACCTGCACATGGCGCAGGTAATAACCAACACACAAAACTCACTATTGCACGAACAGCCTTTGCCTTTACAAAAAGATACTTCACAAAAGGCATACATCATACTCAACAATACCTGCAGCACTCTGGCGCTGGTTCGCAAACTGCCCGATGCTGTTTTTTCAGCTGTATGTACCTGGATACTTGAAAACACGCCGTACAGGATAGCCTTTCTGGGAGCCGGCAGCGATAAAGAAGCAATCGATCAGTTCGTTGATGAACATATACCAGCTTACAAAACACAAGGCAAAATCGTAAACATTGCAGGCGCATTAGATTTTGAAGCGTATTACCGGTTCATTGCCGATAAAGGGGCCTGCCTGGTAACTATCGACAGCGGCCCGTTGCATATTGCCCGCAAGCTGGGGGTGCCTACTGTATCAATATGGGGACCAACCAATCCTGCCAATTATTTAAAAATACGGCCCGGTGAAGAACAACGGCATGTATTTGTTTACAATAAAGTTCCCTGTTCGCCCTGTGTGCATCATTACGAAACATTGCCCTGCGGCGGCAATAACTTTTGCATGAGCAACATTACGGCTGAAAGTATCATCGACAAGCTCAGCTGGTTATTGAAGGATCTCGAATTGAATAATAACATGGTACTGAAAGATTCCGTTCTTTTGTCCCCGAGGGACAACAAATAGGTAGCAGAAATAATTCAGGGCATTTTGTGCCGTCAGGTACAAAACATTACCAAAGCACATGGTTAAAGCACTCAATGTTCCGTACCTACGGCACGGTAATACGATTATTACATCGATTTTCTACCAACATAATGTGCCTGATGGCACTAAGGCTCTTGAACGATATTTAATCTTCCTCAATGCATAAAATCCTACGCCCCTGTTCTTATCCGACAGATAAATAATATCCCCATCGTTTATAATCATCGGCTGCTTTTTCAGATCGGCAGAAGCAGTAATTTGTTTGCCTTTATAAAAAAGCTGGTTGTTGTAAAGCTGTACATCATTTGTGGCATACTGTTGAACAGCATATCCGGCATCGGCCTCATGACTGCCTTTATCATCCCAATAATAATAAACCAGTCTGTTGTTTTTTACCGCATATTCATAAATAAGCGGCGCTTTTGTGGTAAGCAAATATGTACTGGTATCATTGTGGCGTTTACGCAGCATGTCGGGCAGCAACAGCACGGCAAAAAAAACGACCAATAGTTTCCATGGCAACCGGATGCTTGTATAATATAATAACAGGCAGAAAAATAAAAGCAATAAATATAACCGGGGAAATTGTAACAGCAGCGGTAAACCGCCAAATGATTGTACCGGAATAGCAGCTATCAAAAATAAAACCGCTATGCTTATATAAACCGGCAACATCCGTTTGCTGGCGGCTTCGGTAACCATAGCAGATAATGCTATAAAAGGTATCAGCAGTAATATCAACGAATATGAACTGCCATTGGGCGAAAGCAGTAAACTGGCGGTTATCCAAACGGCAAAGATCAATAGCTCCAATGGCTTTTTACCAGCAGCAGCATCGTTGTTTTTTTGAAAGATGGTGGCACCAACACAACACGCCAGTATCAACGCTTTAAACAATGCCATGCACAGGCTGAATGCTATGGTACTGTTATAAACCACCTCTGGGTTTTGTACTTCATCATACACAAAAAAATTCTTCAGCAACATGTTGGCACTCTGAAAAACGTAGGTATAACTGTCATTCAGTTCGCCATTACCAGCCCGTGGCAATATGGTAAATACATAATACTGCCACGATGCTACCCCGTTCAACAATAATGAAATACTTCCAAGTAATGCACAGCCAATGGTCACATACACCACGTTTTTATACTGCTTTTTGGCAATGAGGTAAAACAAAATAACCGCCGGAAATAATTTAAAAACAATGGCCGTTGCCCATAATAAGGAAGAAAGCACTAACTGGCCTTTTTTATAAGCCATAAAACCTTCGAGCAGTAACACGCATACCAGCAAATATGACTGTCCAAAGAAAATATTATTGCGAAGCGGAATAAAAAATATCACCGGTATCAGCCATAACATCCAGCGAGGTGATGCTGTAAACCGTTGCACCCGAATAAGCGTAAACAGGAACAGCCCCACCGAAAAAATGTTGAACATAATTTTTGATGCTACCACCGGCAACAGCAAAAAAGGCGCAAAAACAATTGACGTAAATGGCGGAAAAGGGGTATACGATACATACACACCGGTATACCCTTTTTGCGCAATCAGCGCATTTAATGCATAGGTGTCATACACGGTTTTGAAATCACCCTGCAGTAATCCGGCACTTCCAAAATAATATCCGGCAAAATCTGAAAGTGGGGCGCCTGTACTTTTATATATAAAATACACCAGTAGCACAGCAAGAGGAAAAATCGGGTAATATGATCTTAAACGGTTATACACAATTGGATATCAGTACGGTAATTGAGGTAAAAGGGTTGCCGGTGTTAAATATCGAATATCGAACCGAAGAACTTTGAATTTCGAAATTGTATTTACTTCGAAATTCAAAATTTTACTTTCAATATTCGATATTTCATTTAGTTTTTCCACAGGCAACTCAACTCACCCCTCATCCGTAATGATAATCAGTCAGATCGACACTAATGAATAAAATACTATTATTCAATCCGCGAAGCGCCAGAAGCAAGCCCAGAATACCCAATTCTATTCTTTCCATAGCGGCTGCTATTGAAGGGGTATACGACTATGTAATTGTTGATGGCAATCTTGAAACAGATCCCTGGCAAAAAATAAACAGTTATTTGTCATCGGGCGAATTCGGCTATTTTGGCGTTACCTGTATGCCCGGACCGCAATTGCGGCAGGCGATTCCCATTTCAAAAAAAATACGCGAACATTATCCGTATATCACCATCATATGGGGCGGCTATTTTGCCAGTAATCAGCCAAATGTGGTGTTGCATTCGGGATTTGTTGATTTTATTGTAAACGGCCCCGGCGATAAATGCCTTCCGGCTTTGGTGCAGGCATTAAATACAAAGCAACCCTGGCAAAATATTCCTAACCTTATTTACAAGAGGGAAGAGGGAATTATCAAAACGCCTAAAGATGAGCTGTACGACCAGGATGCACTGGCGTCACTACCCTACGATACGCTGAACAGATTTTATCCGTTGCGCCGCTATTTGGGCAAAACTTATCTGGGCACACGAACTATTGCCTATCACTCCAGCATGGGTTGCCCTTTTAAATGTTCGTTTTGCGCCGTAGTACCCATTTACAATGCGCGCTGGCGGGGCAAATCGGCTCAGCTGATTTATCAGGACATCAAATACCTGAAAGATGAGTATGGTGGTAATGCCATTGAATTTCACGACAACAACTTTTTTGTGTCGGAAAAAAGAACGGTTGAATTTTCAAAACTCATTCAGCCCGAAAATATGGTATGGTGGGGCGAAGGCCGCATTGACACCATTGATAAATATTCCGATCAATCGCTTGAGCTGATGCGTGCATCGGGTTGTAAGATGATCTTCTTTGGCGCCGAAACCGGTAACGACGAAATACTGAAAAAAATGGATAAGGGCGGCACGCAAAGCAGCGCACAGATCAGAGCCTTTGCTGCCCGCATGGCCAAATTCGATATCATTCCTGAATATTCGTTTGTATTAGGCACCCCGGCCGATACGCCCGAACAGGTGATGAAACAAATTGATCAGGATATTTCGTTCATCAAAGAGATCAAAAGCATCAATCCCAAAACCGAGATCATTATTTACCTGTATAGCCCGGTGCCTACCGAAGGATCTGAACTGTATAAAAAAGTATTGGAAAGCGGTTTTCATTTTCCCGAAAAGCTCGAAGACTGGATCAGTCCGCACTGGGAAAATTTTGATTTGCGCAAAAATCCGCTAACACCCTGGTTAACGCCCGAAATGGTTGACAAAATCAAGGATTTTGAAACCGTTTTGAACGGCTACTACCCTACTGTGTCGGACATACGATTAACCGGTTTCAAAAGAAATATTATGCGCGGCATTTCGGCCGTACGCTATAAAACCGGTTTGTATTGGAAACCGTATGAATTAAAAGTGTTGCAAATGTTGTGGAAGTATCGTCAACCCGAAATTGAGGGATTTTGATTTAAGGGCGCTGGCGCCCAGAAATGCAGTGGCGCTAAGAGCTTAAAAGAGAAAAGGAGAAAAAGAGAATACAAAAAGCTTTAAAACTTTTGAAACCTGATAATTAGTGTAGAAGATGAAAAACCGAAAAATCTCTTTTTTCTCTTTCTACTCTTATACCCTCTTAGCTAAAACTTTCGGCCTGAGCGTAGCGAAGGCCTTAAAATGGCGAAGGCCTTTAAATGTAAAACTTGAAACAAACCATAAAATATCTCACTACCCGTTTATACAAACCACTGCTGGTAAAATACCTGTCGGCCACACGCACATACACGTACAAAGGCATCAGGCTGGTAATACCACCAGCTGTTTTTCATCCGGGTTTTTTCTTCAGCACGCGTTTATTGTTGCGGTACGTTTCAACCCTTGCTTTAAAAAATAAATTATTTCTTGAACCGGGGGCCGGCAGCGGATTGATTTCATTATACGCAGCAAGGCAGGGCGCTGTTGCTACGGCAACCGACATCAACCCTGTGGCTGTTCAGTTCCTCGAAAAAAACCGGTACATCAACCGGTTGAACTTACATATCATTCATTCTGATTTATTCGAGCACATTCCACAACAGGCATATGATATCATTGCCATCAATCCGCCTTACTATAAAAAGCAACCGCGTACAGCGGCCGAATATGCCTGGTATTGCGGTAAGCAGGGCGAATATTTTCAGCAATTGTTCAGCGGGTTACATAAATACATGCATCCTCAATCGGTGGTATTAATGGTTCTGTGCGATGGATGCGATGTGCAAATGATAAAAGATATCGCGTTACAAAATGGCTTTCATTTAAACTGTGTGCAAACAAAAACAAACTGGGTAGAAACAAATTTCATTTTTCAAATCGTGAATGGTGAATGGTCAATGGTCAATAAGTAAACAACTCGCAATTGACTACTCTCTATTCACCATTCACCATTGACCATTGACTAACATGATCATCGACCAACTATACCACACCTTTCTGCGCTACCGCACCTTGCAAACCCATGTTATCAGGGCTTTGCCGGTGGTGATATTAATGCCGCACAGTGCCTGCAATTGCCGTTGCGTTATGTGCGACATATGGAAGGATAATAAAAACCTGAAACAGCTTACCGAACAAGACATTCGCGGCTTACTAAGCACCTTCAAAAAATTCGGTACAAAGCAGGTAGTGTTATCGGGCGGTGAAGCATTGCTGAACCCTAACTTTTTCAGGTTTTGCGAAATACTGCAAAAAGAAAATATAGCCGTTACCTTATTGTCGACCGGTTTATCGATCGAAAAAAAAGCGGAGCAATTAGTGGAATGTGTTAATGAAATTATTGTTTCGCTCGATGGTGATGAAGTGCTGCACGACAACATACGCCAGATACCCGGCGCCTTTCAAAAATTGCGGCAGGGTGTGCAGCATATTAAATCTATCGATCCAACATATCGCATTACGGCACGCACGGTCATTCACCGGTTGAACTTCAGGCACTGGATAGCCATCGTAAACAGCGCTATGGAAATGGGGTTAGATCAGATCAGCTTTTTACCGGCCGATGTAAGCAGTCATGCTTTTAACCGGGCCGAATTATGGAACACCGAACGGCAGCAAAGTGTATTGATACATGAAGATGAGTTGCCCGAATTTCAATCGGTGGTTGATGAACTGATCCGTTATCACCATCCGGCTTTTGATCAGCATTTTATTGCCGAGAGCCCCGAAAAGCTGCAAAAAATATACGCCTACTATGCGGCCTTTTATGGAAAGAACCCATTCCCGTATAAAAAATGCAATGCGCCGTGGGTATCAACTGTAATCGAGGCCGATGGAACAGTGCGTCCCTGTTTTTTTCATGAGGCTTTGGGCAACATCAGGCAACAGAATCTGGAAGCGATTATTAACAGCGAATCAGCTATTGCATTCAGAAAGAATCTGAACATCGATACCAACAGCACCTGTGTAAAGTGCGTGTGCTATTTGAATTTGTCACCAAGATCGAATTTGAAAATTTGAAAATGTATCAATTTGAAAATGTCTGCCATTTTCGAATTTCGTTTTCAAATTATCAAATTATCAAATTAGACAATGAACAACACGATCCTTTTCTCGCATTCCTACTTCCTGCGTTTCGACCCCAAGCAATGGGCAACGGCACAGCCGTATCCTCCCCTGGGTACCCTGTATGCAGCCGCCCTGATGCGCGAGAACGGATACACCGTTTCATTATTCGATAACATGTTTTCGGTCAGCGCCCATGATGTACAGAACGACCTGAATAAGCAACCCGATTTTTTTGTGTTGTACGATGATGGTTTCAACTACCTTACCAAAATGTGCCTTACCAATATGCGCGAAGCCGCATTTACCATGATAAAGCTGGCAAAGGCAAAAGGTTGTACGGTAATTGTATCGAGCTCCGACAGCACCGACCATTATGAACAATATTGCCGCGAAGGAGCCGATTTTGTGTTGCTGGGCGAAGCCGAAATAACATTACTCGAAGTAATAAATGCCATTAAAAATAATCAAACCGATTTTCTGTCTGTACAGGGCCTTGCCTATATTCAAAATGATGCGGTGATAAAAACACCACGCCGAACGGTAATGAAAGACCTTGATGCCCTGCCATTACCGGCCTGGGACCTGATTGATATTACTCCGTATAAATCGATGTGGTTAAAAAGCTCAGGTTATTTTTCATTGAATATGGCTACCACACGCGGTTGTCCGTTTAAATGCAACTGGTGCGCCAAACCCATTTATGGCAACCGTTACAACAGCCGCTCGCCCGAAAAAGTGGTGCAGGAATTAAAACTTTTAAAAGAAAAATACCAGTTCGATCACATCTGGTTCAGCGACGATATATTTGGTTTGAAACCTGGATGGGTACACGCTTTTGCTGATTGCATCGAAAAAGAACAATTGCGCTTCCGTTTTAAGATACAGGCAAGGGCCGATCTGTTGCTGCAGGAAAACTATATAAAAGACCTTGCCCGGGCCGGTTGTCATAATATATGGATGGGCGCCGAAAGCGGTTCGCAAAAAATTCTCGATGCCATGGACAAAGGCACCACCGTTGAACAGATTTATACCGCCACATCGTTACTGAAAAAAAATGGCATCAACCCCTCTTTCTTTATACAGTTTGGTTATCCCGGCGAAACAAAGGATGATATTGCCAAAACCATTCGCATGATCAAAGACCTGTTGCCATACGAAATGGGTATTTCAGTTTCATATCCTTTACCCGGCACTGTTTTTTACGAACGGGTAAAAGCCGATCTGAAAGAAAAATCCAACTGGACCGATTCGGATGAACTGTTGCTGATGTTTAACAATACCTATCCGCCTGCATTTTATAAAAAACTGCATCGTTACGTTCATCATGAGTATCGCAAACAACAGGGATGGGTGGCTTTTTGCAAAGCAGTAAAAAACCCGTTTGCCGTTTCATGGGCAGAGTTGAAAAAAATAGTATCGGCCTGTTTGCATATGCCCTCATTATTTATTGAACGAATGCAGTTAAACCGGTATGCGCATGAATAAAACAGCCACCTTTGATGCACTGGCTCCGGCCTACGATACCAGCTTTACCGAAAGCTGTACCGGGCAGGCGCAACGTGTCATCAGCCGTAAATGGCTGCAGCCGCTGTTAAGCAGCAAAACCGGTTTGCAACTGCTCGAAATCAATTGCGGAACAGGCGCCGATGCGTTGTGGCTGGCCGAAATGGGGCATCATGTTACAGCCACCGATGCCTCGCCGGTGATGATCGATAAAGCAAAACGAAAAACAACGCTTCAAAATAATAACCCTTCATTTCAAACCTGTGCATTCGATACATTGCAAACAACTTTCACCAATCAGCAGTTCGATTGCATATTCTCAAATTTCGCCGGATTGAATTGCGTATCGCCTGATGATATGAAGGTACTGGCCAAACAATTTTATGCTTTATTACGGCCCGGAGGGTACCTGGCAGTGGTGTTGTTTGGAAAATACTGTTTGTGGGAAAGCCTGTATTATTTACTGAAAGCAAATCCAAAACAGGCCGGCAGAAGATGGACAAATAAAAAGGTAATGGTTCCTTTAACAGAATCGGTTACCCAGCCTGTTTATTATTATTCAATCAAAAAGTTTGTGCGCCTGCTGGCGCCGTTGCAACTGGTACAAACAAAACCGGTGGGCCTGTTTATTCCGCCTTCGTACCTCGAAGGTACGATGCAGCAGCATCCCCGTTTTTTTCGTTCGCTGGTTCAACTGGAAAACAGCCTCGGCAACGCATCGTTCCTGAGCGCCCTCGCCGATCATTCGTTCATTTTGTTAAAAAAAGAAGTCTTATGACAATCCTGTTAACACATGGTTACTTTATAGGTGAAGACGCAAAAGAACAGGCTATCATGCGCCCTTATGTGCCATTGGGCATTTTATATATTTCAGCTTACCTCGAAGAACATGGGTACGAGAACGAAGTATTCGACAGTACATTTTCTTCGTTCGATCTGTTGTGCAACCGGTTAATGGAGCAACGTCCGCAGGTGGTTGGCATTTATACCAACCTCATGACCAAGCTGAATGTATTACGCATCGTTCGTTTTATAAAAAGCAGAACCGAATTACAACATACCCGAATTGTATTAGGCGGTCCCGAAGTAAGAAATCATGCCATAAAATTCCTGGAACATGGAGCCGATTTTATTGTATCGGGCGAAGGTGAACAAACCATGTTCGAACTGGTACAGTGGATTGAAGGCGTATATACCGGTACGCTGACCGATATTGAAGGCATTTCATACATCGACCCCGAAAAAGGTTTTGTGCAAAACCGCGAGCGCACCAAACTAAAAAGCATCGATGTATTGCCTTTTCCCAATCGCTACAAAGTAAATCTGTCGTTGTATTTCGATGCCTGGAAAGGCAGGCATGGTACCAGCGCCATTTCAGTAAGCACTATGCGCGGATGCCCGTATAGCTGCAAATGGTGCAGTCGCGCAGTATACGGACAAAGCTACCGGCGCCGGAGCCCGGCAAAAGTGGCGGATGAAATTGCGTATATTAAAGAAAATTACGGGGTCGACAGCCTCTGGTTCGTTGATGATGTATTTACCGTAAGCCACCAGTGGTTAGAGAGCTTTACGCAGGAAGTTACCAGTCGCAACATTGTGATGCCTTATGAATGCATCACCCGGGCCGACAGAATGAATGAAGAAGTTATTATCAACCTGAAAAAAAGCGGCTGCTTCCGCGTATGGATAGGCGCCGAAAGCGGCTCCCAAAAGATCATCGATTTGATGGACAGACGTGTTGAGGTAGAACAGGTGCAGCAAATGATTCAGCTGGCACGCCGTCATGGTATACAGGCCGGCACTTTTATAATGGTAGGTTATCCCGGCGAAACAAGAGAAGATATTTATGCAACTGTACAGCATTTAAAAAATGCCGACCCCGATCTGTTTACGATCACAGTTGCCTATCCTATAAAAGGTACACCATTGTATGCTGAAGTGGAAGATCGTTTTGTAACCAATTTACCGTGGGAAAACAGCACCGACCGTGATATTGATTTCGTGCGCACCTACAACAGAAAGTATTACGACTATGCCATTCAGATGATCAATTATGAAGTGAGCTACCACAAGGCGCTCAAAAAACCCGTGGCCAATTTATTCAAACTACCGGTATTGAAGCTGCGTTCAACACTGGCCAAGGGGCATATGTGGGTGGAGCAAAGAAAGAAATAGAATATTGAATAACGAATGATGAATTTTGAATATCGAAAGAATGCCTTGCTTATTAAGATGGCTCTGCGAGACTTGTTCCGCCATGGCAGCTGTATTATTATGTGGCCTTCGGCCACTTTTTAGTTGCTAAAAGCAACAGAATATAACTTCGGGACTACAAGTCCCGAAGAGTAACCGGAACACGCCAGGTTTCGTCCCTCCGGGACTTTATTAAACCACGTCATTTTTCTACCTACATCTGGTGCCTAACGGCACTTAATACTTAATACTTATTACTTAATACCGGCTCTCTACTCTCCTCCGCCTGCATTATTTTTTTCTCAAACGCCTCCAAAACCTTCTTCTGAAAATATACAGGGTTCGGTTTTGAAAAATGTTTGTCGTTGTGCAATCCCATACGAATGCCGCTGTCATTTACCCGTTGTTGCTCTTCTTTATGCATCCAGCGTTTTGAAGTAATGCGCATCAGATAATTATCCAGCGCATCACCTAAACGGTTATTTAACATCCATTCCGTTGCTTTTTTAAACCACGATGAACGGCTTGCATAAACCGAATGCTTAGGGGCCGGCTGGTTGGGAAAATAGAAGGTTGTCCAGTTATTCTGTTCAAAAAATTTATCCATAGTGCCATTACCGCAAACCGGCAACAGGGTAATCAGTTCGGTAGCAGTAAAAATATTTTGTTCTTCAATGCGCAGCGCTTCTTCATCAATATAATAATTCATGCAGTACCAGTGCTGGTGCCCGGTAATAAAAGTAAATTTCTTAAACAGATGCATGAAGGTACGGGCAATCCACAACCGGTTTGACCGGGTGATTATAAAAAAATCGATATCGGTATTATGATCGGCAAAATTCTTTGAAAGCGATCCGGAGATGCCAATGCCGCGCACATAGGGAAACTGGTATAAAAACGAGCCTATTTTGTAAGCAGTTTCAATTAATGCAGCAGCCTTATTATTACCGGCCGTTCTTCGCTCACGCAATGCCACATCATTTTGCAATGAATAAAAATTGCCCAGTTTAAAAATACGCTTCGAACCGGCAAGCCGGTTTAATACGGAGGCCACATCATCAGGGTGCGATTGCTGGCCGAGAAAAAAATATATTTCTTCTTTCGTAAGCGGATAATTAAAGATGTCGAAATAAGCTAACACTTTAATTATACTTTGCTCCGGCGTTACATGCATGCAGAATGTATTGTGGTTATTAAAAAGCAACTGTTTAAATGTATTGGCCGTATTCTTTGTATAATAAATACTTGATAACCTTAAAAAAGGTTGCCTTTGTTGAAAAAGGTGGAAGATGAGCCACCCTTAAAAAGGGTGACTTACCTTTTTCACCACATTTGAAAGTGTGGCACAACTTGTGAACTTCTGTTTAAAGAAAAAACAAATAATGAGCGAAACAGCACTTACATTAAGAGTACCCGAACAGGAGCTATTCATTCGCAGCAAAACAACCAGCTGGCGACACTATGTTGATAACAAAAAATACTATTTCATTGCCAAACGTATAATGGATTTACTGATAGCGAGCTTAGTTATACTTCTAATATTAAGCTGGTTATTGCCTGTGTTGGCTCTGCTGATAAAGTGTACGTCGAAGGGGCCGGTTTTCTTTTTACAAAAACGTACCGGCCGCGGAGGTAAATCGTTTATCTGCTACAAATTGCGAACAATGGCTTATAACCCGGTAACCCCTTTTAAACGGGCAACCAATGAACAACCCATTACCCGGCTGGGGCGTTTTTTGCGGGAATCGAACCTCGATGAACTGCCCCAGTTTTTTAATGTACTGGCAGGATCCATGAGTGTCGTTGGCCCCCGCCCCCATATGCATGTCGACTGTAATGCTTTTTCGCGGCTCATTCCCCAATACAAATTCCGCAACCTGGTAAAGCCGGGCATTACCGGACTGGCGCAGGTAAAAGGCTACCACGGAAAAATCGTTAACCACGAATGCATATATAAAAGGTATGAATGGGATGCCTTTTATGTTAAGCATGCCGGTTTGTGGTTAGACTTAAAAATTATGACCCAAACCGCCATCCAGCGCATCGGTATTATAATAAGGTATAACGCTCAAAAAGAAAAGGGAGAACCACCCAGGTACGTGAAGTCAGAAGTATGAAGTCGGAAGTCGGAAGATGTCGCAGTTTAAAATTGCTGAGAATAATCGAACAACGGGTTTTTCTGACTTCGTACCCCCGGGCAATAAAATAGCCCTGTTAAGCTAACTCTTCGGGCATCAGACTTCTGACTTCGTACCCCCGAACAATATTCATTTTCACACGTTTATAGTAAATTTGAAGTAAATTTTATAACTCAGGGGTTGCTTTTCAGGAACATGGAGTATGTTTTTGGCATTTTTTTGCATTTACCTTACCCTATTTGCCTGATAATCCCTACCTTTGCAAACTCTTTAAAAGGGTAGTTCATGAACAGCCGACGGAATTACGATATTGCTTTTGTAGGGTTGAAACCGGGCACTCATGAGTTTGAATATACGATCGACGATAAGTTCTTTATAGAATACCAGGAGCAGGATTTCCGCCAATGCACAGCACAGGTTAAACTGATGCTTGAAAAGCAAAACGGCTTTATGCTGCTGAGGTTCGAGATCGGTGGCAAACTGGAGGTAACCTGCGACCGCTGCGGCAACAACCTGCCGCTTGAATTGTGGGACGAGTTCAACATCGTGGTTAAAATGGTAGACGAACCCGACGTAATGAACGAGCAGGAAGAAGACCCGGATGTGTACTACATTTCAAAAGGCGAAAGCCATTTGCACATTGCAGACTGGATCTATGAGTTTATTAACCTGAGCATTCCCATGCAAAGGATGTGTTCGGAAGAGGAGATGGGTGGCCCGCATTGCAACAAAGAAGTGCTGGACATGCTGAAGAAACTGGAAGAACAAAAAAACCCATCCAACAACCCTTTGTGGAAAGGATTGGAGAAATTTAAAGATCTGGAAGACAGCTGATTTTTTAAGCAGTTTATAAATTTGAGCGTATGCCGAATCCAAAAAGAAGACATTCCCAACAGAGGGGTGCTAAAAGAAGAACACATTACAAGGCTGAAAAAGTTACTTTGAGCAAAGACAGCACTACGGGTGAAACACACGTGCGTCATCGCGCTCACGTAAGTGAAGGTAAATTGTATTATAAAGGAAAAGTATTATCTGAAAAAGCTTAATCAACCGTAAGCCTCTTTTTGTATAATATACTTCTTTTACAATAAGCCTATTGCCGGAAATGACTATCTGTTTAGACATGATGGGCGGAGACTTTGCACCACTCGAAGCAGTGAAAGGCATCCGCGATTACCTGACAGAAACGGACGATCCGGCTCTGTTATTTTTAGCCGGTGATGAAGCGCAGATCAATCCGTTACTGCAGCAATATCAGATACCGGCCGAAAAGGTGCGTGTTATACATGCCCCCCAGGTAATTGAATACAACGAATCTCCTACCAAAGCGTTGAAAGAAAAGCAGCAATCATCAATAGCTGTTGGCTTTCACCTGCTTGCAACCGGAAAAGTAGCCGCATTTATCAGTGCAGGTAACACCGGGGCCATGCTGGTGGGCGCCATGTACAGCATTAAACCCATTGAAGGCGTTCAGCGCCCTACTATTGCCACTATCATTCCCAAAGACAATGGCCTCACCGGCCTGTTGCTGGATGTAGGGTTGAATGCCGATTGCAAACCCGAACACCTGAACCAGTTCGCCATTTTAGGGTCGCTGTATGCACAGCACATCCTGGGCATCAATGATCCCCGGGTGGCCTTATTAAATATTGGCGAAGAAGAAGGTAAAGGCAATTTGCTGGCCCAGGCCGCCTATCCCCTGCTGAAAGAAAACAGCCTGATCAATTTTACGGGCAATGTTGAAGGAAGGGATATTTTGCTTGATAAAGCCGATGTTATGGTTTGCGACGGGTTTACCGGTAATGTGATCCTGAAACTGGCCGAATCATTATACGAAATCACCCACCGCAAAAACATAAAACACGAATACCTCGATCAGTTTAATTTTGAACTGTACGGCGGCACACCCGTGTTAGGAGTAGCCAAACCGGTGATCATTGGCCACGGCATTTCACATGCCAAAGCATTTTGTAATATGATTCACCTGGCCCAAAAAATGATCGCAGCCGACCTGCTGGGGAAAATGAAAGCAAGTTTCGATTCAAAATAATTCCACGAATACAGGTCCACCTTCGGTGGACTTTTTTTTGCCTCAGGTCGTCGCCTTCGGCGACTATATTTTGTCACAGATTGCACAGATTAACACAGATGAAAATATCATGCAAAGTCGCAAAGCCGCAAACATTTTCTTAGCGTACTTATAAATCGCGAAGCGATCAACTTTGTCCCGCCATGGCGGGATGCCTTTGCGAGAAATAAATTATCTTCCTCCCGGAAACAGTATCGCATGAAAGAGATCACCGGCTATCTAAAAAACTATATCGGCTCCCTGAATCGCACCGTTTTTCTGCTCACTACCCTGCTTGTTGCCATAGCCATTGTGCTCAATTATACTATAGGCATTGAACCCACCATTTTTGCCATTCATTCGTGGCCGCTGCGCATTGCAGGCTTCTTTTTACTATTCACCTTTATTTTTTCAGGCGCCTGGGCGCTGCAATTCCTTTTCGGAAAAAATATACCCGAAAACCGGTTCTTTTTTGTGCTGATGCTGGTTGCACCAGCCATCTTTGCGGCTAAAGTAACCTTCGACCAGGCGGCCTGGAGCATTACCCACCAGTTACCGGCCCCCTGGAGCCAATACTGGAACAAAGTGCTCGACTGGCCATTAAAATTCGTGCTGGTGCTTATACTGGTATCAGCCGTTTGGAAATTGGCACGCTTTCCCAAACCCGTGGCCGGTATACAGGCAACAGGTTTTAATATTCAACCTTATTTGTTGTTACTGTTGATGATGGTGCCGTTAATAGCATTCGCCGCCACCCGCAACGATTTTTTACACACCTATCCCAAGGTGCAACGCATTGATTTCATTGACCAGTATGTACGCAGTACCTTTCCCTGGAAATTGCTCTATGAGCTTTCCTATGGTATTGACTTTGTGACTATTGAGTTTTTCTTTCGCGGATTTTTAATACTCAGCTTCGCCCGGTACGCCGGTAAGGATGCAATTTTACCGGTAGCAGCTTTCTATTGCTCCATTCATTTTGGGAAACCCTTGTTTGAATGTATTACATCCTACTTTGGAGGTATTATATTGGGTACGGTGGTATATAATACGCGTAGTATCTGGGGTGGACTAATTGTGCATTTAGGCATTGCCTGGCTCATGGAACTGGCAGGCTACCTGGGGCATGTGTACAAAGGGATTTGATACACAGCAAATTATAACATTACTGTATGTTTCTGCTTAAGATAGGCGCAGAAGGGATATTCACGTGCAATGGCATTTAAGCGGGCCACTGTTTCTTCACTGGGAGGTGTTACAAATGCTTTTTCCTGTAAGAGTTTTTCCGCTGCTTTTACGTTTTCGAAAGTACGAGTTGTGCTGATGGTTGTTGTAGATACTTTAAATCTTGTCTTTTTCATGCGCCAAATTTTACGGTGTGTTGAATAAATGTGTTGATACAGCTTTTCATCGGTTACGTTCGCTACGTAAATCAGACAGTTTATTCATGTGGCAAGAAAAGAGACGTTATTTCTATGGCAAGCGGAAAAATGGAGAGAGGGTACCGGAACAAAAATGAACTGTATCAAAGTTAACCCAAAAAATTATAGGAGGAAAGTGTTTAACAAAAAAATTAGAGATAATTCTTGCAAAATGGTATTTGCATTCAAAAAAGTGAAGATATTTTTATTTATAATGCTTTTATCGCAAAAGCATGTGCCAATGAAGGGAATCATCAGCGAAATAACGGGGCATCAGGGAAATAAGCACAAAGGATCATTCACCTTGTGAGAAATATACAGGGTGGCAACAAGAAAATGAATGCAACGAACTACAAAGGATCATTCACTTTATGTTTGTAGTACACGCAAAAGGGATATTCCCGCCCAATCTGATTCAGCTGGTTTACTTTTTCAGCAGAAGGCTGAGGCGTGCTGCCCGGTCTGGGGTCAGCTTGCTTTTTTGTTTGCGTGTGTTTTAAATGGCGCGGGAGCGTCTTCGTTATCAGAGGCAATTCCAGGGATGAGGGAGAATACATGGTTGCCGATGATTTCTTCATACAATTAACTTTTAATGGTGATCAGACGGTGTGGTGGTTGCAAAAGAGTACGGTGATTTTCCTCAGAGCTACATACCAAACATCATAAACATTAAAAAGTTCAAATTGCTACTAATGGGTAGAATTTAATGGTGCATACAAATTTCAATCATTCGGCCCGAATACTGCAGTTATAAAAGTTATGAAAAAATTAAATCATTTTCAGATAAAAACCAAAAATACTTAAGCACACTACCCGTAAGGCTTACACTAAGATGCGCGTTGGAATATTTACAGCTGCTTCAAAACAAAACGCCGGATGATGTGTTGATGATCATCCGGCGTTTTGAATATTTTAGTAACACACTTTTATTACGTCATACACTTCGACTTCGCTCAGTGTGTTCAGGGTCATCCTTCGACTACGCTCAGGATGTTGTTTGAGGCATCGTTCGATCCTTCGACTACGCTCAGGACGCTTACGATTTCACAGTCGTCCTTCGACTACGCTCAGGACTACGCTCAGGACGTTTAATCAGCTGCCTGCAGTACACTAACACCAAGGTTATTATTTCCTGTACCGCCCGGTATACCTTTAAGAAAAATCGTATAAGCATTGGCCGCATTCATGGTAACACTGCTCAGTTGCGAAATCACCGAATCAGTTCCTGCCTTTTTTATATAAATCGTGGGTGATCCCGGTGTTTGCTGAGTAAACTGGTTGTAAAAATAACTATTCGTATTATCGGCATACTGACGGCCCGACTGAATGAGTGTATTATCGAAATAAAGATCAACACTGCCAATATCAGGACTCATATGAAAAAATCTGAAATATGCCTTATCGGTTGTAAGAATCGAAAAATCATCTTCAATACGAACGGCACTTGCATGTGTGGAGTCGGTATTATATAACAATAAGGTGTAATATTTCAATGAATCGTAGATATCAGCCGTAAGACTGGCCACCACACTATCGGAACCCGATTTTTTGAAAGTAACAGAAAATATAGCGGGGTCAAGCGACGTATAGGATGAAGAAACCGAACCTGAATTGATGGTTGAGGAAGCCTTGGTCGTATTGAAATAAATTTCAACCGCCGGAGCCCTGGGCGCCAGGTGCATTACAGAAAGATAGGTTTTAGGTGTAGCCGGTGTGTTTTGAGCATCCTTCAAACAACCGGTTAACAAAGTGATAAGGAAAGCCAGTGTGCCTGCAGCTAAAAATACATTTTTTCTTACTTGCACAGTTTTCATCTTAAGTGTTTTAGTTTATAATTAAGGCCGTTTGCTAAACCGGGCACCACGAATGTACACCCGGTTGATTGCCTGTACTATTTATTACGAAAATTCTACCCTTTGACGTTTGTTTTACCCCAAAATTTTGGGGTTTTGCAAAAATTATCCGTATCAGACCTGCAAAATAGCATTTAGTTTATCCGGATAATGAATTTCCACCTCTTATGACAAATATCGCATTTTCAGCGTTGCATGTTTTATGCATTAAAACCTTATAAATGAAGCAAAAAAGAGCCCCGCTTTTTTGGCGGGGCTCGCGGTATGTAAACAGAGAATCCTTCGATCCTTCGACGACGCTCAGGACGCTCAGGATCAGAAAAATATTATCCGTTCCGGCGCCAGCCTCCTCCATGGCCATGCCCATGATCACCGCCCCCGCCCTGCTGTTGAGGAGCCGCCTGTTGGGGTTGTTGTTGCGGTTGTTGCTGTTGCCCCCTGCCGCCTGGATTGCCGCCGCCGCCAAACCGTTCAGGCCGGTTATTTGGTTCGGGCCGGCGCTGCTCCATTTGTTGTTGCCTTCCACGCATCATTTGTTCCTGTTGCTGTTGTTGTTGCCGTCTTTGTTCAAATTCGCGGGCATTATTGGCTTCGGCGTTTCGCTGACGCATCATTTGTTCCTGTTGTTGCCGTCTTTGCTCAAATTCGCGGGCATTATTGGCTTCGGCATTTCGTTGACGCATCATTTGTTCCTGCTGTTGCCGCCTTTGCTCAAATTCACGGGCGTTATTGGCTTCGGCATTTCGCTGACGCATCATTTGTTCCTGCTGTTGCCGTCTTTGCTCAAATATCCGGGCATTATTGGCGTCGCCATTTCTTTGCTGCATCATCTGTTGCTGTTGTTGCCGCCGTTGCTCAAATTCACGGGCGTTATTGGCTTCGGCATTTCGTCCCGCGCGTTCGCGGGACATTTGTTCCTGTTGTTGCCGTCTTTGTTCAAAAATCCCGCGCTCACGCGGGGCATTATTGGCGTCGCCATTTCTTTGCTGCATCATCCGTTCCTGCTGCTGACGCCTTTCATCAAATCCACCACGTTCACGGGGATCATTGGTTCCCCGGCCCCGGTCGCGATTCATCATTTCGGCTCTTCTGTCTCCGGCTTCAGGGCTTCTGTTGCCTCCGCGCATGTTTCCATTATCGAACCTGCGGTTGCGGTCATTACCGGCTACATTGCCTCGCTGGTCGCGGTTAAATTGTTGCACCCTTTCAGGAGCAAAGCGCCTGTTTTCGCGATTTACCTGCGGACGGTAAATAGCCAGTTCATTATTCCTGAATTCGGCACGACCCGGTCGTGATGAAGCGCGAACCATTACCGGTCGTACCGGTTCTCTTGTAAACCGTTCAACCTCTCTGCGGCCCGGACCACCGGTCACAAACACATTGCGTTCGTGATGATAATTATTGATAATAGTGGTGTTGTGGATGATGGTCGTATTACGTTGTACGCCCACACAATAATCATATACCCGTGGCGAAGCAATATAGGAGCGGTTTACAAAGCACCAGTAGTTTGAAGGCGGAGAATAATGTCCGAACCCAACATTCACACTGACGCTAAACTGCGGACCGAGCGGCGCCCATCCGTAATAATCGCCACCGGTGCGCCAGCAAACCCAGGCAGGCGACCATTCATAACCAGGCACCCACAGCCAGCCATAATATTCATCATAAAACCACCGGCCGTAATGGAAAGGCGCCCAGCCCCACGAATAATTCGAAACCCAGGTCCAACCGTAATCTTCGGCCCAAACCCAATGGCCGTTGGTACTATAAGGTCTGAAGCCGGGACCCATATCGGGATGCCAAACATATCCGTAATCAGGATATTCGATCCAGTATCCGTAAGGTTCCAGTTCGTCGTAAAAAGTTTGATACGACACCTGCACCGACACCTGTGCCGCTGCTCTATTCTGCGCCGCACCGAATAGTAATAAAACTATTACAAGTGAGCTGATAGTAGTTAATCGTTTCATTTAGATAAATTTTTAAGTTAAGAGCACCATTCTCATTTTCACTTCTTCTTTTCTTTTGGCTCTTAACCTATTAGCTTCGATTACTATGCCAGCCCCGGCCTGTCAAAACATTTTAATAATACTTTATGTGAAGGTTAGTATAAAGTGAAAATGGGATGCAACCAATACCAAATTTTGGGATTTGGGGATTTATAAAAAGGATCAAAACAAAAGAAATCTCAAAATCAAAAAATCAAAAAATCAGAAATTCATTAAATGAAACAGGTTTCAGATGATCGGGAATTTCTTCCCAAAAACCTGAAACCTGTAACTATTGTAAGGGTATGTAATTATATACGTTGTAGCCGCGCCTAATTATTATAACTAAAGGCCTTATGCATGGCGATGCTGAGTGAAGCAGGCTTCATAGCCGGAACAATAATACGGCGAATGGTAAATAAAGGGAACTCCTGATCGCGTTTGTCGTATAGCGTAAAGGCAGCGATCATTCCGCGTTTTTTCAGTTCGGGTATCGCTTCGTGGTTCCACAATCCGAAAGGATATGCAAAGTATTTGATGGGTTTACCGGTAATGGTTTCGAGTAGTTTGGTTGGTTTTTCTATCTGAATTTCCCAATCCTTGCCCTGGTATTTTTTAACATTATGATGGTCCCAGGTATGCGATGCAATGCAATTGCCTTTATCGCTCAGATCTTTAACCTGGTCTTTGCTCATGTAGTGCGGACGGCCCAATGAAACAGTCATAACAAAAAACACGCCCTTAAAACCATATTTTTCCATTTCGGGCAAAGCCACTGTATATTGATCCAGATCGGTATCGTCGAAAGTAAGCATCACCGGTTTCGAAGGCAATGCAGTTCCTTTATTCAGGTAAGCATACAGCTGATCGGGTAAAATGGTATGATAACCGCTATCGGCCAGCATTTTTATTTGATCGTGAAAAGCAGCAGGTGGTACAATGTAATCCTTTGCTGTTTTTGAATCGGTAGGCCGCCAGTCGCGAATCTGGTGATAACACAAAATAGGCACTTCGGGCTTCTTTAAAATCGAAGCTGCATCAGCTACTTCAACGGGATCGGTAGAAATTGTTTGGGCAGAAGATTTATTATCGCCGGAAGCTACTTTTCCGGGTAATTCAGCAGCAGGGGCATTAACATGGCCTGCCTTTACATTTGGATTTTCATGGCAATTGGCTGCCATAAAGCAAAAAAAGGCTATCACTAAAATAGCGATCAACTCTGGCTTGGAGCGAAATGTATGTGTCTTCATAGAACGCAGCAAACTTACGTAAAATAGGCATTGCATAAACGGATAAAACCGTTGTTTTGTTGTAAAATGTACTACATAGCATCATTTTTTTTGCACATCCTGTACATTGCAACCGAATTTACGGTTTTTACGATTTAGGTTGCTTAAAATACTATTTGATTGTTTGATGGTTGGATGGTTTGATTGTTAACGTTCAACTTTATAAAGGATTCCCTGTATTTAACAGGTCGAAATCAGAGAGCAACAATTAATCAGATATTCAAAGCCTCAACAGCCCAACAATAAAACAATCGAACCATCAAACAATATGGTAAAAGACTATTATAAAATACTTGAAGTACCCCCTTCCGCTACCCTGCCCGAAATTAAAAAGTCGTTCAGGCGGTTGGCGCAGCAATACCATCCCGATAAAAATGCCGGCAGTAACCTGGCCGATGCCCATTTCAGAGAAATACAGGAAGCCTATAAAATCTTATCCGACCCCAAACAACGCGAAGCATACAATTATAAACGCTGGTATTTACGCAGTACTGGCCAGTCGTATTATAAACCGGCATTAACACCTGCAGCTATACTCGAAGCATGCAACATATTACAACAGTACATAACATCCATGAACGTATTTCATGTGAGTTATGATGCAGTAAGCACACATATAAAAGAGTTACTTACTACCAATGCCATTGGCATTTTGCACGAACATAACGACACAAACTTTAACCGGGCAATTATTCTAAAACTATTACAGTCGGCCCGGCCCCTGCCCCGGCGGTATTTTTTACCTGTAACCGAACTGCTGTTGCAGGTAGCCGGCAATGACCACGAAGCACAAACGATGATTGAACAGGCGCTGCAACAACAAATGCAACGACACACCTGGGATAAATACAAATGGGTGGTGATGCTGGTAATTACCGCGCTAATTTGCTGGTTGATTTACCGGTATGGGCAATAATTTGTTTGTGGTTTATGGTTTATAGCTTGTGGTTGCTGCCGCGATTTGAACATTCTCAGTAAATTAAACACCTGAACAGTTCAACAGGTCCAATACTACAGGGCAGGATTCACCGAAAGAACCACAAACCACAAACTACAAACCTCAAACAGATCCAAAGAACCTCAAACTTCAAACAAACACATTTGGTATCTTCATCCAAACAAACTACAGCATGAAAAAATACCTGTTGTTTTCTGCATTTTTCGGTTGCAACTTTTTACTGGCACAAACCGATAGCAGCAAAGCATACACTAAACCAACAACCCCCGTTTTTATTACACATGTAAATGTTGTTAATGTAATCACCCAAAAAACAGATGCCGATCAAACAGTAGTCATAAACGGCGATCGTATTACTACCGTAGCGCCTGCAAAAAAGGTTAAAATTCCGCCAAACAGCACCATCATCGACGGAACCGGCAAATACCTGATGCCTGGTTTAACAGATGCACATATTCATTTTTTTCAAAGCGGTGGTTTATACACCCGGCCCGATGCATTAAATTTAACCAATGTGTACCCATATGAAAAAGATCAGCAATGGATAAAAGATAACCGGGCCGATCTGATGGCCCGCTACCTGGCCTGTGGTATAACAACCGTAATTGATGTAGGCGGCCCTATGAGCAATTATGCCATACGCAGTGAGCTCGATACTACTATTGTTGCCCCCCATGCCCTGGTAACCGGTCCGCTCGTTTCAACTTTCCTGCCGCCCAATCTCGATAAAAACGATCCTCCGATCGTTAAAGTCACCAATGAACAGGAAGCAAGGGACCTGGTAAAAAAACAACTGCCTTACAAACCCGATTTTATAAAGATCTGGTACATCGTTTTGGGCAATCAGAAACCCGAAGCCAACCTGCCCATCGTAAAAGCGGCTATTGATGAAAGTCATGCCAACGGCCTGAAAGTGTGCGTTCATGCCACTCAATACCAAACGGCCAAACTGGCCGTTGAAGCCGGCGCCGATATTCTGGTGCATAGTGTAGATGATAAAATACTCGATGCCGACATGTTGCAACTGATGAAAAACAAAAAAGTGGTGTAGTAGCTTTACGTACACACCCACAAACATTGAGTTTTTCAGGA
>NZ_JCAPSW010000028.1:0-63959 GCF_059587045.1 Niastella sp. sgz303648 | reverse complement strand
AACTATTTTACTATCCATTGTTAAACTTCCCGGAGGGATACGAGGATGTTACAACTATGTAACTGAGATGGAGAAGTTTTGTTATGCATGTTTGAATGTAACTAATTCTTCATGACAGAGAGAAATAGCCTAATAAAAATTTAAGGCATTCTGAAGATCTGCAACTACGAATGTTGTATTTGAGCTACCCAGTGACAATCACGTTTTTTCTTGCTAAGTAGCTTAAAAATTATGATTTACAAAAATCGTTTTGTATACATGTAGCGCGCAACAGCGCAAATACAAACGTTGTGTTCAAAACAATTTTTCATCATTAAAAATAAAAAAATGAAACTTTTACTTTTGTTACTCATCGGACTTTTGACACTACCTGCATTTTCACAAACTGCGAAAAAATCTAATAACAACGCAGTAGTTAGAATTTTATCTGCTCAAGAAGCGGGAAAATTAGTGCGAACTAATATAAAGACTATAGATATTACTTATGCAAAAAATGTCAATGTTGAAAAGGAAGTAACCACAAAGGAATATTATCAAATGCTCTTGAAAATGCAGACTAAGAATTCTTTAAAAAAGGTAATTAAAAACATGACTGAGGTATATAGACAACTTAGTAAGCAAACCCCTACCCAATTAATGAAAATACCGCTCCAAGTTTCTGTATTTGACTGCGGAGGCTGTGGTTGTGCGACACCTGGAAAAGCGGGTTATGCTTCTTGTACTGGAAACACATGCTGGTGTGCTTGTTGTCCAAAATGATGTGTTTTTGATAAAACTAAACTGAACTCATGCGAACTAAAATATCCATATTTTGTATTTTAACAGCATTTGCAACCTGTGGTTCTTTAAACTCATTAGCACAGACACTAACGGTTTGCTCGTTACGGAATTTGCCAGAAGGATGGGTAACTATTGAAGAAACAAAATGTGATTGCTGTGGTGAAACAATGGGCACCCGATGGACAATAAAAAAGATAGATAAATTACCCGTGCTTTCACAAGTAATAATTTGTAGCTCAAGTGCTGTGCCGGCAGGTTGGGTAGTTATTGACAAGACGCCATGTGACTGTTGCGGTGAATTTTCCAAATCCAGATATACTATAAAAAAAATAGATGGACTTCCCATGGGTTCCTCAGTAATAATATGTGGGCTGACCAATGTCCCCGTAGGGTGGATGATAGTTGACATAAATAAATGTAATTGTTGTGGCGTCTCAGAACGAGAAGCTGCATCCACATATACAATTAAAAAACTTTAGTGTTGGCTTTCTTTACAATAAGTACTGCACAACATGGGGTTTGGTAATAGCAGGGCTGGACGTTGTTAGTTTCGGCTGTATTTCGCTATCAACTTCAGTTTCGGCTTGACGTTAGCAATTAGCTTTTAGTTGTTATTTTCAGCTTTGGTATTTCAATCGGCTTTGGTTATCGGCTGGACGTTATAAAAACCCTGCCATCGCCAAGCCCAGTTCATTGGCTGTAATTTTAAAATACTGACAATTTAAAAGTTATGAAATCACTGTTTCTAATAGTTCTTAGTTTCTTTTATTATTTTAATACCCGATCTCAGACAATACCTATTGGTAAGTCATGTCAACAGTTGGGTTATAAAATGCTTGATGAATTTAATGCTCGAGATACAAGTGCATTTTCATATAATTCTACTTTTTTTTATAAATCGTTTATTGACAGTAATAAAGTTTTAAGCACTACTTCATTCAAAATAGACAGCATGATTAATAAGGAATTTAATAAGATAAATGCTATTTGGTTTTATACAAAAGCATCCCTTAATCAAGGAAAATACATTTTTATTTTATCAGAAACGCCAGATTATAAATCAATTAATGAATTTTTTTTCTATAACGATGTAACTGTAATTAAAAAACAATACTTAGTCTCTTGTAAATAAGAAATCCGCAGTAATAGGCGCCTAACCCTATGTCATAATAATGTGAGTGATAGATGAGAACATGGAATAGAGTCAAAAAAGAATAAGAAGAAAATAACCTGTTTATAAAAAAGAATTATAACAATCAATTTTACAATCACTAAATTAAATTTTTATGACATCGCAGCAGTACATTAAAATTCCCAAACAATTAAGTGTTTCGTTTGATGATAAAAACACTTATGCTTTGCTTACCTCAAGTGATAACGAAACAATATTTAAAGTAAGTAGCAGGTGCATAAAAATGGAAGGTGGTGAATACCTAATAGAAATAGGAACTTCAGTTGAGTATATCAAACGTTCAATACCAACTAAAATGACAGAAAGAATCGAAATTGAAATTTTCGAAAACACAAGTTGTACAAATAATAAAAAATATTGCGAAAATAGTGTAACACATTGTTGCGATACTTATGAAATTGTCGGGAGTTGCGAAGGGACTTGGTCAGATTGTTAGGCAAAATTTAACTTCACTGGCAAGCAAACTACAGACAACAAAAGTATTGCTGCAAACGGAGCTGGATGTTGAATCTTGGGCAGTTTTGCATCACTGCACTTCAATTCGGGCTTGACGTTATAAAATATCCCGCCTGCAGCAATATGTCCATAACAAAACCATTAAATGTATTATTATCCAAAAAAGGAACGGGGCTAATAAATGACCTGTTCCTTTTCGATACCTTTGAAGCAATTGAACGCTTTAGACAGGAAGATGATAAGTTCTGCATTAGACATTGGATTATTTGCCCCCAATGGGAATTACGGCTGCTTTAGCATCGATTGGCATCATCAAATGACTGGAGCACAAAAAAGCCAAAACTGACAAACTGAAAAGTCCCTGGTCTTATGTCTTAGATTCTGCCCAACTTAAGAAATAAATTGCTAGGCTTCCTACACAGTTTCAAACCAGTCTCACAATAAAGATAATTTGGCATAACGATAAGAGAGGAGTAGTTTAATCGGGGCAAATCAAACCAAATCGATAATAATAAATTAAAATCGCTCACATTCGATCAAAATCGCAAAAAGTCGGGAAGACAGGATTCGAACCTACGGCTGTACAGCTTTCCCCGCGCTCAATCCCTGATCAAAATCACCAAACCCACTCCCCCATCTCCTCAAATTTTTCGTACCTTCCCCTTCTACCATGTGAATGACTCCTCAGTGCTCTCCCCATGAAGTGACGTTTTCTGATCCGTGATTCTCAAAATCGATTGTTGAACCCCAAAATTACCGGTCATGAAAAAATTGTTGCTTGCTAAAAAGCTACTGCTGCTTTTTCTATCATCCTCTTTTTCCTCTTTTTGCTTTACACAGGTTACACAGGAATGGGTTGCAAGGCTCAACGGCCCCGGAAACAGTATTGATGGAGCCAGATCTCTCGCCCTGGATAATGAAGGCTATGTGTATGTAACCGGATCAGGTACCGGCATAGGAACGGGATCGGATTACAGCACCATCAAATACAATGCTGCCGGCGCACAACAATGGGAAGCCCGGTATAATGGTCCGGGTAATGGTGATGATGATGCCTTCGCTGTAGCCGTTGACAACAACGGTAATGTATATGTTACAGGAAGGAGTACGGGAAATGAAACAGGATTTGATATTGCCACTATAAAATATAATCCGGCCGGAGTTACTCAATGGGTGGCGCGTTATAATGGTCCTGAAAATGGGCTCGATTGGGCCAAATCAATTGGGGTAGATGCTGCAGGTAATGTGTACGTAACGGGCGAAAGCGGCCTTGGCCAGGGAACTTCATCCGACTATGCTACAATCAAATATAATTCGAATGGAATCGTGCAATGGGTGGCAAGGTATAGCGGCCCGGGCGGTGTCAACGATGCAGCCAACGCTTTGGCCCTCGATGTGGCGGGCAATGTTTATGTAACCGGATTAAGCCCCCTTGGAGTGGATCTTGATCAGCAGGATGCAGATTATACCACCATTAAATATGATAACAACGGAAACGAACTCTGGATAAAAAGATATGACGGTCCCGCTACCGGAAATCATTTTGATGAAGCATTGGCTATAGCAGTAGATGGATCGGGTAATGTATATGTAACCGGACGCAGTTCAGATGCCGGTGCTGAGGACGCCGTGGATTATGCTACCGTTAAGTATGATGCCAACGGAAATGAGCAATGGTCGGCAAGATATAACGGTCCTGGCAACTCTACCGACAATGCACTATCCCTGGCTGTAGACGCCTCGCAAAACGTATATGTTACAGGGTTCAGCGCTGCTGAACCAAACGAATCAAATTATGACTATGCCACCATCAAATACGATGCAACCGGAAATGAGGTTTGGGTAAAAAGGTACAATGGCCCTGCCAATGCGAATGACCAGGCAACCTCGCTGGCCCTCGACGCCACAGGTAATGTGTATGTAACAGGTCGAAGCACGGGTATCGGCACCGCGTATGACTTTGCTACCATTAAATACTCTGCAGCAGGCGCTGAACAATGGGTGGCAAGATATAATGGTCCCGCCAATGGCGACGATGGCACGGGGATCTTTATTGGATTTTTTATTGCTCATCCTATAGCCGTTGACGGTTTAAACAACGTGTATGTAACCGGATTGAGCACAGGTACCGGAACTGGCTTTGATTATACAACCATCAAATACTCACAGGCCCTGACCGCTTGCGGAAGCAACAACGAAAAAGTATTGATCTGTCATAAAGGAAAACGTACGCTTTGCGTCAATAATTCTGAAGTTGCGGATCATATTGCCCACGGTGATCAGTTGGGCCAATGTTCGGGAAATGATATTGTTTCCGCTGGCAGGGAAAGTACTGAACCTTCTGATCTGACAAATGAATTACCGGTCCGCTTCCGGCTATTCAATGTGCCCAACCCGGTTTCAGCAGTTACCAGCATTTACTACGAACTCCCGCTTGATGGCTATGTTTCCCTACAGGTGTACGACCTATTGGGCAGAGAAATTACAACGCTTGTGAACGGTGGCCAAAAGGCGGGTTATCACAGTATACATTTCGATGCATCCGCTTTACAAAAAGGTGTTTACAATTATCGCATCACGGTAAAAACCAAAACAACAATCTGGGTTCATACAAATAAGTTCAGCGTAATACATTAAGATGAATCATCGCATCAGGGGGCTGATGAGTTAAGAGAATGGCCCTTCCTCCCCATCCGGGATGAAAAGGGCCATTCCTAAACACAAAAAAACAATACGCTTTTATTTCACAATTGATATCTTAAGTATTTTCCTTTCATTGGTCGCTTTGTTAGTGATCAGCAACATGTATACACCGGCCTTTAAACCGCTGATCGCCAGATTGTCGTTGTGGTAGTTGCTCCAGTTCTTTACTATTTTACCACTTAAATCGGCAATTGAAATATCGCGGTTTACACTGCTGCCGAACAGCACATTCATATTACCCGATGTTCCGGGGTTGGGATATACCGATACACGGGCACTTTCTTCTATACCTCGCACACCACGCGAAACACTGATGATTGGTGCGTTGTCTTTATCTATCTGCACTAAACGGTACCAGGTAAAGCCGGCAGCCGTATTGGTTTCTTTATACTGATAAGTGTTCGGCGTACCGCTATACCCATCCGGGGCTTTGGTAGCCACATATCCGCTGGTTTCCCAACCGCCATTGCCTGTGCTACGCTGAATTTTAAACCCGGCATTATTGCTTTCGAATGTAGTGGTCCATTGCAGATTTACATTTGTACTATTACGATTGGCGCTGAAATTAATCAACGATACAGGCAATGTAGATGCGACGGGCCAGTTTACCGTTACCGTGGCATCGTTATACATATTATCGGCGCTGGTAGTAAAATCATTATCGGGGCCGTCGTCGGTTAAACGATAAGTAAAAGTCAACTGGGTAACAGCCGTTCCATTACGGGTAATGGTAAAGGTACCATCGCTATTTACAATTACACTACCATTCACCGGCTGTGTTAAAACCGACCATTGCAAATCGCCATATGCGTCATTGGCATCGTTATCGGTACCACCATTATCAACAGCATAACCCGATGGCGCAGCCGGATATGAATTGTTCGATCCATACAGTATACCACTAAAAGATAACTCGTTTTTGTCGCCTCTGTTAAATGCATCATTGAGGGCCACCGGCGGGCAATTGGCGCCGCCACAAATAAGCGCTACTCCGCTAATGGATATATTATCAAACAAATATTTTAGTCCGCCTTGCGTACAATCGGCATGAAAAGATATAAACACTTTAAAGTCGGAAGCTGTTACAGCAGCCGGAAAGGTAAAAGTAAAGCATGTTGTGCCTCCATTGGTCGGCAATACATAATTATCCTGCCTTGCATAAATATTCTCAGGTAATTCAGCATCCTTTGAATCTGTAACGGTTGATTTTACAAACAAAATATCGGCATACGTTGTACATGGAAATGCCTGGATATAATTTCCATTGGCATCGATAGCATATATATCGAAACATACTTTAACGGTATTGGATGTTTTGTTTACCGGGGGCGTTCCAATATTTGCCGGGTTATTGCCACCTACCCCTGGCGTGAGAACAACGCCATTACTATATGTAGTTTCAATTTTAGCGCCCTGCGATAACACCCAACCTGTTGGAGCAGGATAAAAGCCTTCTTCTAATTGTGCCTGCAAAAAATTTACAGTCGCTGCAAAAAAAGCAAGTAGTAAAATGTGCTTCATAAAAATTCATTTTTGTGGTTAAGAAATGTTGGAGGGGCAATGGCTTACAGCGGTATATTGGGGTTTAAATTTTCAATGGGTATAGCGAATAGTTTACCTCACCGGTAAACCGGTGGCACATGCAGTATGAAACAATTTGATTAATGGTTGCTAATACTAATCAGTCACGCGGACCGGATAAAAGCGGTGCACGTTACCTGCCAGTAACAGGTCGCTGGCGTTGGCGTTTTTAAGGGAAGAAAATCAATTAATTCAACTATCAGTTTAATACGTGAAGAAGGGTGCGTCGTTAAAAGAAAGCTTTTGTGATTGAGAAACAAAGGAAGAATTGGATACAGATAAACAAATATAATATCCGTTATTAATATTTGCAATACTTAAAATATTTAATTGACTTAAAACATGTTTTTAATACATAAAAAAGCCTTCTACTGACTCACAAACAGACCCGGACCTTGACCATCATCAATAAATATTCCCGGCTCAAAATCATAACCACCTGTTATACATCGGTATATATGCGGCTTAGGCAAAACATAACCTGGATCAATAGGCCGTGCTGCTTTTAATTTCTATTTTGATAGCCATTAACTCCTAAACACCCACCTATATGAAACGAATGCTTGTTATCTGTGGCCTGGTAGCCCTGACTGCTTTTAGTACTGCCTTTTCAGCTTTTGCATACCATCACGAAAAAGAAGTAAAAGATCACCATGCCAAATGCACGGGATCAAGGTATTGCAACGCCTGCAAAAACTGTAACTATTGCGGCCATTGCGCTAAAAATGGCGGCACCTGCGGCGTTTGCCGGTAATGTGCAGTAACACTAAGAGATTAAAACAGAAAAGGAGAAAAAGAGAACGGTCAATTCTCTTCTTCTCCTTTTTTATTCAGATACACTGAAATGCTCAAACGAAGGGACTATCAGTGTTCAGTATTTTGTGAGAATTTTAAAACTGCCAGGCGATCTTATTTGCGCCTTAGCGCGAACCTAAATGCTCATCTTAGCAATTCTTCCTGAGCGAAGCGAAGGAACCTCCAACAAATAAAATGGCCCTCCCACCCCATCCGGGATGAAAAGGCCATTCCTAACAACAAAAAACAATACGTTATTTCACAATTACTATCTTATGCGTTTGTCTTTCATTTGTTGCTTTGTTAGTGATCAGCAACATGTATACACCGGCATTTAAACCGTTGATCGCCAAATTGTCGTTGTGGTAGTTGCTCCAGTTCTTCACAATCTTACCACTTAAATCGGCAATTGAAATATCGCGGTTGGCACTGCTGCCGAACAGCACATTCATATTACCCGATGTTCCGGGGTTGGGATATACCGATACACGGGCCGATTCTTCCAAACCACGCACACCACGCGAAACGCTGATGGTTGGTGTGTTGTCTTTATCTATCTGCACTAAACGGTACCAGGTAAAGCCGGCAGCCGTATTGGTTTCCTGATACTGATAAGTGTTCGGCGTACCGCTATAACCATCCGGGGTTTTGGTAGCCACATACCCGCTGGTTTCCCAGCCACCATTGCCTGTGCTACGCTGAATTTTAAAACCGGCATTATTGCTTTCGAATGTTGTAGTCCATCGCAGATTTACATTTGTACCACTACGATTGGCACTGAAATTAATCAGCGATACAGGTAATGTAGAGGCAGCGGGCCAGTTTACCGTTACCGTGGCATCATTAAACATATTATCGGCGCTGGTGCCAAAATTATTATCCGGCCCGTCGTCGGTTAAACGATAAGTGAAGGTTAACTGGGTAACAGCCGTTCCATTACGGGTAATGGTAAAGGTACCATTGCTATTTACGATTACACTACCATTAACCGGCTGTGTTAAAACCGACCATTGCAAATCACTGTATGCATCATTGGCATCGTTATCGGTACCGCCGGCATCAACAGCATAACCCGATGGTGCAGCCGGATATGAACTGTTCGATCCATACAGTATACCGCTAAATGATAACTCGTTTTTATCGCCCCTGTTAAAGGCATCATCGAGGGCCACCGGTGGACAATTGCTTCCACCACAAATAAGCGTTACACCGCTAATGCTGAAGTTATCAACCACATATTTGACTCCGCTTTGTGTACAACCGGCATGAAAAGATATAAATACTCTAAAACTCGAAGCTGTTACAGCAGCCGGAAAAGTAAAAGTAAAACAGGTTGTTCCGCCACTCGTTGGCAACGAATAATTGTCAACCTGGGCAAGTATATTAGCAGGGTCCGTTGCATCGCTCGATTTTTTAATATCCGATTTTACAAACAAGATATCTGCATAGGTTGCACAGGGCAACGTTGTTTTGTTGTTAAGGTTTGCATCATATGGCCAAAAGTCGAAACATACTTTTACGGTGTTGGATGTTTTATTTACCGGGGGAGTGCCAAAAAAAGCCGGGTTATTACCACCCACACCAGGGGTTGTGATAACACCATTTGAATTAACTACACCAAAACCTGCTCCGGACGACATCATCCAATCGGTGGTGGGCGTTGGATCAAAATCTTCTTCCAACTGTGCCTGTAAAAAATTTGTAGTAATTGCAAAAAAAGCAAATAGTAAAAACCGCTTCATAAAAATTCATTTTTGTGTTTAAGGAATGATGGGGGTAATGGTTTACAGCGGTATATTGGTGTTTTAAAACTTCAACGGGTATAGACAATAGTTTACCTCACCGGTAAACCGGTGGCACATGCAGTATGAAACAATTTGATTAATGGTTGCTAATACAGTCCCCGCGGACTGGATAATAAAAACGGGTGCGCTTCACCTTAGTAACCGGTGGCTGGCATATTACTTATGCAAATAGTGTTTCTTCTGAATAATAAAAGGCGGAGCCTGTTTGCCAGGTGCCGCGCATGCGCGGCAGCATTGATCGAACGCAGAGATGCGCGATCGTAAAAATCGATTCATAACTTTCTTTTTACGGTTATAGGGGTAAAAGCAGCATTTCAGAGTATACTGGCCGTTGCAGTTTTCAAGGGAAAGAGATCAAATAAATTCAACTATCAGATTGAATACGTTACGAAGGGCGTGCGATTAACTGAAAGGCTTTTGTGGTGGAAAACAAAGGAAGAATTGGATACAGAGATGAAACAAAAATAATATGTGATATTCATATATGCAATAGTAAATATACTTAATTGACTTAAAACAAGTTTTCAATAAACATTCGATTTGTATAATATAGAAGATCCCCGCTTCCCGGGGCGCCCGGATTACCAAATCCTGAGCGGAGTTGAAGGAGGGTAAATACAATAAAAAAAGCCTTCCGCTGCCTCACAAACAGGGAAGGCTGTACCAATAACAACACAACTATTCAAGAATAAGGCAATAGGCAGTAGGCAATGGGCAATAGGCAAATCGTATAGTTTCCGGTTACCAGTTACCAGTTAACCCGGTTACCAGGCAACCGGAACCTGGCAACCGGAACCCGGAACCCGGTAACCGGTAACTGATAAATTACCGTTTTATAAATATCTTTTCAACCTGCTTTTTCATCGTAAAGCGGTCAGTAATAACCAGCATATAAGTTCCGGTTTGCAGATCGAACAGCGTTAAATTATCATCGGCATAGCTGTTCCAGCGTTTAACAAGTCTGCCGCTGAAATCGGTTATCGTAATATCCCTTACCGATGCGCTTCCAAACAATATATTTACAACTGAACCGGGATTGGGATAAATGAGCATCTTTTTAAGCTCCTCTATACCCCTCACCGCTGTGGCAGGCAAAATTCTTTGTGCGCCATCTCTATCTACCTCAACCAGCCGGTACCAGGCAACAGCATTGGAATTATGCTCTTCCCTGAATTCATATTGCAGTTTATTGTCAGAAAATCCGTCAACAGCCTTGCTGGCAATAAAGCCTACTCGTTGATATACATTACCGGTTAATCGCTGTATTTCAAAACCCGCATTGTTGCTTTCGCTTAATGTTGTCCATTTTAAAATAACGGATGCCCCGCTTCGGTTACCACTGAAGTTAACCATCGATATTGGCAAAGACGCACCGGCCCCATATAACACGGTAACAGTCGCCGTATCGGCCAGGTTATCGCCGGTAGTGGCAAAGTTGTTGTCGGCGCCATCGTCGAATAAGCGATAGGTAAAAGTTAACAGGGGCACTCCGGGGTTGTTGCGATTAATGGTGGCAGTACCATTATTATTTACCACAACCGATCCGTTAGCGGGCTGTGTAACAACCGCCCAGCGCAAATGCGTATAGGTATCGTCCTGGTCATAATCGGTACCTGCTGTATCAACGGCATATCCGGCCGGTGGCGGGGGGAAGAAGATATTAGACCCATACAGCACGGCATTAAACGACAATTCATTGGGTAAAACGCGGCGGAACACATCGGGCATGGCAATTGGCGGACAAGCGCAGGTGCATTCGGGAACCACCCCGTTGATCGTAAGATTGTCTAATACATATTTTATTCCGCCCTGGTTACAACCTGCATGAAAGGTTATAAACAGCCTGAAATCGGCCAAAGGCACCCCTGCAGGCATGGGAAAGCTGTAACACACGTTTCCACCATTGGCGGGAAGCAGCAAGTCTGTAACGCTGGCATACACATTATTGGCATCATTCAGGTCACTGTTGCTGTTAACATGTGACTTTGTAAAATAGAAATCAACATAGGTGTCGCACGGAAATGACAGTATATTTTTCAGGTTAGATGAATACGCAAAAATGTCGAAACAAACTTTAAACGTATTGGAAGTTTTATCCAAAACCGGCGTTCCGATCGCAGCGGGATTATTGCCGCCAACGCCCGGAGTAACAATCGCATTATTGCCATTAACCGATGCCACCTGGGCGCCGTTTAAATACACCCAATCAGGACCGGGATTCGAGAAATCTTCGGTTATCTGAGCCTGTAAGGCAAATGCATAAAATAAGGAAACGAACGAAAGTAATAATCGCTTCATAACTTCTGATTTTAGGTTTACAAAGTGGGTTTAGGTATCAACAGGCACGGCATGCAAAGCGTGCTTTACAGGGAGTACGGGTAAATAAATACGTGTGCTACCTGTGGATACCGATTTATCGGTACCGCTGTTGTATAATCAGAAGCTATTACTACCAATCAGTGGGAAGGAATAAAAAAAAGTGTGAGTATTGAGCCTGATCAAATATAGTGTACTTGTATCACATATGCAATATTCTGATATTAAAAATTGATAAAAACACTTACTCCTAAGGGTTGGCGTTATTATTCCGAAAGCAGCATAACGACTCAGGGCTACAGGTTGCCGGTTACCAGATACCAGATACCGGTTACCGGTTACCTGTTGCCTGTTACCAGTTGCCGGGAAACGGGGAAACCAGTAACCGGTAACAATTAAAAAAGCCTTCCCCACAAAGTGAGAAAGGCTTCTTATTAGGTAAACAGAAAATAAAATTCTTACCTGTTGATCAGGATCTTTGATATGGTTTTTCGTGAAGTGTTTTTATCGATAACCTGCAACATATACATGCCTGTTTGCAAGCCATTCACTGTTAAGTTATCATCGCGATAACTGTTCCAGCGTTTAACCAGTTTGCCGCTGAGGTCGGTGATAGAAATATCACGGAGCGATGAACTGCCAAACAGAACATTAATGGTTGAACCCGGATTTGGATAGATCAGCATTTTCTTCAGGTCTTCCAGTCCGCGTACAGCCAGTGACGGAAGTATCTTTCGCGTACCATCCATATTGATTTGCACCAGGCGGTACCAGGCCACATTATTGCTGTTGAAGGTTTCGCCAAACTGATACGATATAGGGAAATTGCTGGTTCCGTTGCTCGCCTTGCTGGCTACATAACCAATGGTTTTAAACTCATTATTGATCATGCGTTGTATTTCAAAACCAGCACTGCTGCTTTCCGAAGCAGTTGTCCATTTTAAGCTAACAGCCGTACCATTGCGGTTGCCTGTAAAGTTAACCAGCTCTACCGGTAACGAAGCGCCTGCACCGAGTATCAGCGTAACCAATGCTGTATCGCTATTGCCGTTCGGATCGGTTAATTTGTAAACAAAAGTGGCAACACCGCTTACATTAGGATCTGTACGTGTAATCAATGCGGTACCGGTGGGACTAACCACAACAGAAATACCGGCAAGGGAAGGACCAGACTCTAACGTCCATGTAAGCTGGGCATAAGCATCATTCGGATCATTATCTATACCTGCAGCATACACCTGGGCTCCCGGAACAGTTGGGTAGGATGGATTATCGCCATATAATACAGCAGTAACCGGTAACAATCCTATAACAAATCTATCAGGTAAAGCCACGGGCGGGCAGGCAGTGCCGGTGCACACTTCAGATAAGCCGGTGATCACAAAATTATCGAAGGCCATTTTTGTACTGCCGAAATCGCAACCGGGGTTTACTTTCACAAACACACGAAATTGGGTAGCCGTAACAGCCGAAGGGAAAGTAAATGAATTGGTAATTCTTCCACCCGTACCGGCGCTCAATCCGGTAACTATTCCGAATATATTAGCCGAATTGTTCAGATCGTTGCTGTTATTTACCGAAGGATCAACGAAGTAAAGGTCAACAGTAGATGCACAGGGTAATGAAACGAGTGACCCATTATCATAACCCCAAAAATCAAAACTAAAAGTAACTGTATTAGATGATTTTTTAACGATGGGTGTTCCAATTACCGGATTGCTGTTGCCGTTTGGTGAAACAACAACCTCATTGGTACTGTTCACTGTTTTGTAGCTATAACCGTTAGCCAGTATCCAGTTTGCCGGATGAGGAGAAAAATCCTCTTCGAGCTGAGCCTGCAGTATGCCTGCATATAAACTAAATAATAAAAGTAATGCGCCTGAATGTAGCATTCGCTTCATAACATTTTTTTTAAGGTTTGATACAATGTAATTGCGTATAGCTTACACCAGGTACAGATTAATTTGGGCAGATTTTAAAATAGATAATGGACGAATAAATACGGTTATCCGGGCTGGAGGTTAAAACAGGCTTTAATCAGGAAGAATGGATATAAACAAGGGATTCTTACGCATACGAACAGGCCATTCGAATGCACAGTTTGGTTAGATTTAGGATAGTTTGAATAAATCTTTAAACAAAAATGGAGCAAACACTTAGAGCAGGACAAAAGTAATTCACATATTTTGAATTAGCAATAATCTGAATATAATTTATTTTAAATGTAAAATGCACTCCTAACCAAGCCGGTTAGACATTACATAACATTAACAATCATACTCTTGTGGTAGAATTTTGGGATTTCGAGATTTAGAGATTTTGAGATTTGTTCAGTTGTTGCACCAAAGGAAATCTCAAAATCCCGAAATCAATAAATCAGAAATCCTGCTTAGTCGAGCCGTTCGTGTACCCATTTCTGGGCAATTTCTAACTGGTCTTTTATGGTTAGATGGGAATTGTCGAGCTCCAGTGCATCTTCGGCTTTGCGTAAAGGACTTATTTCGCGGTGCGAATCGATATAATCACGCATTTCGAGATTGGCTTTTACCTCTTCTATAGTTACGTTGGGATTTTTTTCATACAGTTCCTGAAAACGGCGTTTGACCCTGATGTCTTTATCGGCCGTCATAAATATCTTCAGCTCAGCATTTGGAAATACAACCGTACCAATATCGCGGCCATCCATTACGATGCCTTTGTTTTTACCCATCTCCTGCTGCTGTTTTACGGCAAAGTCGCGCACTTCTTTAATAGCAGCTACTTCGCTTACCTTTTCGGCCACCACCAGGTCGCGTATAACGTATTCAACATTCTCGCCATTGAGGTATATTTCGCTCTGGCCGGTTTTATGGTTCGATAAAAACGTGAGCTTAATATTTTTAAGGGCGTGCTCTACGGCCTCATGGTGCGTCCAGTCAACGTGATTACGCAAAAAATACAGGGTAATAGCGCGGTACATGGCGCCGCTATCGATATAAATATAGCCTAACTCCCGGGCGAGTTGTTTTGCCAGCGTACTTTTTCCGCATGACGACCACCCATCAATGGTGATAATGATCTTTGGTTGCATAGATGTGCTGCAAAAATAGTCAGAACTGGGATAGATTGGATGCATGGGATATATGGGATTCGCAAGAAAATTAAAAATCCTACTGTGATATATGAGATACATAAGAAAGTTGATCATCCATATCCCACAAATCCTGCTAATCCCAGTACAAATAAAAGTGTCGTCCCAAACGGAACGACACTAAATGTTGTAGTGGGACGTGTTTTTTGACACACTACGCTGAGTCACCTGGTTCAAGTTCAACCTTAGAGGATTGCCCTGATATATATGCCGGCACGTCGAAAATGCCACTTACGGTCATGGGATAATGTTCAACCGAGGGACGCACTATACAAACGAATTTGTAGCTATTTAGTTGTTTTCAGGTGCATAAAAAAAGTCCCCGCTATGGTATACAAAGCGGGGACTAAGAGTATTATTTATTTATATCTAAGGTATAATTAAAAGCGTATCATAACATCTATGACGCTTCAGATTTTTCCTTGGAGGTTTTCAAAGTAAACCTGATTTTTGAATTCTCCTTATCCAGATCTGCCAACAGTGTATCACCCTGTTTAATATGCAGCGCCAGTATTTCTTCGGCCAAAGGATCTTCGAGATATTTCTGAATAGCGCGGTGTAACGGACGTGCACCAAACTGCTGATCATATCCTTTTTCAGCAATGAAATTTTTGGCTTCGGTAGTTAACTCTAACGTAAAGCCTAAGTTGGCCAAACGTTTCATAACGCCCTTCATTAATATATCAATGATCTGGTGGATGTGCTCTTTGGTCAGTGAATTGAAGATGATCACATCGTCGATACGGTTTAAGAACTCGGGCGAGAAGGTTCTTTTCAACGCCTTTTCAATAACCGCCTTGTTGGTTTCATTGGTGCTTGCCGTACGGGCTGCGGTAGCAAAACCTACACCTTCACCAAAGTCTTTCAACTGACGAACACCAATGTTCGATGTCATGATGATGGTCGTATTCTTGAAATCAACTCTACGGCCCAAACCATCTGTCAACTGTCCGTCGTCGAGCACCTGCAACAGGATATTGTAAATATCCGGGTGGGCTTTTTCGATTTCATCGAGTAATATTACCGAGTATGGTTTACGACGTACTTTTTCGGTCAATTGTCCGCCTTCTTCATAACCAACATATCCGGGAGGCGCACCGATTAAACGGCTAACCGTAAATTTCTCCATGTATTCACTCATATCAATGCGAATCAGCGCATCTTCCGAGTCGAACATGTAACGTGCGAGCGAGCGTGCCAGCTCAGTTTTACCTACACCGGTAGGACCGAGGAAGATAAAGGTACCGATCGGTTTTTTCGGATCTTTCAAACCAACACGGTTACGCTGAATGGCTTTCACCACTTTTTCAATGGCTTCGTCCTGCCCTACTACCATGCCTCTCATATCTTCGCCCATGCGACGCAGTTTTTCGCTTTCGGCCTGCACCATCCGTTTAACGGGGATGCCGGTCATCATGCTCACTACTTCGGCAATGGCTTCTTCGTCTATGGGATAGCGTTTATGCTTGCTTTCTTCTTCCCAGCTTGCTTTTGCTTTTTCGAGCTCTTCCTGCAGGCGTTTTTCGGTATCGCGTAAAGAAGCTGCTTCTTCAAACTTCTGGCTCTTTACTACTTTGTTCTTTTCTACTTTAACATCCTCGATCTTTTTTTCGAGGTCGAGAATTTCCTTGGGCACATTAATGTTTTTGAGGTGCACGCGGGCGCCTACTTCATCCATTACATCAATGGCTTTATCGGGCAATAAACGATCGGTGATATAACGGTCGCTCAGCTTTACGCAGGCGTCGATAGCATCGTCGCTGTAAGTTACGTTGTGATAATCCTCGTATTTCGATTTGATGTTGTTGAGTATCTGAATGGTTTCATCAACACTTGGCGGTTCAACCATTACTTTCTGAAAGCGGCGATCGAGAGCGCCGTCTTTTTCGATATACATTCTGTATTCATCAAGCGTAGAGGCGCCAATGCACTGGAGTTCGCCTCTTGCGAGGGCTGGTTTGAATATGTTCGAAGCGTCGAGTGAACCGCTGGCGCCGCCGGCGCCTACGATGGTATGTATTTCATCGATGAACAGAATTACATCTCTGTTCTTTTCGAGTTCATTCATGATCGCTTTCATACGCTCTTCAAACTGACCACGGTACTTGGTACCGGCAACCAGGGCTGCAAGGTCTAACGAGATCACGCGTTTGTCGAACAATACCCTTGATACTTTACGTTGAACGATACGCAGGGCGAGTCCTTCCACGATAGCGGTTTTACCTACTCCGGGTTCACCGATCAGTATCGGGTTGTTCTTTTTACGGCGCGATAATATCTGTGATACTCTTTCAATTTCTTCTTCACGGCCTACGATCGGGTCAAGTGCCCCGCTTTCGGCTAAACGAGTTATGTCGCGACCAAAATTGTCTAATACCGGAGTTTTACTTTTGGTATTACCCTGCGAACGTGATTTTTGCTGGGAATATTTCTTTTCGTCATCAAAGTCATCCTCATTTTCATCAGCATATTCACTTCGCACATCGTTGCTTTTAACAACGCCCAATTCGTTTCTGAATAAATCGTAATCCACGTCGAACTGATTTAAAATTTGAGTTGCTATGTTTTCCTTATTCTTAAGAATGGAGAGCATCAGGTGTTCTGTTTCAACAGTCGGACTCTTTAAAGCTTTTGCCTCCAAAACGGTAACCCGTATCACCTTTTCGGCCTGTTTGGTGAGGGGCAAGCTGTTTATGTTAGCAATGTTTTTACCGGTTTTGTCTTTTACTGCCAGTTCAACCTCTTTCCGCAATTCGTACAGATCCACATTAAAGCTTTTCAATATACGGACAGCAGTGTTCTCTCCTTCACGGATCAACCCCAGCAACAAATGTTCAGTTCCGATAAAATCGTTTCCCAACCGTAAAGCCTCCTCTCTGCTAAAAGAAATGATCTCCTTTACCTGGGCTGAAAAATTGTTGTCCATTTTATTTATAATTTGTTGTGTGTTATACAATAATAACGAATATTTTTGACATTATGTTCGGGTCTTTTATTAACGGCTGCTTGCTATTTGTTTTGTCATTTGCTTTCATTTTTAATCGTTAAAGGTCTTATGCAGTTCAAAATTGATACCAGTGAGAAATTCCATGCCATTAGGATAAAAGAGCCGGCTTTATCTGCTAATATGACAGCGGAACTGGATGCTTGTTTAATACCCCTGTTGCAACAGGAAGTTAAAAATGTGGTGCTTAATTTACAAGACATTCAAAACATTGATAACGCTGCCGGTGAGCACCTTGTAAAGCTACAACAAACCTTTTACGATCAAAGCGCATCGTTCGTAATTTGTTGTTTGCAAAAACAGGTCGAAAAATCGCTGGATAGCAGCGATCTGCTTGAATTGATCAACTTCGCGCCTTCCGAAAGCGAAGCCTGGGACATTGTGCACATGGAAGAAATTGAAAGGGAGCTGGGCGATGCAATTTAAGCGGTTCAGCACCCCGAATTAGCCCGGGTATTTCTGAAACTCAGGCTGGTAATTTTCACGATAAAACAAGCGGCGCCACGGCCTGGAACCGTAGCACCGCTAACAACCGCCGTTGTGTCACATACCCGTACAAGGATTTTTGTTTATCAGGCCGCCCGATTGCATTCAGATGCCTGTTTTTTTATCCCGCGCTGCCGCGGGATAAAATGTTAAAGTTTACATGCAGGTTCTAAGTTCTAAGTTTGAGTTCTAAGTTGAGTGCCGGATTATTGGCTAAATGCTTTGCTCAACAAATGAATGAACAGCTAAGAACCAGGGACTTTTAAAATAATTCCCACCCCCTATGTCAACTTCCGCAATCCAGGAACCAGGAAACTCAGAACAGAGAATTAAGAACTGAGAACTAAGAACATAGAACTTATTTAATGAAAAAATACGCCGTCATAGTAGCCGGAGGTTCCGGCTTGAGAATGGGTACATCAATACCAAAACAATTTTTGCCATTACGCGGAAAACCGGTGCTGTGGTATTCGCTTACCGCTTTTTTAGAAGCATTTAAAGACCTGGAGATAATTCTTGTACTTCCGCAGGACCATTTGCAAACAGGCCACGAAATATTGCGAACCACCAAAGACCCCGACCGTATATGGATAACAGTAGGCGGTGAAACCCGCTTTCATTCGGTAAAGAACGGTCTCGATCATATTCATCACCACTCCATCGTATTCGTTCACGACGGCGTACGCTGCTTGCTTACGCCCGACCTCATTCGCCGTTGTTACGATAAAGCCCTCGATAAAGGAAATGCCATTCCAGCTATTCAGGCAATTGATACCATTCGCATTGAAACAGTCGGCGGCAACCAGCTGATCGACCGGCATAAAGTGCGCATCATTCAAACGCCGCAAACTTTTTACAGCGATATCATTAAAGCTGCCTTTGAACTGGATTACGACGAATCGTTTACCGATGAGGCCAGTGTGGTAGAAAAACTGGGCGTGAAGATTCAGTTGATCGAAGGCGAAGCTACCAACATCAAAATCACCCGTCCGGTTGATGTTTTGATGGCAGAGAAGATTTTAGAAGAAAGGGAATTGGCAATAGGCAATAGGCAATAAGCAAAGTACAATATGTTCCCGGTTACCAGTTTCTCCGGTTACCGGGAACAGGCAACTTGTAACTGGTAACCTGAACTTAAAACTTAATACTTATTACTTACAACTTTCAAATACCATGGTAATCTATTAATCCACAAAGAGGGATAGATCTCAGTGGTGGCGCCGAAGCTGCTGTAAAAAAAAGCAAGATTGCGTATATCACTCCCTTCAAAGTCGAGCAGCAGCGACCGGCTGGCATGATCATAAATAAACCGGTCGATCAAAAAATGCGAGGCGCCCTGTGTTCGTCCATTGGGGTGATTGCCTACCAGAATATAATAAGCCCGGTTATGCGAAAAGAAGTATACGCACGATGCCACCAGTTCGCCAGCAGCCGTATACACACCGCACGCCATGGCCTTTTGCTGCTGATGCAGGTATTTGTACAACTGCACAAAATTTACATAATCCGCATCAACCACATCGCTCACGCGGTCCATTTGCATACGACTTAAATAAATCACTTCCTCAACAGGTACATCGGTTGCATACCGGTTATTCAACTGCCGGCTTCGTTTTATATTTCTTTTGATGTTTTCGCGATAGCCATTATATATGGTATCATAGCTCTGATATAGCGGCAATATATAATTGCTGTGCAGTTTTAAAAAACGGTCGGTCGAAGAAAATATATTGCCGTAATTGAGCCTGATATCAATGAGTTTAACCCGGGCAGGAATTGCCTGTATGAATTGCGTTACTTTATCTTCGGTAAGATTATTTCCGAATACGCCCAGCGAAGCCACAAATGCAGGCTGATACACATATTGTACACCCCATTTTTTTCGTACAGGCAAAGGCATCACCGCTTCGTAATCGCCCCACACCAGCGCATCCCATTGGGTGGTCATGCGATCGAGATAATACGAATACGCATAGATCAACCCATTTCGGGCATTATCAATGCAATGGTCCCATTTAACCGCATCGATCTGATGGCGTTGATAATATTGAAGGTTGGGGTGCATATTTTATAGTCCGAAAGACCGGAAGTCGGAAAGTCGGAAAGAATTACTTCGTGTATTTGTTTTTCTTTCGGGCTTCCGGGCTTTCCCGACGTTCGGACTTTTATTAAAACGGAATTTTATTGCCCGATGCCTTACGCAGGTTTAAACGGTGTATGTCTAAACTGAAGGATAGCCTTTTGAAAAATTTATTTTCATCGGGCACTGTTTTCAGGTTATCCCTGAACGCTGCGCTGTACAATACCGGTGCATAAATATTCAACAGGTTTTTGAACAATACTAACTGCAATCCGGCCACGTACAAAAACCGGCTGGTAGCGGCATTTTTCTTCCAGGCTTCCGCATAAGTGCCTACATCGAGAAAAACACGTAGCGGAATTTGTATGGGGAACATACCTTTGGGCAGGGTGCTGTTCAGGTTCATCGAAGCGATCCAGTTGTCTGAACGGCCCTGCAATCCCTGAAACAGATCGGTGCGTATTTTTAAACCGCCGTCGCGCATCATGATCTGCTGACTGCCCAATCCTGTTTGCTCATTACGGCCTAAAAAGTAATTGCTGTAGGTATAATCTTCATAGCCGCGTACTGCGGTTAGTTTTGGCTGATATACTTCGGTACTGAACTGTTTCGAAATCGTTTTTTCGCCGATATAACCAAATTTGGCTGCAAACACCCGCATGTTCAATCCACCTTTATCGGCATAATTAAAGAAGTAATTGCCGGTAGCGGTTGCCCGGTAAAATCCATCGCCCTGCTGTACCTGCAACTGCACATCGTAAGGATACAATGCGCGGTAATCGCCAATATTAAATGTAAACTGGTTCAGGTAGCGTTGCTTCATTTTTCCTTCGGTAGGATAATACGCCCCATCGGTACTTTTTATTACGTACTTAAAATCCTTCTCCCCTATCAGGTAAGTCCTCCATTCAATCCATTTGTCGACCGTAGTGCGCGGGTCCTTACTGTTAAAGGTGAGGCGCAGTGCAGGTGTTATTTTATAAAAGTTCGCAAATATTTTGTTCGAGTTGCTGTCGGTTCCATCGAGTGTTGAATACCGCAGGCCGGCTACCGACAAATCGATCTTTTGAAAAAGCCCATCGGTACGCCAGGTATAACCCATGCGTGCGATGCCATTAATTTGTTTGCTGGCGGTTGCATACAGCGGCGCTACAAAAAACTGGAACTTATGCTGCGGAAAGGTATAGTTGTGCAATGCCAGTCCCACCATAAAATGATCATACAGGTTATACCCGATAACCGGCATCCAGTTGATATAATTTACGCGTTCGTAATCTTTAAATGAAAACATAAAGGCCGGCCGTAACTTTTTATGCCCCGCAAAAGAGGTAATGGCGCCTTTTTGCTGCAGCGAATCGAAAAAAGGCTTAAGGTCTTTACCCGCGCCTGCCTGCATGGTTTGCTGAAAGTCGGTTGGATACGGATGCCTGAACTGCCACTGTTTATAATAAGCCTGCATGCAGCTGTCGAACCTTTGCGTACCAATAGCACCTTCGAGGTGTTGCATCATAACACCCGTTTTAATGTACACCATTACGAGGTAGTTCAAAAACGTAAACTCAGCCGATGTGCAGGTTATGGGCTGATCTTTCTTCACTTTCGCTATCGCATCGATTGCCAGCACTTCGGGGTTATCGGGCAATCTTTTTTGAATCCATTTCGAATATTCCTGTCTGGGATACTTCAGCGCTTTATACCGGCTATCGTAATACGTGTTGATGCCTTCATCCATCCACGGATAATCGCGTTCGTTGGTGGCCAGTATACCATAAAACCAGTTATGGCCTATTTCATGTTCAATGGTAAGATCGAGCTGTTTTGGATCCATCCCGGGCGAGAGGCTGGTAATGGTAGGATATTCCATTCCGCCGGGAAAACCCATTTTAGCTTCTACCACACTTACCACATTATAAGGATACTCGCCGATGAGGTTCGACCTGTAATGAATGGCATCTTTTAAATAGTAGATGCTGCTATCCCAGCTATTGCTTTTTTGCTTCCGGTAAAAACTCCAGGCCTGCACTACCCTGCCCGATGATAGCTGAATGGTATCGTGTTTTACGATATAGGCCGAATCGGCAAACCAGGCAAAATCGTGCACGTTGTCCTGGATGTAACGAAGGGTTTTTGTAGCTACAGGCGCCCTGAGCGTCCTGAGCGTAGTCGAAGGATCGCCCTGTTCTGCGTCCTGAGCGTAGTCGAAGGACGGTTTCTTTTGTTTATGGTTTGTAGTTTGTGGTTTATGGTTGCTTCGCGGTGCAGGCTTCTTACGGCCCTGCGAAGCACTTTTATTTGCTGCAGGCTTTTTTCTGACTTCTGACTTCCGACTTCCGACTTCTGACTTCCGACCTCTGACTTCCGGCTTCCGACCTCCGACTTCCGTTGGCGAGCTTACAAAATTGGCTCTTCCCAACAGCCATTGTTTCTCTTCTTCATTCTGCAATTCGCCGGTGGCGGCCACTGCATAGTATTGGGGAACGGTAATGCGCACATCAAAGCTGCCAAACTCGCTGTAAAATTCACCCTGATCGAGATAAGGCATGGGATGCCAGCCGGTACGATCGTATACAGCCGGTTTGGGATACCATTGCGTAACCTGGTACGAATGGTTGGTATGTCCGCCCCTTGAAAAGTTAGCCGGCAGTTTAACATGAAACGGCGTGGTTATTTCAGTTTCCTGGCCCGGCGCCAGCGGAGCGGGCAGGTATACTTTTAAAATATCGATGTATTGCGGGTGATCTTCGGTTTTAACGGTGTTGTTGCCTACCCTGAAATCGAGCCGGTTGATATAGCCGCGTTGTTCGCGATTGGAGAAATAAAAATCGGTGCGGCCGTTTTGCAGGGTTTGTTCGGTAAAGGCAGTGTTATCGTTCTTAAAGGCATTCGGCCATAAATGAAACCAGATGAAAGTAAGCGTATCGGGCGAATGATTTATGTAACGCAGCTTTAAAAAACCATCCAGCGTATGCTCATTATCGTTCAAACTTACATCAATGGTATAATGAACTTCCTGTTGCCAGTAAGCAGTTTGTGCCACACTGTGCAGTTGAGCAATGACAATACAAAAAAGAATGTATAATTTTTTCATTTTGAATATGCTTAACGCTGAACGCTGAATGCTGAACGCCGAACGCTTAACGCTTAACGCTCAAAGCCAAATACACACTAAGTTTTGCATTTTTTGCGTTTTGCGTTCAGCGTTCTGCGTTTAGCGGTATTTACAACTTCCCCTCTTTGTCGAGCATCGAAAACAAAGAGTCAAGGTTTTTGCCACTTACTTTTTCCAGTTCGTGTTTAAAATCATCGGGCGAAGGGTGACGGTACTTCCAGTCGTTAAAATAGGCCTGCAATCCTTTGTCGAGAACATCCCTGCCTATAGCCTGCTCAATCGTATATAACCAAACTGCGGTTTTAATATAAATAACGATGCCATACTCCTCTTTATTGGTAAAAGCGACCGACGGTGTGTTGATCGGTTCTTTGGCGGGTATCGAGTTCAATACATTATATATTCTTGCCTGAAAATCGGCTTCGGGCAATTCCTTTACATCTTTAGGTATCATGTTACCAAAAATGCTGTTCGCCCGGTATTTTTCGGCTTCGTACCTGAACTGAAAATAGGTATTAACGCCTTCATCCATCCACGGATGGTCGCGCTCGTTACTGCCTAAAATGCCATAGAACCAGTTGTGCCCTACTTCATGCGTGATCACGGCATCCATTTCTTCTTCGCCGGCCTTGGGCGAAGTGATGAGGGTGATCGTGGGATACTCCATACCGCCCGACGACAAATTACCCGGACCTTCTACAGCCTGTACCACCGGATAAGGATATTTGCCGATCCAGCCCGAATAGTGGCGTACCGCATCTTTTATAAAACCAACACTTCCTTTCCACTGCTTGTTGCCGGTGGGTTGTCCGTACGAGAACACATTTATCGTATCGCCTTCCAGTTGCAGGGTATCGTAACGGATAACAAAATCTTTGGCGGCAAACCAGGCAAAGTCGTGAATATGATCGCCATAGTACTGCAAAGTTTTCGATTTGCCGGGCGTGGTGGTCTTGTATTTTACATCCAGCTGCTTCCCATTATTTTCAGCGCCTATTTGTTTGTACTTTTTCAGCTCATTCAGGGTTTGCAGCGTGCCTGTTGCCCCTACCACATATTCAGACGGTACGGTAACATTCACCCGAAAACTGCCATACTCGCTGTAAAACTCGCCCTGGTCAAGATAGGGAAAAGCATGCCAGCCGGTTTGATCGTACACAGCGGGTTTGGGATACCACTGGCAAATCATGAACTGCTGTCCATCGTACCCCGACCGGGAATAATAATTGGGCAGTTTTACAAAGAACGGCGTTGCAATAGTAATGTGTGCGCCGGGCAACAGCGGTTGCGGCAACACCAGCTTTACCACATCAATATTGGCGGTATCGGCTACGGTTTGCGCTACCTGGCCGTTTACTTTAAACAGCAAACTGTCGATATAACCGGGTTCGGTAGTTGTAATTTTTTTCTGGGCTTCCTTATCATTGGCCAGTTGTTTGGCCAGTGCCGTGTTTTTGTTTTTGTAGGCATTGGGCCACAAATGAAACCACACATAGGTAAGGGTATCGGGCGAATGATTGATGTATTCCAACGACAGATCGCCTTTTAAGCTATGCTGTTTATCGTTCAGCGCAACCTGAATGGTATAGTTCACCTCCTGTTGCCAGTAGCTCGTTTGGGAAAAACCATGCACAGAGAATAACACAGCTATAATCAACCCTAATGTTTTCATAGATTGTATTTTGTTCAATTCAGTTTTTGATTTCCCAGGTATCACTTGCTGGTTACCAGTTACCGGTTACCAGTTACCGGTTACCGGTTACCAGTCGCCGGTTACCCGGTACCCGGGAACAGGCAACCTGCTACTGGCCTTTCCCGAGGAAAATAATCCTAAGCGTATACACCATTATCTTAAAATCGAGGGCCAGGGAAATATTCTCAATATAAATCAAATCGTACTTCATCCGTTCTATCATCTGGTGTACATTTTCGGCATAACCGAATTGTACCATGCCCCATGATGTTAGTCCGGGTTTTACCTTCAACAGGTATGAAAAATACGGAACCTGTTCGTGTATCTGATTAATATAAAAAGCCCGTTCGGGCCGGGGCCCTACCAGGCTCATTTCGCCTTTAATAATATTCCATAACTGGGGCAATTCATCGAGGCGCCATTTACGCATGATGCGCCCCCAGGGGGTAATGCGCGGGTCGTTGCCACTCGACAACTGCGGACCGTTCTTTTCGGCCGGGTGATACATTGAACGGAATTTGTAAATACGGAATTTCCTGCCTTTATATCCTACGCGGTACTGCGAGTACATAACCGGCCCCGGAGAAGAAAACTTCACCCTGATCATAACATACAATATCAGCGGCGATAAAAAAACAAAGCCAAGCATGGCAATGGCTACATCCAGCACGCGTTTGATATTTTGTTGCCACTGCGGCATCAGGCCCGATTTGATATCGGTTAATACGGCCCCGAACAAATTGCTGGTTTTTACCGAACCCGAAAGAATATCCAGCACATCGGGCACTATCTTTACTTCAACATCCATTTCGCTGAGGCGGTTCACGATCTTTTCAACCTGCACCTTTTCCTGTTTTTCCATGGCCACCACCACCAGTTTAATATGCTGCTCGCCAATTACCTTTTCCATATCCTGCAGCCAGCCATGCCAGGGCAAATGATGACTGATGCCATTGGGTTGCGATCCGGTACAAATAAAACCGGTATAATGATAACCGGCTGTGCGCAATCCGTCGCGTGTATCGAAATAAATTTTTTCGGCTATCGAATTGCCGCCTATAAGCAGGGTGTTAAAACGAACATGTCCTTCGGTCAATTGCTTTTTTACCCTGCCCAGCAGCATATTGCGGCCGATCCAGGTAAAAAGCAATTGCGCAGTTATATAACTTAATAAAGCCTTATAAAAATAGATATAGTCTTTCTGATGATCATTGATCACAATGGCAAAAAAGATAATGGTGCAGCCGATGAGGCAGCAAAGAAAGGTTATTGCAAATTCGTTTAACCGCGACTTGCTGTATAAAGAATAATAAGCGCCTACGAGGGTATAAAATATAAGCCAGGTAATGGGAATAATGCTGATGCCCAGCCAGAACCGGTTGTTCAGGTAAAAGGGGTGATTAATATCTTCATGCAACAGGTACCGCCGCGAATAGTACAAAACGATCCACGCCAATATAGCCGCTATATAGTCGCTGAGCAAATACCAGGTACTATGGATACGTTTTACAGAAGGCATGTATGGAGTTACACAGTAATATTATTGTTTTTGATTTTCTGCAATATCTGATGAGCTACGTCCATTGCGCGGTAACCATCCACTTCCGATACCATAGTAGGTTGATCTAATAAAATGGCATCGCGAAAAGATTCCAGTTCCTTTTTTATGGCATTTACTTCCGGCACCTGCGGATTAACCACAGCTATCGTTTTTTTACCGTGCAGCGTATCAAGATCAAAGGAAAAGGCGTCTATATCCTGTGGGGATTTTAATTTAATTACTTCTGATTTTTTGTTCAGAAAGTCGATGCCAATGTAAGCATCTTTCTGAAATAATCGCATTTTACGCATTTTCTTCATCGAAATGCGGCTCGAGGTAAGGTTGGCCACACAGCCGTTGTTGAACTCGATGCGTACGTTGGCGATATCGGGGGTATCGGTCATAACAGCTACTCCGCTGGCCGATATTTGTTTTACTTCACTTTTTACCAGGCTCAGTATGATGTCGATATCATGGATCATCAGGTCGAGGATCACGCTCACTTCGGTACCCCGAACATTGAACTGCGCCAGGCGGTGCACCTCGATGAACATCGGGTTCAGCTCCAATTGTCTTACAGCCAGAAAAGCGGGGTTAAACCGCTCAACATGACCTACCTGCAGTTTAACGGCCGATTCCTTTACCAGTTTTACCAGTTCCCGGGCTTCATCCATGGTATTGGCCATTGGCTTTTCAACAAACACGTGTTTGCCTTTGCGGATGGCCATTTTTGCCAGGTTGAAATGGTAGGTGGTGGGTGCAATGATATCCACTACATCCACTGCATCCATCAGCCGTTCGGGATCGAGGAAACGGGGAACCTGATATTTTTCGGTTACATCCTGTGACGCGACATCAGAGGGGTCGTAAAAACCTACAACTTCTGTATTGTTGATTTCCTTCCAGTTGTTCAGATGAAATTTTCCAAGATGTCCAACGCCAAATACACCAATCTTTAGCATACGTAAGGTTAAAAGCGCAAAGATAACGGGTACTACCGGTTACCAAACGCTTTTTTATTACCAGTAATTGTATTGGATGTGAATAAGTTAGGAAAAACCAACTGGCAATCGGCAATATGCAATTTGGCAATCACCCGGCAGAGCGGGTTACCTTGCTTATTGCCAATTGCTTATTGCTTATTGCTACTTCACCATTGCCGAGCGGCTGGCGTAGGCGGGCGATGAGCCGTAAATGAACAAACAGCTGCCATCTTTTAACAGATCGATGAGCTCGTTCGATATATCGGGCGAAACTGCGGGGCATCCCCAGCTGCGACCGATATAGCCCTGGTTGTAAATAAAGCCTTCGCTTACATAATCGGCTCCATGTATTACAATGCCGCGGCGCATAGCACAGTCGTTAATGCCCTTTTCCATACCCTCGAGCTTTAACGAATAGCCATTGCTGCCATTATAGGCATTGCCGGTTACATAAAAACCTAAGCTGCTTTTGCAGGAAGATGGTTTATTGGAGAATGATTTGGCGATAATTTTTCCGGTTTTAACACCATGGGCCACCCAGGTGTTGTACAGCAACTGGTATGTGTTGAGGTCGATAACATATAACCGTTTACTGGTGCTGGGCTGACTGAAATCAACGATCGCCAGCAGGTTATCTTTAATACGATGGGTTTTTACCAGCCGGGACATTCCTTTGAGGGCCATGGCAAATACCCTTTTCGACAATCCTGCATCTTTTAAACGCAAACTGTCGTACACATTCAGTTTTTTTGAAATAGAAAAGTTAGCAGATGCGCTATTGGAAATAGCGGTTGTATCGGAAAAAGTACGAACAATGCGTCTTTTTCCATTTTTAACAGGTGCAAAAGACGATTGCAGCGCTACAATACCCATCAACAGGAATAGCCAAAACAGCTTTCCCGGCCTTGCCATTAATTGTTTTTGCATGAATCCGTTCCCATTTTTTGATAGAAGTGAAATCCAATCACAACCTATCGGTACAGAAATAACCAGGTTTAAAAGTTTTTATTGTGCTCATGGCAACCCTGAAAACGCCATAAGAACCCTTTTTAAACCAGGGAGATTTATACATCAATAATCAGTCCGGCTTTGCGGCTAATACACATTAACAATAATAATAAATTGTTTTCAGTTTGTCAATAGGAAGGTATGCATATAAATGGGGATAAAAATCGAAGTCAGAAGTCGGAGGTCGGAAGTAAAGTTGAAAAGTTAAAAAGTTAAAAGGTTAACAAGTTGACAGGTAGCCGGAAACTATACGATTTGCCGTTTGCCGTTTCACGTTTGTCGTTTGCCAATTACCGCCTATTGCCTATTCACTACTGCCTACTGCCTTTTGCCCCACTGCTAACTGTCAACCGCTTAAGTAGATTTTTCCCTATTGAAAAGATAATTCACCACCACATAAAAGAACCCGAATACATTGGCGGTGGTAGTGGTAATTAAGGCAATAAGCACGCCGTCGGAAAGATGAACCGCGCCGCGGCCGCATTGTATTACGATCATGAGCACAAAAAACATCCATAATACGGTAACAGCGAATATCCAGTAGCTATAGGTTTTTCGGGCTTTGTTATCGTCGAGCAGGCGCTTCAGCTGGGCTTTGGAAAATTCGGCATCAATATCAAGCACATTAATTTCTTCAACATTCGCCTCTTTTACATTTACACGGGTGTCGGCCGGCTGGTCGAGCAGCGGGTGTAATAAGTCCTTTACCTCATTAACCGAGGCAACAGAAGATTTGGGCGGAGTTTTCATCATTTATTACCTGATTAGCAACCGTTCGAAGTAGTTTTTGATTTCTTCGTTGCCGATGGGGGTTGATTTTTCGATGGGATCATACACTTTCGACCAGGGCGCCTGTGGCTGGTGGGTCCAGTTAGATAAGGCCATGGCTGAAAAATCTTTTAACACGTCCCAGGTATAATTAATGGAATCGATGGCTTCGTTATCGAGCAGGTATCGTTTTTTTTCGGTGTCGGTGGGAGTAACAGAGGCCGTATCGGTGATGAGTTTACTGCCGTATAGCTTGAAGTTATCATAAATTTCAGGCACAACCGGACCGAACTTCCAGGCCTGAAAATTTTCCCTGATGAGCGGCGCGCCGTATTTGGCAAGATGATATCCCTGCGCAAAATAAACAAGCTTTTGCAGCTTCATTTGTGTTACAAACTTACCGTCATCGATACCTTTTTTTACAAAGGCATAGGCTATTAGTGATGCAGGATAGGCCATAAGGTTACGTTTACTTACTTCAAATATAGTAATTATTCGCGAGTACTAATTTCTTTAGTGGTAAATCGTGAGTGGTGAGTGGTGAATGGTGAGTAGCTGTTAAGCTTCTCAAACCCTAACTAATTTTGTCAATCCGATTTTACCGATTGAACCATTGACCACTCACAACTCACAACTCACCACTGACCACTGACCACTCTCCACTCACCTCTTGCCCTTTGCTCCTCTCTGCCGGCAATTACAACTTCTCACCTATGATCGAATATAGCAAATTCCGATAGTGCTCGCTGCAGGGCAGTTCGGTATCGCCCAGCAATACGGCTTTGCGCGAAACGGTATCTACTTTGCGCAGCGAAATGATATACGAACGGTGTATGCGAATGAACTCATCGTGCGGTAACCTGCTTTCGAAGTATTTTAAGCTTTGCAACGTAACAAACGGTTTCTTACTGTCGACCAGATGAATTTTAGTATAGTCTTTCAACCCTTCGAGATACAGGATGTCGCTGTAAAATATCTTCTGGATCTTGTGCGAGGTTTTGATGAACAGAAAATCGTCTTTACGCAACGCCGTTTTGGCCTTTCTGAAACCAATGTATTCATAGGCCTTGTTCACGGCCGTCATAAAGCGGTCGAACGACACGGGTTTTAACAGGTAATCGATGGCATCCATGGCAAAGCCTTCAATGGCAAATTCATGGTGTGCGGTTACAAAAATGACTGCCGGTTTTTTGTTGAGCGTTTTTAAAAACTGAATACCGCTGAGATCGGGCATGCGTATATCGAGCAGCACGAGGTCGATTTCTTCTTTCTCGAAATACGGAAAAGCCGAAACAGGCCCTTCGCAACGGGCTACCAGATTCAGATAAGGAACTTTCTGAATAAAGTCTTCTAACAGGTCGAGCGCCCAGGGTTCGTCATCGATGATAATGCAATTAACTTTCATAGTCCAGTTCGATTTTCAGATTAACAATGTACAGGTGATCATTTTCAACTACATCCAGCAGGTGACGGCCGGGATATAAAACATCCAGCCTTCTTTGGGCATTGATAAGCCCTACCCCACCGGAAGATTCCCTGCTTGATTGGGTGATGGCGTTTCCAACTGTTAGCGTTAATTCATTTCCTATAACAGCAATCGAAATGTTTATTTCGGATGGCGCTGTATAGCTGATGCCGTGTTTAAAAGCGTTTTCGATAAACGTGATCAGCAGCAACGGGGCAATTACCAAACCGTTCGTGCGGCCTGATACGTTATAATGAATGGTTATATTTTTAGAAAGCCGAAGCTTTTGTAAATCGATATAATTGCTGATGTATTCAAGGTCGTTGGCCAGTTGAATTTTATCGGCGGTTGAATCGTACAGCACATACCGCATGATGCGCGAAAACTTTAATATGCTGTGTTCGGTTTGTTCCGATTTAAAATGTGCCTGTGAATAAATGCTGTTGAGTGTATTGAACAAAAAATGCGGATTGATCTGCAGCTTCAGAAAATTCAGCTCGGCATTTAACCGTTCGTTCTCCAGTATCTTTTTTTGTTTTTCACTGATGAACAGCGAATGCGCCAGTTTTATAAATCCGCTTAACAGCAAAATCACAATGCCAGAAGATAACGCATCTTTCAGCGTTATAATATACACCATTTGGGGAAAGCGTTCTTTAAAAAAGTGCGGCGGCGGCATGCCGGGTTCGGTAATGTCGGGGGCCATAGCAGAATCTTTACCAGCTATAAAAAAAGATTTGCCACGCTCCTGTTTGTTATCGGGCGCTCCATCAACGGGTTCCGAAACAGCTACGGTGCCATAACCCTGCTCTGTAACAAATACACTTCTGCGCTCGCCGGGACCGGGGCCTCCCCCGAGTTCGTTGACAGCAGCACCGGGTTTAGTTTCTTTTTCACTTCCGGCTGCGCCGCGGGTGCGCGACGGAACCATATACGGACGTGTGGCAGCGAGGTAAAACCGGTCGAACCGGTGCTTGTGGGTCTTTAAAAAATAAACTTCCAGTATCATTTGCTGGGCGCATATGAATATGAGTGCGGCCATCAGCGATAAAAAGTAACTGAGTAACTGGCGTTTTTTAAATAAGCGGGGTAATAAGTAATAGAAGTTTAAATAGAAAAGGGCTATCAGGAAGGCTTTGTTGATGATTTCGCGGTAAAAGAAACGTACGTCGGGAATGCGAACGCGGTAAATGTACAGGGGTAATATTAAAAAAAGTCCCCATAGCAACACATGCACTATAATTACCAGCAGTTTTTGCCGAACTGTTTTCACCGGTTTAAACCCCAGCACAGCAGCAAGGGCATCCCGGATTTTTTCTTTGGTCATCACTTTGATTGAGCACGTAAGACGCCAAGTCGCTGCAACTGCTGGTGGTTAATTGCCGGAATTTCCCCTGATTTTATCTTTTCTATAACAATTTGGGCCGTACCGGCGGCTTGTTGTTCATTGCTGAAGCCTGCCCCGCCCGGTTCGCCCGGAATAAAAGGCTGATGAATGATGATGCTGTCTTTTACCAGCACATCGTACCCCCAGCCCTGCTCAGTTTTAAAACATTTGTACGATAACGGGCCTTTATGGGTTTTGCGAAAGGCCAGCATAAAAAAAGTACTGCCGGCAGCAAATAACAATGCTGCCAGCAGTATCAATTTATGTTTTTTAGTTATTGTCGGTAGTAACATCTTCTACAGTTGGCTGAAACTCATACATGTTATCGAAAGACGCTGAACCGCTACGGCCGGTCATTACAAAACCACGGCCACCTAATGTAAAGGCGAGGGCGCCTGTACGGGCAGTGCCGCTGAACGCAGTTTTTTCAACCCACAGGTCGGTCGAAGGATCGTATTCCCAGGTATGTGTGTTCATGCTGCCGTTTTCGCCGGTAGCGAGATACACTTTATTATTCATTACAAAAGTTACTGCATTGTAACGAATAATAGTAGTATACTTATCGTCGAAGCTGTTGTCGCTTACATTGGTCAGTTTGTTTTTAGCCGTCCAGGTATCGGTACCGGGGTCATACACCTGCAAATCGTTCAGGGCCGAGCTATTGTTATTACCACTGCATATATAAGCCTGGTTGTTCACAACGAATGCGGTAGCCTGACTTCTTTTTGAACCACCCACACCGGCTTTTTGCGTCCATGAATCGGCAGAAGGATCATATTGCCACAGATCTTTCAGGAAATTATCGTCATATCCGGTAGCTACATACCCTTTATTGTTCAGCACAAAAGCAACTGCTTCGATGCGGGCTGTTCCGCCGAAATCATTTTTCTGGGTCCATTTGTTGGTAGCAGGATTAAAGGAGTACATATCTTTCAGGTAATTGCCGCTGGCGTCGGTTCCGGTACCAACATATCCCAATCCGTTTATTGAAAAGGCAATAGCCGAATTACGTTCAATGCCGGTAAAGCTGGCGATCTGTGTCCAGTACTTTGTAGTTAAAGAATATTTCCAGAAATCATTAAACTTTTTATTGTCTGATTCTCCGGTTCCAACAAATACCGTATCATTTACAGAAAAAATAACAGCCTCGCTGCGGGCAGGGCCATCGAAATAATCACTGATTTTCCAGTTACCAATGAGATCGCTGGAACTTGATGAACTTTTGCTACAGGCAGGAATAATTAACAAAGGCGCGGTCGCAATCACAAGGGCCAGGGTGTAAACTACAACATTCTTCATTTGAAATTTTTTTGTTTTTTAAAGACAAACCAAACAGCAATTTTTGATTTCAGGATTTTTAAATTTTGCGATTTCTTTTGGTGCAACCCTCCAATAAATCACAAAATCTCAATATCTCAAAATCCAAAAATCAAAATGGTTTCGGGAGCGTAAAAGTATTTCCGCGTATTGCAAACAACTTTATAAAATAGATGGATAAGGATATTGAATCGACAATTCAGCACATTTTATCTGCAACCGCTGTTAAAAATATGGCATAAATCAGCCGGGGCGCAAATTAACAAATGAAAATACGCTATTTTGCCCGTTGATATGATTAACGTGCATTTAACATTTCCAGACAAGCCTTTTGGCCATGGGCAGGCAATATATTTAGACATTTGCAGGCCATTTAGCCGATGAGCACTGACCGATAAAAACAACGGGTTCGTCGATTATTCGGCCACAATTATATATAATAACAAATTTTCGTGCAGCCTGCCGGATAAATTGCGCCGCTGTGCAGGATGGGGAGCAGGGTTACAAAGCAGGAAGATATTGCTTTTTATAAACTGTTACCGGTTACCAGATTCCGGTTTCCGGGTGCGCGGCAACTGGTAACTGGCAGCTGGTAACCGGCAACTTTAAATAAACAATCACTCACTAAACTTATATGTACATATTCAAAAGGATACCTTTTTTCACATACTGCATTTTGTTTACCACCCTGTTATCGTCGTGCTATAAAAAAGATGTTCAGGTAGGGGCCGATCTGGCCGAAAGCCACACGCGCATTTTAACCGTAGATACAGTGGCGGTGGTTTTATCGACCTATGTACTCGACTCATTCGCTACCTCGGGCAACAGCTTTGCCCTGATAGGTAATTACAACGATGCGTATGCAGGCAATACCGTAGCCAGCACCTTTTTTCAACCCGGCTTGCCCACTTTATCAGAAGACGCCAGTACCCTGCTGCCTAAAAATGCCGTGTACGATTCGCTGATGCTGTACATGAAACCGAGCGGCTATTATTACGGCGATACCACCAAACCTTTCAGCATTACAGTAAATGAACTGGCCGCACAACCCGATTATACCAATACCAATGCCAGTAAATTATACAACACCTCTTACTTTCCGGTAAAATCAACGCCCCTGGCCACGTATTCGCAACTGATCAGTCCGGCACGCCGCGATTCAGTAAAGATCAGGCTGCCCGACAGCAAAGGCGCTGATTTCTTTACCAAGATTCAGCAAAAGGCAACGCAGTTTACGAGCGAAACCAACTTCCTCAACTATTTCAACGGAATTTCGATAACACCTTCTTCAACCACCGGCGCCGCATATGGATTTAACCTGGCCGACAGCAGTATACGGGTGCGTTTGCATTATCACCTTACTATTCCTTATCGTGCCGATAAAGTAATTGATTTTATTCTTACCCGAACCAGCTATCAGTTCAACCGCATAATAACCGACCGCAGCAACACTACAATGGCGCCTACGGTAATCGGCCAGCGTGAATTCTTTCCAACCAACACCAATTCGTTTGCCATAACACAAAGCGGAACCGGTGTATTGCTGAAAGCAAAATTCCCTTCGTTGCGTGATGTACTTAAGATAAATGACGTGGTGAAACTAATGAGCGCTAAGCTAATAATAGAACCGGTGAAGGGCACCTACGGTTTATACGTGAATAAACTACCCGATCCGTTGTTCATGGTCACTACCGACAACACCAATAACTTCGGCACGGTACTAACCGACACCACAGGCTCGGGGGTTCAATACCGGTCGCCGCAAATAGATTATGTGTATGGCATTTATTCTAACTACACCTTTACGGTTACCTCGTATTTGAATTACCTGATGAACACATCGGGCACCATCGAAAGCGGTATGTTCATAATGCAGAGTGACCCCTCTACTTCCAAACAAATTAACCGCGGCGTGATCGGCAGCCGGCAAAACACCAACTACCAGGCGAAACTGGTTTTAACTCTATTGACAATCGAATAATCACCATATAATGAGAAAAATAGTACTGGCCGGCCTTTTTGTAGTGTTGATGATTCAGGCAAATGCACAGAATTTAAGTTCGCCCTACTCAGTGTATGGTGTAGGCGAAATTCAAAACTCATACCCCGACCGCAGCAGCGGTATGGCGAATACATCGATTTCACTGATTTCGACTCCCGGTTTCATACTCAATAAAAACCCGGCATCATTGATTGGTCTTGAAAGAAGTTTGGGACAGGTTGACCTGGCGCTGGTAGGCAAAACCGTTAATTTTTCCGGTACGCCCATTACCAGCAGCAACAGCAGCGGTAAAGACATGACCATCAAACGCGTGTCGCTGTCGGCCAAACTCAATAACCACTGGGCCAGCAGCGTAGGTTTTATGCCATTCAGTTATGTGAACTATTCATTCACCGGCCAAAAAAGCATTGAAGGAAGTTCCAGCACCTATACCGGCACCTATGAAGGCAACGGCGGGTTGTACAATATTTTCTGGAATAATGCTTTTGCCGTTGGCAAACACCTGGCGATGGGGTTGCGCAGTTCATTTATATTCGGTTCTATTAATCAAACCGAAACACTCGAAGGCGCTACCCTGAATGTACCGGTGGTATCGCAGGTAAGTAATTACTATAACAATTTTCGCTTTGAGTATGGCGCTATATATGGTGGTAAAATTGATAAAGACTGGCGCTATTCGTTAGGCGGAAAAATAACTACCAAAGCCAATTTGCGCACCGATAAAACATTAACCGTTACCGAAGGAAGCACTGCGGTAGAAACCAATAAAGACCTGGGCACCGGCACCTTTTCATTGCCCTGGCAATACGATGCCGGTATTTCGCTGACCAATAAAGGACGCTCAACCTTTTCGGTTGATTACAGCTTTGCCAACTGGGCGGGTATTAATACCGGCGGCACTACCTGGACAACCGTGAACAGCCAGCGCCTGAGTGCCGGTGTGCAGTTCAGCAAACAGGTACAACGCTTTGGCCTGGTAGCAGAGAAAAGTTATTTTCAGGCAGGTGTATTCACCGGACAAAGCTACATGCAGGTAAAAGGACAGCAGCTAAACGAGTTTGGTATGACGGCAGGTTATGGCGGTTATTTAAGCCGTGGATTATCGTATGGACTTTCGCTCGAAGGCGGCCGCCGAGGCACCACTGCCAATGGGTTGATAAGGGAAAATTATGTGCAGTTTACCATAGCACTATCTTACAGAGAAGTGCTTTACAGCAAGGGAAGGAAGTACGATTAAGAGCAGTTTATGGTTTGTGGTTAACCTCAGATTCGGAAATGTTTTTTGTTTGTTACCTGTTGATAATTTAAACCTGTTTACTCTTTTATTATTTGTTACCTGCTGATAAATTTAATTCATGTGCCACGTAATGATTACGTGGCATATTTGTTTAATGCTGTTTATAGTTTCTTGTTTATAGTTTGAGGTTACTTCAGTTTCAGAAAGGTTTACCATTTGTTACCTGTTATCGAAGTAAAAGAACCAGAAACTAAAAACTATAAACCAGAAACTTTATACCATGGGCAACTCATTTCCTTTTATAGAAATAAAGCTTCACAGAAGATGCCAGCGCCTTTTCGCTGATGGTAAAATACCCGCTGTTGTCGGCGGCAAAGGCAATGGCTTCGCCCTGCGGCTCCTGCTGGTAGGGCAGTTTGGAAGAGGGGCCGCTTAACGCCTGCAGTATTGTTTGGCTCGATTTATAAGGATAATAATAAATAGCATCGTAGGTTTTTACCACAATCTCATTACCATTGGGCAACATGGCTGCACTCACCACATAATTATACGGCAAACTGCCGATTTCCTCAGCCTTATTCATACTGGTTGTACTATAGGGATAAGTGAGCTTAAATATCTTCGACTTCAAATCGTTTTTGGTAATGATGTAGATGTCTTCGGTAGCGGCATCTACCAGTATCGCTTCGGCATTGTGACTGCCATCGGGATAAAAAAAAGCGATTGTATCTACCTGCTGAACGGTATCGGTGGCCAATGCAGGTTCTTCGAGGCGGTAAATGGCATAGTCAGGATGCACCAGCAGGTTATCGCCCGTTTCGGCAACGTATAAGTATGGCTTTCCGGATTTAGGCCCCGACGACAATGCAATATCTTCCCAGTCGCGGTTGCTGACATTAGCGAGGTGAACCGTTTTCAGAACGGTACCATCATGCTTCAGTAAGAACAGGTCGGGCGGATTGCCGCTATCCTGTTCAACCCACAAATAACCGGGATTTGTTTTGCTGTCGGCAATACCGGAAGCTTCAACCAGTTGGGGCGAACTCACCGTAAACTCCTGCGGTGTGGTGGCAAAACCATTCTGGCTGCCGCTGCTGCTCTCGTGTTTGCACGACGACGCCAGGCCGGCCATTAAAAAGATGAAAAGATATCTGCTGGTAATAATGCGTATCCCCTTGCTTGCGAACATAACTTTTACAAGGTAGATAAGAATAGCGAAATCAAATGTAATTTTTTTGTTATTGACCCTCAAAAAATAACGAATATTGAATATTAAATGTAGAATGTTGAAGTAAAAACAACTTCGACATTTATCATTGGGCATTCGTTATTCGATATTTATTCTTCCTCTTCCCGGTCCTGTACACTGTCGCGAAGGCGTTTGGGCGAAATACCGATCTCTTTTTTGAATGTATTCCAAAATGAAGGAGCGTGTGAATATCCTACCCGGGTGGCAATGTCTTCGAACGGCAACGAGGTATAGGCTACCAGCTCATAGGCTTTTTTCATGCGAACTTCTTTCCTGAAGTCGACCCATGCCAGGCCATAAATTTGCTTAAAACATACTTTCAGTTTGGTAGTGCTGAGGTTAACATAGTGCGACAGGTCATCGAGCAAATGATCATGACCCGGTTCGGCCAGCAATTTCTCTTTTATTTTATAAATAGCTTCTGCATCTTCTTCACTCACCCGGTTGCGGCATTTTCTTCGTTCAAGTCCCGACCGGTTGAAAAAGGGCAACAACAGTTCTTTCGATTTCAGTTCAAGCCAGGCAGCATAATAGTTGTCGGTAAAATCGCAGTACAACATATCAGAAACGGCTACACGCATTGGTGCGATCATGGGAAAATGTTTACAATTCAGCATAGCCGCTTTGTTGTTGTGCATCATTTGAACAAACGATTCGCAGTTGGGATGATACGGCAAATAATCAATCAGTTCATCTAATGAAAAATGAATGGTAAAGAAAGAATAGTTCCCCGGATTATGAAATACCGCTTTACCCTGTTCGCCTGGTTGATATAACAAATTGCAGGCCCACTCGTAAAAAGCATACAGTTTGCGGTTATAGTCGAGCACAATGGTATGCTTTAAGTTCACAAACAAAAAAGGGTTGGGCTCATTCACCACGCAGGGAACTTCGCATGCATGGTTGATGAAGCAATAGTAATGACGAAAGGTGAACCCCGATCCGGCGATCTGGCTAAATAGAATAGTTCCAAATGATCCTGATAAAACCTTACTGTGTGTTTCGGCGAAGAGGCTGGATGGAATATCATGCTGACGCGGAACTAACGGCTGGCGGCGCGGAAGTCTGTTCGATTCCATAATAAAAAGGTTAAGGTTTAATAAACAACTTAAAGTTACAAAAGATGAAACATACAACCCTAAAGGGTTTCATAAAATTAACAGCCCGTTATACCCGAATCGGAACAAGGGTATTGAATTAAGCTAACCGATACAAATAAACGTGTGTTATTTATACTTAATTAAATTTCTTTATAACTGTTAGAAATATTTTTTTTATCAAATTGAAAAATATTTCTCCCGATTTCGTAGCCAAAAAAGAAACCAGTTCGTTATATTTAGCGTACTTAGTCGCTGCAATGGCGATTGTAACCAAAAGGCAAAAAACTACTTCAACACCCTGTTCACCAAACGAAATTCGTATCGACCCCTGTTATCCGTTCCTTCTTTTTTGGATAGCGAAAACTAACGTTCACTTTTTACAAAGCGCGTATTATTAAATTATTAATGAATGAATGATTTTGCTGCCATGAATAGTATAATGCCCTTATACAGCGCCCTTGCGCCCAATAAACAGCATGCTGTAGTATATGAACGAACGTTTACTAACGACCAACTAACGGTGCAACTTCGTCCGCTGTGGTTACCGCACGACTGGCCCGAAATAAGCAACTGGTTGTACGACGAATTTGCCAAAGGCATAGTGCCGGTGAACCGTATGCCGGTAAGCGAACTACAGGAAACTTTTTCGTTTATGCTACAATGCACTTTTGCCCAACCGTTTATGGGTATGCTGAATGGAAACCCCGGCTTTATGATAGAGATATGCGAAGGCGGCAAGCATTACGATGGACTGGATGAGGGTCCGCATGAATACGAGCCGGGCGATCACATGATACGATTATTGTTGTCGCCCCCTATGATCAGCATGCGACATTTTGCCGACTATGCATTACTGAGCTGTATTGATCATTTTTTTTCGTATCTTCAGGTAAAGCGGATCGTTTGGGAATTGACCGACAAAGACAAGCACTACATTAATCTGGCCAACCGGTTAAGGTTTGAAGAACATCGTTTGCACGACTGGCCCGGCGTACACCTTTATTTGTACAGCAGGGAAAATTTCACCCGCTTTTTGCATACTTATCAACAATAAATACCAATTACTTACAACAACTACGGGAAACTAAATAAGTATATAACAACCGTTCATTATTCTATGCCGAAAGCGGTACCCACATGTTAACTTATACCCCAAAGCTAAAGATCGCTGAAAGCGATGCTAAAACCTTCAAGCATATTATGTGACAAAAAGGCAAGCATAATTGTAATGCTTTTTTTGCTATTTTCGTTTATGAGTCACCGTTCCTATGGTTAATGGAGCCGTGTAATGAGCATTACTCCCCGATTATATAGCTCATTATAGCAGGCAGGATACAATAAAGGTACTGATCATGTTCGTGTTGAAAACGATACGATTTGTAGTGTTATCATCCGGTTGCCGCGGATGGAATGCTTTATTAATTCCTGCTGTTCAAAAACCACCTTCTGTAATTATTACCGACCCTGGTCAATGGCACCACTCTTACCGTATGATAGCAGCAAAAGGCCGTTGTCCCTGATCAAAAATAATGTGCACCATTAAACCTTGTTCTATGCCTTTTAAAAAACAGGATATACAATATATCCGCCAGGCAAAAGCGATCCTTACAGAAAATTTCGACCGGCCGATCACCATTCCACAGCTGGCCAAAAAAGCGGGTATTAATGAGGCCAAGTTAAAAAAGGGCTTCAGGGATTTGTATGGCCAAAGCATTCATGATTGTTTGCAGCAATTGCGCATTGAAAAGGCCAAGCATCTGCTTACCACCACCAATGATACGGTGACCGACATATCGATGTATGTAGGCTATAGCCAGATCAACCACTTTATTACCCTATTTAAAAGAGTAGTGGGCGCCCCACCTGCTGAGTGGAGAGCACTCATGAAAAAAAGCAGGAAATGAGTTGGTTGCAGGTTACCGGTTGCCGGATACCGGTTACCAGTTGCCGGATACCGGTTGCAGGTTGCAAGTTGCAGGTTCCAGGGTACCAGTTGCAGGCTATCAGCTACGCTGTGTAAGTTACCGGTTACAGAGAAACAAGGGTACACCCTGTAACTTGTAACCAGCAACTTGTAACATACTCCCAACTGCAGTTTACTTACTTCCCTGTAAAATTTTACCCTATGGGGCAAAATACCCGGTTTGAATAATTTTTCCTCCCGATTTCATAACATCAGGCGGCAGGTTGCCCTGTACCTTTGTATGGGAACATAGAACTTCACTAACCTTAATTACTTTATATATACCCTGATTACCTGCCGTATGCAGACATCATCCATCGCAGCCAATCGCGCGCCGATGAACGGGCATTGTATTATAGTGAATTCAGTGATTATGCTGTGTATGGTATGTGAAAGATGCGAAACATAATTGCCACTCAGCTATGGTTGGGCGATATGTTTCAATAACTGAAAAAGATGCTGCATTACGAGGTTTAACCAGGAAGGGAGCCGCCATGGCTACGCGGTTGGCTCCCTTATTTTTAAGGCACAAGGTTCAAGGCACAAGAGACAAGGCACAAGGCATAGGAAACAAGGCACAAGTAAAGACACAAGCACCAAGGCTCAAGGGCATAAAGTGAAGAGGTTTTAATGATTAATGATACTATCAAGCAGCGGGGTGGGTCATCCGTTAGTCGGCGGAGGCTCATCATCGCTGCTTTTTAATTTGTATACATGTGTGGCGAGATGGTCACACCTATATTATATGTATACACTAACGGTTAGCGGTTACCAGTTACCGGTTACTGGTTACTGGTTACTGGTTACTGGTTACTGGTTACCGGATTCCTGATACCAGTCAACCAGTAGTTGGCAACCCGGTAATTTGAAACATTAAATCTGCAAGCTGCAAAAATTAACCGGTTTGAATAATTTTTCCTCCCGATTTCGTAGCTGCAAACTTTTTTCCCGCAGTATCTTTGATTCAACAAAGCAACAAAGTGCCGACAGAAGAACAAAGCAAAAGCACAACCGAAGTTACAGACAGATTGTTGCAAACTAAATGAGACCAACACTTGTCGGAGCATTATTCTTACCTCTGAAAACAGAACAACCTTTGGTAATATATAGCTTAACCATGTACAACTCGCTACATAAATCGCCGTTCCGTTCACGGAATGGTTATATCAGGCCTTGACCAAAAGATAAAGGTTTAATTACGCAGGAGCCGTCTTGATAAGGGGCGGTTCCTTAATCAAGGCCGGCTATCTGCAAATGGCAACATTGTAGCTATTGGGATAAAGTTGCAGGTTACAAGTTTCAAGGTAGCAACCGCCCTGTAACCTGTAACATGGAACCTGTAACAGGTAAACTGACAACTGGTACCGGGAACTATAAACAAGAAACCCCGTCCGACCGGGTCATCCGGGCGGGCACAAACCAGAAACTGAAGATATTCCCTCCCTATGGCCTTGCCCATCCCGCCATAAACCGGGATTGGCAGGCAGGGAGCGGCTTACTAACCTATGAGATAAGAATAAAAGGATCAATTTTTTTTGAGAGGGTTCAATATGCAAAAACCGCTGCCGGTGATGCACATCCTTTGATTGTATTTCATCGCTCGTGAGAAAGATCGAAGGAGGTGCTCACCTGGGCGGAGCAGATTGCAATTTCTGATTTCGGGATTTGGAGATTTTTAGATTTGTTTTAGTGCATCACCTGAATAAAATCACAAAATCTAAAAATTTCAAAATCAAAAAATCAAAATATTTTACCGGTCAATTTAAACCTTATTGTTATGGAATCAGTATTCGTTAACACGCCGGCGCAACAGAACGACAATCAAAACGGACAACATAGCGGCAACAACACCCAAAGCGGCCGGCCCGATATAAAAAGGTTATCTATTATTATACCTGCCTATAACGAAGAAAGAACCATCGGCACAGTGCTCGACAAGATCAATGAAGTGATACTCCTAAATAATATTGAAAAAGAAGTGATAATTGTAAATGATTGTTCAAAAGACCGCACCGAGCAGGTGGTGCATGAATATACTACCAACAATCCCAATCTGACTATCAAATACCTCAAATACCTTAAACATGCAACCAACCAGGGCAAAGGGGCGGCTATACATACGGGTATAGCCAGTGCTACCGGTGAATACCTGCTGGTGCAGGATGCCGACCTGGAATACGATCCCATGGAGTACAACACCTTACTAAAGCCCATCATCAACGGACATGCTGATGTAGTATACGGATCGCGTTTCATGGGCGGCAATCCGCACCGGATCCTTTTCTTCTGGCACTCGATAGGCAATGCGGTGCTCACCTTTCTGAGTAATATGTTCAGCAACCTGAACCTCACAGATATGGAAACCGGGTACAAAGTGTTTAGAACATCTATCATTCAAAATATCTGGCTGGAAGAGAAACGGTTTGGGTTTGAGCCGGAAGTAACTCAAAAAATAAGCATGGTCCCTAACATACGCATCTACGAAGTAGGTATCAGCTATTACGGCCGCACCTTCGCCGAAGGCAAAAAGATCGGGTGGAAGGATGGATTTAGGGCTATTTATTGCATATTGAAATATGGACTATTCAATAACAAGGTATTGGTAAAAAAGACACGGAAAGAGTTGTTGGTACATGAGGGATAGAAGCTATTAGAAATTAGCAAGTGCCAAGGAAAAGAGTATGAATCGAGACATTTATTCACCATAGACCATTCACCATTGACCATATGACAAAGCGCACCACCATCATCGAAATCATCACAGTATTAAACATCATCCTGTTCCTGTACACAGGCATTGCCAAAATAATGGATTACAGCATATTTAAAGAGCAACTCGCTGTATCCCCTATTTTAGGATTTGTTGCCAAACCCGTTGCCATATTATTACCCTGGGTAGAATTTGCAATGGTGCTCATGCTTGTTATACCTCGCTGGAGATTGAAGGGATTGTATGCCTGTTTTGCACTGATGATTCTATTTACGGCGTACATAATTGCACTGTTTAGTATTAGTAAAGAAATGCCCTGCAGTTGCGGGGGTATTATAGAATTGCTTTCCTGGAAACAGCATATTGTGTTTAATACTGCCTTTATTGGGCTCAATCTGTGGGCCATAATCCTATTAAAGAAGGAAAAAAAAGAATTGAGGAAAGAGTGGAATGAAGAAAGTGAATTTAAGATGTCACACGGATAAAGAATAATTGCAAAAGATATAATCGAAATTTAAAGCACAGGCCTTCAATCGTCATAACATTCAATATATGAATGCACAAACTATCACACCAGCAAACGAAGTATCATTTAAAGACTTTTTGTTTAAGAACAAGCGGAATAAGACTATTTTAATATTGGCAGGGGTGGCTATTGCGGTGCAGTTTGCTATTTTCAAATATCTATATCCGTATGCGAGTTTTATACATGGGGATTCGTTTGTTTATTTGAAAACGGCATATCAGAATTTAGATATTAATACCTATATGGTAGGCTATTCCAGGTTCCTTCGGCTGTTTAGTGTGTTTAGTAGCTCTGATTTTGTACTCGTAGGTTTTCAATTCGTATTGATTCAAACCAGCTCTCTCTTCTTTTTGCTAACCCTGTTTTACTTCTATAATCCCAAAAAGGTAATACAGATTATATTATTGTGTTTCTCCGTATCAAATCCTCTATTTCTTCACTTATCCAATCTAATTAGCAGTGATTGTTTTTTTGTAGCCATTAGCCTCACTTGGATTACCTTATTGTTATGGATTATATACCAACCAACTACCAGACTCATTATATTTCATGCTGTCGTGTTATTCATAGCTTTTACCGTTCGGTATAATGCCTTGATCTATCCATTCATTTCGGTCGGAGCTTTTGCATTATCAAGCTTATCCTTTCGTAAAAAATTAACGGGCATTGCCATGGGGACATTGCTTGTTGGATTGTTTGTGTTATATACTAGTTATAAATATAGTCAATTGACTGGGGTCTGGCAATACTCCCCTTTCAGTGGATGGCAGTTGGCCAATAACGCCATGTATGCTTACCGTTATGTCGACAGCACCGACAGGAAACCGGTACCACCAAAATTTGAAGTATTGGACAATATGATCCGTGCTTACTTTGATAGTAGTCATGATGTAAAAAAGAACCCGGTGGAAGCAATAATGGCTAGCACCTACTATATGTGGTCTCCAGGCTTGCCGCTATTTAAATATCGAGATGATCTATTTAAAAACGATTCTATAACCTCTGAGTTTCAAAAATGGGCTTCAATGGGACCAATCTTTAAGGAATATGGGTCCTATATAATCAGACATTATCCGTGGTATTATGTGAAGTATTACATATGGCCTAATACAAGTAAGTATTACGCTCCACCACTAGAGTTTTTGGAACATTATAATTCGGGCAAGGACAGTGTGGGGCTTGTTGCTCAAATATGGTTCAAATATAAAAGCCTTAAAGTAACTACCCGTATGAAAGATTTGAAGGTGAAAACATTAGACTTTTATCCTATCCTTTCCGGTGTAATTAACGTGGTAATGTTTTTTGGTCTCTTGTCTTTCCTGCTCATGAATGATTGGTACCAAAATCACCGATTTCAAAAAGGTGTGTTGTTGGGTGGTACTGTTTGGCTCCTAAATGCTGTATTTACCATTTTCGCATCCTCGGCTGCTATTCGATTCCAAACTTTTCCAATTTTGCTTACTACAGCTTTTGCTTTATTATTAGTGGATTGGTTATGGAAAAAGGCAAGTTTAAAGGTAGAGCAGAGGGCTCAAAAGTCAATAGTCGTAAACAAGATAACATCATTAAATATGCAATAACACTATGAAAAGAGAAACAGTCACAGAAGTCATTGCAATATTATTTCAGATACTGTTCTTGTATACTGGCATAAGCAGAATACTTGACAAAATAGTTTTCAAAGAACAAATTTCCACGTCTCCGTTGCAAGAACCTTTTGCTCCCTATATAGCTACTTGGTTGCCAAAATTAGGAATTCTGATAGCCATAATATTATTCATTCCCTTGTGGCGGTTAAAAGGATTGTATGTCTCCTTTATACTAATGCTATTGTTTACAGGTTATATAATTGCAATACTGATTTTCAACAAACATGTTCCTTGTAGTTGTGGTGGCGTCCTTGAACAATTATCCTGGTACCAGCATATTATTTTCAATACAATGTTTATAGTACTATTAGCAGTGGGAATTAAACTCGAAAGAAAAAATAAAAATGAGAGAAAAATCGCGTATCTGTAATTAACGAACGGCAAGGAGCAAATCATAATTCGTAACGAACTTGTAAACCACAAATTAACTAACATGGCATTTCAAAATTACATATCGTCAATTCCTGCAAATCGATGGAATTGGAAGGATTTGGAGAATAAGAAGTTGTTGTGTTTTGCTGGCATAGTGATATTGATACAATTTGCTTTATTGAAGTTTTTATATCCCTTGCCCAATTTCATGCCCCCAGATTCCAATTCATATATGGAGGCGGCATTTGACAACAAGACAATAAATATGTGGCCGATTGGTTATTCTAAATTTTTACGTTTGCTAAGCAGTTTTACCAATTCTCATTTTGCACTGGTGTTGACACAATTTATCCTTTTACAAAGTAGTCTTCTTTATTTCTTATTTTCAGTTTGTTATTTGGTAAGGCCAAACAAGTGGGTTTTTCGAATCATAGTCACAAGCAGTGTGCTAAACCCATTACTACTGCATATAAGCAATTTTGTTTCGAGCGATGCTCTATTTACATCATTAAGCGTTGTATGGTTTACCCAGTTGTTATTGATAATATTCAAGCCAAATAAGCGGTTATTGGTACTTCATGCAGTGGTATTGCTTTCAACTTTTATGGTTCGCTACAACAGTCTGTATTATCCCTTAATCAGTATTATAATAATATTTACAAACGTCCGAGGAAGATTAAAGTGGGGTGGTATTGCTTTAATTGTAATTCTTTTGTGCGCTTTTGTAGGACGTACCCTATATCAATACCATAAAGTTACTGGCATAGCACAGTATTCGGCCTTTGGTGGCTGGCAATTGGCATCCAATGCCTTGTATGGCTATGCTTATGCTGCCCAAATTGATCCCAATAATGTACCCATAAAATTTCGCCAACTACATTCACTTGTAAACCGGCATATAGATTCTCTTCGTCATCTAATCGTAAGACCCGATAGAGCGGAAAATGATATAGTTGTATATTATTTATGGGACGAGAAATCTCCTTTAAAAGATTATATGCGTAATCATTGGAAGCAGGATACTGATACACGATACTTTAAACAATGGGCAACGATGGCCCCTTTGTACGGAGAATATGGGCTCTATCTGATTATGCAACATCCCAGCTCCTTTATTAGACACTACGTATGGCCTAATCTAATTAAATATTATGTTCCCCCGATAGGATTTCTAGGTGCATACAATATTGGAAAAGACACCGTAGATCAGATAGCAGTTGCCTGGTTTGGCTGGAAAAATAATAAAGTGTTTACCTATTATAAAAATAAAAAGATAAAAATAGTTGAATATTTTCCTGTATTCCTATCAATTATCAATCTGGTCTTTATAGTATGTTTCCTGTCCTTCGTGGTCTCAGGTGGTTTAAAAAAATGTACACCTTATAATAAGCGCATAATATGGTGGTGGTTAGTGGTTTGGTTCTCCAATTTGTTATTTAGCGTGCTATCCGCGCCAATAGAATTACGGTATCAATTATTTCCAATGATCATAACGTTGACGTTAGATATCTTGCTAGTATCATTTCTGGTACAACTAAGTCAGGTTACGCAACCCCCAATAATGGGACAACAGAAATCTAAAGAGATATTGTCAGAATTGGCGACGCGAATTTAAATAATTACAAAGGGTCGTTTTATGAAAAATAAACTATGCATAGTATTAATGATTGGTTTAGTCGCTTGCTTTGGCCGTAGGCCAGTTGCAAAAACCGGATTAGAAGGGAAAGTGTTACCATCATTTGAGGTTTTGTTGTTAGATAGTATAACTCACTTCAATACAGACAATTTGCTGCATGGACAACCCATCGTTTTGTTTTATTTCAGTTCTCAATGCCCCTATTGTCGGGCTCAAACTAAAGAGATAGTTGATGAAATAACAGCACTTAAAGATATCAGATTCATTTTTCTAAGTATTGACTCCATTACCTTAATCAAACAATATGCTGACCATTATAATTTAAAAAAATATGCCAATATTATTATTGGGCAAGATTTTGCCAACCATTTTGCAGATTATTTTAAAGTAACCGCTATCCCATACATCGCTATATACGATAAAAATAAACGGTTAAAAAACGTATTGGTTGGTAAAAGAAATGTAGATCTAATTAAAAGCATTGCTCTTGAGTAAAAATGTCTGCACTACACGCGGGCTTTGAACTTGCAAGCAGGGCCTGCAAAATGTCCAATGATGCCGAAGAGTAGATAGGATCCGTCTGCTCTAAAGATTCAACGGACAAGGTGGCGAAGGCCGCCTGTTATTTCAGCATCTAAAGTTTAGCTGTTCATGGAAAACATTTGCTATTGAATAGGGATAGCTTTAGGTGTGGCAGTTAATGTGGATTAGCCGAAAACCACTAAAAAAGAGTAGGCAAATTTTTAAAATTAAAGTTTAGCTTTTTGATTAAAAAAGCAGCGATTATTATGAAAAAAGCAAAAGTTTTGCTGAGTGCTATTACAGTTCTCGCTATAGTAGGTGGTGCATTGGCCTTTAAGGTAAGAAATGTCAATCATACATGGTATTATGAAGATAATAGTGCCAATCATTTCTGCACACTTTCGGGAACTACATTTCAATCAAAGAAAGATGATATTCTGGGTTCGAATTTTCCAACATATAGCACCGCTTCAAATAGCTCTGCTCGTTGTGCTGGTGTAAATTTAATTGCAGATCCAGAATAAGTTGTGGTAGCATACTAGCTAAGTTTAAATATCTTGGCGTAAGCTAAAAAGAGGCTTTCTTCTATGTTGAAAACAAAGCCTCAAATGGTAAGATTTGCATATTGCACCAGCTTTAAGGTTGGTGCAATTGCTTTTCAGATCCTATATAAAATAATCTCCTTTAGCAAATATTATAAATTAAGCCTCACTTTCCACTATTATTTTTACAGGTTACCTAATAGAAATTTAAAAGAGTAGTCTTGCATGTAAGCCACAGACAGCCTTTTGCATTGAATGATAAGTACATTACCCGACCAATTACATGTGCTAACCCAAGCCAGCAAGTTTTAAATGGTTAAAATGTTTCTCGGTTAATAAATATTGGCAACTATGGTTCAATGATGAGTGTATATTTCAAAAGAGTCTAGCATCACTTTTCTCAAGGTTCGATACCGGTTAAAAAAGACAAACACATCTCCATTGATGACGTGCTCTTCCAGTTCCGTTCCAATCGCCTGTCACTTCCTTGTAGAGTTTGGCATTGCTGATCTAGGCAAAAAGCTATAGCTTACAAATAGCCTTACTACCAACCACTTCGACACTTGAAAATCACAGAACACACGATTGTCCTGCAACTGTAAAAAGTACTTTCTGTTATGCCAATTTACTTGACAGTATGCTATCACCTTAGGCAATTTTTTCCTGTTCATCCAAGTATTGGCGATTTTTCCGCTCGGCGCTGTTTTGTTTGTCACCCACCCATGCTGGTTCTGTTCCTTAATTTCAATATTAAAGGCATAACTTAATAAATTCTATTCACATCCTTACTTTCCCCAGCGTTTACGAATGCCCTAGTTTCCCAAAGAATCCTATCGATTACATATTCAAATGGATGAAAAATTCGAAAGTATTTCGTTTCTGCATATATGGCAAGTAAAATCTATTTTCAGTCGCTTACTTTTCTTGATTTTTTTGTCCGGACGGTGTTAATAGCAAACCCGGTCCAGGTGCTTGGGTATCTTCATTTAATTCAAGCCCGGTTTTAATACCTTTCACTTTAGCTGGTATTCCCTCAGTCATCCATTTAGGCGCTGGAGTCCCTTTCAGATAATGATCAAAAAATTGAGTCATGCGTATAGTATAATCCTCTGACTCTTTTCCAAATACGCTATGCCCTCCTTCATCATATTGTAACATCCATACTTTTTTTCCTAAGCGACGCAACGCCGTAAAAAACTCCACACCTTGATTAAATGGAACAGCGCCGTCATTCTTGTTATTCATCATTAATAAAGGAGTAGTTATTTTATCAACTTCAAAAATGGGAGAATTTTTGATATACAAATCTTTTCGCTCCCAGAGCGTTGCCCCTATTCTACCGCCTCTCAACTCCAAGTACTCTCCCCATCCATATCCTCCTCCCCATAATCCTCCATAACTACTTATCAAGTCTGAAAAGCCTGACGATGAAAAAGCGGCAGCAAATAGATTAGTGTGAGTAATTAGATAATTTGTTTCATATCCTCCAAAACTATGTCCTTTAATTCCAATCTTTTTATTGTTTACAAATGACATTTTTGACAAGTATTCGACTGCAGACACCATAGAGTTGTAAACACTTCGTCCAGGTTGTCCGATTGTATAATGAATATCCGGTGTAAATACTAGGTAGCCATTACTTACAAACCATGGTATGTTTAGGTCTCCATATGAAAATGAAGGTTTAAAGTATGCATTCAGTCTATCAGACATCTTATCATAAAAGTAAATGATCAAAGGGTATTTCTTCTTTGAATCAAAATTTTGTGGCTTATATAAAATTCCCTGCGAAGTAATCTTGTCTAAGGTCTTCCAACTATGCAATTCAGATTTCAACCAAATAAAATTTCTCTCAGGATGAACATTACTTAGCTGTTTATAAGTTCTAAAATCAGTAGTAAAGTAATAATTAGGAGATTCATCAGAACACATTCGTCTAACAACATATGCGTTTGAGTTCTTTGCTTTAATTGGAGGTGAATGCGAGTCATCAGGTACATAAACACTATTTGGAATAAAATAAATATATGGACCCATAGTTAATAATTCCGGAGCTCCCGGTACGCTTACTACCTTTTTATAAAATCCATTTTCTTTTGAACTATTGTTAAATGCAGTCAAAATTAGCGTATCCTTTTCATGGTAAACTTTTTTTGAATAATCGGTTCCCAAATTGAATACTATGTTATGTTTTTGTCCATAGCCACCTGTAATATTAATGGCATGTATTTTTCCTGTCAAGTCAACTTGCCATATATCATGTTGGTCGTAGATAAATACTGCTGAATCTCCACTCATCCAACCGGCTACACCTCTTACTGATAGATAAGAAGCAGGAATTTCTGTTTCAGGGTCTACCCAATTGACAGAAATATCTTTTGTTATATTTCTATCTATCCCCGAGGCAATTTCGTAACAATAAAAGCTTTTCCGAAATGAGTTGTAGTAGATAATATATTTCCCTTGTGGCGAAAGAGTAAAAGTATTACCGTACTTTCCAAAATATGTTTGTGTCTTTATTAGTTTCCTTGTTCCATCTTCAAACACTAAATAGACAGATCGTCGGCAGGCTGGATTCCAATTCCATTCCGACATGCTGACATCTCCGTCAGTATGGGAAATTAATACAATATCATCTCTTCTTTCATCAGAAAAAGGTGGCCATCTTTCGGGTGCATCATTCTCCATTTGCAATTGGGCTACCATTTTATTTTCAACATACACAACTGCCGCATAGCTTCGAGGTAATAACTCTTTTAATTGCTGCGATTGCAACTTTGTATCGGTATAGCTCCATAGGTCAAATCTAATCGCATCTCGGTTAGGCATAGGGTAATCCCTTTCCTTTAATAAAAAAAATAATCTTTTTCCATCTTTACTAAAGCCAGTAATGCGATCTAATTGAAAATTACTACTTATTTGTGATGATTGATCTGCAATCAATAAAACTGAAGTATCGTTGCCAGGTTTGTAATACCAGAAAGAGTTTATATCTTTTCTATTTTCCTGCTTGCACTGAACTACAAAGGCTAATTGATTAAAGTTGTTGTCAAAAACAAAATTACTTGCTGTAGTGTTGGTGTCTTTTGAGTACCATATTGGGGTAATACTTCCACTGGAAAGATCCACCCATTGTACAATTTGTTTATAAGCACTATTTAGTTTTTCCTCTTTTTGGAGTAACAACACATTCCCATCGATACTAAAAAGGTAGTTTTTTACAGATGCAAAAACATCTTGCTTTTTAGACACAAGGTTATAAACAATTAGTTTATCATCAGCCCCTTTCAATTGAAAAGCGAGTATTTCATTTTGTCCATATAACGGCATTTTAAAAGAAGCGACATTTGATATATAACTCACAACATAATTGCCGAGATCTATAATGCCTAGAGAGTCTTGGGATTTTGTAAAAATGACCTTTCGGCTGTCGTTTGTAAATAGTGCGTTATCTACATTACTCAGCTCGATTTTACAAATAGAGCCGATGTCTTGTAAAATGAATGTTTTGCCTCCTTCAGGTTGGTTATTTATCGTGTAAAATACAAATTTTCCATCATTACTTATTGTAGCGCCTTCAATATACGTCCATCTTCGAAACGTGGAGGTATCAATACAAGGCTTGTCTAATTCAGAGGTGATTTTTTGAGAAAAGGCTATTGTAATTGATAAGGTAAAGATAAAGGATAAAATCAATCGTTTCATGGCAAATGCATATTTGTGTAATGTTTTTATTGCAAATAATGAATTAGGAGGGTACTATATCTTGGCTCCGCTTCTATTAACCTTGAAATATAAAGGCTTGATATTCTATGTTAAGTTACAAAATAGTCGTCTAGTAGGAACAGATAGTACCTAAAATATCTATTTTTCATTCCGAAATTCACATTTTCGTAATCTTTTTAGCTTCTACTATTGCTTATTCAAATAGGGGAAAATTGTTATATTTTTAAAGTGCCTCAGAATACACTATTGTAAACAACGCATGGCGAGCTATAATGTCAAAAATTCTAGAACAATGACAATTGCCTATTATGTAAATAACAAGGTCTTCAGTTTTGTTATTGGTGTTATTGACCGTCTTTGACATACCGATAAAATTTAAAACTTTGTCGAACGACTGTTCCGACGAAATAAATTGGCGTTAATATTAAGACTTTTTTGGCGCCTCATTTCTTTTTTCTACTTCCCATGTTGGCTCACCATTTTGCATTTTTTCAAGCGCATCTTGAGCATCCTTAAACTGTGGTAGTAATTTAATAATTTTTTTCTCTAAATTTATTGCATCTTTTTTTCGTCCCAATTTATAAAGTAAGTTCGCTTTAGTGTCCATATGATTAATCCTTATAGGGTTTACTTTGGGAAGAATTTCTACAGATCTTTTACTCCATGAAAGAGCTATTCGTAACTCTTGTTTATTATTGCTATGCGAAAACACATACCATGCATAATTATTCAGAATATAAACATCCAAATTCGAAATTCCCGTTAATTGAACTTGACGAATTAAATATTTAGTATAATTTTTCCAATTTTTTGTACCCTCATACCATAGCACTTTAGCTTTCGTAACGCTCAACTTTGCATACTTTGCATTGTATTGATTTTTAATATTATTATCGATACTATCCCAATCAGGTTCAATTCCATTTTTTCTGGCAAGGATGTACAAAGGATTAACATCTTCCTTGTATATTATATCATTTACAATTCGTTCAGAGAAAACGTTTGTTTGCATAATCTTATTAATTTTCTTGGAATAATTGTAAAAGAATTTAAACGATTTACTCTTAGAACACATCAATTCAGGAAATGAAATTATAAATTTAATACCGTCCCTTGAGTAGATGTTTTTTGGGGAGGCTGACAATAAATAATTATCGATATAGTCACTTGCAATTGTGTCTGCCAGCGATTGATCAAACGTTCTTGCTGTGTACGCTAAATATGGAGCTATAGTATAATTCTTGTTCAGTCGATATTCATTCAATAAAGTATAAAACTGATTGCAAGAATCAAGAGCTTCATTAATAAGTGAAATAAAAGAATTCACATCTTTTTGGCCAACATCTCTATGCATCAACCTACCATCTGGAGAAAAGAAAAGATATGTGGGGAATATATATATATCATATTGCTTTTGAATTGCATTCGCACCTGCGTACCAATTTTTAACTTGCTCATTATCACTTTCTGAAGTATCCAATTGAATTTTTTGGGAAACGAACTTGTCATTAACATAATTACCAACGTTTTCATTTGCATAAACGGCAATATCCATTTTTTTACAAGGTCCGCACCAGGAAGCATAGCAATCAACAAAAATGTATTTATTTTCCCTTTTAGCCTTTTCCTTTATTTGTTGCCAGTTCAATCCTTGTTCAAATTTTATTCCGTTGCCGAAATCACTTCGATGATAGGTACCCTCCATTGACCATGACTCTTCGGTGGATAAATTTTTGTCAATCCTAACCAAATTAAGCTTGGAACGATCTTGTGACAAAGACCAATTATAAGTGATTACGCGGTCTGGGTTATTTTCATTTTCGGGAGTATAAGTGATTGTTTCTGTAAAACTCTGGCCAATTGTAATCCATTTTATAGCATGCGCCTTTATTTTATTTTTTATGCTTTTAATTTCAAATGCAGGACCACCATAAGCAATTGTCTCATTTACCGTAGCTATATCCGAATTTTGACCTATAGTCACCCTTTCTATTGAAATGGAGTCAACTCCTTGGATAATCCTCATTTTTAAAGGAACGCCATTCGCGTATTCAGGGCCCTGCAAGACTTTGCTATCTTCAATTATCCACATACCGGAAAAATTCTTTTCTTGCGAAAATGTCGATAACGAGCAACTGAGAAAGCATGAAACACACAAACCAATTACTACCATTTTGTTATGAATACTATTTAAGATACAATACATACTTTTTAAATATTTTCTCACTTATTAGTTACTATGTAAGACCGATTTTCAAACTGCAACCGTAATTCATCTTATATGAGACTAAGTGTAAATCACTCGCCTAAGTACAGGTACCAGCCCTTATCCTTTAGTAGGCTTTTCATTTTAAAACTTTCTTTACACTTTGTATTACTTATCGGCTCGCCACAATATTGTTCTACCGTTGTTGCGTCTTTTCTAAATTATCGTAATCTATACGCTAGGCCTAGAATGACATTTGTAATCACCCGGCCAACTAAAGGCATCAGCCTGTGGTTGGTTGGTTTTTTATTTTAAATATGTTTAGAGCAGCATCCATTTCTTCGGACGCTGACAGCCAGGGCTTGATGGATTTTCTTAATTGTTTGCATAATTTTCATATTATTTAATGGTTTTAGTTATATTAGTTATGCTCATGGGGCGTCACAAGAACTTGATTAACCTAAACACAGATACGATACCTGGAAAAATCTAACCTTTCGAATCGCGTAGCTATGACCACCGTTGTTTGTGTCTTCTTACCAACAACAGCCCATGACATTTATAATTTCTGGCTCCGGAAAGAGTCTTTGGGTCAATGAATTTTCTATACTTATTGATAACTATGGTTCAATGATGACAGCTTCTTCTAAAAGAGCCTGAAACCAGTTTTGTGGCAATAACTCTTTAATCCGGCTGGAAGGAAAGCATTTACATCATGGAGTTTGCAAGTCGCAAACAAAGAATATAAAATGGCGGCATTTTGAGCGGTATCGTGGGATCCGGCGAACAGGTATAAATATTTCGGCCAAGAGCTATCGGCCGAATGGTATTCTCGATAAGATTAGTATCCATTAGCAACATGCCATCATGCAGGTACATGCCGAGTTGCTATTCTCGCTCAGAAAAATAAGCCGTTGCTTTACCAATCGGGCTTCTCAGCGTGATTAGCTTAGGTATTTCTTCTCTTACCCAGGAAGCTAACTCATTAAAGATCGGAACCGGTTTTTCCTGCCTTATTTCTTTACGTTGATCGAAGCTGAAGTTTTGTTCCCGACAATAGCTTCTATGCTGTATAATTTGCCATATAGCAATGGCATGTTCAGCTCGTTTGCGATCTGTAAACTTTGCTTCATGGAATTTCCTGCGGGCATGCGCATTACAATTGAAGTGCGTTACTCCCTGAATGCTTCCGTAATGCTTATACACATTATAGCAATCCGTGTGAAGGTATCCTTTGAAGTCTCATAATACCGGCCTTGCGTGTTTGTTGCCTCTTCCTCGCAGGTATTGTCGAGTAGATACACAGATTACTCTCTTATATCCCTCACAGAACCCTCCGTGTTCTTTGGCTCTTTCGTCTTATTGCTCGCCTCCAGTATCGCCTAACATAGGATTAGTTACCAATATGTCAAAGAACGAAACTATTCTTTAATAGCGTTTATTTTGATTTGTAATTACTCGGGCGTTTACAATCATTTATGTATAATTCATTTGGGGCAGGCAATATTTTTTACAGTCTATTTACTCCTATCAACAAGAGGCCAACTTAATAACCAGAGTTCTGTACTAGGTTATTGTCTCTCTCTATTTCAGAAGAAGGAATGGGATACCACTGCCAGTTTGTACTCCATGAACCACCTTTGGCGGAGCAAACTCCACCAGGGGTCCCCATTACAGAATCCATGCTACCCGTTCTTTTCAAGTCTAGCCAGCGATGCCCCCATTCGGTAAAAAGCTCGACTTGTCGTTCATGTAAGATTGCCGCTAATAATGAGGTTTTATCAGAAGCGGTAGTATTTGAAAGTCCTGCTCTGTTGCGTATCATATTCAGATCACTTTGAGCACCGCTTATATTATCTTGTTGGGCTCTTGACTCTGCTCTTATCAAATATTGTTCAGCTAACCTTAAAACCATTAAATATTCACTTATAGAAGCACCAGGCGTCGCTTCTTTATATTTATAAGGGTAATAATATGTGCTTGTTCCAGGAGGGGTTGGCGTAACGCTACTTACCCAGTCTAACTTACGGTGATCTCCTGTTTCGAAAGCATTTAGCAAGTTATCGCTCAAGCTCACAGGATTGCTATTATCTAAACCACTGGGCGGAATAATAAATGTCCGTGCATCCTCTGTATTCCAGCCACTGTTTACAGGTTGTAATTGCCATATTGCTTCGCTGCTGTTTTTTAAAAAAGCATCGCTCAAGGTTGTTAAATTATACATGGATGAGTTATTAATAACTGTGGTGGCTTGCGCTTCAGCATTTATATAATCACCATTAAATAAATATGCTCGAGCCAATAAAGCTGTTGCAGCCCATTTAGTAGGTCTTACTCTTTCAGTTGTCGCCGTTAACGCATCAGCTTTTAAATAATTGGAACTTAAAAGACTTTGAGCATCTTTAAGATCCTCAATTATCTGTAGATAAACTTGAGATTTTGGTGCACGCGCAAGCCTCGAATTTACAGTATAATCAGTGCTTAATGCTAAAGGCGCATCTCCATACAATGTTACAAGATAGAAGTAAAAAAAAGCTCGCATGAATTTTGCTTCTCCAAGTAATTGTTGTTTTACAGCAGGTGTCAACGAAGATGATTTATTAACTCCTTCAATCGCCGAATTGCAAATGAAAATGAATGGATAAATATTATACCATGAGTCCGAACCTGCTACCGATGTAGATAAATTGTTTTTGTAATAAGCAGTATATTTCGCATCAGTTGATCCGCTCCAAAGCGTTAATTCGTCTGCAGATAAAGCAGTATATAAGGTGAGGGAAGTAAATCCTCCCGCTGCAAAGTTGTTTGAACTTATTTTTATATAAACACCAGTCAACACAGCAGCAGCTGTGATATCACTTGCATACACATTGGCTGCATTGGTGCTTGTAACTGGTGCGTTTGTTTCAATGAGCTTTTTACAACCAGTTAAACTTAAAGTGATAAGAAAAACACTTATATAAATTCTTATTTTAGGTGTGCTATTTATTCCACGCATGATTATTAAATTTTCATGTCAAATAAAATATCCAAGTTTTTCTGGCATTACAATTCTAATTGCAAGCCGATCGTCAATATTTTTAAAGGAGGAAGTGAATTTGTACTTCTAGTCTCAGGATCAAGTCCGTAAAAATTTGTTATCGTCAATAAATTTTGTCCTTGTATATATAATTTACACTTTTGCAAGTGGACGTTTCTCTTCCAAGACTCCGGTAATTGCCAAGACAATGAAATGTTTTTGAACCGTATATAAGACGCGTCAGTCCAAGCTGCATCACTATTAGATGCTGCGTTACCAGACAAACTATAATCAGAATTGTATTTTTGAATATCAGTGATGTCGCCGGATTTTTGCCAGCGGTTAAGCACTGAAGTAGGTTGGTTGCCAAAAGTTCCAGGTAAGATACCAAAAAAATAATTCTGCCCTTTTTGTTTTACGAATTGGAAAAATACTTGTAAATCAAATCCTTTATAGTGAAAATCATTTTGAAATCCTCCATAGTACTTGGGAAAGGGATTAATGAGAACAGTCTTATCAGCAGGATCATTTGGGGAGGATGTTGCATTTCCATGTGCATCTGTGACCTGATATTTTCCAGTTAATTGGTCAACACCAAGAAAATGAAATGCTTTTATCGCAAATAGTGGTTGTCCAACTATTAATGATTGAGCATAACTCGACGTTGCAAGATTGGGAAATTCAACTAATTTATTTTTGGGCAGAGTTAAATTAAAGCTGCTTGACCAACTAAATTCTTTTCCTTTTAAATTAATTGTATTAAGCATAAATTCCCAAGCAGTATTTTGAACTGTTGCAGGAAAATTTTCTATTATGAATCCAAAACCCGTAATAGAGGGAAGGGCATATCCTAATAGTTGATTAGACGAACGATTTTTAACAAAATTCGAAGTAAACAAAACTCTATCTCTTAAAAATCCCAGATCTAAGCCAATTTGTAATTTTCTGGTCTCCTCCCATTTTAAATATGGGTTTGGAAGGTTGTTTGGTGCTAGTCCTGTTGCACCTTGGTATGGAACATCTGGTTTTATAGGACTATATAAATTTAGGAATTGGTAATCACCGATCTGGTCATTGCCTGTTGTGCCATAGCTGCCTCTTATTTTACCAAAACTGACAAAAGATAAATTCTTTTTGCTAAATTTTTCGTTGCTAAATATCCATCCCGCACCCACAGCGCCAAAATTATGGAACTGATTTGCTTGTCCGAAACGACTGCTGCCATCTCTACGAGAAGAGAGATTAACCAAATATTTTTCTTGCCAATTATAACTTACTCTACCAAATAATGCAGTGTATTTGTAGACAGAAGAAATTGTTGAATTTACTCTCAGAATCGATGCTGAGTTGATGTCGGCAAGGATTAAATCACTATTATACGATATGCCTCGTATTTGTTGACCGTTACTAGTGGTTTGTTGTATTGTAGTTCCAATTAACGCTTCCATTCTTCCCTTCCATATATTTTTTTTAATCCTAGCTTGTGGTTCAATTATCCAAGTCGTTATGTTATTGTTTCCATATAATGCACCTCTACCGAGATTACCATATAAGGGCCGCAATTCCGGTGCACGATAAATTAGCGGAACAAGTACAGTTTCGTTGGACTGAAGATTCGTATAACCGAAACTACTCCGGATATCAAGACCCGGCAAAACTTCATAACTAAGTGTTGCATTACTAACCAAATTGTTAGTTTTATTTTGATATGTATTATAAAGGATTGCAAGGGGATTTGTCCAGGTACTGCGACCAGAAGAGTTTGGCATCCAGTTAAGCGTTCCATCGGTATTGTAAAGCGCGGGAGCGTCCGGCGGGAGCTGAATAGCGCTGAGTGTTAAGTCTTCGCTAAATAATTTGTTATTGTCAGCTAAATAGCTGCCAGATAATTGCGTACGGAATTTTTGATTAGCAGAAACATTATTAATGCTGAAATGTAAAGATCCTTTGCGGTCGGCAAAATTACCTGGAAATACAGTTGTCTCTTTATGATAACCCGCGCCTAGCAAAAATTGTGTATTAGCATTACCTCCAGAAACAGTAGTTTGAACATCGTTGTAATGAGCTGTACCTCCTATTAATTCCTTTTGCCAATCAGTATACCGGGTGGTATCCCATGTACCGTTAATGTCATAGTCATAAAAACCTAATGATGCATTATCATTTGCTTTTGCTTCATGACGCATTTGTAGATACTGCTGAGTATTTAAAAGGTCCAGCTTATGCGTAACTTTCCCCCAACCACTTTGAGCATTGATAGCTACCTTCGTTTGTCCTGCTTTTCCTTTTTTGGTTGTAATCAAAATTGCTCCATTAGCAGCTCGTGATCCATAAATAGCCGTTGCGTCAGCATCTTTTAATACCTCAATAGACTCAACGTCGGCAGGGTTTATAAAGCTAAATGGGTTACCATATGAAATATTTCCTCCAGAATATCCTAAAATATTTCCCAAGCCAGGCAAAAGCGTACCGTTGTACGGTACTCCATCAATCACGTATAGAGGGTCGTTTCCTTTTCCAATGCTGTTTTGTCCTTGCAGCTGTACGGTTAAGCCACTACCAGGTAACCCTGAGGCCTGGGTAATAAACAAACCGGGTACCCGTCCCTCCAGTGCCAGCAACGGATTATTCACCGGCTGCTTTTCTATATCACTCGATTTAACACTACTCACATTCCCTGTACTCAACCTCTTCGTCGTCGTCCCATACGCAATCACCACCGTTTCATCCAATAGAGATGTTTTAGAAGGCTGCAAACTCACCATTAGCGAATTTTTTCCCTTTATGGAAATCAACTGAGACTCATGCCCAACGTAAGACACTTCCAACACTGCATTTTCAGAAACATTTTTTAAAGTAAATTTCCCATCTATATCAGTAGTAACCCCCTGGCTACTGCCTTTCACCTTCACATTAGCCCCCGCTAACGGATTGCCTTGATCGTCGAATACGCGACCCGAAATGTCAATTGGATCCTGTACAGGCTGAGCCGGCCCCTCCACTTCACTCACCCTCTTTTCCTTCGGCTTCACCACCACCACTTTATCCATAATGCTGTACGTTAGTTGCGGCTGGTCTTTGAAGCAGATCTCCAGCACTTTTTCGAGGCTGGCGTTGTTGATCTTAACGGTAACGTGTTTGGCCTTTTGTATCAGGCTTTGCATGTACAAAAAGCTGTAGTGCGTTTGTTTTTCGATTTCTGAAAAAACTTTTTCGAGCGGGGCGTTTTGTACATTGAGATTTATGGTTTGGGTGTCGCCACCGGCATATGCTATAGGAGTGTTTAATACGGTTAGTAAGCATAGAGTCAAAAGAGTCGTAAAACAACGGAACCGGCCAGGACTGGTCCCGTGTCGTAAGGGGTGTTGAAATTCTCTCATAATTGGCAGTTTTTTGCTGACGCAGCTCTTCCCGCCCATTGCGGGTTGTTGGCGCATACAGCCGATGGTTATGAATGTGGAGTTGTTTCGCATGCGTTTAATGCTTTTGCGCTGCTTTGGTTATATTATATTTTCACAGGCACGGATTCCCTTCGATCAGGCCTTACCCATCCCTTCGACCCGCCGATAGTCGGGCAGGCTTCGCTCAGGATGAAGGGTACGGACGAAATAACAGGGAACAATGACTTAGCTACGATTCAAAGTCAATCATTCATTCTGCGGTTTATTTACTAAACCGGTCCATAAAATGTAAAACTGAAAATATCAGTAAGGAAAAGGCTGTGCATGGCACAATAGCGTGAAGCAATCATTCATAGTTTGCGGCTCCCGAAGGATGGCCGTCTTCATATAGCAAGGGCAACAACCGTTTAAGGGTGGATAAGTTTAACGGCTATGATATAATTGTGAGAGAAGTGATTTGCCCTTCCCGTTTTTCATAGTCGGAATTTTGGATTGGTATTTGATTGTGAATGGTGAATGGTGAATAGATACCGAATTTTGGAATTTCCTGTTACTGCTTAGCACTCGCTACACGCAGTTCCAATACTATTCGTTTTCTGCTAATCTTACTTACTTACAACTTATTACTTACTACTTTCTTACAATTATCGTTTTCCCGTCTATCCCAAAATGCACACCGCCGGTTGCTTCAAGTAGCTGTAATAAATTTGATACTGGTACCGACCGGGGTATTCTTCCGCTTAACCCTTCGGTTGGTTTGCTTTCGTACTGAATATTTACATCGTACCAGCGTGATACCTGTCTGAGTATGCTTTCTATATCGGCATTGCGAAACTGAAAATACCCGTCTTTCCATGCCACCGTTTCATCTACATCTATATCGCTTGATACTTTTATTTGTCCGTTTTCGGTTAGTTTAGCCTGTTGGCCTGGTAATAAGGTTTGTGATTTATTCGCAGTCTGCTGTATTGGTGTTTTAGCCTTTACTTCATCACCCGATGAGATTTTTATTTTGCCTTCGAGCAGGGTAGCCTCTACTGCTTCTTCATCGCTGTAGGCATTGATGTTGAAGTGCGTGCCTAAAACCTCAATCATCCCCTTGCCACCGCTTGAGGGTGATTGAGGGAAGTATACTCTAAACGGCTTCTTCGGGTTCTTTTCTATTTCAAAATATAATTCGCCGGTTACTTCAACACTTCTTTCATTTCCTGCAAATAGGGTCGGATATCTAATAGAGGAAGCTGCGTTTAACCACACTTTGCTTCCATCTGGTAATACTAACTGATATTGGCCTCCTCTAGGTGTTGACAAAGTGTTGAAGGTTATCGTCTGCGGGTTGCTTCCGGCTTCTGACTTCCTCCCGATAGCTATCGGGACGACTTCATACCTGAGCTTTCCATCGTTTAGCTTTATCACCTTCACATTGCCCTGTTGTATCAACGCGCCGTTCGAAACACTATCGAGTACTATTACCCGTCCATCGGCAAGGGTTAACCGGGCATGATCTCCACCGGGCTGCACATCATTTTTATAAGCTACCTCAGCAGGTGTTTCTTTTGTGGTTTCAGTTGGTTTGGGTGTTATTAAGATCCAGGTTAGCAAGGCTGCTATTAATAATGCGGCAGCTGTTGCTGTTACAACCCACCTCAGCTTCACCACCTTCGGCCGGGAACGGGGAATACCGGCTCTTTCAACCAGCTTTTCCCAGTTCGCGGTAACATCGTAACCGGTTAGCTTACGAAGCTCGGTGCTTATATATTCTTCATGGTTATACTGTTCAAAGAAGCTGCGGTTTTCATTAGATAACTCGACCCACGCTGATAACTCTTCGGTTTCTGTTTCCGAAATGGTGCCGTTTACATGCTTGCCAATCAACTCCGCAATCCGGTCGTTAGGATCCATAACAGTCTGTGTGTGAGGTAAACAAATTCATAATTACTTAACCATTTCGTCATATTCTGATAACCTGCCACATCTATAGAAACAATAAAAATGTTTTTATTCCCACTCAGTTGGTCATTTTTTTTCAAGAAAATGGGATTTTTTATCAGTTGCAGGTTTTTGCTGATGCAAGGCGGAATTTCGGTCAAAGCCTTAATTCGCGCGAAGGCGAAAGAAATATATAAGGTATCTAATGCCTGCCCGGCTGCGTAATTCAGGCGGGAATGGTTCAACAGGTAAAACCCCGCGAGAAATCCATCGGATGCCTTACACGCCTTCATTCCGACACAGATTATTAAATAGACCCCACAGTTTACTAAATAGGCCCAACTTAATTGCTTCAGCAAGGGAATGGTTGGTTTAACATGTGAACTTTTTGGTTCTACATGGGAAGTTCCAACCTCTGCAAGGGAAGTTCTTTCTTTTGTAAGTGAAGTTTTTGCTTCAGTAAGTGAATTGGCAACTCATGTAATGGAAATAATTGCTAAAGTCAGGGATCTTTTTAGTTCAATCAGGGGTATCCCTCCGGGAAGTTTAACAATGGATAGTAAAATAGTTAT
>NZ_JCAPSW010000027.1:0-77584 GCF_059587045.1 Niastella sp. sgz303648 | reverse complement strand
ATGTGTCATAATGTGTCATTTTGAGTGCCCACATTTGGATTTCACATAAAAGCCATATTATATTTGTATCGAACAAAGAAACTGACATGTATAACCGATTTATCCGTAAAGGATCCTGCGGTTAAATTTGGTGAAGCAGATCAGCATCTTTTGTAACTGACTCTATTGGCCAATGGGTTTGAATGGTGGTTCTTTTTAGTAGCAAACGAACAGTAACCATTTTTTTCACAATTTAAACTCATAGTATATGAGCAGAATAGTTTTACCATTTCAGCATATCCGCGACGGCGAACTTGCCAAAACGGGTAACAATGTTCTCAGCAATGTAAAAGGCAATGCCTTTTTTCCCGATACCACGCTGGTGCAGGAGCTCGAAAAAGCCCTGAGCGAATACCAGGTGGCATTGAATGACGCCGCCGATGGCGGAAGAACTCTGATATCCATTAAAAAAGACAAGCGGAAGGCTTTAATCGAAGTCTTAAGAAAGCTGGCTTTTTATGTTTCTCAGGTGAGCAACGGCGACAGAACCATGCTGTTAAGCAGCGGTTTTACCCTTTCAAAAGACAGGGGCACTTCTACCCCACTGTCTGCCATCGAAAGTATGACGGTCGAATCAACAGGTCCCGGCGAAATGTATATCCGCGTGAAAAAAGTCGCGGGCGCCAGAGCCTACGTACACCAGTACACGACCGAGCAACCAACGGCAACAACCGTTTGGATGAGCGAAACAAGCGCACACCGAACACACACCTTTAAAGGTTTGAAGCCGTTGGTAATATACTGGTTCAGGGTTATTGCTGTAGGACTTAACGGACAATCGGTGATATCGGATCCGGTTGCACGGGCAGTTCTTTAAATAACACGAGGTACTTTTCGTCAGGAGGCGTAAAGTATTGCAGTCCCGCCACAAAAGGCGGGATTTTTTTTTGTTGATGCAGCATCACTTATTAACTAATAAATATATGACACCTATTTATTAACTCAGGACAACTTGCCGCCACGCGTTTTTCACAGGTAACAAAGTTTTAAGAATGTTTAAACCTCTAACTACAGACTCAATACTATAAACAGAATTGCACTACTACTTATCATTTTACTTTCTTTTACCAAAATCAGTTACACCCAAACCCAACCCTGCAGATGAAAAGGCAGCAATTAAAAATGTAAGTTACTACATCGATTATCAGCCGGTATCAGAGGGGTGTTTACGGTCTAACATTTTAACAAATAGTGCAAAACATAAACTATCGTGCAAAACACAAACCGCAGTAAAACGCAGCAGTATCGGGCATTTCAGGCGTATACGTCCTAACATGATAGTTAGTTGGTTATGAGAATCACTCCCCTACATAAGCGTAAAAAATAAATTTAATTAGTAAAAATACTGCAGGTAAATTTGTAGATTCAGTCGTTCTATTACTACTTCATAACAGTTCCGTTCCCGGGTAACCTTCTCCTTTATTAATACCGTTAATGTAACGGGGCATTTTTGCAGGTATTCATTTTTCCGACTTTGTTAAAACAAACAAAGATCCGTGCCATAAACCTTTGGTTAAATCACTGATTAAATACCTTCTGATGAATCTCAGAAACGCCAACAAGCCTTATTCCAAATATGTGCTGGTCGCCATTGAAAAGTTAAAGCAATGCATAGATGACAACCCGCTTCAGTGCAAATCAGCAGCTGACTTATTAGATCAGCAGAACGCTCCTAATAGAAATTACATTGAGAAGGCATTTAAAGACGTATACGGAGCCGGTATCAAAGAATACCAGGTTAGGCAACGCCTTGAAGCATCCAAACAATTTTTGGAACAGGGGATGCCGAAGAAGCAGGTGGCGGCCAAATGTTGTTACCGGTCGCAGAGTTCCTTTGCAGCAGCCTTTAAGAAAGCGTTCAACATGACGCCCACAGAATGGCAGGATTTATATGGATAACAGTAACGAATGTGCAATAATCGACAACAATTATGCAAAAATCGAAAAAGGTTGTGCAAAAATCTATAACAGGTGTTGCTAACTTGCATACAGAATGAACGATGCTCCGGTATTTGTCGCCGGAAGATAAAACCCAGCTCGAAACGGCCCATTAGCAATTGTAACATTTCCCACACACGATACAGACAAACTATTTCACAGGAATCATAATGACTGAGTTCCCCGCCAGTTGGCGGGGAAGGAAACGTATGTAGTTAGTAATAGAAAAATGGAGGCGGTTTTACCGCTGCTTTATTCACCATGAAATATTGGAGAGCGGGAATAGTGTTACCCGAACCATATAGCCCAATTCTTTTTGATTCCTAATATATAGGATAAGGTTTAATGCCGGTGCGCCCCGGTTATCGAGCCGGGGCTTAGACGGCTACCCTGTAAAACGATTTCTGATTTTGCGATTTTGGGATTTATTGATTTAAATCTCCAAATCGAAAATCCAATATAATACTGAAATAATTTACTTCAGCCCAAAACAGCATAAGCGCCATTTGTAGCGAATTAGTGGCGATTACCCCAAAAACTAACCGGCAGTGTAAACAAGACAGCCCGGCCAACAGGCTGGTGAGACAATTTTTATTAAAACCATATCGAGGGTCAAAGAATGCGATACCGATAAAAAGTTGTCGATGACAAGGATGATCGTCCTGAGCGAAGTCGAAGGGGCATCCGGCACCAGCGCTGTTTCCGGGTATGACCTTACAATGAGACCATTAAACATTATAACTATTCAACAATGGAAAGTACCGTAGTACAGAGACGCACTTTATTCTCCTGGTTAAAAAGAGAAACGATTGTTGAGATAATTGCCTTGATGTTTGTAATACTGTTTTTATATACCGGTATTAGCAAATTAATGGAGTATCCGGTATTTAAAGAGCAGCTGGCAGAGTCGCCTGTTTTACAACCAGTAGCCCCCATCGTTGCCTGGGCCCTGCCCATAACAGAATTTATAGTATCCCTGTTATTATTTATTCCCCGATTACGATTGAAAGGATTGTATTCATCATTGGTTTTAATGGTAGCCTTTACTTTATACATTATAGCTATTATGACCTTCAACAAGGAATTGCCCTGCAGTTGTGGCGGTATAATATCATTGTTATCATGGCGTGGTCATCTTGTATTTAATAGTGCTTTCATTATCCTTGCTTTTACCGGTATTTTATTGGAAAAGAAAATACGGCAATCAATAAAGAAAGATATGAGTAAACTCAATCCAGGGAATTGATAAAAAGATATTTTATGGAACCTATAGTACATCAAAAAGACATCCTTGACCCACCGGCGCCGATGCCGATAGCAAATGAGCGCCAGGCCGGCAATCAGCAAACCGGAGCCGTTAGCCGGCAATCCATAATAATAAGGCGACTTTCCATTATCATTCCTGCATATAATGAAGAGAAAACAATTGCTGCTGTATTAAATAAGATCAATGAAGTAAAGCTGATGGGTAATATTGAAAAAGAAGTGATCGTTGTGAACGACTGTTCCAAAGACAATACAGAGCAGGTAGTGCAGGAATATATATCTACCAATGCAGCGCTATCAATAAATTATTTTAAATACATCAAACATGAGAAAAACCAGGGAAAAGGTGCGGCCATACATACGGGTATTGCAGAGGCCACGGGGGAATACCTGCTGGTTCAGGATGCAGATCTGGAGTATGATCCGGGTGAATACAACACCTTGTTGAAGCCGGTTATTAACGGACATGCAGATGTGGTTTACGGCTCCCGGTTTATGGGAGGCAATCCCCACCGCATTCTTTTCTTCTGGCATTCGATCGGGAATCGGTTTCTTACCTTCTTAAGCAACATGTTCACCAACCTGAATTTGACCGATATGGAAACTGGTTATAAAATGTTTCGAACGGATATCATTCAAAGAATTTATCTCGAAGAAAAGCGATTTGGGTTTGAACCGGAGGTGACGGCGAAAATTGGGATGGTGCCGGGGATAAGAATTTATGAGGTCGGGATTAGTTATTATGGGAGGACTTTTGCTGAGGGGAAGAAGATTGGGTGGAGAGATGGGGTAAGGGCGGTTTATTGCGTTTTTAAGTATGGGTTGTTGAATAGCCGGATGATGGTAAATAAATCTGAACAAAAAATAATATCTCAACCAACAGCAAGATGACTGTTGTTTTATATGTACAAAAAGCCTCTACAATAAATATTGCTCATGGATGCCAAAACTATTTTATGAATGACCAAACCAACATGTTAGATATCCAGACTTCCTTTAAAGAGTTTCTTTTTAAGAATCGGCGTCATCGGACCATTTTATGGTTGGCGGCAGCAGCATTTGTCATACAATTTGCATTGCTAAAATATTTTTATCCCTATGCTAGTTTTATACATGATGACTCCTTTTTGTATATCCGAGCTGCCCTTAGGAATTCGGACATAAATGCATATATGATCGGATATTCCCGATTTCTCCGCCTGTTCAGCGTATTTACTACCTCCGATACCTTACTTGTAGCATTTCAATACTTACTTATACAAAGTAGTGCCTTATTTCTATTATTTACCATATTCTATTTTTATAAACCTGGTAAAATTATCCAAATCACATTATTGATCTTCTTCACAATAAATCCTTTGGCTTTAATGTTAGCCAATTTAGTGAGCAGCGATTGCATTTTTGCTGCATTAAGTCTCACGTGGTTTTCATTATTGTTATGGAATATACATCAGCCATCTATCCGTATTATCATTTGGCATTTATTGGTGCTGTTCTTTGCTTTTACAGTTCGTTATAATGCATTGATTTACCCAATTATTTCAATAGGAGTATTTTGGTTATGCAAATTACCATTACGCAAGAGATTAAGTGGGATAGCCACGAGTATAGCGCTCTGTAGTTTGTTCATAGGATATACTATGTACAAATATAAAGTTCTAACCGGTTACTGGCAGTATTCACCTTTCGCCGGCTGGCAAATGTCTAACAATGCTATGTATGCGTACCGTTATGTAGATAGTGCCGATCGAAAACCGGTGCCTAAAAAGTTTAAAATATTGGATAACATGATCCGTCAATATTTCGATAGCACAAGGAATGTAAACAAATATCCATTCGAAGCGGAAATGGCAAGTACGGCTTATATGTGGTCAAGCGAATTATCCTTATTCAAATACCGGAACCGCGTTTTTAAAAAAGACACCATTTCAAAAGATTTTAAAAAATGGGCAGCGATGGGGCCCTTTTACAAAGAATATGGAATGTATATTATTACTCAATACCCCTTCAAATTCGCCAGGTATTTTCTATGGCCAAATACCCAAAAATACTTTGCACCACCTGTTGAATTTTTATCTCAATACAACTCCGGGAAATTATATGTCGATAGTCTTGCGAAGGACTGGTTTGGATATAAAAGCCGTCTCGTAAACATTAGAACAAAGAGTATTGACATCAACATTCTCAATATTTATCCAACTCTTAATGGCGCTATGAACATGGTGTTTCTAGCCAGCTTGATTTGCTTTATCCTGTTGAAGGGTTTTAAAAATATCACGCCCTTCCGAAACTGCATAATTTTGGTCACTATAATATGGATCCTAAATGCCGTCTTTACCATTTTTGCCTCATCTGCCGCGCTCAGATTTCAATCATTCCCCGTTCTAATGGTAGTAACATTTGCTTTATTGCTGGTAGATTGGTTAGCGAAACTGATAAAAGTGAAAACTGAAGCAGAAGATAGACATTCTGATAATTACCTGGAAGAGATAAAAAATTCAATAGCAGTTGAATCATTGACGCAACATTAACGCTATAAAATGTCAATAGAAACTAGCCGCTGCGAATAGCTAAAAAAGGAATATTTCTGAAAAAAAGATTTGGAAAATGGGAATAAATAATTTGACCATATAAATATGTTAGTTCAGAAACAAATATTGTCTCAACGATTTATTCAATGGATTTGGAAAGATAAAGAAAACAGGTTAATGCTATATCTATCCATTCCCATTATTGTGATACAGTTTGCCTGTTTTAAGTTTCTATATCCATATCCCAATTTTATGCCTCCTGATTCAAATTCGTACCTGGAAGCTGCCTATACCAATCAGTTCATCTCTGTTTGGGCAATCGGCTATTCTAAATTTTTACGACTTGTTAGCAGCTTCAGCAATTCGCATTTTGTTTTAATATTAGTTCAATATCTGCTGCTGCAAGCAAGCATAATATATCTTATTTTTTCTTTACGTTATTTTTTAGCGCTTAATAAATGGTTGTTTCGCTTGCTATTATGCCTTAACCTACTTAATCTTTCTTTGCTTCATATAAGCAATTTCGTTTCCAGTGACTCATTGTTCACTGCATTGAGTCTGATATGGTTTACTCAACTGATATGGCTCTTATTCCTGCCAAGCAAGAGAATATTAATATTCCATGCAATTGTATTGTTATTAGCTTTTATGGTTCGTTACAATGCCTTGTATTATCCATTTATAAGTGTATTAGCAATTGTTTGTGCCAAATTACCGGTTACTATGAAATCAATTGGCATAGGTTCAATTTTGATCTTATTAGGCATTTTTATCAGATACACCCAAATTCAATATTACCAAGAGACTGGAACCATTCAATATTCTGCCTTTGGAGGATGGCAACTGGCAGCCAACGCGCTATATGGCTATGCATACGTTAAACCAGACGAACCCGAAAAAGTACCGGCTCGTTTCCGATCACTCCATATCATGGTAAACCATCATATGGATTCACTGCGCCATTTAAAATGGAGGCCCGATAGTGAAGTTTCACTTTATTATTTATGGGATGAAAAATCTCCATTAAAAGAATACGTTCGTTACAGACAACACGACATTAGTACTCTAGATTTTAAGCACTGGGCTGCTATAGCGCCTCTATATGGAGCTTATGGAAGCTTTTTGATCCTGCGACATCCTGGACCTTTCTTAAAATATTATGTATGGCCGAACTTTTTGAAATACAGTGTCCCCCCTGTCAACTATATGGGAGTTTATAATCTGGATAACAAAACCGTGGAGCCGATAGTAGTCAAATGGTTTGATTGGAAAAATAACGAAGTTTCGAGCCATAATAGAAATAATAAGATTAAAGTAACAGAATATTACTCTGTCTTGATGGCTATTGTCAACCTGGTTTTTGTTGTAGGTTTTGCAGGGCTTTTACTGGTAGCTGGTTTCCGCAAAAGTGTTTTATTTGGGAACGGTATTTTTTGTTGGGTAGGCCTGGTCTGGTTTAGTAATATGGTATTCAGCATACTTGCAGCACCCATTGAACTACGTTACCAGCTATTCTCTATGGTTATCACGCTAACATTTGGGATAATAATAATAGCTCTTATAATACACATAGGCCGTACTATGCCTATTACACCACATTAATAGTGAGTCTTAAAATAACCGACTTCAAATTAAACTATATGAAATATACAAGTTTATTTTTAATAATCACCTGTCTGGCAGGATGTTTTGGCAATGAACCTCAAAAAACAGGGTTAGAGGGAAAACCATTACCAACATTCAGTTTATTACTCCCCGATAGTACCACCTGGTTGAACACGAGTCAGATAAAAGCAGGCAAACCCATTGCCCTGTTTTTATTTAGTCCGCATTGTCCTTATTGTCGTGCCCAAACGAAGGAGATTATTGAAGACATGGACAAACTAAAAGATATACAATTTTATTTTATTACCAACTTCCCATTTTCAGATATGAAGCGTTTTTGCAGCGAATTTAACCTCGCTAAATATTCAAATATTACCATAGGATTTGATACAGCGTATTTTGTCAACAATTATTTTGAACCAACAGGCGTACCATTTATGGCTATTTATGGAAAAGATAAAAAGTTAAAAACGGCATTTATGGGAACTGTTTACAGTAAGCAGATCATAAAAATGGTAGAAGAATAACCATATTCACGATGTGCATCGATCGATAAGAGCTAAGTATTATTTTTTGCTCAAAAAAGAAAATAAATAACAAGCGTGAATTATAAGACGTCAGTAGAAAGCTTCAGTGATTTTCATATTGAATTCAATTATTAAATGATTAAATGAATTTGTCCAAAGTGGTAAAAGCCTAGGTAAGGATCCGCCTTCGCCAAAACATCGGAGGACAAAAAACCTGCCCAGTATAATTCAGGCAGGTATAGAAGAACCCGCTTTCACTAAAGCTACAGCGGGCAAGGGAAAGCCGAAAACCTTTATAAGAGAGTAGGCATATTTAAAACAATAAAGTTTAGCTTTTTAATTTCTAAAAAGCACTTTCTTTTATGAAAAAAGTAAAAATCATGTTAACGGTAATTGCCATTTTAGCCATAGTAGGTGGCACATTGGCATTCAACTCAAAACGCAGTAGCCAAATTTGTACGGCAGCTTACAGTAACGGATGTCCCAGTTCGTGCAGCAATCTTAATACTCCTGGCCATTCAGTTGGCACTGGTGGCACAATGTACTGTTATCATGCAGTAAATTCAAATGGCGATTGCAATGGTGTTAGTTGTATTGCGACTTCCACGTCAATAGCTTTTACTGAATAATTTAAGTCATACAAAACCATCATTTTACAGAAAGCTACACCAGAAGTTCTGGATGTAGCTTTTTTTATTCAGTTTATATCTTTCAGGGTTGCCTTCCACTCAAATCAAGCTCTAAGCCATCCTCTATTCCTTTTAATTTTGCAGGTATACCTTGTGTCATCCACTTTGGTGCCGGAGCCCTCTTCAGATAATAGTCAAAAAATTGTGTAACCCGAATAGTCAGGTCTTTACAATTATTTTTATCATTCATGTTATGTCCTTCATTATCGTATTGTAACATCCAGACTTTTTTGTCCATCCGGCGTAGTGCAATAAACATTTCAACACCTTGCATCCAGGGAACACCAACGTCTTCTTTGCAATGAAATATAAGTAACGGGGTTTTTACATGTTCAGCTTTCAATATAGGGGATTCGTCCATCCATTGATTTGGCTTTTCCCAGAAACTGGCTTCTTCTCCGGTATATGATGTTTCATGATATCCCAACCGGCTTTCTTGCCTCTTCCCATCAATTCCACTTAGCTGCAGAGCAGCACTGATTTCATCACTTACACCTGCCCCTTCCATAGCCGCCGCAAATAAGTTGGTATGTGTTATAATATAATTAGTTAGTCTTCCTCCAAAACTATGGCCGCTTATGCCCATCCTGTTTGCATCGACAAAAGACAGTTTACTTAAATACTGAGCAGCTCCTAGCACCGTATTATAAGCTCCTTTGCCCATTCGGCCTCCTGTAAAATAAATATCTGGCGTAAATACCAAATAGCCTCGGCTTACAAACCACGGGATATCTATATTTGCATCTTCCATAAATTTGGGTCGAGGGTACTGGTATAAGCGGTGTGATAACTGCTGATAATAGGTAATTAAAACCGGGTAATTTTTCGACGGATCAAAATTTTCTGGTTTATATAGTATCCCCTGGCTAATGGTTCCATCTATTTGTTTGAATGAAACTAATTCGGCCGTTAGCCAATTATATTCATTGTGAGATTGCAGATCAGTTAATCTTTTATAGCTCTTAAAATCTGTTGTTAAATAATAATTAGGTGGATCTGTAGCAGACTGGCGTTTCACAAGCCAGCAATCAGCATTCTGAGCTTTTACCGGGGTCATACCTCCATCATAATTTTCATTAGCATTAACTAGCATCGAAGTAGCATTAAGATTTAAAACACATGGCCCCATGTAAAGCAACTCAGGATTATTATTGCTCCTAAATATTGTTTTTTCGTAAAAACCATTTTGCTTATTTATCGCATTAAAAGCTGTCAATAATAGAGAGGAATTGGAAGAAACGACTAATTGCCAACTTTCATCTGTTAAACGGAAAATAATATGATGTAGACGACCATAACCATTAGTTATATTAACGGGATGGGCCTTTCCTGTCAGATCCAATAACCAAATATCATAATTATCATATACTAATAGCCCCGCATCATCTTCCAACCAGGCTGCGATCCCAGCCATAAAGTATGGTTTCCTTGTGGAATTTTTATATATGTCTACATAACCTAACTGCCAGGCTGGTACTAATTTCGATATATTAACCTCTTTTCCGGTCTTTAAATCATAACTAAAATAATTACATTTTTGGTTGGCGTCAAAATAAACAAGATACTTCCCACCGGGAGAAAGCCAAAAATTGTTTGTTCTTGTCCTTAACAAGGTTCTTGCGCCATCTTTTAATGACAAGAGCCAATTACTATCACTTCTATAATTATTTTCCCAAAAACGATCGCCTGTTATATCTCTTTTAACCACTGCAAAATCTCCAGTATTACCCAAGTATTCCAATTTTTCATAATCATGTGTTAAGCGGACTACCTGATTACCAAGCGTACTGATTAAAGCCGAGTACTTTTTTTCCTCTGATTCATACAGTTGAGTAACTTGCAAAATTGTATCCCTATAACTCCAAACATCCAATTTTGCAGCATCTGCCTTGAGTTTGCGTCGATCTCGCTGTTGTTGTAAAGAAAACAAAATATACTTCCCGTTATTAGTAAAATTAATTTCTTCACTAATGAACAAATCAGGGTCTATGCCTGGAGATTGATTGTTTACCTTTATAACAGGTTTGTCCATTCCTAAATTGTAATACCAAATGGAATTCGTTGGTTTAATGTTCTTATTTTCCGTATTTACGCGTTCTTGTAATATAAAGGCCACTTGCTCTCCAGCGGTATCTATGGTATAGCTGCCTAAAACTCTGTCATTATCTCTCGAAGACCATATGCTTGTTATCTTTCTTTCTTTTAGTCGTAATATTACTAAGTTTGTTTCGCTTGAATCGCCTTGCGTGTTATAAGTTCTTAGTATTAATGTCTTTCCTGTTCCATTAAACTTATAATCTATTACAGAGTTGAAGCGGTCCTCATATCCGGTAATCAGATTCTTTAATATTAAGTCCTTAACTCCATTTTTTAACTGCCAGGCAAGCCATTCGCCGTCACAGTTTTCCAAGCCGGCCCTATCAAAAGTTGGTCTCTTAAAAGATGCAATATCAGCAACATAATGAGTAATATTTGTACCCATTTTTAGAAAAAACAGAGTGTCATTTTTCGTGAAAATAAACTGCTTACTGTCTGCAGAAAAAAAAACTGCGGTAGCATCTGGAAATTCCTGCTTCAACGAATCAGTTGTAGATTGAATGACCAAAGTCTTGTTGCCTACAGGCTTGTTCCAAATAGTATATGTAAAATATTTTCCGTCATTACTAATGCTTACATCATCATTATCTCCCAGACTAACCCAATGCTTGATAGCCACGCTATCTATAATAGGTTTACTAATCCTTATAGATGACCGATGGATGTGTTGTTTGCTGCCCCCGTCGGCGATGTGTCGAGACGGGGCTTGTGCAAATGCGCACATCACATAATTTACAGCAAATAAGAACAAAAAAACGAGTCTCATAAAAAAGTCAGATAAATTCTTATTAAATCTATTCCAGCAAGATCGTGCTTCTTAAATGCGTGTTCAGTATAACATACTTGTCTATACCATTAGTTAAAAGGTCTATTTTAAGTTACACAATAATTAGCTAACCGAGACAAATAATCGGTAAATAATTATGATTTTGGCAGAGATCTTTGAGAGGAACAGAACCCTTATCACAAAACCCGCTGCAGAATAATCTTATAGTAATAAGCCTTTCGTAGCCCTGAGGAATAAACAACTATATAAAGCATAAAGAAAGGTTTATAGAAATTTCTTATTAAGCAAATCATTTTATTTTTAAGATTATAATTAAATTATTATTATTTTAATATTACATACGAAAATAATAATGTTATCAAACTTAATTTTTTGGCCATATGGGTTGACCCTTCTTCATTTGTTCAATATTTTCGCCAAATTCCTTTATATCACTAACGTTCTGCCTATTTACAGCTTCTTCAAATGCCTTTTCTTCCCAGTGTAAAGCTTCTTCTTTCTTTCCTACTTTATACAATAAATTCGCATACGTATCAATAAACATACTCATTTGAGGTACCCTCATTACCACGTCTTTCATCCAATTAATGGCAGTATTGATTTGAAATTTATCTACTACATGCTGAACAACATCCCAAGCAACCCAATTTAGTCTTATATCCGGATTCAAATCGGGTTGATCTACGCCATATTTTTTAAACCGGATAATAAAATATTTTATATATTCTGAATATATTGCATAGCGAGAATACCAACTTATTTTAGCATCTAACACATTCCTTCTAGCATAAGAAGCATTATATTTTTTCATAATTTTTTTTGAAAGGCTTTTCCAATTTAGTTTCGGAAGGTCTTTTGGCGTCTTTATATATTTTACCTGCATTCCTCCGCCTGATGATATATTTGTGAACGGCTCAACTTCTTCCTTTTGAATGACCTTATCAACTACCCCTTCTGCATATCCCTTTTTGTTCATCACAGCATCTATTTTATTCCCATCCGGAAAAAAAAAGTGAAAAAATTTTGATTTACTATTAATAACAAGAGTTAAAATCTCAATATTATCTTTGGTATAAAGTTCTTCTTCATTCAGATTCAGCAGATAATTACAATAGTCTTTAACAATTGTCCGGGCAGTTTCCATTTCCCCTAATTCCACAGCAGTTCTTATCATATAAGGCATCCGACAGTAATTCTTCTTTCCTTTGTTATAATCAAAATTTAACTGATCATACTCTGCATAAGGATTTTTATATTGTTGTACTGGATTTGCAGCTGCTTTTGCAATGGCTATAAACTCATTCACTGATTTATAACCGGTCTCTCGATACACAATTTCTCCTTCCGAAGAAAGAAAAATATAAGTTGGAAAAACCAATATTCTATATTGTTTGGAAATAGCTTGAGCATCAGAATACCAACTTTTTACTTGCTCATTGTCTTTCTTGGTCTGATCAATTTGGACTTTTAGGGGAATAAATTTTTCATTAAAATAATTTCCAACCGTATCATTCGAATAAACTTGTTTATCCATAAGCTTGCATGGCCCACACCAAGTAGCAAAACAGTCTATAAAAATATATTTGTTTTCTTTTTTAGCTTTTTCTTTTACCTGATCCCATGTTAATCCCTCGGCCCATTTGATAGCACAACCCGTTGAGTCATTCCGAATGAAATTATTATTTAAATCTCCTTGCGCATATACAATTGAGGGCACCCATAGCATAAACAAACACATCAATCTTATCATATCTGTTTTCTTTTTTTCTACCTTTAATTGTTACATCCTATTGAAGAATCTAGAATTTTTTGACTTTATTCAAGATATACCCTTTCTTCCAGTGATATGTCAATCCTTTTAATAATTCTGCTTATGATTTATAGTCCCTCCAGAGCTAGATTTTACGGAATGTGATTCGAAAGCCTAATACCCTTGATTTTGACGTAGGTTTGGCATTTTGTTAATATCGCTTTGTGGTATTGGATATAACTGATCCGTAGTTTGCCAAACGCCGCCTTTAAGTGCCGTCACTATACCCATCACGGCATCGACATTGCCAGTTCTTTTCAAATCAAACCAACGATGGCCCCATTCAGTAAAAAGCTCCGTTTGTCTTTCATGAAGTATAGCTGAAAGCAGAGAAGCCTTATTACTCGCTGTTGTAGTTTCCAAACCAGCTCGTGTGCGAATTGTATTTAAATCGCTCTGTGCTCCAGCTATGTTATCTCGTTGCGCCCTTACTTCTGCGCGAATTAAATATTGTTCAGCTAAACGGAATACCATCAGGTATTCATTTAAACTTTCGGGTGTAGTGACAGAGCTATTTTCGGCATTGATCTTATACTTATACGGATAATAATAGGTAGTGCCACTAATTGTAATACTATCTATCCAATTACGATTATTCATTCTCTGATCTCCTGATTCAAAACTACTCAAAAGCTGAGTGCTCAATTGTACAGGATTAGAACTATTCAAACCGGTTGAAGTAATAATAAAAAGGCGGGCATCATCAGTATTAAAATTTGTAGTAATCGGTTGTAGTTGCCATATAGCTTCATCGCTATTTTTTAAAAATGTACTATCTAAAGAGGTAAGCCTAAATATATTCTTATCAATAACAGCCGTAGCTTGCGTTTCAGCATTTGCATAATCTCCGGTATAAAGATAAACTCTTGCAAGTAATGCTGTAGCCGCCCATTTGGTTGGTCTTACCCTTTCGGTAGTAGAGCTCAATAAAGTTGCATTTAAAAAATTATCGTTTAACAGCCCCTGAGCATCCTTAAGATCAGCAATTATTTGCTGATAAACCTGCGCTTGGTGCGTGCGATCCAGTCGAGTGTTAATTTGAGGATCAGTGGTAAGGGTAAGAGGGACATCCCCAAAAAGATTTACCAGATAAAAATAGAAGAACGCACGCATAAATTTCGCCTCTCCCAACAACTGCTGTCTTATAGCAGGAGTCAATACATCTGCATTTGATGAAGTTAAGCCCCCTATGGCTGCGTTACATTTGAAAATATAATTATACAAAGGAGCCCAATGTTCAGATCCAGAGATATTTCCACCGATTGCTACCAAAGCGTTTTCATAATAGGCAGTAAGATTAGTATAAGGCACTCCATCATAGACAGACAGTTCATCAGCTGACAATCCTGCTAATTCAGAAATGCTAAATCCCCCTGTAAAACCTCCTATGCCTGTTCCTCCTGCTCGACTCATAGTTGTATAAATACCTGTGAGAGTAGCAATCGCCGTAGCATCGTTTGTATAAACGTTATCTTCAGCAATTAAACTTTGCGGTGGTGAAATATCTACCAATTTTTCACATGAACTTTCGAGCATCGATAATGACAATAATCCAGTAGCAAAAAGTAGCTCTGCTAAACATTTAAAGGCTTTGTTTTTTACTTTAATATTTTTTATTAACATAATTTCATTTTTTTAAACGCCAAATGACATGATACTCTATTTTACGTTCTATAACTTTTAAGAGGTTCGGTTATAATCCAATTTGAATTCCAACTGTCCATACTTTCAATGGTGGCAAAGCATTGATAGTTTGATTTTCAGGATCCAAACCCGTATAATTAGTAACAGTTGCCAAATTTTGACCTTGCGAATAAATACGTCCATTTTGAATATGCATTTTTTGTAGCCATCTGGCTGGTAATTGCCAGGATAGAGAAACATTTTTCAATCTGACGAAGGATGCTGCATAGGAATATCCCGCATTACTACCAGAAGCTAACCGGTAACGTACACGGCGGGTGGAAGAATATCGCCCATGTGAAGTGTTATCTCCTGGTTTTTGCCAGTGATCTAATACTGCTACAGATTGATTTGCGAAACCGCCTCCATAAAATTCTCCTGGTCCGGCACCGTCATTAAAATAAAATAAATCCTTTGATCCCATTTGTTTTACAAATTGAAAAAGAAAATCTAATTGAAATGAATTATAAGATATTCTGTTTTGTACGCCACCATAATATTTAGGTAAAGTATTTATTAATACCGTCCAATCATCTGGATATGTTACAGATTTTGAATGATTTTCATTTTTGTCAACAAAAAGATAATCTCCTGTTGTTGGGTCAACACCGTAATAATTTAAAACTTTTAATACACCAAGTGACTGACCAACAATAACCCCATCGAAACCACTGGCGTAACTTGAGTTTTCAATATCCGGAAAGGATACTAATTTGTTCTTCGGAACAGTAATATTGATACCTGAGGTCCAGTTTAAATTTTTCCCTTTAACATTTATTGTATTAAGCGAAATCTCCAAGCTTGTATTTTGAATCAAAGCCGGGAAATTTTTGGTAATATCCGAAAAACCAGTAACTGTTGGCAATGTATAAGGTAAAAGCTGGTTAGAAGATCTATTACGGGAATATGTAGCATTTATCAATATTCTGTCATTTAAAAAGCCAAGATCAATTCCAATTTGTGACTTCTTCGTTTCTTCCCACTGAAGATACGGGTTAGTAATACGGCCAGCTTCTAAACCCGGAACATTCTGATATGGGATTCCCACGTTGGAAATAGAGCCATATAAACTAAGGTATCCATAATTACCAATTAAATCATTTCCTGTTGTACCATAACTAGCTTTTAGCTTACCGAAACTTAAAAAATGTAGATTTTTTGCAAAACTTTCACTTGAAAAGATCCATGCACCTCCTATGGAACCAAAATTGTGAAATCTGTTTTTACCACCAAAGCGGCTGCTTCCATCCCTGCGCGCAGTAAGATTTATAATGTATCTATCGAGCAAATTATAATTTACCCTGCCAAATGCCGCATTGTATTTATAAACAAAATTGGAGGTGGAGCTTACCGATACAGTTGAAGCGGATCTGATATCCCTCATCAATAAATTACTAGTGAACCCTGCGCCTTGTAAATCCAAAGCATCGTTATTATTTTGTTGAATACTGCTGCCCAATAACGCCTCAAATTTTCCCTTCCACAAACCCCTTTTATATGTTAGCTGTGGTTCAATGATCCAGGAGTTCATAGTTCTATAATGATAAAGAGCAAACCTTTGTGAATATGGCCTGTCTTCTGGTTTCATTGATTCCAAGGGCACAGGCAGGTATGTATTAGTTTGCAAATTAGTGTATCCAAAGCTGCTCTTAATTTCTAGACCAGGTAGAATTGAGTAACTGAGCAAAGCATTGCTCAAGAGGTTTTTAGTTTTATTGCTATAATCTTGATACAAAGTGTAGATCAATGGATTTTCCCATGTTGATGTTCCCGAAGAACCAGGAGCCCAATTCAGAGTTCCATCGGGATTATATAATGCCGGAGCAACTGGCTCCATCCAAATTGATTTTTGCGTTAAGTCAGTATTCGGTAAATGGTTATCGTCAAACATATAATAGCCGGATAATTGAAACCGGAATTTCTTATTGTTAGTAGTCATATTAGAATTAAAATGCACAGCCCCCTTTTTGTCATTAAAATCTCCAGGGAAAACTGTTGTCTGTCTATTATAGGTTCCCCCTGCTAAAAATTGAATAATTTCGGTACCTCCAGAAACCGCAGCATTTACATTAGTGTATTGAGCTGTTCCACCAATGAGTACCTTTTGCCAGTCAGTGTAGCGGGTTGTGTCCCATGTACCATTGAGATCATAATCCAGTGGTCTTAATGAAGCTCCATCATTTGCTTTTGCTTCGTGACGCATTTGCATAAACTGTTGACTATTCAGCATATCTACTTTACGGGTGACTTTTCCCCAGCCTTGCTGTAGATTGATATCCACTTTTGTCTTTCCAGACTTTCCCTTTTTAGTAGTAATTAGAATGGCTCCATTGGCAGCTCGACTACCGTAAATGGCAGTTGCATCAGCATCCTTTAATATATCTATAGACTCTATATCACCTGGATTAATATAATTTAAAGGGGAGCCATCTACCAATGGTCCATCTGGAGAAAGGAGCTGGGAGGGATAGGGTACCCCATCAATTACAAACAAGGGCTCATTGCCGCTTCTGATACTGTTTTGACCTTGTATTCGTACGGTGACGCCGCCACCGGGTATTCCTGAATTTTGTGTAACTACCAACCCCGGCACCCGTCCCTGCAACGCCAGCAACGGATTATTTACCGGCTGCTTCTCAATATCACTCGCCTTCACCGTCGCCACATTCCCCGTACTAAACCTCTTACTCGTCGTCCCATACGCAATCACCTGCATCTCATCCAAATTCCCCACCGCTACTCTCAATTGTGTAGTAATAAACGTTTTATTCTTTACCAATATCTCCTGCCTGTCATACCCAACCGAAGTAATAAGCAACACAGCGTTCTCGTCAACACCATTCAACACAAACTCTCCCCTCAAATTTGTTGTAGTCCCTTTATTCGTTCCCTTTACCACAATATTCACCCCCTGTGCTGGCGCGCCGTTCTCGTCAGTAATTACGCCACGCACTTCTATAAGCCCTGGCGGTAAAACTTTTACTTGTGGTGCATCTTTTAATTCCACCTTCGGCTTTATCACAATCGTATTATCCTCCACCCTTATCTTATAATCAAATGCCTGATCTTTTAAGCACAGGTCCAGTGCCTCGTTAACGCTTGCATTATGTATAGTGATGGTAACATTTTTGGCATTTTGCAATATGTTGGAGGTGTATAAGAAATTGTAACCGGTTTGTTTTTGAATTTCTTTGAAGATCTTTTCGAGCGGTTCATCTTTGGCAGACAAAGAAACCTTTTGCCCATAACCTGAAGCATGTACATGTAGGCAGGCCGCAAGTAATATTACAGCAGTGATCTTCATAATTCTTACTGCCCTTCGCAGCATTTGGTGACCCGCCATGCGGCGGGTATTTAAGCATTGTTTTGGTTTGCCTGTCTTACCACTTATGATAGACAATAAAGACAGGTGTTTGCAAACTAAAATTTGCATACATTTGAATTGAAATGTTAACGAATAGTGATGCCTCGAAGTTTCACAGGTTAACCTTTCTTAGCCGGGAGTGTGTCAGCACTGCCGGCTTTTTAGTCTCCTCTTCAGGGGGAAGGTTTAGGGGGACCTGTGTTAGTTTAATGATTAATAGTAAATGGGTCCATAGGCAGCCCTCTACCGGAATTTCGCCGGCTCCAATTATCATAAGTAGGTTTATAAGAATAGAGAAATATGCTCAGAATATCGGGACTGGTTTATTTTCTTACTGTGGAAAAATGTGCACCTTTTTGCCTTCAACCTTGAAACGTAAAGAACCTGTTTCTTCCAACAATCCAAATACCCGCGAAACATTATTATAGCGCGATATAGTGCCATCAAATTCCCATTTTTTTACGCCTTCCCCCTCATACACGGTTTCCAGATCATACCACCTTTCCACCTGCCTCATAATCACCTGTATATTTGTATTGTCAAACACAAACTTTCCATTCTTCCACGCCACCACCTGTTCAAGGTCAACATCATGTTTAATATCCAGTTGCCCGTTATTTATGGTTACTGCCTGTTCACCGGGTTTAAGGATTGCTTCTGTCTTTCGGTTCGCAGCTTCTGATTTCACACGCACTTTACCTTCTAACAAAGTCACCTGCATGTTGTCTTCATTATCGTACGCATTTACATTGAAATGCGTTCCCAACACCGTTACTTCTAACTGGTCTTTGTTTACGATGAAAGGAACGTTGCCGGTTGCTGTAGTAAGTTTTGAAATTTCAAAGTATGCTTCGCCATTTATGTTCACGCGGCGTTCGTTTCCGGTAAACCCCACAGGATATCGTATCGACGAAGCCGCATTCAGCCACACCTTACTCCCATCGGCCAGTTGCAAATGAACTACATCGCTGCCACGGGGTACGGTTACGGTATTATATAATACTTTAGCTGGTGTGCTGCCCCCGCCACCGGTATAGCTGATTTGTCCGTTGGTGAGTTTCACTACGCGGGTGTTGCCCTGGGTGGCGAGGGAGCCGCTTTGTGCACTATCAAGTATGATGGTGCTTCCGTCATCAAGGGTAAGCAATGCATGCTGTGTATGTGGTTTGGCATCATGGGTTACGGGTTGTACGGTGGCAGTGGGTACTGTTGTTTTTTTACCGGAGTGCTGATATACATATACTCCGGCAAACGTTATCAGTAGTAAGGAAGCCGCAATGGCTGCATACCGGCGCCAGGTGATGGGTATCACCCTTACTTTGGGTGGCGGCTCCATGCCCGGCAGTTGCCATCCCAGCGCTTTCATTTTTTGCCAGGCGCTGTCGATATCTATTTCTTGCTGACCTTCTGCTTTTGCAATAGCTTCTGATATCAGTTCTGGTACATTACTAACTTCTTCAAAGAACGATTGACTTTGATTGGTTTGCTTTACCCAGTTTTGTAAACGAATCGTTTCCTCCTCGTTCAGCTCATCCCGGATGTATTTATATATAAGGTCAGTTATTTCTTTATGTTGTTCCATTCAATCGGCGTAAATGAACGAATGCTCCGAAGAGTAATAATTTAATAACTCAGAGGAAACGTTTTCTTAATATTAAAACAAACAACGCGTGCGGAATCTCTACAACAGGTTGAAAAAAATGAAAAATATTGGTCAGGCCGACAAGGTATGGGTTTGGGAAAGTACATCGCTTTGCAGATAAGCGATAGTATATAAAAGCCAGGCGATTGCCATGGAATGGTCCTGCAAAAGAAAGCGCAGCGTTTGTATGGCCCGGCTCTTTTGGTTATATACGGTACTCACCGAAATCCGCAGCATCTCTGCAATTTCTGCCGGCTTCATATCATTATAGTACAGCAGCTTGAATATTTTGCGGCATTCTTCTGGTAAACTTTCAATAGCCTGGTGAATAGTATCCAGCAGTTCGTCTTTTATTTCATATTCATATTGCAGCAAAATGTCGTCCTTCATTCTTTCTGCAAATTGCTTTTGTTTCTGCTGGTGCCGTTTTTGGGCTTTCAGGTAATTTAAACTGTTGTTACGCACCGTTATATACAGGAACGCCTTGATGTTGATTTCTGTATTAAATTGATTACAGATATTAAAAAGCTTCTGAAAAGTATATAACGTAATGTCTTCGGCCTCCTCATGGCTGCCGGTTAATTTTTTTGCGAACAGGAACAAAGCGGGGTAATACTGTTCAAATATCTGGCGAAAAGCATTTTCATCTCCACGCTGAAAATTGATGAATGTCTGGTTGTCTGGTGTCGCATTCATGAGCAAGTCAGGCAATTTCATTCCGCTGCATCCTGATACAGCGTGCTACTAAGTTTAAAAATTGAATAAGGAATTTGAAGAAGTCGTTGGAGGAAGGGGTTTTCACCACAATTTTAGTCAAAATAAATTTCTGCTCATAATTCTGTTATACCCTTTTTAATAACCGGCACAACATATTTTATGCACCTTGTTTGCGTAGCCCCACACGCAAACAAACAAATTGACAATTATCAAACCGGCCGGTTTGTTCGTAGCATCAGTTCAATTTGCATACCCGGCGAAAGCAAACAAACCGGATAAGCATATTTTATATAAAACAAAATTGCTCCTGTATATTATATAGAATGCCCTTACATGATATACTTTCATTCAGCCGGCTTTTCGTTAAGTCCATGATCATAAAAAGTAAACCAACAGGTATTGCAACCATTACTTCAAAATGCTGCATTATATTCCAATCTAAATTGGGTAATGGAAAATATTTAGTCCACCATTTTAATGTAATTATTTTTCTGAATGCAGAAACTTACACTTATTTTTTTTGTTTTTATCGAATAAATAACTTTAATTTTATAATAGAATTTCAGGCGAGGTATTACTACTTGAATGCATAATACCACCTACACCTCTTGTAGCTATCCATTATCCCGGCATTCGTACTAATTCTTTCTCTATCCATTATTCTTGCTAATTCTTTCATCATCCAATTTCCGGTAATAGGGTCAAATTTTTTTATCTAAATCCGGTTATTGTGGGATTATGATTGGCGGAGCCCTTTATCGTTCATGTACCAGTGAAAAGTTGATGAAAGAAAAAAAAGCTCACCTTAATAACTAAATAATACTCATTTCTCAGTGCCCTTCTTCTTTTGTTCTGATCCCTATCCATTATCCATTATTCACGCTATTCCTTCTCTATCCACTATCCACAATTCGCGGTATTTTTCCTCTATCCATTATTACCATTAACAGTGTAGCCTTTTTATCTGAATCAAAATCCCCGTTGAATGGGATTATGATTGGCGGAGCCTTTTATCTGCACCGGATTAAGAATTAATAAACCCTGATTGTAAACCGATAAATGTCTTTCATGAAAACGATGAAAAGGTGGTATGCTTTGTATACGCATGCCAAATGGGAAAAAAAAGTAGCTGCCTTATTAACCCGTAAAAACATTGAAAATTATTGCCCCCTGAACAGAGTACAACGGCAATGGAGCGACCGCAAAAAAATTGTTTATGAGCCCTTGTTTACCTGTTATGTTTTTGCAAGAATAAGTGAAGGAGAGCATTTGAGCGTGTTGCAAACAGATGGAGTTCTTAATTATGTAAGCTGGCAGGGCAAGCCTGCCGTGATACGTGACGCAGAAATTGAAGCGATTAAAAATTTTCTGATGGAACATCGTACCGTAAGATTGGAAAAAATAGAAGTTGACGTAAATGATACCGTACGCGTAAAATGCGGATTATTTATGGAGCAGGAAGGCAAAGTAATAGAAGTGCTGGGTAAAACGCTCAGGGTTTCATTGCCTTCTCTCGGCTATGTAATGCTGGCCGAAATATCTAAATCACATGTAGAAGTTGTTAACCAGCCAAACAAGTCAATCAGTTAAATAAGTCAAATAAAATTTATTACCGTGAAACCATTGTATCAAAACTTAACCCGGATTTTATATACCGTACTGGTATCCGGCATTTTATTGTGCTCCTGTACCAATATGAAAAAGGTAACCTACCTGAATGGCATGGGCGACCGGGAATTTAATAATGCCCTCGATAATATTGACCCTGTTATTCAAAGAAATGATTTGTTAAGTATAACGATCAGCAGCCCGAATGCACAGGCAAGCCAGCTTTTCAATACCACCATGGCCGTTTCGACCCAGCAAATAAGTTATGCTTTAACACAGGCATCGGGTTACCTTGTTGATCAGGACGGCTTTATTGATTTGCCTATGCTCGGCCATATAAAAGCTGCCGGACTTACGAAAAAAGATCTGAAAGAAAATATAATAAAGGCCCTTGTTGAAGGCAAATACCTGTTATTCCCAACGGTCAACGTTCGCTACCTGAATTTTAAAGTTACTGTGCTGGGCGAAGTAGCGCATCCCATGGTAATCAATGTGCCCGATGAAAAAATAAATATACTCGAAGCGATAGGTTTTGCAGGCGATATGACCATATATGCCCGCAGAGATAACGTTACACTGATTCGCGAAGAGAATGGAAAGAGAATGGTAAAACGGCTCGACCTGAATTCAGAAACGCTGCTCGCCTCGCCTTATTATTACCTCAGGTCGGCTGATATTCTTTATGTAGAACCCAATAAAACGAAAGTTCAGGCGGCAAGCAATACCCGCAGCTGGCTGCCTACTATCTTAAGCGGTCTTTCATTAGCCGCTATTATCATTCGTTATTATTGATCGTTTAACCAGGTAATTATGCAAACAAATAAAAAAACAGGCAACGAAATGAATATCGTTTCAGTTGTGCTCAACTGGCTTTTGCCATACTGGCCTATGTTTCTTATAATAATAGTAGTTTGTATGGCAGGCGCGTTTATTTATATAAGCCTCATTGCTGTTCCCGCTTATGAAATCGATGCCACTATAATGGTAAAAGACGATAAAAAAGGCGTTAATGAATCAGGAACGATGGAAGCATTGGAGGCTTTCCCCACCAAAAATATCGCTGAAAATGAAATGGAGGTGCTTCATTCGCGAAGCCTCATGAAAAAAACGATTGATCAATTGAACCTGTATGCCCCGATTTATGAAGCGCCCGATTTCACATCTTTCAAATTCAGATCCACTTCGGCTTACAAAACTTCGCCATTTACTATTATAGCCCGTGACCCCGATCAGTTGAAGGAAACAAACGATACAGATGTAGCTATTTCAGCTGTTTATATCGATTCTGCAGCTGCTGCCAATCAGGACAAAGCAAAAATGAAGGGAGTAGTCATTGATAATAAAACTTACCCGCTGAATAAATGGTGCGCTACACCATATGGCGTACTTCAATTTATACCAAACGCCCACAAATCAGATTCGGCTATAGGTTCTTTGTACTTTCATTTAACCAAACCGAAAAATTTAGCGGCTTTCATGCTGCTTAACTTCACCGTAACATCAGCCAATAAGCTGTCGTCGACAATTTACCTCTCACTTCGCGACGAAGTGCCTATGCGTGGCGAAGAAATTATGAACAGATTATTGGCAAACTATACCGATCAGTCGATCGATGAAAAAAAAGAAACGGCCATCAGCTCCCTGCAGTTTATTGAAAACCGACTGGCAAGCGTTAAAATAGAACTGGACTCAATAGAACAAAAAATACAAACGTTCAGGACCGATAAAGGCGTAGTTGACCTCACCGAACAGGGCAAAATGTATCTGGATAACGTATCGACCAATGATCACAAAATAACTGATTTAAGTATGCAGCTGGCTGCTTTGGACGAAATGGAACGCTATGTTAAATCAAAAGAAAATAAGGCCGACATTGTACCTTCTACCATGGGCATTGTTGATCCGGTGCTCAACGACCTGATGCAAAAGTTGAACACTGCCAGGATTGAATATGAAAAGCTGTTGAAAACCACTGCCGAAAACAATCCTTATGCAACGGAGGTGGCAAAAGAAATTGAAGGGTTGCGTCCGTTAATTCTGGAAAAACTACATAATTACCGCATCAATCTCGAAGCCAGCAAAAAAGACCTCGAAAACATAAGCGGTGGTTACAATTCGATGTTGCGCACCATTCCCCAAAAAGAAAAGGAGCTGATGAATATCAGCCGCGAGCAGCTCATAAAGAAAAACATCTATGATTTTCTGCTCGAAAAACGGGAGCAAACTGCACTGGCCAATTCATCGGCCGTTTCAGACAGCAAGATCGTTGATATGGGCACAGCTACTCAATTGCCGGTGAGCCCCAGAAAGTTGCTTATTTATTGTGCGGCGTTTGCTTTTTCAATTGCTTTGGGTGTAGGGTTGGTGTGGGCCAAAGAAATGCTGAACAAAAAGATCTTATTCAGATCAGAAATAGAATCACTCACCAGCGTACCGGTTATTGCAGAAATTTCGGCCAACAAAGACAATGAATCTTTGTTACGGACCGGCTCCAAAGTATCGGTTGTTGCCGAGCAATTCAGGCAACTGCGCGGGGCATTTGGTTTAGTTGGCCGGCAAAAAAATTTCAAGGTTAAAAAGATACTGATCACTTCAAGCATATCTTCAGAAGGAAAAACATACATAAGCACCAACCTGGCCCGAAGCCTGGCGCTGGCGGGTAATAAAGTGGTGCTGGTTGACCTCGATATACGTATCCCTAAAACATCTTCTATCATGGGTGTTGCCGATAAACCAGGAATAAGTGAATTTCTCGAAGGATCAAAAAAACCGGAAGAAATCATTGAACAAACCATGGACGAAAATTTATTTGTTATAGGGGCCGGAGGCAGAAAAGATAATTCGAGGGAATTGATATTAAGCGGCCGGTTAAATAATCTGCTGGCCTACCTCAACACTAAGTTCGATTACATCATATTGGATGCTTCGCCCATCGATCCGGTTTCAGACTCCTATATATTCTCTGAATTCTGCGATATTACCTTATTCATTATGCGGCATGGCCGAACGCCCAAAGCGATGGTGCAAATACTCGACAACAATAATAAGTTCAAGGCACTGAAAAATCCTCACATCGTATTCAATGGCATCAGGCCAAGGGGCTATATGAAAGGCATGTATGGTTACAGTTATGGCTATGGTTACGAAAACGTGTATCGCGAAAAGCAAAGCAAAAAATCAAAATTGCAAAGAATTTAAAGTTTCCATATGAAAATTCTGGTTACAGGAAGCGCAGGCTTCATTGGTTTCTTTCTTACTAAAAAACTACTGGAGCGGGGCCACGAGGTGGTGGGCCTCGATAATATCAATGAATATTACGACGTGAATTTAAAGTATGCCCGTTTGGCTGAAAATGGAATTGCCAGGCTCAGCATTAAATGGAATAAAGAAGTAAAGAGTAATAAGTTCGCGAACTACCGGTTTATTAAACTGAACCTCGAAGATAAAAGAGAGATACAGCAGCTTTTCAAAAAAGAAAAATTCGATATGGTGGCACACCTCGCCGCCCAGGCAGGTGTAAGATATTCCATAAGCAATCCCGATGTTTATATTCAAAGCAACATTACAGGGTTCTTCAATATTTTAGAAGCCTGCCGTCATAACAAAGTACAACACCTCGCTTATGCAAGCTCTTCAAGTGTGTATGGATTAAATGAACAGATGCCGTTTTCAGTTACCCATTGCACCAATCACCCGGTTTCGCTATACGCTGCTACCAAAAAATCAAATGAATTAATGGCGCATGTTTACAGCTATTTATTTGGTTTGCCCACAACCGGCTTGCGCTTTTTCACAGTTTACGGCCCCTGGGGCAGACCCGATATGGCTTATTTTGTTTTTACAGATGCCATTCTGAAAGAACAGCCCATTACCGTATACAACGAGGGTAAAATGAAACGTGATTTCACTTACATAGATGATATTGTAGAGGGCTTTATACATGTACTGGATGAACCGGCAAAACCGGCATTAACATGGAACGCACTGAGTCCTGATCCATCCTGCTCAACAGCACCTTATCGCATTTATAATATCGGAAATGATAATCCGGTTGAGTTAATGGATTTTATAAGAGAGATAGAAAATAATTGCGGCAAAAAAGCGAAAATACAAATGGCTGGTGAAGAACGGAGTGATGTGTTAACTACCTGGGCAGATATAAATGAACTGGCGACTAACTTTTACTACAGGCCGGCTACTACCATTCAAACCGGTTTAAATAAATTCATTACATGGTTCAAAGAATTTTATGCTGTTGGGCAGTTTGAAATGAGCCATATGAACAAGGCAATGTAAAGACTAAAAAAAATGATTGAAAAACCGACAATAAATAATCCCTTTGAAGATATTAAAGGTAAAGTAAACGGGGCGGCAAAAAAGGAAAACCTGAAGCAACGCGCTTACCTGAACATTGTATCCAGCATAATGGATTACGCAGCAAACCGGCTTGCCGGTTTGCTGGTAAATCCATTTATCATTTCCGGATTAGGCACTACATTATTTGGCATATGGCAAATGCTTGGTCAGTTAACCGGGTACGTTAATATTGCCGATACGCGTTCGTCGCAGGTGCTGAAATGGACAGTTGCACAAAAAAAAGACGTAGCCACTGCCGAAGAATTACAAAGCGATACGGGCGCAGCTTTTATAGTATTGCTGTGTGTGGTGCCTGTTATTTTAATTGCCGGCAGTATTATTTCCTGGTATGCCCCCTATATAACCCATGCCGATAAAGCACATTATACCTTAATCAGGATCACCTGCTCTCTGCTGGTTTTTTCAATACTTGTTTTCAAATTGTTCGAATTATTTGAATCGATCCTGAGGGGAATGAACCTTACTTTCAAACGGATGGGACTGCGCGCAATTATCGTAATAGCAGGAGGTGGATTAAAAATTCTGGCGTTAACATTGGGCTATGGCCTTGCAGGGCTTGCCGTTGTTCAACTGGTAGATAGTTTGCTGATCGGCATCTCCTTTTATGTAGTTGTAAAAAAAAATATAGCATGGTTCGGCATTCGCAAACCAAACCGCTCGAATATTTTACGATTCGGCAAATTAAGCGCATGGTACCTGGCAGATGCAGGCGCCTATGTAGTAAATAGCAATAGTGATAAGCTTTTACTGGGTATTGTTGCCGGGCCGGTTACGGTAGCTTATTACACGCTGACGAAATTTATACCTGTAGCGTTACAGGGCGTTATAAACAGGCTGATACTGGGAATTATGCCCGGAGTAGGAAAGCTGCTTGGCTTAAAGGAGTACGATAAAATAAACAAGGTAAGAAAAAATATAAACAGCATGACCTTGCTGCTGACAACAGCATTCGGAGTGACCATTATTATTTTCAATCATTCCTTTTTAAGTGCCTGGGTAGGAAATGAACATTTTGCAGGCCATACTGCCAATGTGCTGATCATGATCACGACCATTCAGGACACCTTCGTAAAAAATGACGCCTGTATCATCAGCGCCACACTTGATATTAAGAAAAAAGTTTTTCTTACCCTCATTTCGGGCGCATTGTTTGCAGGCTTAGGCGTTTTGCTTATCAGCAAATGGGGAATCGCAGGGCTTTGCATCAGTTTTATGATAAGCAGATTATTTTTATTTATCGGACAACGAAAAATACTGGCCGCTATAATGAAAACCGGACCAGGGGCCGCATTCCATTTCGATTATCGTGCTTTTTTCACCTGTATATTAATGCTGGGAATGGCCGTATGGCTGGCCACAAAAACCGATTCACTTGGATTATATCAATTGATAGTTTTTGCGCCTGCCGCCTTTATCATCTCTTTATTCGTTTTTTTCTTTTTCGGATTGAGCCCAAAAAACAGGCATGAATTGCAGCACATTATATTCTCGATAAAGTATTTTAAATCGGATAAAAGCTTCAGCAAAAATTAAATGAAAAATTAAAAATGAAGAATGTTAAATGAAAAAGTTTTTTTATTCTTCATTTTTCATTTCTACTTTCTATAGAAAGGTTAAGAATTGAATATATGAGAATCCTTTTTGTGGCCCCCCGTTTTCATACCAACCAGTTTCAGTTAATAAAAAAGCTGTTGGAAAAAAAACATGAAATTTTATTTCATGTCGCCTGTATAGGGCCAACCGAAGATCATAGCCTGATTACTCCTTTACAATTTAAGCAAAGCAGGCTATCGGTATTAATCGAAAAAACATTTGGAAAAGGAGGTGTAAACAGAAGATATTATTTTCCTCAGCTGGTCAGTTACTGGAAAGTTTTCAGGCAACTGAAGCCCGAAATTGTTGTTATTCGCGATCCCTATAAATTGTTTTCTTTGATGGCGGCCTTTTATGCACTGTTTACAAAAGCAAAGATTGTTTTTTATACGCAGGAAGATATATACAGATCCAGATCACTGAAAACGCTACTAAAACAAAAATTAACCATTCGCTTTTTTAAAGCTGCCTGGATGACACCCCTAAAAAGCAGCCATTTGCCCGAAAACAACGGTGGGTTACGATATATGTATCATATTCCATTACCTGTTACTGTTACTCCTGAAGATCAACACAGCGACGACATTTCAGGCGAAGGCCCCAAAATACTAATGATCGGAAAGTATCATCAGGATAGAAAGAAACACCTGCTTTTTCTACAGGCGCTGAACAAATTGAAAAACCGGTACCGGTTTACAGCAACTATTGCCGGCGAATGCGTAACAGAATTGCAACACCTCAATTTTAAGGTAATCAGGCATGAAGCGAATAACCTGAACCTGGCCGGCCTGATTGAATTTAAACAGAATGTTCCTTATAACAAAATGGCAGCGTTGTATGCTTCGCATCACATTTTTGTGCTGCCTGCCATTAACGAACCATACGCAGTATCGGTGAACGAAGCAATGGGCTACGGACTGCCTGTTATTTGCACAGATACCTGCGGAACTAAATGCAATATCACGAACGGAGATAACGGGTTTATTATTAAATCCGACAGCCTCGATGAGCTTACCACTTCGCTGGAAACAATTATTTCGGATTATCACAAACTAAATCACATGCGGCAGCGGTCGCTGCAATATGCCCGGGAAAATTTATCGGCCGATATTTTTTATTCAAAATTTTCTCATCTGATCCGAGAACGCTTTTCAATCACCCCATAGTTAACAGGTTGACCAGTTGATAAGTTAACAAGTCAACTGATCAACTCGTCAACTGATCAACCGATCAACTATATGACAACTTTTCTATTAATCATACAAATTATATTCTTCTACGGCCTTTCTATTTATTGCCTGCTCAAAAAAAATGAGCTGTCGCTCCTTTATTTACCCACCTTACTTTTTGTTGATAAAATTGTTGGCGCGCCCACTCCGGCCTTCCTGGTTTATGCATTCATGTGTGTGATGGTTTTATTGCTTATACTAAAAAACGGGTTGTATTATAGTAAAAACATTTGGGGGCTGTTGTTAGCTGTATATTTTCTTATATTATTGAACCGGTCTGCCAACCTTGAACTGATAAGACCATACGCATTTTCCACGAACTGGTTGTTTCTGCTGATACCGCTGATACCCGGTGTTTATAGTAAATTTTCCCGGGAAGAGGTATTGGAAGAATTAAGCAATGCCTGCTTGCTGATACTGGTGCTGTTTATTCTGAATGCCTTCGCTTCAACCGTATACAAGTACTCGCCCATGGACATGTACGGCATAAGCTCAGGCATTTTATTTGGCAACCTGTGGGCGGCGGCATTCAATACCCTGCCGTTAGCGCTGTTCATTGTTTTTAGAAAAGGGGTTAGCGAACGAAATCTGGTGTATATTTTAGTTTCCGTTGTTTCATTTTTCTTCATCATGCTCACTTTACGACGTACAGTTTTGGCGCTAAGCGCTTTTGGAGTTGCAATAGGCCTGTTAACCATGCTTTCGCAGCAAAAAGCCAAAATGATATTTCCGATTATGGGCGTGATAGCGGTAACCGGATACCTGATTTATAAGAATACCGATTTTATGCATGAGTTCCAGGAAAGAGTGGAGCTACGGAAGCTCGATGACCGGGCGCTGGCCGAAGAAAAACGCTTCATGGAGTATTCGCTTCTTTATAAAGACATGTTTGTTTACCACGCTTATAGTCCGTGGGTTGGATTTGGTTTGTTCAACAGCGCAGGAAACTATGGCAAGGGAATTTTAAAAGACAGAAGCCTCCATGGCGATATACCCAACATTCTGCATTCAAGCGGATTTATAGGCTTGTTACTTTATTTCTTAATGACGGCATCCGCATTCTGGCAGGCACTCAGTGCAGCCAAACCATATCAGGATAAAATGATAGTATTTTTTTGTGGTTCGGCATTCCTTGTTTATACGGTTACCGGCCGGTACACCGAAATAGCCGCAAGCCTGTTGATATTTGTGGTAGCTATGTTGCCCGTGGCAAAATGTAAAAACGAGATTTACCCTGAGGAACAAATCACAGAACCCAAAGAAGATTATAAACTGGTAGTATGATTGTAGCAAAAAAACCTTTTTCAGTTTTTGACGGCCAGGCCGAAGTGCCACGTTGCCACATAACCCGTGAATCGGCCGAACTGCTCGACGAACTTCAGCACGCACAGATTCGGTTTGCTCATTGGAAAGGGAACACGCACCTGCTTGCCTCGCTCGAAGGAAAAACCGATATTGAAATACTGGTGCATCCCAATGACCGCCGGCAGTTTGAAACCATATTAAAGAACCGTTTTTATAAAAAGCTGAATTCCCGGCCATGGAATTCATATCCGCTTATCGAAGACTGGCTCGGCTTTGATATTGACACCGGCAACCTGTTGCATTTGCATACCCACTATGATCTGGCCACCGGAATCACTTATGGAAAGTATTTGCATTTGCCCTGGCTGGAACAATTTTTCCGGCATATGAAAATTGATGAGCTAACCGGATGGCCTATCCCAATACCCGGAATGGAAGCCATCGTTTTGCTTATACGCATGCATGCTAATATGCTTCATCATAAACGGGAGATACCGGCGCCAAAACAAGAGGAACTGCGGGAACTTTTAAGTCAAACCCCGGTTCAGCGCTTCAGAGATGTTTGCCGGGAATTGCAATTGAAAGTGCCCGATAATCTGCACATTGAAATAAACAGGATCGTTCAGGACCATAGCGTGCCGGCCATGATTCATCTTTCCTCGTTATTTTATAACCAGCTTTCGGGTTGTGTAAAAACAACCAGGCCCATGGCTACACTAAAAACTTTTTATTATAAATATTTTCTCAAAACCAACCGGTATGCAGGCCGGTTAACCGGGCCTGTTCAATTAAAAAAAACCATATCTGAAGGCGGTAAAATCATTGCTTTGGTAGGCAGCGATGGCGCAGGAAAAAGCACATTATGCAATGATTTGATCAAATGGCTAACATTCAAAATAGACGCCCATTATTTTTACTTAGGCAAACGACCTTTTATTAAGAGTTATAATCAGCTGTTTTTTTCCAAAACGGGTTTTCTGTTCAACAACGCTGTTATATCAAAATACTTCAGAAAGCTGGCAGGTAATTTTTTTTATATCCTGCTGATACGTAAAAAAATAAAAATGCTTCAACTTGGCAAACGGCTAAGCCAAAAAAACAGCGTTGTGATCTGCGATCGTTTTCCTCAAAAAGATATAAATGGTTATTATGACGGTCCGAAGTTGCATTTCAAAAAAAACACCTGGTTCTTCCGGCTCGAAATGAAATTGTTCAGAAAGCTTTGCAGAACCGAAGCCGATGTTGTTTTCCGCCTGAATGTATCACCTGAAATTGCCGCCCGTCGCAAACCCGAACACGATTATAAATTAATTGAGCAAAAGTGTAATAATCTTTCCGGTCTATCATTCGGGAATGCAAAAGTTGTTGATGTGGATGCAGGAAAACCTTATGAGCAGGTGTTGTTCGACTTAAAAAGAAAAATCTGGGAAAATATTTAAGGGCTCCAGCGCCTCCCGCTTTGCGGGACAGTGGCGCTAAGAGCACAAAAGAGAAAAGGAGACAAAGAGATTTTTTTTCAATATTTAAAATGCGGACGGAATGCATAGACACTGATTTTTTAAAATAGCTCTTTTTCCTCTTTCTTCTCTTATAGCTCTTAGCTAAAAAATTCGTCCCGCGAAGCGGGACCAAAAAACACCAATGAAGACAAAGATCATTGAAATAATCGGTCCACCCGGAGTTGGTAAATCAACTATTTACCAATCGCTGTGCAAAACATGGAAGCCCCGTTCCAATTGGATATACCCCGATGTGCTGATGACATCAAGGCCCGGTATTTTTTCATTCAGAAAATGGCTGACATATAAACTTCACATGCTGTTGCACAAAAAGTTAACAAAAACCGTTCCGGTAGATTACGCATTTCGATTTGCCGGGCAGCATCAGAAACTGGCAAATTTTTGCTGGAAATATCTGGCCGATATACAATTCAGCAAAGACGAAGAAATCAACAACCGTTTCAGATCGGCCCATTTCTTATTCACAACCTTTGGCATTTATCAGGCGATCATTGAAAAAGCGCCTTCAAAACCCTGTATTATTCAGGAAGGGTTTTTACAAAAGAGCTTTTTTGTAAGTGAAGATGATGATTCGTTAATAAATGAAATGCAGAACGAATATCTGCTACTGATACAATTGCCTTATGCAATAATTTATATCGACACACCTGATATCAAAGAGATCATAAAACGGCTGCGTGGCCGCGAAAAGATCATCGCTTCACACATTGGCAAAAATGATGAGGACTTACAGAAAGATATAGAAAGATGGCAGTATGCACAGAAGAACATCCTCGAAAAATTAAAGAGCGCAGGGGTTTTAATAGTAAGAATAAATGGCACACAACCCGTAAAGGAAAATGTTGGTATAATAAAAGAACTGCTGAAAAAAATCGATGACAACCCCGAAGCCGGCCCGGCGAAGGCAGCAATGGATCAAAACAGAATCTGTTAAATGCAATAAAAAAAATCTTATAAAAATGGCGAGATTTTTATTTTTCGACGATAAGCTCATCAACCTGATGCTGCAAAATGAAAAGCCATGCGGCGGCTCGGCCGTTCAAACCTATGGATGGATCAGGGGCCTCATGGAAGAAGGACAGGAAGTATATGTTATGACCGATGTCCCGCCAGGGCGGGACAATCTGCTAAAAGAAGAATGCCGCCATATTAACCTGGTCCCCATGTACAATAATAAAAAGGGTATTCGCTGGCTTCGGTGGTTTTATTACCGTTTGCCATACACTTATAAAAAAATAAAAGCGATAAAACCCGATTATCTGTACCTGAGTATTCCCGGATGGACATCATTTTTTCTCGGGATCATCTGCCGCCCGTTAAAGATCAGGGTAATTCAGCGGATGTCTAACGATAACCAGTTAGATTTCCGGTACCTCAAAGACCATACTGCAGCTCATCTGTTTTTTTTGAATGCAGGGGTCAGATTATCCCGTCATATTTTATGTCAGAATGATTTTCAGTTACAGATTGTCAGGAAAAAATTCCCCGGCAAAGCAGCGACAAAAATAGCCAACCCGATCTATTTAAAAAATCAGGAGCCTGACGCTGACTTTCGTTCAAGAGGCTATATAGCCTGGCTGGGCATTTACCGGTATCAAAAAAATTTAAAACAACTATACCAGATTGCCTGCCTTTTAAAAAAGGAACAATTTGTAATTGCCGGGAAAGAAGGAGCAAATTGCGATCAGGAAACCAGTGAATACCTTGAAAAATTAAGACAGTTGCCAAATGTAAAATTTCACGGTTTTGTGGATCGCACACAGGTGCTGCCATTTTTAGCGAATGCCAGGTTTTTGTTGAACACTTCGTATTATGAAGGCTTCAGCAATACCTTTCTTGAGGCATGGACGGTTGGCACTCCTGTTATATCGGCCGTTCATGTTAACCCTGATTCAATTATCTCGAAATACGATATTGGAATAATTTATAATGATGTATTTGATCTGTGCAAACAATACGCTGCAGTAACACCCGAGCACTATCAGCTGATGTCGCATAACGCAAGAGAGTATGTAGAAAATCATCATGGTTACAGGTTGCTGGCCGCGCATTTGCTCAGGTATCTTTCAGCAATCGATAACATTATATCAGACGGTAATAGCCGCCTGCAGCCCATGACCGATCAGGTTACGCTAAGATAATTTCCGGAATATGATAGCAAATAACCAAAAAATTCGTATTCTTTTTTTTATCGGCAGTTTTAAAGGAGGAGGAAAAGAACGGCGACTGGTCGAACTGCTTTCTTATCTCACCGGCACATGCCGCTATGAATTAATGGTGGTGGTAACTAACCCCGTAGTCGACTATTCAGCTTTTTATGATCTGAAGATTATTTACGAGGTTCTTTCGAAGAAATGGGAAAAAAATGATATCACCGTTTTTTACAGGTTTTATAAGATCTGCAAAAAATTCAAGCCACACCTTATTCATACATGGGGTCGAATACAATCGTTCTATGCACTGCCGGCCGTTATTGGCCAGAGAATTCCGTTGGTGAACGGACAAATTACCTCTGCCCCGCCCCATGCAGCAAGATGGTCGTTTAAAAGGATAATTGATCGCATCAATTTTAATTTTTCAACCGTTATCCTTTCAAATTCACGTGCAGGCATAGATGCTTATAAACCTCCACTCCAGAAAGTAAATATTATTTATAATGGAGTAAACTTTAATCGCTTCGAAAACCTGCCCGCACCCGAACAGGTGAAATCAAAATACGGGATTACAACACCGTACGCGGTGGTAATGGTAGCCACCTTTTCGCCCAACAAGGATTACTCTTTATTTTTCAAAATTGCACAACAAATTACCAGCGAAAGAAACGACATCACATTTATTGCAGTAGGCGATAATTGCATAGCTGGTCCGGAAGTTGAACAGTATAAGAAACAGGTGAGCCGGAACCGGAGAATAATACTTACCGGAAGAATACAGGATGTGGAAGCGGTGGTTAACAGCTGCACCCTCGGTGTACTTTTTTCCAATATAGCAGTACATGGTGAAGGCATTTCAAATGCCATTGTAGAATATATGGGCCTTGGCAAGCCGGTTATTGCGAACGATGCAGGTGGCACTAAAGAAATAGTGCATCACAACGTGAATGGATATCTTGTCACAAATCAAACAGAAAAAGAAATTATCGCACTGATCACGAGCCTGATCGATACTCCGCAAAAATGTGCAGCCTTTGGAAAAGCCGGGCGCAAAATCATTGAAGAATCATTTTCACTCAACAAAATGGGTAAAGCATTTGAGCAAACCTACCAGGAAATTTCGGGGTTTCGGGATTTAGAGATCTTGTGATTTATTCGGTTGTCACAGTAAAAGAAACCTCAGAATCCCAAAATCTAAAAATCAGCAATCATATGAGAGTACTATTCGTAAGCAGCGGTAACAGCAAAGATTTTGAAATTGCTCCCTTCATTAAAGAACAGGGAGAGTCGTTGAAAAATGAAGGAATTGAAGTGGATTATTTTACGGTTGTGGGGAAAGGCCTGGCAGGCTACATAAAAGCCGGATTCGGCCTTCGCAAATTGTTGCAAAAAAAACACTACGATCTGATTCATGCACACTTTACCTATTCAGGTTACACTGCACTAATAGGAGCAGGAAGAAAAATACCCGTTGTATTGTCGTTAATGGGCAGCGATGCCAATGGAGAATATAAAGGCGAAAACAAGGTGATCCCAGGCAGCAGAATTTCATCCTTTCTTACCAGGTTAATACAGCCTTTTGTGAAAGCCATCATTTCCAAATCAGTCAACATTGAAAAATCCGTATACATGAAGGGTAAATCGTTCATCATTCCCAATGGGGTGAATATGCAAAAATTCAGGCCCACCCTTCTGAAAACAGATAATACCCCTTCACTGGCAAACGGCAAAAAGAAAGTATTGTTCCTCGGAAATAAGACCAAACCCGGAAAAAACTTTCCGCTGGTACAGGCAGCCATTCAGCATCTGGAATTGCAGGATGTTGAACTGGTTAGTCCCTATCCTGTGTTTCATAATGATGTGCCACGCTATTTGAACGAAGCAGCTGTTTTGGTTTTTCCTTCTTTCATGGAAGGTTCTCCCAATGTGATTAAAGAAGCGATGGCCTGTAATTGCCCTATTGTATCAACAGATGTGGGTGATGTAAGATGGGTTATCGGAAATACCCAGGGATGCTATATAGCTTCATTTGATCCGGAAGATTTTGCAGAAAAAATAAAACTGGCAATAAAATATTCGCAGGCTAATGGCAGAACCAATGGAAGACAACGCGTTAAAAGTCTTGGCCTCGACATGGATACGGTTGCCAAGCGGATTATTACAGTGTATAAAAAATCGCTTTCCACATCATACAGGTATACAAATACTCGCAACCTCCACCCCGGTAAAACCAGTTTAATCAGGAACAACGGGGCAATAAAGAAAAATTTTTAAATCGGAGAACAGTTTTATGCAGCTGAGTTTTAGAAACATGCTTGCCTGGCTGGCAGCAAATACATTTATACTGACAGGCTTTGTATGGTATGCAACGAAAAGGTCTTTGAATACAAAATGTATTCTTTCACTTTATTTTCACAGACCCACAAAATCTGAGTTTGAAAGTTGTATCCGGTGGCTGAAAAAAAGGGGATACTTGTTTTTAAGTCCACATGATATCGAAAGGATAATAAATGAGGAAATACCGTTTCCTAAAGGAGCCGTATTACTCTCGGTAGATGATGGATGGCAATCGAATATATCCAATGTGGTAGAAGTGGCAAACAGGTATAAAGTGCCTGTAACCATTTTTGTTGCTACAACGCCGGCTGAAGAAGGCGTGTATTGGTGGTCGTATGTACAACAGGCAAAAAAGCGGGGTTTAATACCATATTCCAAAAAAGCTTTGAAAAAAATGCCGGAAGAAATACGGCTTGGCATTCTGCAGGAAATAAAAAAGAAAATTTCCCCCCGCAGAGACGCGATGACGGTTGAGCAGGTTATTGCTGCTTCGGGGTCGCCCTACATTACAATCGGATCTCACACCCAAACACATCCGATTCTTATCAATTGCAATGAGATGCAGGTTTATGAAGAATTAAAATTATCGCGTCAGAAGCTGGAAGCGTGGACAGGAAAGGAAGTAGTATATTTTTCTTACCCGAATGGTGAATTTGGCGGGCGTGAAGTACATATACTAAAGACGTTGAATTACCGGCTTGCTTTTTCAACGCAACCTAAATACCTGACCCCTGAATTGCTGAAAGATAGTTTTACATTACCAAGATTCGGTTTTTTAGAAGGCGCTTCGTTAGCAGAAAACATTTGCCGCATGACAGGCATATGGCAACCGATTATGAGGAAATATCGCGCAAAGGTGTATCGCCCCGGCCGAATCGCAAAGCGGGTTCTTACCGCATTGAATTCGTTTCGGTTAATGCTGATATGCATTTTTATTGAAATCATATAGTTTCAAACGTTCTTCTTAGTGCCTTAGCAGGAAGCTAAACACATGAAAATTCTCTTCGACATCAAGCACCCCGCCCAACTCAATCTTTTTAAAGGGCTAACCAATGAGCTGCGCGCCGAAAACTGGGAAGTAACTATTTGTTATCTGAAAAGAGGCAAACTGCCTAACATTATTAAATCGGAATACGCGGGATTTAATACAATTGCAGTAGGAAGCAGCCGTGGCACCAGGTGGTCGATACTCTGGGACGGAAATATCAAACGTACGCTTGCTTTTCTTGACCTTATCCGAAATGACAAATACAACATTTGTGTAGCTGCCAGCAGTATACCATTGGCATTGGCCTGCAAAATTTCAGGCATACCCGTTATACAGTTTTATGACGATCCCGAAAGAAACCGGATCAATCACATAAATGCCAGCCTGTCGACCCAATTGTTTTTTCCACCCATCGTTCAAAAGAATCATAAAGTATCAATTTTTAATTGCCTGAAAGAGTGGAGCTACTTGAGCCCTAAACGATTTCAGCCCGATGAAAAACCACTTCGGCAGTATGCACTGGAGCCGCATGAATATGTTTTCGTGAGGGAAGTGAGTAATAAATCGTTTAATTATTATAACCAGCAGGATGGCATTATCAGTTTATTCGCCGGCAAAATAAGTTCAGATACAAAAGTTGTTTTATCACTGGAAGATAAAAGTAGTGCGCACCGGTATCCCGCTCACTGGACCATTTTACAGGAGCCGGTTGAAGACATACACTCCCTTATTTACTATTCCAAACTGGTCATCTCATCGGGCGACAGCATGGCACGGGAAGGCGCCATGCTGGGCGTACCGGGCGTATACTGCGGAATCAGAAAAATGAAGGCCAACGAATTGCTGATGCAGCTGGGAATACTTGAACATTTGCCGGGCGCTTATGCATTGCCTTTTATAAATACGGTCATTGCGAAAAATTTTGATCAGGAAAAACAAACAGCCACCAGAAACAAACTGCTTGAACAATGGGATGATATGACGGCATTCATGAAAGAGCAGATCAATCATTATAAACTGTAGGTTACCATGAAAATTTCAATTTTTGGATTAGGATATGTAGGATGCGTTAGTCTTGGATGCCTGGCAAAAAACGGGCACGAAGTGATCGGAATCGATGTAAGCAATTTCAAAGTTGATCTCATCAACAACGGTCACCCGACCATACAGGAAAAAGACATCAATAACATCATCAGCGAAGGGTTTTCAAAAGGCAGTATTTCAGCCACCACCTGCGCCGAAGAAGCAGTTCACAACACAGATATAAGCATCATTTGTGTTGGCACGCCGCCTTCTTCAAACGGGCATTTGAATCTTTGCTACATTTTCAAAACGGCAGAACAGATTGGAAAAGCACTGAAAACAAAAGAAAGTTTTCATATAGTGGTTATCCGTAGCACGGTAATACCGGGAACCAACCGGCGTTATGGTGAAATCATTGAAGAACATTCCGGTAAAAAAAGAGGCGAACATTTTTCAGTGGTATCAAATCCTGAATTTTTACGCGAAGGATCGGCGGTCCATGATTATTATCATCCATCGATTACCGTGGTAGGCGGCGATCATACATACGCCATGGAAAAAGTGGCTTCTTTATATCGTTGCCTCGATGCCCCCATTGAAATAACGGATATTAAGGTAGCCGAGATCATTAAATATGTGAGCAATTCATTTCATGCCCTGAAAATTGCATTTTCGAATGAAGTGGGAAATATCTGTAAGGCGCTGCACATTGATCCGTTCAAAGTAATGGAGCTATTTTGCAAAGACACGCGGCTGAATATTTCAACGGCTTACTTAAAACCCGGATTCGTTTACGGCGGATCCTGTTTGCCCAAGGACCTTAAAGGACTGGTAACGCTTGGCCACGATAATTATCTCGACACGCCCGTGCTATCAATGATCGATTCCTCCAATGAGCAGCACAAGAAAAAAGCCTTTGAGTTAATAAGCGAAACCGGGAAGAAAAACATTTGCCTCGTAGGGCTGAGTTTTAAAGAAGGTACTGATGATTTGCGATACAGTCCTTTCGTTGAACTGGCCGAAACGCTCATCGGCAAAGGATATCATGTAACCATTTATGATGAATACGTTTGCCTGTCGAAATTAATCGGCGCCAATAAAGCGTATATCAATGAGCGTTTACCCCATTTATCAGAGCATATAAGCAACAACCTCGAAAATGCGATTGCCGAAAATGATGTGGTGATCATAAGCCACCGGAATTTTGATGCAAAAAGCTACCGTCATTTGCTGAAAGAAAAAACCGCAATAATAGATCTGGTCAGAATACATGACCTTGAAGAATTGCCCAATTATGAAGGTATCTGCTGGTAAAATGCTAAACGCAGAATGCAAAACGTAGAACGCAGAACGCTAAACGCTGAACGCAAAAAGCTAAATGCAGAACGCAGAACGCTAAATGCATATTTATGAAACAGAGGTATAATTCGGAAATGCGTTACGCATTAAGCGTTAATCATTAAGCGTTACGCGTTAAGCATTAAGCGTTCAGCGTTCAGCGTTTAGCATTGGTGAAGGCATGATGTGGCGTTAAGCAGTAAATCTATTACAATGACACAAGAAAACGCAAGCGATTTTTTCGACCTCATGGTCAGGCGTAAAATGTATTCCGGTAAAGCAAATCTTAAATTTTACCTCAACATGCTGTTTGAAGATATTGAACTGGGGCAAAAAGATGTTCTCGACGTCGGAGGAGGCAAAGGTCTCCTGTCGTTTTTTGCAGCAGTTAATGGCGCCCGAAAAGCAGTATGTCTTGAACCGGAAAAAGATGGTTCCAGAAATGGTATGACAAAAGGTTTTCATGATTTGCGGAAGGAATTTCCTGAAACGCTGCCCGTTGAATTGTTTCCTCTTACACTACAGGAATACATGCAACAGGCAAATTCCGGAACATACGATGTGGTTATCATGCATAATTCAATAAACCATCTCAATGAAGAAGCATGCATCCATTTGCTGAAAAACGAGGCCAGTTACAGAGAATATTTAACCATTTTTAAAAATGTGTACCGGATAATGAAAAAAGGCGGTGTTTTAATTGCGATCGACGCTTCCTGCAGTAATTTTTTTAACGATGTGGGCGTAAAAAACATATTAGTCCCAACTATTGAATGGCATAAACATCAGAAACCCGGCACCTGGATATCATTACTTAAGCAAGCCGGTTTTAGAAATCCAATAGTGAAATGGCTTTCACCTAACCAGCTGGGAAGGCCCGGCAGGTTGGTAATGGGTAATTACTTCGCTTCTTATCTCACGAAAAGCTTTTTTAAAGTAACGATGCAGAAATAAAACCGGCCGTAGATTGAATTTCTTAACTTCTAAAACAAGAGGGCATATGTCTGGTCAAAAACAGAAACGAGGGATCCCTTCCCTGGCGGTAGATTTGGTTCCCCTCATTTTAATCTTTCTCACTGCACTTTATTTTTTCAGGGATTTCAGTTTTTCAAAAAAAGATTGGATTACACTATCCGTTTTGATTATCCTGTGGTGCCTGGTGGAATACCTTCGAAAACACCGTTATTACGATTTTTCCCAAAAATTTCAGAAACGGATTTCAAATCATATAACTACGTATGTTAGCCTTATTATACTCGAGTTCGTTGTTCTTGTATTTATACCCGTTCCGGTAATTTTCTGGCATCAGGTGATCACCTTTACATCCGGGATTTTCGCACTGGATTTTGTAATCAATTTCGTGGTCAGTGATATAATTAGCAGAGACACTGCGAACCCGAAATATATTATTGTCGCAGGTACGGGAAATAAAGCCAAAAAAATTGAAGACCAGGTTTTAACAAGCCACCAGCACGGTTACCAGCTTAAAGGTTTTATCAGCTGTGACAATCAGGAAGACTGCATGATTGAAAATCAAAAAGTGCTGACTGATCTTGATAACATTAATCAATACCTGCAAACCAATCCCATTGATGAAATTGTTATCGCTTTACCTGATAATCAAATAAAGAATATACAAAAAATTTTAACTGTTGCCGATTACCATGGCATTCGGGTGAAATATGTATTGGACTACCATGAGCTGTTTGGCAATCATTATAAAATCACCCGGTTCGGGCAGGTTGATGCTGTAAACATCCGGCAATTGCCCATTGACGATAGATATGCGGGCTTTTTTAAAAATTGCTTTGATAAAATATTTGCAGTGGCAGCATTGGTGTTCTTATTGCCGGTATTCCTGGTTATTGCCGCTTTAATTAAATTAGAATCACCCGGCCCTGTTTTTTATAATGCGATCAGGATCGGAAAAGGAGGAAAGCCTTTCAGATTGTTTAAGTTCAGAAGCATGAAGGAAAACGATAATTCTGCAGATGGTATTCGGTCTACACAATTCAATGATCCCAGGATCACCCCCATCGGAAAAATTTTGAGAAAATACAGTCTCGATGAATTGCCCCAGTTTATAAATGTATTGTTGGGTAATATGAGCGTTGTGGGGCCACGGCCTCACAGGCGATACCTGAATCGTCAGTTACAGGAGAATGTTTACCATTACATGCTCAGGCAATATGTAAAACCCGGCATCACCGGATGGGCGCAGGTGAATGGCTGGCGAGGCCCCACTGATACAGAAGAGCAAAAAAGACAGCGCACCATGCACGACCTCTGGTACATAGAAAACTGGTCATTCTGGCTCGACATTAAAATCATTCACCTTACCATATTCAGTTCAAAAGTTCATAAAACAGCTTTTTGATCTTCATTAATACTATTTGCCATGAAAAAAACGGCCCTATTCTGGTTCTGGTTATGCTTATTGCTGGCCGGAAATGAATTAAGTGCACAAACCTCACTATTTGCCTATGGTTCAGGCTGGACCTATCTCGATAACGGTTCTGATCAGGGTACAGCCTGGCGATCGCCATCTTTCAATGATAATTCCTGGAAAACCGGGAATGGTAAATTCGGTTATGGGGTCAGCGGCATCACAACCCTGATCAGCTATGGTCCCTATCCCGGTACCAATCAAAGATACATTACCTCTTACTTCAGAAAATCTATCTTTCTGTCAAACCTCTCTGACTTCTCCTCTTTTTCAGCCGGAGTATTAAGAGATGATGGTGTGGTGGTGTACGTCAATGGAGTGGAAGTTTACCGTAACAAAATGAAATCCGGCACCATAAACTATCAGACCCTGGCCTCCAACGCCGATGATGATGGTACGGTTACCCAGGCTTTTACTATTAATAAATCAGCTTTTGTGACCGGCAATAATGTAATCGCCGTAGAAATTCATCAGAAATCTGCCACCAATGCAGATATGGCTTTTGATATGCAACTGGCAGGGACTTTAGTCCCAACAGATCAAACCCCGCCATTTGCAGTAAGCATCCTGCGGCAATCGCCCGCTACACAATTGACCAATGCTTCAACCGTAATATTCAGAACCACCTTTTCGGAAAAAGTAAGAGGAGTAGATAAAGCCGATTTCACCCTCACCACGGTTTCAGGAACGGCAAGCGGCATGCTGGCGACCGGGGCTGTAGCTGCGGTTGGTACCGATAGCGTTACTTATGATGTAACAGTCACTAATGTACAGAGTAACGGCACGTTGCGATTAGACCTGAACGGTAGCGGAACCGGCATCACAGATACTGCCGGCAATGCCATCAGCACTGGTTTTACCAATGGTGCAACCTATATTATCGATCAGGCGCCACCATTTGTTGTAAGCATCAACCGGCAATCGCCCGCTACCCAGCTGACCAACGCTTCGTCCGTAACATTCAGAATTACTTTTTCGGAGAAAGTAACGGGAGTTGACAATGCTGATTTTACAGTAACAACGGTTTCCGGAACGGCAAGCGGCGTACTGGCAACGGGGGCAGTTGTTCCGGTTGGCGCTAATGGCACTACTTATGATGTAACGGTAAGTACTGTACAGGGCGACGGAACATTGCGCCTGGACCTGAACGCCGGCGGAACCGGCATCACAGATACCGCCGGCAATGCCATCAGCGGCGGTTTTACCAATGGCGATACCTATATTATCGATCACACGCCACCGTTTGCAGTAAGCATTCTGCGGCAATCCCCGGCTTCACAGCAAACCAACGCTTCAACCTTAACGTTCAGAACTACGTTTTCTGAGAAAGTAACAGGGGTTGATAATGCTGATTTCACGGTGACAACGGTTTCCGGAACAGCCAATGGCGTGCTGGCCACCGGGGCTGTTGTTCCGGTTGACGCAAATGGCACTACTTACGATGTAACGGTAAGCACTGTACAGGGTGACGGTACGTTGCGATTAGACCTGAACAGTAGCGGAACCGGCATCACAGATACCGCCGGCAATGCCATCAGCGGCGGTTTTACCAATGGCGATACCTATATTATTCAGCAGGTGTCACCGCCGGTAGCGACGGCTATCCAACGGCAGCTCCCTGCAACCCAGTTAACCAATGCATCAAACTTAATATTCAGAACCACTTTTTCGAAGAAAGTAACTGGTGTGGATAATACTGATTTTACGGTAACAACGGTTTCCGGAACGGCAAGCGGCGTACTGGCAAATGGAGCTGTAGCTCCTGTTGACACCGATAGCAGTATGTATGATGTAACGGTAAGCGCTGTACAGGGCGACGGAACATTGCGCCTGGACCTGAACAGTAGCGGAACCGGCATCACAGATACCGCCGGCAATGCCATCAGCGGCGGCTTTACCAATGGCGATACCTATATTACCGATTACACGTTGCCGTTTGCAGTAAGCATTCTGCGGCAATCCCCGGCGTCCCAGCAAACCAACGCTTCATCCCTGACATTCAGAACTACTTTTTCAGAGAATGTAACAGGGGTTGATAGTGCTGATTTTACTGTGACCACTGTTTCCGGAAACGTCGATGGCGTACTGGCAACCGGGGCTGTTGTTCCGGTTGGCACTAATGGTACTACTTATGATGTAACGGTAAGCGCTGTAGAGGGCAACGGAACATTGCGATTAGACCTGAACGGTAGCGGAACCGGCATCACAGATACCCCCGGCAATGCTATCAACACCGGCTTTACCAATGGCGACACCTATATTATTCAACAGCAGCAGGCGGCACCGGTAGTAGAGAGCATTAACCGGCAATTGCCGGCCACCCAAAACACAGATACCACTGCGGTAACTTTCCGGGTTACTTTTTCAAAAAAAGTGAGAGGAGTAGATGCAGCAGATTTCATCATCACCACCTCGGGTGGCAATGTCAGGGGCACGCTGACTAAAATAGCGCAGGCGGCGGCATCTGCGTCGCTTACTGATGCAGTAAAAGTTAATGGTACCGACAGCTCCACCTATGATGTTACGGTCAGGGCTATAGCCGGAAGCGGTGTGCTTCGGTTAGACGTTAAAGACAACAATACAGGCATTACCGACGCAGGCGGACATGCACTTAGCGGAGGATTTACCAATGGCCAAACCTATACCATTAATGCTAACCTATCACAGGGCTTTAATTCTTTTCTGGATCTTGACCCGATATCAATATCAAGTCAAACCAGGGAAATACCACAGGCTAAAGTATGGAACTATGCCGGCAAATGGTGGGCGGTACTACCTACTTCGGCAGGCACAAAAATTTTACGTTTGGATAATACCACATGGACGGATGTATTGACCATCGCCACTGCTACCAATTCGAGGGCCGATTGCAGAGTGGTGGGTAACCTGGTGCATATACTGCTGTTCAGGGGAGCTTCGAGTACTTCCTATTTCGCTTCCCTGGAATATGACCCTGCATTAAATACCTATAAACGCTGGACTCAAAGAACATCGAATGTAAACATCGTTTTTGAAGCGGGAACCGTTACTGCTACGCTGGCTAATGATGGTACAGGAAGGATCTGGATAGCATCCAACAGTTCCGGCAATATGCTGGTGCGCTGGAGTGATCCTCCTTACTCAACCTGGAGTTCACCAATAACTCTTGCATCAGGGGCTATAGCCGAAGACATCTGTGCGATCACTGCTTTACCCGGAAAGATTGGGGTATTTTGGGGAAATCAGAACGCTCAGCGGTATGGCTTTAAAACGCATAATGATGGCGCCAATCCCACAGTATGGACGGCCGACGAGGTGCCTGCGTCACAATCGGCCCTGAATGCAGGTCACGGAATGGCTGATAATTACCTGAATGTGCTGGCAGCCAGCGATGGAACCCTGTACTGTGCGGTAAAAACAGGTTATGATAAATCAGGCCTGCCTACCCTCGCTTTATTGGTACGCCGCCCGAATAATACCTGGGATGATCTTTACCCTGTTACATCATCAAAGGAAGGAAACAGGCCGATTGTTGTACTGAATGAAACAGCAGGTAAAATAAAGGTGATGTATTCAACTCACGTCGACAATTTCAATGGCACCCGCAGCGGAGATATACTATACAGGGAATCTTCCACGGCTGCCATTTCGTTCGGTCCTCCGGTAACGTTATTCAGCGGAAACGGAAACTATAGCATTGAATACACCGTCAGCACACATCAACCATACAGTCCGGCCATCGTGATTTTGGCAACGAATGAAAGCGTTAGCCCCCTGAAAGCATTGGGTATATTGGCCACTGATGCGGCGTCGAATCCATTGCTTGCAAGGGCCTCAACATCCACCACTTTGCTGGGCGATCCGTTGCAACATCCGATTATAGAGAACAGCGACAAAGGCAAATGGCTTGTTCGCCCAAATCCGTTTACGACCAACACTACGGTAGATTTTAGCCTTTCCCACCCTGGCCGGTATAGTGTTACACTATATGATAATTTGGGAAGAAAGCTCAAAGTACTCAAACAGGGATGGGCCGAAGCCGGGATACACAATGCTGTTAGTATCGACGGCTCCCATCTGCCCAAAGGGCTCTACCACGTAAATATTCAGGCGGGCGGACAAACACAAATACTGAAAATATTAAAGATGTAAAGGGTAATATGTTTGTTTGTGCCCGCCCGGATGACCCGGTCGGACGGGGTTTGAGGTTTGAAGTTTGTGGTTGCTGCCGCGCTTTGGAGTTTCATTATTAAAATCAAACACATTAACTGTTTAAGAGGATCAAAATTGCACGGCAGGATTTACCGAACGAACCACAAACTACAAACTATAAACTGCTTTGCCTTTGCACGAAACTTATAAATATGTTTTTTATGCAATTAACAACCCCGCAAATTGAAATTATTTCCAACGCCACATTTCTGATCACAGGAGGGGCCGGTTTTATAGGATCGCATATAGCTGAATTTTTATTGAATGCCGGCGCCCGCAAAGTGCGCGTATTGGACAACCTGTCAACAGGCCATTTTCGCAATGTAGCACCATTTGCCAATCATCCCAGGTTTGAATTTATAAATGGCGACATACGCGATGTAGACGTTTGTAAAGCAGCCTGCCAGGGAATGGATTATGTGTTTCACCAGGCCGCTTTAGGATCAGTTCCTGCATCAATAAAAGATCCCCTGATCACCAACAGCGTTAATGCAACCGGCTTTTTAAACATGCTGGTAGTTGCCCATGAAGCCAACGTAAAGCGCTTTGTTTATGCTTCGGGCGCCCCCATTTACACAGAAAACAACCAGCTGCCTAAAGCAGAAAAAAATGTATCGCCTTATACTGTTACCAAATATATTGATGAGCTGTATGCCGATGTGTTTACAAAGCTCTATGGTATGGAAACCATCGGCCTGCGGTGCTTCAATGTGTTTGGTCAGCGGCAGGACCCGCAAAGCGAATTTGCAGCGGTTATTCCACAATTTGTGATGCAGATGGTCAGGCACGAATCGCCGGTGATTAACGGAGAGGGCGAATATTTCTACGATTTCAATTATGTTGAAAATGTAGTACAGGCAAATATTTTAGCTGTTCTTACAACAAACCACGAGGCAATAAACCAGGTATATAATATAGCTGTTGATGAAACAACTTCTTTACATCAGTTAGCAGAGTACCTGAAAGAATTTCTTACTGTATTTGACGAACGCATTGCAGGCATAGAAATTTCCCCGGAGGATCATGCTGTACACATGCCGCCTTCAGTTGCATTTGCCGAAAAAGCAAAGGAGCTACTGGGCTATGAGCCACGTTATTCATTGCGGAATGGCCTGATAAAATCAGCAGGCTGGTATTGGGCGTACCTGCCGCAATTTGATGAAGAGGCAAAAGAAAAACAACATCGAAAATTAGAAATTATAAATTAAAAATGAAAAATAAGAAAGTCGAAATCCCTGACTTTTTCATTTTTCATTCTTCATTTCTCATTCTTCATTTTTCATTTATCATTTATGTGGGCACGTCGTTTTGCTATCTGGCCAACATTACCGCTCAACGTTTATTTCCGAAGTAAATCACCACAGCTTCCTTATCCGCTGAGTGAAGCCGGGTGTCGTGTATTTTCCAAAGCACGACATGCAATTTATAATGCCTGTCGTAAACTGGGGCTGGGAAATAATGATGTAATGCTGGTACCGGCTTTTCATCACGGCAGCGAGATAGAAGCAATACTTCAGGCAGGTGTTCAAATCAGTTATTATGAACTTACCGAAATGCTTGAACCTGATGCTGCAAGTTTGCAATCGCTGCTCACGCCGAACGTACGCGTACTGTACCTTATTCATTATCTCGGATTTCCCCAGGATGCATTACGCTGGCGGCAATGGTGCGACGAACGGGGTCTGTTGCTTTTTGAAGATGCCGCCCAGGCATTTCCTGCTGAAATTAATAACAGGCCTGTTGGATCATTTGGCCATGCAGGCGTTTTTTGTTTGTATAAAACTTACGGCATTCCCGACGGCGGCGCTTTGATTTCGATAGCGCCTGTCGAACCTCCGGCATCTGTGATTCAATCGGGCAGATGGCGTGTTTTTAAGCGTCATGTTAACTGGTTAGCCCAACGTTGGGCTGCTATAGGTTCAATTCATCTTTTTATAAAACCCCTGATGAAGTTGTTGAAGAAGAAGAAAAAAAATCATGACCCGTATAAAGAGTTTGAAATGGGCGACCCATCTTCTCCCCCATCGGCTATGACGATGCGCCTGCTTTCGAGAATAGCAGATAAAACAACTGCTGAACGGCGAAGAGAAAATTACAAATTTCTATTGAGCCATTTCCGGGACCTGGTACCCCGTCCTTTTTTATCGCTGCCCGAAGGGGCCTGCCCTTTTTGTTTTCCTATAGAAGTAAACAATGCACAGGAAGTGCTTACAAAATTGCGTCGCTATGGTGTTGAAGGACTACTTTTCTGGCGTAACCCTCACCCCTCTTTACCTGTTCAGGACTTTCCCCTGAGTATGGCATTACGGGAGCGGGTCATTGGCATACCGGTTCACCAGGAACTGACTCATTCTGATCTGCAGCAAATTGCCAATGCGTTGATTAAAGCTACCTATACATCTGAGTTAATCGAAGCACAGGAATTTGTCGCGCAAAGGCGCTAAGGCGCGAAGCGACTCTTTGCGTTCTTGTTCTGATTAAGATATTTTAATGTCCTGTTTTGTGACGATTTAAGCCTGATAAGCGATCATATTTGCGACTTAGCGCCTTTGCGAGAAACTAATACACCGAACTGAAAACAAACAATTACATAAGTTAATGATAGCTTCAGCCGAAAAAACAAAAACAGTCGCACCGTTTTTTTCACCGGGTCACGGTTCAACAGAACTGCTCACAGGTGAAGCAGTATTAAACCTGCTTGAAAATACCCAATTTATGAACGGGTGGAATCATCTGTACAAAAACTGCTCCCGGGCTACTGTTTTTCAGAGTCCTTCTTTTGTAGCTACATGGTACCGTATTTACGGAGCTACGTTTCTTCCGGTTTTGATCAAAACCGAAAATGCAGGTAAACTTACAGCACTGCTTACACTTACAAAAGACAAAAATGGCCTGATCACCGGGGCCGGAGCAAACCAGGCCGAATACCAGGTATGGCTTACGGCAAATGAAAATGATGAGTCATTTATCAGGCGTGCATTGGCCATAATTCACCGGTTTTTCCCGCGAAATAAGATCCTGCTCAAATATATACCCACCGGCACTCCATTAAACTTCGCAAAAAAAGATCCGGTATGGCATAACCGCTGCTTTATAAAAACACATCCGCAACCGGTAATGATCGTTGACGATTCGCATCTCACGAGCGAACTCAAAAAGAAAAACAGGAAAGAAAAAATCAACCGGCTCAAAAGATTGGGCACATTGAAATTTGATCGCATCATCGACTACAAACAATTCGCTTCGGTATTTGATGAGCTGGCGGCTCAGAGCGATTTCAGAAAAGGAGCCATGTATAATAAAGTAGTTTTTAAAACCGATCCCTTACGAAAAAAATTTTTACTGGCTTTGTTTGAGCAAAACAAAATACATGCAACTGTTTTAAAACTCAACAACGACATAATTGCCTGCAACGTTAGTATCCAGGGAAACAACCAGCTTCACCTGCAGGGCATCAACTCCTTTGCTGCGGCATACGCCAGGTATTCGCCCGGCATTATTCATTTTTTAATGCTTGGAAAATTGATGGCAGAAGAAGGGGTGGATGTTTTTGATCTTACCCCCGGAGCTGATGCCTATAAAGAAACGCTTGCAACTGATCACGCGGTAGCCTATACACTCAGTATTGGCAATAATTTTCACAGCCTTTCCAACCATTTAAAAACCGGGTGTAACGATTATTTCAAAAAAGCAGCAACCATTGCAGGTATAAAACCTGATCACCTAAAAAAACTCAAACGGAATTTCACACTGCGCAGGGAAAAATTAGTGCGTGTTACCGGGCAGGGATTCAACTCATTGTTTGCCTTTTTTATTGACAAATTAAAATGGCGAAAAAAACCAACGAAATGCTGGGTCGTTCATAAAGCTTTTACAGGTTCAGCTTCCGGTTTATTAAATATTCAAAAAGATAATTTAAACAACCTGCTTGATTTTGACCGGCGGGATATCAGGTATAGTCAACAGGAATTTCTGGCAGATGCCATGCAACGGTTCGAAGAAGGCGCGCATTGTTATAGCTGGGCCGAAGATGATTTGTTATTGGGCTGTGCATGGGTAACAAACCTTAAAACAGAAGGGTGGATTATTTCGATGTCGGGGCTTTACTGTCATCCAAAAGTGAGGAAACAATTCTCCGTTTTTTTACAATCAGTAGCGGTAGCAATGGCCCTTGCCATCAACCATAGCAGATTATATATAGTTACCGACTTTGATGATTACAGCGCCTTTGAAAAAGCAGGTTTCACCCTGATTGAATCGGCGACTCCTTAAAGGGCGCAAGCGCCCGGCTGCAGTTGCACTAAGAGCTAAAAGAGCAAAAGAGAAAAAAGAGGGTTCATATTATTTTAAATTGTCGACTGCCTGTATTAACATTTGATTTAAAAAACAAGGTTCTCTTTTTTTTCTCTTTTTACTCCTATACACTCTTAGCTAAAAAGAGGTCCCGCTTTGCAGGACCAAAAAGAGAGAAATCTTAAAGAAAAATAATTTAAAAATACTTTATGAATATCGCAGTTAACCCGGAAAACAATTTATATGCTGACCCCGTTTCGGAATTAAAAAATAAAACAACACCCGATTTCGAAACCAGGCCCAATGACTACTTAATTGAGTTGATAGCCGGTGAACAGGTAATTGAACTTCTTTTCAACGATTCTGCATTTCAGAAAAGCTGGGATACACTTTTTGAATCCTGCCCATGGGCTACCATCTTTCAAAGCCGGCAATTTATTGCTGCCTGGTATCAGGTTCACCGCGACCAACATCTTCCCATAATTATCAGGGCTGTTGAAAAAGGACAGCTTAAAGGAATGCTGCCGATGGTTTTATTAAATGGCAGTAAAGGTGGCAAAATTACAGGAGCAGGACATTATGATGCACAATACCAAACATGGCTGGCGGCGCCTTCATATGGGGATATTTTCATTAAGAACGCATTGGGCGAACTTATGAAACAATTTCCGGGGCATCCCATATCGTTCCGGTTTCTTCCGCCCGGAACTCCTTTGAATTGGATAAAGACTGATACAAAGTGGCGCAGATGCTGTATAATGCAATCTTATACCAGGCCATTTATAAATTTCAGCGATCCTGAACATGAAAAATTATTTCAGAGAAAACATTTCAAATACAAGCTGAACCGCTTGAAAAGATTAGGGCAGATTCGTTTTGAAAGTATCAGCGATCGGGAAACTTTTGAAAGCAGTTTGAATGAAATGGCCGTTATGTTTGATTTCAGGCAAGGCGCCCTGTTTAACAAAAGCCACTTCAGGGATGATCCGGCAAAAAAAGCCTTTCTGCTTGAATTATTTCGCCTGAATGTGCTCCATACAACCGTGTTGAAAGTTGATGAAAAAATAATGGCAGCAGTAATTGCGGTAACAGGAAAAAATGGTTGGGTATATCTGGCAGGAATCAACTGCCATGCGCCGTTTAACTCAAGATACTATTCACCGGGTTTTATGCACTTTATATTATTATTTAAACAGCTGGCCGAAGAAGGCGTTCAATATTTCGATCTCACGCCGGGGTACGATTCTTACAAAGAAGAACTGGCCAACGGGCACGATGAAGTAAATGAGCTGGTGATCAGCAACAAAGTGCCGTTCCGTATAAAAAGGCAAATAAAAAAATGGATACATGGCCGCCTCATTGCTGCAGGTATCAGACCTATGTCGGCAGAGCTTACACTTAAAAAGTACCTCTATCAGGCACGGCACCTGAATATAAAGCGGGTACTAAAACAACTGGCAAAACACCTGCAGAAAAAAAGAAAGCAACAACTTTATTTAATTCAAACATGCACTATACAATTAGGTGAAAAAACAGCACTTCACCAGAACAATCTTAATGATTTACTGCAATATAAACCCGGCAAAGAAACCGGCTTAACAAGATGGCAGTTCCTGGCTGATGCCATGCGCCGTTTTGATAATAAACAACATTGTTTTACATGGAGCGAAGCCGGCCGGTTGTTGTGCTGTGCCTGGCTCAGCATTCCGGATACTTTTGCATCAGAAGTGAATAACACGCCGGTAACCGATAATACGATTGTATTGCAAAGTTTCTATTGTAATGCTAAAGCAAAGAACCGGTTACCTTCTTTTTTAAATAGTATAATAGAAGCTGCAGTTAATAAAGAAAGAAGAAGTATTTATTTTCAGGCAGATGACCCTGTAATTTGTAAGGCCATAGAAAAGTTTGGAAGTCAGAAAGTTTGACTTTACTGACTTATTTCATGTCGGCATAGGCAGCATGCTCATCACCCATTTTCACGTCATCAAAATATAAAACTCTTTTTTGGGTATTCGTAACTGATGAACCGTTCCATACCGATTTATAAATACCCAGTTTCCAGTTTGGTGTATGGAAAACACCGGAACTGATATCATACATATTGGCGCCTGAATGATTAACCAATTGCACACCATCGCGCCATAGCTCAATCAGGCCATCGGCTGTGGAAGCATGTTTTATATGAATCACATAATAGTGCCATACATTTCTTTCAATTGGTCCCAGATCTATCTTTTCCTTTTTGTCGATGTCGGGTTTTATACGCAGACTAATGCGATTAGCCTTTGTTCTGATACATAATGAAGGCGTAGCCTTCCCTCCCTGGTGCCATTGGGTGATCACCTCATCGCTGCTATCGATATCATAATCTTCGTTGGGGAAAAATATGGCAAATGCATACCATCGTTCGGGGTTGGTTGTATTATTCAGATCGGGAAATGATATTTCGGCTCTTGTTCCGTTGTTAATTTCAGGATCACTGTCTCTTAACTCAAAACGCGCGGCCTTCTTTCCCTCATAAACCGGTTTCTCTACTATTTGCAAGCCATAGGGAGTTGCTGTTTGTGTGCTTAAAAATGATGGAAAGGGATTACTCTCTTCAAAATCTACCTGGTATAAAATATGTGTATTCGGAACCATTTCTTTACGACTGTATAGCATTGTTCCTGATAATAACACTAACAATAGTATTGTTTGCTTGTTTGGAATCACTTTGAGGGATTTCAATTATAAAGATACCAAATATTTAAACGGGTTGTATGCAAAAAGGCGGTCCTGCAAATAGCAGGATCGCCTTTTTTATTTCCATTAACATTAAATCGCTCTATTTTGCTACAGTAAAAGTGATGGTTTTTGAAGTACCCGCTGTACCGGTTACATCAGCCAATGTGTAAGGTGTAGCTTTCAGCGTATAGATGCCCACAGCCGGAGGACCCCAGATACCATAAAAGTAATTACCATTTCCATCATCGCCCATCAACGCATAAGGCGCCTTGTTATCAAAAGTAGATTTGCTTTGAGGTCCGCTTAATTCAAACTTTACGCTTCCCACTGTTGAAGGACTGGTATTTGCGCGGATGTTCATTTTAGTAAGACCCAGTGCACTCAGGCTAATGGTTTGTCCATTAGCAATAGTCAGCACATCTTTTTCTGTGGCCGAGTTAACCAAAGTAAAGCTCGCAATACTCTGCCCTGAAGTTGTGGGAGTGGGTGTTGGAGTCGGCGTTGGTGTAGGTGTAGGTGTCGGTGTAGGAGTTGGAGTTACACTACCACTTGGCACAGGCACCATATCATTATAGGTAGCGTTTTCGTTACCCATCTTTATGTCATCGAAATAAAGCACGCGCAGGTTGGTGGTTGTAGTGCTGGTACCATTCCAGTCAGACTTGTAAACACCCATTTTCCAGAATGGCATATGATAAGTACCAGTCGACATATCATAAGCGCAGGGGCCCTGACGATCAACAAGTTTTTGCCCATCACGCCATATCTGAACCAATCCATCAGATCCTGATGAATGGATCACATGCATTACATATGCATGCCAGTGGTCTTTATCAATAGCACCCAGATCGATCCATATAGTTCCCAGGATTCTCAGATAAATGTGGCCTGATTTTGTACGCAAACAAAGAGCCGGAGTAGCGCCACCGCCCTGATGCCACTGGCTGATCACTTCATCCTGAGGATCGTCTTTATACTGAGCAGCCGGAATATACAAAGCATAAGAATACCAGCGGTTTTTGTTTGTAGTTACCGGAAAAGATAACTCAGCTCTTGTACCGTTCGACACCTCAGGATCAGTATCCCTTAATTCAAAACGCATCGATTTGGTACCGTTGTAAAACTGATTTGTTGAAGCTGTGATTGAATAGGAAGCTGCTGCCTGATATGATGGATAGGTACTTAAAGTGCCATCAGCAGTTTCATGATACAAAAGATTACCAATTGCCTGGGTTGAAACTGAAGCGTTCAATTCATTCTGATCAACGTTCGGATCAACACTTTTCTCTTTTCTACAAGCACTTAGTGAAGCTAACACAAGGGCCACGGCCAGCACACGCTGGTTTTTACGAAAGAAATTACCTGTTTTACGCATTGATGTTTTCATTTGAGGTTATTAATTAAAATTTAAATACAGTTTTTAAGTGGTCGGGTCACTATCGTTCATGCATAGGGCTTTCCTGTTCGCACCACAGGTATGTTTTAAAACCTGCGATACGTTAACCACAAAGGCACTTTTAACTTTTTCAGTTTACCTTTTATGAGTGGTGCATACTTCTCCCACGCCACAAACTAATGCAGCTTTTACCAGTGATTTCGCGCGGGCGAAACACTAACTAACAGGCACAATTGTTACTGCGCGTGATATAGTATGGTCTCCGTCTTTTCCGGTTAGCCGGAAAAGCATCTTACATAGGATAAACGGCCGAATGAGGAAAATAGCTAACGCTGTAGGTAAGGTTCTTCCATAAGGTTACGACTGCTTCGTTTACGCTGACATTAATTCGTCTTCCCTTCTTTTGTCCATGCATTCCATTCTGATACTCTTTTTGATTATGGTGCAAAAAACAACCATCTCACATCTGCAGCCTCCATTGCATACTTTTAAAAAAGCTGCAATATTGGTTGAGATTGAAAAATGTCTTTCCGGTGAAAAATGAAGATCAATTTTTCACGTCGTAATTAGGTCCAAAATTCTTCTGTTGGTGAATGATAAATCCTTAAACGTCTGCCGATGTAGCGGGATTTGACTATTTGCGGACTGTGTAGATGGATATTTCCTGATAGCGCGAAAGAGTGTTTCAGCGCTCGTTTTACTGTGAAGGCACGGATTTCTTTTTTTGGGGCTCCTTGTCGGGCCTTTAACCAGGCTCCGGTTGCAATTAGCGCATTCCGGAGGAATTTCAATAGAGTGGTGCTCATCATAGGGATATTTCGTTTTTCAAAAAGAGTATGTCACGGTTTCTTAACAAACATGGTGCCTGAAATATTCATATCAATAATTTTTTAAAAATTTAGATTTAAGTCAAGCACTCGTTTACAATGATAGGTGGAAACGCTTTACGTTTTGTAATTGCTTTTTTTGATAAACTTTTATCATGAAAATTATTTTAACCACTATAAAAGTCAATTCTACACTCGTATTTATACATTTAATAAATACGCCTGTTTTTCTCATCTTCTTCTATTATTCTGTTAACCAGTTCTCTTATACCATTCACTAAGAATAAATACTTAGATAATTTTACTAACAATTCCTCATTGGCGAATAGTTTTATTCAGGTAAAATTTAAAACCCATCGAAATGGGTTTTAAATTTTAGATTACTGTCTTGTGATTGATTTAATACCCGGGATTCGGGTGCAAATTTCCATTCTTATCCATCTCCGTTTTCGGAATAGGATATAAGGCTCTGTAATCACCATTTGGAGAATGAGATAACCATGATTTTTTGGTAAACACGTTAAATCTGATCATATCTGTTCTTCTGCGGGCTTCCTGATTAAACTCCCAACCCAATTCGTCGAGGAACCTGCCATATTTAATATCAGCGCCACCTTCGGAAGTTGACATCAAATGATTTCGAAGGCCATAATCATAACTGCTTCCTCCTGATAATTGCGCGCCTGTTACAACAGCCTTCGCCGGATTTAATTTAAAAGCGCGTGTGCGCACCTGCGTTACTATGGTTGCAGCCGCATCAGCGCTTCCCAATCTTAACAAACTCTCCGCTTTCATCATTAAAATATCAGCATACCTGAACAGAGGCCAGTCGTTGCTCAGGCGATTGGTAGCTGACATAGCTATTTCAAATTTTCCCAGCCTGAAACCATCCACTTCATCCGATACATCAACCCCCGGTAAATAATTGCGATAGGCCAGCGGCTTTCCTACATAAGCGCCCATAGTTCCAAAAATACTATCGCCTGTTGCCGTGAATTGTTGTCCCCTGATATAATTATCCAGCAAGCGACTGTCTTCCGGATCAAAGGTGTTTATAAACTGGGGCACTGCGCATACACCACCCCAGGGAGAAAATTGCAGATTGTATGTTTTTTGATTCTCCGGCTCCAGGGTTTGCATATGGATATCAAAGGAATTCCAATCATTTACATATTTTGAATCGAAAGGCAATGCAAAAATGATCTCTTTCGAATTTTCGTTATTTGTTACAAACACACTTTTTTGGCTGGCTTCCAGAGCAATCTTACCAGTACTTGTTGCAAAGTTGATGATGGTATCACAAACAGCTTTGCACTTGTCCCATTGTGACGTACCCGTGTAAACTTCTGCATTCAAATACATCTTCGCCAACAGCGCCAACCCGGCCCATTTATTGAACTTGCCATATGTGCTTGTGCTTACATCAGCGGTCACTTTTGGAATGTTGGCAACAAGATCATTTACAATAAAGTCATATACTTCCTTCCTTGTATTTTGATTAGGTAAATAACCTGCGGGCACATCGAACCTGTCAACAATAGGAACATTACCATAGATGTCGCATAATACCCAATAGTAAGAGGCCCGCAACAATTTCATTTCTGAAACCAATGCAGCGGTATCCTTTGCAGCAACAGGTATTGCTCCTGATTGAACCTGGTAAATGATACGGTTGCAATTGGTGATTCCCTGGTAAGCCCTTGTCCAGATATTGATCACAATATCGTCGTCCGATGTCCATTTATGTTCATGGATACGCCGGTAAACACCACCATCTACCCACCCATTCGGGCGTGCAGGGGTAAGCATTTCATCACCTGAAACTTCCTGTGCCCGGTAAACCGTATTCCATTGCAACAGAAGGCCACGCCAGTCAACGTAGGCAGCACCTGCTAATGCCGGCAAATCGGAGGCCGAAGGCACAAATTCACTTGAAATGATCTGGTTAGAAGAGGTATTTTTCAATTTTGTGCAGGCAGAAAACAACATCGAACCAACGATCAGCATTAATATGCCAGCCACTATATAATGATTTGTCTTTTTCATTGCTGAATTAATTAAAGGTTAGAACGTTACGTTAAGTCCAACGCTAAAGGAACGGGTGGTTGGATATTTGAACGGTGAATCCATTCCGGGATCAAGACCTGAAGTGGGAACCTGTACTACACCCGATTGGGCAGTAGAAGTTCCATTGCGTAAACTAACCTCGGGATCTATACCCTTGTAACCTGTAATAATAAATGTATTGAGAGTGGCTATATAGACTCTTGCAGACTTAATATATTTTAAACCGGTACTTTTTAAATTATAACCCAGTGTTATGTTGTCGATCTTCCAGAAATCACCTTTTTCAATATAATAACTATTGAATTCCACAGGCGATTTCAGCTGGGTTTTTCCGTATACCGGATCAAACGCATTCTTTAAAAGATTGTATTGCGCCTGTGTTGGATTCTCAAACATCATCCGCTGCAGGTTTGCCACCTGAAATTTGAAAGCGCCTCTTTGCGTAATTGCCAGATCCCAGTTCTTATACTGAAAGTTATTATTCCACGACAGGTAGTATTTGGGCAAACCATTCCCAATTACTTTTTTGTCTTCAAATGAGTGACTAAATGAAGAATAATTCACCGGCTTGCCATCCTTTCCTTCATAGATCCATTGACCATAGTTGGCTAAATCTGATGGATCATTACCAATATCCACCACTTTGTAGCCATAAAAATCACCAACCGGTCCGCCAACTTTTAACAGATGCGAGAAGGTTTGAATGGGAGGAAATATTGCTCCCACCCGGATATAATCAGTTGACGTTTTATACAGGTCGTTGGAAAGACTTTTCAGCTTATTGGAGTTGGTAGAGAAATTAAGCGTGGAGTTCCATTGGAAATCTCTTTTTGATACGGGAACAAAATTCAGCGATACTTCCAATCCCTTATTTTCCAGTGTACCAACGTTTGCAAGTGTTCGGTTGTATAAATTTGGCGGACTGGGCACTTCGAACAGGTAAAGCAGGTTATGGATCTGACGATCGTATAGATCAACACTACCGCTGATCCTGTTGTTCAATAAGCTGAAGTCGAGACCAATATTCGTTTCACGCTTTTCTTCCCATTTCAGATCAGGATTGGCATTTTGCGTAGGCACCAGGGTTTGTACCCAGGTACCATTTGATAAAACATAACCGCTATAACCGAGCAAGGCAACCCCACGGAATAAGTCAGATGGCTGAGAACCGGTAACACCATACCCTGCTCTTAATTTCAGGTCATTGATGATACTTTGACCATTCATAAATGATTCGCGGCTTATCCGCCAGCCGGCAGATACCGCCGGGAATGTTCCCCATTTATTATTGGTACCCCAAAGCTGGCTGGCTTCTTCCCTGCGAAAGCTTGCCATAAACAAATACTTCTGATCATAGTTATAAGTAAGCCTTCCAAAGAGACCGATCAGATTGGTTTCGGACTGATAGTTCCGGGCAAGATTTACATAATCACCACTGCTGATGGCCCTTCCCAGTGCTATGTTGTGCCAGCTGAATATATCTGTAGGGAAATCCCAGTTCTCCATATAATGATTGTTGTAATCATTCTCCTGGTAACTATACCCACCCAATAAAGAGAAATTGTGGCTTGATAAAGACTTTGAATATTCAGCGGTTATTTCAGTTAAACGGTCAATTGATTCGGCGCCGCCTTCCCTGGCATATCCATTCCTGTTATCCCGCAGTGTTGAGGCGTGTTGTTTGGTTTCGGCATAGCCATATTCCTGCATCCATTTTGAGTACGAGAACAAGGCAGATAATTTTAATCCCTTAACAAGTGTGTAGGCCAACGAACCGTTAAACCTGGTAAGTACTTCATTGGTTTGCCCATCACTTTCCATGAGATCCGAAACAGGGCTTTGGTATTCAAATTTGCTTAATTCCTGGAACCACGTACCGTCAGGGTTCTTCACAGGTGCTGTGGGGTTTTGCCGCAGGGCCTGCAAATATTCGCCGGTATTAAATCCATTTAATTTCCGGGAAGAGCTAAAGGCATTTACGTTTACTTTGAGCCGGTTGTTGAACATGCTATGGTTCATATCGAACCGCCCTGAAAATATCTGGTTGTATGATTTTAAGAACAAGCCTTGTGCATTGTCATAGTTCAGGCTCGCCAGGTAATTGGTGGTAGCATTACCGCCGCGAATGGTGAGATTGTGATCCTGCGAAAACGGCGTTCTTGTAATTTCTTTCAGCCAATCTGTGCTGGCGCCCTGATCGATCAACTGGTTTTGACGCTGCCCCGCAGCTATTTGTGCCCGCATATCGCCTGCGGTAGACATATCCAGCTTTCGTGCAATGGTTTGAACGCTGGCAAACGTGCCGTAATCGACCGATGTTCTATTATTCGCGTTTGCTCTTTTTGTTGTGATAAATATAACACCGTTCGTACCACGGGTACCGTAAATAGCGGCTGCAGAACCGTCTTTTAACACATCAATGGATTCAATATCCTGCGGAGTTATCATTCGCAGATCTCCGGGAACACCATCTATCAATACCAACGGATTTTGATTCACCCCCATTAATGTAGACTGGCCTCTTAATATGATCTGTGAAGAACCGGTAGGATCGCCGCTTGGGTTTATAACCGTTAACCCTGCCACTTTTCCCTGAATTAACTGACCGGCATCTCTTACAGAACCCTTTATAAAATTTTGCGCTTTTACCGACGCCACAGAACTGGTAACATCGCCCCTTTTCTGGGTACCGTACCCTATTACAATTACCTCGTTCATGCTTCCTGCACTGGTACTCATGGTAACATTCACAGCGGATGTATTCGCGTTAACTTCCACCGTTTGGGTTTGGAAACCTACTGAAGAAATTTCCAGGATCACAGTTTCATTATCAGGAACTGATAAATGAAATTTTCCACTCATGTCGGTAACTGTACCGATGGAAGTACCCTGAATGAATACAGAAGCCCCTGGTACCGGTTCTTGTTTTTCACTCAATACCACTCCCGAAATATCCCGGTTTACCGGCTTTTTTTCTTCAGTTGCAGAAGTACTATTAACGGCTACACTATTATTATCCTGTTCCTTTTCTCTTGCATCATACAAAATGATCAGATTGCCAACGGCTCTATATTTGATGCCCAAAGGCGCTATGATCGTTTGTAGAAATTCAGCCAGCGTTTTATCCTGAACTGAAAAACTCAATTTTCTTTTTACGTTTATGATGGTTGAGCTAAATACAAACTTTGCATCCACTGCTGTTTGTACTTTCTCCAATACCGCTTTTAATTCGGAATTGTTAACAGCAATGGAAATTTTTCTATTGAGCGCATCCTGCCCGTTTGCAGGAGTAGCGTAAGATGAAAAAACAGTAAAAGCAATTAGTATTTGAATAATCATTAATCTCATTGCCAACCGGGTTAAAGCAATAAGTAACTTATTTTCCATAAATTGTGATGGTTTTGGACGTGAATAATCTGAGCGGGCAAAACCCATTCGTCGCCTTTGGCGCGGATGTTGAAGGCTGGCAATACTCCGAATATTGCCGGCTTTTATTTTTTGTAGATTTTTATGTTGGATTCTTTCTCATATGGCAGTTTTTTTTGAGGTTATTAATAAGCAATCATTTTTAAGGGCATTCTTTTGCCGCTTTTAATAAGATCTTGGTGCCCCTGATCTCATAAGTTGCGTTAAAAACAAGGCAAATACCTTCCAGTTTATTGAACAGGGTTTGTCCGGTGAGGTCACCCGTAAAAAGGCAATTCCTGATTTTATCGTTCTCAAGAACGATCTCCAGTTCATACGTGTTTTCAAGATCGTTCAACACCTTATAAAGCGGTGTTTCATTATATATAAAACGAGCCTCCTTATTTTTGGATTCTTTAGGAACAGGAACCGGCTGATCTACTATTGAAGTAACAAAATGTCTTTCCTGCTGGTAATAGGTAACTTTCTGATTGGGGGTAATAATAACTCCGTTCGATTTTTGCTGCACTTCATCAGGCGTAAGCTGCTCTTTATTTTCATACACAGCTACCCTGCCTGTTTTTACCGCCACTTCCACCTGTCCATTCTTTCCACGAATGTTAAAACTGGTGCCCAGCACCTGCGTAACTATATTATTATTATAAACAAAAAAGGGGCGGTTAGGGTTTTTGCTGACTTTAAAAAAGGCTTCTCCTTCGAGATAAACTTCCCTTTTACCGGCAGCAAAATGTTTTGGGAAAGCCAGTTTGGAACCAGGATAAATAATAACAGAACTGCCATCTTCCAATTGCAGGCTTTTGGGGGCATTGCCGGTATTGGATTGTTCCAAAAATCCCCCGGTCGCCTTTGCGGCAACCAATGCATTGGTAGCCGGCGCTTTTCCATTACTCCTGAACCATAAAATACCAGTTAGCAAAACCAATCCCAGGAAACATGCAGCAGCGGCATATTTCCATGAAAATTTTTTCCGCTTCACAACAGATAATACGGTAACTTTTTCACTCGCAGTGGATTGTAATTTATTCCAAAGACGGTTTTCAACTTCATTCATCTCCCTCTCAGATAAGTCCACATTTCCACTGTCCAACAGTTCATACCATTGATCAATAATTTTTCTTTCATCATCTGTACAGGAATTATCCAGGTACCTTTTAAGTAACTGACGGAATGCTTTATGGTTCATCATTTGAACAATTTGAGGCACTTATAATATAATAGTCAACACAAACCCACTTTACCCTAAACCAATAATAAAATTTTCAGGAAATTCTTTACAACAAGTCTGCAATCAGGTTGTATTAGTTAAACCATTTTTTGCCATTTAATCAATCGGGGAACAGTAAAAATCACCAGGCAAAACGTTTTATTAAGCCGGCTGCGGCATCAATTATGGAATTTTTCAAACAATAAGAGTATAAAATCAACGAGAATAAAGTCTTTCAGGAAAAAGCGCAGTGATTTCAAGGATTGTGTAATATGATATTCAACAGTTTTCTCCGACAGATCCATGATCCGGGAAATGTCTTTATTGGATTGTTTTTCAAAACGACTTAAGCGGAAAATCGTTTGTGTTTTTTGTGGTAATTGGCTAATCGCTTTATCAATAGCCATATTAAGCTCCTGAACCAACAACGGCATGTCAGCCGGATTTTCCTCTGTTTTTTGCAACTCACTGAAACCTGAATATTGAGCCCGTTTGGAAATTGCTGTTTTAATGTAATTGATAATCTGGTATTTCACTGCAGTTTCAAGATAAGCCGTGATACTGTTAATCTGGTGACGCTCTCTCCTTTCCCAGAGGTCGGCAAATACACTTTGAATAATATCTTCAGCAACTTCTTTACTATTTGTTTTGCTTACGGCAGAACGATACAATCTTCTCCAATAACGTAAATAAATTTCTTTATAAGCAAGTTCGTCACTTATTTTCAAAAGCTTAAGCAATACGTCATCGGCAAGCAGTCCGTAATCCATAAAGGCAAATTCGCGGTTAATCAAAGCGGCCCAAAAATGATATATGTAAATTACACATTTATTTTTAACTGCCAAACTTCCCGCAAACGGTGCATTTTTTTCTTCAACGAATCTCGGTTTAACACCCGATGGCTATCGCAAACAGCACCAATCGGTGAATAGTATTTGAGATTTGATTGCTGTTATAAAAGCACAAAGGACCGCGTTTAAGCGATCCTTTATTTATTGAGATTGTTTGTTTATTCAGTGATCACGGAGTTCCATACAACCTGACCTTGAATACTTTCATATAGTTTCCTTCGGCAGCCATGCCCGCCTGTATGCCAACAGCAACCTGGGTAGGGCTCGCTAATGTAAAGTTGAGTTTATTATCAGTATACTTTTCAATGGTTTTATAAACAATGGCGTTAGCCGGCACATTTCCAATATCGGGCAACATACTGCCCGCTGCTACTGTTACGTATTTGGTACCGCCCGATGAACAATCGCCTGCAGTAGCGATAAATGTATATTTTCCGGCAGGCAATGTAATGGTTTGATAAATTTTTCCATTGGGTATCGCTGTCATTCCCCACCATGCTTCAATAGAAAGTGCAATAGAAGGCAGCCACCCTCCTGCATCCAGCCCACCGATATCGTTACCGCCGTTCCTTACATCAGCTGTAGTAGTCCATATGGCCGGAGTACGCCATCTGCCTGTACCACCATCGGAGTTCGTAAAGTTGATTCCGGCATTATTTATATAAAGCGACGTTACATCATACATCACCCCTACTGTTTGCGCTGCGCTGTAGAATGTGTCGATGGCAGTTGGAACCGGTAAATATTTTGTAACAAGGCTGACAGAAGTGCCGCCTTTAAAATTTGGCAGCGAAGTTACTGACTGACTAAACGGTACCAATACCGTAGCAGTAGTATTGCTATTAGTTGTATAGGTGATCACCGTATTTTTCGCTCCGGATGTTGTGTCAAAATTATCCCAGGTTATTTCAGCATTTCCGGTGGTGAGCAGTTCAGCACGGGCAACAGGCCGGTTGGTAAGTCCGCTTTCATATTTAGGACCGTAAGCGGTACCTACAGCGTTTGTAATCAATGAACCATTACCTCTTGCATCAAAGGTTTGAATGGTGAAACTGTTTACGCCTTCAGGTACATTAATTATTTTATTAAATGAATCAACACCTGTGCTTTTGCTGATGCTGTATTCAATGGAATCATTGCCTCCGTTCCAGGTTATTTTACACCTGGTTATGTTAGGATCGGCCGGCAACAACCCGGTCAACTTCACCCGTAATCTGCCGGGATATATTTTAACCGAATCCATTTTGCCGGTATAGGTCGTTTCGCCACCGGCTGTATATTTTTTATAGTCATCCCATTTGGAACAACACACAGTTGTTACAGCTATCACAAACAGGATTAAAACGATATTTATTTTTTTCATATGCTATCATTTTGGGGTTAACGGGGATCTCCGTATACTTTCAATTCATTGATGCTTTGGGCAGTGCCACCCGCGAAGTTTTCGAGGCAACGGATGCGGATGTACTTTACTTTAGGCGCTGTTACATCTGCCTCCCAGCTAAATCCGGCGATTGCAGTTGCCTGGTCGGTGGCATCATCTGTGCCATAAGGAAGGCCCGAAGGTTTTGTTACTGTATAAGATCCCAGCAGCGTCCAGGTATTATCCAATGCCCCGCTGAGCGATGGATTGGCAGCGCCATAAATTTCAAAGCGTTTCATAGTAGTGAGATAATAATAACGGGTTCCCTCAGGGTAAGGGCGAATCCACACCCTGCTTACCCTGGCAAGCATTCCTGTATTAAATGTAATCATGTGAGGGCCCGACCCACCGGCTGTTTGGCTGGTGAAACTGGTCCAGGGCCAGCCATACTTTGCATCCCAGGTATAACGCACAGCTGTTTCGTTGTTGTTCCATTGCGGAGCATCTCCGGGCAATGTAAATTCAGAAAAGTTTGTATTGGGCAGCTCTGTTTCGTATATCGGCTTAACCAGTTTGTATATGGTATCGGTTTTATTACCCCAGTGGTCTTTTACGAAAAAGCCAAAACGGTATTCCATTGTGTCGAGGCCGCGCACTTTACTTAATATGCTGTCTGCATTTGTAAAAACACTTTTATCATTGTCGGCTTCGTACTCGCCGAATACATTCTTTTTTGTTACAATGATAGAGATATTGGCTTTGGATGCATTTTTTGCAGTAAGGTTGTAACCTCCGAATGCATTTATTACCTGCAAGCTGCGGTATGCCTGCCAGATGGGTGCAATCAGTGGTTTGATTTTTACAATCACGGGTTCCGACATTACCTCTGACCTGCTTACGGAATACAATTTCACTTCATGCTCCAGCGTGTCGGCAAAACCATCTACCAACAGCGAATTATTATAGTAGGAGGCTTTTGTTTCATATTGCGTTCCGGTAGTAATCGTAAATACAGCTTTCACATACGACAGAATGGAATCTTTTGGTACGGCATAGCTGATGGTTGCATTACCATTGCCGTTCACAACTGTTATATTGGTTACGGGCGGCGGTACAGTAGGATCATCGCTCACAGGCTGGTGTGATTCCAGTTTTTTATTGCACGAAACATCAATAAGTACGGCAATAATTAACAGCACAAATAATTTTAAAACAGGTTTCATTATATGGCGTTTACATCATTATAAATTAGAATTACCAGCCCTGGTTTTCGACCAGGCTAGGATTGCGGCGGGTTTCGTAGTTTCCGATAGGCCAGAAATAATCTCTTGGGGCAATAAATTTCTGGTTATAGATAAACCGTTCCTTGTAGTAGGTATTATCTGTTGAACCCGTTATGCTCCAGCCGCTGATATCTTTATTCAATTCATCGGCAGCTTCCTTCCAGCGTTTCAGATCCCACAACCGTTGCCCTTCAAACATCATTTCGATTGTGCGTTCCCGGTGAATGATTGTGCGCAGGCCTGCTTTGGTGGTATATTTTGAAGGGTTGTTGGAATAATTGGTCCAGGATTCAACAACGCCTTTAAGACCTGCACGATCTCTTATTTTATCGAGGTAGCTGATGGCCAATAAAGAACCTCCATTCACTTCATTTTCGGCTTCGGCGTATAGCAAATACAGATCGGCCAGGCGTACTTCGGGCCAGGGAAACTGACGCCATACGGGCGCCGATGTGCCTCGTGTGGTAGATTCCCAGCTCACCAGTTTTTTTACAAAATATCCGGTTTCGCTCCAGTTTCTGAAATCTCCAAAACCGGCACTCTGGCCATTCTTGGCCTTCAGGTAAAATGTGCCAACATCACTTCCGGTGGCATTTCCATCTTTCATATACCAAATGCTGCCATCGAAGCCCAGGTCGGCATAAAAGCGGGGCTCGCGGTCGTAATTGATACGGGCGGTTACAAAACCTGGTTCTATATTATACTGTTCGGCAGTGGTAGCAGTTCGCAACTGATCGTAACTGTTAAAGCTTAAAGTTTTATCTTCATCGATGGGAACACCATTGGAGGTATAGAACATCTTAACCATTTTCATCGGTGGCGCCCAAACGCCCTGCAACTGGGCGCCATGATTCGTATTGGTACCTCTTTCGGTGGGAGGCATACACAAACTTTCATTTACAAAGTAAGATTGGGCATTTCCCCAAATACATTCAGGCCCCCAGCGCTGTGTTATTGCATTTCGGATATTCAATTGCGTTTTAGTAACATCGCTCAGTCCTAATACATCATTTGTATACTTATATAAAGAAAATCCATTCGATTCAGCCGATTCAATGGCTGCTTTAACAGCATCTCTTGCTTTCACCCATTTGTTTTGATCGAACTGGGAATTAAAAAGCGCCACACCATCTTTATCTCTGAAATTTGCAAAATCACTATTGCCATTGAATAGCGGACTGGCAGCCATTACCAATAATTTTGCCTTAATGGCTAAAGCAATGGATTTGGTGGCACGTCCCAGTTCGGTATTTTGATTAACAATACGTTCAGGCAGCAACGTTACAGCGCTGTCGAGCCAGCCGGCAATTGCATTTACACAGTCATCAACAGGCGCCCTTTTTACATAAGAACTGGTGAGGTCGGCGTTTACCGGTATGTTTTCATTCATAATCGGTATCGGACCGTACATACGCAGCATATAATAGTGATAAAAGGCTTTCAAAAACAATCCTTCCCCTATCCAGCGTGATCGTTCTGTTGATGAAATGTCGGGCACTTTCGTGGGGTCGTTCAGATTTTCAAGCAGAATATTACAACTACTAACAGCATTCCATATTTTCAGGTAATTGTAGGTGCCGCTGTTGCCTTTGAGATTACCCTGCCATTCGTTAAAATAAGGGTCGGAAACGGTTTGCTGTCCCAATGCTATTCTGAAAGCAGGGTGCCAGTGCGTTTGATCGTTTTGCGGGTACCAGATTTCATCAGCTGCAGTAAGAGATGCATTATACCATCCATCTCCGTTTTTAGGCAGGTATGAATAGCAGGTGAACAGGTATTTTTCTGCTTCAATACGCAGTTTGAAAACATTATCAATGGTAGATACATTATCGGGCACTACATCGAGGTATTTTTTGCAGGAGTGTAAGCACCCTGCCAATACCAATAGCAGTATAACGAGGTTAAAGCTGCTATTTTGCAATTTTTTTATTGAATTGTTCATTTGTATGAGCGATCGTTAAAAAATTAGAGAATAATCAGAAATTAAGCTGTGCTCCTACGCTGTACACAGACTGAACAGGATAATTGAGGCCGTTACCTCCCATTTCAACATCCCATAATTTGAAGCTGCTGATAATAAAAAGGTTGGTAGCAGAAATGTAAAAACGGGTACCCCTTAATCGCAGCGCATTTATATTGGGAATGGTATATCCCATATCAACACTTTTCAGTCGCAGGAAATCGCCGCTGCGCATCCACCAGGTACTGGATACATTGTTTGAGTTAACCCTTCCGGTACTGAGCCGGGGCCATAAAGCGTACAAATTCTGGTTATCTTCTGACCAGTGATTATTGGCAATTGCCTGCAGCAGGTTATTCTGATAGGAGCCGTTGATATAAAATGGTTGTATGTTGTAAGGATTGATAAAGAATGAAGAACGGGCCGCTCCCTGAAAATAAAAGCTGAAGTCGAAACGCTTATAACCCATCGACGCGCCAAAACCAAAAATGATCTCAGGTTGCGTTGGATAGCCGATCGGCACCATATCATCGTCGTTTATTACACCATCACCGTTTACATCCTTGTATTTGATATCACCTGCCATCAGGGTATTATCGCCATATTGTACAGGCGAGTAGTTTACTTCTTTCTGATCAACAAACAGGCGTTCTGCAACCAACCCCCATGCCTGATTGATAGAGTGGTTTACCTTCGACAAATATGCAATGCCGGCAGGATATTGTATTTCATCTGTAACCTTTACTTTACTGGTAGCATAGGTAAATGTACCGCGCATGTTTATCCAGGCATTTTTGGAAATTGTATGCTGATAGTTTACAGCCAGGTCTATGCCCTGTGTTTCTGCTTTTCCATAGTTGGAAGCAGGATTTCCCGAAAAACCTACCGTAGTTCCAATAGCTGATTTGGCCTGTAGTATTTTTGACCTCCATTGCTTATATACATCTACTGTAAGACTAAAATCCCGTAACATTTTCAGGTCCATACCCAGGTTCAGTGATCGGGATTGTTCCCAGGTAATATCATTGTTGGCATATCGCGAAATAGAAACCCCATTCCGGTAATAGGTCGAAACACCATCATTACGCCCAAATGAAGTTCCGTATGCACCGTCATTGAGGTTTACATTCGACAGGTAAAAGAACCGGTCGTTGATATTACCAATTTGATCATTACCTACAAGTCCGTAGGTAGCCCTGAATTTCAGGTCGTCTATGTATTTTCTCAGCGGCTCAAAGAATCTTTCATTTGAAATGCGATATCCGATACCGGCCGACGGGAAGAATCCAAAACGGTTGTTTTTGGCAAAACGTTCAGAGCCGTTATAGCCAAAATTAAATTCGGCAAGGTAACGGTTGTCGTACCCGTAGGTAAACCTTCCCGAAAAAGTTTGGTTACGCTGTGGCAGCGAAGCCGTAACACTACCGCCATTACCGGTTTCGTAGTTTGATACAACAGCTATCAATGATCCGCCAACCGTATGCCTGTAAAAATTATGATTATACGTCATTGAGCCTTCGAGCCAAAAACGGGAGTCTACCACTTTGGTGCCTTCTGAATATCCCAGGTATTCGGTACCTGTAGTTCCAATAGAAGTTGGTCCGCCATCGTTCAATGCCTGCAGGCTGTATGCTTTGGTAGATGGATCGATGTTGGCTGTATAGTAAAACGGGTTATAACTTCTGTCAACAGTATAAAAAGAATACCTTCTCAGGTAACCCATGGTACGAAAATTCAAACCGGGTGTAATGAAATTCAGGTTTTGTTTGAACTCGATCTGGGGTTGAACATTCGACGTTTTGTACACCGTATATCCTTTTACCATTTCGGCATACGGGTTTAAATAAAGAGTGCTGGAAAGTCCGCCTGAATACATCATTTGACCTGAACCAAACAGGGGATGCGTAATATACGGGAGTTGTGATTGCGGGTAAACGGCGGGGAACATAACCGGGTTACTCCATAATGCATTATTAAAGGTTTTGTAACCTCCCCCAACAGGACCATTATAATCATCGAACTGGCCATACATTCTTATAATCAGTTCGGTTGTATTGGTAAGGTTTAGATTGATATTTGTTCGAATGGAATAGTTCTTCAGCTTGATATTGCTGTTGAAATTATTAATGGGATCCACCTTTAGTACCCCATTATCCTGGTTGTACGTTCCCGCTACATAGTACCGGGCACGATTGGTACCACCGGTAATATTCATATTATAGCTCTGGTTATTCGTGTACTTTTTTATCAACTGGTCTATCCAGTTGTTGTTGGGATACAGGTAAGGATCGTCGCCGGCCCTGGTATGTTCAATTTTATTTTGCGAGTAAGGCTGAACAGCGAGTGGCGAACGGGTGAGCGCGGCTTCATTCGCCAGGGTCATGTAAGTAATATTATCAGCCAGTTTAAAATTTTTGGTATTGGTAGAAACCCTGTTTTCGGCCCTGAAATAAAATTTTGCCGGGCCCTCTTTGCCGGTACGGGTATTTACCAATACCACACCGTTGGCTCCACGGGCGCCGTATACCGAAGCGGCGGCCGCGTCTTTCAGCACCGAAAAGTCGGATATATCATCGGGCTGTAACCGGGCCAGATCAGTGTTAGATGATTCAACGCCATCTATAAGTATTAGCGGGTCCTGCTTGCCCGAGCCGAATGTACTTAAGCCCCTGATGTAAAAGGCAGAATTATCAGAACCCAAACCCGGTTCGCCGCTTCGCTGAAATGATATCATACCGGGTATGCGGCCGGCCAGTGCGTTGGTGAGGTTGCCGGTTGGCCCTTTCAGCTCTTTCACATTAATGGTAGTGATGGAGCTTACTGCGCTGGCTTTCTTTTGTGTGCCGCCAAAACCAATAACCACCACATCGTTCAGCAGACTGCTGGCTGATTTCATCAGCACATTCACCGTACTGCGGCCATTAATGGGCACTTCCTGCTGTTCGTAGCTCATCATCGAGAATACAAGGATGCCGCTGGCAGGTACCTTAATGGTGTAATTACCGTTTCGGTCGGTACTTACGGCTATTTTACCATCCCCTCTTAACTGCACGTTAGCGCCTTGCAAAACGGCAGAGTCGGAACTTACTTTACCGGTTACAGTAATTTCATTTTTTTGGGAAAACGCATTAAATGAGAGGAAGAGTAGAAAAAGCGGGACAATAAGTCGCTTTGCACTGTTTTTCAGTGTACAATTTTTTTTCATACGCAAATTAGTTCGGTTAGGAGTGTAATTTTTAAGCCTGAAGGTTGGCCTTATTACCGATAAGCCAATCGTTGCTTACCGTATGCAAAATACTCAGACAGAGGAAAATGAATGGTCCCTGAAATCATACAAAAGGGACGGATTTTCGTAAAAATGTAAAAAAGACATTAATCAACATGGTAGCTCTTTCCAAAAGGTTTCCTGAATTTTCTGATGTATTCCGATGGGTTCATTCCAAACAGCTTTGCAAACTGTTCCCTGAAATATTTTGGACTGGCAAAACCAACCCGGGAAGCTGCTTCGTTTACATTTACGTTGGTATTAATGAGGAGTTCGGCCGCTTTTCGGAGCCTGATAAAGCGAATAAAGGCATTTACCGTTTGTCCTGAAATAGATTTTACTTTTTTATATAAGTTAGAATGACTTATGCTTAACTCTTCGGCCAGGGTTTTAACCCCAAAATCTTCGTCGTCGAGGTGCTTTTCAACTACAGCGATGCATTTATCCAGAAACACCTTGTATTCCTCAGAAATTTTATAGTGGGTTTCACGAAGGGTAATTTCATTGTAGAAGTAATGTTGAAGGTTTGTACGGTTTTTTAAAAGGCTGGCAACTTTTGCTATCAACAGGTCTTTCTCAAATGGCTTAACAATATAATCATCCGCACCGCCTTCCATTCCCTCGAGCTTTTTTTCAACCGAAGATTCTGCCGTTAATAATATCACAGGAATATGGCTTATCGAAGGATCATTTTTTACCTTTTTGCAGAAATCAATACCACTTAAACCAGGCATTTTTACATCACTTATAATAATATCAGGCAAATATTTATAGGCAAGCTCCACGCCCATTTCCCCGTTTTCGGCCTGGTAAACGGTGTATTTGTCGGAAAATATCTGGTATAGATAAGCCCGCATCTGTTTATCGTCGTCTACTAATAAAACAGCGCTTTTTTCGCTTATTAAAACATCCTGCTCTCCATTACGGCCAGGCAGGTTATTGTCAAATTCCGGTTCCTGTGTACTTAATTCCGGGGAAAGCATTGTTTCTTCGTCCATCGCGAGCGCGCTCTCATCAAAAACAATTTGTTCGCCGAAATGAACTTTCCCTTTTTGGAACTCCACCAAAAAACGAGTGCCTTTTCCCGGTTCACTTTGATAGGATATGTTGGCATTGTGACGCTCAACAAAATGTTTTACCAGGTAAAGACCAATTCCAAACCCCGGTTTGGAAGGAATCCCTGCCACCTGCACCTGGTAAAACCTTTCAAATAATTTATCACCTACATCCTTTGGTATACCATAGCCACTGTCGGCAACCACCAGATCAATATTATTTTCATTGAAGGTTACAGTTATCGTCACTTTGCCGGCTTCGGGTGTATATTTGAATGCATTGGAAAGCAGGTTATATAAAATGATCTCCATTTTCACGCGGTCACCATATATTTCCAGGTCGTCATTATCACATTCAAATTTATATTCAATTTTTAACGCCTTTGCCTGTTGAACAAAAGCCAGGTAAACCTCACCACATAAACGACTGAAATTAAATTTTGTAATTTTTAGCTGATCGGCATTGGTTTCAGTTTTTCGAAAAAGCAAAAGCTGGTCAACAAGGCTCAATAAACGGTGCGAATTGCGGTAAACGATGTTAAGCTCATCGTAGCCGGCCTTATTTTCCTTAGCCTGCCTGTTCAAAATATCTTTTATCGGATTTATTATTAATGTTATTGGTGTGCGAAATTCATGGGAGATATTTGTGAAGAATGTCAGTCTTTTTTCATTCATCTCTTTTTCATTATCATTTATCATCTTTTGGGTTTCTCTTTCAGCTCTTTCTTTTTCAGCATTTAATTTGGCAAGCTTTATTTCGAATGCCAGTTTTGTTTGGTTAACCCTGTACCGCTGATAAATCACAATGGCGCCGGCAAGCAACATAATGTAAAAGGTATAAGCCCACCAGCTTCTGTACCAGGGAGGTAAAACCACAATATTCAGGCTAACTTCCCTGGGGTTCCACATTTCCCCGGCGTTGGTTGCCCTGATATGCAGTGTATACCGGCCTTCACTAAGCCGGGTGTAATTGATTGTTCTTATAGTGCCATTGTTATTCCACCCTTTATCCCATCCCTCCAGATAATAGGAATATAAAATTTTACCGGGAGCCGAAAATTCCAGCGCAGCAAAATCTACTGAAAGCACGGCTTCGGAAAAAGGAATTTTAAGCGATTCAATTTTATCTTCTTTAACAGATGTAATGTATTTACTGCCTTCAGCAACCGGTGTATTATTGATTCGTAACCCTGTAATAAACACAGGCGGAAAATAGTTTCGTGTTTTTAAACCGGCGGGATTGAAAATATTGAACCCTTTGATACCACCAAAAACCAATTCACCTGAGCGAAGACGCCGTGCTGCATTATAGGCAAACTGGTTGCTTTGCAAACCATCTTCCTGATAATAATTTCTAAACGATTTTTCTTCGGGGTTAAACATTGAAAGGCCATGAAAAGTGCTGAGCCATAACCGGCCACTACCATCTTCCAATATATTTAAAACAGAATTGTTGCATAAACCATCCTGTTCGGTAAACCCTTTTGCGATGGTACCTTTTGCCTTGTCGAACAGTAGGATACCATTGCCTTCGGTGCCTAACCATAACCTGCCTTTTTTATCTTCCAGTATAGCCCTTACCGGCTTTCCTGTTTCGTAAAAAAAGAATCCTCTGTTTTTTTTATCAACTACAGAAAGGCCATAGGATGTTCCGGCCCATAAAGTACCTGTATGGTCTTCGGCCAGACTAAAAATGTCGATTATACCCTGGTTATAGGGCTCGAAGCGATTTGTTTGCCGGTTCAGCAGGTACAGCAGGCCCCTTTGATAGGTAGCTGCCCACAAATTACCTTCCCTGTCTTCATACAGCAACCATACATTTTTATTTTCTGCTCCGGTTTTGTAGTTGATGCACTTATAATGTTCAAATCGTTTCGTAAATCTGTTGAGCTTGTAAATGCCGCTTCCAAAAGATGCAATCCAAAAATCACCCATCCTGTCTTTCACAAAAGATGGAACAGCATAATTACTTGCGGAATCATTAATACCCGGTATTTGCCGGTAATTTTTGAACATATTTTGCTCCCGGTTCCAAATACTGATGCTACCATTATCAGTACCGATCCACAGGTTTTGCTCCTCATCTTCATAAAAAGCAGAAACAAAATCATAAGCCAGGCTATTGGGAGTTAGCGGTTCATGTGCTATGGTTGCAAAACCGTTATTTTGTGGATCTATTATATCAACGCCGCCTTTCGAGATCCCTATCCATTTGCGTGATTCATTATCTTCTAAAATGCTGTATACATCATCTCCTGTCAATCCGTTTTTGTTTTCCCCCGATAAAATATAATCAAGCTTTCCTGTTGCAGTATTAAGAATATTTACACCCACTGCCGTTCCAATACACAGGTTTCGCTGCCGGTCGAACTTCATACAGTTGACAACACCGGAGGTAAGCTTTATAGAAACCTCGTTCAATGCATGGCCGGCGATATTATATTTATACAGTCCGGTATTTGTACCTATCCAGATATTATCCTGATCGTCGGCCTCCATACAGTTAGCAGCTATAAGGTTGGTGTTTACCACCTGTACCGAATTGGTAGCCCTGTTGTAAAAGCATAAACCCACATCCCGTACAAACAACCAAACCCTTTGTTGCCTATCGATAACAATACTCAGTACGTCGTAGTTGACATTGCCTTTTGCATTCCCCGGGCCCTGCCCGGGGCCAGGTATCTGAATGGCAACGGTACTATTATTATGTAATAGCAGCAGTCCGGTAATATTGGAGCCCAGAAAAAGGTTGCCGGCGCTATCTGGTTTAATATCATTTATATAGAAAGAAATTCTTTGCTTTTGTTTGCTGCCGGATGGAACAAAAGTTCCCTTTGAAATATTTCCCGTAAGGTTATTATAAAAGCCGGCCCCCTGGCTGGTACCAATCCATATATTACTTTGATGGTCTTCACCAATAGCTGTTACATAATTATGCGGTAAAGAATTGGTATCTGTTTTCCGAAACACTTTAAAATCATAACCATCATACCGGTTCAATCCGTCAAAAGTTCCAATCCAGATAAAACCATTATGATCCTGGTAAATGCATCGTACCGAATTATTCGAAAGCCCCTGGTCAATGCCCAGGTGCCGGATGGGAAAAGGATAACCAACGACTTGCTTGCATACAAGGAAGAAGAACAGGCAACAAAAGGCAAAATATCTCATAGCAACGGCAAGCATACAAATGGCATCACTTTAAGGGGCTAAATATACAAATTTACCAATATTAGTGTTTTTTTAACATTTAAAAGGCCCTAATAAAATCAAAGAGCTAAATGTGACAAAGTAGAATTAATAATATTATTATTATCCTTATTTTTAATCAATTGAATACCCCTTAACAATTGATTCCTGTTATGAAAATCTTTGCCGGTTTGGCCTTCTCCCTGGTTCCGTTTGTTGTAACCGCACAAAAAAAAATATTAAGTATTCCCTTTGAGTTTGAAAAGAAAAAATCCGCCTATGATGCGTATTTTCTCGACAATCAGGCTAATTCGATCGCATCGATCGTTTTAAAAGACAATGTTAAAGCTGAATACATTCAGCTTGATAAGAACCTCGCCATAGTATCCAAAATAGACCTTGATATTGACGGCACTGTATTTAAAGAAGATATTACAGATTATCGTGGCGGCACGGCAAACGGCCGGGTATTCAACTTCATTTATGAGGAAAAAGAAAAGAAAAACGTTACCAATTTCCTATTGGAATCAGTGAATTTCGATACCAAAAAAGTAACGCAGCGTTCTCTTTTTGAGATCCCTAAAACAGAATCAGTGATCGCCTCATTTTCCGACAACAATACTTTTTATACGATCACTGCCGATAATAAAGCCAGCGAGCTTGTTTTCTACGTTGTAAACGAAGCCGGCCTTGTACAGCAAAAACATCTCGGTTTTACAGTACCGGAAGTTAACGGAAGCCGCCGCAAGATCACCGAATATTTTTCAGAACTGCATATCTTTAAAAGCAGTGAAGAACCCGATCTTGGCAACGCCGCTACACATGCCAAGTTATTCAGTTCACCTCATGATCTCACATTTGTAGTAAACCAAATACAGAAACCGGTTCATGTATTTACCGTTCAGCTACCCGACTTTAGCGCTAAAGAGCGCCTTATTGAGTTGCAAAATTTTCAAAAAGAAGAAAAAGAACGGTTAAAGGTTAATTCCTTTAAAAAAGACAACCAGTTGTTTACGCTTATCATAAATAGTAATTCAGCTAATAAGACCATTCAGGTAGCAATTCATAATATAGCCACGGGTGAACTGCTGGCAAAACAAGAGATCACGAAAGAAACCGATAAAAGCTTGTTTGCAGAACCTCCAAAGGAGGAAGGCCATTACGGAAAGCTGGCAAATGAAAAGGAATTAAAGCATGTAATAAACGCGATTGCCGACCTCAGCCATGGGGCAGAAGCGATAATAGTTAGTCAAAATGAAAAAGGCCAGTATATAGTTACCATCGGAACACATGACCTCATACGCACGTCAAGCGGCGGTAGTAGCGGTGGTTATGTTGGTGGCTACCAGACTTCTTCCATGGCAGTAACGCCAGGTATAACCAATCATGGAGCCACCTATAGCGGCGTTATGACTTACAACCCACATATGTACTATCGCCCCGGATCTTCATCCTTCACCACAGTTAGCAACGCCAATTATAACAGCACCAACTTTAAACTTTTGCTGGATGGCAGCAATTATAAATATGCAAAAGGAACTGTGCCGCCTTCAGTTCCAAAGCAAATAGAAAGTTATATTCAAAATGCAGATTCCAGGGCAAAAGCCACTAACCAGTTTGCCATTGGTACTGCACAATACTACAGTTATTACGACAAAGACGCCGTTGCCTACGTAATTGAAGAGATACAGATAAAAAGATAAAGTTGGCCGGATCAGCTAATTGGCATAACAATTAAACGGATTTGCCTTTTCATTTAATGCAAAGTCGTTTGCATTAAACGGAATTGACTTTGCGTTTAACGAAAAGTGTTTTGGATTAAACGGAATTGCCTTTTCATTTAATGCAAAGTCGTTTGCGTTAAACGGAATTGAC
>NZ_JCAPSW010000026.1:0-105212 GCF_059587045.1 Niastella sp. sgz303648 | reverse complement strand
GACTTCTTTATTCGCCTGGTAACGTCAAGGACCGAATGGTTACTGGGAAACAGCGGTTAACTACTTTAGCTATGGTTTTTGGCGGCTTTCATGCCAAAGATGAACGACGTTCTTTTTCAGGTGAATGGTATATTGATATTGATGCTTTTTCAGACAATAACGAAGCTAATATAGTAGTATATAAAAAACAAAAGGAAATATTAAAGGAGGATTTAAAAACATTAGCAACATGCGTAAAAAGAGGGATTATTCCTTTTAAGGATTTTCAAAAGCTTGGCGATTATTTAGAAAAAATAAACGATCAAGATATTTACCCAACAGGTGAATTTCCTGGGAGAGAAATAAGAGATAAGCGAAGTAACTCCATTAAATTTCTTGATAGTATTTATAAAACGTTTCAAATACCCATTGCAGAAATCCCAGAATCAGTTGATTTAGGCGCGGTATGCGAAATCTTTGATGTATTAAATACAACTGGAACAAAAGTTTCTACATTTGATTTAATTCATAATAGGCTTTTTAGCGAAAGTGCCGGTAGTTTCCTTTTGAGAGATAATTTTAAAAAATATAGCGACCTTAACAGTTTTGGCTTGCTTTGTGATGATAGTAGGCAAGAGTTTTTATGTCAAGTTGTAACGGGATGCTATATATTAGAAAATGAACCCACAAAGAGTAATAGTAAGGAAATCGTTTCAAGTATAAAGGGAAAAGATTTAATAGAAACACCTCTTTCTTTTTACAGTATTTTTGATAATAATGTTGCAAAAATTGATTCTTACACTAGTGACTTATCTTTGAATATATTTAATGCAGATTTTAGATTAAACGAAATTCCTTATCCTGCACAAATTGTTTTGTATTTATCTCTTAGATGGAATTTGGAATTTCGACTACAAACTGATTATTATACCATTGAAGAACTAAATAAAGTCTATAAAGCATTTTTTTGGAGAAATACACTAACTAATAGATATGACCAGGGATTTTTAACACAGTTTACAGTTGATTTGAAATTCTTAGATGAAATTTTGAAAAAACATATTATTAACAGAGAAAAAGAGTGGGTAAAAAAGATAAATGAAGACATTGAAGCTTTCTTTGGATCTGATTTTAAAGCAAAAACAAAAGAAGACCTTATTGGATTAGTGAAGAATGGAGAAACAAAAGGCGCACTCGCACAAGGAATTACTTTATTAATTAATTCTCGTGCTAAAAATGATTTAATTGACGGGGGAAGATTAGATAGGTTTATTGAAAAAGGGAAAAAAGTTCAGTTGCATCATATCTTTCCAAAGGATTGGTGTAGGCATAATAAGGGTGCCCATAGTGCATTGGAGCACATTTCTGAAAACAATTTTGCAAATCTTATGCCTCTTACAGCCAATTCAAATAATAGTTGGAAAGCAAATTCGCCAAGCACGGCAATAAAGAATTTTAAACTCGACTTTAATTCAAATATTGATAAATTCGAAGCCGTTTTTATTGATTTAAATGCCTACAAAGCTTTGGTAAAGGATAATGTTGAAGAATTTTGGGGTTTACGTGCAGATAAAATTGCAGACGAACTTTACAAACTTCAATTTATTAAATAGCAATCAAAGTATTTGGTTCCCATGCATATCATACCCTTTGAAAATATTTCTACGGAAAATTTTTATTGTTCCTGGAAAGTTAACCTCTGTTATTTCAATCATGCCTATTAAATTACTTCCTTAAAATAAAAATTATAAATACTAAAAGTATTAAAAGCATCAAGATAGAAGCCCCACTAGGGTTTGTACATTCCAATTTTATTCCAAGAAAGTTGAAATTGAACTTTTCATTTTTACGCATATGATATATTATTTATCATGCGAAAGTCCAATTAAGTATAACGACTTATAAGGTCAACGGGATAAGACCTTATAAGACCTTATAATTTTGCTGGATATATTTTGCAGCTTTCGCTTTGTAATCCTCGGAAGTTTTTGACCAGTCAATTTTAGATTTCACTTTTAGGTTAATTTTAGATGCAACAGCTTTTATTAAGGAGTCCAAACTTTGATTTGGTAAAATATTGGTTTCCCTTAATGCCTCTACAACACCCCTAATAGCCCCTTTTCTACGTTCCCCAAGAACAGAATTTCCATTTTCAGTAATTCCCAAACATTCTACCAATTGTAAAATGAATTGCATTTTCGTTTCTGGAATCAAATCCATAGATGGTTTGGGCGATATTGAAGCCTCGTTCTGTTTTTCATTAGTTTTGGAGAATTTGAAATTATTTGCAAAGTTCATTGTATTTTCTGCATTCCTTTTTAGAGCGTTACCATAATGCTGGCTACGATTCGTAATTTCTTTTATAGTGTCATGGTATTTTGAAAGTTGGCTAAAAGCAGCTTTAGAGGAGACATCAATTGATATATACATTTTTTGTTGCTTTTCTTCTTTAAGCCACTTATAAAATTTTGCCAACTCTATTGCATGTGCCATACTCAATATAGAATAAGTTCCGGAATGATTAGCGCCGTTAAAATAAGTTTCAATTTGTGTGATTAAATCTTTTATCCATTTTTGGATGCATACGTCTTTTACTTCGTCAGTTAGAAAGTGTTGTTTATTCTTTTCTAAATAATTTGACAATTTTATTTCGTACCATTCTTTCAATGCATAGAAATGAGGTATAACGTTAAAGCCTATTTTCAATTTCTCTGCCTCATCATGACTTAACCAATATTTATAGTATGCATCCAATCCATTTATTTTTGTTACGTCCTTATCATTCTTTATTAATTCCAGAATATTTCCAGCTTCTTCATAATAGTTATGCCTGTATTCGTCCCTTATATAATATTTATCATAAAAATTTGCCCACGCATTTCCAATTTTAGAATTCGATGGAATTTCAAAATATTGAAATCTATCAACGCCAAAAGCTCCTTCATAAACCTTATACTGTTTTTTTTCGGGTACCACTTTTAAGTATGGGTGTACTGCACCTCCCTTAATATTAAACTTTGTTGGATCGATTTCCATGAGTTTTAAATAAAAATTTGAAATTAATCAATATATAAAGTTAATTATATTTTGTTTTGTCGGCTCCATCTATTAACGGCTGCCCCCAAAATAATAGGGTTTACCTATCCTGGAAGGTATAAAAAATGCCCCCTGTAATAAGCAGGAGGCTGATTAATTGTTCCAAAATAGAGAACGGTTAAAAATAATAAGAAAAAAATGTCTTAATGATCAGATCATTTTTAGGCAGTTGGTTCGGTTGATTTTTCTACAAGCTCTTTACATACGTCTTGTAATAACTTTAGTTTCTCAAAGAATACAGTAAGGTCGTTTTCATTTACGGCATAGTTGTTTTCATACCTGGATTCTAAATATGCTTTTTCCAGGAGATATGTAAGGCGTTTTTCTTCTTCAACATCAGGTGAAAAGATAGTGCTCAGTTGTGGAGCGCAACGCCTGGTATGTTTCTTTAGGGAATGTATGTCATGCGTCCGCTTATCATATCCATTCAAGCTCATTAAAACCCCTCTATAGGTAAATTCTGTTGCTTGATGCAGTAAGAAGGGTATTATTTTGCCGGGGTGTCGTTGGTGCAAATATTCTGCGCAGGAATAGAAGTTTGTTGCTCTTTCAAAGTGCTGAGAAAATATTTCCCGTGCTTTTTGTTTCATTTCCTGTACTGCTTCATATGAAGTTATTGGGAAAGTAACTACTTTATCATCATAAACAAGATTTTCAGCAGTAAAATTTAAAGTATAAAAAATGTGCCCGCTCCTAAGCGCCCCCAATACAACGCCTTCATTATGCAGGGAACAAACAACCCTACTTTCTTTTAGGTAGGGTATTTCTATAATTGGTTCAAGTTCTGTAAAGGGAATATTGTTTTTGTTAGGAATTACGAGAAGCAGGTCTATATATTTTTCGGTTGTGTCGCCTTTAATACTCCTGTTCTCCACCCTGTATATTTTTGTTGGGGCGACAGTCGTAACCAAAAATTGGATAATTGGCTTCAACGTATCTGCTGTTTCCGGTATTTGTTGAATTATTGTCAATAACCGTTCCTTCCAGTCTTTTATATCCCTATAGTTTTCATCTTCATTTAAAAAGATATTAGTGTGGTACTCTATTTTGTTATGTTGACCGTAAATGTGCATAAGAAATGTTTGTTGTTGTTTTTAATTAGGCGTTTTCAATATCATTTGGGGTGTCCACTACATTATGCAGTTCATCGAAAAGTTGCACTACGTAATCATGAAACATTAATTTTTCTGAATGCTCTTTTGGGGCTGCAACTTCAGCGGTGTGATGAACCCAGCCTGAATAAAACTCTTGCATCATGGCTTTTGCTTGTATTAATGGATTATTTAAGAAAAAGTATTCAATAGATACTCTGGCATCGGTTTCTCTTTTAGTTTCTTCTTTGCCATTACGGAAAATATTTTCTTCATTTTCGCTATTCAACAAGTAAGCTGCTTCTATTAGGCCATGTATACATTGATACTCTATTAGTAAACAGGAACGGCCTAAGCCTACTTTATAAAAGTCATCGTTTGAATTAGCACCATCTAACCAGTCCCATAATTCCATTCTACAGTACTCCCAGGCATACGACCTGCAAAACTCCTGTATCACAATCTTCGGTGGTATGGAAAGGTCAGTTTCTGCCATAGATTTTTGTTGTTGGTCGCCGGTTTGCTCAATGATCTTATTGGTTTCATTAATGGCGTTTAATGCTTCTAATAATGGTAAAAGGGAATCGTAAAATTTAAGTAGACCGATTCGCCGATGCCCTTTTTCATAAGCGCTCATTTCATTTCCGATAGCAGCCTGTAACACCTTCCATAAGCTACATATATAATTATCGGACGAAGACCAGGTAAATGCTACTCTCAACACACCTGAAATATTTTCTTTGACATTTCGCAGTAGCCGAAAATCATCATCAAAAGGCAGTAAGGGGTTTTTGATGGGTTGAGGAGAATTTATTTCCTGCTGAATGGTATCATTAGTTGCTTCCATAATTGTTAAGAGTTGTATAAGTGAGGTAATGGTTATTTTTTTGAGGGAATAATTTCAAGCCGGTAATTATTAGAAAGCGGTTCTAAATATTCCTTTTCAAATTCACTAAAATGTTCTTTAAAGACAGTAATACAATTATTGTGTCTGCGCATCCATTCCGTAATACCAATATCCTTTAAAGAGGAAAGCATGTACAGGGATTTGTCTTTGCAAATGAAGAAGGTTGATATTGCATCGAAATGTCGAAGCGTATTCCCTTTAATAGAAACCTTCATTTCTAACTGATAAAATGGCCCGTTATCAATCAATTGGAAATGCAGATAAGGTTTTTCTCTCGAAAGGTATATACGCTGTAGCCTACCTTTTTGCGGTCTATTCTTTAATTGAACTTTGTGATAAAAGTTATACCGGTATACAAATGGTTGATGACGCAATACTGGTATAGCTTTATTCCAAAGATTGAAAATATTAACTGCACAATTGGTTTGTTCTATGTCACATGTAATTATTGAACCACTTTGATTTTTAGCTTCCAACCACATGTCAAGGCATAGAGAATTTAACTCTTTCTGTTCATTTGTTAAATAGGCATCGTATTCGTTGAGCGGGGCGGTAATGAAATTGTAAAATCCTTTTATATCGGTTCCTGCCTTGTTAAGTATCCCCACACAGGGTAGCAAAAAAGGGAAATATTTATCTCTGGAAGAATAAAGTATAATGTAAGTAAGATCAGTAAGCCGCATCATTTCCTGTTCAACTGTTTCCTGTGGCAAATTCAATACACCATGTAAATTGCAGTCGCCTATTTTATCCGCTATTTTATAAATAGTTCCTAGCGTATGCGCTGGCTGTATATATAGCCCTGTAGTAGTACGCTTTACCTTAAAATGTCTCTTATTAGCTAAAGCAATTTCAACTAAACCATTTGATATAAACCGTTTAAAATAGTCAGTATTCTCAAACAGGATTAATTTTTTCAGTGTCTGGAAGGTGTGGATACATAAGGTTTGAACCGGTGAACCACAGGAGCATGAAATATGCAACTTATATGGCTCAATTTTTACAGTCATTTCATAGGATTCTTCATCTGAAATGCGGAGTTTTAATATTTGATCAGTAAGGGAGACAAACTTAATTGTTGGATAAGACCAGTTACGTTTTTTCTGTAAACTTTCGTCAACCTGTTTTTTTAGACCTTCTGCGATTAGTTCATACGGTTCATCATCCAGGTGAAGCATAAAAGGGTTAGAAGCAAAGCGCTCTTGTTTCGTTTTTTTATTTGCAGGCATAGAACAGGCATTAAGACAATTAATTAATTGCTTTTGGAGAGAATTAAACCAGTAGGGGACAAGAAAAAAGCGAAGCAGGAAAAATTAATTTTCCATGCTCCGCTTACATGACCTTCACGGTGCTTCTGTGTTATTCAAATGAAAAAAAAGTGTAAATCGAAGTTGAAAACCTGAAAATAGAAGGGAACGCCGTATATTCGGCATTGAAAGCAATTCAACTGGCTTTTTCCTGCCTTTGCAGGAAAACTGACTGGGTAAGTAAGACACTAAAAAGCCCCAATAAAAGCCCTTTAGTTGCTTAGTAAGTTTAACGTCCATATTGCTACAAGTTATTAGGGCGTTAAAACCGCTGGTTCATAGCAATATGTTCCTTAAAGATAAAAAAAACTATTTTGCATAAAAAAAATTTTCTGTGAAGACTTCTATAACACATTTACCAAAAGACAAACAAGAGGAACTAAAGAGTATAACCGACAGTATTGTTCAACTGGTTCGCCCGGAAAAAATCATTCTGTTTGGAAGCTACGCAACTGGTAAATGGCAGGAAGATGTACACATGGAAGGACATATAACCTATGAGTATATTAGTGATTATGATTTGTTAGTAGCAACCAGGCAGGGAGATAACAGACCAGAGCATCAAATACAGGAGCTGGCAGAAACAAAATCGCAGCCTTTAACCTCAATACCTGTTAATGTTATTGTACATGGCATTGATTACGTGAACCGGCAAATAGAAGAAGGGCAATACTTTTTTACAGATATAAAGAAAGAAGGTATTTTACTTTATGATGCAGGAAGTGTTGAACTTGCTGAGCAAAAGGAATTATCGGCAACAGAAAGAAAAAAAATAGCTCAACGGGATTTTGATATTTATTTTAGTAATGGAAAAGATTTTTTAGCACATAGTATTTATGGTAAAGACGTACTGCATTCTTTAAAAGTTTCGGTTTTCCTATTACATCAATCAGCCGAAGGATTTTACAATACCATGATATTGGTGTATACAGGGTATAAACCAAAGACACATAATTTAGGCAAGCTGTTAAAAATGAGTAGGGAATTTTCGCCTGAATTATTGACAGTGTTCCCGAATAATTCAAAAAACGAAATCCATTTATTTACTTTACTGAAGAAGGCATATGTTGATGCCAGGTATAACGATAAATACGTTATAACCGAAGAAGAGCTGACCGCTTTGATCGAAAAAGTAAAAATGTTACAGGATATTACCGAAAGGGTTTGCAAGAGTAAAATTGCATCTATCAAATAATGTCACTTATTGCTACTATTTTAAGGTATAACAGGAACCTGTATGGTATTTGCATATGTAGTTCCTGCCTTTCAAAGATAAAAACCGGCAAAAATCCCGTTCGGGAGCGTTTATTTTAACACTATCCCCGTTTTTTTAATACAAGTGTATTCTATTCCCAATTACTCCCTTATAAATTAGTTAAAATCCTAACTGCTGCACAAATGCTCCACAATTATTTTTAAATTACTGTTGTATCGTCCTGAAATAAGTTTACACGTTGGTTTGTTAATCCGGGTGTAAGTTGACACCCTATTTCTTAATCCTGATATCGGTTGTCAGGGGTATTTCTAAGTCCTGTTTTTGGTTTACAGGAAGTCCAAATGTAACCCCTTAGATTTGCATAATCAAGTGAAGCGGACTACAGCTCTGCTGAGGAGCAACTGTAGAAGGAATAGCTTGATCCGATAGCGTAATGCTATTTATACCAGCTCCTTTATGGTGGCTGGTATTTTTGTATTACGCATTCGGTGATATGCCTTAAAAAACCTTTATTAGGGTTTTCGCTCATTTCGAGACTTCCATTTTTTGGGTAATACACCCTCTTTCTGATGAGCCAGTTCAGGAGTTAGATAATCACAGCTTCCATGAGGACGCTGTTCATTGTATGTTACAATCGCACTTTGGACGGCAGTTAAAGCTTCATCATAATTTCTATATGTTCTGCTTAAACTAAACTCTGATTTTAATATCCCATTCACTCTTTCTGCAATAGCGTTTTCGTAAGGGTCGCCCTTTTCAGTCATACTAATTGATATTTTATTTTGTACAAGTATATCAATATAATCCTTGCAGCAATATTGCAGTCCCCTGTCGGAATGATGTATTAATGCCTTACCTGGCTTTCCAGGAAATACGCCTAATGCCATTTGTAAAGCATTTAAGGGGCCTTCCTTTTCAAGTGTTGGATATAGGCAATAACCAACGATTTTGCGAGAATAAGCGTCCGTTATAAGACTCAAATAACAGTAGTTATTGATTAATGCGATATATGTTATATCACTTACCCAGAGCTGATTTGGTCTGGTAACGGAAAGATCTCTTATCAAATTAGGATACTTTCTGAATGGATGCTCAGAATCGGTTGTAGTTGTCTTTCTTTTTCTTCTTCTGCGAACCAGCAAGCCGTAATCAGAAAGCAAATCAAAAAGCTTATCCCGCCCAATTACGATACTGTGTGCTTGCAATTTGCTATCAAGTATAAACTTTAATTTTCGAGTACCTAATCGCGGCATGCTATGTCTCATTTCTTCTACTGTTTTAATAATTATTGCATGCTTTAAAACGAGCTTGTCTTCAACCCATTTGAGTTTATAATGGGCTTGCCTTGTCTTACCAAACAGTCCACAGATTATCTTCCAGCCCAGGTGTGGATAATACTGCTTCATTCGCTTGACTGTTTGGTGCCATACTTTTTTCTGATGTCAAGATTTAACTCATCCTCGGCAATATCTATCATCATTTCCAGACCTGTGACTTTCAGATTAGCCAGTTCGAGCCTTTTCAAAAGTTCCTCATTCTGCTTTTTAAGTACTTCTAATTGCTGTTGTTCTTCAGGTGTCATAGGTGATACTACCGCTATAATTTGGTCTGAAAGTTCGGAAGAAAACCGCTGTATCCATTTTTGAACCTGTGTGTTGCCAAGACCATACTTTCGGCCCAGCTCGTTTATGCTTAAATCTGATGTTTGGTATTCCCGTACCACTGCACGGATGAAGGACATGTCATGGGTAAATCTTCTACCGGCTTTTTTCTTGTTTCCTGTTACTTTTTGCATTGTTTACACTTTTAATGTGTAAACCCTATTCAGGACAAGACATGTAGAACAATTCCAGAAACTATTCCAACCTTATCTCAATATCTCCAGGAATCAAACATACCAGTGGATAAATCAATCTCCAATGTTGCACTGGTACCGGCGTAGGGAAAAATTGAGTACAGCGTTAGTTAAATCAAATTTCATTTGGGCTGACGTTTACTAAAAATTTATGGAAAATAAGCATTCGATTATCAGTGCTTATTAATAAAATGAATCTTTTTGTGAAATTGATTTATTGATTTTACAAAAATAGACCCTCTATGTTTGTCCCTATATAAATGACCCAACCCCATGACCTCTAAAACTATTAATCAGGCCATGATTATCCTTGCGCGGGAATCCCGTGGATGGTCACAGGCAGAATTAGCAGAAAGGATTGGCTTACCACCGGCAAACCTCTCAAAAATCGAAAGGGCTGAGATCGGTATCCCCGAGGATACTGTATTTAAGATTGCTGATGCTACCGTGTTTTTTAACCAATCTGGTAATATTTATCCCCCCAATTTTAACTACCGCAAACGAGTAAATGTTTTTCAAAAGATACTTGCCTCCATAGAGGCCAGGTGCAACATCATGCAACGGCATGTGCAATCCCTGACCAGGGCGTTAAAAAAAGAAGTTCCAAAAATTCCGATATTAGAGACATCCGACGGGCAACAATCTGTTAATAAAGCCGCCGTGAATCAGTGGAGCTGGATATACCAGCGGAGCAACCGAGACTTATGTGGCAGTTTCTTTCTGAATATCGCGTTCTAAAACCGAAATGAGCGTTTTGGAAATTTCGGCTGTTCTTGCTCTTGAAGTAGGCGAATACATAGAATTACACGTATAATTATATAAAAGCACTAACCCCTTATACCCTAACCCATATAAACTCGTGTGTCATGCAAAACAAAACAAATCTCAACGCTAAGAAACTGATTGAAATCAAACCTTACAATGTAAAAGAATTAGCTGCTATATATGGTGTTGATCGCCGTATTATGAGCGGCTGGTTGAAAGAGCATAGAAACGCTATAGGGAAAAAAACTGGTCAATTATTTACAGTGCTTCAAGTAGAGATAATATTTGAACTACTCGGCCTGCCTTCTCAAAAAGAACTAGATGACTGATCAATCATATACTTTAGTGACTTCATCGGAAAGCAGTACTCCATAATTATATAACGCGTTTGATAGACCTAGTTAGGCGTTGCAATTGTGCAACGCCTATTTTATTTGGTTTCACGGGAAACAAAAAATTGTAAATCGTTGCATTAATGTACAATAATGTACGACTATGTACGAGGTTGTACCGAAATTGTCAATAATGTACGAAAGTGTCCAAGTGCGCAAAAGAGGCATCGTATGTTTGTGTTGTCAATGTGATCAACAAACGAAAAAACAAATACAATGAGACAACACAGCAAAAAATTTCAACGCACCTATCAGCCTACGTTAAAAGTTGTTAAAGGTTATAAAGATCAGCAGACGACCGATCTTTCACACCTCGTAGATACCGCCTGGACATTTGCCTATTCTTCTTTATGGAACTGTTCTCTATTCTCTACCAAAGAAATTGATGCCGCTAAAGAAAGTATTCGGGAGTTCCTACAACTTTCAAAAACGCCCTGCACGGCATTTCTTAGTTTTTGCCAGAGGGTGTTGCTGGCAAGGTATTACCTGGACAACGGTAATATCCTGCCTTCTGTTTGGCTCGACCGAAAAAATGGAAATGGCTTTGCAAGTACCAAACAATGGTATAATGAGATCAAAACTGTACGTGAATCACTTCCACTTTACAAAACAGAAATAAAGGCGCTGGCTGAGGCGGTACTTGAATACAGTGAGGAACCTACTCCGCAGAACTTCTACTACTGGAAAAACTATTTTATAGAGAAGCAAACGCCCGGATTATTAACGCTTTTTCAGGTATACGCCTCTAATCATCTTTATTCAATTTGATCTATGTCAGCACGACCTCCTAAAAAATACTTTGATGAAAATGGGCTCCTGATTATTAAGCCTTATCGTATGAAAGACCTCTGCACGATTTTCGATCTGAATTACAGGACTATGAGAAGTTGGATAGAGCAACATAAAAAAAAGATTGGTAAGAGAAAGGGACAATATTTTAATGCAGAGCAGGTGAGCTTCATGGTAGGCAGGTTTGGTATGCCCTATTATATTAATAACAAAAAAGAGATTTTTTAACAAGTCCAATTTTCTTTGGAAAACCGGGCATAAAAAAAGCGTATGAAAGACTATTTCCACGCCGACAATCCATCCAGCAGCATATTCCTTACCGGTTGCATTTTGCTTGCCAACATGGATGTCGCCGGGCTTTTAGACTATGCTTTTAAGGCTGCTATTGGCGGCGCTATCTGGCTGGGTTATAAACTCACTGCCGATTACATAGATCGAAAAAGACGCCCAAAGCAATGAATACACTAACAAAGGTACTGGCGGGAACCGCGATCGGTGCAGCAGTCATAGCCGGGTACCGCTACTTTAGAGCGCTAAAGAAAGCGAAGGATTACCTGCTTGCAATCCCACAAGTGAAATTGCATTCTTTAAGTTTGACCGGGTTGGTTATCCGTATTGATGTAACACTTAAAAATCCCACCACGGCCAGCTTTAAAATCAAATTTCCTTTTGTTGAGATCAAGTATAAAAATGCGGTGATCGGAACCTCGCAGGTGATCAATAAGGATATAACCATTCCTAAATATGGTGAGGCAACGATTGAACAGATTATGGTTACCATTCCGCTGACAAGTGTTTTTTCTGTAGCCATCTCATTGGTGAAGGCATTAAAAAACAAGGAACCTGTAAAGGTAAGCGCCACGGTTAAAACCATTATTAACCTGGGATGGACGAAGCTCGATTATGAAGACACACAGGAATTACCATTGAAGACATAAAGACGATAATCCGTATCCTATGGAAGCTACCAAAAAGAGAAATATAAGAAGCGGTGTTGAATATGACCGGTATTTCCCTCCGGCTGATGCAAAGGTGTTTACTGTAAAAAGAAATGCTACACTACCAGATACCATTGCGCTTATTCCCAAAGTGGTGTACCAGACACTTTCTCAAACGGAAGCGATAGCGCAGGTTTTAAAGAGAGATTCAGTTTATGATACCTGTAGAGAGATATGGTATTTCGTGTACTGGCATATTCAATATAAAAAAGACAAAAGGGGCTATGAACAGATAAGAAGCCCGGCAAGAACCTGGCACGACAGAGGGTCAGGGGTAGATTGTGATTGCTATTCTGTGTTTATATCCAGTATCCTGAACAACCTGGGCATTCCACATATCCTAAGAATCACCCGGTATAGCGCGGATTTCTTCCAACACATCTACCCCGTCGTGCCTCTTAAAAACGGAACAACCATAACGGTTGATTGTGTGACCAATCAATTTGATTTTGAAGTACCATACAGTGAAAAAAAAGATTATCCTATGGATTTACAGTATTTGAGTGGTTTTGACAGCGAACCGCCGTTGCAAGGAGGTGGTGATGGAATGGATGAACTTGGCAAGATCATCCGGCGCAGCATGGCCGCTAAACGAAGCGGCGGTTTAATGAAACGGATGAAAGCGACAGCCGCCAGTAACGGTAGCCAGTCGCCTGCTTCATCTTCCGAGCCGTCCGACCCTCCTGTTAAAAAGAAAAAGAAGAAATTTTTTGGAAAGCTACTCAACAAGATCAATAAAATTAATCCCGCCACGGTGTTATTGCGCAATGGGATACTGGCCGCGATGAAGCTGAATATAATGAACGTTGCCAAAAGATTGCGCTGGAGCTATCTTTCACAGCAACAGGCAGCACAGCAAGGTATCGACCCCGCCAGGTTCGCCAAACTGGTAAAAGTGCGTGAAAAACTGGAAAACATTTTTTACGGCGCAGGTGGTAAACCGCAGAACTTAAAAAAGGCCATGCTGAACGGCAAGGGTAATAAGGACAAAGCTGTGCATGGCCTGGGCGATATTGATCTGTATGGCGTGGATTATCTGAGTACCAGCACACCGCTTGAACAGTTATTAGGGCCGGACATTTACCACTCAGAAAACATTGAAGGCATGGATGGGTTTCAGGGGTTGGGTGAACTGGGCGAACCGGTTACGATGGCATCCGTGACCGCAGCAATGGGTGTGATCACCGGTATTGTTGCTTCGCTAAAAAAGATCGGCGACATATTTAAGGGCAACGGAAAAGGTTCGGGAGATACTAGCGAAGAAAAGACCGATGCGGCTGAAACCAATCCACCCGCTGATACCGGGCAATCGGCTACGCCAAACCAGGGGGATGCGGCCCCTCCTTCTGACAACAATGCAAATGATAAACAGGCTGCGAAGCAGCCAGCCACTCCATCCCGGTTTGCAGCAAGAATGACAACGAACCAACAAGCGGCCACCGCTTCCGACAATAGTAACGCTGATGAAGCACCCGCTTCTAAGCCAACTACCCAATCTGCAAATACTGACAGCGATAGTAGTGATCAGGATTCAACGGATGAGGATAATGATGCGTCTGCATCTACCCCCGCACCGGTTACTCAAAACTTGCAGGTACAAAAAGTAGCTACGCCAATACCCGACAAAACAGAAAACAAAAACGATAACAGCGGCCCGGATGATAAAAAATCATTCTGGCAGAAAAATAAAGGTTGGATTAAGCCGGTAGCTATTGGTGTTGGTGGCATTGGGTTGCTTGTAATTGTTTCAAAACTAATTGGACATCATAAACCACAAAATAATAATTCACCTGGCCCACATCTTTCCGGCACAGGCAACGGTAAAAGAAAAAACTATCAACGAAAGTCAAAATCAAAAAAACAAAAGAAATCACCTGTAGCTCTCATGTAGGCTATCCCTTTAATCTTTCACTCTTTAAAAATTCAATATGGCTAAGAAAAATCAATATGCCCGGCATGCCCGTAAAAAGCATTTCCTCGAAGGCTTTGCCGATGGGTTTGACGCAAAGGGCAATGTAAAAAACACGGTATTTGAAACCGGCAAAGATCTTCTGGTAGGTGTACTGGGCGGTGGCCTGGTGGGTTCAGCAATCGGCAAACCATCGCTGCTGGTTGGTATCCTTACTACCGGTATTGGTCACTACTCCGGCAACCGGCTGGCCCAACTGTTTGGGCTTGGTTTGATGGCTTCCAATGGTTTTCAAAAAAATGCTTCAGTAAATGGTGTTGACGGTATGGATGGCATGGATGGTATAAAAGATCGCGTCCTCGCTTACCGTGATTCATTCGCACAGAAATTTTATATCGACAAGTTTCTAAAGAAAAAGACAGCTACAACTACTGTAGGCGCTATACCTGGAACGGAGGATGTTGGCGATGTTCAATACTTTAATTACGGCGACAGCATGGGTGATCTGGCGGCACTCGATGACATTGAGCAACAGTTGGCCGATAGCGCGCTTGCATACCAACAGCAAATTACCGGCCCTGATCTGGAACTGGTGGGCGATCTGGAACCAGTAGGTGAATTGGCCGATGTAGAAGAACGCCTGTATTAGTAATTAGATCATCTGCCACGAAACAATACTATTCATCGTAAAAAAATTAAAATCATGTTAGGAATATTTGAAGGATTGGAAGAATACAACAACAGCGGTGCATTGATAGGGCTGGATGCTATTGATGATACCGAACTACTGGGTGCTCTTAAACGAATGAACCCGATAAAAAGGCAAAGAACCATAAACAAGTTATCTAACACGGGTACACCGAGCCGTGGTTCGCGTGCAGAAATGGAGAAATTCTTCGCTGAATTGCCTGCACATATCAAAGAAGGTTTAGGCAATGGAACACTCAGATTGTGCGATTCCCTGATTTACTCCATTAAGCCGGTAAACAGTAAAACGATCAAGATGTTCGAGCCGCAGGATGACCGGATGATCGGATTACGGAACATTTCAAATGCGAAGTTGCAAAAAAATCAGGTGTTGTTGGTAAGTGGCCTGGTGTTACTTGCCGGTACCTCTGCCGATGCGACTACAGATAACGTCATGGCCACCGATTATAAGTCAGTTGAAAGTTTCCCGGCCATTATCAACGGTGAAATTGATCTGAAAGCCAATAAAAAGATCATTCTTCCTGAAACCGGCAACTATGTATTTAAGACAAGTAACATGCACTTTGTTCCAATGGGTTACTATAAACTCGCAAACCCCAGGCTTATAGAAGATGATGTGCCCATTGAGCTGACCATTTCTTTGGGTTCAACGACTGGTATTGCGGCAAATACTTACATATACGCAGCCCTGCACGGAACGGGAACCACAGCTTAGGCTTTTCATGTAGATAGGGGTTTTCATGCTATGCGGGTTGGCCCCGTAAGGCCACCCGCATTTTAAAAAAAATTGTATGCGTAAACGAATAAAAAAACGCTTTGATATTGCCGTACCAGGGAGCGGTGGCATAGTGTCACAAACCTTTGACCTGGACAAAAACATTGTACTCATTCATGGTTTGCTGCTCACTTCCTCACGAGATGACCTGATGTATTACCGGGGTTCGCAAAGAATTGAGATCAACCGGGACGAAGTTTTTCCCGAAGGATACGAAAGCAAGCTGCTCATGTCAGGCATCAATGTAAGTCCCAATGACAGATATTACAATTTAGGTGGCAAAGAGCCTGGAAACTTCAAAGTGAAAATTGACTATACCGATACCAATACGCCGGTTATTGCTTTTGACCCGTATCGAGTGTCAATTTACCTGGACTGTGAAATAGAAGAAGTATGATGAAGCAAGAAGCCATAGTACAAACGCTGTTTATAAGTCTGATAGGCCAGCGGGTATATTTTCAAATGCGGTTGCCTCGTGACACGGTGCGAATTGTAGGGCTGGAATATGGCGCTATTAAAACAGCAGGCGTGCCAATAATTAATATGGTACTTAATAATGGGGCTGAATTTCAGATGCCGTCAGGTAAACTAATCGGTAGACTTGCCCTGCAAATTCCAGGTAACGAAGGCGTGTTTTGTCAGGTGGATTGTATGGAAGACATAAATATGGCAGGCAGTGAACTCTACATCGCTAACCAGTGGCAACCGGCCATATACACGCATAAACGCAAAAACGAAGAATTGTCTCTTAATGTAAGCGGTAATGCTGCTTTTGTTGAAGGATATTTTGTTGATAGCTGGGGCGTGGGTGCATACCTGTCACTGGAATACACGTTTCACTTGTATTTGTGGATAGAAAAATGTGTGCCATGACCATCAATCTTGCTTTAGAATACATACCCAAAAGGATGTGTGAATTGAACATTCACAGCTACCATTTACGGTTCAGGCACTTGCATTTAAAACCGGGTGAACAACAAGAACTCGCCGCACATACACAACTTTTTTACCTGGTAGAACCGCCGGGTGATATTCGGGTGGAAAGTGATGTGGGGCTGTTTGATTTGACCGAAACCCTTACGGGTGAATTGCAGTATGAACACCGTGGTAAATTAACTATAACCAATCTTTCTGCTTTTTTTAATCATGTTCGATTTATTCAAGTAATTCCTAAAATCTAATCCCTATGCCAGTAACCAATGACAAATTTGATCAGCTCAAAATTGATAAACTCAAACACCTTTTAGAAGATATGGCCGCGAAAGGCCAGCCCAGGACATTTGAAATATTTGTCGATAACCTCAAAGTAGTTCCTAAAACGGAAGACCCGAAGGATTTTGATCAGTATGAGTATTATATGAATGAGGACACCGAAAAGATTCGCATTCTTATTTATAACTCTGCGAGTACGCCCCGTAATGATCAGTACTGTTTTTATGTGCAGCAAAATAAACCTGAAAAATCAAGCAGCACGCTTGGCGATATAGATAATATCATTCAGGATAAATTAGATGCACGTGATAAAGAACACGAATACACGCGCACCAAAATGGAATTGGAAGAAACGCAAACAAAACTGGAAGAAGCCGAGCAATACATTGAAGACCTAGAAAACCGGTTGGAAATAGCTTCCAATGATAAATACAAAGTTAAAAACCTGAATCTTTTGGAGTTTGGAGTAGCTGTAATAGGCCGGTTGGCTGAAAAACATGCTGATGTGCTTTCTCAGTTCGGTTTAAGTGGCTTAGCGGGTAATACACCAAAGGAACTTCCTGCCAGTGGGCCGATGGAAGGGCAAGCCAGCTTCCAGAAAAAAGAAGAATCCCAATCGGAGCCACAGGTAAGCCCTGATCTTTTGCCATATCTCTCCACGTTACGGGAAATGGATGCAGCCTTTGACAAGGATGAACTGGTAACAGTCATGCACATCATTGGTAAGTTTTGTGAGGACAAAACGAACCTTAAAAAAGTAGCCGATTTTTTAAACATTCAAACAGTTTAACCATGCAAAAGTATCAGTATGATATAACGATTGAAGCGAAAGAAGAGAGCGATGCAGATCAAAAGATGGCGGCGCTCACCATCTTGGCCTCCAAACTGACGGCCCAGGAACTGAGCAAGCTGGCCCATATTGTAAAACACGACCCGGTAAAAACCGCTTTAGCCAAAAAGTACCTGGGCGTTTAACTGTTAATCCTTATCCTGATTAATCCTTATCCTATTGATTAACCTTTCAATCCTTATTCTATGAATAATCCTTCCACCCATACCGACGATAGTTTTACCCTTAAGGAAAAGATCGGCTACACGTTACTCAGTGTAGTGGTATTGGGTGGAAGTTTTTTTATTGGTCGCAGCCTGATAAGAAAAGCCGTGTCAAACAGTGAAGAAAAGAAATCCTTTCAGGAAGGCAGTGCGGCTGACTACGCCCAACGGCTGAAGATGGCTTTTGAGAACAATGGCTGGCCGGGCACTGATATGGATGCGGTAAGATCGGTTATACTGTCAATTCCCAGCAAAGAAGAATTTAAGAAAGTAATCAATTCCTATGAAAAATTGTATAAAGGCAGCAGTTTGATGCGGGATTTAAAAGACGAATTGAAAACCACTGAGTATAACGAAATGCTTGCCATTCTTGCTGCAAAACCCGATCGCGGCAATACCCTTACTACTGCGCGTTTATCACTGGCACAATATCAATCCTGGGCAAAAAGATTGAAAGCTGCATTTGATATTACCTATGGCATATTCCCTGGAACGGACGAGCCGGCCATCAAAGCGGTTTTTATGGAGATACCAACGCAAGCTGCTTTTCAACAGGTAGCCCTTGTTTATAAAAGCATGTATGGTAATGATTTGATTAGCGACCTGAAGGGTGAACTGGAATTTTGGGAGTATGGCCCGATGATGTCGATCATTAGTAATAAACCTAAAGCATAATCCGAATTTATGAATGCACACAACGCTCCTAATAAACATCAAGCGAAAAAAATCATTCTTACTACCGTTGCGGTTGGCGCTGCCGGAATACTTGGCTACTTCGGTTGGCAATACTACAAAAAGAAAAAAGGTAACGGCGCTGGAAGTACTGGTACCGATGCCGATACCAGTAATCTGGATAATCTATTAAAAACCGGTGCTGACAATGCAAGCGCCAGCATCAATTTTGATGAAGCATCATCAAACGTGGTAGCATCAAAACCATTACCTAAAGGAAGTTCTTCCTCACCTGCTAAAAAAAGCAGTACAGATGCTGCGGCATTTCCTTTAAAGCGGGGAAGCAAGGGGGAACAGGTGAGGCAGTTGCAGGAAGCACTGATCAGCAAGTATGGTAAATCCATTTTACCGAAATATGGTGCCGATGGAGACTTTGGTTCTGAGATGGCGGCAGCCCTTAAAAAATTGGGTTTACCTGCCAGCATTGACCAAAGCACTTTCAATGTACTTACGGAATCTTCATCAGGCAGTGGCTCCAGTTCCTCCCTGGGTACCGAACTCTTTAACGCGGTCTTTAACCGGGATTTTAATAAGGTAATGTCGTTACTTAAAAAGATGAAAACGAAAGACGACTATGTTTCTGCCAATGAAGTGTTCAAAACCTACCGGCTGGGTGCCGTTCGCCAAACCATAGTTAATGCGTTACTAAACGTATTTAACAGTGCCGATCAAAAGCAAAAGATCAAGTTTGAACTATTACGCATTGGCTTGCAATATGACGGCAACCAATGGAGCCTGTCTGGTATTGGTGGTGTAGCTATCATTACCATTATTCCTACCTCCGTTTGGATGAATGCTAAACAATGTGTACGTGTTCCTGCCCGTATGGTACTTGGCAATGAGATCAGTAGGCGATTGGGCTACACATTATTTGAAAACCGTGGCAAATACTTTCTTGTTCCCACCAAAGCAGTACAATATTTATAACATTTAAAACCACATTCCTATGCTTGAAGTTTTGCAGGCTACCCTTTTACAAAAGAGGTATAAGACCTTCTCGCGCCCTAACGAACTTAATATTGTTGGCATTCGCGCAGATAGCACTACACCCAACAGCTTTGATGACCTGATATGCGTGTTTTATAAAACCAGTAGCGGAGAAACACAATTGCACAGTTTTAAAGCAACTACAGACCCCGGAACCTTTTGGCTGGAAAACCCACTGAATCCACAGGGTACAGCCATTCTAAAGCAGGGCCAATACATTAATTCCCATATGATCGGGATGCACCGGGGTAAGTACCTGGCACTGGTTCAACAAAGACCGGTTACTGTGCTACGTGATTATGATCGTAAGGCAGTGCTTGATTTTTTGAACGGTAAAGAAGATACCGGACTGTTTGGTATCAACATTCACCGGGCTGCTGAAACCGGCACCACAAAATATATAGACAAATATTCTGCGGGATGCCAGGTGTTTGCCAGTGCCAGCGACTTCCAGGTATTCATGCAGCTATGTGATCGGCATAAGCAGCTATACGGGAATAACTTCACTTATACTTTAATAGATCAGCGGGCACTGACGCGTGAATCAAAAAAAAATTAGTGTTCAGTTTGACCGGTATAACAGTTGGTGCTGCCACTGCATATTTCACTTATCACCTTTTAAATGATTAATCTTATGCAAATGCTTTTAAAGCAACTACTCAAAGATAAAAACGGCAGTTACAGCCTTCGGGAAGTTGCCGTTGCCATATTCATCCTGGTAATCATTATCAGTTGGATTGCCCGGCAGTTTTTTAAGTTGGAAGTACCTGAATCCATGTTTTACTCCTTTGTGAGTTTAGTAGGAGCCGGATGCTTTGGCTATTCCATTGAGAAAAAAACAAATAACGAGAACAATTAAAATCCTTTATCCTATGATACCATTCAAAGTAACAGCTATCATTTTTTTATTAGTGGGCCTTACAATAGGCATTTGTTTGTCGGTTTTATTTCAGGGCTGTGGTCACGATGCAGACAATGTTACAACCAAGCCAACTGTAAAACCTTCCGCTATTCAAAAACAGGCGCAGGTTAATGAACAACATTACCAGCAAAAAATTGATTCTCTAAGCGCGAGCAGCCTGCATTTGGAAAAACAACTGGCAACGACCAGGGTTTCGCTTGAAAAAGCAAAGAAAAGGAATACTGAACTGCAAAGGCAGGTGTATGAGTTATTGGATAAGCCAACTGCGGTTACTGATACAGCCGAAGTACTGGCCGATTGTGATTCCCTTAAAGTGAAAGTTGAAGATTTAATCGCTTCCAGTAATGAGAAGGATAGTTTACAGGAGGTTCAAACACAAAACCTGGAACAGCAGATAAAAGTTAAAGATTCTACCATTGAAACACAGCAGGCAGATTACAAGTCTTTAAAGTCATCATTCAACCAGTCGTTACAGGAACAGCAGACTTTATTAGATCAGAATAATGCTTTTAAAAAGGAAATCAAACGACACAAGCTAAAAAGTAAGCTGGCTTCCATTGGTTTAATTATTCTATCGGGTATAACTGTAGGCTCTTTAATCCACCACTAAACTATGAAGGAAAAAACAATTGTTTCATCTGCCACACTCATCATGTCGCTGCTTGCTTACTGGTATGCCAAAAGTGCCAGCAAAGATGTAGCGCCTTACATCATGCTGGGTGGCTTTTTAGGTTCCATCATTGGAGAAACTATAGTTGAAAGAAATAAAAAATAGTAATAGTATGTCTTACCAGATTTATGATAATGGCGCGAGCATTCGCATTGTAAGTGACAGCGGTGAAAAGCTGATTATGAAGCACCAAATTGTACAACTTTCTTTACTTTCTGGTTCTGTTATTAAAATAGACCAGGGCGACCCGCTCACTACTTTATACCTGAATTATTCCGATGTGACTGTGCCGGTCGCAGTTTCTGCCACTGCCTTACGTGATTTACTGAATACCTATGTTACCAATTGTGTTTGCGCCTCCTGTTCAAGCGGTGGCGGGTCGGCACAGCTTGCGGCCAATAATGGGCTATCTGTTGAAAATAACACAGTAGTATTGGGAGAAGCCGTTGATTCAACGTTGGGTGCAGCCACGCTTATAAATAACCGGCAAATCAACACCAATGGCTTTTCCTTAAAGCTGAAATCAAACCGTGTGAATTACACGTCTTTGGGTGCAGAAGGCATACAAATAGTTGGCGAGTTCAATACTGATAGTAGTAGTGGAACTGGCATTCCCGCAGTTCTTGCAATGGGTTGCATTGCCAATAGCAATACAAACTATACTGCTCTTATAAGACGTGACAACGGTTTATATATTTTTCCATTTAAGAAAAAAGCATCCTTTGTATTTCAGGATAACGGCAAGTTGGTTTATGGCGGCGCGGATGGAACAAGCCTTTCTGATGCTGTTGCCGATTTTAACTGCAATGCTACAGCCGGTTTTATGAAAGCTGTAACTCATTTTTCGGAAGACGCAGATGTAGGAGAATCATTTACTGGCAATGCTGTTTATACCAACTTGGAGGCAACACATCCTATTGTTTTATCGCTGGCTTCAACTTCCGTAGGCAGCTTTTTTACATTTTATGCGGCACATGATATGCCCTTTCATATTAGAACCAAATCCGATACCGGCACCATTCGCATTGCAGAGAATGAAACTAGTGGTGGCTATCCACTCACTTCTAACCAAGCAGGAAGTTCCGTTACCTTATGTTTAGTTGCTCCTGACCAATGGGTAACGATTGCTGTTGTAGGAACATGGGTAGCTGAAACTATACCTGCTTAACACCTCTCGATAGATTAATTCACCAACTACATTTTTAATCCATGAAATCAAAAAAAAGATCGTCACGCAACTGTCGGCCAACGTTTCGTATCAGCGAAGCGGGGCATTTGCTTGCTACTACCGGCAGTGCAAGTGCAGGACGCATACTCAGCCATGAAGGAAAAAAGGAAAAGAAGAAACGGTTAAACCGTGGTTGCATGTATGGGGCAAATGAAACGTTTCAGCTTACTGCCAAACAAAAAAGAAACTTGCCTAAAGCCCTGCAAAAAGCCATTCTGGCTCACCACCGCAAGCTGGGAAAAAGAATTATTGACTAACGCTCAAAAGCAAATCGGGTGAATAGTGTAGCTCATAATATCAAGATTGTTATAAAAGGTGATGTACATATAAATAGTACAGCTCGTGGCGACACTATTCCCCCCTTTTATGAAGATGAACTGCTGGGTGAAATAGTTAAACAAAAGCCGGAGATCACTTTCAACACTACCCGTACTTATAAAAATGGTAAAAAAGCGCCCGACGGTATTGAGATACGTTTTGGAACAGCCAGGCCAACAGAACCCGTAAGACAGGTGCTTAAAGATCATGATTTTCAGTTTTCAGAACGGCAAACCATGTGGTACGCTATTGATAATGCTAAATCACGTGCGCTTGCAGAAAAATGGGTGGATGAAGAAGTTGAAGTAGATACCACCCAATATGAAAAACGGAACTTCTGGGCAAAAGTTAGAAATCGTGGGGATTATGACAGCTTTCGAGAGCGTACTGAGTTTTGGGTGAAGGTGGAACCACCTAAATATTTTTACTCCAAAAGTTATTTGGAACGGGCATTTAATGTTCAAGACCTTATAAACAGTGATCAGCTTTATTTCAGAAAATACTATAACGTGGCGGTAGGTGAAGATGAACCAGGAGGTGAAGAATCTACCAGTAATGAACCTGCCAGTAATCAGGATGACAGCCAGGCCATTGCTGATAAACTGGAACTGCTGGCAGATGGAATGCAAAAAGAAATCGATGCCAAAATCAATTCTGCTACTTCACGCCAGCGCCCCACGGCCCGGCGCCGCCGCATTGCTGCTGGTATGCGCGAAGACGGGTACCGGCTACAGGAAATACAACGTGTGCTTTACCGGCTTGCTGATGCACACCGAACTGGCAGCATTGAGAACTATCCTTTCTTAAAAAATATTCGCACCAAATCCCAGGTGAGCTTGCTCAATCAATATGGCCATGCTGTAAAACATTCATGGAGCCAGGACAGCATTCAGGGTATGTTTGATCGAAACAAAGAAGCCCTGCAAAGACTGGGAATTACCAGCGTGTATGAATGGAGTTTAGCAGAGGGGCAAAAGAGTGAGTTGATGCAAGAGGCATCAGGTTCATCCGGGCAAAAGCATTCAGAGCAACAGCAGCAGATACAGGAACTGGAAGACCAGGTTTGGCAAATGAACATTCCTGGCTTTTTTCCTACACCACAGCCTTTAATTGAACGGATGCTTGATTTAGCTGATCTGCGGTCAAATCATTCTGTATTGGAGCCATCAGCCGGTAAGGGGGATATTCTGGATGCAATTACCAACCGGTTCCCTTCGATTCGTCCAAATTTATACGCGATAGAAATTAATTCCAGTTTGACGCAGATTATTGGGTTGAAGGGATATAATTATGAGCGGGATGATTTTTTAACAATTGAACCTGATAAATACCAGGTAGATCGTATTATAATGAACCCGCCTTTTGAAAACAGCCAGGATGTAGATCATGTTACGCATGCACTCAAAATGCTCAAACCTGATGGCCGACTGGTAGCGATCATGGGTGAAGGTGTTTTTTTCCGTCAATTTAAAAAGGATGTTGCTTTCAGAAAATTATTACAGGAAAAGAATGCTTTTATCAGTGAACCAATAAAAGAGGCTTTTAAAAATGCTTTTAATTCCACAGGAGTAAATGTTCGTATTGTGGCTATTAATGCCGATGGCAGTCCGGTCATTTCCGGCAAGTCTTCTAATCAATCAAATATGTCTACAACTACAAACAGCGAGAACGAAGATATGGAGCTTTTGCAACTCGAAGCAGAAGCTGAACTGGAACTACTTAAAATGCGGGTGGAACTGGAACGCAAACGAAAATTGCGTCCGGTTGAAGGCATTCCAACGGTTAATCAGGATAAGCTACAGGAGTTTCGTCGCAAGGCATGGGCTTTACAGCATGATGTAGATATACTGGATTTTAAATAAACTTTTTGCATGTACTCAATAGTAAAATACAAGGATATTATTGCGGGCCGGGATGCGGACACTCGTAAACGCTATGAGATGATTGAAAAATTAAGCAAAGGGTTTACGGTAGAGAACAAAACCGCTTTGGAGATGGATAAACTGCTGGCGGAGCAACTGGATTTGGAAAAGGAAGATGAGGCCGCAACAACAAGCGATGATACCAGTGCAGTTGTAGCTTCAAGGCCAAAGACACGCAGGAACAGCAAACCTTCTGTGTCGCCTGATTTAATAGAAAGTTTTAACGAGCTGTTTGAGGCCCTTAAAAGCCAAACCCCACAGATAATCCGCTATGAATTGCCACGGGTCACTCCCCCAAGTTTTCAAAAGCCGGAGATCAATGATTTTCAGAATATGGTAGATGACCTGGTAATGGGAAATAACGTGTTTCTGGTTGGCGGTGCCGGTACAGGAAAAACCTATCTGGCCGAAAATCTGCTGGCAAAAGCAGCATTGGGTAGGCAACATATCATTATAAACTGTTCCCAATGGACAAGCCCCACGGAAATTATTGGAGGCCAAACAATGGACGGTTATGTGGAAGGTAAACTCATTGAAGCATGGCACCACGGTTATGTGCTGATACTCGACGAGCTACCCAAGATCGACCCCAACACAGCAGGTTTGTTCAATGACGCACTGGCTAAGACCAAAATTCCCAATGCGGTTATTTTCAATGCCCGCAAGGAAAGTTTTTCAAAGCACAACAACTTTGCCTGTATTGCTACAGGTAATATTTATCCTGACAAAGAAAGTATGAGCTATGGGGCCAATAACAAGCAAGACCTTTCCTTATTAGACAGGTTTAGCGGCAGTGTTTATTTTGTTGAAAAGAATCCTGCTATTGAAAGGCAGATCATTCAAAATGATATGCTTTGGAGTGTCTGCGACAAAATGCGCTCAGCCATTGAAGAACTAAAGTATGAGGCGCAGTTATCCCTTCGCTTTATGCAAAACGCGCGGGATACTTATCTGTTGGAAATGCAGCGTAATAATAGTAAAGGTAAGGATGGGGTAAAAGCCAATGAGGGCAAAACCTTTAAGGCCGCTGTAGATAGCTACCTCTCCACATTTACCGAAGTGCAGCAAAAAAACATAAAAGACAAAATCCGGTATCAGGAAATATTTACACATTATGAGTACCGGGGCTTTAATACAAATAAACTGGTATACTAATGCGGGCTTTTATAAAAGATGATTTTAAGAACCTGTTGGATTATAAAGGGTGGGTTAATAGTCAAATACCCGCCATAGAAGCTATTAACCCGCCTGATCTTGCCTCGATCAGTGATAGCTATGTTCAGCTCTTGATTAAAACTGAAAAGGCGTGGTTTGGTGAAGGAACAACCCTGGCTGAACTAAAGGCAGGCATTACAGAATATAAAAATCCGGCGTTGATTGAACAGTTATATAACAAGGTCGAGCATGGACTTTCTCTCAATATTAAAAACAGAATAAAAGCTAAAAAAGTCAATTATAATGCTATGGGATTAGGGGTTTTTATGTTTGACCGCGCGGCAATGGGTATGTACCGGCTGAAGGAGTTCTACAGTCCTTCCTTGCAAAAGGTGGTGGAGCCAGAGGAAGTTCGGAAAGGCAAAAAAGATTTTGAACTGATTAAAGATGGTTCTGCCGTTATGGAACGCTGGGAACAAAAGCCGGATGGCAAACCGAAGGTTCGTACTACCAATAAAAATGTATTCGCCTATTTTCCGCATGCCCCAAAAGATAAAAATGCAGTGGAATTATTTTTAAGCTGTGGCGGCGCATCAGAAGTTACTGCGGAGGAATTTTTATACAGCGGCATAACCGCGATTATAATTTCAGAACTACTTACAAAGGCACGCATTAAAGTGAGGATTAATGTAGTGATTGGAACCTCGCCAAATACTAACCGCGACCCTTATTATGCCTGCATCGTTCCTGTGAAAAACTATGATGAAACGCTTGATAGAAATGTGGTGGCGCTTTTATCTTCCGATCCCCGCTTTTATCGGTATGATGGTTTTAAAGGCATTTTAGCCGTAACGCATCATTTTGGTACAAAGCCGGTTATACTTTATGGCGCTGATGGGGAGCAATTGAAAAAAATATTGGAAACCTCTGGTTATGCAGCTAACAATTCAATGGCACAGCACCGGTATTATTTTGGCCGCACTTTTTCCGAATCAGCGGCTATACAAAAGGTAAATGAAACTATTAGTGATTTAGCAGAAAAGTTAACGCAATAATGAATGAAAGCCCTTTATATCGCCCCCGGTTTTATGAGTTTTTAGAGCGGGCTGAAATAGATCCCGCAATGCTTCCGGTTACGCTTCAAACCCTGATTGAAAAATATGAGCATGCGTTTGCATCTTGGCAGCAGGAAGCACCGGACGAGCAGGGCGAGTGGTTGGAAGTATTGGTAAAAGCGGATGCCGTTGTGTGCGCTAAAATCTATCAGCAATATAAAAGCAGGTTGGAAGCAGGGCAGGTGGATAAGGTAAAACTTATGGCGTTACGGGCAAAAGCACTGCAACTAAAATGGAAATTAGCTAAAGTTTAAAAATATATCCTATGATCACAGCTAAGAATTACTTTGAAAAAGTAAAGCAAATAAAGGCGAGTGCTTTACCTGATAAACTCAAAGAGGGATATGATTTTGTAAAAGAGGTAACGGAGAATCATACTACCTGGGAATATTATAACTCTGATAAAGATATAAAAGCTACCGTTGATGAATATATGGCAAACATTTCTGATTATGTTTCTAACAAACAGGAAACAAAAAAATCAAATGAAAAAGAGGCCGGTAAAAATCAGGGAAATGAGCAACTGGCAAGGGAAGCCGCTAAAAAGTTAATCAGAGGTTACGTAGAAAGAGGAGATTCAGTAGAGCAATTGAAAAAATCGATGATGGGTTCATCAGGCACCGGTTATTCAGCCATGATACGGGGCAATAAAATTATAGTAGATGAACTGGAAGACAAAGAGGTAAATTTTTCATTTCCCTTGCAAAGTGTATATAATGAGATTTTGGAGGAACTACCAGCTAAAAAAGGGGTGCCTGTTAATTCCAAACCTAAACAGAAACAATCTACCCCTACTAAGACTACACAGGTACATATAAGTACCAGTAATGCAAAACCGGTTGAACGGGTTGATGATGCCGTTCGCTTTATTAAGCGGTATGCCTTAATGCATGGAAAAGAAAAGACGGATGTTCAGATACTACAATTTATTAATGCACTGCAAAAGGCTATTATTGAAAAGCGGATTAGGAAAAATTCACCCTATGCAAAAGAGATCAGCTATATACAGGAGAACCTGGTAAAGCTGTATAACGTGATGAATGGTAAAGTCGAAATTAAGGTAAACGATAAAGTGCTTAAAAATTTCCTCACCATTGCCGGTTCTCAAAAAATCAGGTTATCGGTAAACTATTTAAAACGCTATATCGGTATCCAGGGCAAGCATATCAATAAAGAAAAAGCAAAGAAGCTGATTGATCTGATGAAAAATGCGGTAAAGAAAGGAGATATAACAAAAGCTGACCCCTATGCACAAAGACTGGATAACGTGTATTTGTCTTTGCAGAAGTTTGTTGATGTAGCCAGGAAAGACGACACACTGGAAGTACATAAATCAATATTGGAAGGTATTCAGGAGGCATTGGATGGTTGCTGCTGTTGCGAAAGGAGTAGCCATAAAAAGAGTAAATCATTACATGGAATTGATGCGCCAATGCTGGAAGCAGTTCCGATTGAAAATGTCAATAACGAGATCATGGGCAGTGTTGAGTTTACCCAGCTTAATTTTGACACACTGGGCTTTATAGGAAAATGGAAAGACCTGATCGGTGACCCGGCAGAGGGTTTTACCGCTATGGTATATGGGCCGCCAAAATTTGGTAAAAGTTATTTGTGTATTGACTGGGCGGGTTATTTGGCACGCCATCATGGCAATACTCTATATGTTGCCAGGGAAGAAAAGTTGCATAAAACGCTCCAGCAAAAATTGATTGAAAAAAAAGCACAGCATCCTTGTCTTAAATTAAGCAATTTTCTTCCCGATGATCTGACTGGCTACCAGTTTATTTTCCTTGATAGCGTAAGCAAACTCGGCTTAACGCCTGCTGATCTGGATACGTTAAAAGCAAGCAATCCCGGTAAATCATTTATTGAGGTTTTCCATGTCACGAAGGGCGGTAAATTCCGTGGGCCGAACACCCATCAACATGATGTCGATGTAGTGATTGAAGTGCCGGAACGAGGTAAGGCTATTCAATTTGGCAGATTCAATCAGGGAGGCGAAATGGAAATATTTGATACCGTACAAGCTGCTTAAGCTATTACAAATAAACCTTAAAAAATATCTTATGGTAAAACGTGAAGAATTAATCGCCATGCGAGCAATCGCTATTTGTTTCAAACCATTTTTAAAACCAGAGGAAGCGTGTATATATACCAATTTGGGCCGAACACAATTGGCTAAAAAATGTGAAGAGTTTGGAGTTTATAAGAATAATAACGGGTATTATAAAAAGGAGGATATTGATAAGATGCTGGCTGGCGAAACCTGTTTTAATAAAATGTCAGGTAAGCCAAAATGATCGCTAAATGTGCCCGGCAACAGTGAATTGTTTTCAATTAGCTTTCTAATGTGAAAGGGGGCAAAACGGTATAAAACCCGTTTTGCCCCTTTTTATTGGTGGCTACTCCCTACCTGGGGGCAGATATTATTAATACCGATTTGACCTGTTCAAAAACTTATGCTGTTTTTTCATCCAATTATATTAAATTAATGAAATTTGTATACAACGATATAATAAAAGGTATATGAGAATTGTGATTATCTGTAACGCTCAGGATAAAAATTATCTGCGGAATGTTTTATTACAAAACAACATTGCAGCGCATGATAATATAATATTTTTCTCAAACTTTAAAGAGGTTGAGGAATTTATTATTAATCATTTGCATCAAAATAAACAGCATATTGATTTGATTATTACAGCCAACAAATTAGAAAATAATAATTTTCACATACATCTTGTCGATTGGTTACGGTATAGCTCACTTGAATATTCAGATAAAAATTTCAAAGTTAAGGCACTACCAATTATACTGTACGATAAAGAAATCAGAAGCAGTGATTATTTTTTTCATAGGTTTGATGCAACTGTAGAACGGAATCCCAACGATAATCATTCTTATTTTTTATCTGTTATAAATGCTGTAGTAAAAAGGTCAAGAAACAAAGTTTTTGACGATCTGGAGTTATTAAAAATTGATTTTGACTTATTGCAGAGCGGGTATTCTCAGAATTTTGATATTTATTACTCTTTAAAAATAAAAACCGACCCGGAATACTGGGCAGGCAGAACAGAACTGCTCTCTGAAAGTTTCATCCGAAATCCCCAAATTTTAAGATATGACTGGTTACAATCGGATAGGCTACAAATGGAGGAGGATATTGATAAATACGAGCATATTATTAAAACTCTTACCCGTTATGATAGGGTGAACTCAGAGAAAAGAGTGTTACATAGCTTGTATAACAATGCTCCCTGGTTATTGAAATTGGACTTATTCAGAGCGCCTATTTACGAACCTGCCTTAATGAAGAATGCGACGCAATATGAAGAACCGGACTATTTGCTACCTTCTGCTTTTCCTGGTGTTATACCTACAAATATTACCGAAGTAAAGCCCCACATATTTCCAATTTTGCATAAAAGATCACGCAAGCCAGGATTTAAGCAGCCATTTAATGATGGGCTAATTCAATTATCAGACTATGAACGGCTTGTTCGGAAAGGAGCGGGAAGAAAAAGACTGAATGAGCAGTTAGACTACAAAAGTACAGAGCTGAATTTTACTTTTCTTGCCAGCAATGATCGGGAGATTGATCGAAATATTAAGCGTGTGGAGGAATTAAGAAAAGATCATTTCCCCAAAATTAAGATCGTAACTCATAACGAAAAATTAATTGAGGCGGTTAAATACTACGAAAGAAAGCAATCCAACAGCATCGTTAAGTAATTAAATCTTTTTCAGAGTTTTGTTAAAAGCGGGCTGCCTTACAAATAAGGCAACCCGCTTTTTAAGTTAATTGGCTAAGTTTAAAAAATAAGGCATTTGCTCTGGCGAAGGCAAATAGCTAATAGCTTCTATTTGGCTTTTCGGCCTGTGCCTTTTATACGTTTTTCTTACCTGTTCTGTAGTTGCATGCCCCATCAAATAAGCAATAGTAGCATCATCCACATTTCTATCTTGTAATAAAATCGAAAAACTTAACCGGGCACAAGACCAGGTAATATGCTTTTCAATTCCGGCGGCTTTAACCCAGGTATCAAGTACTTTATTCGCACCATCGGCAGTTGGCAAATAAAACACCCGTTTGCTATGCCTGTTGCTGATTGTGGCTTTTCGTCGTTGCCTGTCAAGTACGGATTTGGCGATGGGGTGTAACGTTAGTGTTACCGGCAGACCGGTCTTTTCCTGTATTATGCGAGTAGTTAAAATATTATCCCGAATATCCGTCCATTCCAGTTTCTTTACATCAACCCAACGAAGGCCGGTATAACAGCTAAATACGAATGCAGCTTTTACTTCTTCATTAAAACAAGGAGTATTAAGTAGGGATAAGTATTCTTCTATTTCCAGATTGTCTTTTAGTTTCACCGAAGGGTTGGCTTTTGCAAAGACTTTTTCAGTAGGCTTTTTATGAAAATAACCATCACTTTCCGCAGCATTGACTACCCATTTAAACCGGGAGAAATAATTCAACGGCGTTTGCCCGGTATATTTATCCAACAGATATTGCCGGAAGCGTTTGCAAAAGTTTTCCGTTATATCAATAGGCGCAATAAAATCACTATTGATAAACAGTTTAAACTGGGTGAAGCTATTGATTAAATGCCGGTTCCCCTTTCGGCTGTTTTTGTCAACAAAATCCTGGTAGTAATCCACGAAGTTGGTTTTAAACTTATGGGCAGGTATAAAGGCGCTACCTATTGCCTGTTGTTCGATGGTTAATTGGCTCTTTTTGGTTTCAAGAAGGGCAAGTGCCTGTTTGTTGTGGTTCTTTTGGATTTGATCTTTGGGTTTGGTGTAAATAAAAATGCCGGTAGAAGGGCGTTGACCAGGGCCGCGACCATAATCATAATAAAAAGTGATCTTGTCGCCATTTTTGCTGGGTCTTTGTAGAAAATTCATAGAATAAGGTTTTAAAAATGATAGAATAAGGGTTCAATGAATATGCCATTCAAAGCAGGTGTGTCAGAATGCGTGCTTGTTTTTGACACAAAAAAAATGAAGTGCGAAAAAGTGATAAAAAGTGAAAGAAAAATTTTGTTTCTGCATTCTTCTGAAACCCTTGTCAGTACTGACGTTTCGGCTGAATTATGACTGCCAAAACGGTGTGTCATTGGGTGTGTCAAATGGTGTGTCAAACAGGGTGTGCTTGGCCCTTTTTTGATAAAGTTATCCACATGTGCGTGCTGGTGGTGTAACAGTGCCGCTACATCGAAATGGTGTGTCATTTGGTGTGTCAATTTTGTGTCAGAAATAGTGGTAGAAAGCGCGAAAAATGACACATTTTTGACAAGCACCAAATAAAAAAGCCGTGTAAATCAATGACTTACACGGCTATAATGTGCCCAGGACTGGATTCGAACCAGCACATCCTTGCGGACGCTGCGACCTGAACACAGTGCGTCTACCAATTTCGCCACCTGGGCATTCAGGATTTTATAATAAACTTATAAGATCTTTCCGTATTTGTTGATGTACCCGGAACTGGAACCGAACCGGCACAACCGGGAGCTATTTCAGCACCCCGTTTTTAATTCGGGTTGCAAATATAGAGCTTAAAATGAATCTGCAAAAATTTAGGCTGAATTATTTTACAAAAAATGCCCTCCATCTATGCAGAAAACCAGCCACTTAGCTCCCGGGAAGGGGCTTTGCATCGATAAAACCGGGGCCGTTAAACAATTCGACTTTCACTTTATTATCGGCAAACTGCATCTGGATATATACCTCGGCGCAAACTGTATGTGAATTCTGCTTTGCAGGGACCCATTGACCGGAAGTGGAATTCAGAAACTGCATGTACAAATCTTTAGTTTCGCTATCGTTCATCCTGCTCTTTATTTCCACTACCAGCGTATCACCTGTAACAATTAAACTATACAGTTTGGTTCCTTTTTGGGGCATGGCATTGTTCTTAATTAAATACGCAGCAAGTGAATCTTCCAGCGCAGCAATGCCATTTTTATATCGAGGCAGTGTATCAGCCTGTGTAAAAACCTTGTCGCAATACTTAAAGGCATCGTCTATGTATTCCGTCTGGGCAAAAAGACAGGTTGGAAACAAAACAATAGCTACAATTACAGGAATAAAAGGTTTATGCTTCATTAATATTCGTTTAAGGGTGTTTACAAATTTAAGGATTTTGAGATTTAAGGATTTTGAGATTTAGGGATTTTGAGATTTAAAGGCAATCACGAAATCTCAAAATCCCTAAATCAATAAATAAAAAACAGGCTGCCCCGATTAACTCGGGCAGCCTGCTGTATAATAAAATCTTCCCTGCAGGAACTTTTACATTCCCGGCTACTACATCGAAACAGGTGCTACTTCGCCAGAGGGAGAGTATCTTTAGAATGAAACCAACAATTAGTTTTCAGGGCAGATGTCTGTATAATGGCTGGTTTTTCAATAATCACGTTATGGATTACACTACATGAATTATAAATACAGGCGCTTTATCGCAACCAGGAGCAAATATTCATAAAAGAAAGGATGTACGAAAAGACCTATAACTAAATTACATAAAACTAACTAAATAACAAAATGATGTTATAATAATTGCTTACTGTAAGCCCGCACAATCAATAGAAATCGTTATTGCAATACAACAAACTTCCACATCCTGAATCTTTGGGGCAATTAGCCTATAAGGTTACTTTTTACCCCAGTTCCACCGCACCGATAAATTCACTACACGGCCATCGATCGGCGCCCATAATGGCTTAAAAGTGGGATTGGTAATAGTACCTGTATACAACGCTTCGCGCCGGCTTTGGCGATAGTCTAACAAATTTTCACAGTTCAGCACCACACTAACGGCATCCCCGAATTTTCTTTCAACCATAGCGGCCATAAACATATAACCGGGTGTTTTGGAATCGTTATCGCGATATTGGTTGCCGGTATACGAACCTTCGAGGCCAAAGCGCCATTTTTCGGGAATTTCATGTACAATCACAAAGGCCATGCGGTTGCGTGGCGTAAGCGGCATAAACTGGTTTTTCTCTACATATTTTCGCTCGGCAATAGTATAGGTATAGCCTGCATACAATTCCCAGTCGTGAATTTCTAACTTAACATAGGTATCGAAACCGCGCGTTAATATATGACTGCCTGCATTGGCAAACGTAACCTGTTCATTGGCCTGTTCGGTGGCAACAACGGGGTTATTGATCTGCGTAAGAAAAAAAGCATGATTAATGAACAACGATGCTTCTTCGCTGAACTCTTTTTTATAATTGATCTCTGCATTATAACCGGTCGATTTTTCGGCTTCTATTCCGGGCGGAAGCGGTTGTATATGCTGAATGGGATAATCTACAGTTTGAACAGCCAGTGGGTTAGGCGTTTTATACCCCCACCCTACTCCCAAACGGGTGGCCCATTGTTCACTGAAGCGATGAAACAAGGCTATACGCGGCAAAATAAAATTTCCATAGCGGTTGTGATGATCGGCCCTGATACCGGCTTCGAGTACGGTATTAACGGGTAAGTTAACGGTTGCCTGTGCAAAAGTGCCCAGGGTATTATTGTCGAAATTGTTTAACGCTACGGAATCAGACGGCAGTTTTTTAAACCGGTCGCCGGTTGCATTTACGCCGGCCACTATGCTGTAATTTGTTTTGGGTATCAGTAAGGAGGCTTCTGTATAATAATTCAGCTGGTTGCCGTTAAAGTAATGGATGTTGGTGGTAATGCTTCTGTCGAAAGAACTTACACTGGCCTTTACTTCCAGCTTATTGCCATTGCCTGTGGTATGCTCAATCAGCATATCTCCGGTATGGCGCGCCGTTTGGTTCTTTTCAAAATACTGGTGTATGGCGTCTTTGTTTCCTTTGATCACCTGCATATCGCCCCCGTTGCGGGTTTCGAAAGTACCGGTATATCCAAATGCCATGGTTGTTTTACTACCGGGATAAATAAAAAAACGTGGATGCACGATCACGGCATCTAATTTTGGCACATCCGAAAAAGAATCGTGGTTAACGTCTGTTGCGCCCTGATGGGTAACGGCGCCGAAAAAACTATATCCAACCGTTTTATTTCGTTTGGCGATATAGGTATTGAAATTACTTTCTTTTAATGTGGTTTGGTTCAATGTTATAATACCTTCCTGTTCGTAACGGGGCCTTTTTGAAATAAGGTTGATTAGTCCGCCGATAGCGCCGCCGCCATACAATGTTGAGGCCGATCCTTTGATCAGCTCTACCTGCTTTAAATCGAGCGGCGGTATCTGCAATATGCCAAAACCGCCGCTGAATCCGTCGAACAATGGCATACCGTCGCGTAGTATTTGTGTGTATCGTCCATCGAGGCCCTGAATGCGTACATTCGAATTACCCGATATGGCCGACGACTGTTGTATTTGTATACCGCTTATATCACCTAAAATACTGGCGATGTTGCCGGGCTTTATGGTGTTTTCTTCATCCATTTCTTCTTTTCCCAATACTTCTACTTTAAGGGGGGAATTTTCCATTCGCTGATTATTACGGGTACTGGCCACTACAGTTACCAGCTCCAGCGATTTATCGGTGGCCGGTAACAATATTTCATGCCAGGTGGTATCGGGCAGGGTAACCGTTAATTCAACCACATTGTACCCTACATGTGTAAACTGAAAAGTGTATTTACCGGCGGGCAATGTCATTACTATCTGTCCGCTGTCGTTACTCAATACCGGCTTAGCCGAATGGGCGGTAACCGTTACACCTGGTAATACCTGTGCAGTAGCTTTATCTTTAACAACAGCGCGAAATATTTCCTGTGCAGTGGCTCCCCCAAAACAGATGCTGAGCAACAAAGCGATCAGACAGCCTTTCATCATGCAGCTTATCATTTGTGCGCAAACGTAGCGGGTAATTCTGTATAAAATCTGAAGCAATTAACTATGTAAATCAACAGAAAATACATGCATGGCATGCTGATATTTATAGGTAAATGTATATCCCGCCATAGCACACACCTGTTGTACAATACTCAGGCCAAGACCATTTCCCTGCAAACTGGTTTGGGGGTGACGATAAAACCGGTGGCTTATTTTTTCGGGATCAAGGGCCGGTAAGGATGAACTGTTTGAAATAGTCATATGTTCCGGCGTGCATTCAATAATAACTTTTCCGCCCGGTATATTATATCGTAGAGCATTGTTCAGCAGGTTACTGATCATCACCTCGGCCAGGTGGCGGTTAAAACTAACAGTTACCGGCATTATACGTTGTTCGGCAATGATCTTTTGCGATGCCATCAGTTCGGCAAGCTCATCTGTTTTTTCGTTTATAAGTTCATCGAGCTGTATGGTTTCATTCAAAACAAACTGCCGGTTCTCGATGCGGGCAAGCAGCAACAAAGCCTGGTTCAGCCGGGTTAACCGGTTAACCTGTTGCTCTATGGTTTGTATGGCCGAACCATGCTGTTGTAAAAACCGTTCATCCTGCATCAGCGTTTCGGTATGGGTTTGAATAACAGCCAGCGGGGTTTGCATTTCATGAGCGGCATTGGCGCTGAACTCTTTTACTATGCGGTAATCGTGCTGCGCCCGCTCTGTCATCATCATCAGTCGCTGGTTCAGCAAATCAAATTCGCTGATATTGCAAACCGGCAACTGTATGGCCTGCTGATTTACGAGCTGGTAGCGCTCAACCTGCTGCACAGTATTGTAAAATGGTTTCCATAACCGTTGTATCACTATGCGGTTAATAGCATATCCGGTGAGTAATATCAGGGCTATCATACCGGCGCCGGTGAGTATAACTATTTGCAGCAGATCGTCGGTCTCCATTTGCGATTTGCTCACGGTTACCCGGTAGTTTTTGCCCGATGCATTGATGCCGAATACCAGTTCGCGTATCCATTCATATTCTTTTTCTACGGCATTATAGCTTTTGCGCGACGAAAAGGTAGTTGCCCGTAGCGGGTCTTTTACAGGTGCAAAAGCAATTCGCTGGTTATAGGCATTCACAACTTCCGGCAGACGATTATATTCTTTTACGTAGGCTGTAATTTCGGTTTGTTCGGTAAGCAGGGTTTCATCCAGCTGCCTGATGAGCACATACCGTACTACAAAATAAAATGCCATACAGCCCACCACAAATACCAGCATAATGGCAGCAATGCTGATGCGGTTATATTTTGTAAATAATTTCATTTGAGCGAGAATTTATACCCCATACCATACACGCTGTGTATATAATCGCCGGCGCCATGCTGTATGAGTTTCTTACGCAGATTTTTTACATGTGTATAAATAAAATCATGGTTATCGTTCATGCCGGCATCATCACCCCAAAGGTGGCTGGTAATAGCATTTTTCGAAAGAACGCGGTTTTTGTTTACCAGAAAATAAACCAGCAGTTCGTACTCTTTGCGGGTTAGTGGTATTTCGTTGTTTTGAATGGTAACCGTTTTGGCTATTACATCTACCTGTATCTCTTCGAACCGGATCAGGGTATTTCCCTGCCAGTTTTTACGGCGAATGATTGAGGCTATGCGTGCACTCAGCTCGGGCAGGTGAAACGGCTTGGTAAGGTAATCATCGGCCCCCGACTGCAGGCCGGCTAATTTATCGTCGAGCTCGTTGCGGGCAGATATGATGATCACCCCATCGTTCTTTTGGTTGGCTTTTAACTGTTTAAGCAATTCCAAACCGCTGCCGCCAGGCAACATGATGTCCAACACAATGCAATCGTACTGATAGCATTCTGTTTTTTCCAGCGCGTCGTGGTAATTGTTAACCGACTCACACAAATATTGCTGGTGCTGAAGGTAATTGACCATGGCCTGGTTCAGCGATGGCTCATCCTCTATGATCAGAACTTTCATACCCCTTGTTTATGCAAAGTAAGGTATCAAAACTGAAGAAAATCTGGAAAAAATCCCCTAAAACAGCAGGTATAACTATTGCACTGCTGCAAGCATTATTTTAACGTATGACGATCAGGAACCGGTTTTTTATTGTTTGGATGATGGCATTGGGCATGGGTTGCCGTTCGCGCTGTGAAAAGGTTGTAAACATAGTTACGGACACGGCAGATACATCGGCTCAATTTACAGGCTTTAATTTTTTTGTTCTGGGCGACTGGGGCCGGCGGGGCAGCGCCTGTCAGCAGGCGGTTGCCAGTCAAATGATCGCCCGGGCCTCCAAAAAACATCCTGCTTTTATTATAACCACCGGTGATAATTTTTATCAGGAAGGTGTGCAGTCGGTTTATGATACGCACTGGACCGAATCTTTTAGTAATGTTTATAAAGAGCTGACGAAAAACTATAACTGGTACCCGGTATTGGGCAATCACGATTACGAGGGCGATGCCAGGCCATGGGCCGAGTTTGCCTATCACCGCATCAACCCCCGCTGGAATATGCCCTGGTTTTATTCAACACGGGTAGCGCATACGCCCGATCATCAGGCCGTGCGGTTTGTTTTTATTGATACCAATCCTTTTTACATCTATTATTATTTTTCAGGCGAAAACCGCTTTGTTGCATCGCAGGATACCGCCAAACAACGCCGATGGATCGATTCAACCCTGGCGAAGGCAACGGAGCCATGGAAAATTGTTGTTGGACATCACCCTGTATTTTCCTGCGGTACCGACCATGGCAATACGCGCGAATTGATTGAACTGTTAAAACCTTTGCTTGAAAAATATAAGGTACAGGCTTATTTAAGCGGGCACGACCACAACCTGCAACACGAGCGCCCCGCCGGCAGTTATGTTGATTATTTTGTTTGCGGCGCCGGATCTGAAGTGAACGATGTTAACCAAAAAGCCGAAACGAAATTTGCTGAAAGCATACCTGGCTTTGCCGATATTGCCATCAGTAACGATACCTTGCGGTTGCAGTATATCGATTACAAGGGAAAGGTTGTTTATTCATATGTAAGAAAACGATAAGTCAGGATTTTAAATTTCTCGCGAAGGCGCTAAAAATGTCGAATATTGAATATTAAATGTAGAATGGTGAAATAGAAACAACTTCAACATTTGTCATTGAAAATTCAGTATTCAATATTGCGAAATACTTATCTTTTCATCAGCTTCGCATGAAACAATCGTTTATTGCCCGCTGTTATCTCCAGCACATACATGCCTTTTACCAGCCCGGGAACCGCAATATTGATGAAATGACTGCCCGCCTGCAATTGTTCATTGGTACGAAATACTTCCCTTCCGTAAAAATCTATCAGCCGTATGCTTACAGCTTCATTCGACTTCAATGGCAATTGTACCTGCAGGTTTTTATCGAACGGATTGGGCGATACCTGTATATCGCTTCCTTTTGAATTTATACGAATGATGCCTGAATACGTATGGCTGCCACCCCTTTGCACAATCTTCAGGCGGTAATACCGAAGTGCGGCATACCCATGCGCTTTGTCGGTATAACTGTAATTATATTCCCTGTTCATAGCATCCTGCGCCGCCACTTTACCAATGGTAGAAAATGAAACACCGTTTTCGGCATATTCTATTTCAAACCAGGCCACATTGTCGTTGTTCGGGAGCGACCAGTACAATACACTTAACTCATTTTGCAAATCGCCTTTGAATTTCAGGTTGTTTAAAGGCAATACACCATCTGTAAAAAAACAGGTTGGCGATTGACCGCCTGTTTGCGTAGGATCGTTTGAATTTACAAATATGGTATTGCCATCTACATCAAGCAGCATGACTTTCGATTGGTTACAGATCTGCTGAAGGGGTTCTGTTTTAACCCAAAATTTCACTACCGCTTTATTGGCGGCGCCTGGCTTAATGATGCCGCTTTGTTCACCGGGCGAATTGATCAACTGGCCTCCTGTTACAGAATAAGGCATCAGTGCTGCCACATCGGCTACCGGATCGCCATTTAATGTAGTTGAATTGGGAACATAACTGGTAGATGGTGGAATATAATCATACAGCTTAACACCTGCTGCATTTATGTTACCGGTATTGGTTACTTCAATGCTGTATTCAACTGTATCGCCTCCTGTTACATACTGACTTCCGTTGATGTTGCGGAATGTTTTATTGGCCGTTATAGCGCTTGCCAGTACCGGAAAACCACAACTGGTAAAATCTCCGCTTGTCCATACATTGCTCAAAGAACCTGCTATGGAAGTCGCCTGCATGGTACTCAGGTTCACTTTATAAACATCCTGGTACGACCCGCCGATATATACATTACCGGCTGCATCGATGGCTATGGCGTTGGATGCAGCGCTGGGAAACGGATTTACTGAACCCAGAAAAGTAGCCAGCCGGGTAGCAGGGTTTATTTTATACATGTTGCTTGAATTCACAATCATGTATAAATTACCTGAGCCATCGGCAAAAATATCACCACCACGTTCGTTCAGCACATTATTTATACCATTATTGGCGTCGTTAATAAGAGGTCCCAGTTGTGTTATGGTTGGAATATTGGTTACCGGGTCAACAGTAAATCTGATCATGTCTTCACCATTTGAAGTAATGGCATAACCTGATCCGTCAGAGGCAAAAGCCATCCGGTTGATGTTATACCCCGTTGAGGTATTTGTTTCGAGCGGATAGCCGGTGAACTGTTTCGCACAAACAGGTGAAGCGTTTAAATCAACATAACAAAGGTTCTGTGAGGGATCTGTTATGTTGTTTACAAAGTAAATTCTGCTGGTGTTTTTATCATAGGCAATGGCAGCTGAGTAAGTTAACAAACTACCTGCCGGCAGTGAAGCGCCGGTAAGGGCGTCATAACAAACACCCGCAGCGCCATCGAACAAAACGGGACCGCCTGTACCGTCAGCGGTATTCAGGGTTTTAAAATTCCGGTAAGGATACGTGGGAGGAAGTCCATATGCCAGATCGGGCGTTGACTGATAAATAACCGAACAGTTATTATCGGGTGTAAGGTTGGTAAATACGGTGTTGGTGTTTTGTATGATCGATACGCCATTGTAAGTGGCATCTACAGTACCATAGTTTGAAATGTTTCCGCCATTGGCGGTTACTTTAACCTGAAAGGTAACTGTGGCAGCTACATTGGGAGCCAGTATACCCGCCCCATACAAAGGCGAATTAATAAGTCCTCCGCTACCGGCATAAGGCATTTTACCGGCTGCATCTGAAACAGCCACACCGTTCAGCGTAGTGGAACCAGCTATATAGGATACTCCTGCGGGGATATTATCGTATAATCGCGCACCTGTGAAATTTAAAGATGAGAGATTTTTTACAACGATGGTATAAATTAGTATATCGTCCTGCGAAGCAGCTGTTCCATCTCCGCCCGCGGTATAGTTCTCTACTGTTTTGTTGAGGTGTAACGACTGGGCCTGTATGCCCTGCCCTACACTCATTATCGATAAAGAAATGAGCAGTACTCTTATTAAATAGTGTAATGGTTTCATAGGTTGGATTTTTCAATCCTGAAATTGAACGTTAGTATACAGTCTCAATAAAAATAGATGAATGATCAGCAGCAGAAGAACTGCTGAATAACAAAAATCAAAAAAATAAGGGTTTACAGGCGGTGTGCCTAAAAAGAAGTATACATGCAGGTATGCGTACTACTCGCTTAAAACATTCACGAAAGTGCAGGCACAGCAGCACCTTGCATAATCTTTTTCAATAATCTGATTGATATATATCAAATTAAGCAGGTTGACTTTAGTCAAAATTGAATCCCGGTTGTTTTAATAATGCTACTAATCAGAGCCTTAACCAAAAGTCGCGGTGTTTCTACATCGGGGCTTTATTTTATATCACGCATCGTCATCAGGTTTACATAACCTACCTTTCCGCTATTACTTCCTATACTAATTTATTAACTGCATATTACACCTATGAACAAGGCTATAGTGGTATGATTACAAACGCCGTCTGAAGCAGGCGGCGTTTTTCGATTTAGACCCCACGAATAGAAATGCTATTAAGTTAAGGGCAATTAGTTTCGCGCAAAGGCGCTAAGCCGCAAATAAGATCTCCTGGCGATCTTAAAACTCTGACAAAACAAGGCATTAAATATATTAAACAAGGCAAGAATGTTCAGCGTCGCTTCGCGACTTTGCGCGAAACACAAAAAAAACGTCCGCCAAACGGCGGACGACGTTAGCTAATTATGCTTCCCTTACTGCTTATCCGCGCGAAGGTGAAGTCCCAATACCATTTTCAATAATTTCGATAATAATTTCAATCAGTCCCATAGAATAATTGCTTTAAGGTTTTCCCTACTCTGTTAAGGCTTTTCGGAATCCGCCTGCAACAAGATAACTTTAAATTATCACCTATTCATCAATGAACCGCATCATTTTATCATAACGGAAAACCTTATATACTTTTAGCTTACCGCAAAACAGATAAACATATAAAATAAAACATATTATTTTTTTATGATCACTTCAAATCAACCCGTTTGCCGGTTTTTACGGCCTGGTAAATGGCATCGATGACGGCCAGGTCCTTCACAGCCTCTTCCCCATCAACGGGAACTACGGGCTGTTTACCATCGAGTATGATCGCTGCCATTTCATCCATTTGTATGGTTTGATGCGTTATATGCGGTTGTGTTAATTCGCCTTTATGCGTACGGCCCTGAATGGGTCCGTAACCGGTAGCCGGCATTAATTCGGCAAAGCCTTTTTCGCCATTCAGAAAAAAGCGATCAAGATTATTCATGCTGTAGGTAGATAAACACGAAGCCACCGCACCACCGGGAAAGCCTAACTGAAACTGAATGGTCTCATCTATTCCTTCTTTAAATTTACCGGAATTGTTTTTGGTTTCTTCGGCAGTAACCCAAACAGGTTCTTCACCGGTCATATAACGCGAACCATTAATTGAATAAATACCTATATCCATCATGGCGCCGCCGCCCGATAACTGTTTGTTCAACCGCCATTGATTTTGGTCGCCGATGGTAAAACCGCTTAATCCCTGAAAGAATAATATTTTGCCAAACTCACCGGCCTTTCGCATGCGTATGATCTCAAGCGTTTTTGGTTCAAAGTGCATCCTGTACCCTACCAGCAGTTTCACCTTCGCCTTTTTACACGCGTCAACCATTTCCTGCCCTTCCTTTGCATTTACCGCCATCGGTTTTTCGCAAATAACATGCTTGCCCGCTTTGGCGGCACGTATTACATAATCATGATGCAGGGCATTGGGTGTAATTACATATACGGCATCTATATCAGTATTATCTTTTATGCGATCGAAATTTTCGTAGTTGTAACAATTGGCCGGGGAAATGCCATATTTCGATTGCCAGTTGGTGATCTTGGCGGGTGTGCCGCTGATTACACCGGTTAGCTTCGCCCGCTTGCAGGCCTGCATGGCTTCGGCCACACGGGTGCCATAACTGCCCAGCCCCATAATGGCCACACGAAGCGTGGGACCATCGGCCGGTTCATTGATAGATGGATAACCTTTAACGGTATCATCGGGCAATATTAACGGAAAGGCCATGGCCGATGCTGCCAGTTGCTGTAAAAAGTTGCGACGCGAATTCATGGATGAAAGTTTTTTGGTGAATGGTGAACCTGCCTGCCATCAGGGCAAGGGTCAATGAATCAATATTATTGAATTAAGAATGTCTCGCGCAAATACGCAAAGCCGCAAAGTTGATCGCTTCGCGATCTTTAAGAATGCTAAGAAAATGCTTGCGCCCTGGCGCCTTTGCGGGAAACCAAAATCTTTAATCTGGCCTTTGCCCGATAATTTACTCAATTTTATTAAACTGCAAATGCAATACCCGGCCGCTGTTCACCTCAAACCCGGTCATTTGTTTTTTATTATTACGCGTTACGAGTAAATGGCGCATCCACCAATATTCGGTTATAATATGATCCGGGCCGGCCAGCGTGAGCGGCGAATCGTTGTATTTGCTATTGGTAAGAACCAGTTTGTGATCTTTCAATTCAATTTTATACCGGCACTCTAATTCGGGGCTATAATAAGTACCCACATACGTTTTCAGTATCTCATCTGACGATGCTAAAGGTTGGTATTTTTTTAAAAGCCGTTTGTCGCCTCCATCGTCGACAAACACCGTAGTATCGCCGCCCGGCTTTATATTAAATGAAAATTTCACTTTAGGGTCCGAAATCATCGAAAAGGTATCCTTATTATCTTTTACCAAAAGCAGTCTGTCGCCATAAAGTTCTGCAAACATTTTTTTGCCGGCTAACCTGAAATCAATTTGTAAACCCTCGTCACCTATATACCCACCGGCGAACTTTTTCATGGCAAGCGTATCTCTTAAATCGGCTATGCTGCTGTCGGTCTGTTTGGGTGCTTCGGCAAACTTTTTTACCGTGGTATCGGTTATAAACAAAGCGGCGATCTGGTTTGCACATTTTGTGGTGTTAACATCGCCGAGGTTACTAAATACGGCAATACCCATTTTTTTATCGGGAAAAATCGCTAAAAAGGTCCTGTACCCGGCATCGGCGCCTCCATGCATAAATTCTCTCCAGCCATTATATTTATCAGAAATTATACCCAACGCATAATTTATTTCACGGCCGCTGTTCAGTTTGCCTTTTGTGGTTAACAGGTCAAAATCTTTTTGATCGCCTACTGTATGATCATAAAAGTTGATGACCCATTTACTCATATCGGTGATATTGGTAAACAAACTGGTGGCGCCCGAATTGGAATAGCTTAATATACTGTTGGCAAAATGCGTATTATCCTGCCGGCTGTAGGAGTAGGAACGGTTTTTAACGATCTCGGTGCAATCATCGTGAAAATGCGTGTTGGTCATGCCCAGCGGTTTAAAAATAGCCGAGTCGGTAAACTGTCGCAGGGTTTGTCCGGTAATACTCCGCACCACTTCGGCCAGCAGGGCAAAATTGCTGTTTGAATAATTGTATCGTTCACCGGGTTTTGAATTCAGCGCCTGTTGTTTAGACAATACTTTCATAATATGTTCCTGCGTAATTACATCGCTCATTCCGGTGCCTGATGTGGTCAGCAATTGCCAGTGGTCGCGTATGCCGCTGGTATGGTTTAACAGATGCCTGATGGTGATCTTTTCTTTCAGATCGGGAAACCAGGGCAGGTATTTATGAATATCATCATCGGGTTGCAGTTTACCCTGTTTGGCCAGCAATACAATGGAGAAGGCGGTGAACTGCTTCGATATCGAAGCCATATGAAAAATGGTTTCCGGCGTAATGGGAACGCCATATTCAAGGTTGGCCATTCCATAACCTTTGGCAAAAATGAGTGAGTCGTTTCGAATAATGCCTACCGCGCAACCGGGGCTATAGTTATTATCCCATTTCGCAAAAACCGCATTAATCTTTTTTATAATAGAGTCGGGCAATGCCTGTGCATGTACGTTGGTTATTGATACAATAATAAACAGGAATAAAAACAATGACCTGGCTACCGGCCTTTTCATACCATACAAATTTGTGATTACAGAAAAGCTATTTTATTCCTATAAAAGTATACCGAACTTTTTGTTATGGTATTACCGGTTATGCGGAGTGTAAGCCATCTGTCCCAATTAAAGGCTCCCTATTTCCTTTGCTACCCGTTGTGCAGAACGGATACATGATTCCATACCCCGGCTCAGGTTATCGGCATAGGTTCCGGCAAAATATATTCTTCCTTCGGGTACTAAAATCTGTGGCCAGAACTTTCGCATGGTACCCGGCGGATAAGGCTCCATTGTACTTACAGGGGCAAATATTTCTTTTGACCAGTCTTTTGTTAAAGCCTGTTCTATGGTATCGTGTTTGCCGGGATATACCTGCCTGAAAGCTGCCAATACGCGTTGGGGCGAAAGGCCGGCCGGTCCGTATGCTTTTAGAATGATGCGGCTTGTTTCAACGGCATTCGGTTCTTCCCAAATAGAAGATATTTCGGGATGTTCAAATTCCATGTTAATGCTTTTAAAACCATCTTCAAGCCAAAACTTCGAACTGGCTTCAAATACATAAAAAGAATGTGTTGAGTAAGGCAGGTTATCTACTACATATTGTTTGGCGGATGAAAGGGCCGGTGTTACCGGAATCGTTTTAAATACAGGCAGCGCAATACAACTCACCAGCACATCGGCGCTCATTTCCTTTACATCATTAAAACCATATGCTTTATAGCTTATTGTTACCCCGGTATTGTTTTGTTTAATGTTCAGTACGAGGTGATTTAATTTTAAACTTGTTCCCAATCGTTTGGCAAAAGCCATGGGCAATTGTTCGTTTCCTCCTTTCAGGCGAAAGGTATCACCTCCTGAAAGCGGTATGCCACGTCGCTGCATGATGGCCGATCGCCACAGCATATATAAAGCCGATGCGTTTTTTCCTCCCAAAAAATGTAGCGCTGTATCTGAAGCGCCATATTTTTTATAAAAATCAGCCGCTGAAATTTTATCCAGGTCATCATAGCCAACACCAAAGGGTTGATACGCATCGGTAAATTTTCCAATAAATGGTTTGGTAAATAACGATTGAAGAGCATACCAGGGATTTTGCGATAAAAAAACCACTTCCTGTTCATTGAAACCTAACTTTTTCAACACGGCTGCATCTTTCAGCATTTCTTCGTTATAAAATTTTCCGTCGATCATTCTAAGCGCATTTCTGCCGGGTGCAGCATCTGAACCTTCGGCATGCGGATATGGCAATACGGAAAGATTAAATTCATTTGCATATTTAAAAAACTCCTCGTAGCCGGGTTTGGTAATATGGTCGGCGCCAAAATCGGCATACAACCCATCAGCCAATCCATCGCGACCGGTAAATACATTTCCACCATACCTGCCCGTTGCTTCCATCACCACCACATCATGCCCGCTTTTCATTAATTCATAACCACAACACAAACCCGTAATGCCGGCGCCTATTACTATTACCTTTTTTCCTGTAACCGGTTTATGCATAGCATCATCGGGCAGTTCGCCTTTGATAAATTCAGGAAAAGCAGCTGGAAGTGCAGTACCGGCCCCTGCCATGAGTGTATTTTTTATAAAATCCCTTCTTTTTACATTTTTCATCTATTAAAATTTGAGTGTAACATTAGCAAAACAGGTGCCGGTTGGTGACTTTTGCATTTGATAGTCATTTATTTCACCAATAATTTCTCGCCAGGGCGGCGAAGCAAAAGCAGTTTATAGTTTGAGGTTTGTAGTTTGTGGTTCTTTTGGTGACCACAAACAAAATTTGCGCGAGAACCTCACGGCAGCGCAAACGCTATTACATAACCCGCCGCGTTGCTTTTGTTGCCCGCTACCGAAAGGGCTATATATTGCTTTCCGTTTCGCATATACGTACAGGGAGTTGATGAACCAAAGGCCGGCAGACTCACTTCCCATAATAATTTACCGTTGTCTTTATCAAACGCCCGCAATTTTTTGTCTTTGGTACCGGCAATAAATACAAGTCCGCCGGCGGTTACAATAGGCCCCGGCGAACCGGTTAAACCGGTGTACGGCGCTCCTTTTTGCTGCAGGGCGCTGTCGTTACCAATGGGAATACTCCAGGCATATTCGCCGGTGTGCAGGTTAATGGCATGCAACTGGCCCCAGGGTGGTTTTATGGCAGGATGATCATTGGAACTTTCCCATTGTGCATAGGCCAGCATGTTTAAGTAAGACGTTGCCGTATCCTTTGCCGAAGAGCGGCTAACCGCAGGGATAAAGGCCGATTTGTTTTTTTGAATCTCCGACAGGTCAGATGCCATCCTTGATAATCGTCTTTCCTCCTCACCGGCAAACAGAAAAGATACAATGGCACCTTCCTTTCCGTGAAGCACGGTCGAAAATGGCGGCATTTTTCCACCACCATCCCTGATCTTTTTGATCACCTGTTCTTTGGTCAATCTTTTTTCAACATCCACCAGCGAAGGGTATAACGGTTCATCTCCGTTCCGGTCTTCGCGGTGGCAACCGGCACAATAATTCATGTAAATGGCCTTACCTGAATGAAAACCCGACAAACCGGATGGAGTATTATCGGGTTCAATTTTTTGTAGCTGGTCAATCTCGGGCGAGTTGTTCGATCGCACATAAATAATACCGGTAACAGAATCCCAGGCGGCACCACCCCACTCTGATCCGCCAATGGTTCCCGGAAAATTCAATGAACCTTTCAGCGAAGGCGGCGTGAACAAACCATCATAGCGTAACGATTTAAACTGTTTAACCAGCGAATCATGCAAAGCCGGTGAAAAACCGGCCAGGTCATCGATCGTAATCTGCTGTTTCGCATAAGGCGCGGGCTTCAACGGAAAAGGTTGCGTAGGCCAGGCGTGTTCACCGGGCACATCCGAAGCCGGCGCCGACCGCTCTTCTACCGGAAACAACGACTCGCCTGTTTCGCGGTTCAATACATATAAAAAACCTACTTTGGAAGTTTGCGCTACCGCATCAATTTGTTTATCCTCTTTGATAACGGTTACGAGGTTGGGCGGAGCAGGCAGGTCATAATCCCACAGATCGTGGTGAATGGTTTGAAAATGCCAGAGGTGTTTGCCGGTGGCTGCATCCAGCGCCACAATACAATTGCCATACAGGTTTTGTCCTTTGCGGTCGGCCCCGTAAAAGTCGTATGAAGGTGATCCCAGTGCCAGAAACACCATGCCCCGGTTTTCATCAACACTCATACCGCTCCAGTCATTGGCACCGCCTGCATATTTCCAGGCATCCGGCGGCCATGTTTCATAACCCGGTTCGCCGGGTTTGGGAATAGTGTGAAAGGTCCATACCAGTTTTCCATTTCTGATATTATACGCCCTGATATAACCGGGTTGCGCACCGTATAATTCCGATACTTCATTTCCGATGATCAGCAGATCGCGGTAAACAATACCGGGTGAAGTAGGTTTTATTGAAATGGTATTGGGATCATCGCGAATGCCCAGGTTCATACTCACTTTGCCGTTATTACCGAATGTAGGCACCGGTTTGCCGGTGCGGGCATCAATGGCATATAGGTTATCACCACCGGTGAACAATATTCTTTTATCATTCCCATCCTGCCACCAGGTTACGCCCCTGTTTACGCCGCCACCATCACCACCATCGAAAGGATCGAACGACCACATCGGTTCACTGGTTACAGCTGAAATGGCATACAAACGGTGCCGGGCCGAAGTAAAATACATGACGCCATCAATTACAATAGGATTGCATTCGCTGTTCGCGAACCGCGAGCCCGGCGCCGCATCATTGGGATTAAAAACCCAGGCCAGTTTTAACTGATGCACGTTTTGTTTGTTGACCTGGTTTAACGCAGAGTAACTGCTGCTAAGCACATCGGCCTTGTACACAGCCCAGTTGGTGTTTTTATTGTTGCATGCTGCCGGAATGATAAGCAGCAATAGCAACAAACAATACAGTATTTGTACCGAACGCTGGTAGAAAAGTATCATATGAATGAGTATACAATTATGCGATACCCGTTCACATTGTGGTAGGTTTTATTGAAGCCGTACCGGCTAAAAGAACAGCAGTGGTTTTAAGTGGCTGAAAGTGAACTTACAATTTTTTTTTGAGTTAGCCCGTCCGCTCATCCTTTACATATGATTTTTTATTAAACTATTCATGAAAACAGCCACTCTCCCTTTTTCATATATAAAACTGTTGCCTCACAAAACAAAAAAATTGCCACTGTTGTACTTTAGCTTTTGGCTAAATGGAATTATCAGTACAATTGGAATTATGAACCCGACCAGCCTGCTTGTACTGTTATTGCCTTTTGTTTTTGTTACAGCCATGGGAAATCCGGCCGATACCACGGTTGAAAGAAGAAAATATTATACCCAACATTTGCAGGGATCGATCACATTGGATGGCATTCCATCGGAAGAAGCCTGGAAGGCCGTTGACTGGAGCGGCGACTTTACGCAATGGAGGCCCGGTGAAGGGCAACCGCCATCGCAACCCACCCAATTTAAAATTTTGTACGATGAAACATTCCTTTATATAGCCTATCACTGTATTGACCAGCACCCCGATTCGATCATCAAACGTATGGACCGCCGCGACCAGTTCCCCGGCGATTGGGTAGAAATAAATATCGATAGCTACCACGATCACCGCAATGCCTTCTCTTTCACCCTATCGGTATCGGGTGTACGGGGAGATGAATTTGTTTCGTTCGATGGTAATAATTGGGATGCAAACTGGAACCCCATTTGGTTTGCCAAAACACATATTGATGAAACCGGCTGGACGGCCGAAGTAAAAATTCCTTTCAGCCAGTTGCGTTATGGCAGCGAAACCGATAAGGTATGGGGCATACAGGTTACCCGGCGCATATTCAGAAAAGAAGAATTGAGCTGCTGGCAATTCATTCCGCAAAGCACCGGCGTTTGGGTAAGCCGGTTTGGCGAACTGCATGGTCTTAAGAATATTCCCATGCACCGCCAAATTGAAATTGCTCCTTATGTTACAGCTCAAACCGATAAATACAAAGCAGAACCGGGCAATCCGTTTGCCAAAGGCAGCGACAGCAAAATAACCGGTGGCCTCGATGGCAAGTTTGCCGTTACCAATGATCTTATTTTGGATTTTACCGTTAATCCCGATTTCGGACAGGTAGAAGCAGATCCATCGCAGGTTCGCATAGATGGCTTTCAGAATTTTTTTGAAGAACGCCGGCCCTTCTTTATGGAAAGCCGCAATATTTTCGATTACCAGCTAACCGGTTCCGAAGCCGGCGGCGATTATGATTCAGACCTGCTGTTTTACTCGCGCCGTATCGGCGGCTCGCCCCACGGGTATCCTGATACCGCCAATGGAGAATACGTGAAAATGCCGCAGAATACAAGTATCCTCGGCGCCGCGAAGTTTAGCGGAAAAACAAGAAAAGGCTGGAGCATCGGCGTACTCGAAAGCATTACCGAAAAAGAAAAAGCCACCATCGACAACCATGGCGAACGGCGTTCAGCACTGGTAGAACCCCAGACCAGTTATTTTGTAGGAAGATTACAAAAAGATATTCATGCAGGTAAAACCATTATCGGCGGCATTTTTACCGGCGTAAACCGCAGCAACGGATTGAATGATCTGTTACACCGCAATGCCTATTCGGGCGGGCTCGACTTTTTACATCAATGGAAAAACCGCACCTGGTACATCCGCGGCAATGTTATTTTTAGCCACGTACAGGGAACCAAAGAAGCTATATTAAACACACAAACATCTTTCGAACACCTTTTTCAACGCAGCGGCGCCCGCGAAGTATCGGTAGACAGTACACGCACTTCACTTACCGGTACCGGCGGTACCATTCGTTTTGGAAAAACCGGTGGCCGGCCGGGCAGGCTCGGACAGGTATTTAAATTTGAAACCGGTATTACCCTGCGTTCGCCCGAGCTTGAGTTGAACGATATTGGTTTTATGCTAACGGCTAATGAAATCAATCATTTTACCTGGGCAGGTATTCATTATCAGAAATCATTCTGGTTTTTTCGCAATGCACGGTTGAATTATAACCACTGGTCGCGCTGGGATTACAGCGGAAAATTTACGTACCAGGCCTTCAACTTTAATACAAACGCCACTTTTAAAAACAACTGGCAGGCGGGCACCGGCACCACCTGGAACCCATTCGATATTTCAAACACTTCATTACGCGGAGCTGTTGCCATTCGCCGGCCCGCCGGTATGTCGCACAATTTTTTTGTAACAACCGATTACCGAAAGAAAGCCTATATCAATTACAGCATGTACAACTTCTGGGGCTTCGCCAATACAATGAAAGTGAGTGAATACACTTTAGGCGTTTCTTTTCAGCCCCTGAATGCCTTGCGCCTCAGTGTTAACGCAACGTATAATTATAACTGGCGCCGGCAGGACCAGTTTGTAAACAATGTAACCTTTAACAACACCACAAGGAGCATTACCGGCGAAGTAAGGCAAAATACCCTGCGTTTTACCGGTAGATTAAGTTATAATATCACCCCCGATTTAACGTTGCAATATTACGGACAGCCCTATATTACACGCCCCAAATACAGTAATTTTGCCTATGTAACCGACCCGCTGGCAAAAAAATTCAACGACCGGTTTCATGTTTTCAACACCAATGAAATAAAGGAAGTGAATGGAGAATATGCGATAGATGAGAACGGCGACGGAACAACCGATTATACATTCAGCAAACCCGATTTCAACTTTGTGCAGTTCCGCTCAAATTTTATTGTAAGATGGGAATATAAACCCGGTTCTGAATTATACCTTGTATGGTCGCAGGGCAATACACCCGATGCTTCATCCGATCTCGACCGCGATGTGCCTCTGTCCAAAAGTTTATTCAATAATGCATTTACCAGCGATGCAAGGAATATCTTCCTGGTAAAATGTACTTACAGATTTTTGAAGTAATGTGCCCTGTGGCTTGTTGTTGGGACCCGGTAACCGGTTTCCTGTTACCGGTTACCGGGAACCGATTGCCTGGGACCCGGTAACTGGTATCCGGTCTTGCGGACTTTTATTGTAATGCAACACCTCCGATATCATTTGTTTTGCGGGTAGTGGCGCCAGCGGCCTGCAGCTTTCTTCTCTTATGATAAAAAACATAGGAAGCAGTTGCAAGCGCTAAAGGCAATACCATAAACATCCAGTCGGGTTTGCCTACAGCCAGTATAGAATAAGTAGCGCCTATCAGATCAAAGAACAATCCGGCATAAGCCCATTCTTTTAACCGGTGAAAACCGGGAACCAGTATAGCAACAACTCCTAAAAATTTAGCCACTCCGATAAATGGTATGAAGAAGATAGGATAACCCAGGTCAGTGTGCATACCCTGAACAGCAATCGGCGAGCTGATAATATCAGGAATTGAAGAACCCAGCATTAAAAAAGCAAACAACCCTGTAAATACCCAGTAAAAAATGTTAGTTTTTTTCATAACAAATAGTTTAATAATTGGTGAATAGTTTTTTTTGTTTTTTGCGTTTACTGATGATCGGCAGATCAGTTTCAAATGCTGAAACAAAAATATATTCAAAAACCGGGTATAACAGGGTGTGTAAATGACAATGTAAGGGGGTGATTACGACGTAAATGGGTTTCACGTTCCAGGTTACAGGTTGCAGGGTCTTACGATACAAAAGGTTTAATAGAAAAGGGTCATCAATCAATCGACTGACAACCCTTAAATAGCTTATATCTTGTTTATTGTACCTTGTACCCTGGAACCTGTAACTTGTAACTCTAATACAGCATTCTTACTTTAATAGTCTCCTTAACTTCCTTCAGCAACTGAACAGCGGTGTTCGAAATCTTTCTGTCTACATCCAATACCACATAACCTATTTCCTCATTCGTTTTCAGGTACTGGGCCAGGATGTTGATGTTATGTTTTGATAATTCAGTATTGATAGCCGATAACACACCCGGCACATTTTTGTGAATATGCAATATGCGGTGGGTGCCTTCCTGCGGCGGCAGGCTTAACGGGGGTACCGTATGCGATCCGATGCTTACGCCCATTTCTAGGTACTGGAACAGTTTGTTACTAACATCTTCGCCGATATTCTGCTGTGCTTCTTCGGTAGAACCACCAATATGGGGTGTAAGGATCACATTGGGCAATCCCTGCAACGGCGTGGTAAATTTGTCGCCATTTTTTTCAGGCTCCCAGGGATACACATCAATTGCTGCGCCGGTCACCTGCCCTTCCTGAATAGTTTTACTTAAAGCATCCAGATCAACCACTTCACCCCGGGCATAGTTGATAAGAATAGAGCCTTTTTTGAAGTACTTCAGTACGTTTTTATTGATCAGGTTTTTGGTGCTATTTGTTTCCGGTACATGAAGGGTTATTATATCGGCCTGGCTTACCACCTCTTTTAACGATTTCTTTGCCACTGCATTGCCCAGCGGTAATTTGGTTACGGTATCATAAAAAATTACCCGCATACCCATGGATTCGGCCAGCACGCTCACCTGCGTTCCGATATTGCCATAACCTATGATGCCCAACGTTTTACCACGCAATTCATAGCTACCTTTGGCCTCTTTTAACCAAATACCATCATGCGCAGCTTTATTTTTATCGATAATGCGGCGAATTAACAAAACAGATAACCCGATCACCAGTTCGGCTACTGAACGGGTATTGGAATAGGGTGCATTGAACACAGCTACCCCATGCTCTCTGGCACTTTTTAAATCAACCTGGTTTACACCAATGCAAAAACAACCAATGGCCTGCAGCTTTTTAGCCGCATCAAGCACCTTTGGTGTAATTAATGTTTTGGATCGAATACCCAATAAATGCACATCTTTTATTTCACGAACCAGGTCATCTTCACTCAAAGCGCCCGATACCTTTTTAACGGATACATAACCATTGTCTTTAAAAAATTTAACGGCTGTGTCACTGATGTTCTCAAGTAGAAGAATATTTATCTTTTCCTTGGGGTAACTCGTTATTTTTTTATCAGTCATAATTGAATCCCCTTCTTTTACGTTATCTTGTTAAAGGATTGCAAATATAGCTCATAGTTGCAGAATTGTTGACATATAAATACTGGTTAAACAGCTCTGTAACTGGCCCGATTTCTGTACCTTTGTAAATTAATCTGAAACTAAAAATTAGATAGTCCTGGTGAAAAACTTAGTAAGCTTATTGCTGGCATTACTGGCATTGCAGAGTTGCGCACGTGTTAACAATAAGAAGGTTACCTCTTCCCCTGTGAATGAAAGCGATACGGCATCGCTTCCCCATGCAACCCCATTAACTCCCGACGAGGTGAGTTATTACAGGAAAATGGTCAGTAGTCACCTGGATTCAACCCTCGGCAGAACCCATTTTAATGGCAGTGTACTGGTTGCTAAAAACGGACAAATCGTTTACGAAGAATACAACGGTTTTGTAGATCCCCGCCATAAAAGAGATTCCATCACCCCCAATACGCCTTTTCATCTTGCCTCAGTTTCAAAAACTTTTACCGGCATGGCCACTTTGAAATTGTGGCAGGAAGGCAAGCTGAACATCGATGATCCGGTATCGAAATACTTACCCGGCTTTCCCCTCGAAGGCGTTACAGTGAGGCTGTTATTGAGCCATCGTAGCGGTATTCCCAAGTACGATCATTATATGGGCGAAATGGGATGGGATAAACACAGGATGGTGACCAACCAGGATGTGCTTGATTTTATCATTGCCCGCCACAAAGATATTCCCATCGGCGCCCCCAACCGGGGTTTCAGCTATTCCAATACCAACTTTGCCCTGCTGGCCCTGATCATTGAAAAGGCAAGCGGTATGCCCTATAAAGATTACCTGAAAAAGACCTTTTTCGATCCGCTGGGCATGAATGATACCTACGTTTTTACCATGGCCGACTCGAACCGCATGGTTCCCTCATTTTATTACAGTGGCCGGCCTTATGCATTTGAATTTCTTGACCTGGTATATGGCGATAAGAACATTTACAGCACCGTTCGCGACCTGCTGAAATGGGACCAGGCTCTGCAAAACAATACTTTCTTCAAAAAAGAAACCCTCGATGCGGCTTATTCGGGTTATAGCTTCGAAAAACCCGGTACCCACAATTATGGCCTCGGATGGCGCATGTATATGCTGAAAAATGGCAAAAAACTCATTTATCACAACGGCTGGTGGCACGGTAACCGCACTTCTTTTTACCGTATGGTTGATGAAGACGCCACCATCATTGCTTTGTGTAATAACGACTGCCGGTATGTGTATAAAGTAAAAGAAATGGCCGATATTTTTGGCGATTATATGCAGAACCAGAACCGGTACGATGATGATGAAAACAATAATCAGAATCAGATGGTACGGGCCGAAAAGCCTGTTGTCAAACGCCGGTCGCACGCCACTGCTTATAAAAAGAAAAGCTCCAACCGCCGCGCTACTGCCAAAAAGTAGGTAATTTTCCGGATGCAGATTTTTGCTACGGAACAAATCAGGGCATGGGATGAGTATACCATCCGTCATGAGCCTATTGCCTCTGTAGACCTGATGGAACGGGCTGCTACGGCTTGTTTCGAATGGTTATTACAGAATGGCTATAAAGGAAAACAATTCTCAATTTTTTGTGGCAAGGGTAACAACGGAGGCGATGGACTGGCCATTGCCCGCCTGCTGGCCGAAAGTCACCATACAGTTACCGTATTTATATTGGAATTTGGCCATAAGGGTACCGACGATTTTCAGGTAAACCTCGCCCGCCTGCACGAAACCACGGCCCAAATCAGGTTCATTTCATCCGAAGAAACGCTTCACCCGGTTCCTTCTACCGATATTATCATCGATGCCCTGCTGGGTTCAGGTTTAAACCGGCCGCTTGAAGGATTAACGGCCAATGTGGTGAAACATATTAATCAAAGCGGCAATGAAATAATCGCCATCGATATACCCAGTGGTTTATTTGTTGATCACAGTTCAAAAAACAATGTGGTTATTCATGCCCGGCAAACGCTCAGCTTTCAATGTTATAAGCCGGCATTTATGATGGCTGAAAATGCAGCTTATATAGGCGAAGTGCATATACTTGATATCGGTTTGCATGCCGGTTATTTACAAATCACCCCCTCCCCTTATCAGTTGGTTGATGCGCCTGTTGTTCGTTCTATTATACAACCACGTTCGCCTTTTTCGCATAAAGGCGATTACGGACATGCGGCCATTATTGCCGGCAGCGAGGGTATGATGGGCGCTGCAGTACTATGCGCAAGGGCTTGTTTACGCAGCGGCGTAGGCAAACTTACCTGCCATATTCCTGCCATCGGTTATACAATTATGCAGGTATCGGCGCCGGAGGCGATGAGTAAGGTTGAAGGCTTCGCATCCTTCGACTTCGCTCAGGACGCTCAGCCCTCCGGCCAGCCCTTCGAATACGCTCAGGGCTATATAAAATCGGTCAGCGGGCTGGATCAATACGATGCCATAGGCATAGGCCCCGGTATGGGCAGATATGCTTCACATACAGCTTTGCTGCAATCGGTTTTTGAGCAGAACCGGCATCCGATGGTCATTGATGCCGATGCATTGAATATATTATCAGAAGAAAAAACATTGCTTAGCAAGATACCGGCAGGTACGATACTTACACCACACCCGAAAGAATTTGAGCGATTGTTTGGAAAAACCGCGAATGAGTTCGAACGTATAAAAACCGCTTTGCAAAAAGCGGCGGAATACCAGGTGCATATTATTGTAAAAGGACGCTATACTTTCATTGCATCACCCGATGGCGCCGGTTATTTTAACAGCACCGGAAATGCGGGTATGGCTACAGGTGGTACCGGCGATGTGCTTACAGGCATCATTACAGGATTGCTGGCGCAAAAATATGCACCGCTTCAGGCAGCCATTGCAGGTGTATATCTGCATGGCCTTGCAGGGGATCTGGCTGCCGCCTATACCTCACAGCCATCCCTGATCGCTTCGGATATTATCGATTTTCTGGGGCAGGCGTATCAATCAATAGGCAGTAGGAAATAGGCAATGGGCAGTAGGAAATAGCGAGTGGCGAGCAGGCAAATATATTGTTACCGGTTACCGGCTTTCCAGGCAACTGGTAACCGGCAACCTGAAACCTGAAACCTGTAACTTGTAACTTGTAACTTTATTACATAAAACCTACACCTGCGTTAGGCACAATTTTTTTATACGCCTACCCACAACGGCCATAAAAAATCATAATATGAAAAAAACTGCTACAACATTTCTTATTGTTCTGATAGTAAGTACAACCGCAACCGCACAGCTGCAACAGGGTAATTTTTTAGTAGGCGCCGATATTGCCGATTTCAGATTAAGTTTGAATGAAGGTGGCCTGTTTAATTTTAGTTTATCACCCAAGCTGGCATTTTTTGTACAAACCAATGTGGCATTGGGCGCCTATGTCGATTTCAGTTTGCAAACCGCCAAAGGAGCCGGCACCGGTATCGACTATGGTGTTGGGGCGCTGGGCCGTTATTATTTTAGCGCTGTAGATGTTAATGTGCTAAGGCATTCACGATTATTTTTTGAAGGCACATTAGGAATCAATGGAACCAATCCCGCCAACGGCGAATCTACCAACGGACTCGGTCTTAGCATTGGCCCCGGCGTAGCTCATTTTATATCGTCAAATGTAGGTTTGGAAGCGCTGCTTAAATACTCAAGCATTGTAGGTTTTGGCAGTCGCACCAACACAAGCGATCTGGTGCTGGGCATCGGATTACAGATTTATCTGGGTTCAGGATTAGGAAAATCAAAACAACCACAATAAGGATTTCGCTTTTACCATTCAACGGTTACAGCTGCAGGCAATACGGTATTGCCTGTACCTTCGTATTGCGTTACTCAAAACTATTGCGTAACGCCCTATAAGCTTTAGCGAAAAAGATTTTCAAAACAGTGTAATAAAAAACGAATATTGCTTTTATGTTCCGTTATTACATTGAAGTTTATAAATGGTACTTTCTTCTTCTGGTGCTCGCAATAATCTTTATTGTATTTTTTTATAAGGCAATAAAGCATTCCGGAATACAAAAATTAAAAAGGTTTACAACCTGGATGTTAATCACATGCGCGGTCATCAACCTGTTTTTTATTTCAAAGTCGGATGTGCTTCTATTTCTACCCTTTAGAATTTTTGTTCCCCTTTTCACTTATCCTGAATTTTTAGCATGGTTGCTTAGCTTCCTTGTTTTTTATATACTCGCTTTTATTTTAGTGCGCAGAGCAAAAAATATGCGATTGCTTTATTGGGTATGGAGTGTTTTCGTTTTGTACAACATAGCCAATATTATATTTGAAACTTATTTGTTTATTACCTGGAAAGCTCCTGCAATTAGCCCTCCAGCAAACATATTAGATCTGATGGATGATTTTTCCCAGACGAGCCATCATCGCGAATTATATGCGTATAAGATGATTTCCCCTGTTTGGTGGGTGGTAACAGGTTGTATAAGCATTTTCAAAATAAGAAAGGAAGCAAATACTAAAGGAACAAGGCCCTGAACCTTGTTCCTTGAATCTTGTGCCTTTTCATCTGGCTTGTTTCTTGTAGCAAATGTATTAAAAGCCATATGACAAATCAGGAGTTAAAAGATACCACCGTGGTGATCACCGGCGCCAGCAGTGGCGTGGGCAGGGCAATGGCCATAGAACTGGCGCAGCATGGCGCTAAACTGGTGCTGGCTGCAAGGCGGCAGCAGGCGCTGGAAGAAGTGGTAAAAGAATGTAATGGTTTGGGTGGCATTGCATTGGCGGTTCCTACCGATATTCGTTCGGTTGAAAGCATTCAAACACTGGCGGCCAAAGCAGCTGAATTTGGCGGCACCATTGATGTATGGATCAACAATGCCGGTGTGCTGGCAGCCGGGGTATTGGAAGATATACCAGCCGAAGTAAATGAAGAAGTGATACAAATAAATCTTTTAGGCTATATACACAGCGCGCAGGTTGTGCTTCCCTATTTCAAACAACAAAAGCATGGCATATTGATCAATAACATTTCAGTAGGCGGCTGGTTCCCCATTCCTTACGGCACCGCCTATTCGGCCAGCAAATTCGGACTGCGTGGTTTTTCCGAAGCATTAAAAGGCGAGCTGACCCAATACCCTAATATTCATGTATGTGATTTGTATCCCGGTTTTTTAGATACGCCCGGCATACAACATGCAGCCAATTATACCGGCAAATCAATAAAACCCGCGCCGCCTGTAGGCAGTCCGCAAAAAGTAGCCCGCAAAGTGATAGATATTATCTACGATCCACAGTCAACAACAACCATTGGTGCAACAGCTGCATTTTTAAAAATAGCTTACAATCTGTTTCCGGCCTTGAGCCGGGCCATAACAGCATCAGTTATTCGCACTTACCTCAAACAGGCCGATCCCCTGCCCGCCACCAGCGGCAACATTATTGATCCGGTCGATTATGGCACCAGCATCGAAGGCGGCTGGCGAAAATCATTTACCAAAACAACGGGTGGAAAATTGCTGATCGCCGGATTAGCCGCCGGACTTGCAGGATTAACGATGGGGTTGATGATGGGTGGGAGAAGAAGATCTCATTTGCACTTTTAATCGCTTAGTATTACTTTTGCCTTCCAAAATCACAAAACGGCAAAACCTTGCGCCATGTAATGTCATTAACATATTAAATGTTCAATGATCCTCCCCGCTCCCGGGAGGCAGTAATCCTTTTTTTGTATATTAAATGTAATTACATGGCTATTTCACAAAAATATGGCCGAACGTATCATTATCCCTTTTCACCGGGTACCACCAGCGACGATCGTATTCAACACGATTACTGGCAGCACCTGCAGGCCATCCCCTGCCTGGTGCATACCGAAAAGCTCGATGGCGAAAACAATTGTTTATCGCGTTACGGCGTTTTTGCCCGCTCACATGCAGCGCCCACAACCAGTGCGTGGACGGAAAGCATACGGCAATACTGGCACAGCATAAAGAATGACCTGGGCTCCATGGAAATTTTTCTGGAAAACTTATACGCCATTCACTCCATCGAATACCGTAATCTCGATCATCATTTTTATGTATTTGCCATTCGTGAACACGATCAATGGCTGAGTTGGGAAGAAACAAAGTTTTATGCGTCGTTACTGGGGCTGCCCACAGTACCGGAGATTACTGTGTTTAAACCCGAAGCTGATAAAGTGTTGTTTGAAAAAGAAGTGCTATCGCTTGCAGCCGGCCGGGGCCTGTTGCAACCGCACGATATACTCACCGGCCAGCCAACTACCATTGAAGGTATTGTAACCCGTAATGTAAAAGGATATTCAACAGATGCCTTTTCGCAAAACGTTTTTAAATATGTACGAAAAGGACACGTTAAAACCAGTGAGCACTGGACACGTCACTGGAAACGCGCCCGCTTAAATTATGAAGGAGGTAAGTATGTGGACAATCAGTGACAATAAAAACTGGTCTTACCTTGAAAATAAGTTTCATTGGGTGCATCGCATGCAGCTGGTTCCGCAGGATGCCCGTCACCATGCCGAAGGTAATGTTGCGGTACATACACAAATGGTACTGGCTGAACTGCAGCAGCTACCGGCTTTTCAGCAATTGCAACAGCACGAAAAAGAAATACTATTCGCAGCCGCCCTGTTGCACGATGTTGAAAAATACAGCACTACCATAACTGAGCCCGATGGCAGCATTACATCGGCCGGTCATGCGAAAAAAGGAGCGCTTACGACAAGGCAAATACTTTATCGCGATGAACCGGCTCCATTTGCCATACGTGAGCAGATCGTTGCGCTGGTACGCTATCATGGCTTGCCCCTGTGGATATTCGAAAAGAAGGATCCGCTCAGGACGCTCGTTCGTGCAAGTCTTGAAGTAAATACCCAATGGCTGGCTTTACTGGCAAGAGCCGATGCACTGGGGCGCATTTGTAACGACCGGCAGGAACTGCTTTATCGCATAGATTGTTTTGAAGAATTTTGCCGCGAGCACAATTGTTGGGGTCATGCAAGGCCTTTTGCAACTGATCATGCCCGTATGCACTATCTGCAAAAAGAAGACAGTCACGTTGATTACATTCCTTTTGAAGAACCGCAAACGGAAGTGATCATGATGAGCGGTTTACCGGGCGCCGGAAAAGATTCGTTTATTAAAAAAAATTTCAAGGGTATGCCCGTGATTTCGCTCGATGCCATCAGGCATGATTGGGACATTGACGCAACTGATAAAACCGGTAACGGACAGGTAATTCAGGAGGCAAAGGAACAGGCCCGCTCGTTTTTACGTAAACAACAGGGTTTTATATGGAACGCGACCAATACTACCCTGTCGATGCGGCAGCAATTAACTGATCTTTTCACCACCTACCGGGCGGCGGTAAGGATCATTTATATCGAAGCGCCCTATGCGCACTTGTTCAAACAAAACAACCAGCGCGAAGCCGTTGTGCCCGTTCAGGTGATCGAAAAACTGATCAGTAAACTCGAAGTGCCTGTATTATGGGAAGCCCACCAGGTTAACTGGCAAGTATAAAAGGCACAGGAATACAAGGCACAAGCTTAAGGCACAAGACACAAGGTACAAGGTTCAAGACGTTTAAATTCGGTCGGCCTGATCAAATCTCAAGACCTTGAGCCTTGTCCCCCCGGACCTTGTGCCTTATTCTTTTTGTATGGCAAGGTGGTTTGAAACGTAAATTTGTAAATAAAATTTTAATGGAATCTTCACTAAACACCATTCTGTGGCACCAGTTCGGGGCCTCTATAGATATGCTTGAGAATGCAATCATGGCTTGTCCTGATGAATTGTGGAACACAGAAGCAAATTTCTGGTATATCGGCTATCATACCCTGTTTTATCTCGATTACTATTTAAGCGACGACCCCAAAAACTTTATGCCGCCGGCGCCCTTCAACTTATCTGAAATGGACCCGGCCGGAATAATGCCCGAACGGGTGTACAGTAAATCAGAATTGCTTACCTATCTGGCATTCGGCCGGAAGAAATGTTATGAAGTGATCAGCAGCTTAACCGAAGAGCGGCTTGCCACACCCTTTGTTAATGAATACAGGAGTTATCCTTTATTGGAAATACTATTGTATAACATGCGCCACGTACAACATCATACAGCGCAATTAAATTTATTATTGCGGCAGGGAGGCACTGAACCACCACGCTGGGTTTCACGCACTAAAAACTAAAAAAATGGATCAATATCATTTGCGCCCGGCCCGTGATACAGATAAAGACCAGATCATTTCCCTGTATAAAAAGGTAAGCCGGCAGTCAGACGGACTTGCCAGAACTTATGATGAAATAACGGAAGCATATGTGCAGCATTTCATGAGCAATGCCGCAAACAATGGTATTGAATATGTGGCAGAGCACACCGGAACGAATACCATCATTGGTGAAATTCACTGTTATAAATTACAGCCGGCCGTTTTTGCCCATATACTAAGTGAACTTACTATTGCCGTTGACCCCGGTTTTCAGCAACAAGGCGTTGGAAAACGGTTGTTTCAAACGCTGTTAAAAGAAGTGGAAGAAAACAGAAAAGATATTTTACGCATTGAATTGATAGCCCGCGAATCGAATACAAAAGCCATTGCATTTTATCAAAGTCTGGGTTTTGCCATCGAAGGCCGTATGGTAAACAGAATTAAATCAAAGTCGGGCGGTTTTGAAGCCGATATTCCTATGGCGTGGATGAATAAAATGTACCACAAAAGGTAAATTTTAAAATTAACTTATAAGTGAATATTTTTGCATTAGAATTGCGAATGGTGATGAGGAAATTTTTCTGTAATACAATCATATGAGAAGTAAAGTTGCAAAGAAAATACAAGAGGAAACTCCTGAAGAAATAAGAATTTTTGTACGGCAGTACACAGAAATTGTCATGCGTATTTATCAGATTCTCGAGGCCAAAGGATATACCCAAAAAGACCTGGCCGATAAAATGAAGAAAAAACCATCCGAGATAAACAAATGGCTAAAAGGCAATCACAACCTTACGCTGAAAACGTTGGCAAAATTAGAAGCAGAGTTAGGTGAGCCTATTATACACGCATCAAAAAAACCTCCCAAACGCAAACGTGCTTAAAAAATCACCTCATCTTTTCCAAGCCCTCATAGTATAAAAAAAATATTACCTTCGCCGCCATTTTTATACATCGTATCATGAAAATTGAAGAACAATTGCAACAAAGAAGCGGCAATACCTGTGAATTATGCAAATCGGGCAGTACACTCCATTTGTATGAAGTACCTCCTGCGTCGAACAGCAATGCCGATAATACGATCCTCATCTGTGACAACTGCCTGATGCAGATCGAAAGAAAAGCCGAATTAAACAGCAGTCACTGGACGTTTTTATCCGAAACCATGTGGAGCGAAATTCCTGGCATACAGGTAGTATCGTGGCGTATGCTTCACCGCTTAAAGAACGAAAGCTGGGCAATGGATAACCTCGATATGATGTACCTGAGCGACGAAACGCTTGCCTGGGCCAAAGCCACCGGCGATCATGAGAACGATGCAGCTGTTGAACTGCATAAAGATTGCAATGGCAACCAGCTGCAAAACGGCGATTCGGTTACTTTAATAAAATCGCTCGATGTAAAAGGGTCTACCTTAAATGCCAAAATGGGCACCGTGGTAAAGAACATTCGCCTTGTAGAAGATAATACCGAACAAATTGAAGGTAAAATTGAAGGCCAGTTAATTGTTATTCTTACCAAATATGTAAGAAAACAGAGTGGAGCATAAAAAAGAGGTAGCGTCACAATAAAAATCTTTTGCGCAGATTTCTGTTTAAATAATGAATTACAGGTTGATTTTCAAACCTGTTTACATAATTCATATTTAGCATATACGAAAATGTTTCTATAAGGGCTATACTACGCTTAAACGTTGACATTTTAATAGCGTCATAGGGGCCATATTTTTAATATAACACCCTTACTATGCGCTTTTTAATTGTACCCTTTACGTTGTGTACCTTATTTTTATTTTCCTGTTCCAAAAATAACCAGGGCTCCCCCGGTCAGCCACTCACCAATTTACAAAACATACAATATGCTATAGCCCCCGACACCAGCGGTGTTCAGCAGTCTTTGCTGATGGACATCTACTTCCCGGCCGGCGCCGAAACCAGTAACAAATATCCTTTGGTATTATTTATCCATGGCGGCGCCTTTGTTGAAGGCCAAAAGGAAGACATGAGTAATCATTGCCAGATATTGGCCGATTCGGGCTTTGTAGCTGTTACAATCAATTACCGGTTAGGATGGCGAAACGGTGTCGCTAAGTGCGATGGCGACACATCCTCGAAACGCCTTGCCGCGTACCGGGCCATACAGGATGCCAATGCAGCCCTGCGATACCTGGTATCAAAAGCAGGTGACTATGCTATCGACACCAGCCATATTTTTATCGGTGGTTCCAGCGCCGGTTCAGGCACCGCTTTACTAACCACTTATTTTACCGATGCCATAGCACAACAATTAGCCACAACCGAACGCGCTGCATTAGGACCTATCAATACAAGCGGAAATACCTTAACCAATTCCTTTACCATTAAAGGCGTTGCCAATTTATGGGGCGCTTTACCCGATTCAAATCTTATTTCTGCAGCAACGGCAAAACCAATGATATCATTTCATGGAACCGCCGATGGCGTGGTACCATACGATTACGGACACTCAGGCGATTGTCCTAATTATGGTATGGAGTTTGGCTCGGCCTGCTTAAGCCGAAGGTTATACGCTGTTAATGTTCCGTGCATTCTTCATCTGAAACAGGGCGCAGGTCATGGTCCTGATTTATACAATGCGCCATACACCATGAGCCGTGCCGTGCCGTTTTTCAAAAGCGTCATCAGCGGTGCCGCTATTACCAGTAAACTATATATGGATTAAACATTATCATACCACCCACAGAAACTGACCATATGAGATTATTGATACCCTGCGTTGCTATTATACTATTCTCCTGCAAAAAAACAGATAGCCCGACGGTAGATAATAATGCACCGGTGCGACTTACCATCAATGGCAAAATCATCAAAACACCTGAGGGAAACACCATTGAACTTCGAGGCGTAAACTGGGGGTGGTGGGCAACCGCCCAGCCGCAGGATGCAGCAGAAGCAGTGGCCATGAGTGCGAACGTGGTGCGTATGCCCTTTCGCTGGTATTTTGGCGGAGCAGGCAGCGATATTCGTTTATCCGGCGCGCCGGGTAATATAAGTCCCGATGGCCTGGCCTTGCTTGATCAATATATCGATTGGTGTACCAGTCAGAAATTGTGGGTGGTTTTATTTGCCGGTTCCGATCAGGGCGCGGGCGATTCAACCGAAAATTACTGGACCAATGCATCGCTTAAACAGGAATTTATTGACACCTGGCAATTTCTGGTACAACGGTATAAAGACAAACCTTATATAGCTGCATATGAATTGTTGTCGGAACCGCATCCTAAAAAGCCGGTGACCTCGCAGCAGGTGGTACAGTTTTATGAAGAACTGATTACGGCAGTAAGAAAGTACGATACCATTACACCGGTTATAATTGGCCCCAATGATCACTACGACATCAATCTGCTGGAAGAAAGCATCACCACCAAAGACCCGAAAATTATTTATACCTTCAATTATTACCTGCCCACCGATTATATAAAACCTGAAAAAAGAGAACAGGCGAATCTTCCCATAGTTTCATATCCCGATAACTATACTGATTTAGATGGCAACCCGGTAACACTTAACAAAGATTATTTAAAACAGATCCTGCAACCGGCCATTCAATTCAGAAACAATCACAATGTGCCGGTTTTTGTAAACCAGATGGGTGTGCGCAGCCGTTGCCCGAATAACTTAAACTACCTGACCGATGTGTGTGATATATTTTATCAGAACCAGATACCCTTTACCTACTGGACCTATCGAACCAGGGATGAGTCAACCGAATATGGACTGTATTGGTTTAACAAAAACACGCAGCAATATGTATTCAAACCCGATCCTGCTGCCGTGTTAAAAACTGCGTTTGGCAGAAAATAAATTTTTCATAATATCGCAGCATGATCAATGCCCTGTTTGAAAAGTTAGATAATCCTGCCTGGTGGGCGCTTATAGGCGTTCAGCAATCGTTTGGCCTTGGCGGTAAACATGTGAAGCGTTACCAGCGCAGTATATTGCCTTTTGCCGCTTTTGATCAGGAACATACCGACAATATCATTCTGCTGAATAACTGGCTGCAAACGGATGAGATCTTTTTTCTGATTGGAGAGCTTCCTCCCCTGCCCTCAAACTGGATAGTGCTTAAAGAATTACCCTGTGTACAAATGGTGCTGCAACAACCGGTCACCACCATAGAAACCACCGACTCCATAACGCCACTAACTGTCGCGCACAGGGGCGATATGTTTAACCTCATCAACAGGGTACAGCCAGGTTATTACCTGCCCGACACTTATAAACTGGGTAACTATTACGGCATATGGCAGCACAATAAACTGGTAGCCATTGCAGGTGAACGAATGCGGCTTGACCAGTTAACCGAAATCAGCGCCATTTGCACCGACCCCGACTATACCGGCCGTAAATATGCGCAGCAACTGACGGCTCATCTTTGCAATACAAATCTCGCAGCCGGCATCACGCCCTTTTTGCACGTACTGGAAACCAACGAGCGGGCGATAAGTTTGTATGAATATTTGGGGTTTGCGAAAAGAAGGACCATCACTTTCTGGCAGTTAATGAAGATTGGGTAGGTTAACTTTTGCCTGATCCTTTTGCGCCCCCATTTTCAAATAATCAATCACCATATAATCAATGTTGGTGACATTTCCTTTTGTATCGGGCTTTGGAATGATGGTAACAGGCTCGTTTTTCAAAAAATCGTATACGCTTTGTTTTCCGCGCAGAATATAATCGGCCATGGCAACATAATAGTTGCCGGATTCATCGATGGGCAAACTGCCGAGCATGCACTTTTGAGTTGCGGCATTAAATGTAAATGAAGGCGAAAACTGTAAAAACATACCATTATCCGGCGGCAATGAACGGCTGGCCAAATAGAGTCTAATAAGCGTGCTTCCTTTCACCCTCAGCAGTTTCACCGAATCCATATAAGGCATGGCCCGTAAAATATCATACTGACTAACGGGCACGTTTAGTACATCGTCAACACGAATGGCGCCGGCATTAAATACAGCCACCTGCGATCTGGGATAGGCCGATTGCATGGCCGTTGTGATCAGATCAGTAAGGTTCGTTGGCCCTTTGCGTACAAATTCGTCGCGGCCTTCGAGCGGGGAACCGGTGTGCATTACAATATCTTTCGGACTAAAGCCCATATTTTCAAAATAATTGTATGCAATGTTCGTCCACCTGCCGGCAATTTCCTGTACCGTACTATCGGGCATTACCCTGGTATCGAGGTCAACTTTTTCGGGAGTTACTGTTACCTGCTTATTTTTTGTATTGATCGCCATTTTTATCACATAAGCCGACTTTGCATTGGCATAGGCTTTTGTAATGGGTACATGACCGATGATAGCATGAGGGCCATTATGTTCATGGCCGCCGATAATCGCCGCCAGCCACGGTAACTGCATGGCCAGCGCTGAATCTTCCTTCATATTCTGATGCGTAATGGCAATGATGGCATCGCAAGAATCTTTATACTTATTATACAGCCTGACCGCCGTTGCATTGGCCGGTGTATCGTACTGCACATAGGGCTTTTTGTTATCATCGATGGTAAGCCCTATAAAACCAATTTTTGCTGTGTAGCCATTGCTGTTGATAAAGGTTTTAAATAGAATTTCCGGAACGGGTTTGCCATTTTGCACAAAAGCATTTCTGCCTGCAGCCGATGTATGAAATGTGTTTGAAGCAATCCAGGTGAACCGGCTTTCATTCATCCTTTTTTGCAGGTCGGGTTCATTGATATCAAACTCATGGTTGCCGAAAATGGCGATATCAAAACCAGTGGCATTCATGGCTTCGATCATTTGTTTGCCCAGCACATTTTCGCCATTATGCGATACCGTATTAAAAACCGAAGGGCTAACAAAGTCTCCTGCCATCACCAGTAAAGTATTGGTATTTTGTTGCAGATACTGTTTTTTTAAAGCGGCTACGCGGGCCATACCGCCTACCCGGCCACTGTCGAGTGCCGCTACTTCGTATACATCATTCACCTGTACTATATTTATTTCTACAATGTCATTATCTTTTTTCCGGGAAGCAGTGAGCAGCATCACCAGAAAAGCTGCCAGTAAAATAAGGCCTGTCCAAAAAATAATCCTATGCATTAATGCTATTGCCATCCGGTTCCTTTGCAAAAAGGTAGCGTGGCCGGCCCGAAGCATTTGGCGCGACTGATCGCGTTTTAACGACAACAGCAACCCAAACAACATGCTTACAGTCAGCAGCGAAAGTGCGGTGCTAACCAATATTGCAACGCCTGCACTAAACGTATCTATATTACAGGGCACTACGAAAAAAAGAGTGGCGGCAATAAGAATTACCGAACTCCACAATAACCGCGAAGCATAATCGGTTATTTTTTCGTTTGCATGTTCATAGCCATTATAATAAGACATAAGTTATTTTTTGGGATTCGAAATTATACTGTTGTTGAATCTTTGGGCTGCTTTAAAGAAGCCCGCAACTGCATTACTTTATTCAATAAATCAAACCAAAATGGCGCTCCGAGAGAAATGGCAATGGCCGTTATCAAAAATCCCCAAATATGCTTACCACCGACTCTTACGAAATAACAGATCCTGCTAAACGATCCGTAAACACACTGCCAGCTGCCATTATCAAGTTTTACAATCTTATCTGCTTCAGGTAACAGATTAGTTTCAATGGAAAGCAGGGATTTCGCATCCCCCATATTCAGGGTATCGGGCAAAATACTACCTCCTGCGCCGAGCAAACTGCCGGCATTCCGGATATCGGTTTCCAGCAAACTTTTTACAGCCAGCAATGAATCGAGCCTCTCTTTTCTTTGCTTGTCATTCAGACTGTCTTTGACAGCCGCCGATACAGAAGAAGCAGAAATGTTGTTTTTATCTGCAAACGCGGTGGCCAGTTGCACCATTTGTTCCCGGGCGTTATTATCGGTTGATAATTTTTTGACCATGGCAATGGTATCGGCATTGAACACCCAGGCCAGTATGAAACCCAGTATCATTAGCATCAGCTGAATCTTACGTTTGTACCATTCCGTAGCCTGTTCCATGGTGCGATCGAACCAGCCTTCGAGCTGCAGTTTAAATTCATCTACATTACCTTTGGCGTCCTGCCATAAACTTAATACATATTTGGCTGTTTCGGGCCCTAAGATTTGCGGGGCTGAGTTGATCAATTCATTTTGAATATTGTTGGCGTTTATGGGGCCGGCCCCGTTTAACAGGTACATCAGTGTTTTTGCAAAACTGAATGCTTTAAACGCAGAAGGATTTTTAAACAATCCCGAACTGCCCAGGTATTTGATCTCGGGATGATCGTAAAAATTTGAAATCAGCTGATTTTTGGGATTTTTCATCAAACGCAACGAATCCCAGAGCCGGTACAATTTATCGCCCATCCACGAACGTTGGGGTAAAACAGCATCGTCGTTAAGCATTCTGTCAACCGCCTCTTTCAGGTTACGCGCCCGCAATCCCAGCTTGGTAGCAATAATTTCAATAAGAACGGTAGCAAGCAAACTATACAGCAGATAAATAAAGATGAGTCCAATGACTACATTCAATGCAACATTGTTAAACATACGCAAGCAGTTTAAATGTAAAAGATATGAGGGTGGATTTTGGGGAGCCTGATTGCTATGCGTTTGGCTGGGATAAATGGAATAAATGAAAGCTGGCTTTTACAGGCAAGTTATTCCGAAGAAGATGGGAAAAAAACCGTTTAATCACGGTATTTCGGTTACCAGTTACCTGTTACCAGATACCAGATACCAGTTACCAGTTACCAGATACCAGTTACCGGGAACCGGAAACCGGAAACCGGGAACCGGAAACAGGGAACCGGTAACAGGAAGCTTTATGGCCTGAGCCGCTTTGTTTCCTGCTCTAAAAATTTTTTAAACCGTTCGCGCAGGGATTGGTGGTAGTCGATCAGTTGTTGAGCTTCGTCGGAAATGGAGGAGCCGCCGCCCTTTTCGCCGCCGGTGGCGGTAATTACCAGCGGGCTATCGGTAATGGTGTTCAGTCTGTTTACAATTTCCCAGGCTTTTTTATACGACATACTCATTTTTTTGGCCGCCTGGTTTATTGAACCGGTTTCCTGTATCAGTTTTAGTAATTCAACAGGGCCCGGGCCAAAAAAACGGGTTCCGTCGCCTTCAATCCACAAACTTCCATTCACGGAAAAATCTCCTTTATTCAATATGTCTTTGATTTGTTTCTTCATACCCAGGCAGAAATTAACGCAAAAATGGTAAAAGAAATGGCTTTTGCCAAAAACACCTGAGTAGTTTGTGGTTTCCGGTTTGTGGTTTGAAGTTGCTGCAGCGCTTTGGAAAATCATTATTACCTCCTCACACCTTTACCTCCTCACACCTTAAAATTGTAACAGGATCAAAACCGCAAAGTATGATTCACCGAAAGAACCACAAACTACAAACCTCAAACCCCGTCCGACCGGGTCATCCGGGCGGGCACAAACAAACAAAGTTGCGACTTTGCGCCCTGGCAGAAAACTTAAAAACAAGCTACAACAATTTCTTCCTTAACATTAAAACAGGCTTTTCAATAATTACATGTAACATATAGCCTGCCAGTACAGAACTGACTATACAAATCACAAACATCAGATTACTGTCTTTTGCAATATTCAGTTTTGAAACATACTGTTGCGTTACATGAATTACAATCTTATGCGTTAAATAAATGGCATAGGATAATACAGCGATGCGGGTGGTTATACGCGACGACGCTTTATACAAAAAGCTTGTATGACTCACAGCGCCCAAAACCAAAAAGCCATATCCTATATCTGTTAATGAAAAACCGGCAATGGAGGCCATCATCGACTGCTCATCGGAACATACAAAGTATGCACCCACCAGTATAAGCAGCCCGGTACATATCCACAGGTTCCCATAACGCGCTAACCATTCCTTTAATACCGGTTTAAAAGCAAATACGGCGGCTATCGAAATGCCTGCAAGTAACCCGTCGAGCCTTGCATATGTTGGATAATAGATATACTTATACCAGTAAACCCAACCGGTATCCGTTGTTGACATGGGAACAACGATTGTATACCAGCAATACACGCGGGCCGCAAAACCCAATGCAAAAAGGGATGCTATTATTATCCATCCCTTGTTCAACGCCCTGTAGTGAATGAGTATGATGAGTAATACCGGCAATAAAAGATAAAACTGCTCTTCGATACACAGCGACCAGGCATGCGAAAAGGTGCCCTGATGACGAAGATCGAGCCCGATATTTTGTGTGAACGTAAGGTACTTCCACAGCGGAGCGGGCGCTTCCCGTTCGCGCAACGCCGGGAACAAAAAATAAACGGCCACCACTAACCAGTAAGCCGGGATAATTCTGAAGAAACGCTTTATGAAAAATTCTCTTAACGATATTCCGTTCTGTGTAGCTGATTGTGAAAACAGTTGCGACGCAATCAAAAAACCGCTTAAAACAAAGAACAGGTCAACACCAGTCCACCCGAATTTACCAATGCTGGTTACCCATTGGGGCGATTCAAAAAGCCGTCCGTAATGATATATAAAAACCAGGATAATGGCTAAGGCACGTACATGATCAAGGCCGAACAGTTTCGTTTTCATTAAAACAAATATCCAATGTTTTCCTTTTCAAAAATCGGGCGCTGGCGCTTTCATTTGACATTTAATAAAACTTTACTCTTACCCGCTGCTATTTGTTGGCAGTGCCGGTAAAATTAATTAGCTTGTACCATATCCTTCAAAAATACTCCGGATAGTATTAATCCTCTTACATCCTTCATTATAGTTATTCGCATCCCATTTAATTGCAGTATTCCCTGGAAGCGGTTATTAATCCTTTTGCTGTTGGTAATGCATCATTCTTAAACCAATAATAGGAGGTATTTATGAAAAGTTCTATTAAACGGGTAACAGCTTTTTTATTAGTTGCCATTGTAATGTATTCATGTGTTAAAGAAGTAAAACCAACCGATCAGGCAGGCACAAACATCAGAGTGCAAATGCTCAATGCAAAAGCAGGCAGTATTACACAGGCAACCGTATCGGTATTTGCCACCGGGTTAAACAATCCGCGCGAACTTAAATGGGGACCCGACGGAAACCTGTATGTTGCTGAAGGTGGTTTGGGAGGAACTGATTCATCGGTAGGACAATGCGAACAGGTTATAGGACCGGTAGGGCCATATGTAGGCAGCCCGGTGAGCGGACGTATTTCAAAAATAGATGCACAGGGCGTACGTACAACTGTAACGGATCAGTTGCCATCGAGCATGACCACTGCTGCAATTGGATCATTTATATCCGGTGTAGCCGATATTGAATTTATTGGCAATACTTTGTATGCATTACTGGCGGGGGCCGGCTGCTCACATGGCGTGCCTTCTGTGCCCAACGGCATTGTAAGGATCAATGCCGATGGCAGCTGGACGTTGATCGCCAACCTCAGCGCCTTTCAGCAATCGCATCCCGTTGCACAACCCGAAGAAGATGATTTTGAACCCGACGGAACCTGGTATAGCATGATCAATGTTCGGGGCGATTTGTATGCAATTGAACCCAATCATGGCGAACTGGTTAAAGTAACTACCAGCGGTGAAATCACGAGGGTGATCGACATATCGGCCAGCCAGGGACATATTGTTCCTACTGTATTAGCATATCACGGCAATTTTTATATGGGTAACCTCAATGTATTTCCCATTCCGGGCGGCGCATCAAATATTTATAAAATAACACCCGGCGGACAAATAAAAACAGTAGCTACAGGACTTAACACCGTGCTTGGTCTTGTAATCGATGATCGGGACAGAATGTATGTCCTTGAAAATACGGTGGGCGCCCCCTTCCCTACTCCTGGTTTAGGCCAGGTTGTACGAATAGACCCAAATGGCAAACAAACCGTTATTGCTTCCGGCCTGTCGCTGCCAACCGGCATGACCATGGGGCCCGATGGCAACCTGTATGTTTCCAACTGGGGATTTGGCCCTGTTGCTATCGGTGGCGGACAGGTGCTAAAAATTACAATAACAAACTAATTTATTTATAATCAAAGTTGAGCCGTTCGCCGGTTGGTGAGCGGCTCAATTATTTACATTAAAATTTTCTCCGGTTCATGCAAAAGTTAACAACAACAAAAGTATCTTTGTACATACTTTTTTACAAGTACTTACTCCAAAGTATGTATCCATGGCAAAGATTAAAGAAAGCTCAACCATTCAGGCTAATAAGAAAACGCTTATTGCAGAATGCCCCATTACCCACGTAATGGAAAAGATCGGTGGTTACTGGAAACCTATTATACTATACCAGCTGTTATCGGGCACCAAACGGTACAGCGAATTAAAACACGCTATACCCGCCATTACCGAAAAAATGCTCATACAGCACCTGAAACAGCTGGAGGCCGACAGCCTCCTTATCAGAAAGGCTATGCCGGTTGTGCCTCCCCATGTTACCTACACCCTCACCGAATCAGGCATGGGCCTGAAACCTGTTTTGTATGCCATGGCAAAATGGGCGCTCGGTGAAATGTATAAGAAAACCGGCAAAGCGAGCAAAAAACTGGAAGAGTTTGGTAAACGGTAAGACAGTTACCGGTTCCCCGGTTTCCTGTTTTCCGGATAAAGACCACGAAATTGTTGCAGCTTTCAGGTTGCAGATTACAAGGTCAAATACAGCTGTCCCTGTAACCTGTAACTTGTAACCTGAAACCGGTAACTGGTTCCCGGCGACTGGTAACTGGTAACCGGTAACTGTTAACCGGCAACCTTTTTAATTCCCATTATAGTAAATAAATAAGTGTTATTTTTACGCCGATTGTGTCACAGAGACTTAAAAAACGAATGCGATTGCTTTGCACCATACCACTGAGGAGAACCGTTTTTTTGTTTTTACTTCTTGTAGCTATATCATACCTTCAGGGCCAGGATATACAGGTTAAATATCTGGGAATCGAAAACGGACTGTCGAACAACGCCGTAAACACCATTTTTCAGGATCACAACGGGTTTATGTGGTTCGGCACTTACGACGGACTGAACCGTTACGACGGATATGGCTTCAAAGTGTTTCGCAATATTATCGGCGACAGCAACTCAATAAGCTCCAACAACATTAATGCAATAGATGAAGATGCCGGCCACCGCCTGTGGGTTTGCGGACAAAAAGAAGTAAATGTTTACAATCCTGTCAACGGCCGCTTTTTAACGCCTTCCTATACGTTTTATGATGGTACCACCCGCACATCGCTTAAAGACAATGTGTTTGCCATTCAGGTAATTAACGGCAATAAAATACTGGCCGGCACCCAGCACAACGGCTTATTTTGTTTTAATAACACCACCAATGGTAAACAGGTGCCATTGGAAGTGAACGGGAAAAAGCTGGTTGATTATTATGTATCTGCCATCGAGTACGATAAAACAAAGAACATTGCGTACATCTTCATTCCCGATTACGGGTTGTATATCTATGATGTGCAAAAAAACAATTTACACTTAAAAACCAACGCCCTGTTAAATGCCAATTGTTTAAAAGTAAGTCGTACCGGAAAGTTATGGCTCGGCAACAACATGGGCGTTTATTATTTCAACGAAGCAACCAATAATTTCACCCAAAGTGTTTTTCCCGATAAAGCTCCTGTGGTAAATTTTTGTGAAGATAAAAACGGCGCTTTATGGATCGCTTCGGATGGCGGAGGCATTTGGCTGATACCACCCGGTAAAAATAATGCCGAACCATTTACCACAGGCGCCACAAATGAAAAGCCCCTGATACACAGTAACGCAGTGTATGCTATTTATGAAGATAAGGGCGAACGGAAATGGATCGCCACACTGCGTGGCGGTATTAATATTATTGAACCCGAAAGCAGTCTTTTCAAAAAAGTAGTTTACCAGTCTGCCGGAAATGATAATTCCATCAACAATTTTATTTTATCATTTTGCGAAGATGCGCCCGGTAAAGTATGGATCGGTACCGACGGCGCCGGTTTGCGGTACTGGAACCGCGCCGATAACAGCTACCGCAATTTTGTGCATGATGGCAAAAACAACTCCATCAGCAACAATTTTATAACAAGTATCATTCAGGATACGCATAAAAACATCTGGGTATCGACCTGGTTTGGCGGCATCAACCGGTTCGACCGGGTCACCCAATCGTTTAAACAGTACACCTGTTATAACACTAAAACAAAATCAATCAACAGTAATATCTGGCTGTTGATCGAAGACAGCCGGCAACGAATCTGGGCCAGTGCCGTGCGTAATGGCGGATTGTACCGGTTTAACCCTTCAGCAAACCGCTTCGATTGTTTCGATAGCTCGCTGACCGATTTGCAAAGCCTGGCCGAAGACACCGATGGCGACATCTGGGGCGGCGATTATTCGTCCTTGATTAAAATCGATACCACCAATAAAAAACACCGCTTTTATAATATCGGCTTTACCATCCGCTGCATTCATCCCGATAAACAAAAAAATTTGTGGGTAGGCACCCAGGAAGGCGGACTATTGCTTTTCAATAAAGCCAATGGCACTTTTAAAAGATATACCACCGCCGACGGTTTGCCGAACAATACCATTTTGCGCATGCTTGAAGACAAACAGGGCAACCTGTGGTTCAGCACTTACAACGGCATATCGAAATTCGACGTGCAGAAAAAAACCTTCCGCAACTTTTCGCAGTCAGATGGTTTGCAAAGCAACCAGTTCAGCTTTAACGGAGCGCTTGCGCTCAGCAGCGGTGAATTCTTTTTTGGCGGCATCAAAGGATTCAATGCTTTTTACCCCGATAGCATCAATGGAAAAAAGCAAACGCCGCCGCTTTTTTTGACCGACTGCAAAATATATAACACCACTCCCGACGAATACCAGGGATACGTGAAAGAAAGAAATATTGAACAGGTAAAGAAAATAGTTGTTCCCTACAACAAAGCCATTCTGGCGCTCGACTTTCTGGGACTCGATTATACCGATGCGGCAGATATCAATTACGCTTATTATCTCGAAGGTTGGGATAAAGACTGGAATTACGTAAATCATACCCGCACCGCTAATTATTCGCGGTTGCAGGAAGGCGATTATGTTTTTAAAGTAAAGGCCAGCAACACCGAGGGAGTATGGGGCAATGCCCAAACATTGCTTCAAATAACCGTTTTACCACCCTGGTACCGCACCTGGTGGGCTTATTGTTTATACGGTTTATGCTGTATATCGGCCATTTACCTGTACAGCCTGTACAAAATGAAACAGGCGAAGCTGCAATACCAGATACAACTGGCACAACTCGAAACGCAAAAAGAAAAAGAGCTGAACGAAAAAAAGATCGCCTTTTTCACCAATATGTCGCACGAATTTCGAACACCGTTGTCGCTTATTATCAATCCCATCAAAGATCTGTTGCACAAAACCGAAAATCGTACCGAATCGGCTGAACTGAAAGTGATTTACCGCAATGCACGGCGATTGCTGCGGCTGGTTGATCAGTTATTATTGTTTAAAAGAGCCGATGCCGAAACCGACAAGCTCAACATCGTTCATGTTAACATTTATAATATATGCAATGATGTATTCTCCTGCTTCACAGAACGGGCAAAATCAGGAAAAATAAAATATGAATTTAAAAGCGATCCGGGTAAAACGATGCTGGATGTTGACCGCGAAAAAATAGAGATCGTTCTGTTCAATATTCTTTCCAATGCCTTTAAATATACACCCGATGGCGGTGAAATCATATTCAAAACCGAGGAACTTGATTCGCAAATAAAAATCAGCATCAGCGATACAGGCCCCGGTATTCCGGCGGCGGAAGCAGCCAATGTGTTTGAACGTTTTTACCAGGCAAAAGACGGAGAAAGTAAAACCGGTTTTGGCATTGGTCTTTATCTGGTTAAAAAATTTATTGAAGCGCACCACGGACAGGTAACCTTTTCCAGCGAAGCAGAAAAAGGTACTACATTCATCATTTTGTTAAACAAACCCATTATTTCTGAAAAAGATATTCCTGCTCCGGCCAACGAACCTGAACTAAACGAAGAAGAATTGATAAATGGTCAACAGGTGTATAAAAACCAGGAGGAAACTGATCAACCGGCAACGACAAAGCACCAGCAACCAACCCATGTTTCGGCCATTATTAATGAAATGAACGAAGAAGAAGAAATCATGGAAGAAGAACCGCTGGATGAAGAACCCGCCATTCCGCAGGACCTGATCACCGGCAAACAAACATTACTTATTATAGATGACGATAATGAAATAAGGAACTACCTCGTAAGTATTTTCAATACCCAATACAAAATTTACCAGGCCGATAACGGAAAAGATGGCGTACAAATAGCACGCGAGCAATTGCCCGACCTTATTATCAGCGATGTGGTGATGAAGGGCGTTAACGGCATCGACCTTTGCAAACAATTAAAGGAAGATACCGCCGTAAGCCATATACCTATCATTTTGCTTACCGGCAGCTCGTCGGATGAAATGCAGCTGACCGCCATGAACAGCGGCGCCGACGATTTCATCAAAAAACCATTCGATAAAGACATTCTGGTTGCCCGGGTAAATAGCATTTTAAACCGGCGCAATGTGCTGCAGAATTATTTCTATAACGAAATAACACTGGGCACCGGCAAGTTCAAGGTATCTGCCGAATACCGCGATTTTTTGCAGCAGTGCATGAAAATAATCGAAGACCATCTGTTCGATGATAACTTTTCTATTAAAGTGCTTGCTTCGGAGATCGGCATGAGCCATTCGAACCTGTACAAAAAGATAAAAGCCGTTTCGGGACAATCGGTAAACAGTTTTATTCGCTTCATCCGGTTAAAAAAAGCCGCCGAAATTTTGATCAGCACCGAATACAATGTAAACGAAACAGCCAACATGGTAGGCTTCAGCAATACAAAATATTTCCGCGTTCAGTTCTTTAAACTATTCGGTTTAAATCCGTCGGACTACATCAAAAAATACCGCAAGCCATTTCACAATAACCAAACACTGGAAGATAAAGTGCGGAAATCATGATACCAGTTACCAGTTGCCGGAAACGGGAAACCGGTAACCGGCAACCTTTATTCAGATTTACGAAAACGTTTTTTATCAGTTTATACCTCTTTTTTGACCGTTTTTAGGGTACAAATTCCGAATCTGTACCCCTTATTTGATTAATTCGTTACCGGCCAAAACCTCAAACCGCTTCTACTTTCGACATTAGGTAATTCCCGGTTGGCAACCTATGCCAACGCGCCCATGAGCCTTTATTATTAATTTATTTAAACTCAACTGCAAATGAAATGCTTGTCAGATGCAAAACAATCTGCCGTATTGTTAACCCAACGGCAGAGATGGCTGCCTTTGTTTTTCAGTTTCTCCCTTTCATTTTTATTTTTCTCATTTTCTTCCCTTGCACAAACCACGGTTAGCGGAAAAGTAACCTCAACAGCCGATTCTGCATTAGCCGGTGTTACAGTTCAGGTAAAAGGAACGGTAAATGCTACCGCTACCGATGCCCAGGGAAAGTACACTATTAATGCGCCGGCCAACGGCACACTTGTTTTTTCATCAGTGAACTTTGCTCAAAAGGAAGTTGCAGTAGATGGAAAAACAACCATAAACGTACAGCTCAATGCTTTGGATTTAAACCTGAGCGAAGTGGTGGTAGTGGGTTATAACTCCCAGAAAAAAGTTACCCTTACCGGTTCGGTTTCGGTAGTAAAAGGAGCCGACCTGGTAAAAAGTCCCCAGGTAAACGTTTCCAACTCATTCGCCGGAAGGGTTACAGGTGTGATTGTGAACAACCGCACCGGTGAACCGGGTTATGATGGTTCATCCATTATGATTCGCGGTTTGGGAACCACCGGTAGCAACGAAGTGTTGATTGTAGTTGATGGAGTACCGGGTCAGATCGGCGGTCTTGAGCGACTTAACCCAAATGATATCGAAAGCATTTCGGTGCTGAAAGATGCGAGTGCCGCCATTTACGGAAACAGGGCTGCCAATGGTGTTATATTAATTACCACCAAACGCGGAAAAAGCGGAAAGCCCAGCATTAATGCCAGCTTTAACCAGGGATTTAATTCCCCTACCCGCTTACCTAAAATGGCCAATGCGCCTACGTACGCTGCCATTTCCAATGAAATAGCTTATTACAATAACCCGGCAGGCGGAATGAACCAGCAATACTCTGCTGCAGAAATTCAAAAATTTGCCGACGGTTCCGACCCGCTGAATTATCCCAATACCGACTGGGCAAAAACAACGCTTAAAAAAACAGCGGTGCAAAATCAAGAAAATATTTCGGTAGCGGGTGGTTCAGACAATGTTCGCTATTTTGTTTCAACCGGCATGTTGTACCAGAATGGTCTTTACAAAAACGGTGCAACAAATTATAAACAATACAGCTTCCGCTCGAATATCGATGCGAACGTTACCAAAGATTTTAAAGTGAGCTTATACCTGAGCGGCCGTCAGGAAGACAGACAATATCCTACATCAAGTGCAGGTAATATCTTCCGGTCGATTTACAGAGCGTATTCTACTATTCCGGCATTTTATCCCAATGGATTGCCATCACGCGGAATAGAAGGAGCGAATCCTGCGGTAATGTCAACCGATATCGGCGGACTTGCCAAAAATCCGAAGCAGGTATTTAATGGTATATTAAAAGGCGCTTACAATATTGCGGCTGTAAAAGGTTTATCGGTAGATGGATTTTTGGCTATAGACAAATCCTGGAACTTTAATAAATCCTTTTCAAAGCCCTACCTGTTGTATACGTACGACAAAAATACCAATACCTATAACTCAAGCGTTGTAGGCGGTTCAAATAACCTTGGTACATTAAGTGAAGGACAAATAAACAGAACGCAGACTGTATCGAACATCAAAATAAACTACCAGACAAGTTTTGGCAAACATAACATCTTTGCCTTTGTTGGTTATGAACAAAGCCAGATAAAAGCAGATACCTTTGGCGCCTACAGGCAAAATTTTCCTACCACTCTTACTCCTGAATTAGGCCAGGGCGGTACGGCTGCTACAGATAAAGACAACAGTGGTTACAGCTTAAATTTTACAAGAAAAAGCTATATCAGTAAGATCAGCTATAACTATGATGAAAAATACCTGGCAGATGTGCAGATGCGTGTAGACGGTTCCTCAACCTTCCCCAAAGGGAAACAATATGGATACTTTCCTTCTGCATCGGTGGGATGGAGAATTTCAAAAGAGTCATTTTTTGATGTTCGCCAGATCAACAACCTGAAATTAAGGGCCTCTTATGGATTACTGGGTAACGACAACATATTGCCGTTCCAATACCTCAACAATTATACCTTTAACAACCAGTTGGTGTTGAATGGCAGCATTGTTCCGGGAATAGATCTTACCAAACTCGCCAACTCGCAGGTACATTGGGAAGAAGCCCGCAAATTAGACGTTGGCCTGGAAGCAACTTTCCTGAACAAATTTTCGCTGGAGTTTATTTATTTCCAGCAAAAGCGCTCTAACATCCTTGCTTACAGAAACGCATCTATTCCCTTTGTTTCGGGTATCGTAAACCCATATGGCAGCGATGCGCTGGTGCCTGCTGAAAATATCGGTAAAATAAACAGCAATGGTATTGAAGCCACCCTCGGTTACAACGACCGCATTGGCGATCTCACTTTTGGCGTATCGGGCAACATCACCTTTGCAAAAAGTAAAATAGTATTCATTGATGAAGCATCCGGTGTACTGGATTATCAAAAGCAAACCGGTCGCCCGATGAACACCTACCTGCTGTATAAAACGATCGGTATCTTCCGTTCGGCCGATGATATTGCCAAATACCCGCACTTAAGCGTTGCACAGCCCGGCGACCTGATTTACGAAGATGTAAATGGCGATGGTAAAATTACCGCCGACGATCAGATAAGAACAAAATATGGCAACGTACCTGAAATCATGTACGGTATTTTATTGAATGGCAGTTATAAAGGGTTTGATCTGGCCATCGTATTCTCGGGTCAAAGCCATGTAAGCCAATATGTGTTACCCGAAGCAGGTACTGTTGGTAATTTTTACAGCAGCTGGGCCGATAACCGCTGGAGTCCTACAAATACCGGCGGCAGCTTCCCAAGAGTTGATACCAGAACATCCGCTTCGGTAAACGGCGGCCAGTACAACAACACGTTCTGGCTTAACAACGCCTCGTTCCTCCGTTTAAAGAATGTTGAATTAGGTTATAATCTTACCGGCAACATGCTGGCAAAATCAAGAATGCAATCGCTGAGAGTATACCTGAATGCATTTAATGTGTTCACCATAACCAAAGTAAAAGATTACGATCCGGAAGGCAACAGCGGCAGCGGACAATTCTATCCGCAACAACGGATCGTGAACGTAGGTGTGAATGTTGGGTTTTAAACAATACTTAAACTATTGCAAATATGAAAAATAGAATATTCAGTAATATACTTATTATAACAGGCGTAATGGCTGCCGTATCCTGCAAAAAAGACTTTCTGGATGTACAGGCTACCGACAGATTATCTGAGCAGGCGTTGCTGGCAGATTCATCGCTTTTTGAAGACTTTGTAACGAACAGATATATCGGTATCAGATTACAGGATAAAGAAGGCGATGGAACAAACCCCGGTTTCGGCCGTGGATTCGAATATGGCATGTGGAGCTCCATTACCGATGAATCGATTTATAATAACGACGATAATACGTGGCTGATTCAGCGCGGACTGCTGGCTCCCGAAAATACCGGTATTGCAGGCACTATCTGGCCAAGAAGCTACCGCAGTATTCGTGAATGTAATTATGCATTGAATGCACTTCCCAAAGTATCTATGAGCCCGCTGCATAAAACAAGGCTCAGGGCCGAGTTGCAATTCATTCGTGCCTTCCGTTATCATGATATTATCAGGAACTATGGCGGTGCTATTTTGATGGGCGATAAAGTATACAACTTGTCCGACAATTTGCAGGACGACAATTTGTTTAAAAGAAGTACTATCAAGGAAAGTCTGGATTATGTATTTACACAGCTCGATTCTGCGGCCGCCGACCTGCCAACAGACTATGATGGCACCTGGTTAACAGGTCGTGCTACCAAAGGAGCGGCGCTGGCGCTTAAATCACGCCTTGCCCTATACGCAGCAAGTCCTTTATACGGAGCAGGCACCTGGGCCAATGCAGTTACTGCAGCACAGGCCGTGATCAGCTTAAATAAATATGGTTTGTATTCAGGCGGTTATGGCAATCTGTTTTTAGATGCCAGCAACAGCGAAGCCATATTTGTACGCCTGTATACCAAGAACGCCAACCATACGCATCTTGAAATTGCCAATGGACCTAATAGCTATGGCGGATGGGGTGGTAACCTGCCTTTGCAAAACCTGGTTGATGATTATGAGATGAGCAATGGTAAAGCCATCACCGACGGCACATCGGGCTATAATGCACAGGACCCATATACCAGCCGCGATCCGCGCTTTTATGCAACCATTCTATACAACGGTTGCACCTACAGAGGCAGCACAATTGAAACATTTACACCCGGTGGTAAAGACAGCAAAGACGGTCCTGATAACTGGAACACTTCCAAAACAGGTTATTATTTAAAGAAGTTCATGAACGATGCGTACCCCTTGCAAAACCCATGGGGCAATGCAGGTTTTCAGCCGTGGTACTATTTCCGTTATGCTGAAATACTGTTGAACTTTGCCGAGGCGTCTAATGAAGCCAGTGGCGCCGATGTAGTGCCTGCAGGTTCTACATTATCGGCACGCACTGCGATCAATCTTATCCGCGCCCGTGTTGGTATGCCTGCTCTGGCAGCCGGTATGTCGCAAAGCGCTATGCGCGATGCCATCCGGTACGAACGCCGGGTTGAGCTGGCCTTTGAAGAGCATCGTTTTTATGATGTGCGCAGATGGAAGATTGCCGACGTAACCGAAAACAAACCAGCCCAGGGTATTACCATTACAAAAAGCGGAAGCACGCTTACCTATGCCACCAAAGAGGCATTAACAGGCCGTGCCTTCAGTTCAAAAATGTACTGGCTCCCGATTCCCAGAGCTGAGATACAGGCTTCGAATAGTAAGATCACACAGAATACGGGATATTAATTTTATGGTTTGATTGTTTGATGGTTTGATTGTTGGGGTTCCTGAAAGTGCAGGCAACGTCAACCATCAAACCATCAAACCATTTAACCATCTGATTACATACTGCTACAATGAAAAATACATTCTTTAATAAAAGCATTGCTTTTATCAGTGCTTTTATTTTCTTCGGTTATACATACGCCCAGGAAAAAAAAATTACGGAGCTGGTCATTGATGAAACCAGCATTTTTCAAACCATTGATAATTTTGCCGCCTCCGATGCATGGTCGTGCCAGTTCGCCGGCAACTGGCCAAATGAAAAAAAGAATACCATAGCCGACTGGCTGTTTAGTATGGATACGCTGGCCAATGGCAATCCCAAAGGCATCGGGTTATCCCTGTGGCGATATAATATCGGCGCCGGCAGTGCGCAGCAAGGCGCAGGCAGCGGTATAAAAGATGAATGGCGGCGCGCGGCCTCTTTTGCCAACAGCACCGGCTCACCAAATGAAAGCATTGCAGCGCAGAACTGGTTTCTGATGGCTGCCCAAAAAAGAGGCGTACAGCAATTTCTGGGTTTCTATAACAGTCCTCCCCAATGGCTCACCAAAAACGGCAAAGCCTTTGCCACCAAAGGCGCCTGCAATATCGACAGCAGCAATTATATGCGTTTTGCCTGCCATGCCATAGATGCCATCAAACAAATACAAAAAACCACCGGTATAACGTTTAATTATATCAGTCCGGTTAACGAGCCGCAATGGGACTGGAGCGATGGCGGACAGGAAGGTTGTCCATATAGCAATACCGAAATCAGCAACCTGGTAAAAAGTTTTAGCCGCACGTTTACCGATAGCGGAATAAGCACAAAAATTATTTTACCCGAAGCCGGACATATAAAATATTTGCAGAAAGACGACGACAAACCCGGCAAAGGCAACCAGATCGATGCTTTTTTCAATGCCGCTTCTCCCCTGTTTATCGGTGATCTGCCGGCTGTAAGCAAATCCATTGCAACACACAGTTACTTCTCAACTTCTCCATTCAATGAAGCAACCGCTATAAGAACACAAACCAAAGAAAGTATTTCGCATGTACCCGGCTTACAGTTGTGGCAATCGGAATATTGCATATTAGGCGACAATGCCGGTGAAATTGATGGCCGCAAAAGAGACCTGGGTATGAATGCGGCGCTATATGTAGCCAAAGTAATTTATCTCGACCTGGTGATGGCCAATGCAACTGCCTGGCAATGGTGGCTGGCGGTATCGCCCTATGATTATAAAGACGGTTTGATATATATCGACAAAAACAAAACCGATGGCAATTGCTACGACAGTAAAATGTTATGGGCCTTTGGCAATTACAGCCGTTTTATTCGCCCTGGCATGAAAAGGGTTCACCTATCATCGCCCGACAGCAACCTGCTGGCATCGGCCTGGAAAGAGGCACAAAGCGGCAATCTCACGATGGTGCTGGTAAACCCGGCAACTATGCCAAAAACAATTACGGTAGCCGGTTATAAAAACTTCATTACTTATACTACTGATGAATCGAGGAATCTTGCCCGGGAGGTGATAGCAGGCGCTAACCTCGTGATACCTGCTAAAAGTGTTGTGACGGTCCTCATTGAAAAATAGCACGAAGTAAGAAGTAGGATGTAGGAAGTACCTCAGGAAAAGAATTTCTGATTTTGGGATTTAGGGATTTTGGGATTTCATTTATAGCAGGCTCGTTTTCTAAATCTCAAAATCTCTAAATCCCGAAATCAGCAATCGAAAATACTCACTTCCCCATCCGCACAATTAATCCTGCTTTCTGCTACTTACAACTTATTACTTAAAATTCCCCAGCCTTACCACTATCCCGCCCCGAACTTCAATGATTCGCAGAGCAGAAGTATATACCTGAGCAACAGTATGCTCATGAATAGATTGCGTGCTTACATTAATAAATTTCACCAACAGCGGTTTGCCGCCCGTTTGAGAAACATCCTGCTCATCTTTCAGGTCTTTGGTATTGATATAATCCAGCTTACCACCGCGGATGGTGTTGATACTGATATCGATCATTACGGGTCCGTCTTTTCTGTGCTTTGAAAATATCGACGGGTTGATCTGAAAACCGGCGCCGGCGCCCCAGTACAATGCTTTATCGTTGATCAGATTTTTCTTTTCGAGCGGGTGACAGCCATTGGGATCATCCGGATCTTCGATATTTATATTACTGAAAAAATTATACACGCCTGCTTTGGCATTGATATATGGCACAATCATATATCTGTTTTCATCTAATAACTGATACCTTGTTTGCAGGTTGGCGTTAAACACATTACTGTTGTAATTAACAGGTACTACGGTAGAAGTATTGGCATCGAAGTTAAAAGTCTGGTCAATCTTTTCATGAGCATAAATACCAACGCCCACTTCAAGTCCTACAGACAAATTTTTCAACTGGCGCGGTAACTGGTACAATCCGCCTGCATGCAAACTGTGAATAGCCTGAATGTTTTGCCCCATTTGTTGCTGCGGCATACCCAAACTATAGTCACCGATGAATTTAAACGACTGGCTGCTGGCGGAGAGATACAACAAACAACTGATGAAGAGTGTAGATATTATTTTCATAACAGTAGTTTTTGGCTGATAAAAAATGTGGAATGCCCTTATAAAGTTACACTTCTCCCCTGCCGAAATAAAATAATCCGTGTTAAAAATGCCAAATTCCCACAAAAATAACATGCACCCCGTCGATTGGCGGGGTGCAATAACAATGATTAGTAATATGATCAGTTGCTTAAGGTAAATACGTCTACCGATTGCGAAGCGATTCCACTGGCATTGCTGCTGGCGCCGAAGAGTATCTTGTGCCCCGTTGCGGCTCCGCTTCCATAAGCCCTTTGTTCACTTATTTTACCGGTGCTCCATGTATTGGTTGCAGCATCATAGATATCAACTTTATCAGACCCCGAATTAAGAGCGCTAACGCCGCCGGTGAACAATGCTTTATTATCGGTGCCTGCCGCAGTTACATAAAATTTTTTCTCACTAAGATGGGCTGTAGTCCACTCATTCGTTTGTACATCATAGATATCAACGACATCCGACATCTCGCCCGAGCACAGGTAGCCGCCGGCGAACAGTATTTTATTACCTGCGGCAGCAGCAGCGGGAAAATATCGCGGCACACTTAATTTAGCCGTGCTCCATGTGTTGGCAACCACATCATAAATATCCACTACATCCGAACAACCTTTCGCTCCTGACCCGCCGGCAAACACCATTTTATTACCGGCGGCAGCGGCAGCGAGCGCGCCTCTTGCTTCAGACAGCTTTGCGATCGACCATTGGTTAGTAGTTACATCGTATATATCAACAGTATCGGTAACGTTACCGTTTTTGTTCATGCCGCCACCAAATACCACTTTGTTACCGGCGCCTGCACCGGCCAGATAGTATCTTGCTCCACTTAAATGAGCGGTAGTCCAGGTATTGGTAGGCACATTATAAATATCAACCACATCAGAAAGCGTGCTGCTGGTTTGTCCGCCGGCAAACAATATTTTATGACCGTTAGCAGCACCGGCTAAAATAGCTCTTGCCATGCTTAACCGTCCTGAGCTCCAGGTATTGGTTGTAACATCAAAAATATCAACGGTTGCAGATACCTGTTTTGCAGTGGTATTATAACCTCCTGCAAATACTATTTTATTATCCGTTGCGGCAGCAACAGCAAGATTTCTTGGTTCCGATAACCAGGTAACGCCGGTAAAATCAGCATTTGCATAGTTGTTACCATCATCATGGCTTTTTTTGCATGAAATCGCCATTAATATAAACAGGCAAAAAAAGGCTATAGCAACCTGTTGGGGAATTGATCGGGATGCGGTCATGAATATTTTTTTCGTTAATAATAGGATGCGGAAACCTGATTCGCGTGTAAAAATATACGATGACATTATTGCTCTGAACAGCAATTATCTATTGTAGTGGTTCATGAGCAAGCGGGTGGAAATGAATAATAAACGGTGGTACGGGGAAGTTTTTAAACAGGAGTATATTTGCAGGTCATACATTAATTTAAAAACTATTATTTTGCCATATGGCAAAGAATCATACACCACAGATATCTGAATCGGGTTTTATCTTTTTAAAGAAATTAAAGAAGAACAACAACCGCGACTGGTTCAATGCCCATAAAGCCGATTATCAAAAAGAACAAAGTAGTATTGAAACGTTTGCCGAAGCATTGCTGCAGCAGCTCAACAAACATGATGTAATAGAAACCCCATCGGGAAAGAAAAGCGTGCACCGCATATACCGCGACATCCGCTTTTCGGGCGACAAAACGCCTTACAAAACAAACTTCAGCGGCAATTTTAAACGGGCTACCAAATACCGCCGGGGTGGCTATTATTTTCATCTGGAACCCGGCAACAGCTTTATTGCAGGCGGCTTTTGGGGACCCACTACGCAGGACCTGAAACGCATCAGAGATGAAATAGCCTTCGACGCCAAACCATTGAGAAAGATATTAAAGAGCCGCACGTTCGTAACAACATTCGAAACATTAAAAGGCGAGCAATTGAAATCGGCGCCGAGGGGTTTCGATGCCGGCCACGAAGCCCTTGACCTGTTACGGTATAAACAATTTTTGCTGATACGAAAGTTCACAGATGAAGAAGTTTTAAGTACCGGTTTTTTACAGGTCGCCAATCAAACGTTCAAAAACATGCGCCCTTTCTTTGACTATATGAGTGAGGTACTGACGACGGATGTGAATGGGATAGCAATATGATTTGGGACCAGGCGGCTATGTTTGCTGTTTTTTCAGCGTTGCAGCGTGTTAAAACAGCTGTGTTGCGTGTTGCAAGCCAAAAAATCACGAGGCTAAACGGTCATTTCAATTTTACATACGGCTACTCACGTATTAAACCAGTATTATTGCTTGTAATAATCGGAATGGTTGCCGGCAAAACAGCGTATCGCGTGGCGCCTTGCAAAGATGTGGCCACGGTGAAAAGAGATGCGCTGAAGGCTGACATAATAATAGCTCCTTAAAGTATATCCTTATTAAAAAAAGGAGAATCACTAAATGTCTCAGCCTGTTTGATCCAGTGTGTCGGGATGCTTTCCGCGCCGGCCGATAAAACCACTATGCTTCCTATAATGGCGGCAATTGTATCGCGGTCACCTAATGCCTGTAACCCGGTCCAGATAGCTTCTGAATAAGAATCGGTATTATTGGCTGCACACCATAAGGCCAAAGGAACAGTATCATCTGCGCTTAACATGGTACCATTCCCCAATATGGAAACGATCGTTCTGATATCATAACCAGCAGGAAGCGTTTTGGCTTTTTGTATTTTGGACTTCACCTTGCTTGCGGGCATATTGTCAATAATAAAATCATAGAACACATCAGCAGATAAAGATTGCCCGTTCAATTTATACCGGGTACAGATACAGGCAGCTAACGCCACTGCAATGGCGCCGGCAATTCCTTCGGGATTGAAATGCGTAACTCTTGCCGCCAATGTTGCCTGTTTAATTACTTCCGCTGTATTCTCATAAAAATAAGCGCCGACAGGCCCTGAACGCATAGCAGCTCCATTACCTGCGGAGCCCATTCCATCAAAGACACCGCTGCTTGCGTCCATCCAATACGTTCCTTCTGCAATATCTGTCAGAATACGCCGTGCTGTTGCTCCGTACCCCCGGTTGATATCTGCCATATAATTATCAGCAAATTCTTTGGCAAGCAGGTACTGATTGATTTTTTTACACCTGCGTAAAATATTGTAAACGCCAATACCCATTACCGTATCATCTGTAAAAGGCCAGGTGCCGCTCAGTAACACCCTTCTGTGTACCCTGAGAGAAATATCATCTAAGGGGCCAAAGAATGTTTCTCCAAACGCATCGCCGATTGATAAGCCGAGAAGGGATGTTTTTGCGAGATCAAGTTTGTTTGTAGTTGTCATAAATTAACACAGATAGGTACACGTTAGTTTTTTTTAACACCGGCAACTTTTGCCCGCAAAAGATACACATTGAAACCCAATTTTGAGATCTGTGGGTGATTTTGGTGCCCCATCCTATTACAGTGATTTACAGCCAGGAAGGTGAAAAATGGGCGTTAAAATGTTGGTTTATACTGATTTTAGCTATATTTGCCCCCCGAAAACTCAAATTTGAGATCATTTCGGGCAGTAGCGCAGCTCATAGAAAATCATTGCGACGAAGGAGCAATAGATTTTCGGGATCCCGCCAACGGCGGGACAAGGGCTAAGCGGACTACCTAAAGAATGATGAAAATTTCGGGCAGTAGCGCAGCCCGGTAGCGCACTACGTTCGGGACGTAGGGGTCGCTGGTTCGAATCCAGTCTGCCCGACTTAATGGATGACAAAGCATCCCAAAGGCTTATAAAACGCATGTTTTATAAGCCTTTTTTCATTTTTTGATATCATTTTGATGCAAAACAAACCAAATGGTTTGTGAACTTTCCGGTGACCTGTGACCGCATCTTACATTTGAGGTCACCTGGGTCACCGGATAGCGGCAAACACAAATGGGTAGTGGAATTGGTGCGTGTTACGTTCGCATTCTGGTGGGAGGAACTATTCATAAAACAAAAAACTGTTGTATGACAAGTTCAGGAACATTCGGAGTACACTTTGTAATGCGTAACAACAAGCAATTGAATGGAAAATCACCTGTCTATGCAAGGATTACCGTAAACGGCACCCGTTGCGAACTGGCACTAAAAGAATACCTCTCTCCTACCGATTGGAATTCCGGCAAAGGAAAAGCCTGGCCCAAAACAACTACATTCAAACAGTTCAACAGCTACCTGGAAGAAGTAAGAGGAAAGCTGGCCCGGCATTACCGGGAGCTGCAAATGAAAGGCGAACCACTAACAGCAGCGGCGGTAAAAGATGCCTATGCCGGTATTGTAAAAGAGAAAAAGGTAGAGCATTCATTGTTGTGGGTAGTTAACCAGCATAATACAATTATGCAAAAAGTGCTGAAGAAAGGCAGCATGAAAAACTATTACACCACCGAGAAGTACCTGAAAGTTTTTCTTTCACAGCAAATAAAGAAAGAGGACATAATGCTTAAAGATCTGACCTATGAATTTATTACCGGGTTTGAATTTTACATCAGGTCATTCCCCATCAAAGATTCCGATCCCTGTACCAATAATGGTACCATGAAGCATTTGGAGCGACTAAAGAAAATGGTAGCCTGGGCGGTAAAAAAAGAATGGCTGGATAAAAATCCTTTTATCGGATTTCAATTAAAGTTTAAGCAGAAAGACCGCGACTTCCTGACTGACTTGGAATTAGCCGCACTGGAAAACCAATCGCTCGACAATCCAATGCTACAAAAAGTACGAGATTTATTTGTATTCAGTTGTTATACCGGTTTGGCCTATGTTGATTTGATGGCGCTACAACCTGTCAATATTCTACAAGCGTTGGATGGAAAGAAATGGATAAAGGCCAGTCGAGCAAAATCCGAAATTGGCGTAAATGTTCCCCTGTTAAGTCCGGCTCTTACGGTGCTGGAAAAATATAGTCGGTACGAGGTGCCAACACAAAACGAAATGTTGTTCCCACGGGTAACCAACCAGGAAATGAACCGGAGCCTGAAAATAATTGGTGAAATTTGCGGCATCCGTAAGAATCTTACTTTTCATATAGCCCGCCATACTTTTGCTACTACCGTTACATTAATGAATGGTGTCCCGGTTGAAACCATTAGTAAGATGTTAGGGCATACTAAACTTACTACTACAATGATCTATGCAAAGGTGACCGGACTGAAAATTGGGATGGATATGGAGTTGTTGCAGCGGAAGATTGATAATAATAAAAAATAGACGAAAATGACACTTTAATAACGACTCAGGGGTATGCAAGGTATGCAGATAATTCCCTCAATTGGTTTTATGCTCAAATGCTGATAGAAGTACAAATAGCTAACCTACTTCTATCAGCATTGCTTTTCCAAATTCTTATCTCCAATTCTGAATATTTTCACCTTGAGTATATATTATTGTCACTGTCACTATAGTGTAACCCGAGGTGTGTCCTGATTGAGATTGGACAATATGAACAATTTTGCCGCCAACTCTATTGATGTCGTCAATTGTCTGTCTTAAAGTAGAGGATATATCCGTGTTACTCCCTGAGACATAAGCCAACTTATACATAAATTTATTTTTTTTGTTGTTCAATACGTGTTTCAATACCTTTAATCTTATTGTTGATACTTTGATTAGAAAAGTAATTTATTATTGACAATATCAAAGCACCAAGAGGAATTAGTATTCTAGCCCAATCGTAAATTCCGTCCCATTTGTCTTTTCTTCCTTCCTTTATATACCTTCTGTCCACGAAGGCACTTATTCCATTTTGTTGGATTGTCATCATTGATTGCCCGTCATTATCAGAAATTGTTATTTCTCCTTTTTCAACTAGAAGGTGTTGGTAACGGTGGATATCAGAAATCGGGTATTTTGTCTCGGTTGCGATTTTAATTGAACCTACCCTCCTGTTTTCTTCATGGTTGTTTGTCTCCCAGTCTTTATGTAAGACTTCAAGAATTTTATGTCGAATTTTATACGACTTATCGATTGAGAAAAGATTCTTCATTTGCAATAAGTTAGTATGCTGTTATAAATCGCTGCTGTCATTAGCCTTGCATACAACATCCGTTTTTTCGCTACTATACGCTACTTTCAGCAAAAAAAATTTTACAAATATCTTCATTTTAATTAATAATTGAAAAATGTGTATATCACAGTGAAAATAAACGAAATCGTAAAAACATTGATTAGTGTTAAGTTTGTAAAATGTCATATAACCGTCGGGCAACTTCACATTTTCAAAATCAACAATAAAAATGAATGATTTAGATTTGGGGCATGTCACGCCTGAAGATTACAATACTCAAATCAATGTAGCCCTTCACGTTTTAACCACGATTTGACTAGTGCTGAAAAAATAGGCAGAACCATTCGTTTTATTGTTGGCCGTTAAATTATTACGAGTTGCATGTTCCTGCGAATGCTATTCATTCTATTAAAATTGATGCCAGAGGCCAGCAAATATCAGAGGCAACTGCAATTTTTATTTCCAACGAAATTATAAAAAGGTACGGGAAACCTGATTTATTGAATATCGAAGTAATAAGATAAAATTTATGGCATTTAATGTTATAGCCGAAACTACAAAGAAGTTGGATTTTATTAAGGTACATGAAAAAATATTTATGAAAGGGCTTCCTTTTGATTTTGTTCCTATGCCAGGTTTGGGAATAAACGACGGTGACGCATTGGGAATTTGCGTTCCGTTAAAAAATGCTAATGAATCCACCTGGCAACAACTTAAACCTGTACTGCTAAAATTGAAATTTCAATTTGGTTGTAATGTATATGATATGTATGGTGGACAAAAACTGGGCTTCTTTAATATAAATACTTTCAAGACAAATTTGCTTCTAAAATAATCAGTAGTGCGCTTAAGTTTTGGTAATCCGAAAACTAGAGTATCGGGTACACTTAGGGTGTGCACAGCAAGATGTATAATTGTGCACAATTATAATGTTTCAGCCCATACCATGTTTCCTCAATGCCCGAGTAGATAACCAAGAAGCCCCTGGAAAAACAAATAGTTGTATACAACTATACATCTTGCTGTGTGAACATACGCACACTCAACGACCATGCAAGGCAAATTCTTAGTCTTCGCCTTTTTCTTTTCACTAGCAAATTCCAATAGGTCGTAAGGGAATAAAAAATATGCCCTTCCCCCAAATGCCTATACACCTCATTGATATTATTAAACCATATCAACACCAAGCGATTTCACTACATTTTCTATGTCTGGTATTCATTGTAGCTGTATTTGGCATTGGTTAGCCACCGGTAAATCAAACTGGGGCCTATTCCTGCTATTTGTGGTAAAACCTGACCAGAATAGCTTTTCTGCATTTGTTATACGGACAATATTTTCTACCAACGTTTCCAATTTTCATGCAATTAAGCTTCAACCTGGTAAGTTCCGCAAAATTTTCCCAGATTAACCGAATCAATATTCTCCGGTAAAACATGTACGATTCAAAAACGGGCTATTTTGACAGTTTTTGCTTTTCATTAATGATATGCGCAGCCTCTACTAGTTATTCAATTTTTCGCAAACCGTTACCACCAGTTCCCGCTCTGGTCTATGCAATTTGTGGGTATAATTGACGATAACGGTTGTTTTAAAGAATTCCCATAACAAATCCCGGATTTGCGGCAGATGGGCAAAGTCAAACAACTCATAAACAACCTGATGGGGATTGACAATTTCGGCTACCGTTAATTTTTGTGGGTGAATAACATTTTTTGGTGGAATTGTTGAAGGCTCTTTACATATAATATTCAATAAGGATGAAGGAAAGATTGAAAGTCATGTAAGGCTAACCGCGTGCTAAATTTCTTACTTCAAATTGGGGGCTGGTGAAAAGAAAGAAACGAGGGTTAACCCTTACCGTTTCTGAGCCCTATGATTAAAATAAAAACGCTTTTTATCTGTGTAATATACTACAGAACACATTAGCTATCTACCTTATTTCTTTTGATTTATAAAGGTAGAAGTTTGAGAACCAAGGTACTAAACTTTAAGCTTAAAAAGATGGCCATTTTTGTCTCCAATAGTACATTATCATTTATTATAATTGATTAGAATCAATTTTACATAGTTAACCACAGCACTGTTATGGTAGAATATGGAAACTTACATGAATTTGTATACTTTTTCGTTTATTTTAACCCACTAAAGAACCGAAAATTATAACTTAGAAATCGTTCACTTTAGTGTAAAATTTCCGTTGGATTAGGATCGTAAAGAATTTACCCAATTTGACCTGGAAGCTGTTACCGGCATTGATAGTGGAGATATTTGCCAGATTGAAAATGGCGGGATTGCTATACAGTTTATTAGTATTGTAAAATTTGCTTAGCGACTATAGGTAAGTACGAAAGAACTTTTAAGTTAGACGATGTTACTTCCGGTCTTATAACATTCATTCCTTTTTGTGTGCAAAACGTTGACTTTATATGAAATTATTTGACAACCCCAGAAAAAAAAATGAAATTAATACTGAAATAAATAACGGAAAAGAAAAGATCGGGCTTATTGAAAGACCGAGAATCTGTTGTTTTGACCTAGAGGATAAAACTATTGAAGCACTACAAAAAACAGGTGCAAATGTATTTGTAGGAAGTTTAGGTGCAAAAGTTAAAGTTCCAAATAAAAGCCGCAGTGAAAATTGCTTGGTATCATTAAATCATACTTTTCCAAGAAATATCCATGAGTTTGATATTTTTATTATCGACCTTGATAATTACAAAACTGTTGATTACGACCAAAATAATCATTCTGAAATATTAAGAACGGGCAAGAGTTATTCGTCATTATTATCTAGTTATCCTGAATCTCTCTTTGACCCAAGGCCTTTGGTAAGTAGTAAATTAAGAGATGAACTTAATAGTATTCAAAATAGAGATTACCTAGTACTTGTTTTTTCATCTAAACAATATGATGTCGAATATGAATTCATTGAGATCACAGATGGAAGATATGATAGCAAGGGGTTTCAAAGGCAAAGTATATATTCTTTTTGGGAGGATGCATGTAGTTATCCCAAATATGGAAAAGAACTTTTTGTTGAAAATCTAAATGGAGATTTAGGCCCCTTCTTAAATAAATACATCAAAAATGCTGAATACAATCAAACATTTGAAATTCCTTCAACTTGGCAAAACGGAAGCTATTTGCCAGACCAGAGGTATGTTTCGTTAATTAAAAATCTTAATGGAGATATCGTATCCTACCTTTTTAGTTCTGGCAATCATAATCTCATTATGTTGCCGCAAATAAAACAAAAAAGTGAATTTATTTTAGAGTTTCTATCTAGAATTGGACCAAATTATTACCCATCACTTTTTCCCTATTCAACAAATTTTGGTTGGTCAGCCGAAATGGAATACTGGCTTCCTAATCATGCAACTCTGCTAAAAGAAAAGAATGAAATAGAAATAGCATTTAGAAAGGCGCTAGAAGAATCCGAAAAGAAGATTCAAAACAATGCCACTACCTTTTCTTTTTTGCATGATATTATCATGGAAACTGGAGAAGCTTTAGTTACTTCACTAATAAAATTTTTTGAATGGCTAGGATATGATAGAGTTAAACAATTTGATCATCAAAATCAATCAAAAGTATTAGAAGAAGATATTCAAATTGAAATAGATGAAGGACTTCTTATAATTGAATGCAAAGGAATCGGTGGCACATCAACTGATTCAGATTGTAGTCAGATATCAAAAATAAGACATCGTAGATGTAGAGAGCGAAATAAATTTGACGTATTCGCGCTTTATATAGTTAATCATCAAAGATACTTACCCCCACTATTAAGAAGAAATCCTCCCTTTACAGAACAACAAATACAAGATGCAATTAATGATCAAAGGGGATTACTTTCAACGTGGCAACTATTCAATTTATACTCTGAAATTGAAAATGGCATTTTAACAAAAGAAGAAGCTAGAAGAGCAATTCTTGATTTTGGAGTAATAACATTTAAACCAACCAATATAATATTGCTTTATGAGCCTACAGAATTTTTTCGCAAAAATACTGTTTGCATTATAAGCATTAAAGGAATGGAAGTAAATGTAAATGATGAGCTATTTATAGAAAAAGACGGGAAATATGAAAAAGCACAAATTCTGGATATTAAATTAAATGATGAATCGATTAAACAGGCTCGTGATGGTGTATTTGGGCTGCTTTTAAATAAAAAAATTCCGCCGAAAAGTAAATTGTGGAAGAAAAATATATCCCTAAAGTGAAACTGCAAACGCACTCAATTTTTCTTTGCCTGTTAGTTTTAATTCTAGATTTTAAAAAAGACTTTCTAAAGTATGGCCACACCACTTAATACCCCTTTTTTCATTTTTCACACAGCTGTAGACTTTTTTCAAAGAGGCACTTTAGCTGCGGCAGAAAATTTCAAAGCTGAAGAAAGTGGTATAAAGCAATTCGATTCAATGATTCATCCAAAGTTGTGTATGCCAATTGTAAATATCACCTTTGCCTTAGAACTAACTTTAAAAGGGTTACTAAAGCAAGGCAATAGTAGGTTATTGAGAACTCATGATCTTGCAAAACTTTTTAAAACATTAAGTTCAGATACTAAGTCGAAAATAATAGAACACTATAAAGGGCATGATACATACAAAAAACTTATTGGCATTAATTTAATGCATGGCGATGGAACTGAACATTCAAAACCTAACTATCTCCCGGCCCCATCTAAGGATGAAAACGGAATTACAGAATTGCTTAAAATGCACAGTAGCTATTTCGAGGACTTTCGGTATTTATTCGAAATTGACGAAAGTAAAGAATACGTTTTTTTATTTCGAGAGTTTTCCAACCTCTCTTTTTCAGCGTTGGCTATTTTAGGAGATACTTTAAATTTAAAAGTTGTATCAGCTTCAAAAAAGGAAATATCTGAGAATATTAAAAATGAAACTGGAAACTAATTAAATATTTTTAGTTCAAATTGTGACAAAATAGTATTTTTAATTGACTATATAGGTTCTTCCCCTCATTGCGAACCAAACGGTGAACCACACTTCCCGTTAGTTGCAAATGAATGATATCCAAATAATTAATTTCTTTGGGAGCGTTCAGTCTGCCCGACCAGAAAAATGAACCCTTCAAATCCAACGATTTGAAGGGTTTTTAGTTTTAATAAAAAAATTATTACTTTTTGATCAACCAGCTTTCTACCGCCCTGGAAAATTCGGCTACATCGATAGGGTGTCTGCTAGTGATCAGGTTTCCGTCTGTCACCACTGGTTGTTCCAATACTGTACCTCCGGCGTTCTTCAAATCCACCTGTATATGTACGATCGAATTTTATCCAGCCAACGGGTTGCAAATATTGAATGGCCATGATATGTGTTTTTGCCATTTCCGGATATATCAGGCCGTACCTCTCTGGCGCAGGATTGTATTTTGGAGCTACAATATCTACTTTGGCGCCGAGTTGTTTGAAATACCCGTTTCCGGGCGCATTCAAAAGTTGGGATACAGGCATATTCACAACTACTGAGGGAGACGTAAGTTGATTTAAATGCTGCCCAGCAGCACACACATTGAGAGCATTAAATTTCTCGTCAATGTAAATCGTATTTATTGTGCAGCCTTGATTAACAACGCTGAAACAGTATGTGGTTCTGCCAGGAAGGGCGAATGACTTGTGTTCACCGTGTACACTGTTTTTATACCTGCCGCTGCTATCATGCGATCCTGCAGAACTGGTGATATCACCACATCCTTCAATGTCTTGATATATATTTTATCTACTGAACCGAAACCTTCATTTGTTAAAGTAACCTTGTTGGCAAATGGAATGGCCGGTTCTGCCCGGTAGTTGGCCAACACCAGGTTTTTAACAGCTGGTGAACCGTCGTTGATAAAAAGATACGTGAGGCTGTCGTGTTTTACATCAAGTGTCAATTGATCGGCTGAAGGTATCAGCAATGGGCCCAACTGGGAGCCAGGGTCCGAATAAGCAAGATCCGTAAGCGCCTGCCCCGTTGCAGGAAGAAAAGCCCCTATGTAAACCAGTTTTCTGATCTTATTGGGAATTTTTTCTGCCACACTTGAAATCACCATTCCGCCCATACTATGTCCTACCAGAATTACATTGCTGTCGGCTTCTGAAATTGCCCTGATCACTTCATCCCTGTATACATCAAGACTCAGCTTATGCGGAGCCGTTGTGTCGGAGCCGTGACCCGGCAACGTCACCACAATCACTTTGTTGCCATTTTTAACAAGATCGACCTGCACAGAATCCCAAACGTATGGCGCCTGCCACGCTCCATGTACCAGTACATAAACCTGGGGTGCACCTGGTTCTTTTTTATTGTTAGCGCATGAAACTGCTGTTGTAATAACTGCTACAGCAAAAAGCAGTGAAATAATTGACTTTTTCATTTAAGATGTTTTGAATTTTCGGGTGACGGCATATCAAATCCGTTTAAAATAATTGCTATAAAGCAGTAGCCGCCGATAAGAAAGAAGAGTTCAGCTACCGCATCCTGTCCAAGCAGGTGAACAGCCCGCTTATAAGTTGAATCCGGCACAACATGACCGGTAACCAGCACATGGGCGATAGTATGAGCAATGGCCTCCTGTTCGTTTAAACTATAAGGATGACAGCCTGCTGCAAGCGATGCGATAACATCGGGTGAAATACCAAATGCTTCCCCCATGATCTCGTGTGCATACAGTTCGAAGCGTGCGCCAAAGGACGCCGCAACCGTTAGGATAGCCACCTCGCGAACCCTTTTGTTAAGCGTTGCATGCATGTCCAACGTTCTGAGAAAACCCAACGCCGGAATGCCGAATTGCGGATAGTGTAACATGGCCGGGAAAGGACCCAATAATGCCCCTTGCGCATCCATCATTGTTACCTGGCTTTGACTTCGGCCAACAAGACTGGCGATCTCATCATGTACCGAACGGGCTTCGCTACCAAGTGTAGCTGGTGGTAATGGTTGTATACGCATGGTTTAATTTTTAGGATTTACAATTTCAGGTGTAAACTCCCCATCGATCAAAATGAAGGCCATACTGCAGGTCTTGCCTGAGCGGTTGGCCCAGGCATGATTGGTGCCGTTTTGAATAATGATATCCCCAGCCTGAATGATCGTCTCTTCCTGATCGAGCACCAATGTTATTTCGCCTTCCAATACAATTCCATAATCAACCGTTTTTGTGCGGTGCATCAATGGATGAGGGGCAGCTTCGTTTGAGGTGGAGGCTTTTTCATCGCCCATTGATTTGAATTTAGCTGCCGCATCCGCCCCGGTTAGTTTTCGTATTTCTTCACCTTCCGGCGGAAATTCAATTACCCGTAAACGGGTGCCGTTTTTAGGAGGCGGTAATATCAGGCCCTTTTCATCAGGTTCCGCCGGCTGCGCATGAATCAATGCAGGCGTTTCCAGCGTATGCCATACTTCAAAAAAAGTAGGGCCGCCTGGTCCGCCAACAAGTTGGGTATGCGTGGGCGGGGCATCAGAAATAATAACCGCTGTACCATCCATGTTATGACCTGTTATAATACGTCTGAACGTTTTTTGTTGCTGGTTCATAGATCTGCTTTTAGTTGCTTTTTGATTTTTTGAAAACATATACTCCCAGGTAATGGAATAGAACGCCGATTGCCCATGCAATGGTGGACCATAGCGGCCAGGGGTAGCTTCTATCCGTGAAGTACCATACGATCCACATAACAGGGATGCTTAGCAGGAAAACGATGAAATGTATTCTGAAACCCTTTTTGGGGTTGATGGAGGCTTCGCTCCATTGATTAGGATGTGCCATACAAATAGTTTTGATCAATGTTGACTATTTGTATGCCATTCTGCTACAGGAATAATATTCCTGGAAAAGCAATTTTGTAATAAACTGACAGTAAGATCAAATGTAAAAGTTTACCATAAAGAGCGGGAAAAAATACAGGCATGGCTCTCCGATATTTTCGGATTTTAACTAACCAAACTCCGAAAATATTGGAGTTTGGTTAGTCAAAATCCTGCCTTCTTATATTCAGCCTGGCCATTTTTGATTCGAGGGTGGTTGGTTTTATATTTAATAATTCTGCGGCTCCATTGACTCCCCGTATACGGCCTTTTGTTTTTTTGAGGATGGAAGTAATATATTCTCTTTCTGTTTCCTGCTGAATATGCTTTACTTCATCAAATGTATTAATACCGTTTTTCCCGGTACCGCTAAAAGCCGGTGATGAAAGGTCCCGCATTAGTTGCAGTTTCGACCTGCCATCATTAAGAACCACAGACTGCTCTACAACATTCTCCAGTTCGCGAATATTTCCAGGCCAGTTATATGCGTATATTTTTTGGATCATTGAATCTGAGATACCATTAAAGGGTTTATTGAATTCCTTACAAAATTTATTTCCAAAAAACAGGGCCAGCGCTTCTATGTCTGTTTTACGTTCACGCAATGGCGGTAAAGTAATAGGGAAAACGTTCAGTCGATAATACAGGTCAAGGCGGAACCTTCCTTCGGCTACTTCTTTTTCCAGGTTACGGTTTGTTGCGGCAACAACGCGAACATTAACTTTTAGAGGAGAATTGCCACCGATATATTCGATCTCCTTTTCCTGTAAAACACGTAATAATTTCGTTTGTATAGCAAGTGGCAGTTCTCCGATCTCGTCCAAAAAAATAGTTCCGCCTTCAGCCTGTTCGAATTTTCCTCTCCTTTTTTCAATAGCGCCCGTAAAAGAGCCCTTTTCGTGACCGAACAACTCAGACTCTACCAACGTTTCAGGAATAGCAGCACAGTTAACCTTAATGAATGGTCCCTTTTTCCTGGTTGATAATTCATGAATTGATTGAGCTACTTTTTCTTTGCCTGTGCCGCTCTCGCCCAATATCAGCACGGATGTATTATAAGGTGCCACCTGCGTAGCAAGGTCTAATGCAGCTAATAAAAGATGATGATTCCCAATAATACTTTCGAACCCGGAATAAAACTCCGCTTTATTTTGTTTCTCATTCGGAGAAACAGGCCGATCCTTTTCTACAGCTGAGGATGTCTCAAAATAAATGATCTTTTCAGCCAGGTCTGTCAGGCATTGTTTTATCCGGTTTAGAAAAGTAAGATGGTTTTTACTGTAAATACCAGGCTGGCGGCTATAAAAAAAATAATGAACCGACAACCCATAGCCAAGTGAAACAGGAAATACCAGGTATGACTCCAATCGCAAACAATCTAACAATATTCTTTGCAGTGAATTGTTCGGGGAATTACCGGTAGGTGCTTCGTTGTTATAAATGTTCCCATTGCTGTCGGCATGGCTATTTTCAATAGCTGTATAAAAAGATCTTTTGTTTAAGCCCGTCATCGTGAGTAATTCTTTTTCACCAATAGGCTGGTATTCATCAAAACCAACCCGCAGATAACCTATATCAGTGAACCGTTCTCTATTCTGGGGCCTTACACCTGTTGCCATAAAATCAAACGGGATAAAGGATTGCAGCGCCCCAGCCAGTTTTAAAAATTTTACCTGAATAGCAGATCCCTCATTACTTATCTCACTCAGCAATTGTTGTAAACGCTCTTCATTGCGCAATCTTGATTCAAGGCTGTGCGTATGACGATACCAGGCAATATCCAGGGCGATCAGCAGGTCTTTCTCCCGGAATGGTTTCACTAAAAATCCGTAAGGTTCGGTTGTCCTTGCTTCTTCCAGTATTTTTTGGCTTGAATTAGCCGACAAATAAATGAAAGGGACATTGTCGGCCCTTAGTTTCCTGGCCAGGTCAATACCCGAACTTTTTCCTTCTAATCGGATATCAAGCAATACAAGGTCAGGTTGCTGGTTTTGGAGGTTCTCCTCAGCCTCTTCACAGGATGCAACAATACCTGTTACGCTATAACCAGCCTGCTCTACTGCCAAACGCAGCGCATTACCCACAATAAACTCATCCTCTACAATTAATATTTTGATATTCATATATTTATTACATTATCTTTTTAAGCGGGGATTTGATCGGGATCATTTAACTAAAGGTTTAAACCTGACGGTTATATGCACCCCTTTATTACTTTCAATATTAATGGTGCCTTTTAACTGCCTGGTAAGCCCCTGCATCAGATCAAGCCCCAGCGAATGATGTTCCATCATGTCGAGTCCTGCTGGTAAGCCAATGCCATTATCCGATATTTTAAGCAATATATGATCAGTACCCTCGTATTGTAAATGAAGGCTTACGACCCCTTTCTGTCCATTCAGGAATGCATACTTGATAGCATTGACAATACTCTCGGTAATGATTAATCCGACGGGGATTGCCTGCGATACATCAAGATCCAACGGCTCAATAGTTTGTTCAAAAGTTATCTGGCTGTGGGCATCAAAACTCTCATGGAGGTAACGCACCAGGTCGTTGATATATGCAGGCATCGCAATTGTAGTAGTATTTTCATCCTGGTAAAGTTTTTGGTGAATCAGGGACATTGCCTGCATTCGTCGCAGGCTGTCATTGACAGCCAACCGGGCTGCCTCATCCTCAAGATATATCGATTGCGAGTACAATAAACCGGTTACCATCTGAAGATTATTCTTAACCCGGTGATGCACTTCTCTAATCAACCATTCTTTTTCTTTGAGCAGCTTATCCTGCTCGTTAGTCAGGGTTTCTAAAAATAAATTTTTCTGATCCAATTCCTTCTGATTAGCTTCCAGTTTACGGTTAATTCTTTGCTTCAATAAGTAACGGTTAAATATTAACCCGATAATAATAAGCAATAGCGCCGCCGTTGCCAGAATAATATTTTTTGCTTTATTGGCCTGCTCAACCCTTATACGCTGCAATTGATTCTGGTTGTTCAATAATTTAATATCCTTTTCCTTTTTAACAGTTTCGTATTGAACCTGCAATTCTTCTATTTGCCGGCTTTTAGTTTCGTTGAAGATGGAATCGTTCAACAGTTTGTGCTTTAGTAAATGTTGCGCAGCAGCATTCCAATTTCCCGTACCGGAATCGGCCCTGTAGAGCATCATGTAAATATCCTTTGTTATAGAAAACGTATTGATGCCTTCCGAAGCATTTAGTGCTTTCTGTAAATAGTACGTAGCTTTTCCATATTGCCGTGTATCCAGGAAATATTGCCCGAGCTCATAATGGACTTCGGTGGTTATTTCATTGTTTTTCTGTAACTGGCCCGTCAGTTTTGCCAGTTTAAGATAATATCTTTCCGCCTGCTGATCGCGATTCATAATATGGTAACAATATGCAAGTGAAGCAAACAGGCTTGCCTGTGCATGTGGGCCAACCGGTTTATTCCTGGCTTCGATGTCAAGAATAAATGCAAGCGCCTCCTTTTCCTTTTTACACTTAATAAGTTCTCTTGCCAAATGACCCGCATCCCTGAAAGAATACATATTACTCTTATCAGAAAATTTCCGGTTATTAAACATTTTCCAATACCAGGCTACACTTTTTTCAGGCTGCCCTAATTCCCTGTACATACGGCCAAGATGACTGTAAAAGTTGAGGGCCGAACTTGAATCATGGGTAGCGTCCATGCTTTCTATTGCCTTTAATCCATACAAAACTCCTTTTGCAAAATCCCCTCTTTTGGAGTAAGTGGCCGCCAGCAAATTATAGGTAAAGGGACGAATGGGATAGTTGATCTTCTTATATCGATGAATTACGTTCAATAATTCGGTTTCAGCAAGAACATACATGCCATGCGTCATGTGGATGTCTGCAATATTTTCTAAGGTCTCTATTTCTTTTTCTTCATTGCCGGTTTTTATATAAAGGGAACGCATTTTTTCAAAACAGTACATCCTGGTTATACCTGAAGTGTCGCGAGATTGAATTAAAAAGGCATGATCCTGCCACAAACGGGCTTCCATTTCTTCGTCACCAGGCTGGCTTATATTTCCGGTTATTTCTTTACAGAGAATTTTTCCTTGCGGTATGTCGCCGGCATTAAAATAATAAAGCGCTTTACCGTCAGGCTCCTGTTGCCATTTTCCAGGCAAATGAGCTTGCGCTATGCTATCTGCCTGTTCTAAAAAAAGCCGGGAGCTGTCCAGGTCCTTTTTGGATCGGTTAGTATGAAAAAGATAATGCCGGCTTAATATTATTAATAAACGAAAGCGGGTTGAATCATTTAGTGCATCCAAAAGGGTAAGCGCTGACCGGATATCGTTTTTCCTGATCAATGCATCTCCTTTTATTAAAATCGCCTCATTTTTGCCATTTTCATATTTTAAGGCCTGGCTCAAATGGAGGGCTTCGGCTGCGAAGAAACAGGCACTGTCGAGTTGCGTATGCAGATTACCGGTTTTGTACAAATAATATTCCCTCTGATTATAATATTGACCGAGCTTTAGTAAAAGAGACACACGATTTGTATCCGTTTTACTTTTCTGAAGTTGTAAAACCAATTGTGAATGAACATTATCTTTTAACTGGGGAAATGACAAAAACGGGAAAGCCACCAAAATAAAAATGGCGGCAGGAATATGGAAGAAGGCTTTGCTGCAGTGTTGCATTTGGTAAACAACAACTTATTTAATTGTTCATTAATATATAATACCAATACTAAATTAGCGCAAATGACGATCGTTTAAGTTTATTATCCTGATGCCTGCCTTGCCTTGTTATTTGTGTGTTTCAAAATATACGTAAAGCGTTGAATTTCTACCAAATCGTTTATAAACAGGTTCCGGGTAGAGCGGTTCGTTTCCTCACCGCTCCCCCAC
>NZ_JCAPSW010000025.1:0-110201 GCF_059587045.1 Niastella sp. sgz303648 | reverse complement strand
CCTGTAACCGCGGATCTTTACCTGATCGTCTATCCGGCCTAAAAACTCAATATTTCCATCCTTAAGCCAACGGGCACGGTCACCCGTACGGTACACACGGCCCCAATCTTCTGTCTGTACAAATCGCTCCGCCGTCAGTTCCGGCTGGTTCAAATAACCCCGCGCTACCTGTACCCCACCGATCAATAACTCGCCACTAACTCCGGGTGGAACTGACATACAATATATATCGGTAATGTGTACGCTAACATTGTGAATCGGAGCGCCGATACCAGGAAATGGGTCGCCCGGATTGATAACACAGCTGGTGCCTACGACAGTATTTTCAGTAGGTCCATAGTTATTTACAACTGTATAACATAGATCGCTAACATTTAAAAAACTGAGGAAATCTCCTCCTGTAAGCAAAAATTTCAATCCAAATGCTATTCCCCGCGATGCCTTTACGAACCCTGCAACCAGCGGGGTGGGAAGAAAGCTATGCGTAATATTATTGTCGCTATAAAATGCCAGCAGATCCTCAGGAGAAAGACTGCTTACCTGATCCAGTATACAAATAGACGCACCACTGGATAAATAAGGCCAGATCTCCCAAACTGCAGCATCGAAACCAATCGAAGCAAGACAAGTTCCTCTGTGACAGGAAGCGACGTCGAATTGACGGATATGCCACTGCACCAGATTGTAGAGCCCCTTATATTCCACCATCACACCTTTAGGACGGCCGGTAGAACCTGAAGTATAGATGACATAACAAACCTGCTCCATGTGTAATTCAACCCCTGGATTGGTTGTGGACTCCAGGCTGATCGATGACCAGTCTTCATCCAGTAACAGACGATGCAAACAGCCCGTCTGCGCCAATACATCCTGATAAGCGGCAACACTTACGATCAGGTCCGCACCAATATCTTCCAATATGAACCGAAGCCGCTCCAACGGATACGATGGGTCCATAGGAACATAGGCTCCTCCGGCCTTCAGAATGCCCAGTATTCCCACGATCATCTCAGGTGATCGCTCCATGCACAATGGCACCAGCACACCAGGGCCCACTCCCAGCTTCCGCAGGTAATGCGCCACCTGGTTCGAGCGCATATCAAGTTCAACATAACTTAAGCGTTGAACACCATGCATCACCGCCACTGCATCAGGCGTTCGGGCAACATGCAGCCCAAAAAGCTCTATTACCGTACGATCAGGCGCATAGGATACATCCGTTGCATTGAATGCTTTCAGTAGCCTTTGATCCGAATCGACCATTAACTGCAGCTTTCCGATCACCTGCCCGGGATATTGAACGATCGAATGTAAAATTCGCTTGTAATGATCCGTTATACGACTGATTGTTTCCTCCTCATACAAATCAGTACAAAATTCTACTGTACCTATAATTTCCTCCTCCGTCTCCGTCAACATGAACGACATATCGAACTTTGATGTCTTATGCACAACCACATCACCCGATAAACTGAGATCTCCCGCAGTAATAATATCGTTCGTTGCTATAGATTCGTTCTGTAAAGTGAACATTACGTCAAAAAGAGGATTCCTGCTTGTATCCCGTTCTTTTACCACCGCTTCCACTACACGCTCGAATGGCGCATCCTGATGCATATACGCTGCCAGCGTTGTTTGTTTCACCAGCGACACCAGATCGCTGAATGTGACATCGCTGTTTACTTCCGTGCGCAACACCACCGTATTGACAAAAAATCCGATCAGGCCCTCTACTTCGGCCAGCGGACGATTCGCCACAGGCGTTCCTACACTGATATCAGATTTGCCGCTGTAACGGCTTAATAATACCTTGAAGGACGATAGCAAGGTTACAAATAAGGTTGCTCCCTCCCGCCTTGACAACGACCTGAGTTGTTCCGTCAATACCCGATCCAGCTTAAATTGATACAACGCTCCCCGGGTACTTTGAATCGCAGCACGCAGGTGATCGGTTGGAAGCTGCAAGGGCTCTGCGCCCGCCAGCCGCTCCCGCCAGTATCCCAGCTTCTCCGACAGCACATCTCCCTGCAGATACGACCGCTGCCAGATGGCATAATCTGCATATTGTATTGGCAAGGCCGGTAGATCGACCGGATTACCCTTGTCGATGGCCTGGTATGCCTTTGCAAATTCGTTGGTCAGGATCGAGGTCGACCACCCATCGGATGCTATATGATGCAGCGTCACCACCAGCAGGCTTTCATGCGCCCCTGTTTGCAGCAGTTCCACCCGTACCGGATAATCTCTGCCCAGATCAAAGGGACGGTTCACCGACGCCTCTATCCTTGCCCGAACCTCCTGCTCCTGCTGATCCACTGCGCTCCATCGCTCCATACGCCAGTCCCCTGCCGGCAGTATCTTTTGATATGGCCGGCCATCCTCTTCTTTTATCACCGTCCGAAGCACTTCATGACGGTCGATGATCGTGCGGAAGGACTTCTCCAGCCGATCCGCATGTATCTCCCCGTTCAATCGAAGCACCGTGGATATATGATATTGTACACTTCCCTCCAAACGGTCGATAAACCACAACCGTTCCTGGCTAAACGACAACGGTATCCGTTCCGGACGAACCTTCGCCTCCAACACCCCGGCTGTCTCCACCCGTCTGCGGGCCGACACCTGCAAGGCCTGTAAGCCCACTGTCGGATAATCGAAGATCTCTGCGATGCTCAGCTCCACACCCAGTTGCCTGCGGATCGCAGACACCAGCCGCACCGCCAGCAGCGAATGACCCCCCAATGCAAAAAAATCATCCCCTCTTCCCACGCCTTCCACTTCCAGCAATTCCTCCCAGATCGCCGCCAGCTGACCCTCTACCTCGTTGCACGCAGCGCTATCCACTCCCTCGCCCCGCACCTGCGGCACCGGCAATGATCGCCGGTCTACCTTCCCGTTGGCCGTCAACGGCAAACGCTCCAGCTCCACCAATGCCACCGGCACCATGTACTCCGGAAGACGCTCCCGCGCATAATTTAATAATGCTTCCTGGTCAAATACCCCCGCCTGTTCCATCACCACATACCCCACCAGCCGACGCTGACCCGGTACATCCTCGCGCACCACCACCACACTCTGCTCTACCTGCGGCGCACAGCGCAACACCTCTTCCACCTCGCCTAACTCGATCCGGTAGCCGCGTAGCTTTACCTGATCGTCTATCCGGCCTAAATACTCCATGTTCCCATCACTCAGCCACCGGCCACGGTCTCCACTGCGGTACACACGGCCCCATGACCCTGTCTGCACAAACCGGTCTGCCGTCAGCTCCGGCTGATTCAGATACCCCCGCGCAAGACCTCGCCCTCCTATACAGATCTCGCCGCCTACTCCTACCGCCTGCTGCCGGTCCCCCGGCCCCAGTATGTACATCTGCATATTGTCGATCGGCCTGCCGATCGGTACACGGCCCGTTCTCTCAGGTTCCCCTGCTTCCAGCCGAACCACATAGGTACTGCAGCCCACCGTTGCCTCCGTTGGACCGTATTCATTGATCACCTCCTTCACCCCTGCATCCTGCCACTCCCCGCCTATATCGCGCCATTCCAGCGCCTCACCCCCACATACCAGCCGGCCCGTTACCCCGGCAACGCCTCCCGACGACAGCGCTGACTTCAGCAGCGGCAAATGCGAGGGCGTTAATTTGATGAACGAATACGGACGCTCCCCACTCAGTTCCTCCGATTCAAACAACTCCGTTCCCTGCGCCCCGGACAACACCACCGGCCGGCCTCGCAGCAACGGCAAAAAAAGCGCCGTCACCGATGCATCGAACGACATTGGCAAATGCACATAGCTTCCTCCGGCCTCCTGCTGCCCTATATATTGGGTCTTCTCATTCAACAGATAGTTTATCACGCTGCCATGCTCTATCAGCACCCCCTTGGGCCGGCCCGTTGAGCCCGACGTGTAGATCACATAGCACACATCGTTAGGTCCGGCGCCCCCCTGTGGTCTTTCACAGGCTCCCGTCTCCGGCTCATCCCACAGCTCATCCACCAGCACACAGCGGCAACCCTCACTTCCCGGTTCGTTCAGCAACGCCAGCAGATCCGCCTGACGGCTGCTGCTCACCACCACCTGCGCTCCCGTGTCTTCCAGCATGTACCGCAGACGCTCCACCGGATACGACGGGTCCAGCGGCACATACGCACCCCCGGCCTTCAAAATACCCCACATGCCTACCAGCATCTCCGGTGACCTGTCGATACACAGCGGCACCAGCACCTCCCGTTCCACACCCAGGCTGCGCAGGTACTGCGCCAGCCGGTTCGAACGTTCATTCAGTTCCCTGTAGCTCATCCGCGACTGCCCGGCAACCACCGCCAACGCAGCCGGCGTGCGGGCCGCCTGCGCTTCAAACAGATCAACCACCGTTCCACCAACACCATAATCCACCGCCGTGGCATTGAAGCCCGACAGTTCGCCAAGCTCCTCATCACCCAGCAGCCTCAGTTCTCCCAATAACAACGTCTCCTCCTGAACAATCTGCAGTAAGATCCGCTCAAAATGTGTCCTTATGCGTGACACATAGGTTTTGTCCAGGTAAGAAGTATTATACCGAAATCGTATATTGATACCATCGCCGCCAGTTATCATAATTGACAACGGATAGTTCACCTGCTCCCGCACTTCCACACCATCCAACTTTAATTTCCACTGACCTGCGCTGATTATTTCGTTCACAGGATAATTTTCATATACCAGCAAACTGTCGAACAGATCCCCATCAGCGGCTATCCATTCCTGTATTTCCTTTATACTCGTATATTGATGCTCCCGCGACGACACCTGCTCATGTTGTAACCCCTGCAGCCACGCTGCCACCTCCTGCTCCCCGTTTATGACAGCCCGCAGCGGCAGCGTGCTGATGTACAAGCCCACACGATTTTCCACTCCTGCCAATCCCTCCGGACGACCCGACACCGTTACCCCATACACCACATCCTTATTGCCCGTATAACAGTGCAGCAGATACGACCACACTCCCTGCATGATCGTATTAACCGTTACCTGGTGACGAAGAGCATAGGATTTGGCTTCGGCCCGGACCGACGCCGGCAGGTTCAAATCCAAATATTCATTGCGTCCTTTACCCATATTCCGTTCCGATCCCGTGCGAACGAACGGCAGCAGGCTCGCTCCCTCAAGGCCCACCAGATATCTTCGCCAGTACTGCTCCGATGCAGACTTGTCCAAACCTTCTATATAGCGGATATAATCCTCGTATCGATCCTGATCCCCCGACACCTGATGCTTACCATCCTCATACAACCGCAGGAACTCCTCTATCAGCACCGGCAGCGACCAGCCATCCAGCAGAATATGATGATACGTCCATATCATCCGGTAGCCGCTCTCGCTCAACCGCAACAAACTTATCCGCATCAACGGCGCTTCCCCGAAGGAAAATACCCGCGACCGCTCACCCTCTCCATATTCTTCCATCCGGCGCTGCTGCTCTTCAACAGACAGCCCACGGCAGTCCACCACCTCCAGCGGAAGCTTCACTTCCCGGTACACCACCTGCACCGGCATCCGGAATCGGTCATGATAAAAGCCTGTGCGTAGTATGCTGTGACGACCCAGCAGCTCCGACCATGCCCAACCGAAACGCTCCTGCTCCAACCCTTCCAGCAAGCAGCTGAACTGTTCGATATAGGCACGCGAGCGCCCGTCATACAATCCATGGAACAACATCCCTTCCTGTAAACCGCTCAACCGGTACAGGCTCTCCACTTCAGCGCCTCCGCTTTCCAGCTCCGTTAAAAAGCCATCCAGCTCTTCAATACTTACAGCCCCCTTCAGCCCGAAGTCTGACGGCGTACGATGCTGATGGCCGCTGCCATGCTCCGACACACAATGATCGATCAGCCCCTCCAGGGCACGCACATACGAAGATGCCAGCCCTGCGATGGTATCTTCTTCAAAATGCAACCCGCTGTACTCCCATATCAGCTGCAGGCTTCCTTCATTTATAAAGCTATTGATACCTATTTTTTCATTTACCTTATTGTCCTTTCCTATACTCAGTCCAAATGCTGTCGGCTCTTCCGACAAATAGCCGCTCCTGCCCACATTGTCCAACTGCCCCAGGTAATTGAATACGATATCCCAGGGCTCGGCGCCCGATAAGCCAGCCTCCCCATTGATATATTTTAACACTCCATATCCAAGTCCCTTGTCAGGCACCGATCGCAGCGATTCCTTGATCGTTTTGATCAACCCGCCCGCTACGCCCCGGCTTTCCAGTAACACAGGGTACATACTCGTGAACCAGCCCACCGTACGGCTTACATCAACCGAAGACGAGATCGATTCCCGGCCATGGCCTTCCAGGCCGATCACCACCTGTTCCCTGCCCAGCCAGTTGCACAACGAACGGCACAGCGCACTCAGCAACAGATCGTTGATCTCTGTACCGTATGCACGGCCTGCTTCCTTTAATAATTTTTGGGTGTGCTCTTCCGATAATTTTACAATAAGACTGCGCACATCCCCTTTGCGAACGATACCCTCGTACCGGGTATCGGTTATGATGGGTAAAAAACTGTTGAACCGCTCTTTCCAGTAAGGCAACTGCGACTGTGTTCGGGCTTCCTGCCCATATTGCACCAGCGCCTCATACCACTGCCGGTAAGAGCTGCTCTTCGCTCCTCCGGCGCCTGCTTTCCCTTCCAGTAACACCTGCAGGTCCTCCAGCAGGATTCGCCACGATACCCCATCCACCGACAGGTGATGGATCACGATCAGCAGCCGGTTCGAGTCTGCCGCTTCCGGCAACCGCATCCATATCGCCCGCAGCACCACTCCTTCATAGATATTCAGACTTGCCTGTGTACGTTCACACACCGCGCTGATCGCTTCCGGTAGCCCTTCCACAGCCTGCCCACGCAGGTCCACATCCTCTATATACCGGTCACGCACACCGCCATAGGTCTGGCGCCATGTACCTTCCTGCTCTGCATAACCGAAACGCAGCGCATCGTGATGACTCACCATCACACGAAGTGCTGCTTCCAGTTCTTCCAGACCTATACCCCGGTCCACCTTCAACAACACACTCTGATTAAAATGCGACACCGCCAACGGCGCCTGACCCAGATACCATTGCTGCACCGGCAGCAGCCCTGCCTCCCCTTCCAGCATACCCTGCTCGCCCTGCACACCGGCGCCCGAACGGGCCGACAACGCACCCGACAAACTGCGGATATCCTGATAGCGGAACACATCCCGTGGCTCCAACACATATCCGCAACGGCGTGCCCGACTCACCACCTGGATCGTTATTATAGAATCTCCTCCCAGTTCGAAAAAATTATCGTGAATGCCTATCCGCTCTACCCCCAGCAGTTCCTGCCAGATCTGCGCCAGCTGACGCTCCACTTCACTTTGCGGCGCTACATAACCTTCTAATCCTCCCTGCTCCGGCGCCGGCAGCGATTTACGGTCTATCTTTCCGTTGACTGTCAATGGCAACCGCTCCAGCACCACCAGTGCCGACGGAACCATGTACTCCGGCAAACGGCTGCGCAGGTAGTCCTGAATCAACGAACGGTCAGGGGTTTCTCCATTGCCACTCACCACATACCCTACCAGCCGGCGCTGACCAGCCGCATCCTCCCGTACCACCACCACACACTGCTCCACCTGTGGCAAACGCCGAAGCACCTCTTCCACCTCGCCTAACTCGATCCTGTAACCGCGGATCTTTACCTGATTGTCCATACGGCCTAAATACTCAATATTCCCATCCTTCAGCCAACGGGCGCGGTCACCCGTACGGTACACACGGCTCCAATCTTCTGTCTGTACAAATCGCTCCGCCGTCAGCTCCGGCTGGTTCAGATAGCCCCGCGCTACCTGTACGCCACCGATCAATAACTCGCCACTAACCCCCAGCGGAACCAGGCGCATATCCCCATCCCCTATATAGATACCCGTATTGGCCACCGGACGGCCGATGGGCACTACCGAAGGACCTTCCATATCTAACGCAGACCAGCAAGTGACTTCAATGGAAGCCTCTGTCGGTCCATATAAATTGTATAAGCTTATTTGCGGATACTGCCGCCGGAATGCCGACACATGACCGGGTTGCAGCGCTTCTCCGCTGCAAAGCACCCGCCGAAGACCCGGTAAGCTTTCCCCCTGACCATCCAGCAGAAAAGCCTCCAGCATCGAGGGCACAAAATGAAGCGTCGTGATCCCTTCCGATTTGATCACAGAACGCAGATACCCGCTGTCGCCCTGCATGCCGGGACGCGCAAACACCAGCCGCGATCCACTCAGCAGCGGCCATAACAACTCCCACACCGATACATCGAAACTGTAGGTTGTTTTCTGCAACACCGCATCTTCCGGTGTCAGACAAAAATATTCCTGCCCCCAGTTCAGCCGGTTCAACAAACCTGCGTGTTCCACCACCACGCCCTTGGGGCGACCCGTTGAGCCCGACGTGTAGATCACATAACAGGCATCATTCAACGCCGACACCACATCCGGGCGGTTCTGCGGCTCACGGCTGATCTCAGCCCATTGCTCGTCCAGCAACACACAGTGTAGTGCACCCGGCAGCTCAGCCAGCAACTCCTGCTGACGGCTGCTGCTCACCAGCACTTCCGCTGCCGTATCTTCAATCATATACCGCAACCGCTCCACCGGATACGATGGATCCAGCGGCACATAGGCGCCGCCGGCTTTCAGAATACCCAGTATGCCTACGATCATTTCCAGCGACCGCTCTATGCAGAGCGGCACCAGCACCCCAACTCCCACGCCCTGCCTGCGCAGGTAATGCGCCAGCTGGTTCGAACGCTCATCCAGCTCCCGGTAGCTCAAATGCGATCCCTCATACACAACTGCTACCGTATCCGGCGTTCTACCGGCCTGGGCTACAAACTGATCCACCACCGTTTCCCGCCGCTGCGGCCAAAAAATTCCGGTTGCATTAAAAGCATCGAGCCGCCTGCGCTCATCCTCCGTAACAAGGTTAAGATCCCGGATAAGAGAACGGGGAGCATCGTAGAATTGTTCCAGAATCAGGAACAGCCTTCCAACCATGTCATTTATATCGGTATCGGAAAAATAATCATGCTGGTATTCGACATATAATTCAAGCGGTTGTTGTTTCCCGTAATCCCTCCAGCAAATATGAAGCGGGAACCGCGAACTATCACAGGAAAGCTCATGCGTAGTAGCTTCGATATCTTCCCCGAAATCCAGGGCAAAATCGAGTAGTTTATAATTGACTATGATATCCAGAAAGCCATTCAGCGAATCGTTCTTCAGATACTTATTGATATCGCCGATTAAATACTCCTGATTTCTATAATCGCTTTTCTGGCCGGTTACAATGGACTTCAAAAGCTCTTCCACGCTATAGTCAGAAGAATAGACCGCTTTAAATGGAATGATGCCGGAGAACATGCCCACAACATTCCTGCTGCGTTTGTTTCTACGCTTGTGAACCATCGTACCGAAAATCATCTCTTCCTGCCCCGACAACCTCGAAAAGTAAACCCCTAAAGCTGCGATTGTCAGCTGTTGAAGGCTGCATTTACCTGTCTGCTGCAACCGGGTAAGGAATTCCTCCCTGGATTTGTCTAAAATGGCCACATACTTTCCGCTTGTTTGGCCACCAGTTTCCGATAGAATGTATGGACTTATAGCCCGGGCAGGTTTTTGACCAATTTTTTGCTTCCAATAATCACCCTCTTTTGCATACGCGTCTGAATGACGATATTCGAAAGCCTTTACCATCTCATCAACGTATGAAGGATAGATCCATTTCATCGTGGTACGTTCAACCAGAGACCTGTATTTACCGGCTATATACTTCGCCCAAATGGTAAATCCGAAACCATCGGTGATCAGATGATGGTATTTATTAAACGACCAATACTCATTATGGGAGATCCTGAGCAGAAAAAGCTCAAAAAGAGGAGCGCCTTCCACCATTGAAAAAGGAGTATTGAACCGCTGTTGCATCCATTGTAACGCTTCGCCGGCCGGATTACCTGATGCGGAAAAATCCAGTTCCTCAAAAAAGTAGAGCTCCTGCGACGGAACGATTGTGCCTACCGGCAGCCCGTGCTCATCAAATCCGAATCGCATATTGAATACATCGAATACCTCGGGAACCGATCGAAAAGCCTCTCTCAATATGTCGACATCCAATGCGCCATGCAACCTGATAAATCCGCCAATATTATAATGAGCGCTTTCGCTATTGAGCAACTGGTCCAGGAAAACGTCTTGTTGTGCCGGATGAAGGGAAAACTTTGTAAACATACCGTCTCTGTATTTTGAACCTAAAACACGATGCTGAGATTATACCATTGATGCTTTTGTCTGTCTGCTGTAGAGGATCTCTTTTTCACCATACAGCCTTTCTGCAACGATATTTCGCTGCCTGCAAATCCCGATCAACTTATTGGATTGAACTATCGGATTCGACTCATCGGTATACTTAATACTGCTGATGAATTCAACCCAGGGCTCCTGCCCCATCGCGTAAACATATACCTCATTGGGTTTGAATATATCCACCAATGACATTCCTTTCGCACAATCGGAACCAGCGAGCCTTCGGCTCGAATCCTGATCCCTGGGCAGCTTCTTTGTCATCAAAGGCCCGTATAACCAGGAAAGAGGCGCCCCGTCGCATTCCATGCCCAGGAACATAACATCTACATTCCCGATATGCTGTTGAATGAACTTGTATAACCTAGGTTCGAGGATACGGGAATCAGCAAGAAACATAAGTTTAAAGCCATCGATCTTAACCAGATAGCACGATTTGCATAAAATGTTCAAATCGCTGTGTTCACCTGTAAAAGGCAGCCCTGTAATGGTAGCATCTGCAAACCGGATCTCTTCCATTTCATCGATGGAATAAACATTTTGAAATCCGATATTCCCGAACATCAATTTCAGGTCAGGATCTTCGAGCTTTCCGCTGCAGGTGCTCGGAACGATGATATTCTTTATTTTGTGCCTTAAGGGCAGAAGCGTTTCGAAAAGGATATGATCCTGATGATTATGCGTTATGAGCACATAATCTATAACATCCGGCAGGTCTGCATCTGAGAAGTGTTCCAGATCGGAGTAATATCCATAATAGCTGATAAGCGGATCGATCAGAATGGACAGATCCGGGGTCTCGATCAAAATGCAGGCATGACCGAAATACCGCATGCGGATTTTGTCACCCGTATACTTTTCGTATGGAGCGGGTGCTTCAGTGGTAAAGAAAGTATTGAACAGACCAAGCTGTTCGTCAGTTACGCCCAGTATTTTTTGTATGTATGAAATAGATTGGGGAGTTCTTTTCATCTGTGCCAGTGCATCGATTCCCTGATGATCGAAGGGAATAGATAATTCCAATACATTCGGATCACTCAGCCTGGGAGTACTCAGGCAGAATGGCCGTTGATCGTTGGTGGTAAGCCACAATGCGATGCTCTGCGACTGCTTATTGTAAAATTCGCTGCCAAACAACAATGATTCGAAAAATCTGTACCCCGCATTGTTATTCCGATCGTAGTGCAGCTCAACATAACCTTTGAGGATATCCGGTATTTTTTCGTACAAATTTTCAAGGCCAAACCCCTTCCCTTCCGTAATCAGCATTTTGTCGAGCTGCTTCAGCGCCTTTCCAAATTCTATTTGTCGGGCATTGTCCTTTTTTATTTTATTTAATAATTTCTCTACCTCGTCCACACGCTTGCCTCCATAATCCATAAAGGGGCCTCCACGCATTTTGGGGTTCAGCACTGCTTCAGCGTGAACCTGCGGAGCGGCGATATAGGATTCCATGATGGTAATATGCCGGTCAATGAGATTCAATGCCGCCGTACCGGGCGAGATCAAATGACTCCAGGCATACCACTTGTCTACCAGTGGTTCAATGACCACATTGGGCTTTAAATACACCTTATTCTCTGTCATAAGTTTTTGATTTTATATGTTTAGCCAACTTCCTTGAGATAATCTCCATGATGGTAGACGGATATTCGAAAATGAAGAAATGATTTCCGGGCATAGTTTTGAAGTCGACCTTATAATGAGATTCCAGTTGCCAGCAACTGATATCTTCCGGCTCCATATCTTCCTGGCTGCCGGTGATAACAGTATAGGGCACGTTTAACTGTGCAGGACCAGGATACTGATAGGTTTCACTTATTTTGAAGTCGGCCCTGATGATCGGCTCAAAATGATCGAGCAATTGCGGATCATTCAGGATTTCTTCGGGGCATCCATTCAACCTTCTCAGTTCTTCGATAAAGTCGGGTTTACTCAAAGCATGTCTGTTACGAGGGTTACTGCTTCGTGCCGAAGGCCCCGCCGCGCCGGTAATGAAAATGTGTAACGGCAACGGGCCTTTGTCTTCGGAGATCCGCCGGGCCAGCAAACAAGCCACAAGGGCTCCCATGCTATGCCCGTACAATGCATACTCCGAAGACAAAACGACTTGTTTTATTTCATTATACAATTGCTCAATCAAAAGGTCCATATCCCCTGCAAAAGACTCACGAATACGACTTCCCCGGCCCGGATAATCCAAAGGAAGGAACTTAAGGAAGCTCGGCGTTCTTTCCTCATAAGGTCTGTAAGAATACCTGCTTCCGCCTGCAAAGGGCAGGCAGATCAGATTGATTTTTTCCATGTACAACAACTACTTGTTTATGTTCGGCAGTGTATTATGCTTCCGCGGAGTTGATGCCGGGAACAGCCTGCAGGTTTTTGGCCTTTTCATCTGCATTGAAGGTGACGCGATAAGGCAACTTTGACAGTTTCATTTCGGCATTCGCACGATAGCTGAAATCATCAAACCTTTCAAGCTCGCTGCGGATAGCCGAAATGCAGGACTCACTCTCATCGGCAGGTGCAATAAAAAAAATGGCGGCATTGAGGCGGGTCAGCAGGTTTTCGTAAGGAAGTTCCCATGAATGAATGAGTCCCTTTTCTTTTATCTGGTCCAGAACCTGCTTTACCTCCTGAATTTTCTTTACGTACATAACTGTATTTTTATAGTTTAAATTGAAATGTCAGGCAACGGCACGCTTTCCGGTCGACATAAAATGATCAATAGCCTTTCGCGCCAGTACTCCACACGATGCACTCAAACCGCTGATAAGCCCACCAATCAATACAACGATCAGAATCAAAATACTCCAGTGAGGTAATCGATACATATGCGTTATTTTATTCGCCAGCAGAAACCCATTGGGAATGGACCACCACAGGATGAACAACAGCCAAAGCAGCGCGTTGGCCAGGAAGGCGTTCCAAAAGAATTTGCTACGGGCACGCGCAAAACAAAATGCAACAAGGAAAGAGATTGGCACGATAGACCACCAGAAGGGCGCCAGAACACCAAGCGCCAGACCTGCAAAAAAAATGATGAATGGCATGGCTCCTATTTTTTTAATGTCAATGTTGTTAGAATGTTTTCGCTTTGCTCGTTATCGCTGTGCATGAAAAGCAAAGGCTTGAGTTTGCCCTTCTTCCACGAGGGAACAGCGTTGTCATAATACCAGGACCCCGGATTACCCGATGCCCCACCGGGAAGAACTCCATACCCTACGATTGAAGGCCCCATTTCAACAACCATCCGCCAGGAAGGACCGGCGTTGTTCGATAATGCATTGATGGTATTAGGTGCGCCGTCTGAATTTCGTACGATGGCGCTGAAAGCTTCCATTCCGCCAAGATGTTGGATCACCGTATTTCTCATATTGGCCCAGCTCCATTTATCTGGTTGAGGGCCGAAGCGTTCCTTTAAGGAAGTAATAGCTTTGAGGAAGGAACCGTTTACAAGAGATTGCATAGTTTCCTTTGGGGTAGTCTTTATATTGTCGATCCAATGGGAGTTCGTGTCAGAAAGAATGATCCTGATCGTTCTCGTATCATCGGGCCAGGGAATTCTCACTGAAGCACCGGCGATATCGTCTTCCCATAGCTCATTGTACAGCTGATGCCACCATTCCTGAAAAACAGCGGCCGCAGCAGAGGATGCCCGAAAACTGAGGTCCCATTCCCGCAGCATCTTTATTATATTGGCTTCGGATGTATTGTTTTTGGCATCAAGCCGCCGCAGCAGTGCAGGCAGTACGATCCGGGCTATCTCGCTGTAGGAATCCTTCTGCAGCATTCTCATACTGTCTACCGTAGCCCCGGTCATATTCCGCAATCTTTCGTTGATCCTGACTGCCCGCGCCGGATTGGCAAAATGCCCGTCGATAACGTAAGCACAGGAAGAATCGCTAATGGGTTCATTGGCAGAGTATACCAGACCGTTAGCGGGATTTTTTACCGAGGGCAGCCTGTTGCCGGCTATAAAGCCAGACCATTCTTTTTGGGCAGAATCGCAATCCAGCACGTATTGATGTTGTTTAGACATGCGGATGGGAATGGTTCCCGCGGTTGTCAATGCGATATCGCCTTGCTTATCTGCAAAAACAAAATTCTGAGAAGGGCAACAAATCTGTGTCAGCGCTGTACGGTAGTCGTTATAGTTCTGCGCCCTGTTCAACAGATAAAACCCCCTGAGATCGTTCGAAGGCAGGTGGAGCGTCCATCGCATGGCAAAACCTTCCCCTTCGTGAAGCTTCTGGCTGAAATCTCTTACCTGATGCTGGCGGCTATCGTACACCACCGGTCCGAAGTCAGTGTAAATGATGGTATCCCGAATAATGTGGCCGTCTGTCAGCTTATATGTTTCGACAACGCGCTCGACCTTCCGCCATTGAGCGCCATCCCAATACTCGTTGTCGGTATTGTTCTTAAATTTAACGTGGATCCAGTCCACTACATCGATCGCAGAATTGGTTTGCCCCCACGCGATATGCTGGTTGAATCCGATGATGACACATGGAATGCCGGGTATCGAAACACCTTCTACATTTTCGCCTGGAGACACGAGCTGTATCTGGTACCATATAGACGGGAGTGTAATCCCCAAATGCGGGTCATTCGCCAGCAACGGAAAACCGTTTGCCGTCCGTTGGCCGCTGAGTACCCAATTGTTGCTTCCCAGAACAGACTCCTTTCTGATATGGGAAGCAGGTCCATACAGATCTTCCGTGGTATCTTTCCCGAATTTTATTAACGCATTTGTCATGGCGAACTGAGGTTCGCCCCCCGACATCGTTTCACCCATCATTTTCAGAATCAGCAGGCTGTACAACGGCTTCCACTTCTCAGGTTTATAATTCAACATCTTGAACTCGATGGGATAATCTTTTGGAGACAACTGATCGATAAAAGCGTTGACCCCGTCGCTGTATGCCTCTAACATTGTTTTGGTCGCCGGGTCGGCCAAAGCTGCCTCCAATGACCGTTCGGCTGCACGTTTGATGCCTATCCGCCGGTAAAATATATCGTGTCGCTCCCCGTCTCTGACGATTTCCGACAACCGGCCTGCCGCAATGTGCATCAGCCAATCCATTTGCCACAACCGGGCTTTTGCCGTCGTATATCCCTGAGCGAAATAAAGGTCGTGATCGCTATTGCCAAATACATGAGGAATAAGGTCGTTGTCATATTTGACTACAATATTGTTCATAATGCCTTTAACCCGCCGGCTTTCGCTCGCGGGCAGATTCCTGGCTTCAGCGTTGCGCCAAAATCCGGTCAAAGGATTCAGAAAGGCCCCTTGTGGTGATAAAGGTCCGATCTTAATTGATAAAAGAATGACGAGGCAGCCAAGCATTCCAAATAAGGCTATGGATCTGATGAACATTATGATAAACTTTAATTGTTAAGTTTCAATCAATATCCAGCAAGAGTTTTCCCGGATTCAGGGTTCTTGCCGGATCGAAGACAGATTTGATCCGCTTCATGAGATCCAGTATTGGTAAATCGAATTGTATTGGCAGGTATGACTGTTGAAGACTTCCGATACCATGTTCCCCCGATATGGTTCCATCGAGCGCCACCACTGTTTTATATATTTCCTGCAGCACCAGATGGGTGGTTGGTGCAGCAGTATGCTGATGTGCCTTTGGAATCAGCAACATGGAGTGAATGTTTCCATCCATGGCATGGCCGAAGCATACCAGTGGAACGGAATAACGGTTCCGGATATCTTCCAGCCTTTGCAAATACCTGTATAGCGCAGCAGGAGGAACACAGGCATCTATATCCCTGTAGATCCAGCCATTCTCCGTCATCGCGCGGTTAATGACCTTCCTGATCTGCCACAGCGCTTCGATCTGTTCCGCATCATCGCTTAATACGGTTCTGCATGTGTTGATGGTCTGTGCCATTTCAGTTACGGCGCTAATAGCGCTGTTGATGGAGCTCCTTTCGTTCTCTTCCCATTCAACAATCAGCAACGCCTCAGGACCAGCACCGACCAATGGAAAATCTGATGGCAAAAAAGGAACAGCCAGTTCGATAGCATCCTTTGTAACCAGCTCCACCGCACAAGGAGCGGGATATATGGAACTAACGTCGAGCACCATCCGGCAGGCGTCTGCCAAAGATGTGAAGCTCATCATCAAAGTACTCCTGAATGCCGGCTTTGGCATAATCTTTATTACGGCTTTTGAAATGACCCCTAAAACACCTTCCGATCCCACAAACAGCTTGGTTAAATTAAAACCCGTAGCATTCTTGTGCACATTGGCCCCGGTTTGGAAGATCTCGCCCGATGCGAGCACCACTTCGAGATTGAGAACATGATCCACGAACGTGCCATATTTGCATGATTTGATGCCAGCCGCATTCTCCGCGATATTGCCACCGATAAAAGACTGAGACATGCTTCCGGGCGTCACCGGAAAATACATACCTTCTTTTTCAACGGCATCACAAAAATCTTTTGTTATAACGCCAGCCTGAACAATCGCAAAACGATTTTGTTTATCCACCGATAATACCTTGTTCATACGCTCCATCGAAATCAGAACACCTCTTTTTACAGGAAGAGCTCCGCCCGTAACACCCGTGCCGCCGCCACGCACAGTAACCGGTACACTATACCGGTTGCACGTACGCAAAATTTCGGACAATTCATGCACTGACCCGGGCTTTATCAATACATCAAAAGCGCTGTCGGATCCGAACGACTCATCCTTTCGATAGCACGCTGGCGCATCTTCTCCGCTGGTGATAAAAGAATTGCCGACTATATTCTTCAAAGCTTCGATTATCATCGTTGTTTGTTTATTCATCCGATTTTAGCAAGCTCTCTTTCTTCCGCCTTCTTTAATACATTGATATTTTTGAGCGCAAAACCCTGATAGCCATTGACCCGCTGCACAATTTCATACAGGAAGAAGGGTTGGTCTCCATAGGGCCTGATGAATTTTTGAAGTAGAAAAGAATCTCCTTCCTTATCCATCAATATGCCGAGCTTTTGCAGTGCATCGATATCCATGCTTATGTTTGGATATTCCTCCCTGAGCAGGTCATAGTAGGAATCGGGCACACCGACGAGCTCGATATCTGCCAACAGCAGCCCCTCTACGGTAGAAACTATATCCTCCGTGGCAAATGCAATGTGATGAATACCGGCACCGAACGCATCCAGATTCTCCCTTATCTTTGAACGGGTGGTAAGCTCCATAGGCTCCGACATCACCATCGTGATAGCTTTATTATCAGTCTGGCAAATATTCATAACCATACCCGTTTTATTATCTTCAGTATGGCCAACCTGCTGTACAACTTTCGCAGCTATGGCAGCCTTTATATAATTTGACCAATAGCTGACCTCATTGGTTCGCAGTTCACTGGCAATATGATCGATTGCCGTAAACCGGGGTTTCGCAGTATGTTTTGATTTAACAGGCTTAAACCCGGGCAGGAATGCACCTTTGTAGTGACTCCTGTTTATAAAACCCAGCTCATGATCACCGAACAGCCTAACCGAAGCCGATTCAATATGACCGTTTTCGTCAGCTATTTTATGCACACCGCTTACAGGTATCGCCCCCGCAGCCACCACCCGATTGAAAGTTCCCTGTACATCGTCACACTTCAGAACGATGCGTTTTACCCCGGTATAGTGATTACCAAGAAATCCTCCTATCTCCGCATCTTTTGCGATTCCCTGCGTCGAAAAGGTCGATGACAATACCAGCCGTATATCTCCGCTTCGCAGAATGTAAGAGGAAACATTTCCTGAGCCGGTTTCACTCCCCTTGTAACCTTCGACAGTGAATCCGAGCCCGGCCGTGTGCCAATACACAAGCGGCTTCGCCATGGGGGCATATAACTCTATATAATCGATGGTAAATGGTTCCGGATTATCTGTATGCATAAAAAGATTTTTAAATAATGATCACCTTACAGCCAACTGTGCTTCCTGTAAAACTGTTTGCATAGCCTTCTTTTTTAGAAATTCCGAAAGCCTTGAAATGCCCGTAGCAATTTGTTCCGGTGTCAGGTTCGAGAAAGTGAGCCGGATCTCATTTCTAACACCAGGATCCAAATAGAAAAATTCCATAGGACAGAATATCACCTTATAATCCCTTGCACATTCAAGCACATCTTCGTTCGATATCTCAAAAGGCAGCCTTACCCGTATAAAAAAACCGCCGTCGGGTATATTATAAGAAATACCGGTTGCCCAATCGAATGTGTGCCGGCCGATGGTCTCGTGCAGACATTCGGCGATCTTGTCGCGTTTGCGTTTATAAAAATTGAATTTTTCAGACGTGATGCGGCTCAAAGAGCCATTGCCCTGCAGGAGAACGCCGGCCGCTATAGCCTGGCTGATCCCGGATGTATTATTGGTTATCTGGGCTTTCACTCTGGCAAATTCATCGCTGAGCGGAGACAACGTGCCATCGTTGTCTTCCAGTTGCTGATCAGCGACTATATATCCCAGTCTGAGGCCCGGAAACAGCGACTTCGAAAAAGAACCCACAAATAACACGCGTCTGCTGCGATCGAGCGATTTGATGGTCGGATGTATCGTTTGTGTATAGGTCAACGTATTGTATACGCTGTCTTCAAGAATCAGGAAATTATATCTCTCCGCCAGGTCGAGCAGTTTAAGCCGCTGCAGTACCGGCATCGAAACACCCAAAGGATTTTGAAAGTCGGGTATTACATATACGAGCTTTACCCGTTTGCCGGCCTCAGCGTAGGATCGGATTTTCTCTTCCAGAAGATCCAGATCCATGCCTTCCGGGGTCATGCGCACGCCGTCTACCTGATATCCGAACAAGGTGGCGAAACCGCTGGGACCGATATAGCCCGGTTGTTCAACGAGCATAACGTCATTCTCCCTGTCGATCAGTGCAGAAATAATAATTGCAAAAGCTTCCTGTGCACCAACAGTCATCACTATATCCTCCGCTCCAGCATGAATATCACAGTCATTTTTCAGGTATTCGGCTATCAGCTCATTTATCATCCCCTTGGTCTTCCCATATTGGGCGATCTGACCAACCACCTGGGTCCGGTCCTTACCCGACTTCTCCATCTGATAGCTTACGAATGTTTCGAAATTCTTAATATGCCCATCTACATCGAACAACGATTCATCCGGCTGTCCCGCAGCGAAAGATATCGCATCCGGGTACCGGTATTGAATATCATTGAGGAACAGGATCGTATTCTTGAGTCCATTCCGCAACGCCTTGTTAATAGGATAGTCAGACAAAACCTTTTCGGGACAGGTATGGAGCCTGTCGTGTTCAAGCTTCATCTGCAGTTTTGAAACACAATTGAAAAGGTCGTCGAAATTGTCGATGGCGAAATATTTCTTCTGTAACTGAAACGGGTCATAAGGCGTTTTAAATATTTCATCCACATTAAAGGGCAATTTTGGGATTTCCTGATTATACACATTTCTGACCTCCGAGTTGGAAGTCAAAATAGCGCCGCCATATGACCTTAGCTCATTATTTTCGTGAATGACGCCCATTTCATAAGTATACCAATAAAGTCTTCCTAATTCTTCCACAGCCTGTTCGTCGTCAATATACTTCAACGCAAGTGTGCTGAATTCCGTAAGGAAACGGTAGAATTTCTCACTGGTCAATAACGGCACATGGCCAAAAACGTCGTGAAAAATATCAGGTTGGGAACTAAAATCGAGCTCATGCGGTTGCCGGATAACTACAGTTACCGGATACTTCTTATTGATGATCATGAAGAAAAAATCACGCGTTGGAATCAGACCGCTCACGGGAATAAGACTCCATCCCGAGATGGCGCTAAGTGTTTCGCTCAACTCTTCAATTCTGACGATTTTCTTTTGATCGAGATTTAAACTTTTGAAGCCGCTTTTATATTCTTCGGAGGCATGTTTATAATTATACTCCATATGTCTTTTGACAAGCTTTCGCCAGGTTTCATGAGCTTCGGCGCCATAAGAATCGTAGTCCTGTTGAATTAAGTAGTTATTCATAAATTGACTTTATAAAATAATATGCGAACAGACCGTTACGGCATAACGATATCTGCCCGTGTAAACAGGTAATTTAACATCGGTGTTTTAACATAATCGCAGGGACAAGACAACACTGAGAACAGCAAATAATTTAAAAAAATTATTCTCAGATGAGCCCGAAAGACCCTCTCCAGACTTTAAACAGATACATAGCAATCAAGGATGGGTTCGAAAATACTTGCTCTGAAGGACTTCATCCTTCGGAAGTCTATCAAAATATTTTGCGGGTTTTACTATAATTCGAAAGGCAATATGTCCATAAATTAGCAAAGCTTACCCAAATTAACCCAACCAGTTAACGTACCAGGTATGACAAAAAAAACAATTAACCTTGCCCTCGTCGACGACCATACGATTTTCAGGAAGATACTTTCAGACTATCTCTCACAAAATAATTTCAGGATTACATTGCAGGCTGCCGATGCAACCGATTTCCTGAACCAACTTGAAGCAACCAAAATAGACATCGTTATAATGGATCTCTTTATGCCGAAACTCAACAGCATAGACGCTATCAATATTATACGGCATGAATTTCCTGAAATGAAGATTATTATATTATCGCTGTGTACAGACATAAAAGTAGTAAGTAGCCTATTAGACATTGGGATACATGCATATGTCAGCAAGTCGGAAGATCCAAAGGATCTCATCCAGGCATTATTAGCGACAACGGAAGACAAGATATTCAGAAACGAACTATATACAGAAGCTTTGTTCTTCAGCAAAGAAATACCTGAAAAGAAAGAAAAGCGGCAGTCTGTCATTTTAGACGACCGGGAAAAACAAGTAATACAAATGTTATGGGAAGAAAAAAGCAACAAGGAAATTGCGGGAAAACTGTATTTAAGTATTCGTACAGTTGAAAAGGTTCGCCAGGACCTGAAGGAAAAGCTGGAATTCAAATCAAATGCCGGGCTCTTTAAGTATGCGCTCAGCCAGGGAATAATATCCTTCCAAAAAAACCAGGTGAACCATCTTGAAATGAATATGATCAGGCGATAACCGCCTCATTCGAAACGCAACAGCCCATTAATATAAATTCATTATGAGTCTTAATATCGTCGGCATATCTGCATATTATCATGATGCAGCATGCTGCATTCTCAAAGAAGGACAATTGGTAGCCGCTGCGGAAGAAGAGCGCTTTACCAGGATCAAAGCAGACCCATCGCTGCCGGCGAATGCGTTCAAATACTGCCTTACCGAGGCCGGCCTTTCCATAACCGACATAGACTGCATTGCATACTATGAAGATCCTGTAGCCAAATTGGGACGACAGCTATGGAGCGGCGTACTGGGCCGGCAAAAAAATGTACTCTCCTCCGTGGACCCAAACCGGGTGCAACGTCAAATACGCAATATATTGGGATTTGAAGGAGATATTCAGTTCGTCGATCACCATATGTCGCATGCTGCCAGCAGCTTTTATTTTTCCGGATACCGGGAGTCTGCCATTCTTACCATGGATGGCGTCGGTGAATGGGATACGACCAGCTACGGGTTCGGAAACGATCAGGGCATTGAATTATTCGAAAAAGTACAATTTCCTCATTCGCTGGGGATCCTTTATAGCACCATTACAAGTTACCTGGGATTCGAAGTAAACGAAGGTGAATACAAAGTAATGGGCCTTGCTCCATATGGAAGACCTATCTACTGCAATAAGATCAGATCGATGATCACAAGCGGAGAGAATGGCCAGTATCAATTGCAGATGAAGTACTTCAATTTTCCATTTGAGAACTGCATGTACGCACAATCGCTGAGCATACTATTAGGCAAACATCCACGTAAGAAAGAAGACAAAGTTGAGCAATTTCATATGGATGTTGCCAAAAGCCTGCAGCAGGTATTGGAAGAAATAATATTGGAGAAGTGCGATTATCTTCACAAGAGAACGGGAAGCTCAAATCTTTGTATGGCGGGCGGAGTCGCCCTGAACTGCGTTGCCAATGGGTTGATAAGAAAAAAAAGCGCCTTTAAACAACTTTTTGTACAACCCGCCGCGAACGATGCAGGTGGGGCGGTGGGTGCAGCTGCTGCAGCCTTTGCCAGGCTTACCGGATCCCGTATACCAGTAAAAAAGCTTTCTCACGTTTATTTGGGGCCTTCTTATGACAAATTGGAGATCGAACGAATTCTGAGATCTACGTCTCTTAAATATCACGATCATTCCGGACAGACGAAAGAACTCCTGAGATCAACTGCACAACATATCGCCAATGGCAAGGTAATTGGCTGGTTTCAAGGCAAAATGGAGTTCGGCCCCAGATCTCTTGGATGCAGATCAATCCTGGCAGATCCGCGGGACCCGGTCATGCGCGATAAAATAAATAACCTTGTAAAGAAAAGGGAAGCTTTCAGACCCTTTGCACCCGCAGTCATCGATTCAAAAGTAAACCTTCATTTTGACATCAGCCATGAGTCACCTTTCATGCTTGAAACCTGCCAGGTCATATCGCATCTGGATCTTCCCGCCATTACACACGTAGACAATTCAGCCCGGGTTCAGACAGTTTCTCCTTCGACCAATAAATTGTTTTACGACCTGCTGGTAGAATTCGAATCCATTACCGGGTGCCCGATCCTTCTCAATACCTCTTTTAACGTCAAAGGAGAACCGATCGTATGCTCACCCGAAGATGCCATCAAATGCTTTATCCATTCAGACCTTGATTATCTGATTGTGGGAGACTATATTATCGGCAAAGATGAAAACGACACCGAGCTGTTAAAACTCATCATCAACACCGACGTAACATCTACCATAGGCATAAGGCATGACGTATATACATTTGTTTAAAATCTACCTTGATCTACCTTAAAGATATATCATGGAAAAATTATCAGACAAGCGGCTAAAAGAAATTTCTACCGAACTTGCCAAACTATTGGCCAGTGGTTTTAGAGAAAACGACCGGACCTCCCAATTGTTCGAAGAGCTTGCTAACAGTTATACAACAGCTCCTTCCTCCCCGGTTCCTGTAAAAAAGGCGGCGGCAAAAGAATGCCGTGTGGGTATATGGAAACAAATAAAAGATACGGCTTCTGTATTCTACGAAAGAGACCCTGAACTGTCGGCCGAATGGCCGCTTTGGTCGGCTAAGCATCGTATATACCCGAAAAGGAATAAAAAAAGGATCTTATTGCTGGGAGAGTCGGTTGCCCGCGGCTATTTTTATGACCCTTTCTATAACGTATCAGCGGAGCTGGAAAGCATTCTCAATAAGAATTCGAACAACAACGAAAACGAGGTCATTGATCTTGCGCAAACCAGCCAGTCGTATGACGGATTACGGAAACTGATCACTTCCTGCGCACAACTCGATCCTGACGCAGTAATAATATTTGCCGGCAACAACTGGATCGGAACGCTCTATAAAAGTCTTTGCTTCGAAACATATGCTCAAATGCTGACGGCGTTTCGTGCAGAATCTGTTCGCGGGCTCAGCATGTGCCTGGAAACGCATTTCAGCAACCTGATCGTCGATCTGCTTTCTACTATCAGATCATCGCTGGCAGACAAAAACATCCCGGTCATATTTATCATTCCCGGCTTCAATATCATGGATTGGAGAAGCGATCCGGTTGGAAAAAATCTGCCATGGCTCCCTGACAATAATGCCGGCAAATGGCTGGCAGCCAAAGAAAAGGCACAAAATGCCCTGACCAATAACGACTACGATGCCTTTGAAAGCAATTGCAAAGAAATGATCGGTCTCGACGCATTCAATCCACTCCCCTACGAATGGCTGGCCGATTACTATATTGCCAAACACCGATGGGTCGAAGCAAGATCATGCCTCAATAGCAGCAAAGACACAGCCCTTATCAACCGGGGCGGCAATACCTATCCCAGATGCCTAACCGTATTATCCGCAACCATTCTCGAACATGGCCCCCGTTTCGGAATCACCCCTGTAGACCTGAACGCCTTTTTCGATACAGCTGCTCCCAATGGACTCTCCGACAGAAGTATCTATCTGGATTATTGTCATTTAACGGTCCGTGGCATAAAACTGGCCATGGAGCATGTTGCAGCAACATTGATCCCTATATTATATAAGGACCTGCCATTGCGTCCGATCGGGTCATCGGACCTACGGCCTGACGATTCCGTGGTATCTGCCGCACATCTGTGTGCAGCCATCCACAATGCACACAATGGACAATCGTATGATATTGTCAAATACCATTGTGAACAGTCGATCATGCATGATAGTGATATCAGGCACGCCATGATACAATATATCGATTTCGCTACCCGACGCTCCGGTACCATACTCTGCAAATCATTTGAAGACATTATCAAAGGCGGAAAAATGCGTCAATACGAAGGAGGGTTTGCGCTTAGACCGCCGCGGGGACGCAAGCTTCTCGACGTGGAGCTAATTAGTGCCATGTGCCATTCTCTTAAAAGAGTTAACATCCATATGGAAGATAAAATAAACCAGCTTAGACTCGGGGAACATCAAATAGGACCTCATAAGACTGATCTCCTGCAGCCATGCTACATCAGCTCGACGTACCTTGATTTTACCAACGAAGAAACGGGCCACTACCTGCAGGCAAGGAATATATCTACCGAAATTACCTTTGTCGCAGACGGCATGCAGGATATTTCGTTTGCATTCACCTACAGAACGCCTAATCGCTATTATCCCAGGTACAAGATCAGCATCACCGCAAACCAGGGAACATATCTGATTCATGAAATACCTATGAGCGATAAATGGAAAAATGAAAAAATGATTCTTCCGAAGAAATGTATTTCTCCGGGCGTTAATAAGATAAGGTTTACCTGGCCATATACCTTCGAACCATTCCGGATAACGGATCAGCCATTGAATGAAGCCACTTTTCAAAATGCACTCGTGCCGGTGCTCGGAGAAATAAATTCTCTTATTGCGGTAGCCGTATGACCATCTCCGTCATTCAGACCGCAGGCTTTTCACCGGATTCATAAAAGCTGTCTTAATTGTTTGAAAGCTAACAGTCAATAGGCCCACAAGCATGCCGAGAAAACCTGCCATCAGAAATACCGACAAACTTATACTGATTCGGTAAGTAAAATCCTGGAGCCAGATATGCATGAAATACCAGGCTATCGGCGATGCGATCAAAATCGATATGAAGATCAGCAGAACAAAGTTCCTGCTTAATAGAAAAGAAATCTGGATAGCACTTGCTCCCAGCAATTTTCTAATGCCGATCTCCTTAGTCCTTTGCCGCGCCGTGAACATAGCAAGGCCAAACAACCCCATGCATGAAATGAAGATGGTTAGAAACATGGCGCCGTTCATCAATGAAGCTGTTTTTTGTTCTTTTTCATACATTGCGGCAATAGAATCGTCTATAAAATGATAAACAAAAGGAGTATTGGGAAAAGTTGTTTCCCATTCCCTCTTTATTTGAGCCAGCGCATTCTCAAAATTACTCAGTTTTTTACCCCGTGTCGCCAGCCTGATCGCAATGCCGGGTTCTGCCGCGCCTCCCTTTTCAATATCCGCCATGATGACGGGCTTTATAGCCTCCCTGTAAGAATATTGGTGAAAATCAGCGACCACTCCCGTAATCGGAAATCCATGATCGCCCAGAAACAGAAACTTGCCCAGCGCATCTTTCACGTTGGCGCAACCAATGGCCTTGCACAGGGTTTCATTTACAACGAACGCCTTTAAACTGTCGGATCTCCGGATGTTAGAGCCTGCCAGCAATTTCATCTCATATAAAGGAATAAAATGCTCATCGCCGAGCTGCATAGCTGCTACCACGTCGATGTCATTCTTTCCATGATACTTCAAAGGCAACATCGTATGCATGTCGGTTGTTGGCGTGAACGATTGCCGGGCCACCATACTAACGCCCGGCAGCAGGCTCAATCTGGCAACAAGTAATTCTGCTTTGCCAGTCGTATCTCCCCTGTCGGTATCGATCGACAGTATGGCATTGGTAGTGAACCCAAGATCTTCATTGCGCATGAAACTGATCTGGCTTTCGATCACGATCGAACTTATAATAAAGATAAGGGAGATCGTAAACTGAAAGACGATCAGTCCCTTTCGAAGCCACAGCTTCTCGTTGCCTTTCTGAGGACCACTTCCGCGGAAGCACTCGACCGGCAGGTAAGACGCCACGATCCTGGCAGGATAGATTCCAGACAACAGTGTTGTAACGAGCCCCAGCGCAATGGCAAATCCAAAAGTCGTAAATGAAAAGAAATGATACCCGACCTGCTTCGGAATGAATCCGGCCAGCATATGCAATACAGGCTTTACAAAAATCAGAGAGAGCACGAGTGCCATGAATGTGAGCATACCCGTTTGCAGCAGGAACTGTGATAGCAGGCTTAGCCTGCTGCTTCCCAACACCTTCCTCACGCCGATCTCCCTGGCCCGGCTAACCGACATGGCCGTTGACAAATTGATAAAATTGATGATCGCCAGCAGCAATATAAAAACGGCGATCCCTACCAGTACGTAAAGCGTAGGCAAATGCGCCTTGGGAATGCCATCTTCTACCTTTCCGTTAAAATGTATATCCGACAATTTCTGAAGCGATACAGTATACTTTATACCCTGCTCAGCATGTATATGATTTCTGACCAGCGCTGCCAACTGCCCATCTATCCCTGATGACTTGACGCCATCGGCAAGTTTTAGCACGGCTCTCGAATTCCAGGGAACTGCCCCTCCATCCCATGAATTCAGATGGATATCATTTCTCAATTGTCCCGATTCTGCAGTACTTAATGAGATGAACTCGGTGAATGGAAAATCCGTACTTTCCTTCCAATCCTTTACAACACCGGTAACGGTGAGATTCAGCGAGTCATTGTAAATCAGGTTGCGCCCTATGACCTGATCCGGAGAAATATCTCCAAAATATTTTTTGACCCTGCTTTCTGTAAGTACCAGCCTGAACGGCTCGTTTAGAGCCGTGGCAACATTTCCCGCCAACCAGTTAAAGGTGAATATTTTAAAATATTCGGGAGAAGTAATGATAGTGGAAGCAATAGGCGCATCCGGTAACTTATTGTCGAATTTGGAGACACCGGTTTCATTGCCAGGCAGCGATACCGTTGCATCGTATAGATAATACGGAGCCAGCGCCTCTATTCCGGCTATGCTATTACGCGCCGTGGACGGTAAAGCCGGAACTACAGTGCCTTCAGTATGCACTTCGCCATGATCCTGGCGTTCCGTGATTATGCGGTAAATCCGGTCCCCGTTCTCATGGAACTTATCAAAAGTCATTTCAAAATGGGTCACCATATAAATAACCAGGCACGAACAGATGCCGACCACCAACCCGATGACATTTATAAATGCGAACATCTTATGTCTCATTATGTTGCGCCAGGCTACTTTCAAATAGTTCTTGAACATGCGTTGATTTTGAATTACAGGAACTCCCCCGTCGGAGGGGCTGTTCGTAAAATTAAATAATTGTAACCAGCAATCAATGCCGGCTCCCCGTGATAGTAATGCCAATTATTTCTGCGGGTATTACGAAAGTTTATTACTTCAATATCATATATTTTTATTGCCCATACTGATCAACACGCATTAAAACCTTATTAAATATGATTGCTAATTTCATTAACGTGGCAGTGGTAGACGACAACAAGCTTTTTAGAAAAGTACTTTCAGATTTTTTATCACAAACAAAAAATATCAGAATTACCATACAAGCCCAAAATCTGATTGAGCTAATAGATAAAATTAAAATTTCAAAGCCCGATATTGTTATCATCGATTACCCGCTGGGTGTTATGAATTGCCTCGAGGAAACAATAAGTTTAATAAACAAATATTTCCCCAGTATTAAAATAATTATGCTATCAATGTGCACTGATATAAGTGTTATCAGCTCATTATTGGATCTGAATATTAATGCTTACATTTCAAAGGATGAAGACCCACAAACCCTTATTGCAGCAATTGAAACAGTTTACCAGGGTAAAATTTATCGCAATCACCTTTTTACAGAAGCCCTTTTTCTCAACAAAGTGATAAATAACAGAAAAAACGGCACGAAAGATATCCCTATCGATGAAAGAGAAAAAGACATAATCCGGTTGCTTTGGGAAGAAAAAAGTAATAAGGAAATAGCAGGAAAAGTTTACCTCAGTGTCAGATCAATTGAAAAAATCCGCCAGGATCTCAAAGAAAAAATCGGATACAAATCAATAGCGGGTTTGTTTAAATACGCCTTGTCGACCGGAATTATATCTACAGGTACTTCGCAGGTTGCCAATGAATTTATGAATGTTTAATTTGACTTGCAGTAACCAACTTACATAACCGGAATAACAGAATACTGACCTGTAAGGTTGATGTCAGTGACCAGAGAAGCGGCATATCCGTCCGCTATAAATATGTTCTGAAGATACCATGGATGATCATCGATAACAACACAATTACCAGTTACATCAATATTCTTTAAAGGTATATTGATGCCCCGGCCATCTGCTTTAATAAGTGCTTCTTTTCTGGTCCATAATTCATAAAATGTGGCAGATGGTTCTTTGCTGTTAGTAATCAGATCCCATTCAGTTGAGCAGAAGCAATCTTTGAAATCGCTTATATTAATTTCATTTTTCTGCTCGATATCTACACCCAGTTTCACTTTTTCACTTATGGCACAAACAGCATAAGTGCCGGAATGAGAAATATTGAAATGCAGGCCAAAAGGAAAATAGGGTTTGCCATATGGTTCAAATTGAAGTTCTTCCAATTTGAAATGGTCATACCCCATTTTCTTCAATCCTTCCAGCAAAGCAATTTTCCCTAAAAGGCAAAGGTGTTTATCTCTTTCAAATTTTAATTTATCCAATTTACTGATATACCATTCCGGTAATATCTTTTTATATGCGAAAAGCATCTCGTTATATGTCATTTGAAAGCAGGAAACTATATAAATAAACACCATACCGGAAAGGAAACAGTTTTTTAAATTTTTTTTACCCTAACCGCAAAGAATTTCCCCAGACATAAGAAGGAGCAGGCAAGTGGTAATTAACGTTTATTATTTTTTTGTTTATTGCATATTTTAATAAACCTATAGTAGATTTTGCTCCCACTTTCTCTTTCATGTCCTGTCTTGTTTTTTCCACCGATCTTACACTCAAAAATAATTGGGCTGCTATTTCCTTATTACTTTTTTCTTCCCACAAAAGTTTAAGTACTTCTTTTTCTCTATCATTCAGCGACACATGGGCATTATTATTCAACTTCATATTGTTCTGTTTATTCCAATACATCAGATCGGTAAACAGTTTATTGCGGTAAATTCTGTGCTCAGAAAGGGAAGTAATTGCACGAATCACTTCTTCGGGCTCGTCTGATTTCGAAACTACTCCGTATACACCCATTTCAAGCAAATCGCTCAGGAGATCCATATCCATGCACATGGATAAAATCATTATCTTAATTTCCGGATATTGACTTCTGATCAGGTTCACTGCCTCAATTCCGTGCAGCTGGGGCAAATAAATATCCATTAACAATACCTGTACGTCAAAGTCTTTTAATTTATTAAGCAAGTCAGAAATATCGGGTGAATTAATAACAACCTGTATGTCTTTTTGACCTGAAATATAATTTTTTAGTGTTTTCCTGAATAATGTATGGTCGTCCACAATAGCTAACCGAATCACAGGTGATTGCATAAATTTTCAGACATGATTTTGATATGATGAATATGAAGTTTAACTCTTTCTAAGTAGTCAACCTTAGGTCCATCGTTGTATAATTAGGTTTAATGGTCCATTTGCGGAGTTAAAACACCCATTATATCACGGTGGAATCAGCGCAGGTTTAATTTTATTTGGAATGCACTCAATAATACTCATTAAAAGAAATGAAACAGGTACGCCTTTCATAGAATATCTTAAATTTTTCTGCGATTCTGCCGAATTTAATTCCAGAATCAATTATTCTGATACTAAACTGTCAGAATCCAAAATAAATTTTACAATTTGATTAAACTTTCTGGTAAAGTGCAAGTGGAACTCAGATACTCCCAAATGCCCTATTGCCTACTGGGATACTATTATAGTGCTGATATCGTGAAATAAATTTAGGTAAAATATGAGAACGGAAATTAATTTTTGTAGTTAAAATTGATAAGTGTGTTGTTTTTGACAATAACCGTGCAGTTTTAGCTTATAAGTGTGTAATAATCCTTTATTTTCAATTGCTAAAAAACGTTTTGTAATGCATTATATAATACGGTAAAGAACTATGCAGTACAGTAATACCTACTAATTCGGGTAGCTTTATGTTTCGCAGGTCGATGATTGATCAGCTAAATGTTATTGAGTGAGGAGCGCCTTTCATTTCCCGGGTTATTCAGTAATTTAAAATGTCCTGAGCGAAGCCTGCCCATTGTCGGTGGAGCCTGCCCGACTACTGGCGGGTCGGAGGATTAAGCGAAAAAAAAGACCGTCATTCCTGACAGTCTTTTTTATGCTTTGTAATAGTATATATTTCTTTACTGCAAGGATGCTTATTGATCCAGTTTTACATTTCCTACCCTTGGTATTTTACTCCAGCCATAAAGATTTCCATTTATCCATCTGAGAAAGATGTACAGATAAGTCACCCATATTATGTGTCTGAAAAAACGTTGCCAAACAATTACTTTAACAGGGTTTATATACTCGCCCTTTTGTAAAAGAACAATATAGGTTGATAAAAATTCTATCAGTATCCAAAACAAATAATATTTCAACAATTCGTGATCTCCCGAAACGAAATAAAAATAAATAAAAAAAAAGTCGGCAAGGGCAACAAAGAAAGGTAAAACGATCCTATAAATCCAGGTATAAGGTATAACTACATAGGCCAACAATTTGTTAGTTTGATAAGTTAACGGCCTGGCATGTTTAATCAATCCCTGCACTAACCCAACCGTCCATCTTACGCGTTGATTAATGAACATATTTAACGTAGTTGGCGCTTCTGTAAACGACAGTGCATCATCTGCATTTTTAATTACATAATTTTTAGACAACATTCTTAAAGTAATGTCACAATCTTCTGCGAGTGCCTCTGATGTAAACCCCCCAACTGCTTTGACCGCAGAACGACGGAAGGCGCCCAATGCACCGGGAACAACAAGTATACCGTTGATGCTTTCGAAAATTATCCTCTCCTGATTTTGAATGGTAAGATATTCGACATATTGCATATTTGTGAGAAGATTGCCCCTGTTACCCACCTTTACATATCCTGAAACGGCAGCTACTTTTTCGTCGTTAAAATAAGGTAATATTTTATCTATGACATCCGGTTTTACCAAAGTATCGGCATCAATACAAATAAAAATATCACTTTGTGAAAAATTCATGGCTGCGTTCAATGCAGATGATTTTCCTGAATTTTTCTGATGTATTATACAAATGCGTGAGTGATGACCGAAATGTGCTTTAACTATATCATAACTTTGATCGGTTGACCCGTCATCTATCACAATTATTGAGAACGCAGGATAACTAATATCAAGAAGATTATTTATAGTTTTAACAACTACGTTCGCCTCATTAAACATCGGCAAAATAATATCAACAGACAAGACAGGTTTTAACTTATCTTCAGCACAGGAACCTTTGTCACAAAGCTTTTTGTGTATCAAAAAACAAAAATAAAAGATTACCTTAAGGGAATATAGCGCCAACAGCATTTTCAGGAAAAACATGTACTTCTGATATTAGTACTACCTAACCAGGAATTTTCGAAGATTGTTTTTTAAGTATGCGATCTATCAGCTTTGAACCCGATTGAACAGTATATTTCCCATTTACTATTTCTGAGATTTTAACTGAATCTTCATGCGGCAAAGCCTTACTGCACTCAAAAATATAGCTCCAATGTTCATAGTCCCATGTATTGTTACCATGATATATATAAATATATAAACCAGGTACGTCGTGCATCAAACAAAGGCAATCAATCGAAACGAGAAAATTAATGGTCGCATCCTCCTCTCCAAAGGGCTTGTCTTCATACGGCCTCAGTTGTAAAGTAGTTTTATCACACAGAATGCTTCCCTCCCATACCCTCTTATTAGAGACATAAGCTTTTTGATGAATAGCATCAAATACAAGCCATTGCGTTAAAACAGCCCCATCGAGCCCATGGATGGAAAGCATGCTATACTGATCCATTAATCTGTTCACATGGTACCAGTCATCATCATCCCATTGACAAATAAATTCTCCATGCGCTGCCTTTATTCCTATATTTCGTAGTTCACCCAGCGTAATTTTAGGCGTTGCACTCACACAGATAAAACGAATATCAGGATGCTGTTCTATATTTTCGTATCCAATAAAATCAATGGTTTTGGAATCATCGTCTTCATAAACAACTATTAGTTCTTTCGATAAATAAGTTTGTGCTGTAAAACATTCAATGGCTCTTTTAAGCATTGCAGGTTTGCCTCTGGTTATACAAAGGCAGGATATAAGAGGAAACTGGTTAAGCATTGATAAAGGAGATTTATTTTTATTATTATTGTATCATCCCGGAAGAGTTATGCCAATTCCCTTCAATTTTGCTTCCTGGTAATAGCAGGCTGCTACAGCAATATCAAATACTGCCATGCCCATTGGATTAAACATAAGAACCGCATCCTTATTATTAAGAACAGGAGATTGAGCAAACATAAAATCGGATATCGATAAGGTATCTTCCTTTTCGAGTTTGAGCTGCTTATGCATATTCTCAATATCTGTATTTTCCCTGCATACTTCTTCCCAGTCATCAACAACGATAGTATCCATATACTTCATAGTTTCTACTTCATAATCTCTCAGGGAAATATTTAATTGAACAGATCCTTTTTTAGGCGCCTTATTTATATAAGGTTTTTCAGCAACTGTACAGGTAATAAATATATCGGCCTCCCCATAACATTCGGCCCAGGTATTGCAAACTGAAACTTTATCCGGGAAAAAACAGTCAGCGCTTTTACCATCAATCTGTTTTATGTCATACAACAATACCTGTTGAATTTTTTCAGGAAACATTGAAGCGATCATGCTGAGATGCATTTTTCCAATAGGACCAAAACCACAAATGCCAACTTTATAATGTGGCAATTTCTTCAATTCGATAAACTTCGCAATGACCATACCGGTAACGGCTGCCGTTCGAACAGCGCTTATAATGGCAGTATTGATTATGCAGGCAGGAATTCCTGTATCGAATTCGTTGAGTATCGTAACGGAATTGGCTCTCGATCTTCCGCTGTTGTTATTACCGGGAAAACTGGCTATCCATTTTATCCCAGCACAGGGCATGGTTCCACCGCTATATGCCGGCATTGCAATAATTCTATTCCGCTTGTTTCCGTATCTGAGATAGAGCTTAATGGGTTGTGAAAAATCACCATTTTTTATAAGGCCCGTAGCATCGGTGATTACTTTAATCAACTTAAACCAGTTAATTCCGATTTCCTGTATATGAATTTCATTGAGGTAAAGCATTGCTATTTTTAAGTATGATGATTCATTTTAGTCCGAAGCTCGCTTTCCCATTCTTTATTATAGATTGTATCAATATAAGCCGACCCCTTATCAGGAAATATCAGAATCGCGGTGGGTTTACAGGTGTTTTCAACTTTATCAAAATGCTTTTTAGCTGCAAAATATACAGCGCCGGAAGAAGCTCCGGCGAAAATCATTTGCTCATTCAAAAGATCATGACATCCTTGTATAATATCAATTTGCGAAATGTAAATCACATCATCAATCAATGCATCTTTCAGTATTGGCGACACGAGGCTCGATCCGATACCGGAAATAAATCGGGTCGCCGGCTTTTTTCCAAATATAACCGACCCTTCAACATCAACTCCTATAATCCTGATGTGGGGCATCTTCTCTTTAACGTACCTGGAAATTCCGGTGATTGCACCTCCTGAACTTACCGCAACAAAAATATAATCCGGTTTGGCAGGCGACAATAAAATTTCACTCCCTAAACCATAATAACCCGTATAATTATTCGCATCACAATATTGGTCTGCACAAAACGAATTTTCAATTCCTGAACATATCTCCTCTACTCTTTCAATTCTTGTTAAAAGAAACCCTCCTGTTTTGTCGCGTTTGGTTACCTTCTCCACTTTCGAGGCAGTTAAATTGAGCATTAACTCATAATCCTTATTGATATTCGGATCAATTACAGGTATAAATTTTATGCGCAAAAATTTACATATCAATGCAAGTGAAATGGCAAGGTTACCTGAACTGGAAGCTACTACTGTTGTTTCAGGGTTGATCTTTCCTGCCTTTATAGCCTGATAAATCATGCTATAGGCCGCCCTGTCTTTCGAGCTGCCGGAAAAATTATTATATTCCAATTTAGCAAACAGGTTTGCCTCTGAACTCTCCAAATCCTTCAAAGGAGTATTGCCAATAAATTTGGATAATTTCTCAAGCACAAATAGCATGTCGGCTTTATCATACAACCCAACATGCGAAAGCCGTTCCTGCGGCTTTTTCAATACTATTTTCTCCCTGTTAGTATGCTGTTTCATTGTCGGGCGTTTAGGAACAAACAGATATTGCAGTCATTATTTCAATTTCAGCATTTGCTTCTTTAAAAATATCAAGCGCATTATCAATTAGCTGTTTATTAATAATTAATGGCGGACTAAATCTTATTACATTGCTATAATGCCCTCCGATTTCAAACAGAAGCCCTTTTTTAAAACAACTATTTCGGATCTTCTTTACTATCTCAGCATCGGGTATTTTCGTGACGCGGCTTTTAACATATTCAATTCCAATCATCAGCCCCTTTCCCCTCACATCTCCGATAAATGGATACATCTCTTTGATCGTTTCGAGTTTTTCCAAAAGGTACTTTCCCATTTCTTTCGTATGTTGCTCAATGTCATAATCTGCAACAAAATCAAAGGCGCCATTTCCGGCTGCGATGCTTACCTGATTACCTCTGAATGTTCCAATATGATCCCCGGGGCCCCAGGATTCAATTCTTTTATTATAAAGTATCGCGGAAATCGGGAATCCAATACCGCCCAGGCCTTTAGACATAGTTATAATATCGGGAAAAGCAGCACTATCCTGGAATGCCCAGCAATTACCTGTTCTGAAAAAACCACTTTGTATTTCATCAAAAATTATTGGGATATTATGGTCACGCGCTATTTGCGAAACTCTTTCTAAAAAACCGGCTTTAGGGATAATGGTCCCTCCTTCGCCCTGTATTGGTTCAATTATTATTGCCGCAGGTTTAGCGATCCCTGAATGCGGGTTTTCGAGCATATTTTGTAGAAAATTCGCACAGTCAAGCACACACGTATCAGACGTCTTTCCAAATGGGCACCTGTAACAATAGCTGTAAGGAATAAAGCTGATATTAGGTACCAAAGAGCCTATTTTTTCGCGAAGTCTCATATTACTTGTAACCGACAAAGCACCGGATGTCATACCATGGTAAGAACCATAAAAAGCAATGATACCTTCCCGACCGGTTGTATGTTTTGCCAATTTGATGGCGGCTTCTACGGCATCTGACCCCGTAGGACCACAAAAGCTGACTTTAAACTGATCCCTGATTTCGGCAGGTATCTGACCCAGCATTTTCTGTATTAAATTCAGTTTATTTTCAGTAGGGTAATCCAGCATATGAATCAATTTCTCCTGTTGCCTCTTCACATATTCAAGCACATAAGAATTACAATGACCAACATTAAGCACTCCTGCCGCACTAAAAAAATCAATAAATAAATTTCCATCAACATCCTTAATAACAGCCCCTTTTGCACTGTCTATTGCAATCGGCATATTTCTGGGATAGGAAACAATACTGCCTTCCAGAGCTTCCTGCATAGCCAATAGTTCTTTTGATTTTTTTCCCGGAAGCGTTTCGGAAAGCACTTTGGCTTCACCTGATAAGTGAAAATCTGAAAATTCGTTCATAGCACTGATGGTTAATGTAAAAAAAGCCTGATTTAATAAAGCTTGCGCTTGAGCAAGTCACAAGACATATTGCCCGGGAAGAGAAATAGAAAAAAATGATGCAGAAGAAATCAGGTAACGGTAACCCCTGATTGCACAAAATGTAAATTATTTTTAAGAATCCCTTTATTGATTAAGTTAATCAAAAATATTATATTCTTATTCAAAATATTTCTTTTTTCAAAAATATTTTTTCAGGTAAGTTACTGTAACATACTGTAGCGACAGCTTTAAAACTTCTAACGTTTTCAATCAGCACAGGTCTTCAGATAATTGCTCATACGCATATTTACTTTTAAGTTCAATATAATTAGGGATCTTCAATAGCACTTCATCTGTACTGATCTTATTTGTGGCGCTCATGAGCGATCTTAATTTAGTTTCATCTTTTGCAGAAAAGTGTGGCAACTCAAGAAAATCTAAAATTTCATTTATTTTTTTCAGACCGCTTGTTTCATCCTGAAAAATATCTTCATAATAAACCGGATAAAAACTTATTTTTTCCGAATGAAAAAAGTTTACATACTCTTTCAACATATTCTTTTCATTCGCAATATGCCACTGTATTACCTCTTCATTCAAAGGGGCATATTCGAAATTATCAACAGTTTGCCTTTGTTCGGGAATTGAAATATGCCAAACCTTCGATTGCATACTCATTTGTTTGGACACCACCCTCTGAAACACATTCTTTCTATTAAGAAATATCACCTTTTTAAACTCCCGTACCAGCAACTTATTCAACCGTGAATCAGTAAATGGCCACCCGCAAGGATCCCAAACGTGTTTAATAGCATTAACTTTTGTAAAAAGTACCGGCAACGATTTTACCAGTTCCTCAGGGTTGTTTACAGCATAACAGTAGTGATTGCTATTGTTAAACGGTTCATCCATAAATCTCAGCGAATCATGCAAATTCAATAATTCGCATAATGTACTGCTACCGGTTCTTGCCAATGCATAAATTATAATTTTTTCCTGTTGCTTACTCATAGATAATATTTTGAAATTTTATATCAGAAAAGCCAGCCTGTTTCATCTGATCCGAACTCCTGGTTAATTTTATCAATTTCAGGGATACTGTTATAAGTTTCACAGGAAGCCATTTTATTGGATTCGTTAAGCAGGTCCGTTAGCTGATCTATTGGAAGCGTGCCGGTTCCCGCATATCCCAAAAATGAAAATACCTTATCGATCACAAATCTTTTTTCTTCAATATTCATCTGGTGGCCATAAAGATCTTCATAAGATATTTCCATAAAATTCAGACGATGCTCATTCATATAATTTCTCCATTCGGCCAAATGATGATTTTCATTTTCAATATGCCACTTTATACGTTTACAATTCAAAGGATCAAATTTGAAATTTGAAACTTTACTTTTGTCTCCTGCATTTGTAAATTCCCACACCTTCGTTTGCAAACTCATTTCAGCTGAAACAATTCGCTGAAGAATGTTTTTTCTGGTGAGGAAGATAATATTCCCGGCTTCCAATAAAATAAATTTATTTAACAACGGCTGCATCAAAAACGGCCAGCCGGTAAAATTCCAGGTATGCTTAATTCCATTATTTGTAGCATAGATCATATTCAATGCATCAGAAAGCGCTTCTCTTGTTTGAATTCCGGATTTAAACTTATAATTATTCTCACGGGGATTAAACGGCTCATGAATGCATTTTAAATCGCTATGTAGATTTAATATTTTCATTAAAGAAGTGCTACCTGTTCTGGTGAGCGCAAAAATCAGAAATTTATTGTTCATAGATTAAATAGTTACAGCAAATCAATTTGGAGTTGATGTATTGCTATGTTCCAATTCTCTTACTATTGTATTAATTACTTCTGTGCTATGTTTAAACAAGTAAAAATGATTTCCCTTGAACTGATATATTTTAATCCCGTAGCTTGTTTCTTCCTGCCACTTTAAGCATTCATTATAGGAAACCTTATCCTGGTCGGCGATAAAAACAACTATTGGTAATTGAATTTTATCCGAAACCTGGTGTTTGTAAGTTTCCAGGGCTTGAAAATCTGCCCTTAAAACAGGTTCAAATGTTTCCTTTACTTCCTGGTATTTGAAAAATTCATTTGGCATCCCTCCTATTTCCTTAATCATTTCCCAAAAACGATCAGGAGGCAGCATAAATCTTCTATCGTTCGATACCAATGCAGGAGCCGTACCTGAAGATGAAAAAAATTTTAATGGCAACTGCAATGCATCACGGATAATTCTTTTTATCACCAAATAAGCAAGGAGGCTGCCCATACTGTGGCCAAAAAAACAATATGGGGTATCGATATTATCCTTGATCTCCAGATACAAATGGTTGGCTATTTCTTCAATATCGTACATCAACCTTTCTTTTATCTTTTTTCCCCTGCCGGGTAATTCCAGCAATTCAATGTCAAATTCTTCCGGAAACAAATTCCCGAAATTAGCATACGTATATGAGTTTGCTCCCGCGTGAGGAAATATAAATAGTTTCATTTCTCCGGATTTATAAATAATTCTTCCCGCTCTGTGCACGCAAGTTGTTTCAACAAAGAATTGGATACTTCCTCTACAGTATGTTCCTTACATTCCTGCCCATAGGGGCACTTGTAGCCATTCAGGGTTACATAACAGGGAGAACATTCCAGGTTCTTATAAATGTTTATATTATTTTTATGCCCCCAAACCCGAGGCGTCGAATCCGTAAAAAGGACCACCCCTTTTATGTTAAATGCATTTGTAACATGGCCAAAAAATGATTCTACTCCCACAAATGAGTCAGCATGCTTTACAATTGATATCGCCTGCCGCAATGTTGTCTTTCCCCTTAAGTCAACGGCTCCTTCTACTTTATCTTCATTTTTGAATCCGAGCTGAATGAACACAATATCGGGATGCTTCTTTACCAATTGATTCCATTTGTTTAAATCCCAATGATTGTTTGTTGAGTGATCTGAGGTGATATGTATAACTACTTTTTTCTGCGTGTATTTCGATAAAAAGTTTTTCGCCCAGTTATCTTCCTTTTCAGTTAAAAATATTTCAAGGGTATCACTTTTTACCCGTGCTCCAAGAAATTCACCCATTGTAATTTTCACCGATACTTCGGTAACCTTTTCAATAGGATATTGTGATAAATCAGCATGCCTGAAATATTTTTTGAACAATATATATAACGGAGACAGGACCGGCCTATTGAAGTAATAAAGCGGAATTAACAGATCAATATTCGGATTACCTTTAAACAGAGCAGCCATTTTTTTCGGGCAATAAACAATGATCCTGCTTCCCGGGCGCTTTTTTTTGATGGCTTGCAATGCAGGAGTAACAATCAAAGCATCTCCGAATCCGCCCCAGGATATAACAATTCTTATGATCTTCATGCGTTAACCAGTTCTGAAATTCTCTTCAGCTCATTGAGCAGGATGCGGTATTTTGACCGCTCATCATAGATGAAAGCCAAAAAAGATGATCTCCTTATGTTAAATGGAAACTTCATTTCCGCTTCCCAGTGATTCTGTAAAACAACAAGTTTGTCTTCAACTTCTTTAATTCTCACGTTCAGATACTCCCGTAGCATAGCAAGCATTATTTAGTATATAACAATTCCTTTTCCCCGAACAAGCGCTCGGCGATTATCCCTTTTTCTTTGCAATACGCCAGTATTTTATTTGACTCTATTATCGGGTTAGATTCTTCGGTATACTTTATACTGCTTATAAATTCCACCCAGGGCTCCATTCCCATTGCATATACATATACCTCCTGCGGATGAAAAATATCTATCAAACCCTTTCCTTTTATAAAATTGGCGCCCGCTAATCTTCTCGACTGATCCTTGTCGCGTTGCAACGGACCCGATAACAGCGGGCCATATAACCATGAAAGAGGGGCGCCATCGCATTCCATCCCAAAACAAATAACATCTATATCACCCGTAAATTTGTAGATCCTTTCATAAAACATCGGCTCACTTACCGACGAATCAGCGACAAACATTATCGAAAAATTACCGAATTGAACATGATAACAGATCTTAGACATGATATCCAGATCGCAATGCTCGCCAAGAAATGGAATCCCTGTGATCGTACAATCGTTACCAATGATCTTTTCAAATTCAGCAATCTCCAAAACATTCTTAAACCCAATGGCCTCAAACATTAACTTTAACCTCGGGTCCTGAATAGTTCTGTTTCCGCCATCGGGCACAACAATATGTTTTATTTTATGTCGCAGCGGCAATAAAGTTTCCAGCAATATATGATCCTGATGATTATGGGTAATTAACACATAGTCTATTTCATCGGGGAGATCAACATCCGAGAATTTATCGATATCAGACATGTATCCGTAATAACTGATCAAAGGGTCAACCAATATGCTAACGGTTGCGGTTTCTATAAGTATACAGGCATGTCCAAAGTACCTTAGCCTCACTTTATCTCCTGAATAGTTTTGATACCTGACCGGCTCTTCTTCTGTAAAGAATGTCGAAAATAACCGGCGCTGATCCTCATTTAATGGCAACTTATTTAGTACATGCTCATAGCCATTGCTTTTTCTTTTCATTACTGCCAGCTCATCAATGACCGGATCGTCGAATGACAATGGCAGATGACATACATTTTTATTATCCAATCTCGGCGTACTTAGTACAAATGACCTTTCGTTATTTTCAGTAATCCAAAAGGCAATGCTTTGACTGCTTTTATCATAAAATTCACTACGATACAACAGCGCTTCGAATAGTCTGTAGGAGGGATTATTATTTATATCATACACCAGTTCTACGAGGCCTTTTAAATTTTCAGGCACCCCGGCATACAGTGTTTCCAAAGAAAAACCGGACGCTTTTTCTTTCAATAATTTCTCCAGACAACGAATTGATTTCACCAATTCGATCATATTAGATCTACGGTCGAGTGTATTTTTAATCAGTTCTTTGACATCATCCGTCCGCTCTCCATTCAGATCAATAAAAGGGCCTCCCCGCATCTTTGGATTTTTGACAGATGAGGCATGGATTGCAGGCGCACAAACGTATGACTCCATAATCTTCAGGTGCCTGTTTACAATATTCATTGCAGCCGTAACAGGCGAAATTAAATGAGACCATGCATACCATCTGTCGACAAGTGGTTCAAATACAACGTTGGGTTTTAAATACATTTGTTGGCAGTTAAATTTATTTACTAAAAGTCTATACGCAGGGGAGCCTGGTATCCTACATTATCCGAAGCTGCGATGGCGCATTTATAGGAATTTTCTATTTTTATCTCTTTAACAAACCATTCCTTATCGTTCAATTTTACACGCTCAGGCGTATATTTTAGATTAATCCTGTTTAGTGGAAAGTTCAATCCCATTCCATCGGCCTTTATCAGCGCCTCTTTCTTTGTCCAGAACTCATAAAAAACACTCAGGTTAAGTTTGGATTTCAAAATCTCTTCCCACTCATCCTGATGAAATTGCTTTTTGAAATCGGATATATTGATCGGTTTAATTTGCTCAACATCCACTCCTACTCTTACTTTATCGCTCGCTGCACAAATAACACAATCTCCGGAATGAGAAATATTGAAATCAAACAGCGCCGTTTTAAAATAAGGTCTTTGATATTTTGTGTAGCACAATTCTTCCAGTGAAACGTTCAACCCAAAACACCTGATCATCCTGCTTAAAAGTAATTTTCCCATCAAACAGGCACACGCATCATGGCGTCTTCTGAAACTCAATACTTTTTTTCTGATATCATCCGGTAATAATGCCAGGTGCTTATTGAATAATTCTTCAGAAAGGTTTTCAGCGAAAAAAGTGTAATAAATGACTGTCATAATACAGCTTTTTTTTATTTCATACCTTGTCTTCCATTAATTTCCATGCTACTCCTTTTCGTTCAAGCGATTTTTCATAGGTGCCCTTTTCGATGATCTTTCCTTTTTCCAGGCATATTACTTCGTCCATAAATTTTACGGTACTCAAATTGTGACTCACCATAATAACGGTTTTATCTTTCCATATTTCCATGACATGTTTGAGAACATTCATTTCAGAAATAAGGTCTAATGCCGATGTGGCCTCATCCAACAGTATAATATCCGCTTTCCTCACAATCGCACGCGCCAAAGCAACCCGCTGCGCTTCTCCACCCGAAATTTTATCGCTGTTCTTTTCCAGATCATCCCGCAGCTCACTACTAAGAATTGGCAATACCTTTTCAAACGGATCACCCTGCTCTGCAACAGTTTTTCCGTTACCCGAGGTATATATACCATACATGATATTTTGTTTTACAGATTCATCCATCAACAGTCTGTCCTGTGTTACAAAAACGATATCATTCCTCCATGCTTCCATATCAATCTCATTGATATCAGCACCATTTAATCTGATTTCACCGGTATTGGGTTTACAGAACCGAAATATCAGATCCAATAAGGTACTTTTTCCTGCCCCACTCGGTCCAATCAACGCATACTTTTTTCCAAGTTCCAAATGCAGGGAAATATCTTCAAAGATCAATTTGTCGCCATGAGAAAAACCAACATTTTTTAATTCGATCGAACCTTTTTTTGTATTGACATTGTTAACATAAATGGAAGCCTGATATTCAACGGGTGTATCTAACAGTTCCGTTACCCTGCGCATCGATACAACGGCCCTTGATAAATCCATCTGGGATTCTACCAGGTTAACAAGAGGAAAAAAGATCCGATTCAAATATTGAAAGGATGCGATGAGTGCTCCCGTAGTCATCGTACCACCAATCACCTTGCCGCCTCCGATTAATAATATCAACAAAGGTCCCAGCAGCAATAGAAATGTAGAAATACCGGTAAAAGCTGAAGATGTACGGGCCCGAATCAGCCGCTTTTTAATAACGGATACTCCTTTATATTTCAGGGTGGCATTTTCTGCATTATATCCGTTAAATATTTTTACCAAACTCATTCGTTTTAACCTGTCTGTTATAAAATGCAATAATTCCGACTCTGATTTCACTACCTGCTCTGATTGTTCTTCGTTTTTGGGGTTAAAATAAAAATACAGGTATACAAAACAGGGCGACATAAACAATACAACGAAAAACAATTTGACACTTAACACCATAATCATAATAATAATACCCAATAAAAGAATACCACTCTGAAATATCTGAACAATTTCACCTGTAAAAACCCCTTTAATTTCATCAACTTCATTATTAACTCTATGAAGAATGTCACCGAATTTATTTTCCTTATAATAGCTTACCGGCAATTTCATCAAATGTGAGAAAACATCCCTTCGCATATCATATCCAATGTGGGCCCGCAGCCATTCCCGCAGATATTCAATATAATAAGAGGTGATAGCCTGAACCACTATAGTACATGCCCATAAAGATAAAATGACTGTCAAAAGTTTCATATTCCCCGCAGGCAACGCTTTGTCTACAATTACCTTTAAAAAAACAGGTGTAACGATAGGAGTCAGTGCACCCAATAGAATTGCCATTAAAAATGCAAACACATATTTTAAGTGCGGTTTGAGATATTTTAAAAATCTCCGAACTGTTTTCCAGGTAGTTTTTTTCGGGGAGCCCATATTTTTTAATATTCAGTTTCATTAAAGGGATAAAAAAGGCATGTTATTTCCTGCAGGCATGGCCCGCTTTTACAGCTGCATGAGTAAAGTCATAAACAAACTGGCGCTGCCGGTAGGCAACCGATTGTAATTTATCAGGTAGAAAAATGCTTCAGGAATTATTTACTCATTCTTGAGTAAATTAGGCACGCGGCCTCTGAATAACCGGTAAAAGGGATATGCGATGTTAACAGAGATTAAAAACAAAATAATTATCAATGCTGAGATATATGGAAATAACGATGTTTCAGAAGAATAAGCATAATTCTCCCGCCATCTTTGTATTAAATAATAAGAAAGGGGCCCAATAAGCAGGAAAACAACCAACACGATATATCCAAACGGCCTGAAAAGAAGCACTAAATTATTGGTAAAGCTGCTCCCCAATACTGATCTGATAGCCAGCTCCTTTATTCGTCCCTTTATTATAACAGATGCAATGCTGAACACACCAAAACAGGAAACGATAATAGCAATTATAGAAACCACTAAAAACAGGGTCAGCAGTTTGTTTTCTTTCAAATACTGACTATTAAAATAATCGCTGAGATAATAATAATTAAACGGAGCATCAAAGTTTAATTTCTTCCATTCATTTCCGATAGTTTTCAAACTTCCTGATTTTGCTTTAATCAGAACTTTATTAATGGCATCCTTCCTTACATTTAGTTTACCAATTATTATTGGTTCAATCAGATCGTGAAAAGAAGTCTGGTGAAAATCCCTGATCACCCCCACAATACTTTTTGCCGTATCCATTGAAATTTTGATACCGGAAATAGTAAGTTTAGGAAACTTATTCAAAAAGCTTCTGGTAACTACCAATGAATTGGCATCGGATGTTCGATCAAAATATCTGCCATCCACAACCGGCATACCTAATAATTTAAAATAATTTTCATCTGCTTTAAAATAAGAATAAACAACTTCTTTATTATTCTCATTTAAAATGCCGTGAAATATCTCTTTGCCCGGAGCCTCGCCCGGAACGGTTGTACAAAAAGATACATCCTCTATATCCGTGCGGTTAAGCAACTCTTTCTTAAAGGTTTCCAACCTGCTATTATAATTACCCTCAGGAACATCCACTACCAATATATTCGCGGTATTAAATCCGAGATCATACGTGTTGAAAAAAGTTAATTGTCTGTGTAATTCAAGCGTTAATATAATAAGTCCGGCAGATATAGCTAATTGAAGAAAAAGGATTGTTTTGTGACTCCAGGAAGTATGTGAAACCAACATCATTCTATTTTTGAGCAATTTTGCTATAGATTGGCCCAACATGTGATGCGCGGGAATAAACCCACCGAGGCCGCCGATTATAATAATCAGGATTAAAATAAGCCCCCCAAAAATGAGCAGTTGACCAAACCCTGGTATAAATTCAATTTTACCAAGTGTATTTATGTATTTTACCGACAGTAAAAAAATTACAATAGAAAGCAGTATAGCAATAAAAACACCTAAGACCGAGTCGCCAACAAATCCGCGGATAATCTTCTTTTTTTCTACACCGTACAATTTTTTCAACCCTACTCTCGTAGCTTTTTTGTATGAAATAACTATACTATAATTAACAAAATTTGATATTCCGATAATTAAAAGAAATAAAGCCAGCAAAGAAAGAATATAAAGGTTATTCGCATTGCCCTTTGGCGTATCCATTTGCAGGGGTTTGCTAAAGTGAAGTTTAGAGAGCGCAGTACTTTTGAAATTAACGCTAAAGCCCACCCCGGCTTTCTGAATCATTGGATTGAACACCTTATCGCCGAAATTATTCAATGCACTGGTAACAGCCCCATCATAACTGTTGTTCTTTAGTAAAACATAGGTGTAATAATTGGTATCGAAATAAGATTGAATGCCTTCTTCTATATTCCCGGCCGTGTATTTATCGTAGATCAGGGCATCGAACGTTAAATCTGAATTGGATGGAATATCTTTTATAACTGCGGTTACTTTAAATGCATCGTTTTTTACCTTTACAAATCCATTTAAACAGGGTTTATTACCAAATAATTTTCGGGCAAGTGTTTCTGTAAGCACAATCGAGCCGGGATTACTCAGGGCGTTAGCAATATTTCCCTCTATACAATCAAAGGAAAATATCTTAAACACTTCGTTATTTACTCCATAAATTTTTTCGTCAAAAAAGGAACTGTTGTTATGCTTTATCTCCGGCTTTCCTCCAATCATTCTGAAAGACGCATAACTTTCAATGGCCGGATAATTTTTGACTATTTCAGAACCCAGGAGACCTCCCGTAGCAGCATAATGATCGGTTGAACCATTTGCTGCAATTTCCATAGACAGCCTGTAGATCCGATCATAATTCTTATGACTTTTATCGTAACTGGTTTCATACGCAATATACCAGAAGATCAGAAAGCTTACAGCGATTGAAATTGTCAACCCAAGTACAGCCAATGCTGATGACCTGCACCAGCTAATTATTCGTTTCAGAGTGAGTGTCATAGGAGGGCTCTTTTTGTTAATACCTGACAAATCCCATTCGAAATCAATTTAAGATTTTCTTTTATTTCTAAAAAATCTATATGCGAACCATCTTCCAGCGTGATATAGCTGGCCGTTCCTTTGGTATAGTTATCCCACAAACGAACCTCATGTGACGACGCCTTACATATAAAATTAATTATATCTGACTTGATCTCCTTATTTACATTTTGCATTTCAGCATTGAACACGTGTATATAGGCTCTTAATGAACTTTCATATCTGGCCAGGAACATCTTTCCCTGTTCGGTATCGTTTATGAACGCTCCTACATTCGCTATATACGCCTTTACAAATTCCTCACGTTCCTCAATAACTGTCGGCTCCGAATCCAACATAATGAGTAAACATTTTCTACCTTTTTTCTCCAGAAAACCGGCTATTTCGAAAATTAAATTCCCGCCACTTGAAAGGCCTACCAAACAAATTTCATCAGTGGCATTTACTTTATTAAGTACAAGATTGCCATAGTAAGTACGCACATCTTCCAGATCAATGAATGGTTGTTCATTTTTCCCCATTCCTCTGTAATTGAATAGATGGCAATTGCAGGTATGGTCTAAATATTGAACCAGGTCTCTGTACGCTATTCCCAGCCCACCCGCCGGCGGGAACATAAAAAGGTTACTTTTATTCCGGTCAATTACTTTTTGAAGATAAAATGTACCCCCTTCGTTACTATTTCCAAATGTACCCGTGCCTTTTTTTACCAATTTTTCCGCCAGTTCACTAATGGTTCTGGCGGTGAAATAATCAGCTAAATCAAGTTTACAAGGAAATATTTTACTCACCTTTCTGTATATCTTCACCAGCCTGAGCGAATCACCGCCCAGTTCAAAGAAATTGTCGTGCAAACCCACTTTCTCTACGCCCAGTATCTCCTGCCATATTCCGGCCAGTATTTTCTCTGTTTCTGTTTCCGGCGCCTGGTACGCATTCCCGGCTGTATGCAGATCTGCCTGAGTCAACAGCGCTTTCCGGTTTATCTTCCCGTTCGATAGCAAGGGCATTCGATCCAAAATCATGATCCCGGCCGGCAGCATATAGCCGGGCAGGTTCTTTTTCAGTATTTCGCGTATATTTTCTACCGATATATGCTCATTGGGCCGTAGCTCAACATATACATGTATCTGCTGATCTGCGTTCTCCCCTTCCCGGTAAATAATCGCTGCCGACAACCCAATGGCGGGTATGCTGTTTACACAGGATTCAATTTCGCCCAGCTCTATCCGGTAGCCTCTCACTTTTACCTGACTGTCGCGCCTTCCCAAAAATACCAGGTTGCCATCCGGTAAATATTTACCCAGGTCGCCTGTTTTATACATTCGCTCCCCGGCAAAAAAAGGATCATTGGTAAAAGATACATTGGCCAACCGGTTAATATATCCCCTGCCCACGCCCATTCCCGATACACAGATCTCCCCTTTAACACCGGGTGCACATAACTGGCCATCGGTATTCATTACATACACCTGCATATTTTGTATGGGTTTGCCTATGGGAACATTCCCGTCTGCCGGAAGCTTGTCCATCACCCAATGCGTGACATCATCTCCGGCTTCTGCAGGACCATAGGCATTGATGAGTTGTATTTCGGGGAAATAAGTAAACCAACGCTCAACAAGGCTAACGGAGACTGCTTCACCGGTAACAATAAGGTATTTCAATGAAGAGAATCGAAATCCTGTATCTTCTATAATCTCCAGAACCGTTTGCAAATAACTGGGAACAATTTCCAGGATATCTACCTTGTCTGATTCGAGGCGATGCAAAAAGTGTTCAACATCCAGAACAACCTTATCAGGATATATCACCGTAGTTCCTCCCCGCATCAATGCGGCCATAAACTGCCAAACGGAAATATCAAATGATTGCGATGCTGTTTGCGCCAGCACCGTATTGGAATTTATATTTAACAACGCGATCTTGGCCATTGTGTGATTGAGCATATTGCGGTGCTCTATCATAACGCCTTTGGGAATACCTGTTGAACCCGAAGTAAATAAAACATACGCCAGGTTGGTGAAACACGGTTTCCTGTGTGGAGGATAAGAGGCAGAACACAATAATAAATCATCTGAATAATCCTGGAATTTACCGGCAACACCGTCATCCATCCGATCCCGGATATCAGCCTTGTTGTTATCAAGGCATAAAAAGCCCAGCAATGATTCGTTGTTACATACCAGCTTTCGGGCTACATCCAGATAACCGGGACCAACTATTAAATACTTCGCTGATGACTCATCAATCATCTGCATGATCCTGGTTTCGGGCAAAGCGGGATCGATGGGCATATAAGCCGCATTGGCTTTCCATATTCCTAATATACTCTCAATAAATTCCGGGCTTCGATCCATTAAGATGCCTACCACGTTCTCCGTTTCAATTTTCCTGGAACTTAAATAATTGGCAATCTGATTGGTTTTGTCATATAGTTCAGCATAGCTGATCGCTGCTTCGCCAAACAGAATCGCCTTTTCGCCGGGATACCTGCCGCAAATTTCATCTATCAAAATATCCTCGGGTTTTTGCTCATCCATTTCAACAACAGGTCCCTGGCCCATTTTCAATATTGCTGCTTCAAGGCCGGCAGACAGCAATTTCAAATCAGCCATCAACACACCCGATGAATCGGGTATTCTTATCAACAGATCGCTGAATAATGAAACATAATTATTTATCTGATCGATGGAATACAAATTTGAATTAAACTCAACGTCAAGTTTAATCTGGTCATTACTTCCGGAAAATATAAAACTGATATCAAATAAACTCTTTGTTGATTCAAATTTCAATGACTGAATGTTATGATCCGGCAATTCTGTTTGTTGTTGCCAATCGAAAATATCATCGAACTCCTGATACTCTACCAGTACATCAAACAACGGTGATCTTGATAAATCGCGGTCGATTTTCAAATCATCCAATAGTTTATCGAACGGATATTGGCTAAAAGACAATGCTTCTATGATCTCCTGCTTTGCCCTGATAAAAAACTCATTTACTGTAAAGCTACCGTTAACAGTAAGGCGAACAGGTATTGTATTTACAAAAAATCCAATGAGGTTCTGAATATCCGACTGATCTCTGCCTGCAACAATGGTACCTGTGATAATGTCCGTCTGATTGGTTATTTTGAAAAACAGGATATTCAGTACGCTGTTAAGAATGATAAAAGAGCTACACGCATACTGTTTTTTTAAACAATTCAACGCGCTGCATGCATCTGAATCCAATTGAAAACTCAAAGAAATGCCGGTATAGGATTGTATACTACTCCGGTTAGTTATTACAGGTAAGTCAAGTTTTGGCAGGTAACCCTTCAGTTTTTCCATCCAATACTGTTTAGATTCATTGCCAAACCTGCCTTGTAAATGGTCGTTCTTCCATGCAGCGTAATCTTTATATTGTATATTCAGCGTTGGAAGCGCGGGCGGTATGCCCCGGCCAATACTTTCGTAGAACCGGAAGAAATCTCGCATGAATATCATAACCGACCACCCATCTGTAATAATATGATGCATGCATAAAAAAACATAGCACTCATTTTGCGTTTGTATGATCTTAACTCTAAAGAGAGGGCCTTTTTCAAAATCAAATCGCTGATCTTCTTCCCTTTTAGCTTCTTCTGCCACATTTAGCGATCCTCCATCCTCAACAAATTCAAGGGGCATCCTGAACTCATTCGCCGGAATCACTTTTTGCAGTGGCTCTTCATTTATCGTAAGAAAAACAGTTCTTAATATTTCATGCCGTTCCACTAATAATGCGAGTGATCGCCTCACCACATCCACATTCAATATCCCTTTTATTTTAAAGGCGTAAAATTGATTGTACGCTTTCGACGCATTTTCAAACTGGCTTAAGATCCACAATCTCTTTTGTGAATTAGACAGTTCATAATACTCTCTATAACCAATTGGCTCAATGCGATTATATTTATTTTGTTGTGCCAGTATTATAAAGTTGGCCATTGCAGCCAGGGTAGAATTTACAAATAACTCCCTGAAGGTTATGTTCGTTTTAAAACGGTCTTCGATCAAACCAATTAATCTCATGGCTTTTAGTGAATGCCCGCCAATCGAAAAAAAATTGTCTTCCTTTTTAAAGTTACTATGCCCCACTACTTCCATCCATAGCTTATAAAGCATTTCTTCCGTAGCGTTCAGGTCCTGATTTTCCCGAATCGAATGTCCCTGCCCGGGAATAATTTTTGACAAAGCCGGTCTATCGATCTTTCCGCTTGACAATAAGGGAAGTTTATCAAGAATTATAAAACTATCCGGGATCATATATTCGGGAACATGTTTCGCCAATTCCTGCCTTAGCCGTGAAATGTCTTCAAAATCTTTTTTCTCAAAACTCACAAACGCCTGCAGGTAATTTTCACCGTTCTTCTGCTTCATAAGAACAGCACACGCATTTACCATTTCGAGCCGCATGATATTAGCTTCAACTTCTCCCAATTCAATCCTTATTCCCCTGATCTTTACCTGACTGTCTTTCCTTCCAAAAAAGTCGATTTCCCCATTTGGCAAATACCTCCCAACATCCCCAGTTTTATACATCCTGTAATTTGATTTATCAAACGGATCGTCTAAAAAAACTTCACTTTCTTTTTGCTTATTATTGATATACCCTTTCCCTACCCCGATACCCGAAACAACAATTTCTCCTTTCACATTAACAGGGCATACCTGCATCTCTTCATTCAATATCCTGATTTTTAAATTAGGTACCGCTTTCCCAACTAATACCCTTGATCCTTCAATTGCTGACTTTATTGTATAATGAGTAATATCACAGGAAGCTTCAGTAGGGCCATATGCATTCACTATAGGAATGTGGGGGAAAATAGTAAACCATCTTTGTGTCATCACGGGAGTAAGTATCTCTCCACATGTAACCAGTATTTTCAGGTCGTTGAAGGTTACCGGATCGTTTTTTCTCTCGATGAAATACAGGAATGAGTTTAAATAAGACGGTACAACTTCTAAAATATTTACTTTATGTAACTGTAAGCTATTGATGAAAAGACCCGGATTCAGAACAGTACTGTTATCAAATATACAGGTGACTCCTCCCACTGCAAGTCCCAGGGCAAATTGCCAGATTGAAATATCGAATGTAGGGAAAGCGCTTTGCGCTATAATGCTTTCGTTCGTAACCTGTAATACTTCTTTTTTTGAATAAAGATGATTCATCATTCCCCCATGCGTAACTATGGCTCCTTTAGGCTTTCCGGTAGAGCCGGACGTGTAAATAATATAGGCAGCCTGATCGGGCCCATCAGGTTGGCAATCGGCATATGTTTCCCCGTCACTTTTGCAATAGCTGGTATCGTATTGATTGAATGCTGCCTGACCAATAAATCTATTCTTTTGACTTACTTTATCTATTTCTATAATTGAATCGAATCTGAATTCGGTTAATTCATTTCTGATCAATCCTATTTTAGGGGAATGGTGAATTTTCTTTATTTCCCATATCTGATTTATAAGATTATCAATAAACTTTTTACTTACAAAAAGCTCATTGCTCCAGTCGGTTTTTACATTTGCCGGATTATCATTCATTCTTTGATATTGAAAAAAAGACGCTTCCAGCTCTTCACGCTTATTTTCATCCATCAGATCCCCCAAAAAAATAATTCCTTTCTTACCGCAAAGATCAATGCACGATCTCAAAACTTTCCCGAGGTAATTGTAACCACTAAAATTTTGAATTACACTATTGAGAATGATAACATCGAAATCCTTTTCATCGAGCTTGTTTATATCAATAGCCGGCAAACAATATTGCTTAACATTTTTTAGTTTCCTTTTTGCAATTTCCCGCTCATTGTTCTGAATGATAACCCCGGAGATGTCTGTTGCAACGTATTGATCAACAAAAGGAGCTATTGCAAACATGGTAATTCCGGAGGCGCAACCAATTTCAAGTACTTTAGAGTTTTTGTTAATATAGGGAGCCAGTTTTTGAAAGGCATTATTCGCATATTCTTCCATTTCCTGACCCGAAAACGGTTTGCCGGTATAGCTGTTTATCCATCCGCCGGCTGTTATTTCATCAACGCCCTTTTCACCAATATATTCCCACAATTCCTTTGATAGCTTATCCCTGCCAGTATTGACCAGGCTGTAAAAATCGGGGCTATTTACACAAAAAATCGAATGTATTGCCTGCGCTCTCCACTGTAATGCATAGGCAAGTTCAGCATATTTTGATTCAAATAGCAGGAAATGCGATTGCGCATCATTTAAAAAATATAAGAGACGTTCAATAGGATCTGTGGGATTCAATGGCAGGTAAATAGCATTGGCGCCCCAGATCGCCAGAATTGATTCGACCCATTGAATCGATCGATCCATGAGAACAGCAACAATTGCTCCCCGGGTATTTATGCTGTTTAAAAAATTCCCGATTTGCGCTACATTATTATATAAATCCCGGTAAGTAATAGCCTGATCGTTTTGTACGACTGCCACCTTTTCGGGGAAAGCCGCCGCATTGGTTTTTACCAGGCTAAAAAGGTTTACATTCCAATCTATTTCTTTATTTGAATGGAAGGCATCTAATTCGCGCCGGTCTGCATCGGAAAGATATTCAGCCTTGCGAATTTTTGCATACGGCCTGCTCAAAAGCCAGTCGGCTATCGTTTTATAGTGATTGACTATTCTGTTGATATCCTGATCAGAATAAATATCCGTATTGAATCTCACATTGAGGTGAAGGCAATCCTCCTCTTGCCTGAACATAAAATTCAGATCATATATACTCGTAAGTTTATCAACCTTAAATTCTCTGATGTGGAAATTATTTGTAAATGCCCTGAAGGTTCCTCTTCTTTGAACCATATCATTGAAGTTTTGCAAGCCTATCAAAACATCAAAAAGAGGCGCCCTGCTTAAATCGCGCTTTACTTTCAGTTCATCTATCAATACATCAAAGGGATATACCCTATGCTCCAATGATTCCAGAATGGTTTTACCAACCGAATGGGCAAAAGAAATAAAAGTTTGATCAATATCTATCTGATCCCTCAGCACTAATGTATTTATATAAAAACCGATCTGGTTCTCCAGATCAGGATGATCGCGGCTACCATTGTAAGTGCCAATTACGATGTCTTTTTCATTTGTGTATTTATAGAACAGGGCCTTCAAAATTGCTGTAAGCGTCGAAAAAAGCGTTATTTCCTGTTTGGCACTGAAATCATTAATCCGTTTACTTAACTTTTGGGTAAAATCAAAACTCAGTTCTTTACCATTATATGTAATATTAGCGGGCCGGTCGTATGAGCAGGGCAATTCCAGCACAGGTAATTCGCCGGAGAGTTTATTTAACCAGTAATTTCTATGATTTATATATGAATCACTTTCCAGTTCTTTATTCTGCCATTCTGAAAAATCTTTGTACTGAATCAACAACGGGGGCAATTGTATTTCTTTCCCTTCCTGCAAACAACTATATATTGTCAGCAGATCGTTCATGAATATTGAATCAGACCAGCCATCATTAATAATGTGATGCATGCATACAAGAACGGCATGCCGTTTATCAGACATCTTCATTAAGGTGATCCTCATCAGAGGGGCCTGTTCAAGATCAAAATCCAGGTGAACGGAGCGGTCTATAATTTTATAAACTTCACCATCCGGATCTATTTCCGATTCAAGGCTGATGTATTGTATTTTAAAATCCAGATCAGCCGGATCATGTACTCTTTGGAATATTTCATTTTCCTTATGTTCAAATGAGGTTCGTAATATTTCATGCCGTTTAATTAATATAGTAATTGCTTTTTCTAAAATTGTTCTGTTGAGATCGCCTGTAATATCATAAGCTTCGCATTCATTGTAAGCAATGGAGGTGGCTTCAAATTGCGATAACACCCACAGTCTTCTTTGTGCGTGAGAGATCCGATACCTCTTTTTTTCAGGAAGCGCCGAAATATTGGCATAAACAGCAATTTTGGCGCTTTCGACCAATTGGCTGAAATCTTTCAGTACAGGATGAAAAAATATATCCCTCAAATTGACCTTCACATTTATTGCCTTATGGATAGCCGAGGCTAACCTGATCGCCTTCAATGAGTGCCCGCCCAGTTCAAAGAAATTGTCGTGCAACCCAACTTTCTCTACACCTAGTATCTCCTGCCATATTCCGGCCAGTATTTTCTCTGTTTCTGTTTCCGGCGCCTGGTACGCATTCCCGACGGTATGAAGATCTGCCTGAGTCAACAGCGCTTTCCGGTTTATCTTCCCGTTCGACAGCAAGGGCATTCGATCCAAAATCATGATCCCGGCCGGCAGCATATAGCCGGGCAGGTTCTTTTTCAGTGTTTCGCGTATCTGCTCTACCGTTATAATTTCATTGGGCCGTAGCTCAACATATACATGTATCTGCTGATCTGCATTTTCCCCTTCCCGGTAAATAATCGCTGCCGACAACCCAATGGCGGGTATGCTGTTTACACAGGATTCAATTTCGCCCAACTCTATCCGGTAGCCTCTCACTTTTACCTGACTGTCGCGCCTTCCCAAAAAGACCAGGTTGCCATCCGGTAAATATTTACCCAGGTCGCCTGTTTTATACATTCTCTCCCCGGCAAAAAAAGGATCATTGGTAAAAGATACGTTGGCCAACCGGTTAATATATCCCCTGCCCACGCCCATTCCCGATACACAGATCTCCCCTTTAACACCGGGTGCACATAACTGGCCATCGGTATTCATTACATAAACCTGTATATTTTGTATGGGTTTGCCTATGGGAACAAGGTTGTCATCGGGCAACCTGTTCATAACAAATAATGCCACATCATCTCCGGCTTCTGCCGGGCCATAGGCATTAATACACGTAATGCCGGGGAAATAACTGAACCATCGTTCAATTAGCTGTACCGAAACCAGTTCACCGGTTACAATAAGATATTTTAATGAAGAGAATCGAAATCCTGTATCTTCTATAATTTCCAGAACCGTTTGCAAATATCCGGGAACAATTTCCAGAATTTCTACTTTGTCTGATTCAAGCCGATGCAAAAAATCTTCGACATGCTGCAGGCTATCTTCAGTATATATCGCAGTAGTGCCTCCCTGTATCAATGCGGTTATAAACTGCCAAACGGAGATGTCAAATGATTGTGATGCCGTTTGCGCCACTACGGTACCAGCACCGATATTCAGCGAAGAAGCCATGTACAATTTGTGATTGAGCATTCCCCTGTGTTCTATCATTACACCTTTAGGAGTGCCTGTAGACCCCGAGGTAAATAAAACATAGGCTAACGCTGCAGCATCCGGCTGCCTGTGTTCTGCGTGGGCATCTGAGCATTGAAGCAGATCCGCCGAAAAATCAAGTTGTTTACTGCGATAGTCCTTTCTTCCACCCCCTGCGTTCTTTTTATCAATCACTATTATTGAATCGTATCTGAACCTTGTTAACTCATTCTCCAGTGTTCCAATCTTTGTTGTATGCTCAACTTTACTGATCACAGGGCTCTCACACTGCCAGTCATCAAAAAAGCGCCTGGGAACAAACAATTCATTCGACCAGTTAACTTTGGTAATGTATCCTGCTCCGGCATGTTCTTTTTTAAATGCTTCCAATGAATCCTGCATCTGCTGTTTTTGATTAAGGTCCATAACATCACCAATGAATAGCACCCCCTTTTCTTTCAACAACCCTATGGCTGCATGCAGTACTTCTTTCAAATATTGATAGCTTTCAAAATCCTGAATTACACTATTGAGTATTATTATGTCGAACTCATTTTCTTCCAGGTCTGAAAGCAGATGGGCAGGTAATTGTAGCTGCTTAATGTTTTTTATCTGTTGCCTTGATATAACTTTTTCATTGAGTGATAACACAACGGCCGATTGATCGAGGCCTACATATTCTGCCACCATGGGAGCCAGTTTAAACATGGTAAATCCTGATCCGCAGCCAATTTCCAAAACCCTGGCGCTTTTATTTAAATAAGGCGTGAGCTTTATTACAATATTGTTTGCATATTCTTTCATTTCCCGGGGGCTTAATGGCTTACCAGTATAGCTGCTATACCATCCACCGGCAGTAATGTCATCACTGGCATCTTCTCCTACAGCTTCCCAAAACGCCCTCCGTTCCTGAAAGGTTTTATACAATGGCGTATGCACAACTTTGTCTTTATCCAAACATAAATAGCCCTCCAATGTTTTGCTTTCCCAAACCAGTTTATCCGCCAGATCAAGATAGCCTGAACCAAACACCAGGTACTTCGCTGCCGATTCTTCAATCATCTGCATGATCCTGCTTTCGGGAAGAGAAGGATCGATGGGCATGTAAGCCGCATTGGCTTTCCATATTCCCAACATACTTTCAATAAACTGCGGGCTGCGATCCATTAAAATTGCTACCACATCGTCTTTACCAACACCCCTCCCGTGCAAATAATTTCCTATCTGATTACTCTTCTTATACAGTGATTCGTAACTTACTTCCTGCTCTCCAAACCGGATGGCAGTTTTTGAAGGATATTTCAGGCAAGCTTCATCTATCAGCATATCCACGGGCCTGTTCTCATCAATCTCCAAAACCGGGCCCCGGCTCATTGCCAGTATTTCCTTTTTTTCGCTTGCAGATAATATCGACAAATCACTTATTGGTATATGCGGAGATTCAAGTACCTGATGAATCAGGTTTGAATAGTGGCCCATGATACTGTCAATAGTTTCCTTACTATATACAATACTATTAAACCCGATTTTTGCCGAAAGCCGGTCACCTGGGAAAATGGAAATTTCAAAATCATAACTGGTTTGATCAAAAAAGCCGGCCTCAATTATTTCAATTTTATTTTTCGACTCCCGGCCGCCGTTATTGTCTTCGGGATAATTCTGAAAACTAAAAAGATGATTGAACAATTCCCCCTCCACATCTGCATATTTCTTAATGTTCACCAATGGAAAATGATGGTATTCATTGGTAATGATCGCATTTTTCTGAGCAACGGTTGCCACATTCAAAAAAGTATCTGTTGGCTTACATGTAAACCTGATGGGTATTGTATTGATAAATAGCCCTATTATATGTTCTACTCCTTTAATCTCGGGCGGCCGTCCGGAAACTACTTCACCGAACAGCACATCGTTCACATTATTATATTTAAACAGTAAAACAGCCCAGATAGTCTTTAACAGAATATTTTGCGTTATCTGATTTTGTTTACCCAGTTTAACCAGTTCAGCAGTTACCGCTGAACTAAAATTGTATTCCGCATGTGCCTTATGATAATGCTGCCCGAACCGGTTCCTGTTTTCATAATTCAACAAACAACTGATCGTTCCAAATCCCTTAACATAATGCTGCCAATATCTTTCAAGATCTTCTTTTGAACGTGCTTTTATCCACTTGATATATTCTTTATAGGGTACTGCCGGTGCAAGCTCCGGTTGTTTGTTTTCCAGTAAAGCATGATAAACCTTCAAAACTTCAACGGCCAATGTTTTTGTGCACCACCCATCAAACAATATGTGATGCCAGGTCCAGATCAATTCGTATTCCCCTGCTCCCACTTTTATAATACTTATTCTCATGAGTATATCCTTACTCAAATCGAATGAATTTTTCCTGTCAGATTCTTTAAATTCTTCAATAAAAGAATTTATTTCAGCCGGCCTGGTCAAACAGGCAATTTCATTGTAATAAATTTCAGGTAACCTGTTCTTTAAAACTATTTGCAGCGGTCTGTCTATTTTATCATAAATAAACGCTGTTCTTAAAATATCATGTCTTTTAAAAACGAACCTGAATGCTTCATTGAACTTATCCCGATCGATTTCTCCCATTACCCTGAATGAACGTTGCTCCAGATAGGTGGGTGTTGACTTATTTACAAGCGTATGAAATAGCATACCCTCCTGCAATGGCGTTAATTCATAGATATCATCAAATTTTTGACTCATGCGGCGAATTGTAGAATTAAAATAAGATGTGATCGAACACAATGCTGCCCTTCCTACAGAAGGGCGTTAATCTGGTTAAGATCGTCAGTTGATAATTCCTGGTAGGTTAAATCGGTTGGGGTCAAAATATTTTCATCGATACGTTCGATTGTTTCGATCAATACTTCCAGGTTCTTTTTATAATGTTCCAGCAATGAAATCATGCTTTTTTTAGTAAAATGATTTCTGTTAAAGGAGAGTTGTATATTGAATTTACCATCTGCAACAATCCCCGAAAAGCTAAACTGATACTCTCTTACATTTTCTTCACAAACTAATTTTCCGGCATTCACCGATACTATTTCAAAGGAATCATTCTTTCTTTTATTAAAATGTCCCAGATAATTAAAAACCACGGCAGGTTCAGGATATTCCGGCGCCTTGAAATCAGGATGCCTATATTTTTCAACATTATATGCAATAGCACCCTTCGATGCCAGTTTATGCGTGTCCTTAAATTCCCCTAATAAAGCAAATAAATTGTCGCTTTTTTCCAAATCAAAAACAACGGGATAAATATTGGTAAACCATCCTACCGTTCTGTTAATATTAATGCCGGGGAAATTTTCTTCTCTTCCATGCGACTCTACAGCTACATAAAATTTCCTGCGACTAAACAGATTTTTATAGGTTAATCCCAAAGCACATATCAGAAAATCAGTAATTTCTGTTTTTAATGTTGCATGCAACGACTCTCCTGTTAATTTAGCCGTTGTTTCAGGTTCGATGGCTATCGAAACAACTTCCTCATCCTTTATAAGATCCGATGTACCGGCATTCAGTTCAGGTTCAATTATCCTGTCTGTGCCTGCATACAGCATCTTCTTCCATATTTTACTATTTTCTTCAATCAGCGTTTCCCGGGAACCGTATTTATGCAATACGCCGGCCCAATTTTTATATGAATCAGTTTTCAATGGTAACGCAGCATCTTCTCCTGCGTTCAGCAATTGTTCAATATCCTCGAGCAGGATCCTCCAGGATATACCATCGATCACCAAATGATGAATAGCAATGATAATATACTGATCATGCCCTACTTCAAATTCCCCAACCCTGATGAGGGATGATTTTTTTAGTTGAATGCTTTCATGAAGTGACTCAATTTTATCCCTTAAACACGCACTATCAAATTCATTAAATTTGCCCAATAACTCAACATCAAACCTTAGGTCATTGGATCTGTTTATCTGCACTATTTCTCTTGTGTAATCGTCTGTTTCAAACTCCATCCGTAAAGCATCGTGATGCGTTATTAGTTTTGCAAAAATTTTATTCAGTATTGCTATGGGACGCTTCCTGGTTAATTTAAGTATGAGGTTCTGATGAAATCTGTTTGGATTTATTTTGTAATGAGAAAAGAAACGGTGTTGGATAGGTGTTAACGGTGATTCCCCCGATATTATTCCCTGATCAGCTTTCACTGTTAATTCGGTCAGGCTCTCAGCAATCTCTTTAATATATTTCCTGTTAAAAATATCGTTTACTTCAAGATTATATCCCGTGTTCTGAACACGGGCACAAATTTGAATCGCGAATATCGAGTCGCCGCCAAGAGCAAAGAAATTGTCATCGGTACTGATCTCTTCTTTACCCAGCACATCCTTCCAGATGTTTACCAATAACCGTTCTTTTTCCGTTGCCGGTGCTATGATCTCTTTATCTTTTGCGGCCGCTGCGGGGTCGGGAAGTTGGTCGTAATCAATTTTGCCATTGATCGTCAGCGGTATTTTTTCAATACGGATATAGCGCCGGGGGATCATATAGTCAGGAAGTATATTTTCCAGTACCGAAGCATCGAACTCTTTTACCCCTGTTGACTTATAATACCCGATCAGTTGGTTATCATGTAAAACAACAATCGCTTCCGCTATGCCTTCCTGCCGGCAAAGCACCCGCTCTATTTCGCCTGGTTCTATGCGCTGTCCGCGCAGCTTTACCTGTCTGTCTTTGCGACCCAAAAAGGCAATCTCACCATCCGGCAACCACCGGCCCCTGTCGCCTGTCAGGTACACCCGTCCCTGTGCTATTTGTGGGTTTTGGGGCAACACAAATTTCTGTGCTGTCTCCAACGGGTTATTGAAATATCCCTGAGCCACACCCGGGCCTGCCACAATGATCTCGCCCGCTATGCCTACCGGCTGCAAATTCATCTGCTCATCCACTATGTATATCCGGTTACCCGCCATGGGTCTGCCGATATTGATCTCATCGCCAATAGATATTTTCTTAACCGTACACCCTACCGTTGTTTCCGTTGGTCCGTACTCGTTATATATTTCAATGCTTTCATTGAGACTTTGCAAATACATCACATGATGGCTTTGCAACGCCTCGCCGCCCACAATTACCTTTCTTATGTTTGTTTTGTCAACGTTCATTCCCTTCAGCACGTCGATGTGCGACGGCGTTAATTTTACCGTGTTCACAGGCGTATCCAGGCTAAATATGGCTCCCAATATGCTGCTTACCTCCGCTTCACGATATACTTCCATACAATCGCCCCGCAGTAAGGTGCTAAACAGGCTGGTAAGCGTCAGATCAAAGGAGGGGGAGGTGAAAAATGCAAACCGGTATCCGTTTGCTCCTTCAAAATAATACCTGTTTGCCCAGGATATATAGTTCGATATGCTTCCATGGCTGATCTGTATGCCTTTGGGCCTGCCGGTTGAACCGGACGTATATAATAGATAACAGCCGTCTTCTTTACCAGCACCGGCCTCGCTTTCATAGGCGCCCAATGCGTGTATACCCTCCTGCTGCAAATCAACTACAAACAATCTGCCACTGTATATTGCCTGTACATCGTTCATATAAAACGAATCGGTGATCATCACCGTCAGGCCGCTGTCGGCTATAATATCCAACACCCGCTGCAAAGGATATTTGGTGTCTATCGGAACGAAAACCCCACCGCTCTTCATGATGCCCAGGATGGTACAGATCATATCGGTGCAACGATCCATAAAAATGCCAATCCTGTCTCCCTTTCGAAGGGAAAAATTCTTTTGCAAACATCCGCTTATTCCATTCGACTGAAAGTCCAGTTCCTTATAGGTGAGTATCCTGTTCCCATCATAAACGGCTACCTTATCGCCACTCACACCGCATTGCCTGCAAATACCCGCCACCAGCTGTTCGTCTTTGTCATAGGTGACCCATTCGCGGTTAAATGAGTCAGTTATTAATGATATTTCCTGCGGACCAATGAAGGCAGCCGATGACAGCGGTAAATGGCTGCTTTCAATCAAAAATGTCAGTAATCGTTTATAATATGATCCAAAATATTTTATTTCACTTTCAGTATAGATAACAGGGTTATAGGCAATACTATACCCCATTTGCCCGTTTGCACTGCCAAATCCAAAATCAAAATTAGTATTGGTACTTTCGAAGTAATCGACCATTGAATCAACAACAAAAACATTTCTGGCTTCCCGGTAGATGTAGAAATCCACATAGCTGAACAAAATATCAAAAACAGGATTATTACTTTCTGCGCTAATCAATCTTTTAATCTGGATCAGCGAAAGCCGGTCAACTTTTTTCAGGTTGGCCAACTTCTCATTGATAAGCTGAAAATAATCTTCTCCGGAAATATCAGCCGTTTCCATTTTAAACCTGAATGGAATTGAATTTAAAAAGCATCCGATTATCTTCTCACCGTCTTCCATTGCGGGCCTGCCATCCGACACTAACCCTACTATAACATCCTGTTTTCCGGTAGTTATCCAGATGAGGTATACAAATACAGCGAAACTGATGTGCTTAATACTTATACCGGTTTTCTTTGAAAACGCTGCAAGCTCCTTTTGTATGGAATCCTCCAGCTCAAAGTAATACCTCTTCGTTATTTCCTTTTGGCCAAAGGAACCGCTTTTAAAGGGTAATCCGGTAAAAGACAGGTTGCTTAGCTCTTTCTTCCAGAATCCTATAATGTGTTCATCCTTTGAAACCTTCAGCTGTTCACGAACATAATCCTTATAAGAACTCTTAAGATGTTGTACAGGGATGTATTCATTTCGTTTCAAGCTCTGGTAAATATTATTCAGCTCAGTAATTAGTGATGCCCTGCTCCATCCATCAATTATAGCATGATGAAAACTAAACAGAAGGCCAATTTCATTATTACCTAAATTATACGCCATCATTCGCCACAGTCCGGCCTCTTCGCCAAATCCGTTTTCACGATCAGCCTGCATATCTTTTTCTATAATTTCTTTTTGCCGGGTTGCAACCTGTAATGAGATATCAGTATAAGTGATCTTATCCGAAATAGCTACCGCTTTCATCACAATTTTATAGAATAACTCATTGTTGCCAACTACATATTTAGCTCTTAAAATGTCATGCTTATCTGTAAGCTGTTGGAAGGCGTATTGTAGCCTGGGAAAATTAAAATCTGCATCCTGAAACTGATAAAAGAACTGGTCGTGATAGGTAGCTGAACCTTTTTGCATCTGGTTATGGAATATCATACCCAGTTCTATATCGCTCAATGGATAAATGTCTTCCCATGAGTCAACATCTATCGTTTTATTAATGCCATTGCTTAGCACTTTATTCCTGAAGTCATCAAAATATTGAGCAATGTTCATGTCATTTTCGCCTGACCCGGCATCCTCTTTTGAACCCAATACGTTATTCAGGGCTATGATTGTTTGATGACTAAAGACATGCTTAACTTCCAGTGAAGTATTGAATTCCCGGTTAATTTTACTTACCAGACTAATGGCCCTGATCGAGTCTCCGCCAAGGGCAAAGAAATTGTCATCGGTACTGATCTCTTCTTTACCCAGCACATCCTTCCAGATGTTTACCAATAACCTTTCTTTTTCCGTTGCCGGTGCTATGATCTCTTTATCTTTTCCGGCCGCTGCAGGGTCGGGAAGTTGGTCGTAATCAATTTTGCCATTGATCGTCAGCGGTATTTTTTCAATACGGATATAGCGCCGGGGGATCATATAGTCAGGAAGTATATTTTCCAGTACCGAAGCATCGAACTCTTTTGCCACCGTTGACTTATAATACCCGATCAGTTGGTTATCATGTAAAACAACAATTGCTTCCGCTATGCCTTCCTGCCGGCAAAGCACCTGCTCTATTTCGCCTGGTTCTATGCGCTGTCCGCGCAGCTTTACCTGTCTGTCTTTGCGACCCAAAAAGGCAATCTCACCATCCGGCAACCACCGGCCTCTGTCGCCTGTCAGGTACACCCGCTCCTCTGCTATTTGTGGGTTTTGGGGCAACACAAATTTCTGTGCGGTCTCCAACGGGTTATTGAAATATCCCTGAGCCACACCCGGGCCTGCCACAATGATCTCGCCCGCTATGCCTACCGGCTGCAAATTCATCTGCTCATCCACTATGTATATCCGGTTACCCGCCATGGGTCTGCCGATATTGATCTCATCGCCAATAGATATTTTCTTAACCGTACACCCTACCGTGGTTTCCGTTGGTCCGTACTCGTTATATATTTCAATGCTTTCATTGAGGCTTTGCAAATACGTCACATGATGGCTTTGCAACGCCTCGCCGCCCACAATTACCTTTCTTATGTTTGTTTCGCTAACGTTCATCCCCTTCAGCACGTCGATGTGCGACGGCGTTAATTTTACCGTGTTCACAGGCGTATGCAGGCTAAATATAGCGCCCAGTATGCTGCTTACCTCCGCTTCACGATATACTTCCATACAATCGCCCCGCAGTAAGGTGCTAAACAGGCTGGTAAGCGTCAGATCAAAGGAGGGGGAGGTGAAAAATGCAAACCGGTATCCGTTTGCTCCTTCAAAATAATACCTGTTTGCCCAGGATATATAGTTCGATATGCTTCCATGGCTGATCTGTATGCCTTTGGGCCTGCCGGTTGAACCGGACGTATATAATAGATAACAGCCGTCTTCTTTACCAGCACCGGCCTCGCTTTCATAGGCGCCCAATGCGTATATACCCTCCTGCTGCAAATCAACTACAAACAATCTGCCACTGTATATTGCCTGTACATCGTTCATATAAAACGAATCGGTGATCATCACCGACAGGCCGCTGTCGGCTATAATATCTGACACCCGCTGTAAAGGATATTTGGTGTCTATCGGAACGAAAACCCCACCGCTCTTCATGATGCCCAGGATGGTACAGATCATATCGGTGCAACGATCCATAAAAATGCCAATCCTGTCTCCCTTTCGAAGGGAAAAATTCTTTTGCAAACATCCGCTTATTCCATTCGACTGAAAGTCCAGTTCCTTATAGGTGAGTATCCTGTTCCCATCATAAACGGCTACCTTATCGCCACTCACACCGCATTGCCGGCAAATACCCGCCACCAGCTGTTCTTCTTTGTCATAGGTGATCCATTCGCGGTTAAATGAGTCCGTTATTAATGATATTTCCTGCGGGTTGATATAATTATAGCTGTTTATCGTTTTATAGGGGTTCCGGAGTACCTCACTTGCCAAACTCATGAAATTATTTATCAAATTGCAAACGACAAATTCCTCAAACTGTAATGAATTAAAAGCAACCCGCAGGCCGGTAACTTCAGGCCATTGGGAAAGCATTATAACCAAACCATGATCTTTATATTGATCTGCAAACGCTGATTCCGTATAAGCGACTAAAGCGATATGCAAATTACAATTGGTGTAACCGCTTAGTCCGTCTTCAGAAAGAATAAAATCCGAAGAAGCCGAGTCGTTTATTTCTTTCTTAAGATCATTAAAAACAGACTTAAAATCAGCTTTATCCTCTATTCTACAGTCTAATAAGATTTTCTGTAATTGCTCACTGCCATCGTGTCTTCTGCTTAATATGTCTGCAACCGAATAAATATGCCCGTGGCCGGAATATTTATGAATTAAAAGGCTAATGACTGCCAGATACCAGGTAAATATTAAATAAGAATCATTGTCACAAATACCTGCAATACTACTGGTAACAGAGGGATCTAATTCGAAAAACAATTCTTTTTTAAAATAATCCGAATTATCAGATTTTCTCAAAAAGTACAAGTTGTCGTATTTCAAACTTCTTTGGACCTTTTCTTTCCAATACCTTGTTTGAATTATTTTCCGGCCAGATTCGTTCATAAAACGCCTTAGTAGGTTTGAAAAACTAAATTCATTTTAAAACAGCTCTTTTTTCTCAAAAACATTTTTGTCTTCGGTTATAATGCCATTATCATAGTTCAATTCCCTGATCGGAACATCGAATTTCATGTTTATGATATCAGTAATAATGTTAGCCAGCCTGGCTTTCATCAAAGCAATGGTTGATATGTCATATACACTGGTCTTATACTCCAGAACGATATTAATGGAAGCATCTTTATAAATCGAAAACGTCATATCGAACTTGCTCAATTTAGACTTCAGATCAATTGCTTTGAGTGCGGATACGCCAGGACCTATCCGGCCGAAGTTACCCAGATCCTGATCGTTCATATTCACGTCAATGTCGAACAATTGATTTCGTGCTATGTGCCGTTCGGGGCACAAATCGTTTACCAATTTGTCGTATGGATATATTTGGTGCCTGGCGGCTTCTATAACGGTTTGACTGACCTTTTTGAGGATTTCTTCAAAAGTATCATCACTGTCGATGGCATCGGTTAATATAACGGTATTAACATAAAAACCTACCTGATTTGATAATTCATCATTAAATCTTCCTGAAAACGGACAACCTACTTTTATGTTTCCATCACCACCCTGTTTATTAATTAATATTTTAATCGCCGACAGAAGGGTCATGAATAAGGTAGCACCAAACTGTTTTGAAATCTCCTGAAGCTTATCCGTTTGACCGGCGGAAATTTCTATAACAACAACATCTCCGCTGAAATCCAACACATTTTCCCTGTTAAAATCAGGCGGAATAATAACCCTGTCCGAAGGCTTTCCTATTCTTTCAATCCAATAATCACGTGAAACTTTAACCCGATCCGATTCCAGAAAATTATTGATCCAACCTGAATAGTCCTTGTATTGAATTCTCAGCGGCTTAAGATTTACGGCATTTCCATTAACTAAAGAATGATAAGCAATAAACAATTCCTGTAAGATGATTTCTACTGAAAATCCATCTGCAATAAGGTGATGGAAATTAAAATATATGAAATAAGCACCACCCGCAGCCCGGAACAAAATGGCGCTGAACAACGGCCCTCGCTCCAGATCAAACACCTTTTCCATTTCGGCACCCATTTCTGCGGCTACTTCTTCTTCATCGATACCTGACAGGAAATAGTCTTTATATAAAATACCATGAACATCGCTGTTATATGTATTGATAACCTGCCTGGGTTGGTTATCAACATTTATAAAAGTTGTTCGTAAACTTTCATGTCTGTTGATCACGATCTCAAAACTTTCTTTAAATGCGGGGATATCTACTGCAGCTGGTAATTTGTATGCTGCAACCAGATTATAAACATTCAATCGGGGGTACAATTGATGCATAAACCACAATCGCCTTTGTGAAGGAGATACCTCATAATATTCTTTTTGCGGCACTTTTTTAATGACATCGTACGCCTGTTTACGCTTCACAAAACCGTTTTCCATCAGCTCCTCACAACTGTTTTTTACAGCATTTATGAGGGTTATAATATCGTCATAAGTATGAGCATCCGATACAAAACAGGTTGCCCCCTGCCACAGGTATATACCTTTTTCCAACAGCAGGTAATACAATACCTGCATTATCTTAACGTCAAACAACGGTTTAAATGAAAATAAAGAACCACAATTCACAATATTAACCGGGATATCGTTCAAACTAAAGTACTCGTTCAACGAATTTTTAAGGAATTCGGTTTTTTCATTCAGGGATTCATATAATTGATCGCCCCGGTTCATTATTATAGATAAAGTAGCTTTGGCAGAAGCCATTGCCAATGGATGATGACAGAAAGTTCCTCCGGTGCCTATCCGGTTTCCTGAAGGCTTTGAATCATCGCCATATTGCCAAAACCCTCCATCCATATAGTCCAGATATTCTTTTTTACCACAAACTGCACCTAAGGGCAATCCTCCTCCAAGCACTTTTCCGTACGTGACAATATCAGGCTTTACACCAAAATATCCCATTGCACCTTTTTGATGTATCCTAAAACCGGTAATAATTTCATCAAATATCAAAGGGATATCAGCGTCCTGTGTAATACTTCTGAGTTTTAAAAGAAAATCCCCGGGTTGAAATTCAGGACGCCGGCTTTGCACGGGCTCAACCAATACACAGGCAATTTTATGCAGGTTCTGTCTGATGAGCTCCAGTGAAAAATCCTTCCCATAATCCAGTACCATTACATCCTCCATTATTTTAGCCGGTATTCCGGGCGAATTGGGTACACTTTTCAATTCATCATAAGGATCCTGGTCTCCCTGCACAACATCATAAAAGCCATGATATGAATTGCTGAACTTTACAACCAGATTACGTTTCGTTTTGGCACGTGCAATCTTAATTGCATGCATAACAGCCTCAGTTCCCGAATTCGCGTACGCAACTCTTTCCAAACCGGTAATTCGACATATCATATCGGCAACTTCACCTGCCAATGGCGACATAGGCCCCACATAAATTCCTTTTTCTGCCTGTTGTATTATAGCCTGAACTACCTGTGGGTTATTATATCCTAATAAATGAACCCCAAATCCCATAACAAAATCCACATACTCATTCCCATCAATATCTTTCATTTTACTTCCCTGCGAACTTTCTGCAAAAACCGGATATATCAGTTCTTTAAAATAATTATCGAAGTACATCGCCTTTCTGTAACTGGCAAACTGACTCCTGTATTTTTGGGTGTGCAGTTTGGATTTTTTTGTTTTGCGTGTTATTTTATCAATCAAATCGTGGATAAACTTCTTTTGTGTTTCATTGAAGAATGTTCCGGAATCGGAATAGTAATGCGACGATGGCCTCTTTGACAACTGATTTCTTTCGCTATTTTGCGTGTTCCCCTCTTTCCTGAATGACTTTTCCGTATCATTTACCAATGTATTTCTGCCAACCTGTTTTAGAATATTTATCTGGCTTTCGATCAGCGCCAGTTGCTTTTGGAATATATCATCAAGACGAATACTATCCATCTCATTTCTGACGCCTATGCCGCCGGAAATATCTCCGTGATCTTTATCACCTGACATATGACCATTTGACTCCGGACTGTTATGCGGTAACTCAATTTCCCTGAGAACATATGCTGCCAGCTTATCGATAGAATTCAGGTTACTATAAAACTCCTCAACAGGGAAGTCAATATTGAATTGTTTATGAAATCTCCTTTTAACATACACGATATTGATAGAGTCAAACCCCAGTTCAAAAAATGTTTTATCCGATTTGACAGCGTCGATTGAAATATTCAAAGATTCGGCAACTATACTCTTTAATATTTCTGTTATTCTTTTCTCTGAATTCATTTTATCATCTTTTAGTTTTCCATTACCCGCAGCAATATTTTTGTCATTTATGTTCAGCCAGCACCTGGTTTTATCAAATGGATAAGTTGGCAATCTAAACTTATATGCGCTGTCATAATTTGGGATATCCCACTTTATATGCTTTCTGCTTGTATAATATTGAGCCATTTCACTGATGCCTGCCTGATTGTGGGCGGCAACAGCTATTACTGACGTATGATCTGATTCATTCATTTCCACAGATTCTTCCAGGTTGCAGTATACACCCAGAGGAAGGCTTACATCCATGTTATTCAGGAGCCTGCTTTCAATCGCCTGTAGCTTCGATTGTAAATCATTTATATTTTCTGAAATGATAGCCAGCCTGTGGTTGTAGTGATCCCGGTTTCGGGCTGCGTTCATACAAAGCGCTTCGAGCGTTATTTCTACATTATTTTCCAGAAAAGAAATGTAAGCGGTAATTAATTTACTCAAAGCTGCTTTTGACTTTCCCGAAAGAGGCAGCAAAAAAAAGATATAATTTGAGGTAACCGCCGGCATTATTTCAGATCCGTTATACTCTTCTATAACCATGTGGCAATTTGTTCCACTTATGCCGAAAGAACTTACTGCCGCAATCCGCTTCCCTGATTTTGGAATATTCCAGTTTCGTAATTTATTATTTACATATACCGGTGATTCGAGAAACGGAATTTTTGTATTGGGTTTTTCAAAATGGATCTGTGGTGGAAGTTGTTTATTGGAAAGGCATAATACCGCTTTTACAAACCCGGCAATACCCGCGGCTGTATCAAGATGGCCAATATTAGCTTTTACTGAACCTATGGCACAAAACTGTTTTTTCGAAGTATGATCTGCAAACGCCCGTATCAAAGCCTCCATCTCGATCGGATCTCCTAACTTTGTCCCTGTGCCATGCGCTTCTATATAACCAATATCACCGGGTGAAATATTTGAGTTCTTCCAGGCATTTAATAACACTTCCTGCTGGGCAATAATACTTGGGGCAGCCATTCCAACGGATCTGCCTCCGTCGTTATTTGCAGCGCCTCCTTTTATGACTGCATAAATATTATCATTATCTCTTATCGCCAATGGAAGGGATTTTACAAAGACCATTATTGCTCCTTCTCCTTTACCAATGCCATCGGCCGTTTCATCAAACGTTTTTGAGCGATTGGAAACAGATTCAATGCCTATCCTTTCGTACAATGACTTTTTGATACCAAAAGTTAAATTAACCCCACCAACAAAAGCAGCATCAATTTTACCTGAAATAATGTTTTCGCAGGCGTTGTGTAGTGCAACCAGCGATGAAGAACACGCCGTATCAATGATCATACTCGGACCATGGAGGTCAAAGAAATAAGAAATTCTTCCCGGAAGTGTGGCAGATATATTCTGAATGATGGCATACGATGCAAGATCAGGATTTACCAAATTCATCAGATTATGATACATATTCAAATTCCAGGAACAGGCAATAAACACCCCCATTTTTGAACCTGATATCATCGACCTGGTATAGCCCGCATCCTCCATGCAATGCCATGTTGTTTGCATCAATTTTCGATGCATTGGATTTATCACTACTGCATCTTCATAGGGGATATTAAAAAATGTATGATCAAAGCAATCTATATTATCGATATATGCTGCCTCTTCAAATTCATAGGCTTTTTCATTTTGAGCAGCATAAAGGGAAAGAAATTGCTCCACGTCTTTTTTACGGTGCGGTAGTAAATCACTTACACAATCTCTGCCGCTCCTGATCACCTGCCAGAATTCATTCAGACTTTTGCTTTCGGGCAAATCTACCGCCATTCCAACTACCGCCACCTCTTTACCTGAGTATTGCTTAACCCTTCCTGTTTCCGCAATAGCTGAAGAAGAAATATTGAATAATGTTTTTTTCATTGCTCATTTTAAAAACCATCATAAAGACCAGTCAACCCCGTTTCAAATTTTATCTGTTTTACAATACCGGCAATTTCCTGTGCTTCTACTCCCTTATTTTGAAGAATATCCTCAAGGCATGACAGACAATACCTGATTTCATCGTAAGCACATAGCTTTCCCTGCTTTTCAACTGATAATTGTAGCTCCCAAATACGATTATAGCTTTCAACACAGTTGCTTAACCTGCCATTATAAACATTATTTTCAGCCGGTGCAGCTACAGCATTAACGAGGCACCTGGTTATTGGTGAAATAAAGTGACTTATCTGCTCTTTCACATACCCGGAGCAGGATGACCTGCTTTCGGAATCGGTCAGGCTTTGGCAATTGCATGCCGGCCAATGTTTATTAATCAAATTTTCCAATACCTTACCTGGACCAACATTGATAAATAAGCTTACCCCATTTTTTATCAACCTGTTGATTACCTGTTCCCATAAAACCGGTTGGGTCAGCTGCGCGGCTAAATTCATTTTAATTTCATCTGCGCCGCACACACGATCTCCGGTAACTGAAGAATATATATCGCATTTCGGTTTATGCAGCTGAAGCATATGTACATAGTGTACAAATGATCTTTTTGCGTGTGTCATCAAATCGCTATGCAGGGGACCGTTAATTTTAAGCGGAGTACACATCCCTCCCTGCTTTTTTATTTCATTTTCAATTTTACCAACGGCTTCTGCAGCGCCGGAAACCACTACCTGACCCGGTGCATTAAACGCGCCAATATTCACCGGAAATCCCTTACTACGCAGTGTGTTCACCTGTTGAACAACCATGTCAGTACCAATTCCCTGAATGGCTGTCATTTTTCCATTTACGGTTGCGGCACAACTGTCCATTAACCTTTGCCGTTCTTCCAATATGGGCAATGTGTCAGACATCTGAAGTACACCACCGCAAATCAACGCGCTGTATTCACCAAGGCTGTGGCCAGCCATATAATGTATTGAAGGAATGAGCCCCTGATTTTTTATGAAGCATTCAAAATAAGCAATACCTGATACAACAATAAGTACCTGATCCGTACCAGCGGTTTCCCGGCCTGCCTTTTCAATGAGATCTCTGTTTACAATGGCACCGGCCTCTTCAAATATTCTTCTTGCCGTTGTATTGCTCTTAATGAGTTCTCCTACTTTTTCCAGCCCAATACCCTGACCCGGAAACAATAAAGCTATCTTCTTCACTGCCGAAATATTATTATAATGAGGAAAGGCTTTTCATGGAATCAAATACATTCATAATACGCAGGGATAAAGATTCCATAAAATCCCTGCCGAACCCGCCGGCACATGTCAAAGTGCATTTTAAAATATTTTCAACATGAGGCTTCAGATACCATATCACGTCAAATTTTTCATAAACGATCTTTTCAATCTCCGGATCCATCTGGTTTATCATTAAACATACACTCAAAAGTTCCTCATCACCTCCCACAAATTTGATCCGCTTAACATCTGTATCAGGCACATTCATCAATACGTTTTTTGTCAACTGGTCACGCACTGCGTTAAAAAGAGCAGCTTCGTCATTTATATTCCCGAAATTCACCCTGATGAGCGTTATGGCTTTTTCCTTTCCATCTGCTATAAATAAAGTAATATCACTTTCGGCCGAACACAGGTTCAATGCATATAAAAAGCCTGCAATCAGGATATCAGGAATTTCAACTGAATATTCTTCTGCCAACTGATAAAGTGCCCGGGTTTCTTCAAAATACTCGTAACAGTTGTGAAATGAGGTAGTTTTTGATTGAATATTCTTATCGAATCGGTATGCGGTTTCAATGGTTTTCCTGATTTCTATCGTTGCCTCCCCGTTGTAATTTTCTATAAAGTTTGATAAACTGTCAATATTATGATGAGTAAAAAGATCCATCACCCTGATCCATGGGTATCTCTGTTTGATCTTATTATGAACAGTAATCAGGGAAACGGAATTGGCGCCCAGATCGAAAAAACTGGATTCGAAATCCACATTTTCAATATTGAGGGTTTCCGTCACAATAGTTTTAAGAAATAATTTTAACGGGGTAGCAATCTCCTTATGGCCGTTGGAATTTATTGCAATATTGCTAACATCAGGCAAGAGTTGATAATCGATCTTTCCACTGGCTTTCAATGGCAGGGCATCCAGCTGCAGAAAATCGACCGGCACCATTGATTTAGGCAGATACAATTGCGCAAATGACCGTAAATCATTGCAGTTAATATGGATATCGCTTGTGAAATAAGCTTTTAAAATAGTATTATCACCTCTTTGCTTAGCATTGACAACAACCTGTTTAATTTCCTGATACTGCAATATAACCCGTTCTATTTCTTCCAATTCAACCCTTCTGCCGTTGAGTTGTACCTGACTATCGTTTCTTCCGGCAAATACAACCCGGCCTTCCGGGGTCCAGTATCCGTAATCACCGGTTCTAAATAATTTTCCCCGGCCAAAAGGCGACCCAATAAAATGCTTCGAATCCAATGCGGCATCATTAACATACCCTTCGGCAAGTGAAATACCTGCTATATATATTTCTCCGGTAACACCTATAGGTTGCTCCCTTAAAGCATTATCCAGAATAAAAATCTCACAATTAGCAAAAGGTTTACCAATAGTTACCGGCTGGCTTTGAATACACAATTTTTCGCCATAGGTACTTGTTGCAATTACGGTGGTTTCTGTTAAACCATAATTATTAATGATCTTATACTGCTCCATTTTTCCATGCTCACGAATGCGTTCCCCGCCTGTATGAAAAACAACTTCTTTAACATATTCGTTTGTGTTCCAGGTAAGCAATAAATCAAGCATGGAGGGTGGCAGGAAACAATGCGTAACCTGATGAGCCGCTAAAAAATTAATAATCTCATCTACATCCAGTTTATTTTCAGCAGGAAGGGGATAAAGACACGCACCGGCTATTAAATAAGGCCAAAGCTCCCATACAGATGCATCAAATGACAGGGACGAATATAACATGGAGGAGTGACCTTCGCCTATTTTATAGGAATGATTATGAAAAGAACAGAAATTAAATAATGAAGCATGACTGATTTTTACTCCTTTGGGACGTCCTGTTGTTCCTGAAGTATATATATAATATGCAATATCCTCCGGCCTGATGTTGGAATCATAGGATATTTTTCCATCAAATTCTCCAATATCACCAATATATGTACAATCTGCTCCAGGCAATTCATTTTTCAGAAAATCATTCACATCGGTGATTATTTCCTTAATACCCGCATCGCCAATAATGTAATTAATCCTCTCTAAAGGATCATGGTGATCAATTGGTACATACACACAATTTGCTTTTAGTATGCCAATAAAAGCCACAACAGAATAAAATGATGGATCCATTACCACCCCCACCCTATCTCCCTTCCTTAATCCTTTTTTTTCTGTTAACCAGGTTGCCAGGCGACCGGCTTCCAGATTTAATTGAGAAAATGAATACGACAACCCTTTAAAGTGCAGGGCTAAATGACCGGGATGTTTGTTAACCCGACACTCAAACGCTTCAATGACGTTACCAGTTTCTATTTTTTGACAAACTGTTGCATTGAAAGAGTGTATTGTACTTTTTTCGCGTTCAGGTAATATATTTAATTCATCTATCGACCGGATGTCAAAATACTTTATCTCCTCCAAAAGTTCCTGCATATGATCTAACATATATTCTATGCGACTTTGAAGAAACAAATCTGTTTTATAATTCAGCTCCATTTCATATTGACCGCCCGGTGTACGTGAAAATCCAAATGTAAGATCATATTTACTGATGTTAAACGCAACGGGGTATGGAAAAATCTTCATGTCATTTCTTCCAAAAAATGCGGGATCAACATAATGATCGAGCCATGTTATAACTACATTAAACAGGGGCGATTGCGAGGTGTGAAGATGCAAATCGTCGAGCAACGCATCGAATGGATATTGCTGATGAGCATGTATTTTATTGATCAGGTACCTTACCCTCAACAAATAGCTTATAACATTCTCCTTACCCTTTATCATGATCTTAACCGGAAGGGTGTTTATGAAAAATCCAATTTTATTTTCCAATCCTTTTACTTCGCGGTTTGAAAATGGCGTGCCGGTTACGATGACCTGATTGTTAGTGTATTTATATAACAGAATATTTGTTAACGCCGTAAAAATCACATAGGGAGTTACATTGTATTGTTCAATAAGTTTTTCAATATGACTGCTATGATCAAATGAAAATGTTTTTTTAAGCGTATTCCCATTAAATGATCTTATTGAACTCTTTCTTAAATCAGTATTAAGGTTTAATGCCGCCGGAATTTCTTTGAATGTTGAAACCCAGAAATCCCTGTGTATATCAAAGGCTTTTTGAGAAAGAAGGTTATTATTCCAGCCTGCATAATCTTTATACTGAAAATCGGGTTGGGGCAATTCGATTTTTCTATTTTCAAGAAGACAGGAATAAATTGTCAACAACTCATTATAAAATATTTTACAGGACCAGGCATCTATGATGATATGATGGGCAACAATTAAAAAAACGAATTTATGCTCTTCCGTTTTATAAATCCTCAAACGCAAAAGCGGTCCTTTTTCCAGGTCAAAAGGCATAGCACTTTCCTTTGCAATACAGCCATCTACATCCTGTAAATCTTCAAAATAGCCGAAGTCACAAAAAGCAGGTTCAAAATCATGCACAACCTGCATAACAGCATTCTCACTGCTTTTGAAGGTTGTTCGCAAAATTTCGTGTCTCTTTAAAAGTTCTTCAAACGATTTGATAAGTACAGGAATAGATATTTTTCCTTCTACAAGCCATGCGGCCGGCACATTGTATGCATGTTTTTCCGTTTCAATAAGGTGACTTAATGCCCACATTCTCCTTTGCGCATGTGAAACCGGATAGTATTCCGCAGACTCAATTTCACCAATCTTTTCTTCTTCATCAGGAATACTCTTTTCCAGCGAAACAAGCAATTCCTTTAGGATGGGTGTATCAAAAACCTGGCCTACAGAACATTTATAGTCTTTATCGCCCAGGTACGCACAAAGCGAAATAGCCTTCAATGAATCACCTCCTATATCAAAAAAATTATCACCCAGTGTGATAGAATCGTTATTAAAAAGTTCTTTAACCGCATCCAGCAAAACAATAGCCTTCTCTGATTGTGTATCAACGTCCGGTATCCAAAATCTTTTTTCAACCGGCTTATCCATGTTAGTTTCTCCAATAACGGAAACAGGTATTTTTTTAATGGCTGCCCCTGTGCGCTGACCTGGCAGGTTTTCGATATTGATCAGATGGCTTTCTTTAACCAAATCAATTATTTCTGAAAATACCTGAGCTATTTCTACAACATATTTCTCATCGAATAATTCAGTACTATAGTCAACTTTCATAGTAAGGCAATCGTTGTGTTCATAGCAATGAAAGCTAATTCCCTTCGTTATTTTTGCCAACTTAAAATCCGATTTAATGATCGTTAGTTCACCCACGCTGACTTCGCTGCTACTCAACAATCCCTCGTTATGAAAAGTAAAACTCACATTTGTTAATCCGGTAAAATCATTGTGAAGCCGTTTTATATCCTTTTTAATAAGATGTATTGGATAATCTTTGTGATTCAGCGAGGCAATGAATTCCGATTTAACCAGCCTGACAAATTCTGCAAATGACATTTTTTTATCGATCATAACCGAAACCGGAATATTAACGAGATATGGGCCTAATTGGTTAGTAAGGCCGTCATCATTTCTATCTACAACACCGGTTTCAATAACGACCTTATTATTCCCGGTAAAATAAAATACCAGCACTTTTAATATAGAAAGCAGCACCACAAATTGGGTAGTGTCCATGTTAATAGCCAACCGGTGTATTTCTTTCCTGCGCGTGCCGTCAATGTCGAAATATTTTGTAGCGCCTGAGTAACTAACCTGTTTGGCAGAAGAACCGGGTGCGTTGAAATTAAAACCTCTCCCATCTTTAAACCTGCCGAGCCAGAAACGTTTGCCGTGTTCAATCCTTTCTTCTGTCAATTGCTTATTCTGCCAGTAACAGAAGTCTTTGTACTGCAAAACTCTACCCACTTTATCCTTCTCCGGAACATTATCCGGCTGCTGATATTGTTTTATTACCAGGTCAAAAAATATTCTCAATGACCATCCATCGGATATAATATGATGAATTACAAATATCAGGTGGTGCTTATGTGTCGCTTCTTTTATAAGAAAGATCTTAAACAAGGGAGGCTTCGCCAGATCAAAAACAACTTCTTCCGAAACACGCCTGATATTATTAATTTCATCTGTCACATTTACGCTGTCCGAAAAATCATAATACTCCCAATCCCATTCAATATCCGGCGCAATTACCTGTTTTGGTTCCCACTCAACTATTTTAAACGCAGTTCGAAGTATTTCATGTTCCGTAACTACTTTATCAATACATGACTTAAACCGCCTGAGATCAATTTCGCCATAAATTGACCAGCCTGATCCCACATTATAATTTTGAATATCCGGGTTTAATTTCTGATCCACCCAAATATTTCTTTGCAAATGAGATAGCTCATAATATTCCTGCTCAGGGATATAACCCACGCGGTTATCCCGGGACTTTAGATTTACCTGGTTGTAAAAATCAATCAATTCCTGTTTATGCTTTTGTATCTCGATCAGCAGTGATGCAGGCATATTATCTTTACAATTGCGCAGAACTATATTATTTCCTTCAACAAAAAGAGGAATTTCCTGTTTTTTTAGTTCCCTGATTATTTCAAGAACATTCATACAAGTATATCATTAACCTGGCCGGTTTTGCTATTTACATTTTCATTCACCAGCCATTTTGCAGAATCAATATAAGCGCTCATTTCCCTGATTGTAGGGTATAGATAAATATCCTTCAGCGGAATATGGATGCCCATAACATCAAAAATGACCGAAGAGACTTTCATTGCAGTAAGACTATGTCCTCCTTCTTCAAAAAAGTTGCTCAAGGCAGTTATATGGTCACTTCCCAGGTGTTGGCGCCAAATGCCGGCCAGTTGCTCTTCCGTTTCAGTTTTGAGCCCCATTCCCTCCCCGGATGTTTCGTTGCCGGATAATAGCTGAAGGGCCCCGATATCAATCTTCCCGTTTTTATTAAGTGGAAAAGCTCCGATCTTTCTTATAGAAGAAGGCATCATATACCCGGGGACTGAATTAACCAAATATTTTTTGAAGTCCTCATTGGTATATGCATCCTCGCCTGTCCAGTATGCTACCAACGTAAGCACATTTGATGGCGATTTATTGATGAGTACTTTGGTTTCAAATACCTGGGGTTGATTTAAAATAACCGATTCAATTTCTCCCAATTCTATCCGGTGACCTCTTATCTTAACCTGATTGTCGTTCCTTCCTACAAACTCCACTTCCCCTGCTGCGTTGAACTTTGCCAAATCACCGGTTCGGTAAAGCATATCCCCTTTCAATAAAGGGTTTTCAATAAATTTCCACTTATTCAATTCCTCATTACCAATATAACCCTGACTTACCCCCTTTCCTCCTATAAAAATCTCTCCTATCACTCCTGCCGGTACTGGTTTATTTTTTTTGTCTAAAATGTAAATTGATACGCCCGAAACAGGTAGCCCGATCGGTACATTGAACATATCATCTTCAATTTCTGTTACAGGATAAAAAGTAGCAAACACCGTCGCCTCTGTTGGTCCGTAAAGATGTACAATGGAATCCACTTTCTTTCTATACTTAATAGCTGTTCTTACAAATTTTACTGAAGCCGTTTCCCCTCCAAAATACAGCTTGTCGAAACAGGAAACTACCCGGGGCTCCGTTTCAACAACCCTGTTGAAATGAGAAGCCGTCATTACGGCCGTATCCACGTTTTCGCGTTCAATGAAGGAAGTTAGTTCCCTGATCGTAAACGATTGGTCTTTTTCAAAGATGGTCAACCTGGCACCATTTAATAATGCACCGAATATTTCAAATACCGAAACATCAAAGAACAGGGGTGAAAATTGTAAAACATTGTTGCCGGCTGTAACATTATGATAGTTGGTACTTTTTACCAGGTTTATTACATTTTTATGAGCAACCTTTACACCTTTTGGCAGGCCGGTAGAACCGGAAGTGTACATTATATATGCCAGATCAGATGCAGATGAATTATTGACCAGGGGCGATTCATATTTAAAATCGTCCGTTCCTTCAAAGCGTATGAAATTACCGGGCAATCCGGTTTCGCAGGGCAGTTGTGCATCTGTAAGGATGAAATTAGCTCCGGACTCTGTTATCATATGACCCAACCTGCCTGCAGGATCATTAATATTAAGCGGCAAATAAACGGCGCCCAGTCTCAATATGCTCAGTATGCTGCAAATTGCCAACTCAGCATTATTAAACATTACCCCTATCACATCGCCCTTTTTAATACCATACCTGTCTCTTAATTCGTTGCTTAGCTTATTGGTAATCAGGGATAAGCCGCCATAAGTTATGATACTATCTTTATGAACAATGGCAGGATTATTTGCATACAAAAGAATCCGCTCATCAAAGGCGTCGATAATAGACTTCTCAGCCATCAAATCATCATCTTTCTGTTCATTTGACCTTTGTTTTTGTATAAAGGTCGATGGGGAGCTGAATGTAAACTCAGGCAGACCTTTATACCGGTCTTCTGTAAGCTGTTTCAGTAATCCGATATAATCATCAAGAAGCTGATTGGCGAACCAGTTGTCAAAAAGATCAATATTATAATACAATTCAATAGCTATCTTATCGCCATTTTTTCTGGCGTTGAAAACTATATCAAACGGGCTTTTCTTTACCACAGTTTGATAGTTTTCAAAAGTAAGGCCACCAATCTCCATCAATGTTTCAACGGTTTGATCCTGCATATCCAGTAAGCCAAACAGTATCTCAAAAACAGGTGCGCGGCTCAGATCATTTTTAAGGTTGAGATCCTCTACCAATTTATCAAAAGGATAATCAGCATATTTAAATGCCTCAACTGTATTTTTCTTTACATCTGACAGATACTCCGCATAATTTTGAAGCATTTCAATTTTATGTCGTAAAACGATCGTATTTGCATAAAATCCTAATTGGTTTTCCAGGTCAAAGTGATTCCTGCCCGAAACAGGTGTTCCGATCAGAATATCATCTTCACCGGTATATTTACCAATAAGAAGATTTAATCCTGAAAGCAGTATCATAAACAAGGTGGCGTTTTCTTCCCTTGCAACATTCAAAAGGTTTTTACATAAATGGTCATTCAGATCAACATTTATTGTACGTGCATTAAATGTTTTTATGGCTGGTCTTGAACCACATTTGCAGGCAAATTCATTTTGGGGCAATATTCCGCCCAGCTTTTTCAACCAATATTCCCTGCTTTCGGCAGCACCGTTTAAAAGCCGGTCTTTATGCCACGAAGTATAGTCCTTATATTGAATCCGAAGCGGCTCTACCGCAACAGGCAAGTTATTTACATAGGCATTGTAGAACATTATAAATTCCCTGATAAATACTTTATTCGACCATTCATCGGTAATTATATGGTGAAAAACAGATGTCAGCACAAACTGCTGTTCAGAAAGCCTGAGAACATACATCTTAAACAATGGCGCTTTTTCCAGGTCAAACTGCGTATCGGATATATTGTCTAAATAGTGCTCAACGGTTGCAAAATCATCTTTTATCTTATCCCACTCTGCAAAGGTGAATATCAGATCAGGATCAATTTTATCTTCGATCTTTTGACAAATCTTATCCTTAAGATAAATAAAACAGGTTCTTAATATTTCGTGCCGTTCAATTAAATGAGTAATTGCAAACCGCAAGGCATCTTGTCTGAAATTGCCCGTGATCTTCAATGACCAGGCGATATTATAAACCCCTTTACCTTCTTCGATCTGATCGAGCACCCACAATCTTTTTTGACCGTTGGAAATTTCGTAGTATTCCTGGCGAGGTATATTGGGGATATTTCCGCTTTTACCGTGCCCTTGTTTTTCCATAATCAAACGGGCTAAAAAGCTTATCGTATCGTTTTCAAAAAAATCTCCAAGATCCAACTCAATTGAAAACTCCTTTTCAATATTCGATAAAAGGCGGGTAGCTGCGAGTGAGTGGCCCCCGATCTCAAAAAAACTATCCAACGGGCCAATAGAAATCTGATCCAGGTTCAGCGATTTTGACCACATCAAAATAAGCTTCTTTTCCAAATCAGTTAAAGTACTTTCAGTTGTATCCTTTTTTTGAATATTGTGGTCAGGCAACGCTTCTACATCAATTTTTCCATTTACAGTTAATGGAAGAGCATCAACTTCAATAATATCTTCAGGAATCATTGCAGGAAGAAGATGAGCATTCAGGTAATCCATTAAAACATGTTCTGTATCTACTTCGAGGGCTTTAACAATGTATGCGATAATCCGCTGTTCTTTCACCCTCACATAGGATGTTCGAATACCAGGATACTTATTCAGCACGTATTCAATTTCTGCGGGTTCTATTCTGAAACCTCTGATCTTGATCTGCCGGTCTTTCCTTCCTAAAAATTCGATATTTCCATCAGGCATCCATCTTGCCAGATCGCCGGTATTATACATATTTTCACCTTTTACCCAGGGGTTAGGTACAAACTTCTGCCTTGTAAGTTCATCGTCATTCAAATACCCTTCCGACAAACCATCGCCTCCTGCAAATAAAGTTCCTGTTGCACCTATGGGTAACAGTTGAAGATGATCATCCAGTATATACACTGTTGAATTACTGATCGGTTTCCCAATCGGTATAGGTCGTGAATAGTCCTTTTCTATTTCAAAGGTTGTGGAAAAGGTTGTGTTTTCTGTAGGGCCATAGCCATTTATAATCACCGTGTGCGGGCAAGCCTGTCGCACAGCATTCATTTTATCAATGGGTATAATATCTCCTCCTACAATCAAATAACGCAGGCCTGCAAACATAGTTGCATCGATAGCCGCCATTTCTCCAAATAACGGGGCCGTTAACCAAAGTGTTGTAATCTCTCTGTTTTGTAATTGCTTTCGAAGAAGGGATGCATTTAATATAGTGTCCTTGTTCGTTAAGCACAAGGTGGCGCCATTCAGCAGGGCGCCCCATACTTCCAATGTAGAGGCATCGAAAGTCATCATCGCGGTTTGTAATATACGATCGCCTGATTGTATACGCATGAAATTGTTGTTCAAAACAAGGCGTACCACGTTCCGGTTAATCACTTTTATACCCTTTGGTTTACCGGTTGAACCGGAAGTATACATTACATAACAAAGGGATTCCGCGTTGCTTCCTGTTTTCCTTTTCTGAAAATCTGCCGCATCGCTGATCGCATTCGTTATTATCAATACCCGTTCCGGTGAAGATGCGTTTGGCAGGGTTACTCCCTCCTCTATTAAAGCTATCCGTGAACCGCTGTCATTAATCATTAAAGAGATCCGCTCTGCCGGAAAATTCGGATCTATCGGCATATATGCCTTGCCTGCTTTTAATACTGCCAATATGCCTACAATCATTTTAAGAGGATCCTCCGAAATTACAGGAATGACCGGGCCCCATTTTTCTTCGTAATTGTACAAGACAGAAGCCTGCCTGTTTGCCAGCCTGTTTAATTCCTCGTAGGTAAGGGAAAGATCGTTATGTTGAATTGCTATATGACCGGGATTATTAATGGCCTGTTCTTCAAAAAGATCAATAACGCTTCTGTTTGCCGGATAAGCTGTTTGCGTATTATTAAAGACCTTTAACAACAGATCCTGTTCACGCTCATCAATAAATGATATGTCCTTTATTTTTTGCTCAGCGCCTTCCAAACATTCAACAAGAGAATGAATATAATTATTGATGAATCGTTCAATGGTTTCGGGCAACAGCAAATCCGTTGCGTATTCAACCTCGCCAAAAAACGACTCGCTGTTCTGATAAATATAAAACGTAAAGTCGCGCCTCGATGTTTCTCTGCTAAATTGCAAATATTCAATGTCAATGTCGTTTAACTTCAGATTACCGAAATCGACATTAATATGTGAAAACGCGAAATTGAATAAAGAAGCATTCGAAACATGCTGTTTGAAGTTGAGTTGTTCCTGCAAAGTGTTTAAATCAACATGCTGATGATCCAGTATTTCTGAAATATTTTGATTAACCTCTGACATTAACGACAGAAAAGTCTGGTCTTCATCTATGGTAACCCTTACAGGTAACATATTCACAAAAACACCGATCAGCTCTTCCAATTCCATACGATCCTCCCTGTTAGCAAATGGAACTGTTAACACGATGTCTTTTTGCCGGCAATATTTAGATAAGAGTATGGCGTAAACCGAATAAAACAAAGCAAAATGAGTAACTGAATTTTTATCGCAAAAATTTTTAACCTTTTCAATAATACTTTCATCAAAACTAAAACGCCTTGATTTTCCATGATAGCTTGCTTTCTTACTCCTGGTTTTGTCAAATGGAAAATCAATATACAAACCGGCGCCGGCCAGTTTAGCCCTCCAATATTCAATTTCCCGGGTTACGTGGTCATTTTTAAATTTTTCTTTCCATAGCGTATAATCGGGGTACTGGATTTTAAGGTTTTCCAGTATGGGTTTTTGGTCACTTACATATGCATTATAAAAATGAGACAGCTCTTTTACAAACACACCAACAGACCATCCATCAAAAATTATATGATGAATCGTTACGATTAAAACAAACCGGTTCTCTCCGGTTTTTAAAAGATCGAATTTTGACAATGGCCCGTTTTCCAGATCAATCGGCCCGGCAACTCTTTGATGAACAAACTGCTCTATATCCTGTTCGTTCACCGACATTTCTTCAAACGCAATATCCATTTCCGAATGCACTATCTGAAAATAATTATCATTGTCGCGTTTAAAAGTAGTTCTCATGGCCTCATGCCTTTGCATGATAGCGGTTATACTTTCCTTCAGAATTTTAATATCTAAATTGCCCGCCATCCTTAAGGCAAAAACAGTATTATATGGAGATCCGGTCGTTCCCGAATTGGCAATTTCAAATAACCAAAGCCCCATTTGAGCTGCTGACACGGGAAAAACATACTTTTCCTTAGACATATATTTCGATTGATTTTATTTAACTCTTTGAGTTTATGGGATCATTTTAAAGGCGGGCGATGAATAAAAGGCCGGCAGAAGGGTTATTTTGAAAAGTGAACCGTTTTTTTATGAAATAATGAATAATAATTTCTAAGTGGCCAACCTTCAATTTCATTTAGATATATTCTGTTCAAATCTTCTTTAACCATGGAAAAATAACTTCCTTTGCGATCCTTCAGCAATTGCCTGTGTTCATTAATTATTTCTACAGGAATGCAGCTATTGCCCGGATCAAAAAATCTTACGGCTCCCTCATTATCTCTTAATGTTTTAACTTTTCCGGCATTGTAAATACTGGGAGCAAACGGAATGTCGATGTACCCATTTTTAAATGCCTCCACAATTCCATTCACCACATCACCTTCACCAATTTCCAGAACACTATCAATTATACTCCTGGCAGAGGCTTCGATCATTCGCTGTTCAAAGGCAACTTTTTCCTGATCATAATAACCCGGCAACTCAAATCCCAGCCGGGTCAATTCAATGCCTCTCACATTGGCGTCTTCCAGTGGTACGTTTACAGATTCTACCGGCGATTTGGTCATTATTCTTGTGGCATTTGCCAACCTGGCGGTTATAGCAGACTCGCGGATGATCTGTTCGGCCAGTCGCTCATCCGAAGGAAATGCAGCCATGTATGAATGAAAGACGGTGGATGTGTTGACATCATAGTATCCAAACTTCTGTAAATAATCAGTCGTAACTATTTCCAATGATTTTATTGCAGCGATATCCTGTTCCCGGTTTCCCTGTTCTGCATAACCTAACGATAAGTACCTGACTCCCTGCTGAGCCGCCAGCAATGACTCCAATACATTTACAGCTATCGCAATCGATGGTTCTATTAAGGTAGCCGTTAAGGTGCCGAAAAACTCTCTGTCTATCGGTAATCCGGCTTTTGTAATTTCACCGCTTAAATTATCCACATATTGCCAGTACCTGATTGAGTTCTCCAGGGGAACATTGCTGAAATATGGAATATTATAACAAATCGCACCTCCTTCTATGGCAGTAAATCCGCTTGCAAACCCTACTTCAGCCAATAACCGCCCATCATATGAACCATGTCGAACCTGTAATGGCACATGTGCAAACTGCTCTGTCAATATTCTGTTATTCGAAACTCCCAGGTTGATGGCAGGATATCCGTTCATCTCCTTACCCGATTTTAAAAAATAAGCTACATCTGAAAATTGATGATGCCTGGTAGAACTATCAACCTGTATAGATAAGCAATCGGCCCCGGCTTGTTTCAATTTTGAAAACAATGCGGCTTGTCCTTTAACCGAAGGCACTCCACAACGTGGGTGTATCAGCGTTATTCCGTCTCTTTTAGCTTTCGCTAAAACAGATGCGAAACGGATCGCAATACTTTTTTGATAAGCAATCGTTTCTTCAGGAGATCCCACTCCCCCATCATATTCGGCAAGTACACAGGATCTGTTGTTGGACACTATTTCCGGCTTTGACCATTGCATATAAGGATATCCTTCCTTTATATGAACACCCTGAAGATTTACCAAATCTTTCTTTAACCGTTCAAGGAATTCAGTCAGGTCAAAATAATCTGGTTTTACATAGGCATCTGTAAATCCCATCCTGAGAAATTTAGCATGTACCTGGTACTGATCTTCATGTATACATAAATTTCCTCCAATATACCATAGCCGTCTTCCATAATTCGTTTCAAAGGAAGGGATGTCGCTTTGTAACCTGTCATCCAGCAACCCGCTTGCATGGCCGTTCAGTGAAGAAATTAAAATTGCATGTCCGTATCGGGCCGCATCCAGGAATTGCCGGAACTCATTCTGCAACTTAAGGTCAATAACATTGTAACCTTCTTCTTCAAGGGCGTGAACGATCAATGATCTGCCTACATTGTGCGAATCGTCGCCATAGGTTCCCGCAATGATCGTGTAGTTGGTTGAATTAAAAGCATCCGGCATATTACATGTCCTTTATAATTTTATTATTGCCGTCAACAAGTAATTTCCTTGGCGGCCGGATTTCGTCGGTAACTTCAAATGAAAGGATCGTAACATTATCACCAACTTTAATCAGGTGAGCCGACCCGCCATTCATGCAAATAACGCCGGAACCGGCCATTCCCTCCAATGCATATGTTTCAAGACGTGCTCCATTGCTGTTATCCACTACAAGCACCTTTTCACCCGGGATAATATCGGCTCGTTCAAGTAAATCCCTGTCGATAGTTATACTACCCCTGTAAGCAACATTAGCCTCTGTAACTGTTGCACTATGAATCTTCGATTTCAGCATAATTCTCATACTGTTATGTTTTGTTTTAGTAAGTGCTGCATTCGCGATCAGTTATCATTGATCTGAAAATCAGACCGGTTCAAAACCGGGATGGCATCATTCAGATCATCAGCCCGATTACTCACCCTTATTAAATGTGAAATACTGGATATGTCTTTATTTAAAAACAGATCCTTATAACTTAGCTCGATCGAAAATTCCCTTTTAATCCTGGAGATCACGCGTCCCATAATTAAAGAGTTTCCTCCCAGGTCATAAAAATCCTGATCAATTCCTATATCGGATTGCTCAATACCTAAAACTTCTGCCCAAATGGCAATCAGCTTTTCCTGTAACCTATCTACAGGAACTAAAGCTCTTTCGGTTTTTTTCTCAGGTTGAGGCAACTTTTTAATATCGATCTTTCCATTCGAAGTAAGCGGGAGTGACGAAAGCTGAAAAATATATTCGGGAATCATTACAGAAAGAAGATGCTGACTCAGCCAGGCTTTTATGTCGTTCTCTGCGCAGGTTTTGTCCTGATTTACTATGTACGCCCTTATACCGGATCCTTCTACTATAACGTATGAATTTCTTATGCCGGGATATTCATTTAGTACACCTTCAATTTCTCCGGGCTCAATTCTGATGCCGTTTATTTTAACCTGTCTATCCTTTCTACCTAAAAATTCGATATTCCCATCCGTTAGCCACATGCCTAAATCACCGGTATTATATAACCGTTCTCCTTTCACAAAAGGATGGGTGATAAATCTTTCTTTAGTAAGCAGGTCATCATGGTATCCCTCAGGCAAGCCATCTCCTCCTACATATAAAGTTCCCGCAACTCCAATGGGAACCAATTGTAAATAATCATCTAAAATATATACAGTAGAGTTGCTGATCGGTTTGCCAATAGGAACAGGGCCTGAAATAACATCATCAATTTTGTAACATGTTGAAAAAACACCGTTCTCGGTTGGGCCATATGCATTTGTTATTGTCGTTGCAGGACAGGCTTTACATACGGCATTTACTTTATCGGCCACCAGAATATCTCCTCCTACTATTAAATCTTTCAAACCCGAGAACATTACAGGATCAAGTGATGCCATTTCATTAAATATTGGGGTAGTCAGCCATAGTTTTGTTATTCCATTATCCGCTAACTCATTTTTGAGTGCTGCCGGATCAAGAATTGATTCTTTATTTGTGAGATAGATAGTGGCCCCATTTAACAAAGCCCCCCATATTTCCAGTACCGAAGGATCAAAGGTCATAGGTGATGTTTGTAAAATCCGGTCACCCGCCGATACCGACAGAAGTCGATTATTTTTAACCAACCTTACTACATTCCGGTCAATACCCCTGATGCCTTTGGGCCGGCCGGTCGATCCGGACGTATACATTACATAGCATAAACTTTCTGCCGTACGCACCAATTCCTTTTTTCGGGCGTTGATCGTTCTTTCTTCGGGATCTGTGATTATTTCTATCAATTCCAGCGAAGGCATTGCCGGTAGTTTCAGCCCTTTCTCCGAAGCAGCTATGGCTGAACCACTATCTTCAATCATCAAAGCAATCCTTTCCGTTGGTAAATCCGGATCTACGGGCATATATGCTTTGCCCATTTTCAATACAGATAATATACCAACAATCATTTGTAACGGATCTCTTGATATCACTGGCACTATCATTCCCAATTTACCACGGTGCATTTCAAGTTTTGCACTCATGAGATCAGCGAGTTTATCTAATTCTTTATAACTATAACTCACTTGTTCCCGGCAGAGTGCCAGCTGCCCGGGTGTTTTTATCACCTGTTCTTCGAACAGGTCTATAACACTCTTATTTGCCGGATATGATATGACTGTATCATTGAAATTATTTATCAGCAAATCAATCTCGGATTTTTCTAAAAAGGACACCTTATTTAACCTTACAGCAGCATCATTTAAAACCTGTTTAATTATATTTTCAAGGTGCTTTATGATCCGTTGTATGGTTTCACACTTAAAAAGGCAGTTATTATATTCAATGCTTACATGAAAAGTGGTTAATTCCTCCCTGATAACAAAACTGAGATCAGACACAACATAATCTTTCAAAAATGGTTTACGCTTCAGTGTTAAACCGTCGGCCAGCTGAATAGATTCATCGATTTCAACCATGCTTTCCATAACTACCGAAACATCAAAAGCGAAATCCCGCGAAGTGGCTTTTTTAGCTCCCATGTCCCGGATGAGATCCTGGAATTCGAATTTCTGATGATCAAAAGCAGCAAGTATTTCATTTTTAACATTCGACAACAAGCCGCTAAATGTGTCATCACTTTCAAACTCCACCCCTAAAACAATTGTATTCACAAAGAATCCCGGTTGATTTTCGGTTCCATGATACCCCCTGCCCGATACCGGCATTTGAATGGCAATATTTGTTTGATTGGTATACCTGTACAAAAGCAGATTTATTGCACTCATTAAAAAAGTAAATACTGTGCAATTGTTCTCTATTGAAAATTCTCTTATCTGTTTCGAAAGAGACTTATCTAAAATGATACTGACAGATGCACCGTTATATGTTTTTGTTCCTGACTTTTTAAAATCAACCGGAAAATCCAATGCCGGAATTCCATTCCTGTATTTCTCAAGCCAGTATTTTCTATGCCGCTCATATTCCAAACTATTTCTGTATTGCTCTTTCAATGCTACGCTATGCCTGTATTGATACGGCTCATCTATTACATATATATGGTCTTTTGTGAGGTAATTGTTATACATGCTGATAAATTCCCTCGCCAGCACATCCATCGACCAGGCATCAGTTATAAGGTGATGCATATTGAATAGCAGGTAATATTTATCAGATTCAATATGAAATAAAACAGCTTTAAAAAGCGGACCTTTACCCAGGTTAAAAGGAATATTCACCTGCTCTTTAACGATCTTGCCTATACTGCTCTTTTCTTTATCTGTCAAATTAATCACCTGAATCCTGTTGTTCGTGATTTCAGCCATCAATACCCGCTGTTTGGGCTGGCCGTCCGTGTACTCAAAAATGGTTCTCAAAATTTCGTATCGTTCAACAAGTGCCTGCAGTACCTTATTTATGTTTTCAACGCTAACCTGACCAATAATTTCCATTAAAACTGGCACGTTGAATGCCATTGAAGATTCATCCATCTGGCTAAGCACCCACAATCTTTTTTGTCCGGGGCTAAGGTCAAAATATCCCTTATTTTCAGCAATTCCGGTTTCAGGATTCACCTTGCGGGCATGTTGTATAACCAAAGCAAGGTTTTCCAACACAGGATGCTCAAATATCTGCCTTAAAGAAATATTCACCTGAAATGCATCATATATTCTGTACTGAAGTTTTGTAGCATTCAGACTATTTCCTCCGATAGCAAAAAAATCAGTATTTGTGCCGATTGACCCGGGTTCCTGATTCAGGAGACCATCGACAATAGTTAATAACAATGCTTCCGTCTCAGTCTTCGGTTTTCCAAAATCGTTATGAATAGGCTTCATAGCCGGCAAAGGTAATTTATCTCTATCGAGCTTTCCATTGGTGTTAACAGGCACTTCGTTTATCTGTATGATATGAGAAGGCACCATATAACCAGGCAATCTTAATCTTAACAATTTTCTAATCTCTTCCACCTGTATATCCTCTGTGAGCACAACGTAAGCACATATCTCTGTTTTATCTGTTTCTTTTACAGCAATTACAATTGCCCTGCTAACCCCTGAAATAGCACGCAATGTATTTTCAATTTCTCCCAATTCAATTCGTATACCATTGATCTTGATTTGATCATCCAGTCTGCCTGCAAATTGTATATTTCCATCCGGAAGGAAATATCCAAGATCTCCGGTTTTATAAAGCTTGTCGCTATTTATATCCTTAAATGGATTGTCGATAAATACCTCATCCGTTTTATCCGGCAAATTGTAGTAACCGGCCCCAAGACAAACACCGCCCAGACAAATTTCGCCGGTGCCATATAAAGGCGTCAATGCTTTATCCTTATTAAGTATAACAACCTTTACATTATCAATAGGCTTTCCGATTGGTATTGGATCAGGCGCCTGATCGCTTATTTTATAAAAGATGGTGCCCATGGAGGCCTCTGTAGGACCATAAGTATTAGCCACGTTTATATGGGGAAATCTCTTTCTGAATTGGTGAACATGGGTTGGACTTATTACTTCACCGCCAATCAGAACATGACGCAAGCTCTTTAACTGTTGACCGGAATTAGCATTTCTTTTCAAATAATCTACCAATAAATTAAAAACCGAGGGAACTAAATCGGTTAGTGTTACATCATATCGATTCACCATATCAACAAATTCAGCCGGGTCAAACCCTTTCTGTGTTGCGGGAATAATCACCCTCGCTCCATTTGTTAAAGGCCAAAACATTTGCCAGAATGAAACATCAAAACTTTGTCTGCTGGTAAACAAAATAGTATCCCGCTCATTTCCATCATATCTTCTGTTCATATCTGCAAACCTGTTCAGGATACCAATGTGCCTGTTTAAAGCGCATTTAGGCATACCGGTTGTACCGGAAGTATAAAAACCATAAACAATATCTTCGGGGTGAAAGCTATATTCATGCGGGTATGTAGCAGCCGGCAGATTCTCTGATCTTACATCAATGACCTTATTGAACCATTCGTTTAAAAGACCGGCATCAATAAAACCATCTGTTAAAATAGCTTTCGGATTCAGGTCATCAATAAGCATCAATAATCTTTCCTGTGGCCACTCAATATCCAATGGAACATAGGCTGCGCCGGTTTTCAGGCAACCCAGGATCGCACCAGGCAGATCGGGAGTTTTGTTCATTATGACTGGTATCAGATCGCCTCGTTCAACCTTTCTTTGGACCAGCATATTTGCCACTTTATCAGAGGAATTCCAGAGCTGCGCATACGTAACAGCAGTATTTTTAAAAACATAGGCACTATTCGAGGGTACCCGTTGAACCTGTTCCTGAATTTGTAATAATAAATTTTTAACAGGCCCGGGCACTTCGTCACCCGAAAATGAAATAATCTTCTCATATTCTTCCTGAGGAAGCGGAAGCTCCTGAATTAATTGAGTCAGGGCCATATCGGGTTGTTCCGGCATCTTATTCATGATCGCCTGATATTGAAATATCAACCGGTTGGCCTCTGCCCTGTTCACTTTACGCGGATTACAATCCATTCTGATCCGAATCTCATCTTCATTCTGAAATGCATAGCAATTAATATCCTGGTTTAACTCAACTCCCAGGTTATTTTTAAAGGCTTCATAAAACTGTTGTGATTCCGATCCTGTATAAAAGTTAAGCCCATTGAAGAAAACCCTTGTTATACTGCGTTCGTACCCCGATTCGGCAGATCTCAAATCGCTTAACACTTTATTCAGCGGATAGAACTGATGCCTGAGCCCTTCATTCAATGCTTTATCCACCTTTTTCAACAATTCAACCGGCGAATCACCTTCATCCACATTAACTTTAACCATTATCGCATTAATAAAAACCCCCAGCATATTCTGAAACGACGGCATCATGCGCCCGCTCGTTGGAACGCCCACTACGACCTCCTTTTTGCCGGAAGTTCTGAACAGTAAGTAAATAAATGCAGAAAGCAGAACGGTGTAAATACCACATTGGGCTTCCTTTGCAAGCGCTTTGATATTGCGGTGTTGCTCCCGGGAAAATATTAAGGATACCGAATAACCAGTCTCTGAAACAATGCCGTTTTTTTCCCTGAAAGGAAGATCAAATTTTTCGACCTTGCCAAGCTGTTTCATCCAATATTCCCGTGCCTTTCCATACGCAGGCGATTTCTCATATTGCTCACACCATTTTACATAGTCGTGGTATGATTGCCTGTACGTGTGATTTGTAAAGGGGTTCAACAACTCATTCAGGAAAATAAGCATTGACTGGCCATCGGCTATCAGATGATGAAATACAGTTAGTATTTTAAAAACATTCCCCGGAAATTTTATTAGTGATATTTTAAAAAGCGGCCATTTATCCGATTCAAAAACATTACTTACCTCCCTGCTCAAATATGTTTCAATTTCATCACCGGTTAAACCTGAAAAATCAAGTTTTTTTATTTCATAAACACAGGATGAAAGTATTTTTTGTACTGGTCCGTTTTGCTGAACCGGAAATACTGTTCGCAGAATATCATACTTTGAAATGAGCTTATTAAGGTTATTTGACAAAAATTCATCCGGTTCATTTTTTAATGAAACCAAACAGGGAATATTGTAACTGCTCGTACGCCTGAGATTAAAATCGTACCAGATACCTGTTTGAACCGGTGACAAGGGAAAATATTTTTCTTTTTCAACGACTGCGTCTCCCGCTGCTTTATATTCCGGTATGTTCGCAATTGCTTCCGCTAAAGAATGAATATCCGGGTAATTGAAGATCAGATCAACAGGAATTTCCTTATTAAATTTTCCGGAAAGGGAAATGTTCATTTGGGTTAAACAAATAGAATCAAGCCCCAATGAAAAGAGATTCGTGTACTTGTCTTTGACAGGAGAATTTGTCAATTTCTCCGCTACATTCTTTATAATAATTTCCTCCGGTGTAAAACCTGATTGATCTATGTGCTCAGTATTTAACTGTTGAAGATTGGAGCCAACACATTTCAGGGATCGATTGAGGTATTGATTTTTGCATTTGGTTCTTTGAATTTTACCACTTGTGGTTCTTGGCAAAGAATTTTTCCGTATCAAAACAATCTCATCCGCTTTGATCTCATAGTAATTGAATAGCTCCTGCTGTATTTTTTCCAATATCTTTTTCAATACTGCCTTCGTGCCATGCTCCACTTCGCATACAATGACCAGTTTTTCTTCCTTATCCCTATTAATTGAAAAAGCAGCGCACCGGTCGGTAATCAGATTTTTATCCAGGGCAGTAACTACTCTTTCAATTTCGGTGGGATAATAATTTTTACCGCGAAGGATGATTAATTCTTTTTTTCTACCCGTTATATACAGATCACCTTTCTCTGTAAAACCCAGGTCGCCTGTGTTGAAATAGGGGCCTATTCCATTAATAAATGTTGAGAACGCTGCCTGTTCCGGCATATGCCCATTCCAATATCCCTTCGACACACATCTGCCGCGCACCCAAATCTCTCCCACTTCTCCTTCAATACATTCGTACCCTTTTGCATTCACAAGCTTTACATCAAAATCCGCCGGCTTACCACAATTGACAACAGAGATGTTAGTCATATCATTATCCTGGTAAAAGTCTGCATCGTATTTCAAAGAACGCAGGTTTCGGTTAACCGACTTACAACCTTCACCATAAGGACTGGCCGAAATCAATAAGGTTGCTTCTGCCATTCCATAACAAGGCTGAAATGCCGTTGAACGAAAACCGATCTTTGAAAATTTTCCGGCAAATTCATTCAGTGTTGCTGAACTTATCATTTCGGCTCCGCAAAAGGCAACATTCCAACCTGATAAATCCAAATATTCTACATCACTATCATCTATTCGATCAACACAAAGCTGAAAAGCAAAATTGGGAGCGCCGCTTATGGTTCCTTTATACCGGGAAATTACTTCCAGCCACATGCGTGGCTTCATCAGAAAATCTACAGGTGAGAAGAGAATGGCTTTTGCTCCTAAATATAAAGGGTGAACGATATTGCCAATCAATCCCATATCATGATAAAAAGGCAACCATCCCACAATAACACTTTCTTTATCCTGTAAAAAAGCTTTTTTCAGAAGTGCCTGATTTTGCAATATATTATCATGTGTAATGGTCACCCCCCTCGAAGCACCTGAGGATCCCGATGTATATTGGATCAATACCGGATCTTCAGCCAATACTTTGGGGAATATGATGTTCTCTTTATTTATACTGCTCAACTTGTCAACGGCTATAATAGTAACACAAGGAGGCACAACTAACCTTAACTGATCAACCCACCATGAAAGCGTTAAAACAATATCAACATTACAATCTTCAATGCTGGTTCGAATTCTGTCTGTATCACCTTTTGCTTTTGGTACATTAGCAGGAATTGCAATCATTCCCGCCATGGCAACTCCATAAAAAGAAATTATAAAATCCAACCCGGGCGGAAATACGAGTAAAACCCGCGTTCCCTTTTGTGAAACTGAAGTTAAATGAGCGCCTATATTTTCAACATGGCCAAGTAGTTGGGAATAAGTCAATGTTGTTTCCTCTTCCCCATTTCGATTAAGAAAGGTGTAAGCACATTTATCCCCGTTATTACCGGCATGATAAAGAAGGGCGGGCAAGGTATTGAACTCCATACTCACTTTATTATAAAGTTCGATTTGACTAAATAAGGCTATTTCTTTGCAGTTAAACTGCTATGCAGATTGTGATGCTCTCTGAATATGCGGGTAGCATCAAACATATTTTTTATCTGGCCGTCTGAAAACCCATTTGCCTTAAACAAGGCGCCAATGGCGGTTATATGTTCACGAACAGGTGTCATGAGGTTGAATAAAGGCCAGTCAGAGCCATATACAATTTTTTCCGAAAATTGAAGCAGTTCTTCTTTTTGAAGGTCCTGAAACGGATTTATATTATTGTTCAGGAATAATTGAATTCCTGCAATATCAAAATATACATTTGGATGGGTAAGCAATTCTGTCATACCGGGTTCTTTCAACTGATAACCTGCATGGGCCAAAATAAATTGAATATCAGGGAAACAACTTACCACCGGAATTGCATTTTTTACCTTACTGAACTCTTTATCGAGCGTTTCCAATGAATTGCCGGTGTGAATGAGAACCGGTAATTGGTGACTTTGACAATATTCATAAATCCTGTTCAAAGATGGATGGTTCATTGAATAACCCATAGGCGGGTACAGCTTCAGCCCTCTGAATCCATAGGTTTCTACACTCTTTATAAATAGCTCGTAACAATCTCTTCGCCGGGGATCAATTCCTGCAAACACCATAAACCTATCTGAAAATTGTTTTAGAATATTGCCATGAAGTTTATAAATTTCCTCTATTGACATTTCCGGCGGCTCCATTCCAATACAGCTATCAATAATCAGCAATACAGATCTTTCTATTCCCGCTTTATCCATTTGCCGTACGTGCCGGCCACCATCTTTATCATTCAAAATGGCTTTCAGAAGCTGGTTCAGTTTTGATGAGGATATTTCCTGATTCTCGGCAAGCATACCCTGCAGGTAAGACGGGGAATATATCTTATGCCAGGCAAGATGAGTATGGATGTCGATCATAAAGCAATTGCTGCCGGTGAATCAGGAACTGAATAGAATGTATAAGATCTTTTCTCTTCGATTATCTTACTCCTTCTTATTTTTAAAGTACCTGTCATGAATCCATTTTCTGCACGCCAAACATTATAATCTACAGCAACTGCGCCTATCCTTTCGTAGTTCTTTAATTTTTTATTCAGCGATTCTATGGTGTGTAATATATCATTGGTGGTGAAATGGGCATCTGTAGCCAGAATGGCCTTTAAAGATTTACCTGTGTCTGAAAAAACAACAGCATAATTAATTCCTTCACACTGCATTAGTTTTTCTTCAATAACACCGGAAAATATTTTCAGTCCATTTTCCAAAACAATCACTTCATCTTTTCTTCCATTCAGAAACAGATAACCGTCTTTATCGAGGTAACCGATATCTCCTGTATGTATGTAATCCTGCTCATCTACGTTCAAAATATCCTTGTTATAGTCATGATAATAATTCTTATTCAACTTTAGCAATACCTCTCCATCTTCTGCAATTTTTACATCCGGCCCGGGTTTGCCAACGCTGCCAATTCTGAAATTCCAGTGTGAGCTCATTGAAATGATGCCGGTTTCACTCTGCCCATATGATTCCAGTATTTTAACGCCTACATTATAAAACATTCTGATTGTATCAAGATTTGACTTTGCGCTACCAACAATAAAATAATTTGCCTTACCGCCATACAATTTTTTAATATCAGAAAACAAATACCTGTCAAAAATAACCTTCACAACATTCAGGTTTGATCCCCTGTTAATTCCTGTTTTGTTGTAAAACCGGTAAACCTTTTTTTTAAATGGAGGAAATTTTTCGACCTTCTCCCGTATTCTACCGGCTATAAAATCATAGATAGCCGGTACTGATACCATTACATTTGGCTTTTCAGTTATGATATGTTTGATACAATTTGCTTCGTTCGAAAGAATAATGTTGATTTTATTAATAAAAGCCATTTTAACCAGCGTACGTTGCTGAATATGGGAAAAAGGCATAAAAATGATCAGCTTGTTGTTTTTCCCCGACCAAAAGGTAAACCGGTATAAAATTGCTTTAAGCATTTTTTGAATAAAACCGGGATCATCATTTGTTTTCGTACAAAGCAATCTCACTTTCTTAGGATGCCTGGATGTTCCGGAGGTATAGCCGGCCCCATACTCATCTAAAATATTCATTTGAACAGGTTCGCTGTCATCAACTGAAATTTTTTGGATATCGTTCGGTTCGAAAGCATTGCAGTTAAAATAATACAGCATTCCCTGTTTTAATTCTTTCACCTTTTCTTTCAGGGAATAATCAGCCAACACGATATCGAGTTGCTCTGCGGCAGCAATTTCATTGATCTCATCTACATCAGCGTGCTCCTGAAGACCAATAGTCACAAACCCGCCTTTCAAACAGGCCAGATCAAAGACCATCCAGCTATAACTTATCGGGCCAATAATACCAACCTTCAATGTTTCATTTTTTGCGCCTCCTTTTATTGCATTAATAATCCTGATTGAATGGTCGATATCGTTAGATAACTCCTTCCAGGTCTTACGGCATCTTTTATTCCCTTCAAAATAGACAACATATTTTTTAGTTGATTGAATCAAATCTGTAAATATTTTGTCCACATCAGTTTTCATAATTGCTACATTAATTTATTTACAATATCAACGATATCCTGAATAGTATTGATCGATGACAAATCTTCCACTTCATCTATTATCTCCTCAATATCTTTATCCAGTATTTCCTCCAAACTCAGGACCAGGTTCATGAACTTAATGGAGTCAAATCCTAAATCTTTCAAATTAGTTGAAAGCTCCAACTCAACATTACCTGATTCCTCGTCCAGATTTTTTTTTATAATCTCAATAACCTTCGCGTAAATTTCCTGCTGCGATTTCTTTTTCTCCTTTTTACCTAACCCTATTAATTTTTTAAACATATAGGTTGTATTTATCACATTTTAAAAGTCGGATCGTCTTTGCATTTACGAATGATTGAATCCAATTCCTTAAACCAAAATTTAAAGATGCCCAGCCTGGTGGCTCTCTTAAAGTTGGCCTGATTGCTAAAACGCCCTATGTTGTTCAAATCCCGATAAGCATATAACCTGGATTCAAAATTTGTCACATCAACTTCACACAATTCTCCCGAAATAATTTTGTGGATATTTTTCCTGTAAATAAGTGAACAATGATCAATTCCTTTTAACATCACGTCCTGAAATGTATCATTGGGGCTTATACTGAATTTCAATATGTCATAACAAATCCCGGTATCGATACCTTCGTCAACCTTATGAAAAGATGCGCCATATTCCATTTCGCCATTCAATATCGCAAAGAGGATGCACACTTCTGGCAATCCCCTGTATTTTGGCAATATACCATTGTGAACATTATATATTCTTATCTGATGCAGCCTCAGAATAATCTCTTTGAATATCTGGCCGTTATTAATGGATATAATTATATTGTCGGTTAAGCGATGTTGTATTGATTCATGTTCTTCATTGATATCCTGTGTTATTTTATACTCCAATTGCTGTTTCTTCAAAAAATCAACAATATCAGCATTACTACAAAATACATAGTCAACCGGGTGACCAGATTCAATTGAATATTTTAAAGCATCTTTTAATAAAGCGCCGTCTCCAACAAAAATCATAATATGTTGATTATACTAAACTGCCCTCTCTGGTTATCTCTTCAATTTCAGCTTCACTTAGTGCTACGGGTACAACATCAAACTTTCTTCCGTTTAAATTTTCTGTTGTTAACTTATTAAATCCATACTTATCCTGCCCCGATACTAAAACAGCTCTGTAATTGTCCAGGTTATATTTTTCTCCATGGTCACACACTTCGGTCAATCCGGGGAAAATTTTTGTAGAACCGGAAACGTATCTGATGTTTGTACTGTAACGTGTTGAATCTTTCGTAACATTGGGGTTTGATCCATGAACACATTTTGTGGTAAAAATAACGGCTTCCCCAGGTTCCATTTCCATATGAACGGCTTTTGCTTCATCCGGCTGCCAATCGGCGTCATACTTTAAATCAGCAAATTCATATCCATAAAAGCCGGTACTTTCCATGTCAATTTTCTTGTTAAAGGGCTTCGATTCGTCGAAATACATTCTTGCATTGGAGCCTGGGAGGAACTTCATGCATCCATTTTCTTTGGTTGCTTTAGAAAAAGCGATCCACACAGTTAGCACAATTCCCCATTTATCCCTTATCATTGGTATTAACTGGGGAGAGTTGTTATTTGCATAAGCAAAATCCTCCACCTGATGCCACTCTGTTCCCTTTGCCCCCGGCGATTTGGAAAACACCTCTGTACGCCAACATAATATGTCGGGACCTATAATGCTTTGCACCTTATGAACAATTCGTGGATGGGTGATATACTCAGAAATCAAATCAACGTCCAAATGGCGATCATAATGGAATTTATTCTCTTCATACACTTTACTCTTTTCAAGAAATAAAGACTTTCTAATCTTCTTCCATCTTTCGATGGCATCGTCCTTTTCAAATACTTTAAACGGTCCCCAAAAACCATTTTTTAAAAATGAGGCTCTTTCTTCGCTGGTCAGTTTAAAATTTTCCATATAATAGTTTTTTTTATAGAAATTGAAATGAATATTAATTTACATTACCTCACCAGACATCATACATTCAAATAGAAACTGATAATTATGATAGAAACGCCGATTATAATTTCCGATTCAGGGGCTTCAATATTTGGCATTTTAAGAACATCAGGTGCATGTAAAAAATTAATGCTTCTGATTCCTGCAACTACAGGTACGAGGATAGGCCCACAAAGAATTTATGTTGAAATCGCCAGAGAAATTTTGAACAATAACATCGCCTCCTTTGCTGTTGACATTCCTCCTAATGGCGATAGCGTTGATGAAAACCTACCCTACTTTTCGGGAACTCCGCTGGAAATAGACAATCAGTATTATACCCATTATTTAAAAATGATCACCACTTATTTTGAAAAGCACTATGCTTATAATGAGATCATATTGTGCAGCATTTCGGTAGGCTGTTTACCCATTCTTCATTATGCTACAGGAAATCAGTACAAGCGACTCATCCTTCTTTCCCCTACTCAAACAATACCCGAAACATTAATTTCGCCTGTTCATGTTTTAAATATTTTTGGCGAAAAAGATCAAACACTAAGCGAATCGCGAATTTTCTGGAACAGGTGTCATTTTTCATCCTACACAGAAAAAATTATTATTGGATCAGATCACAGTTTTTTTGGATGGCGTTTTAAAAGAGATGTATGTAAAGCCATAGCACATTGGACAAACGAACCTGTCATTTAATTTAACTATTATTATACTATATGAAAGAAGAAGCAAGTTTTTTAAAAACTTTTGACAACAGATATCTTTTTATCTATTCGCATTATCCCACAACGCCCAATGGTGAGGCCTTTATATTTTTAAACCCGATACTTGACGAAAAAAAGAAAGTGCATATATTCCAGGCCACAACCGCCCGCGCCCTATGTCAATTAGGTTATTTTGTGCTTCGGTTTGATTATTATGGTACCGGCGACAGCGGAGGCGAATTATTCGAAATGGACTTTTGTCAGATTGTCGAAGACATAAAATATTTATCAGATTATATAAAAAACAAACATGCACTTCTTGCTGTCAAGCTTCTTGGAATACGATTTGGCGCTGATCTGGCGGTACTGGTGAGCCCGACCCGGGAATTTATCACCGATCTATATTTAATAGAACCAACAATTGATGGCGCCCGTTATCTTGTTGAACAAAGAATTAGAAAGAAACTGTCTTATAAACTGAAGAATATGGGTAATCCTGAAGAAAGCATTACCATAAATGGTAAATTATACGAGGATTTTCAGGGATTCCCTATGTCAACGGCAAACACCGGATTTATTGAAAACATGCAGGCCGAACAGATAAAAATAAGCGGCCGAAAAGTTTATCTGTTCACTATAAATGCAGTTAATACTAATGATAAGATCAAGAGTTTAATCAACGCACTTTCTACTTGTAATGATATTATGCTAAAACAGGTAAACTGTAAAGAATTTTGGACAATATTCGAAATAACAGATACTTCGGCATTAACGGATGAAATTGCAAACCCGCTAATCCACTAAACCATGGCCCAATACATTCGTAACAGGCGATACCATATCGGCTGATACATGAACTGAAACAGCCCGATTTAAACAATTTATCGTCACCACCAATCGCAATTTTCCATCAAATCTTTCCAAAATTCCTTCAACGCCCATAAAGGGCCCTCGTGTAATTTTAACTTTATTTCCGGGATGAAAAAAGTCCTGGTGGTGAACTTTTACATCGCCGCTTAGTAATTTCTTTATGTCTTCAATCATCTCATTTTTTATTATCGCAAGCTCACCACCAAAAGAAATATATTTTATAATACGTTTAATCTGCAATGCCTGATATCTCTCAACATTTGAGGAGTAAATAAAAATGTAATTCGGAAAAAGAGGCGTTAGAATTTTCTTTTTACGATCGCTCCAGTTTCGCACAACAGCATGTAAGGGCAAAAATGAAGTAATCTGCAATTTTTCAAGGTCTTTTTGCACGCTTTTTTCAGCATTTGGAAATGTGTAAGCAACATACCAGTTCCTGGTAGCCAATGTAGATCCCATAAATTCTAATTTTGAATTCTTAATTTGAATGTGATGTATTCAGAGTGTGTTCCAATTGCCTGAGTTGGCAATTACAGCGATGTTTAAAAAACATTTAAGTCTGATCACAAAATAGAATTGACCGCCTGACTGGAGTTATATCGGGTAATTAACAAGTGCGTTATGTGATGTTTTTTGACACGGCTATCGCTAATGCAACTCCCACATTGCTTTATTAAGAAAACATACAAATCTGATCACAAAATAGAATTGACCACCCTACTGAAGTTATATCGGGTAATTAAACAAGTACATCAAGTGATTATGATTTTTTGGCACAGCTATCGCTAATGCAACCCACACATTGCTTTTACTGAATGAAAAAATAATTAAAATGGAAATACAAGTGAGAATTTCAAGTGGAATCAAAAGGGACGGGATCAAAAATTGAACTAAGAAAATTTCAAATTAAAAATAGAAAAAAATCAATTACACAACAACTTTAAAATTAAAAAAATATTCGATCTTACTAAAGAGTTAGACACATCATTCACATTAGCCCAAAAGAATATATTTTAAATGTCTTGTAAAATATTTTGTCAGCGTGATAACGACTGTTTGTAAACTATCATTAATGATAAGCTTTTGTAACTGTAATTTTCAGGTGCTAATTATTTGTACCTTTTCATACGTAACATAAATCAATTGAAGAGAAAAGCATTTGTATTTATGTATGGCATAAAGAAATACTCAAGTCAATATTCAGGAAAGCTAAATAAAAACTTATGAATATTTATCTACCAGATCGCACAGTAAATCTATTTACAGTTTTGCATCGAAGTGATGAAGTGCAATCATACGGCTTCAGTGACCTTTTGGATATAATAAATCTTAGTGAGGAATACGGCTATACCGGATTATTATTATTTGAGAGCAACAGAGGTAACATTGAGCCCTGGGTTTTCGCACAAATTGTTTTAAGCCGCACAAAGAATCTTTGTCCTTTTATTGCTGTTAACCCGGTGTACATGCACCCTTTTACGGTAGCAAAAAAAATACTATCCTTAAGCAAATTTTACAATAGAAAAATTTTTATCAACTTTATTTCCGGCGCTTCAAAAAGTGATCTGTTCAGCCTTGGAGACAATCTTGAAAAAGAACAACGCTACAAAAGATTAAGTGAATATATTCAGATTGTAGATCTTTTATTGCGCTCAGGGAAAAGCTTAAATTTTTCAGGTAATTATTACACTATAAATCGGTTGTCGTTATCTGATAAACTTCCTGAAGAATTTCTTCCCGGGTATTTTATTGCCGGTGCTTCCATTCAGGCTAAAGAATTAAACGAAACATTTTCTTCATCCTCATTTCATATGGCAAGCGATTCTGATCATCAAAGCACCTACACTCAAATTCAACCGCTTCAAAAAAAGGGAATACATTTTGGACTAATAACGAGGCCGACAAAAGAGGAGGCAAAAAATAAGTTTAATGAACTATTTAAAAACGATGAAGATGGAGAGGATATGCTTAAATATTCAATGTCCAATACAGATGCTACCTGGAAAAAGAATTTGTATGAAAGTACCAATACTAATTTCAATGAAACCTATACTTTATTTCCATTCAGAAATTTCAAATCGGATTGTCCTTATTTTGTAGGGGATTATGATCAGGTTGGCAGTGTAATTGAAAAATATATTCAGGAAGGAGTAAGTTCATTAGTAATTGAAATTCCCGGCATAAAAGAAGAATTTGAACATGTAAAAAATTCCCTGCAAGCTGCGAAAGACCGGATACTACATCAATATAGCAAATGATTGCACATTCACTATTTGTTCTTCTTTAACAGCTGCCGGTCTATTTTGCCCCCTCCTGTCAATGGCAAAACCTCTAATTGGATCAGAGCAGACGGTATCATATAGTCAGGCAACTTGTTCCTTAAATAAACCAGTACTTCTTCCCGGTCATAATCCGGCCCTGTTACAACATAACCCAGCAGCTGATTTCCCCTCTGTACGTCTTCTGATATTACTACTACACATTGCCGAATCCCGGGAGCATTCGTCAACACCATTTCAACTTCTCCTAACTCGATCCGGAATCCCCGAACCTTAACCTGATCATCTGTACGTCCCAGATATTGAATGTTCCCATCGGGTAGCCATCGCGCCAGATCGCCTGTTTTATATAATCGTGCGCCCGGTTCCTTACCGAAAGGATCCGGAATGAATTTTTCCACTGTCAAGTCCGGTCGATTCCAATACCCGCGTGCAACCTGCGCTCCTCCAAGATACAATTCACCTTTTACGCCGATGGGAGCGGGTTCCAACCGCTCATCGAGTATATATGCCTGTACGTTACCTATTGGCCGGCCAATTGTTACTATTCCATTATTGTACACCGAATTAACCGACCATGTAGAACACACGGTATTTTCTGTTGGTCCGTAGCAATTGACCACCCGTATCCCTTCTTCATTTAATTTCTTTGCCAGTTTGGGTATCAATGGTTCTCCTCCCGATACAACCGTTTTAACGCCAAACAATTTTTCTTTAAGCACCTGCTGAAAGCTGGGTGGCAATGTGATCAGCTCTATGCAATGCCGTTCCAGCGCATCGTATAACTGTTCAGGATCCATGATGACCGACCGGGAAACCAATACAAGGCAACCTCCATACAACAGTGTACAAAAAATTTCATAACACGAGGCATCAAAGCTCAACGAAGAAAACTGCAACACCCGTATTCCCGAACGCAAATGCAGCGCAGGCGCTTTACCCCGTACCATATTCACCACATTACGATGTTCTATCATCACCCCTTTGGGCAATCCGGTAGATCCGGATGTATAGATCATATAGGCCAACTGCGATGGACGCACCACGTCAGGCATTCCCTCTTCATATTCCTGCTGAACAATATCCATTTCCCCGTTCAGATAAATGATCCGGCAATCACACCCCTCCAGCGCTTTCATACAGGACTTACTGCTTAGCACTACCCGACAATCGCTATCATCTACCATATAACGAATACGGTCGGGCGGGTAATCAGGATCGAAAGGAACATATGCACATCCCGCTTTCAATATTCCCAATATCGCCACTATCATTTCCATTGAGCGTTCCATACAGATCCCAATCATCTGCTCCGGCTTCACTCCTCCTTTTTTTAAATAGCGCGCTACTCTACCGGAATAATCGTCCAGATCGCTGTAACTCATTTCTTCATCTTCATATACCAATGCTATTGCATTTCCGCGTTTCTGCACCTGTTCGGCAAACAGGTCAATTATATTTCGCTCAGGGCCATAGTCAACTTTATTGCAGCAAAATTCCTCCGTCAATGTGGAAGAGATTTCAGACTTCTGCATATTTTGAAGTTATTCGTATGCGTTTGCGTTGGATACCGGCAACAACAAATGCCGGGTCAGTTTTTCTTCCAGGTTTTCCAAACAATTGAAAAGATCATCAAATGAGTTTATAACAAAATACTCGTGTTGTAAATTAAAACTGTCATAGCTTGTTTTGAAAATATGGTCAATATCAAAACAATATTTAGGTATTTTTTTATCCTTAAAGTTTTCCATTTCACTGGAAGAAGTGAGAATAGCCGCTCCGTATGCGTTACATTCATCAAATTCTTTAATTAAACCCATTTCATACGTAAACCAATATAGCCTTCCCAGCAGTTCCACGGCTCTGTCATTATGCACATATTTTAATGCAATTATACTATAGGATGTAAGAAATTGGGTAAACTTTTCATTAGTCAACAAGGGTAAGTGTCCGCATACATCATGAAAAATATCCGGTTGTTCACTAAAATCCAGTTCAAATGGTTTTCGTATATATACCGTTACCGGATATTTTCTATTGCTAACCATATGAAAGAATTCTTTGGTAGGAATGAGCCCATTTACAGGTACCAGGGCCCATCCCGCTATTTTCATTAACACATCGCTCATCTCATCTATCTTTACAATCCGGTCGTTGCTCAACCCAAGCTTACCGAGACCACTTAAATATTCCTTAGAGATATTCGAGCTTTCGGATAACCGCTTTTGCCTTTTAAGCAGCGTAGACCAGGTTTTATGATCTTCAGCTGTATACATATCATACTTCTGAAAAAATAATTTTTCCATACGTATCTTTTATAGTTAACTAATATGTTTCCGGTAAAGTATTAATACAATTTTTGCGGTGTAAATCCTGATGGTTCACTTTTTCATTCCATCTTCCAATTGGTATTCCTGTGGTAATTCCTCAATCGAAGGGCTGTCTTTGTCTTTTATCTTATTAATGAGGTTCAATGCCGGATTAGTCATAAATGTAGTGACGAGTGCCATTAGTACCATCATGGTAAATATTTCGGGCGAGAGTATTCCCAACTCGTAACCGATGTTGAGCACCACCAGTTCTACCAGGCCTCTGGTATTCATTAATGCGCCTATTGATAAGCTATTCTTTAAAGATTCACGCATGAACATGGCGGCGAGAGCACTTCCGCCAAATTTTCCTGCAATGGCTACCAGCACAATGAGCGCGCAGCTGCCCCATAGCGATGAATTGTTCAGTAATCCCATCTGTGTTCGCAAACCGGTGTAGGCAAAGAACAAGGGAAGCAACATTACAAGCGCGAAGTCTTCGAGCTTATCGATCAGTTGTTTTCTGAACACCACATCTGCCGGCATAACAATACCTGCTAAAAATGCTCCGAATAACATGTGTATTCCAATTACTTCGCTGCACCAGGCACTTAACAGCAGTACCGTACAAACGATTGCAAGCGCCGGGCGATCGATCGTTTTTTTTTCAGTTTTTTTCTGTAATACCTTTCTGAGCAAAGGTTTCACGGCAAGGAACATCAGCGCAACATACAGGATTACAAATTGCAATGTGTACAGCGCATCGGTAATAGAACCTGCTTTTACGATGGCTATTACAATGGCCAGCAGACACCATGCCGTGATATCGTCAACAGCTGCACAGGAAATTACAATATCGCCAAGACGGGTATTGGAAAGCCCCCTTTCACGTATTATTCTTGCCAGCACCGGAAAAGCAGTAACACTCATGGCTATACCCATAAACAATGCAAATGCGAAAAAAGGAATATTGGCAGGTACGTATGTTTTATACAGGTACCAGGAAAGACCAACTCCCAGGCCGTAAGGAATAATAATGCTGGCGTGACTGATGACCAAAGCAGTACCGGCTTCTTTCCTGATCACATTCAGCCTGAGTTCCATGCCTATAACAAACATGAACAGTATGAGGCCTATCTGGCTCAATATCTGCAGGCTACCTAACGAGGACTTTGGAAATATGAATTCGCTAAAACCAGGAAATAAAGTTCCTGTAAGCGATGGTCCAAGTACAATACCGGCTATGATTTCACCAACTACAGTAGGTTGCCCCAGCTTTTGGAATAGCACACCACATAATCTTGCCACAACCAAAATAAGAGCGATCTGCAGAATAATGAGCGCCTGTATGTTCGAAAGCGCTTTTATAATACCTGAGGATGGCAGAACAGGTTGTACATGAACGCCTGAAAAACTGCTTCCGGACAAACCAGGACCATTACCTGCATTCAACATATACAGGATTATTGCCACCAGGCCACCGGCAAACAGGTAAAAAACAGCAATGGTTCGCACCTTCATAAAACAATGTTTAATCAAAAAAGGCCATTATGCTCCGTTCCCGGTTCCTGCATTTCATTGCAGGCGGGTGCAAATATTTTCTGTATTAAAAAAGGATGATTTGCAAAAAAAACAGCTTATCGCAGATGCATAGAATCTGATAAATCTTTACCTGAAATTCTATTAATGTTGTGGCAACGTTAGGGATTGCAATAGCTGTCGCTAAAGAAACTCACATGTTTACTTAATAAGTGGAAACCAAATTTTGGAGAAATGAAAATGGAATAAAACAACCAAAGTTTAATCGTATGTTAAGTTAATATATATTCGGAAATGAGCAAACGTTGAAATGTATATCTTTTATCAATAAACGTATACTACTGATTTATAACTATTTACTAAGTAACTACGAGTTGATGGTAAACGTTGTAATTAATTGCCAGGTACTGGCGTCGCTATCAAATACCGAATTCAATCCTTGCTCTTCCATAGGCGGGTCGCCGAGGTAATCGTTGCCCTGCTCCCAGAAGGTTTGCCCGGGTATGGGTTTTCCGATGCCTGCAAATGACCAGAAGTTTAAGCCCGCCAATACGCCATTATGAAGTTTACTGCGTTGCCATTGTTCCAGCAATAACCGGTAGTATTGGTCTCTTACAGTAGTAGGAGTATCAACACTGAATGCATGATGATCTCTGGGAATACCAAATTCTTCGATCACCAGGGGCTTGTTTAATTTTTCAGCCGCCAGTACATGCTTGTTTAAATAGGCAGTTGTTTTATCAATTACCCCGGGCAGATCCTGGTGTAATGTATTTTCTTTAAACCAACTCCAGTTCTTTGGCCAGATATGAATGGTGAGATAATCTATATTGTTATCGGCATGTAATTTTTCGTACAACGGCATGTCGTTGTCAATGGCCATAACGCCTTCATGACCGGTAGTGATGAGGTGATTTTTATCGAGCGACCTGATAAGCGAGGCGGTATTGCTGATAAATGTATAATAGTCGTCGTTGACAGCAGGCCGCATAGGTCTGGGCTCATTGACCAGTTCCCACGCCATGATGGCGGGATCTTCGCTATATTTTTTACCAGTGATGGTATTGGTGTGGGTAATAATGTGTTTTACCTGTTCGTAGTAATCCTGTATGCAGGGAGTGCAACCATAAAATTTACTGATAGCATCGCTCAGTTCAATCCTGTTCAGTTTACGTTGCATATCGGGCGTAGCAAGCAAGCCATTCCAGTTAAGGTATTGTAAAAAGCCGCCGCTCCACTCCCAGTTATTACTGAGAAAGATCACTGCTTTCAATTGCCGCTTACCCATTTCATATAGTAACAGATCAAGTCCTTTCAGTTGCTGTTCATCAAAAACACCCTTTTGCGGCTGCAGAGATGGCATAACCCGCTGAACGCCGTTTATCTGACCGGCACCTTCTACCCCACCTAATATACGCAAATTGGTAATGCCTTTTGCTTTCAGAAAATCGAGTTCCCGGCGCAACCGTTCTATGCCTTTTTCCGGGTCTTTTTTCAAACCAAGGTAAGGCCCATACCAGTAGTTGGCGCCTACAAAATACCAGGGAGTATTGCCCAGAAAAAACTGATGATTAACGCGGTAAATAAAAGGCGACGATGCGAATTGATCAGAGCGTGTATTTAACATTATTATTTATGAATTGTGCAAATAAGATATTTTAATAACCGGTGTATTCACGCAGTAAGTAACATGTAAGAATGAAAAACAGAGAGTGTTAATACTTCAGGATATAGCTATCGCTACAATGAGCCCAGATGCTATTGTAAAAAATAAAATTATGACTCAAACATGAAACCTTGAAGCGAAGCCGAAATTTCGCTTGCAAATCAAAGTGCTATCAGGAAATAACACTTTTAAAAATGTGTTTTTGCATATAGCAGGCGCACAGGAATCATTACATCCAAAATAATTTTTTTTATTTAATAAAAAAAATTATTTCAGTAAACATACATGTATAACACCGTTGATAATGCCGGAAGCCTGGGCCCGGCCGCCTGCCCGTTCAACTCACCTATAATGAATAATTTGTTTCAAAATGATATTTTCCCGATCCGGGCATATAAAACGGAAGTCCCGCCGATGGCGGAACTCCTGACTATTAAGTAATATGTTGGCTATTCATCTGTTACTGAACAACCCGCGAAGCAGGTGGAGAAGCAGACTCCTGGCCATTCAATCCTACAGCGATAACCTGAAACCAGTACTTCTCTTTCGATTTAAGACCTGTAAAGGTATAACCGGGATCGGTAGTGACCTTGTTAACCCATACATTGTCGCCCGTGAGCGGGTCGATTGTATACTGGTGAATGTACGCTTTGGCGCCTGCCACTCTTTTAACCCGGGTAACTGCTTCACCGGACCGGTCAACAGTTACCTTCAGTTCTTTAATAGCGGCCATTGCTTTTGTACCTCTTGCCCTGGCCAGTTCAAAACCGCTGCTGACCAACCTGGCAGGATCACCATTACAGGTAAGGGTTACATAATCGGCTATATCTGATAACAGGGAGATCACCCTGACCCGTATAGCCCTTTTAATAAACCGCATTTCTTCGTCGCCACCGCTTGCTTTGACATTGGCCTCCTGATACTCGGGGAGTAGTTTTTTAAGGTCAGCCAATGCGGCGGGTGGCTGAGGAAAATTTGGATTATTCTCCATTTTTCCTGTAACGCCGTATGAGAAACCGATCAAATCGTTATCACGGAGTTTTTTAAATCCGTTTGTGATATTGTGTGTCATGTTTTGACATTTTAGTTGTTAGGAAATAAAAATACCAGCTACTTAACAAAGCCTGTTACTTTATTGGCCAATAAAGTGCGTAACAAATGAAGGCATTGCATTACCTGTCCCGCTGAAGCGGGATTGGATCCATCGTACATATTACAAGTGGAAGTCGCATCGCGCCATCGCATCCTCGTTTCCGGTTTGCCGGTTTGCAGATGCAATGATTACCGATTGCAAGCTGCTTAGTTGTTTTGTGGAGCGGGAACGATAATGAACTTTGTCAATTGTAAGTACTCAAATGTTCGGTTATACATCACTGTTCATTTGTTCATAACAAAGATATGGAGGAAAAATACCGATTCAATCAGGCGCTTCCAAAAATGACACATTTTGCAACATAATGCTACATATTGCTACAAAATGATACACCATGACTCGTCCTACTATAACTATACAGGTTTTTAAATAATCCTG
>NZ_JCAPSW010000024.1:0-125009 GCF_059587045.1 Niastella sp. sgz303648 | reverse complement strand
TATCCGAACGCCTTATAGTGTAAAGTTCATAGACGTTGCACGGCCAATATTGACCTCCTTCAATGGTTATAAAAGAAAAAAGCCAGACTGTTACATCTGGCTTTAAGACTATGTTTGGATTTTACTCTTTTTTCTTCACCAACTACTTTGATACGTTACAGTATTGTCTTGTTATTCGCCACAATGAAAAGGGATTGTGTCATTGAATACAAAATTCTGATTGCCGGTTATATTCACATATACCTCGGCACATCCAGTTTCCTTAATGACAAATTCAAATACTTTGTTAAGATGCACCCCCTTTTTATCAATAGCCAACTTATTTCCGTTTTTAATCTTAATGTTCAAATTATCTAAAGTTCCGGTTATTTTAAACTTTGTGCTTTTTGATGGCTTCAACGCATCGCCCCCACCAATAACGGTATTCCATAACGCCACGGTTTTATCATTTAAGACATCAAAAGCAGATAAAGAACCATCATCGTATATAAGGTACGCCGATACTTTAATATCGGAAATTCTTAACTGGTGGATATTGGAGCTGTCATGCGTTAAATTTTTAATAGTGTCAACTGCTTGATTAACTTTCACATTTTTTTCTTCATTTATATTTCTATTCTTACAACTATCAAATAAAATAATAATTAATAAAAATCTTAGGCTAAAAGTTTTCATAATTTTCTTTATTGAAAAATTGGTAATCCATTATTGTCACTATGCATAGTTCTTAATTGTCTTAGTGAGTTACCCAATAAGTTTTGAAAGTGAGGCTTATCGTCTATTTTTTTCCATCTGTGCCCCCATTCTAAGCCTCTACTTTCGCCAATAAGCCCTATTATTGGCCAATGTCTTGTTTCCCAATTCAATCTTCCATTTTCAATAGGTACAATATCAATTGCTAAACCAAAATTATGGTTACTATATCCCCCTATAGCATTCGTTACAACGCCAGCTTTGGGATCAGCTTCAATTATTCTTGTTATACCAAGTTCTTTCTTTTTTGCTTCAATTTGTTTTTGGGTTCTGCCTTGAGCAAAAAGTTCGTCTTGTTGTTCTATAGTTCTATAACCATCAGTTACTCTTAAATCTATACCAAACCTAAAATTTGCTTTTAGAATAAAAGATTTCATTTGACTTTGTATATAACCGTGTAAAGTTCCAAGCTTGTTGTCTGTTGCGATACTTCCAGTGCTTAAACTTGCATAGCTTTGCCACTTTTGGGTTGGATTACCATTTGCATCAACCCCAGACGTGGTCATCCCTTTAGCTCCAAAAGTATAAGCAATTGATACACTTCCTGCCTTTGGTAATTTTTTTCCAAATGCAAGGTCATATCCTACCCATTTAACACCCGAGATTCTTAATTTCTCTTCTTTGGTAGTTTGATTAGTAACATGCATTTGTACATTAAATCTATCAAAATATGCCCACTCTAACCCATCTTCATCGATTCCGTCAATAGGTCTATTACTTGCATATTGGTAAGGTGTTAATTCAGGATATTTTTGTGTAATCGGGTCAACCGACAAAAACCTCCCCACCCTCGGATCATAAATCCTCATCCCATAATCCTGCTGATTCCCCAAACCTCCCTTCGCATCATTATCATTCATCTTGCCATTAAACCCAAACTTATAAGTCTGTCCACTACCCGGAACTGCTACCCTCGAAAGCATCCCAAACGGATAATAGTCCTGCGCAGTGAGTATATCCGGCTCATAGTGATCTATCAAAGAACTTGTATCGCTTAAAGGTACACCAAATTTTCTGTCGCTGATAGTGGCCAGTACATTTCCTAAATGGTTGGTGAGTTCATATTGCTTCCAGCCGCGGTCAAACGATTTGCCGGAATAATAATCCATTCCATCCGGGCCGCCGTGCACCGATTCGCTGCCGGTGAGCACGCCCAGCCGGCTGCTGCCGTATATGTATTGCTCGCTCTGCTTTAAATCAAGACTGTCCAGATTCGTACTGCTGCCATCTGTGGTATAGGTGCTCAGCAGGTTACCCTGCGCATCGCGTACATACCATGTGTAATATTTGGTGCCGCTGGCGGTCACTATCTGGCTGATGCGGTTACCCAGCGCGTCATACGTGTATTGAATCTTTGTGGCTGGTACTGCCGTAGTGGCCGTTCTGTTTATCTCCTGAATTTTGCCATACACATTCCATTTGATGCTGGTGATATTCTCCTTATTGTCTTTTATTAAATTACCTATTGAATCATATACATAATTACTGTCGGCCTGGCCATCAATATCAACTATCCGACCCTCCGGATCTACAAATGCGCTGGCCTCAATACTATCGGTAATGCGTTTCAGCCGATTGGTACCCGCATAGTAATAGTAGTTTAGACTATCCATATTGCCCGTTGTACCGCTTATGCTTTTTCGCAGGTACTTTAAAATATTGCCATTGGCATCGTAGGCTATGCGCTCCTTCAGGTTTTCGCCCATTCCGTTCATGCCGCTCCAGCTATTGGTCGCCGTATTAAATCCTTTATAGGCGTCCTGGGCTGTGAGCCGGTTCAACTGGTCGTATTTGTAATTATAAAAGATCAGCGGGCCACCCGGAACATCTTCCGAATCGAACTTCTTCTGGTAAACACTGCTGCTGCTTATGTTGCCATTGTACAGCGGCCTGTAATTACTTAAATATCCGCTATAGCCGGGGAAGGGCTGCACGCTGTTATTAATTGTTGCATAATCACCGGTGAAATAATTCAGCGTTAGTCCTATAGCATCTCTGGCAGTGTACCGGTTGATGTTATTGGCATTGCCATCTCTTCCCATATCAATCGAATCAACGCCCGCGGTGCTGTTTATACCTTTGAGCCAGCCTTGTAAAGTATAGGCATAGTCAATGCCCTGCACCTGCTGATCGCCCAGCGTTACCCGCGCCAGCGGGCCATGCCGGTAGTAATCGTACCGCGCTTCTTTTTCCCATACGAGGCTGTCGGTACTGGTTTCTACCAGCGTTAACCTGTTTTCGGCATCATAACTATAACGGTGATAAAAACCATCCTTCCAGCCGCGCTGATACATCACCATATTTACCTTGCCGCTGATGAGGTCGTATTTATAAGTGATCTTTTTCCACCGGTTACCATTCTTATTCATCACATTGGCCGTGGATGTAAAATTGGTGCTCCCATAATCCTGTAATAAAGTATCTACATTGCCTAATATATCATAGGTATAAAATGTACCCTGGTTATAAGCGGTACTGTTGGTACCCGTATCGGTAATGGTTGTATAACTTACCCGGTTGCGCAAATTGCGCTGTGTTACCACCAGCCGCGCATCTCCCAGGCCATTAAAAATATAAGGCAAATCATAAATCGTATTGGTTATTTGGCCTCTGCGGTTATTGAGCGCTAATAGCCAGTTTCCTATTGATATGGGATTGCGGCTCACCGCATCTGTCATGGCGCCATTGGAGCTTGTATTGCTTACCTGTCCAACTTCAGTAATACGACCCAGTGAATCATATTTTGTATAGCTATATAACCGGTTGTCTTCGGTAGTGCCGGCAGCCTTCTGTTTTGCATTGCGGCTAACCACTAACCTGCCTAACCGATCGTACCAGAATTCCGACAAACCGCCATCCGGCGATTTCTGCGCCACTACCTGGTTTAAAGTATTGAACCGGTATTGGGTAGGCAGTTTATGATTGGGTGTAAGCAGCTGTTTATTGCTGCGGGCGGCCTTTACAGAATCTGACCATGCGGTTGCCCAGGCAAACTTGCTTACATCCACCCCTTCAGGTGGCACTGTTTTTATCAGGTTGCCTGCCTGGTCGTAATAATACAGCGTGTAATGGAATTGATTAACGGGGTGATATAAGGTAAAGCTTTCGTGATACCGGGCGCTTAAACATTTGGCCAGGTACCGGTCGCTAAAGCTGCCGGTGATTGAATCGGTATAAGCCTGTTCCCTCAACACTGCAACAGATGTGGCAAATAACGTACTATCGTCGCAGGTCGTTCGCTGTGGCCAGGTAACCGGAGCAAATACAGGTTCTGTTTTTCCGCATAGCGTGAGATCCTGAGAACAGGGATGAATATCAATACCACATGTACCTGAATATATTGATTTAATTCCGGTGTATGTGAGATTGGAATTATTACGTGTATTAAAATAATTGGTAAAACGAGTTTCGCAATCTGTACACCGGCCTCTATTATCAATTACTGCCAGATTTTTTGCATCATTAAAATTTTCGTCATATAATACTATCCCCGAGGAATCGTATATTTTAATATAGTCAATCTGCCCTCCCTTGAAAGAGAAAGGTTCAATAGACCATGTATACAGGTTTGTTACAGGAGCATCCAGGGTACGTTGTGCCAAAAGTGAATCACCAATGTAATACTTAAAATTCCGTCCGCGAAATTGTAGTTTAACTACCCGCCAGTCGTTCAAATGCTGTCCCGCCACATTTTCATTGGCACACGATACATTCGGCTTATTGAGATTGGTACATACGGCAACTCCATGTCCATCCCCGGGCGATATGGCTACCTGTACTGAACCACTGGTTGAATACAAAAAAATCCACCAACTTGCATCATACGGGTTGTAACGTATCAGGCTGTCAGGCAACCTCAATCTGGCTTCCCAGGTAAAACCTGTAGAATCCAAACATAAAGTATCATTAACATAATCGAATTCAACCCGGTTTCGATTTATTGTCAACGTATCTGCATAATATGGGGGCAAGGTCATCACACCATTGTGTATAATCTCTCCCAACGGAACTCCGGCTTTGTAATACCATCCGCCAAAATCTACTTTCCATTGTGTAGTATCGCTTCCGCTGGCATCAAGATGAGGGATACCACTATATTTTGCATAATCATTCAGCCATTTCTTGAGGGTATCACTATTTTTTATACAACTACAAGTATTTGTAACACCGGCAGGATCAGCACTGTCAAAGGAAATCTGGGATGGAGACAGCCAAACCGGATCAAAGCTATCTTTATTTGTATTGCCACCTAAATAACCATTATTTCGTTGAGCCGGATCGTCGGTTGAATAATCGGTAATTACCTGCTCGCAGGTATCATAACTATTCATAGTATAATATCCAACTAACCCTGCCTGGGGCGTTAATGTAGTAGTAATATTATCCCTGATATCGGTTTCCGTACGGGCTACATTCCATATCCTTACTTCGTCTATCCAGCCATTGAATGTCTTAAAGGGGTAAGGCGTTGCCCCTGAAGAATCAAAGCCAATTCGCCATGGGCCATCAACATCAATATTCCGTTGGGAAGGGGGTGCTGCTACGCCATTTGTACAAGAAACTCCATACGGAAGTTTGAGCCCATCCATATAGAAAGCAACAGAGTCTCCTCTTCTTGTTACAGCCACATGATGGGATTTCCCATCGTATGGATTTATTCCAAAAGTATTAGTTGTGGTATAATTATAGCAGCCCTGAAATTGAACAAGTAAATTACCATCAGATAGCAAAAGGAAAAAAACACCATCAGCATAGGCACCCGTTGCATACGTACGGCTACTGATAATTGTATTAAATGGAACGTTATTTTTCGGTTTCAATCGTGCTTCCAGGGTTAAATCGCCAGTTCCGATTTTCAGTCGATTGTTTTGCGATGGAATTATAATTCTTTGCTTACCGGTATTTCCATTAAACGCCAATGCAACATTGCAGTAAACCTTGTTTAATTTCTCAATACCGCAGGTATCCATAAACTGCAGGTACTCAGTAGTTAGCTTGTTAAATCCCAACTGCATATTCATAAACTGTTCAAACAGTTTATTTTTTGCTATTTGTAAACTATCGGTACTCTCTAACCTCGGAACGGCATCAGGAAATTCAGCAATATACTTTTTGTACAGTGTGTCAATGGCTATACAAGTCACACACACATCCTTCACCCCGCACTGCAACACCGGCGGCAACGATATGGGCTCTTTTAAAAAGCTGCAATCGATTAACCCGTTGCAGGCCATGCGCAGGGTATCCAGTGCGTCGTTACGCACCACCGTACCGCTGGTACGATACAGGTAGGCAGCAAATGATGAATCTTTTCCATCGAACTGATACTGCTGGTACAGCGATGCAATATTGGCGCATTCGCAACTATCCGGCTTTTTATAAACCGGCTTGTCTGAATAAACGGGATTTTGGTCGTATGGCAAGGGGGCGCTGATCAGGTACACATTGCAGGTAGCATTATACGCTTTGTGTGTGCTGTCATTGTATGCTTTTAAAACTTCTTCAAAGCTTTTATAGGTATTGGTGCTTCCCGGCTTTACCGTGGAGGCGCCAAAGGGATGGTCCATATCACCTCCTTCGCGACAAACCTGAATTAACCGGGGAATTATTTTGGCTGAGTCTGTTGAATCGTACTTACAAGGATCTTTTAATTCCAGCCACCACTGTTTTACATAAGCAACGCAATTGTCATTAATAAAGCTGTTTAAGCTGTCGAGCGTTGTAGCCACATCAGTTGGTGCACCGCCGGCGCCCATCAGCGCATCATAAAAATTGAGGTTATGATTATTTAGCAGGTCGGTCGAAATGCCCGGCAACATCAGGTTAATGATCTCCCGCTTTTCCTGCAGGTACATTTCCCTGAAATACCGCCAGGCCATATCGCGGTCGCCGCTGCAATCGCTGCCAATGGCAAAGGCGCTGTCGATCGGCCGGTAATGACTAACACAACCGGCGTCGTTGTCGGCACAATGGGCCATGATGGTCGCCAGCGACCACATTGAAATGGCATTATTGCCTGCATCCTTTGCTTTTGTAAGCAGGCTATCCTGCATACGGGTTTTATAAGCAGCCGGAACTTTAAGAATGTCTATATAGCTCGTGAAGAAAGGATCGCGATGTGCTGCATTGAAATTAAAAATGCTACCAGCCGGATGTGTGATGAAATTACCGGGGTTCAAAAACCCGCTATCCACAGCTGCCTGATAAGAATCGATTTTACCAAATCGTACATCCCAGGCAAGGCTTTCAGACAGTTGTTCATATTTTACCAGTTTCGGGTATTCAGGATGCAGGGGCAATAAAGCTTCTGCCCAGGAACTTTTAAAATCCGCTACAAACTGGTCCTGGTTTAAATTTCCGGGTAAGGGGTCAGAATCACCATTCTCATTTGTATAGTTCGCTGCAACAGTTTTATAAGGCGGTTCAGGATTATTTTGTGAAGTCCAGAATATTGAATATATATCAATGCTGTCGGGGTTGGCATATTGCCCGTTAGGGGGCGTTACATCGGCCAGCATTTGACGGCGCATGTTTTTATCTAAACCGGGATTGCAGAGCGCATCGCATTCTTCGAGCTGCTTTTTATAAGCAAGGGTCGCCTGCGTACGATAACCGGCCGTATCACTAACCGGAATACCACCCTGCTGCATGTAATTATTTCGAAAAGTTTCCCAGGAGCCAATAGCGGCGTAGCATGAAGTGCAGGTGACTTCGCATTGCATGCTGGTGTCGAGCCGTTGTTTTTCCTGTTGAATCAATTGCTCCAGTGTGTGGCAGGTATTGTGAACCAGGAAAACGCTGTCGCGATAGTAGTCCATCGCCTTTTTGTTAATGGTAAGCGTTTTCGTTACCACATAACTGCCCTGGTTTAAATACACGATTGTGTCTACGACCGGAAAACTATCAATAGCATTACAATTAATATCAAGGTGGTAATTGTTGCGCTTTATTACTATCGGACTGCGTTTAGCCAGTGTAGTATCATTACATTCATCGGTTATGGCAATTTCAAGATCGTAAATGCAGTCGTAGCATATAGCCGTATCGTTGCAACCTTTGATACTAATGCTATCCGGCAACAGGGAATACCTGAAGCGATGCTGTCCGGCTGAGGTAACAAACAGCCCTTTGCTGCTTTCGATCACCATCCCTTTTACTACATTTGTATTGCTGTCGAGCAATCCTGTTGTCGTCCACACCGTACTATTGCTTGCAAGCGGATCAACGTTTACTGCCGGGCTGCCGGCCAGTGCGGTAGCAATGGTTCGGCCATGCATATCAACATAACTGATGCTATATTGGCCATTGGCATCGCGCACGGTGTTTTTAAAATAATGGCTTGCAGTTCCTACTTCAGTGCCAAACAAAGCATCCAGTTCTTCGCGACTGGCATCGTCATAGGTATATTGCGTTTCATGGTGTTTGCCAATTTGAAACTCCTGCCCTACTCCGCCCTGTACTTTTATACGGCCTGTATTATCGGGTGTGTATTGCGTTTGAGCAAATACAAATCCATTGGCATTGGGAATGTATTTATGGTATCCGGTTGCAGCCAATGGATTGCCGGGAGAATAATATTTTGCTGCCCCGGAGTCGGTACCCATAGCCGGCGCTCCCTGATTACAATAACAGGTATCCTGCCACGGGCCATCGTACAGGTCCTTCGAATATTCAGCGCCGTTCAACTGATTAAACCTGGGAGTGTACTTTATCAAACTACTCAATGAAGGCGAAGGCATCACCTGTATAACCGGCCTGCCCTGGTAATCGTACAAAGTTTCGGCAATAATGGTAGTATCGGTCGTATTGTCTTTGGTAACTGTTTGGCGGCTTTTTAACGATCCGTCGTAATACTGCACCACCGATTTTCGTTTTCCTTCTTCGGCAAAGCTGGTAGATGATTGCCAGTTCAGCGTGGTGTCGAGACCAGTAAAATTATATTTCCCCAATCCATTGGTATAGTCAGAGCTCCATACGGATTCAATGCGCTGGCCGTTTGCCTTTACCTGTACCGATCGCACCCTGTAAAACAAGGTACCCCGCCCCTCATACAACATGGGTATATTATATTCTTCCTGGTGAATGCTTACCCGGGTAGCATTATTGGGAAATATTTTTTTAGCATCGTACACTGTATCGTATCCTGTTTTACGGTAATTAGCCAATGCTGCGCTATCAATATAGCTCCATTCCAGGTCATACTCATCAGCAGCCCGCTCGGGTGACCAATACACTTTTAATTCACCCTTTGACGATATTGAAGAAGTATTTGAGAAAATTGATTTTACCGCATTATTGGTACAGGAAAAATTATACTCCCGGTTAACCAGTATTTCATTGGTAAGCATTAAAGCATCGCTAATGTCGCTAAGATCGGCTCCATTGGCAGATATACTGATTATCTTTATTTCAGCCTTATACCATCCCTCGGTTACAAAGGTCTTTTTGAATCCATATTTGGTATATTGTGAATAGTCAAGATTTAATGTAATCTCATCACTGACACCAGTAGCCGGTGTGCCGTTATTATCGTAAGTAAAATGTACTTCAAATGTTATAGACACACTGAACTCATCGGGCAACAATTTCCGGTACGATTCATCTATTTGAAAGGTGATGAGATTCTTTAACAACCAGGTTGTTTGCAGGGGCTTTAACGAAGGATTAAAGTATACCGTATCCTGCACCAAACTTGTTGAATCAGCTGCCAGTTTATTGCCACTTAACGGGGGCGCTGCATACCGCTCATCAACGGCCATTGCATGATAGCCTGCCAGCAGCAAAAAACAAAAGCAGCACAATAAACGATAAATATAGCGTTGCATGAAATACGGTTTATTGGTTAAGCGAGTTAGTTAAAGTGTAATTGTTGTAAGGGGCTGTAAGGGTAAAAATGCCTTTCCTTCGCAGCACATAAGGGTCGGTTGAAAAAACAGCGTCGGTATAACCGCCGGTTTGATAATTGCTGAACACCATGGTTACATAAAAAGGCGAATTACTATTGGCTGTGGCAGCCCCCGTATCAAAAACATAATGTATAGTATTGACCCGGTGCGTTACAGAATCGTACACGATGTCGTATTGCCGGTAAGGACTGGCCGTTTTAAAGCTGTAAGAGAATTTTTTCAGATTTCCGGTATCGCGTACCATCATGCCGGTTACGAAAGTGGAGTAAAAATCTCTGTCGGTTATGTTGGCATGGGCAATGTATTTGAATACCTCCATAGCCTTTGACAATACAACCTTATTGCGCTTATGATTTAACACCAGACTGTAATATTCATTCTGTATAATTTCCTGGCTGTCGGGTATAGAAACATACACTTTATTGTTACAGGTTTTATAATTGTAGTAACAGGTATCCTTCGTCCCGTTACTATACTGTATGTAAAACGCTACCTGAAAACTGAGGTGGGCAGTATCGTTGTATACATAGCGAATGTTATTCAATTCTCTCGAACAAAGAAAAGCATCTGTTACCGGCTGGGCGGCGGCCTGCAGCAGACCGGCCGTCATCAGCAGCAGTATTATTTTTATACGTAAGTTGATTATATGTTGCATATGATTGTCGTTTGGTCAATGGTCAATTGGTTACTGTTTTAACAATGCACTCCTGCTTTCTTTAATGGTTTTTACGCCCTGTTCTGTTTCTTTTTTCAATCTTATAAGCGTACCATCATCGTCGTATTCATAAAACGTGGCATAGTTGTTTTCATCCAGTTCGGCCATCAACCGCAGGTTGATGGGACTGTATACAAATGATTTCATATTGCCATTGAACGGATGAATACGTATATCATCGAAGTTCACCGGCGCCGATGAAGTGGCCTTCATATTCATCGTGCAACTGGTAGCTGTGGCAGGAACGGTTAGCGTATCTTCTATCCGTTGCCATCCATCGATGATATTGCCGGCTGGTTTTAAAGTAAGGGTAGATGCTGCGGCATCGTTGAACACCAGTTGCAATTGCGCATTATCGTAATTGCCGGTGACACAGTCAACAGCCTGTTTTGCCCAGGCGCTCACCACCACTTTTTTACCCTGAAAGGGCGAGAAGCGGTTATTGATCACTGCTTTAGCAGTGGGATTTTTCAATGCCACACACCAGGTGGTGTCTCTATGTACTGTGTTGTTTGTTATCGAATTGAGATCACTGTTTTCAGGATACAACACACTAACAGGCACTTTTTCGCGGCTTACCGACTGTACGCCCTGACTTTTCCATTCAAGCATGAACTGATAAGCACCGCCACCCTGAGTGCATTGCACGCGAATAGGATACAGCACCCCGGCCTGCAAATACACCGTCGAACTTTCATAGGCTGTGCCCCAGGTATGATCGTGAGTAACCTCAGAATTTTCAATTTCCACGTTATTTACGAAAAGCCGCATGTTATCATCGGCCGTTGTAAGAAAGGTGTAGGTACCGCTATACCGGGGCTGTATATACCCGTTCCAGGTTACATAGAAATTTTCCTGGCTGGTAATATAAGGTATTGCCAATCCATCATACCGGTAATAGTCGATGTTACCTGTAAATGGCAGGTTATAAAAACTATTGCTCGACATGGTTGTATACTTAACAGTCAATCCCGGCCCGTTGCTGTTTACCGTGGTAGCAACAATAGGCACCGAATCTTCTTTTATAGACAACTGCGGAGAAATGGTATCCTGTGCAATCGTAGCTATAGGGAAAGTTGTAGAAACAGTTTGGTTACCGGGTACATACAAACTGTATATGCCCGAATGGCTGAGTGTATCTACCAGGGTGGCCGCTGTTCCAAAATCAGAATGGCGGTTGAACATACAATGTACACAGGTATCGGTTTGGTAACCGTAATCCTCAAAGCCATCGAAGGCTATTTCCCTGTTCCTGGCATTTTGCGCTACGGCAACGGGAAGTGATTTGTTATAGCCATACAGGCCGGCATTGTACCGGTTCAACGGATCGTGATTTTCTATTTCGGAACCTTTGTTATTGAATAAGGTCAGTTCGCTGTTCCAAACCCAGCGGCTGGTATCGGTGCCGGCGTATAATGTAGAGTCGGTAAAATTCCAATAAGGCATAAAGGCTTTTATTTCGCCATCGGTGCGTATATTGGTGGTATCCGAAGGATCGGTTTGTTTTCTTGTACTGTAATAAGTATAGGCCCTGTCCATACGCCAGTTGCCCAGCACCCCGGTGCGGTAAAAGTTTACAGCCGTATCGTTGACAACGGGTTTGCAAACGAAGGAATCAACCGGCATATCACGGCAATAAACGCCTGCAAAATGATCGTTGGTATAAACTACCGAATCGCCGGAGCAGGCTAAATGATACCTGAGCCTTATGACCGGCGTACAGGAACTTTCAGACCCGCATTCTTCCGGTGATTGGGCTGTGTTGTAATTCACGCTGCTGTGTTTGTAATCATTACCATCTCCGGTATAGGTTATTAAACGAATACGCATACCCGGCGATACCACGCTATCTGAATTGTAATACTGGTTTAGCATGGCCTGTGCCATGCTGGTAATGCCCAATTCGTCATTACCTACATTAGATTGATCCCAGGGCGATGCAGCAATGGTTACCCGCGTTGTTGTTTCGGTAGTTGTTTGATAAGGATCCCAGAAATAGTCGCTCAGCACACTACCGTCTGTGTTACCATTGATAACTGTTCGGGGCCAGGTGGCCGTTAACCGCTCGAGGTAACAGGCATTTGAATTGCGGTAGTTCTGGTGCGGTTTGTTCATACATCCATATAAATATATAGTGGCCGTGTCTATAACAGCACCCTTCGGAATCCGGCGCATATCGAACTTTAACCAGCTTCTGATATGATCTACAAAATCGCCATCATAGGAAGATGCTTCAAAGTACCTGTAATCGGGTAATGCACCTAAATTCGGGCTGCCACTTGACGCATAATCTTCTATCGAATAATTATCTACTGCATATAAAGTATCATCAATATGCTTTACCGGGCGCAATCCCAAAACAGTGGTGTCTTTCGCATAAACAGCACTATCTACTTTCCAGAAATCTTTGAACCGGCCTGCACCGGCGGCAATTACATTGATGGTTGAATCAAGCACCAGCCTGGTGATGTTATTTACTTTTTTTACCGGCGATTTCAGCGAAGTAACGCTGCCAATGGCCACCCCGGCAATGTTGCGTTTGCCCGAACGGATGATGGTAAGATTACAATCATCGGCAGAATGCGGCAACCCATCGTGGTCGATAAAGTAAATGCCTTTCTGGCCATCTTTTCCTTTACGGCCATCGATTGCCCATAATCGGTTATAGGTGGTATCTGATTTAAACTGGTAATAGTTATCATTGCAGTGATCGTTGCTACTGCCGTTGCGGGTATTTTTGCCATATACCAACACCTCGTCGCCGCTTTCAAAATACTTTTCTGTTGCTACTCTTTTTCCATTTGAATACAAAATGCCTTTTCTGAAATACACGCCTTTTAACACAGTACCGATATTTTTATAAGCCGGCCCCATGCCACTATAAGCCCAGTGTGCAGGATAACTGAAATTATAAACCGGATCGTCGAACTCATTATTGGTTTGCGACAATAACACATCGCCCGTTTCGCCATCATACAATAAGTTCCTGGTAGTAACACTGCTCCCCTTCTCTAAATGCAAAACGCTGTCTAATATACCATACCGGTTTACCACTTTCAGTACGGCAACAGCCCGGTAACGGTTTGTTTCGCCGTTAAACAGGGGTACCGGTACAAAGATCGGAACCGGGAAACCAGCTACATTGATCACATCTACATTAGACTCAATGCTTCCGCTGTTGGTTTCAGACGTTTGTTCACGTACATCGATCATTATTTCAACATCTTTCCCTATTTCAGCGGCTGTATCAATAACGCCATTTGCCGAATCAACAACCGAAACAATATTTGATAGCTTCGGTTGTGCGGCATTATCGTTTTGCACCCTGTAATAATTATAGGTATAACTTATAGGCGTTTTAGTATTTTGCTGTGACCAGGTTGCCTGCGACTTCAGTTTGCCATTCATATCATTCAGCTCAACCTTAAAGCCCTGACTCAGGGTTACATAATTACGGGCATCAAACCAAAAGGGATTTGAAATCGGCGATTTGTATGTTTTTTTACTATCGCCATCCATGGGCGTAATTTCAACCAGTGTGGGGAAATCCTTTGTTGTATAAAATTCTGTTTCATCAAAACCATTAGCCGATTTCCGATCCTTATTAATCGTTTGAACCCGCACTTTGCTATATCCTATCATCGGCGCAGGAAAAAATGTTTCGGCAAACGGTTCTTCCGAATACAGGTAATTGGCAGGCGCCAGAGCCCCCACTTTTTCGGTATACACCTGCAGGGGAACCCTGAAGGGATTTTCATCACTCCCTATCACAGGTTCATAACTGGCAACACCGCTGCTGATGGCTGTTTTTATTCCGTTAATCTCCAGACTATCGGTATACGTATACGTTTGGCCATACACCGATTGCTGCTGACCGGTCATGGCTTTCCAGTTATCATACAGCTCCACTTTTTTTACCCGCAAACCACCGCCAAACTTTTTATATACCGGGTTATCGAGCCGGGCAAACGATTTTTCCAAAACGAGGCTGTTACAGCGGTTTTTTATTCTTGCCGATGTACCAAAACCTACTGTTTTAAAAATATTTATCACACCACCCGCTACCGAAGCCAGCATGCCTACGGCCGCGCGTACGTCGATATTATCGCCCGGTTCAGACCAGGAGTAGGCTTTGGAAGGAAGATTTAACCGCAGAAACTGCAAAGCAGCTGTTGCAAAAGGGCTTTCATGATCTTTTATTGGTTTTACTTTTATCCATATTACTTTATTATTTGAATTGGTGCGAATGCCATAATCATCAATTTCTCCATAGCAGGGCACCAACTCAAAACCATTCCCCCATTTATCGCCCGGCATGTTCACGGCCAGTTTAAAGAACAGTTGCTTTACACCATCGAGGTATTTTCTTAGAATATCTGTTTTATCCGAAACAGCTTCCGTTACGTTAATAAAAACATACATGAAATCTGTATTAGGCAAGTTTTTAACATACAGTTTCGCCTGTATTCCATCAGTTTCGGAGTTACCAAAACCTGCAACTGAAAAAAACTGCATGGCTCTTTTGTTTTGCACGTAGGCATAATCATCCGACTCATAGGTAACTTTTATTTTGCCGCCAGATGGCAAACCGATCTCCGAAAGCGTCCAGGGCGCAGCGCTGTCTGCTGCCTTTACAGAGTCCCAGTTTTTTACAAGCGACTGAAGCGAATAGGGATAATCGGCATTGGTTAATTCATCACCGGTGTTACCGGGATTGTCTTTTGGATTTTTATAGTTACCCCACCGGTCAACCGATTTTTGACTAAACGCCGGATTGGCTGCATGGTAGGTAAATACATACGGATTGCGTTGGCCCTTATTGTTGTTATTGTAACTGAACCATACTTTTTTTAAGGTAAGCTTACCGTTACCAGAAACAGAGCCGGGGTTATTTTTGCATAACTCATAACTGTATTCAAAATAAACGGTTTTTACAGGCCTGGCATTGGTTCCTTTTTTTAAGTAATCGGCTTTTGAATACAGGTTGATTTTTTTAAGACGGTATAAATTTTGACTTGCGCTTTGACCGCCATCCTCACCACCAACGCCATAGGAATCTTTACGAATACTATCGGTATCGAGCTCAAATGTGGCGATCATGGTTTTCGATTCTACCGAGTTCAAATACCATACTTCCCGCTCGCCATAGGTAAAACTGCCCCGCTCATCGCGACTATCGGTTTTTAATCCTTCATTATAGGCCGCCTGGTTTTGCTGATAGGGCGCCCGCCATTTATAAGGTGAATTCAAACTGTACACCCGGCTATAATTAAATTTAACCGCATCGCCATTGTCGTCTTCTGTAATACCATTGCCCGTTATGTCTGAATAATCGGCCGATAAAATGCCCGTAAGCAAAAAAGAATGCGAATAAGCCGGCAAAACCTCCTTATTAAAATAGCCCTCTTTACCCTGATTATTTTTAACAGACTTATCAGTTGAGTCATAATTTACCAAACCGGTGGCATTGCTACCTTTTTGGGTTGACATGGTAATATCTACCTGTTGTTTGTTATACACAGGAATGCCATATACGTACCGGCGGCCATCATCATTCAGCACGGTGATCTCTGAAAGATGGTGTGCTTTTCGATCTGCATCGCTGCGTTGTATTTTCTCATAATTACTATTACAACTGGCCGACGGGAACGAATTGATCGGGTATGATCTTATAACTTTATCAAGCCCTGCATAGGCCGCCTCGCCGGCAGTGAGATACGAAATTACCTGGGTGCGCTTATCTCTTGTACTTCGCACGGTATTCAACCCAACATTGATCGCATCAAACGGCTTACTGTTTTTAAATAAGGTCATGTTGCGGGTAGCCGAAGGCACTTTGCCGCCCGACAGATCAACACGCATCAGGTAATCGTCGCCAATAGCTTTATGAAATGATTTATTGACTGAAGTTTTTTCGCCCGGATTTTTGAAATACACATTTTCAAAAGTGGTGTCGGCCTGTCTGAAAGGAATAACATCATCCAACAGGTTATCACCTGTCCATGCATTGCTGTTTGTGACAGAGTGCATATTGGTATAATCAACACCCGCTTTCATAATGCTTCCAGCCCCGAAATCCAGTCCAAGATTATTGCTGGTACTTCTGGTGGCCATCCGGTGATCATATACGAATCCTATGTCACTTCGATAAGCCCGGAACATACCGCCGGTGCCTTCCCCGCTTATCGACCAGGTATCATATGTATAAACAGGTATGGCGATATTCGGCGCATTTTCATTCCAGGCAATATCTTTTTCCCTGTTAAAGTCGAGTAGTGCATCGAGGTTATTGTTCGCTTTTTCATAGTACAGATATCCATAAGCCGGCACCGACCGTGTTTTATCCTGATCTTTTATAGTTTGAATTGATAAATAACCATGCATCTGCTTACTCGCGAAAAAGCCTTCGTTTTCTGAACCTACCTTAAGCCTTAACGAATACTGAGATGAGCTAAACGGAACTGAAATGGTGGGCGTGTACGATGGCTGCGCAAATGAAATAACAGAACTAAACCTGGTTACATTATTTATAAGCTGTTGTACAATGGCAGATGACTGTTGTTTTATTTCACCTGTGATTTGCAGGTTTTGTATTCCTGTACGGGAATTATAATTAGTGCCGATGGTTATACCACCCCTTAATAAATTTTCATTGGATCCCAGATGAAATCCCATGGAAGGACTTATATCGAGGCCGTTTTGTGAATTATTGGTAATTGACAACCCGCCTGTCAAATGCCCTTTTGACCCGATACCAACATCAATGGTGGCATGCAGCGACCTTTCGAGGCCCCAGCCTTTATAGGTATTATGAAACACACCGGTTGACTGGCCTGCACTTACATTAACAGGCAGCCCTAAAATTTCACCACCAACCGATCCATCCACATTTACCCCTATCGTTCTGTTCGGCTTCATACTAACAGTCTTGGTTACTTTATCATCACCACCCTGAAAATCATCCGGCAAACCCCGCATATTACGACTAATCACCCCGGGATTGATATTCCAGCCAAGCCCTACCCAGGTTGCTTCCTGGTCCATGGTAATACCGCTTTGGTAGTGCAGATTTACCGGGTAACCGCCCACATCGAGCAATGGAATATTGTATGAAAAATCGCCCGTGAACAGATCCACCATGTTATTGGCATTTACCGACTGAAAACTTTGCGTTTCGGGTTGCGTGGGCCCTGTGGTAAAAGTGCCCTTCGTATGTGCCGGTGCGTATGTATGTCGCACCTCACCTGTTCCCGATTTTTTCTCAGGTGCTTTATGAAATTCAGTATTATTTAATGACGTACCCTTATTGACAGCCAGGTTCCATTTAGCAGTTGCATAAACCGGCGTTTTAAAGGGCAAGGGCCTTTCATTAGCTCTGGTTACAACAGGCACCAATACCAGGTCGAGGTAAAATAAAGTCACTAAAAACCAGGCAATGGTTTTTTGATTACGCGATAATGTGTGTAACATTATAATTGTTTTTCTACAGTTAGGGGGTTATTATTCCTGTGGTTTCCGGTACTCAAATTTTAAAAACCAATGTTCACCTTTTGCATTGGTAAGCTCCAGTATATACATATGGCGATCGGTTATATCAGTATTACTGCCTATATCCAGATCGATATAATTAGCACCGTACTTAACCGCCAGTTCAGTTGAATCGAGCGATACCTGCTGATGACCTGCCGTACTGATATCGGTAAGTTGCATATGCGCCGTATTGCTGTTCATTTCATGCAGATAGCGGAAACGCAATACATTACCCGTGATGATATAGGAAGCGTCCTGCTCTCTTCGTATTTCGGCATAAGCGCCTTTGTTGGGAGCGTTGAAAGTATCGGTGCCAGATTGCTGAATACGAAAACTCCAGATCTCGCTATTGGCAATGGGTGAGCTGTTATTTTTCGCGGTCACGCGCCAGGCATATACTTTACCTGTATCGAGCTCTGGCATCGATAAGGGATATTGTAAACTGGTATAGGCCAGATTCGACTGAACCAATACCGGAATATTTTGCTGAATGGCATCAGCAGCGCTTTGGGTTGGTTGTACCTCTACAAGCAGATAGTCGTACAACAAATTGCTGAATGTATTATAGGGCGTCGGTGGCAGCCAGGTAAAAAATGGACGCCTGAACAATACGCGATCACTATCGCCGGGCTGCATCAATTGGGGCGGACTGATAGGTTCAACTTCGGCAGCTATACATTCTTCGGCCAGTTGTTCCTGAATATCGCTTGTGTATTTGGTTACTATATAACAAATGTTATAAGCACCCACCGGCAAAAAGCCATTGGGATTAGGATCTATAGCATAACCCGAACCTGCATTATAAGTAACCGGTGAAACAGTTGCAGCTGTTATATTATTAGCGCCTGGCGCCAATGAAATTACAGGAGTAGTTCCCGATAATACAGTTGCACTTGTAACTACATCGGTCATTACCATTTGCACCTGCACCGTCATGGGCGCGCCGGTTGTATTCACCAGCGACATATTCCATAATTGCGGTTTAACCGTAAGGCCCAATGGCGGCAACTGCAACGTAACAACTACCTGTGCGTGCAGGCACCAACCTGTCATTAATACAATCGCCAGCAATAATTTTCTTTTCATACTATCTGAAATTAAATGTCTTTATAAATTGAACGGTGCCCATTTCATTTCGCACCAGGCCCCCGGCATTCCCAGGCAGGTAGCCATGCTCGTAACTGATAAACAACATATCCTGTTTATGAATATGAATATTGGCTGTTACGTAGCCGCCCGCTTTTATAATGGAATGATTGAGATTACTTATTTTAATGCCTGCCCCTACCGTGCCCAATCCCGGAATATTTGGCTGAATGCTTCCATCGAGCACCTGCAGTGTATAGCTGGTATTTTTGGTATATGAAGTGGCTACATTGGCTGTAAATGCATTAAAAAAGAAACTTTGCGCCAGATAACTATTCGTGGCATTGTAAAACATATACCCCGTATCGGAACTGTTGTTGTAAAACTTATTCAGCATAACGGTTGTACTTAGCCTGAGCTGCTTTATAGTGTATAGGTGAAATGCAGTGGCATTAAAAGTTTGAAACCGGTTTTCAAACACCTGGTCGCCGGCTTTGGTCAATTGCGATAGCGGCTGATAAGCCATTGTAATTACCGGCCATTTGCGAACACGCAATGTGGCAGAAATACTTTTAAAGATCGTATTGGCTTTGTACGTTTGAACAATAAAAGGATTTGAAAATTCATTTTGACGTATAGAGGCCGCTATGCGCAGCTTTCTTTTAAAAAAAGGCTGATCGGTTTTTATATACCAGCTTTCCATAGCAGCATTGGTGGTATAGCTGCTGAATGACTGATAGTTGGCGCCCGTTTTCTTATAAAATACATCAATCTTTGATTTGGTTACCGGCACTTCTGAAAACAGGTGAAATGCAACTGCCTGGTTGTTTTTGTTGGCAAACGTTAGCTTATCACCGGCTTCAGGCGGATTATTGCGGTAATCGGGAGCAATTGATTTGGCTACCTCGGCAGTTAAATAGGTAGTTCGGTTCAATGCCCAGCGGCTTTCGGCGCTGATGCCCGATATGCGAATCGTAGAACCGCTGCTGCTGCCGGCGAATAATTGCTTTTGTCCCCTGAATGCCGATAGGATAAAATAATTTTTTTCGAGCCGCCCGATCCCTGCACGCACCAGGTACAGGAACTGAGGTTTTCGGTTGAACCCTTTTACTACAAAATCACGAAAGCGATAATTGACAGTTCCGGCTGTGGCGGCAAAATAGTACCACGAATTATATTCAACATTGATACCGTTTACGCTTATATTCTTAGCGGTGAGTTCGCTGTAATTAACGGGGCTGCGGCCTATGCTGAAACTTTTTATTCCTAACAACCACCGGTATTTTGCCGGAATTTCAACATGTTCCATGCCATACTCCTGCAATTTATTTTTCCATGACCGCGCCGATTGTATGTCGTTCCAGTTGCCCGATACCATTTGCCGGTACCGCTTTATTTTTTCCAGGTTTTCATCGTTCTTTTTTTTGAGCGAATCAACCTCGCCATGCAACGCAGCATATTTGTTTTTTGTATCGTTATATTGTTGCAGATAAAATGCTGCTGCCTTTTTTATTGAATCTTCCTGTTTCACATTCACACTATCCGGCAATTCGCCGTTCCAGGTAATTTTAGGAACTTTTAGTATCTCATTCGCCTCAATGATCTTTTGCGGGTGAAAGACCGTTTTTAATTCATTGTTCAGGTTGATTAATTGGCCCTGTTTAATATTGTACAATTTTTCGGTCAGTGAATCTTTGATGGCCGGCGCCAAAGCGAGTAACCTTCCCTGCAAGTCGGTTTTTAACCTGTTATGAAAATCATTGCCATTGAAAGCAACCTGTACATCATAGATATTTCTGAAAAATGCCGAATTGCTTTGCCTGATCCAATAGTTTACCTGAAGAGGAAAATGATTGCCTATAGTAAAATTCAACCGGCCTGTGACATTATGTTGCACAATATCTTTTTCGGCATATGGAGTATCGATGATCGACCGGTAATTGATATTATAAGCCACCATACCCCCATTGATCCTGAACGCAGGCTTTGCAAACAATAATTTGCGGAAGGGATATTTGAAATCGACAGGTACCGAATCTTTCTTTGGCATTTTTAATGCACCAACTGCAGAATTAAATTTATTATGCAGATTTTGAGCAACAGTTTGCTTTTGTTGCTTTAAGGCAAACAGCATATTTTTCCCTGCAGCAATAGCTATAGGTTTAATAGTATCCCTTGAAATTTTCGGAAAGCGGGCCGGTAATGAATCTGTTTTTTTGCTGAATAAGTGTATTGTATCGGTTCTGGGTAGCTGAGGTACCGAGCTCACCGGCGATTGCCCAAAGGCAGTATAGGCACATAAGTGCAATACAAAAGTAATGTGGGTACAGAGCAAAAGATGCCTGTATCGAGCACAGGAACGGGCCATGCCGGTTTAGGGTTAAAGGGGTTAAGGCTTTAATTAGTATTTAGTATAGCGTAATGAATTACGCAGGAATTCGCTTTCCTTTTGCGGAATATCGTTTACACTGGCAAGTATCAATTAATTATAGAGGCAATTATGTGGTACAAAAGGCAACAAACAAGCTAACTGATGTTTGTATAACAGTCATCAACGCGGTAAAACTATAATTTTTTCCTATACCAAAAATGTTTTTTTCCTCATAAAAAACTGTGTAAATATGGGTCTAACACATTTCAAAAAAATATACTCCTTTCATTTTCACAGGATTGAATATGCGGTGCGGATGGGAATTCGTGTCAAAACAACGTTCTTAAACAGTAACCGCAAGCCCCCCTGAATTACCCGGTAAATCGCGCGCTGTAACGTTGATAACAGTACCGTTTAACGAAGCATTACTTTGCCTGGCCGTATACATCCATTTATCTCTGTTGATGGGATTCAGTATGGCATTGCCTTCTTCGATCAATATGCCTTCGGCCGTGCGAATACTCACTGTAACTTCAGCCACTCTGAAATCGTCAATTGCAACAATAACGATGATTGAACCGGGCGTTCCGTTGTATTTTTCGGTATTGATGGCTGTTACTTCCGGCGCTTTCAGAAAATCTTTGAATGCCATGTTATAGGCTGTTGTACCGGGGGTTACCTTTTTGCCGTACAACATTTTCAGCTCTGCATCAGCGATAACACCTTTGGCATATGCCGAAGCAGCTGCAAACAGATCACGCATTTTTTCCTGTTTGGCAGTAGGCGCTGCATCTTTCATAACGGGCATTGGCCCGATTAAAGTTTTATTTCCGCGTTTACGGTAAACGAATTGTTTACCTACATTACCCCTTGCTCCACGAATAAGCAGGTTGTCGTTTATGTTTGCCATGAGTATAATTTTTTCATGTTCAAAAATTTGGTGAATAATCAAATCAACAGCACAAAAATAACAAGTGCGAAAACCTGTAAGCAAAGAATGTGGTGGGCTCTACCTAAATATGTGGTGGGCTTCGATAAAACCTGGGGTGAATAGCCTCATCCTTGTGTGAACCTTGTGTGAAACATGTACCCTTCATTGGGAAAAAAGCTATTTTGACACAAGGATTGCACATCCATCGCACAAGGATGGCCCATACCTCCTGTGCCTATCCGTAAAGTTTTGTTTTTGCTCATATAACCAAAATAGTATATTTGGCTATCAATCATTTACCTAACCGATTTACCTGAAAATCCAAAACTGATCGCTATGCCAAAACAACATTTTTTTTACAGGAAAGACGGACTGCTGAAAAAAATAAATCTCGATGAAATCTTATTCCTCGAAGCATCAAACAATTACACCAAATTTCACACGCCCGATGATTTTCATTACGTACGAATAACACTCGATGCAGCCCTGAACCTGCTGCCCGAAAGCAAATTTCTTCGCATACACCGCTCCTATGCCGTATCGGTTGATTATATCGACAAAGTGGGCAGGGAATCCGTTACTTTTGAATCGATACCCGATTTTGAATTGCCCGTTTCAAAAAAATATTATGCTGAGTTCGTAGAACAGGTCGTAATTCTTGATACGGCATCAATCGACGCCGGAGAGTAAAACCTAAAATGCAAATGAAAAAATGATTTACAACGATACCGAAACCACCACTATCCTCACCCAATGCATTAACTTCCTCAACAGCATCGGCATCACTACCCTGTTCAGAAAAATCGATAGCGGCAGCTTTTTACCGGGGTTGCTTATCGAAAATGGCTGTATTGTTGTTGATACCGAAGCGCTGCTGCATGAAGGTGATATATTGCACGAAGCCGGACATATTGCCGTAGTGCCCGCCGCCATGCGGCCGCAGCTCGATCAGCAGGCGATCGTTAACAGCGAAAACCGCGAGTCGGAAGAAATGATGGCCATCGCCTGGTCGTATGCCGCCTGCCTGCACCTGAACCTCGACCTGCATATCTTATTTCACGAAAACGGCTACCAGGGCGGTAGCCATTCGATCGTTGAAAATTTTAAAGCAGGCAGGTATTTCGGAACACCTATGCTGCAATGGTGCAACATGACCATTGAACCCGGCCGCGCACAAAACGGCGAACCTGTTTATCCGCAAATGCTTAAGTGGCTGCGCGAATAAAATCTAATTCGACACAAACGTTGCAACCGACGAAGCGGGTAGATTATAAAAAAAGCCGCTGTCGCTTACATTTACCGCTGTTTCTGCTGTAAGATTTTTAGTGGCTGATGTTATATGTGGCGTAAACGATGTAAAGGTCGTTGTACCTGGCATGTACATACGTATTCGCTTTTCGGTATTGGCTGTATTTACAGCAACGATCACCGCTTTGCCATTGCCTTTGTAGGCGCTTATGTACACATCGGTATACGGACTTGCCGCATCCACCCGCTGGTATCCCTGCCGGATGTATTTTGAAAACTGCGCCATTACATAACCGCGTTTGGTAATTTGTCCGCCTTCATCGATGGGACCATAAAACCGTTTTACATACCACCACAAATAAGCATTATAGTTAGCTACCGCCATACAGTCGTGTATCTCTTTGGCTGTGGCCATTATCGACGTCCAGGTGGTTAAGGTATCGAGATGTTCTGTCATCCATACCTCTTTTCCCTTACTAATGGCCAGATCATTTTTTTTCAATCCGCCGCCGTAGATATGTCCGCCTATGATGCCCACTTTGGCAGCAGCGGCCGCATCGTTTAAAATGGAATCGGAAAAAGGCTGGCGAAACTGGAACGATTCGGGCGCCATGAGCTTTGTATTACCCCAATCGAATGTATTGTTTTTAATAAGGTTTATCATTTCCTGTGCATAGTAATCACAGGATTCATAACCCACCTGAATATCGGGTTCGTTTTGTATCGACAATGCATATAGTTCGGCGCCGTTGACGCTCATGTAATCGGCAAAGCTTTTGAGGTATGCGGCATAGTCGGCATAGGAAGAAGTGCTCAACCGGCCTCCGGTAGTGTTGTTATTGGTTTTCATAGATGCCGGGGGCGACCAGGGCGTTGCCATTATAAGCGCGCCCTGGGCTTTGGCCCTTTTGGCATTCGATAATTCGGTGGCCCATTGGGTATTTCCGTATGGATTTACGCGTATGCGAAGAATGCTCAAACCAAGCTGGTTGTCGTTGGCATTGCCGAACAAGGTACTAACATCGGCATCTGACAAATCGGGTCGAAAAACAGTGGCGCCGCCAAACCCTTTGATCGTTTGCTGTACGGCATTCATATCAATTTTAGCTACCGGCGCCAGTTGCTCATCGGTTGTTGTTGTTTCATCATTTTTCTTATCGCACGAAAAAATAATTAAACAAACGGGTATGGAAAGTAGAAGCAGTTTATTCATATTACTTTATTTGAAAGAAATAACGTACGGGCATAAGGTACAGGGTACCAGTTACCAGTTACCTGTTACCTGTTACCTGTTACCTGTTACCTGTTACCTGTTACCCGGTACCTGGCAACCGGTATCCGGTATCCGGCATCCGGCATCCGGTATCCGGTATCCGGTATCCGGTATCCGGCAACTGGTAACCTATTTCGTTTTTACATAGGGTACTATACGAAAGTTGCCGAACGACAACTGAAAACTCTTTATAACTGCTGCGGCCAGCACTTTGCCACTGGCATCAGTATACGCACTATTGATAAATCCGAAGAACCCGCCTTTGGTGGGCGCCTGGTCCATCAGGTATTGATAGGTTTTTCCATTCAATGCCTTGAAGGCGCTCAGCGGCATGGTTACGGTTTGCCAGCCATTCATTTTTACAGGCACTACACTGCCATTCACGGCCCACGGCGCATACGTATAACGCCAGTCGGTGCTGCCTTTCACAAACTCAAAACGAATGAAGCCGCTCGACCAGTCAACCGGTATGTACATATCAAATTGCAACGCCAGGTTGTTACAGGCCGACGCAGGTGTAATGGCGCCATTGGATGTATTCAGCACCGAAGTAATGGCCGGACAGGTACGGAAGTCGAAGCCACCGGCTGTTTGATCAATGGCCACATCGCTGACCGTAGCAGGCACCTGACGGTACGTGTCGGGGTTCTTGTGTCCGTCGCCTGTTGCCGGCAGCAGAGCGGTTTGATTACCCGAAATGGTAGTGCCATAATTGTAAGCGCGCTGGTAGCAATCGCCGGTACCGCCGGTTACAGAAGTATCTAAGGCAAATTTTTGTATGAACACGCATTGGCTGCGGTTCATATAATTATAGCCATATGCCTGCCCGTTATCGCCATGCACGTAAATACCGCCGGGCGTAGTAACAGCATTGGGCGGAACAGTGAGCGTGATCTTGGTATAGTCGCTGCTTAACTGAAACTGTCCCGAAGTAAGCACCACATTGCCCGGCAGTACAACAGAATCTATATCACGTAAGTTTGAACCATAGATTTGCAGATTTTCTCCTGCACGGGGCAATGCGTGCGACACATCAGAGACAACAGGCGCAGGGCCTAATATCGGAAAATGGAAAGTATAGTCATCGTATTCGGTAACAATGCGAATGGTATTGCGCAACGATGCATCGGCCACATCACTGCCATACGGAAGCGTAGACGGAATATTCAGAATAATGTTATGCTCGGTTACATAATTGGGATTTACAGTTGCCTTTATGCCGTTGAGGTAAACAGCTTTTGCCGTTGAAAAACCCGAACCATTGATACGGATGATGGCTCCCAAACTTATTTTCGTTACAATGGTTGTAGTAGTAGTGGCGTTGTGCAGGGTAACGCTATCCACCACAATCTTTTTGGATGCGCCTGCGGGAAGATCTTTTCTGCACGATAAAAATCCTGCCATGATCACGCCACAGATCAGTGCAGTAGTTATTGAAATGCTATATATAATTTTCATATTGTTCATTTTATTGGCTGCCGTATGGGGTGAGCCACCTTTTATAAGATGGCTCCCCTTCGTATACGGCTATTTAAATTCAAAAGGAACAGGTTCTTCTTTTAATGCGGGATTCAATATCAGTTCATTGGCAGGATACGGCAACAGCAACCGGTCGGCCGTTGCCTGGTTTTGTTCCTGTCCGTCGGTAATATTCCTCCATACAAAACCATTGGGCGCCGTACCGCTCAGGTAGTAATAATACTCCGAGCGGCGCTGATGGTTCATGTAATCAAGCACCCAGGCCTGGTCCCAATAGGCGCGGCGCACCATATCGTACCAGAACTGTCCTTCCAGCGCCAGCTCACAGCGGCGCTCATCCCATATGTCGGCCAGCGTAATAGCAGTTACATCTGCCAGTCCGGCTCTTTTGCGTACAAGGTTAAAATATTTCAATGCATCGGCATCGGTTGTGGATGATTGTGATCCAAGTATAGCTTCGGCATACAGCAAATACACTTCGGCAAGCCGAAGCATGGGTGCAGCTAAACCCGAATTACCGCTGATGGCCATGCCATCGGTATCTTTTTTACTGCCGACCACATGTTTTTTAATATTGGGGTATCGCACTGCATTAGCGCCTGTAACAATCCATTTGCCGTCTGTTGTATGGGTGCCAATATAATCATACACCGCACCGGGATAAAAGAAGGTTGCTTTTTTGCGTTTCAACTCTCCCCTGTCGTGCATCAGCTTCACCAGTTCGCCTGAAGCATAAACATAAATACCATAAGCAGGCAACCCATCGGTAAGCGTGGTACTGTAAGCCAGCCAGTCCTGATTACGGTTACCCACGCCATATTCCGATGAGGCGGGTACAAACTGCAGGGCGAATAATGATTCGGAGTTGTTATTATTCTGCGGACGGAATAATTGCTCATAATCGGCCATCAGGCTATAATTGGGCGCTTCGCATACCTGTTTGGCTGCGGCTTTTGCCAGATCATAATAGTCCTGTGCCGTTTTGGTATACCGGCCCGAAAATCGGTTGCCACGGGCATAGCAGGCGGCGGTTATATATAAACGGGACAATATGCCCAGGGCGCTGTATTTTGTTATCCTTCCTTTATCATCGGTGGCCGGCAAATTAGCTGTGGCAAATTCAAGATCAAGGATCGCATACTGCAATACATCTTCAAAGAAATTGGGTTTTACCTTAAAGTTTTTCGACGTGGCGGCAGGATCTTCAATGATGGGAACATTGCCCCATACCGAACCCATATACCAGTAGGCCAGTCCGCGCATAAACCTTGCTTCGGCCTTGCAGGCATTTATATCTTTTAACGCAACATTGTATTGAAGCGCTTTATCGAGGTTATTCAACACATAATCGGCCTGTGTAATCACCAGGTACAGCGAATTCCACGCCTGTGGCAACGAAGAAGTTTCACCGGTTTCGGTTAACCGTATGTATGATTGTCCCGGTGTATACGGTGTGAACAGGTTGTTACCGCGCCCGTCGCCAAAATCAAAATAAAACTGGCTGCTGAACTGGTACCATACTTTGTTGTACAGGGCGCCGGTGGCAGCACGGCATTCCTGCACCGTAGTAAAATAATTTTCAAGCGTTGCCTGGCTGCTCGATTTTGTTTCAAGGAATTTTTTGCAGCCGGTGAATGGCATCATCACCATGGCTGCTAATAATATGCTTATAATACGTTTCATAGCAATCATTATATAATTCAATTATAAACCAAGGGAAAGACCGATTGTAAAACTGCGCGGGGTTGGGTAACGACCGGGATCAACACCGTTTAACAGGGCGTTCTGGCTGGTGGCCGAATACTGATCTTTGGTCATACCTACTTCGGGATCGTACCCGCTGTATTTTGTAAACGTGTATACATTTTGCGCATTCACATACACCCGCACGTTATTCATGCCCAGCCGGGCAAAAGTTTTTTTAGAAAATGTATACGCTAAGCTAACATTCTGCAGGCGCAGAAAAGAACCGTCTTCAACAAACCTCGACGATAACCGGTTGTTGCTGTTTACATCGTTTAACGACATGCGCGGCATAGACCCATCGCCCCCTGACACATACACATTGTATATATCTGTAGCCGTTCCATTGGGATCTTTCAAACCAAGGTGGGCATAATCTATTCCGGCGCGCCGGGTAATGTTGCCGGTAGTATTGGGATCGTCAATAGCGAGGTTCAGAAAGTTCAGCACTTTGTTGCCATAAGTACCGGTGAAAAATATATTCAGGTCGAAATTTTTGTAAACAAAGGTGTTGCCAAAACCATAGGTAAACAATGGCAGCGGACTTCCAAGATACTGGCGATCGTCCTGGTTAATAACGCCGTCGTGATTGTAATCGTCCCAGATAAGATCGCCCACCCATATACCATTGTTCTTATCGATCTTTTGTTTTTCAGGAATAGCAATTTTTTGCTGGCCGTTTTTGTCGTAAATGTCATCTGCCGAATTAATGCGGCCGGTCGCTTTATACCCCCAGAACTCACCTATGCTGCGGCCTGCTTCGGTACGGCTAACTATATACGTAGTGCCCGACAGCTGATAGGTTTTATTGATAAAGGCCGATTCGGCATTCAGCTTCAGTATTTTGTTCCTGTTCAGCGTGAACACAACGTTCGACATCCAGGTAAAATCCCGCGTTTTGTAATTGGTAGCGTTTACCGACAATTCAATGCCCTTGTTCTGCAGGGAACCCACATTGGCCCATGGCGCACTGGCCGATCCCGGAGGACCGCCCTGTTGCGCACCGGTAATGCCTGGCAATGTTAGTTCAAGCAATAAATTGTCGGTACGTTTTAAGTATACATCAGCAACCAGTTCAATACGGTTGTTCAGCAGGCTCAGGTCAAGGCCAAGGTTATACGACTGGGTGCTTTCCCAGGTTACTTCGGGATTAGGCACGTTGGCGATCAGCGCGCCGTTACCCCATATGGTGGGCACGTTGGCAATATTGGCGGTATATGCAAATTGCCTGATATTACTGTTACCCACTTTACCATAACCCAGCCGCAGCTTCAGGTTATTGATGGTTCTTATATTTCTGAAGAAAGGTTCATCACTTATTTTCCATGCAAGAGCAGTTGACGGAAACACGCCCCATTTATGCCCCTCGGCAAAATTCGATGAGCCGTCATAACGCAGGGTGGCTGTTATCATATACCGGTTACGGAACGAATAAAACGCCCGGCCGAAAAAGGAAGCATAAGACGCCCGGCCGGTATTACCACCGTTCTCTGCAGTAAGCGCATCACCCGCATCGATGTCCTGCAGCTGGTTGCTGCCGCCGCGCCGTTTCGCATAAATATAATTGTAAGTTCGTTCTGTAAGCTCCTGACCAAGCATAGCATTCAGCGTATGCAGTTTACCAATTACCGGGTTATACGTGACCACGTTGCGCCAGCTCCAGTTATTCGAATACCGCTGCGTTTGCTGATTGGTGATCTCGCTGTTGTAGCGGCCGCCGAGTTTATAGGTAGGAATAAAAGAATGCGTCATTTCCTCGCCAAGATCGGTAGCAAATTCAGTTCTTACCGATAACGCGCTGATGGGTTTAATTTCGAGATACACGTTGCCGCGTATGCCGATTCGTTTATTTCCTTTGTCTAATAATTTGGATAAGGCCAATGGATTGGATAAGGCATCATTCGGGTCTTCGGGTCCTCCATAAGTTCCATCGAGGTTGCGTGCCGGTACCGATGGCGATTGCCGTACTGCCGAGTTGATCAGGTCCCAATCGGCAATGGTAATGATCTGACTTGTTCTGCTAAGGGTCATGGCCCCTCCCATTTTAGCCCACGACTTCAGTTTGGTATCGATATTTCCCGAAGCCGTAATGCGATCAAAACCCGAACCGCTGGCTACGCCATCCTGCTTAAGATAGTTACCCGAAATGCGGTAGGTTGTTATTTCATTGCCGCCCGAAACCGACAGGTTATAGTTTTGCAAAGATGCGGGCCTGAATATTTCTTTTTGCCAGTTGGTACCTGTTGACAATAATGATGGATTGGCAAAATAATCATTTATAGGCCATCCTTTCAACGTATTATATTCGTTCAGGTGTTGCGCATATTCCTGCAGGCTTGTCATTGCCAGATACTTCGGTAAACTTTGTTTTCCGTATTTGGCATCGAAGGCAAGCCGTGGCGGACCGGGTTTACCTTTTTTGGTGGTAATGATGATCACCCCGTTGGCGCCCTGTGCGCCATAGATAGCGGTGGCCGATGCATCTTTTAAAACATCGATGGTTTCAATATCGTTGGGGTTAATGGCTGAAAAGGCATTACTGCTATAGCTTCCGGTACCTGAACTGATGATCACGCCGTCGATAACAAAAATGGGTTCGTTGGTAGAATTCACCGAGCTTAACCCACGTATCTGTATACTCGAACCGCCGCCGGGTAAACCTGTATTCTGCGTCATTTGCACACCTGCAACACGCCCCTGCAGCACCTGATCAATTGATGTTACGCCCGATTTTTCGATAGTAGCTGAATTTACCGAACCAACGGCTCCGGTTAAATCAGATCGTCGCTGCGTTCCGTAACCGATAACGATGATCTGATCAAGATTTTGCGAAACGGCACTCAGTCTGATCTCGAGCGGTGCACCGGAAATGATCTTTATTAATCTTGTTTCGTACCCGATGGCCGATATTGCAATGGTTGCGTTCAGCGATACTTCAATACTGAATTTACCATCTGCACCGGTAGGTACTCCTTTAGTACTGCCTACTATTGTTACCGAAGCGCCCATTATCACCCGGCCGCTGTCGCTCAATACCCGGCCGGTTATAATTATATCGGCTGTTTCGGGTTTAATTTCGGCACTGGCAAATCGTACTTCTTCCTTCTCTTTGATCACAACCATTTTATTTACGATCGAATAAGTGAGCGGCTGTTCTCTGAAGCATAGGGTTAAAACGTCGTCGAGCGAAGCATTCTTTACATTAAGGGTAACTCTTTTGGCTTTTTGAATGATGGCCTGCGTGTAAACAAACGTGAAGCCTGTTTGTCGCTTCAATTCCTGAAAGACCGTTTGCAATGGAACGTTCTTTTGCGAAAGGGTAATTTGTTGCGCATCACCGCGGCCCCAGGCGGTAAGCATAGTGGCAAGCAACCATACAACGGTTAATTTCATAGCGGGCAAATTTTTTTTCATGGCATGCTGAAGTTTATGCACCAGGCCATAACAATCGTTAACAGGCATAGTTTCGGTATGTTAATTATATAAATCGTTTGTTTCCCGCCTGCGGCGGGAAGCGGGAAATTGCTCTTTGGCCATCTCTTCAGGGTTTCACAATGATCCTCTTTCCCTCAATAACAAAATGCACCTTGCCGGTTAATTCCAGCGCCTTCAATACATCCGACAGTTTGGTATTGCGCGGGATCTCGGCATAAAAAATATCCTTTACTTCTTTATCATACACTACTTCCACATCGTACCAGCGTGCTATCTGCCGCATAAGCTGACCAATATCCGTACCCGAAAAAAGAAATCGTCCGTTCTTCCAGGCCATTACCTCTTCTGTCTGGACTGGGATGGGTTGGGATAGTTGCCCGCCCGAACGACCGTCCGGTCGCGCGGGGGATGTTTGGGATATCGATACCTGCTCTCCGGGCTTTAATATTGCCTCCTGATAATTATTGTGATTTTTATTCACCATTGATCCCGCAGGGCGGGAACCATTGACGACTTTTACTGAACCTTCGAGTAATGTTGTTTTAATGGCAGCTTCATCATCATAGGCATTTATGTTAAAGTGCGTGCCGAGTACCGTTACCTCACCACCATCGCCCTTAGCGGTAACAATTTGTACTGTAAATGGCATTTTCTCATGTTCTCCTTTGGCGGTTAGGGGCTTTACCTCAAAATATACTTCTCCGGTAACCTTCACGATTCTATGCTTTCCGGTAAATACAACCGGATAGGTGATAGAAGAACCTGCATTTAACCAAACGGCTGTTCCATCTGATAATGTGAGCTGATATTGGCGACCCAACGGCGTGGTCATCGTGTTCCAGGCCATTGCATCCGACGCATTTTGCGCATCATATACAACCTGTCCGTTTTTCTTTATTACCTGTGCGCCGTCTTCACTGGCGAGTGCGCCGTTGGCAGCACTATCCAGAATGATCTGTCGTCCGTTCGCCAGCGTTAACACAGCGCCCTGCGTACCGGGCAATGCATCGTTGGTAAGCGGCTGTTTGCTTTGATGGGCATAGGCCGGTATGGAATTACCGGAACGGAAAAGAAAAACATAGCCACCGCCGGCCAGCAGCAATACGATAGCTGCTGCAGCCGTAAACTTCAACCACCTCATCCTGTACACCCTGCCCCCGCCTATTTGCCGGATAATACTTTTTTTTAAAGCACGCTCCAGTTCGGCTTTTTCATTGGCCGGTATTCCTGTTGAATCGCTATTGGCCAGTTCGGCAAAATTGCACAGGCGGTTGTACTGAATTATTTCCTCCTCCGTTGCTGTTCCGGATACAATTTTCTCCGCAAGCCTTTGTATTTCTTCCTTTGTCATGGTTTTATGTCGTATTACTTTGGCACATGAGAGGGAGCTTACCCCTAAAAGGAGGGAAAAAAAATTTTGAGCAAGATGAACAGCAACAATTTCTGATTTTGAGATTTTGGGATATTGAGATTTGTTCTGGTGATACCGTATAAGGAAATCACAAAATCTCTAAATCTCAAAATCCCAAAATATTAGCCAGAATAAGCATTCCCACCAGCCGCAGACCAAGCCTTGTTCGTATACGTTTTAATGCTATAGACATCTGGGCTTCTACGGTTTTAACCGAAATACCGAGGCGTTCGGCTATTTCGCGGTTGGTTAAACCTTCTTCCCTGCTAAGCCGGTAAACTTCGCGGCATTTATCGGGTAATTGTAAAATTGAATCGTGGATCACCTGTTGCAGCTCTTTTAATTCAATAAGTTCTTCACTGGTGGCGGCGAGGGTATGAACAGGAATTTTTGTTAATTCATCAATTACATGATCATGAATATTTCCGTTGCGAATGTAGTTGGCCACTTTAAACCGTACGGCTGCTTTAAGATAGGCTTTTACATAGGTTACGTTCAGGGTAGTGCGATTTTCCCAAAGCCATACAAATACATCCTGCACAATATCTTTAACAGCATCCTTATCGTGTAAAATGGCAAAACCGCATTGATACAATTCAAACCAATGGCGTTCATACAGCTGCTCAAATGCATGCTGATCGTTGCCTGCAACCAGTTGAACAAGCTCCTGATCTGAATACGTATGATACACACCCACTGTTTTAAGTTTATAGTTGAAATAGGATCATGAAAAAATGATACGGGTGATAAGGTTGATAGCAGGCTAATGGAAAATGAAAGAACTGTTATATAATAATCCGGCGCAGGGCCATTAAAGATCAGGCGGTGTTTTTAAAAAGATGGTTGGTAATTTATATAACCCGAGGTAAGCAACAGCAGGTACATAATAGAGGGCCTGCAACAGGCAACGGTAAAGCACCGGTTCAGCAATCATTTTCGGCAGCATGGGTCGTTAGTTTTAAGTGTCTATCTGACGACTAAATTAATGAGATTTTGAAAGAATGCAACCGATTACAATATATTTTTTCAAAAATGTATTAGTATCCTTATTATCAGGCTTGTAAGCGATTGTAGTAAAAGTGTGCAAAAATGGTATATATTACACTTATTTATAATCAATTTGTTTAGGCGACAAAATTGGTAAAAAATACAAACGCCATCTGTTGTTTACAGATGGCGTCAGGCACAACCAAAAATTAAAATCAATTTGGCCGCTACTCCAGATCTCGTCCCTACGGGATCATATAAAACGATACGTTTTTTTCTACCCACATCTGATCCCTAACGGGATTGGAGGCAATTCCCGGATAAAGGCTTCCGTCCCGTTAATCCGTTGAAGCAGGCTGATTTATTTTGTGCAGTCTGCGTTTCACCACATCATCCCAGTCGATCAGGGGATAGATATGGTATTTTTTTGCCTGTGCATCGAACAGATCCTGCAACTCTTTTAATTTTTCAGGATACTTCTTTGCCAGGTCAACACGCTCATTAAAATCTTCGTTTAAATTATACAGCTCCCAAACATCTTTATCAAAGTTGCGGGCAACCGAATCTTTACCGGGCAATACATTTATATCGATGTAATCAGGATGATGTGCGGCAGCTGCCTTCCAGCCATCTTTATAAATAGCGCGTGAACCGAAAATATAATAATACTGATCGGCATGACGCGAAGGCGCTTTTGCATCGGCAACCGAATAGAACAGCGAAGTGCCCTGTAAGGTATCCTGCTTAATTCCTTTGATAGTTTCAGGCAAGTTCAGACCTGCAAATTCAATTGTAGTTGGCAATATATCAATTACATGTCCGTACTGATTTCTGATGCCGCCTTTGTCTTTTATGCCTTTGGGATAGAAAACGATCAGCGGGTTATGGGTGCCGCCTTCTGAATTGGCATCCTGCTTCCAGTATTTGAAAGGCGTATTGGCTGCCTGCGCCCAACCGAGCGGATAATTGGTTTGTGAACCCGATGGCGTTCCGATCTCCCCTATCTTTTCGAGATTGGTTTTGAATATTTCATCTTCGTTCACTTTACCACCCAACGGGCCACGGTTAAGCACACCCTGAAAGGTGCCTTCCTTGCTGGCGCCATTGTCGCCAATGATCACAACCACCAGCGTGTTGTCGAGTTGCTTACTATCTTTTAAATAATTGATCAGCCGTCCTACCTGGTTGTCGATATAGGTAAGATAACCTGCATACACTTCCATAAAACGGGCATACACTTTCTTCTGATCGGGTGTAAGCGTACTCCATGCTTTTACATTCTGGTTACGTGCAGGCAACTGTGCATTGGCAGGAATAACACCGAGTTTCTTTTGACTGGCGATCACCTTTTCGCGATACACATCCCAGCCTTCATCGAATTTACCTTTATACAGATCGCTCCATTCGGCACTCACCTGGTGTGGCGCATGGGTGGCGCCGGGTGCGTAATACAAAAAGAAGGGTTTATCGGGCGCTGCCTTTTTTTGTTTGTCGATATAACTAATGGCCTTATCCGTAATTTGTTCGTTCAGATTTCTGCCATCGGGTGTTACATGCGAATTGTCTTCTACCAGGTCGGGTTTGTACTGATCGGTTTGTGATCCTAAAAAGCCAAAGAAACGATCAAATCCTTTACCGGATGGCCAGCGGTCGAACGGACCGGCATCGGTAGCATCTTCATCGGGCGTTACACCCCATTTACCAACGGCAAATGTGTTATATCCGTTTTCGCGCAATATTTCGCCAATGGTGCCTTTATCGGATGGTATTCTTCCGTCATAACCGGGAAAGCCGGCCGATAAGGCAGTGTGCGCAAATCCGCCCATGTGCACGTAATGCTGGTTGCGCCCGGTTAATAAAGCCGCGCGGGTAGGTGCGCATATTGCTGATGTATGAAAGTTGGTATACCTCAATCCCTGGTTGGCCAAACTGTCGAATGTAGGCGTATTGATCAGTCCGCCGAAAGCGGTAGATGCGCCAAAGCCAACATCATCGAGTAATATCCATACAATATTGGGTGAACCGGCCGGCGCTTTCACCGGTGCGGGCCACCATTCTTTTGATTCGGCATAGGTTTTACCTACTACGCCCTGATAAGCCTGCGGAGCCGTTTGCGCCTGTACTGCAACGGCGCCTGCACCTACCATCAATGAAGCGGCAAGCACTCTCTTTGTTATTCTGTGAATACTCATATTGTATTATTGTTTGTGTGATAAATTGTTTGATTTCGGGTTCGGGGATCTGAAGTCAGAAGTCAGATGTCAGATATCAGAAGAACCCGTTGTTCAATCATACCTCGTTCCTGCAATCTCGTACATCCTACTTCGGACTTCAGACTTCGGACTTCAGACTTCAGACTTCCGATTTCATCGGGCAGCTAACCTGCTCTTAAGGAACTGCCCCGAAGGAATACAGCTATGCACAGCCGTAAAGGATGTAAGCAGTTTTGTTTCGGATTGTACAGTTGAAGCAGCGAGATTGATGAACCCATAGGCATGGTTGTACTGCTGACCTTTGGCAATTACCCATTGCAGAAAACCGAGCACTTCTTTTTCGGCCGGACTTTTACGAAATATCACGTTCACATTTTCGATCAGCAATTTGGGGTTCTTTGTTTTTTCGGCGAAGTCGAGCACCTTATCGAGCGTGCCGTAAATCTGTTCACCCGCATCAATGCGTCCGTTCTCATTAAAGTCGATGGGAACAATCGCTATGCTATCGACAATCCTGCGTGTTTTGATATCGTAAATAAAACCGAGGTTGTTGTAGCTGATGCCATTGGTATCTCTTTTAACGGCATTCAGCAGGTCTTTATCATCGCCTGCAACACCGGTGCCTTTTATATCTTTTTGCTCATTGCCAAAGTGATTGGCAAAGGCAATGGAAGCACAGGCAGGTTTTTCGCGTTTGTATACTGAAAAATGGTAAAAGGCATTATTGGTGGTATCGTCGAAATACACGCGTTTGAAATCGGCATCACTAAATCCTGTTGACTGCAATGTTGTAACCCTGCTGCTGTTTTTATTAATCACCGGCAACTGCACATACTGAGCTAAAGCAATACTACCCCGGTCCTCTTTTATATTACCGGGTTTCAAAGCGTACGAAGCGATCAAAATATCAGCGCTGTCTGCCGGTATTTTACTGCTTAATACAATGGTTACGTTTTTGTGGAGCCTGGTGTATTCATCTATCCATTTTTGCACCAACGGATGCGTAAGCCGTGTGCCTGTTACTTTTATAACTTTTGTGGCTGAAGCGTTTTGTGCTTCTGCCTGGAATGCTGTCCAAAACAGCATGGTAAAGAAGAATATATTTTTCATACAAATTGTTTTATTAAATCGTCCCTTCGATCCTTCGACTACGCTCAGGATATATGGTGTACTCCTTCGACTACGCTCAGGACTTACCATCCGGCGTTTTGTGATAACCCCGCCAAATCAATCTCCACCTGCGGAATCGGATACAACGTATCCTTCAGCGCAGCGCCGGTTTTGGCGGGCAGCTTTTTTAAGGCATCGTATAAATAACTGCCGCCCCGTCTTGATAAATCGAACCAGCGGTTGGCTTCCTGTATGAACTCTTTTCTTCTTTCCAGAAAAATGGAGTCTCTGAAGCCGGCCTGACTTAATGCAGGAGTCAACTCAGCTATATTGGCCCTTGTTCTTACTCTATTGATGGCCGCATAAGCATCGACCGTAGGGCCGCCATTGATTTCATTCAGGGTTTCGGCATATAACAGTAATATATCTGCGTAACGGATAACCGGGAAGTTGACGCCGCTTTGCGCCTGGTTGGTTATGGGCGACAAACTATAATCGATAAACTTGGCAAAACGCGGCGCCCCGTAATTGACTGTTTGGCCCGTGGCCGCATTGTACTGTGTGGTAAAAAATGTAACCGTCCGGCGTGTATCAGCCGCATCGAACAATTGATACAAGGTGCTGTCGGCAGGAATATCACCGGGATAAACAGCCGGGTTAAACGAATTAAAATCGCCACTGCTTAAAAACTGTGTACTGTTTTTGGCGCCGAGGTTGGTTTCGAACTGTACCGAAAAAATATGCTCTGCACCGTTCTTGGTTGCTTTCTGAAAAGCATCTTTATAACTGGCAAACAGGCTGTATCCGTATATACCGGTTGCTCCTGTAAAAGTTCCGGCAGTTATTACCTTTTGCAATTCAGCTAATGCGTTGGACCAATCCCTGCGGTTTACATATACTTTGGCCAGCAGGGCATGCGCGCCGCCGCTGGTTACACGTCCTATATCGGCGCCTGTATACGATTTGGGCAAATTGGTGGCATCGGCCAGATCGTTGATTATTTGCTGGTATACGCTGTCTTTCGATGCCCTGCCTGTTTTCAGTTTGCTTACATCAACAGTGGTCGGGTCGTGCAGTATCAATGGAACGGCGCCATGTAAACGAACCAGGTTAAAATACAACAGGGCCCTTATAAATTTTGATTCCCGCACCAGCCGTGAACGAAGGGTTGTATCCATGGCAATGGCAGGTATGTTGTCGATGGCAACATTGGCCCTGCTGATGCCATAATAATGTTGCTGCCAGTTCTTTTTGATGCGGTCGTTACTGGCTACATAGGTGGCGGTACCCAGGGCACGCACATCGGGATTGGTATTGGAAGGACTAAACACCTGGTCATCGCTTCCGCTGCCGATCAACAGGTTCAGGTTGCGGCCGTATATGGGAAAGTCGGCAGCAGGGTCGCTGTTCAATGTGCTGTAAACAGCCGATACAGCCGCAATGGCGTCGGATGATGTTTTATAAAACTGGCCTGATACTGTTATGGAGTTTGGATCTTCGGTCAGCTTATTGCACGATAAAAACAAACCTGTTGCCACTATAAATGCTGCCGGTATTTTTATACCTGTATTGTTCATTGCTCAATATTTTAAATGATGTTGTTAGAAAGTAATATTCAACCCCGCAAGAAAGGTTCTGGTTGCAGGATAAATGCCATAGTCAATGCCCTGTTTGGTATTGTCGTTATCGTAAAAATTCACTTCGGGATTATAGCCTGTGTATTTTGTGATGGTGAACAGGTTTTGGGCCGAAACATATACCCGCAGGTTCTTTGCCCTGATCTTTGAGCTGAGGCTCTTTGAAAAATTATAGCCGAATGTAATGTTCTTCAATTTTAAATACGAAGCATCTTCAATATAGCGATCTGTTACCTGCGGTACCGGTGAATTGGTTGCTTTGGCTACCGTACCATTGGGGTTGGTGCTGCTGTACCTGTTCAATAAAGCGGCAGATGCATTCAGCGACAAAGTTGGTATTTCGAGCTTTTGCTGCAACAGGTTGAACAGTTTGTTACCATACGATCCCTGTAAAAAGAAAGTGAGATCGAATTTTTTCCACGTAAGCGTATTCGAAATGCTACCGGTGAATTTGGGTTGTGCGCTTCCGAGGTTGTGTTTATCGGCTGTAGTAATTGTTTTGCTGTTATCCCAATCAATATATTTGGTATCACCCACCTGTTGCGATACGCCGGCCAGCAAGGGAACGCCTTTGGCAATATCATCTGCAGTGAGCAAACCATTGGTGCTGTATCCCCAGAATGTTCCAACAGGAAGGCCTACCTGTACAATTACGGGAGAAACCTGCCCGGTGGCCGCCAGCGGAAAGTAACTGGAGGTTGTACCCAGACTTAACACCTTATTTCTGTTGGCGGCAAAAATGATCGTTGAGCGCCAGGTAAAGGCTGCGCTTTTGATATTATCGGTATTAATGGCCAGCTCAATACCTTTGTTTTCTACACTGCCCACATTCTCGAGCTGACTGGCATAACCGGTATACAGGGGAAATGGCACATACAACAGCAGATCGGTGGTCTTTTTATAATACGCATCGAAGGTTATATTAATGCGGTTGTTGAATAAACCAAGATCAACACCTGCATTATATTGGGTGGTTGTTTCCCATTTTAAATCGGGGTTAGCCAGCTGAACAGGCGATATACCTGTTACCAGTGTGCTGTTAAAATAATAATTGGTGGGCGCCAGTGCTGCGAGCGAACTGTAGGGTGGTACTTCAGAATTACCGGTTCTACCGGCGGTCAGCCGCAACTTCAGATTGCTCACATACCTGTCGAACCGACTGAAGAATTCTTCTTTACTGATGTTCCATGAAAAACCTATTGAAGGAAAATATCCCCATTTATTGTTTGCCCCTAATTTCGAAGAACCATCGGCGCGTTCAGACAAAGTAATATTATACTTATGCAGGTATGAATAATTCACGCGTGCCAGAAATGAATTCATGGTCGACTGATGAGCATCCGACAATGGCAATACGGCTGTTCCTGCATAGGCCAGGTTATTGAAGCTGGCAAGGTCGTTGGGAAATTTCTGCGCACTGGCCACGGCCGATTCATCTTTGGCAAACTGGGTAGTGTACCCTGCCAGTATATTTACAAAATGAGTGTTATTAAAAGCATGGTCCCAGGTAAGTGTATTTTCGTTTAACCACGATACGGCCGTTGCCGAACCAACGGAACCGTAGCCGCCGGCAGCATACCCCGTTGATCCTCCTGCCGGAGAACCCGTGTACGTAGGTGCATAATAATTTTGTTTGGTAGTTAACAGATCAACGCCACCGGTTACTTTCAGCACCAGTTCCTTTACTATTTTATATTCGGCCGAAGCGCTTCCCAGCACACGGGTAACATAGGTGCGATTGGTAGTGGCTACAATATCCTGCAGCGGGTTGGTAGGCGTAGTGGTATATGAACTGGTGGTATTATACGTGCCATCGGCATTTTTTATCGCCGACACCGGTGAAGACAATATTAAAGAAGGATAAGCGCCACTAAAGTTAATGCTGTTATAGGTGCTGCCCGGTAATTTATCTTCTGTTGAACGGCTGCCAAAAACATTGGTGGCTACTTTAAAGCGATCGCTTACATTTCTTTCGTAGTTAATACGGGCCGAATATCTTTTAAAGCCTGAATTCAATACAATACCCTTCTGATCAAAATAATTTCCTGAAATAAGATAACGCGATTTATCGTCGCCGCCCGCAATAGATAATTCGTGGTTTTGTTGAGGCGCATTCCTGAGAGCAGCGCTCTGCCAGTCGGATCCCGATCCCAGCGCAGCAATGGCCGAATCGCTGAATGTTTTGGGATTTCCATCACTGACATTAATATCATTTACCAGGGATGCCCATTGCGATGCATTTAATAAATCAAGCTTTTTAGCCACCCGTTGCGTGCCGTAATAAGCACTATAATTAACTTCATCGGCTCCCTTTTTTCCCCTGCGCGTAGTAATAAGCACTACGCCATTGGCGCCATGCGAACCATAAATAGCAGTAGCGGCGGCATCCTTTAATATTTCTATCGACTCAATATCGCTCGGGTTAATAGTGCTCAGCGCATTTACGCTGGTCCCGTTCGATGCACCTGTATTGGTATAATTGTTATTGTTATAAATAATGAATCCATCGATTACATACAATGGTTCATTACCAAAACTGATTGAGTTGCCTCCGCGCACCCTGATGGTTGCCGTACTACCCGGCTGACCCGAGCTTTGGGTAACTGCAACGCCGGGTACCGCTCCCTGCAACAGGTTATCGAAAGAAGCAGCCGGTTGACTGAGTAAATTCTTAGGCACAGTGGTTACCGAACCGGCAACATCGCTTCGCCTTTGTGTTCCATATCCTACCACAACCACATCGCTGAGCTGTGCATTGTTTCCTTTTAATTTTATATCGATGTGCCCGTAGCTGTTTACCTGCACCTCGCGGGTTTCGTACCCAACGTGGCTCACTTCATAAACAACCGGTACCTTTTGACCGGTTATAAATGTAAAGTTGCCTTCTTCATCGGCCACCACGTTGTGCGTGGTTCCTTTAATATGTATTACAGCGCCCGGTAAAGGATCTTTTGTTTTTTCGTCGATAACTCTTCCTACCAGTAACACGTTGTTATTGTTCTGGGCGCCTGCTGAAATGTACATTAATGTTGTAAGAAAAATAGCTACAAGGCGAAAGGAATGCCGGGTAATACGAACGGGGTTGCTAACCGGCAATACATTACCTGTAAGGTATTTTTTATACCTTTGAAACGGATTCATGTTAATGATGTTTTATCGTTAATGTAATCAGAATGAAAATCAGTAAGTGATTGGCGTTACTGCGCTGATTTCATTCCATCTTACGGGACCGGCCAACCTGGCCGGCCCCGTTTTTTTATGTTTCTGCTATAGTTTATCTCTGTTCTCTCTTAGTTATACTGTGGGTTCAGGGGTGCTTAGTGCAGGCAATGTTGATCAGGATAAAATAAATGGTGCTTAAAAGGAGAATATAATTAGCGGCAACAACAGCAACATTCTTTCAAAAGAATACTGCCATAAAACCTTATTTGTGTAGTTGGTGATGCTCCCATAACATTTTTAGTTATTGGTAAAATAGTCAGCAGTGTATTAGCCCGAACAGACTTAACACACAACTTTAACAATCCTGCTGCAAATATAGAGTAAATTATTAGTCTACCAAATTAGTAGGTATTTATGAAGAAAATTTTCTTTGCAATGAAAGATGGAGGCTGTTAGTGACCGGTGTTGATGGATCTATGATTCAACAAAATGCCAGCAAACACCGGCTATATCAATAATATTAACTTCTTTACCGTAAGGTTGATTTGTTACAGCACTTACTCTGATGCCAAATTGCTCAGGCAGCTTTTTTTCAAGGACATAATTCCTGAACTCATCCACATTGCTTACGTTAACAGTCAGCATAAAATTTTGGGCGAACTCAACATTGTCATAATGCTGCAAAATGAATTTACACCCGTCTTTTTCAAAACCCACATACCCTCCTGCATCCCAGGTAATGGAAAAGCCCAGTTCCTGAAACAGTTGTTTCGATTTCTCATAATCGTGCCCCGAGGGTACAAACGGCTGGAGAGATATAAATTTCATTTTTATTTAAATTATAAGGTTTTAGCATTAGAGCGGGCACAAAATATTATCAATCAATTGTCAAAACCTATAATAAATATACTGATATACCAACAAATAGTGAAATGACGGCAAAGACTCAAACCACGGGCATTATATTACCTTTGCCTATCCCGATCAACCAAAATGGGTAACCGAAGCTATTCCCACCCCATTAAAATAATTGTACAGCAGTAGTTTGGATATTGTTTGAATTATGTAGTTTATTGTTTGAAATTCGCAATTCCCGGTCCTTTACATCTTTCTAATTTGCATAACGATCACCTGTCCGATTGAAAGATACAATTACATAATACCTGCCCTTCTTTTTTGAATCAGCAAAATATCAATAAGCGTATGATCAAATTAACTGTCAATAACCAGGTTTACAATGTGGATGTTGATCCCAACATGCCCCTGCTTTGGGTACTCAGGGATGTACTCCATTTAACAGGCACCAAGTACGGCTGCGGTATGGCGCAGTGCGGCGCCTGCACGGTTCACCTGAATGGTGATGCCGTTCGCTCCTGTGTTACACAGGTGCGGCGGGCCGAAAACCAGTCTGTTACAACCATTGAAGGGCTTTCAAGCGACTTCAGTCATCCCTTACAACAGGCATGGCAGGAAGAGGATGTGCCGCAGTGCGGCTATTGCCAGAGCGGACAATTGATGGCCGCCGCTGTGTTGCTTCGTGAAAAACCCGATCCAACAGATGCAGATATCGACGATGCCATGAGCGGTAATATCTGCCGTTGCGGTACATATCCGCGCATCAGAAAAGCCATTCACCGGGCAGCCGGCTTACAAAAACAGGGAGGTGCAAAATGAGTACAACAACATACAACCGTCGTGAATTTTTAAAAACCAGCGGAACAGTGAGCGGAGGCTTACTGATTTCGTTCTTTGTTCCGGCAGGTGCCAAACGCTTTGTTGGCAAACATGCTACTGCCGACCTGTTTCCCAATGCCTATTTAAATATTGCCCCTGATAATACCATAAAAATAATTCTTGCGCACGTTGAAATGGGCCAGGGCGTATGGACTACCCTTCCAATGCTTATGGCCGAAGAACTCGATTGCGACTGGAATAAAGTAACTGTAGAAAACGCACCTCCGGGCAAACCTTATTTTCATACGGCCTTTGGTATTCAGATAACCGGCGGATCGAGCAGCACATGGAGTGAGTTTGACCGTTACCGTAATGCCGGCGCCACCGCAAGAATGATGCTTATAGAAGCTGCTGCCAAAAAATTCAATGTGCCTGCCGCTGATTGCCGCACCGAAAAAGGTTTTGTAATTGCCGGCGACAAAAGCGCCAGTTACGGCGATCTGGCCCAGGCAGCCGCTACATTGCCCGCACCGGCTGCAGGTTCGGTAAAGCTAAAAGATAAAAAAGACTGGCAACTGATAGGTAAGGCAACCAAACGCCTCGACACCAAAGCAAAATCAAACGGAGAAGCTCAGTTTGGGATGGACGTACATTTTCCCGATATGCTGATCGCTGTGGTAGCCCATGCACCTGTTTTTGGCGGCACCGTAAAATCATTTGATGCAACAGCAGCTAAAGCTGTTAAAGGAGTAAAAGAGGTGGTACAGGTGCCAACGGGCGTGGCCGTTATAGCCGATCACTTTTGGGCAGCCAAACAAGGCCGCGACGCTTTGAAAATCGACTGGAATTATGGCCCGGGTGAAAACATTACCACCAATACGCAATTTGCAGAATACCGAAAATTAGCGGCCACCAAAGGAACCACCGCGGCAAAGGCAGGAGACACCGCCGACGCATTGGCAAAAGCACCTAAAAAAATAAATGCAGAATATACATTCCCCTACCTGGCGCATGCCCCCATGGAACCCCTTAACTGCACTGTTAAGATCAGTGACAACAAATGCGAAATATGGACGGGCACGCAAATGCCGGGATTTGATCAGGGAACAGCTGCCAAAATATTAGGCTTATCGCCTGAACAGGTCACTGTAAACATTTTGTTTTTGGGGGGTGGCTTTGGAAGAAGAGCAACACCTACATCAGATTTTGTAGCCGAAGCGGTGCAGGTGGCAAAGGCCAGCGGCAAATTCATTAAACTGGTATGGAGCCGTGAAGATGATATTCGCGGTGGTTATTATCGTCCGGCATTTTTGCATTCGGTAAATATTGGCATCGGGACCGATGGATTGCCCGCTGCCTGGCAACACCGCATCGTAGGACAATCAATTGTAGAGGGTACTCCGTTTTCAGGACTTATAAAAGAAGGCGTTGACAGCACATCGGTCGAAGGCGTAAGCGACTCACCCTACTTTGAATCCATCGCAAACCATAACGTTGAATTACATTCACCCAAACTGCAGGTACCCGTTTTATGGTGGCGGTCGGTAGGCCATACACATACCGCTTTTGTAATGGAAACGCTGATCGATGAACTCGCTGTTGCCGCCGGTAAAGATCCCGTAGCTTACCGTCGCAGCTTATTGAAAAGTAAACGGCATCTGGCAGCACTTGAGCTGGTCGTAGAAAAATCAGGCTGGAACAATCCTTTGCCTGCCGGGCAATTCCGTGGCGTAGCTGTGCATGAATCATTCGGAAGCTATGTTGCACAGGTAGCAGAAATTTCAATTGAACAAGGCAAGCTTCGCGTGCATAAGGTTACCTGCGCCATCGATTGCGGTTTGGCTGTTAATCCCGAAGGCGTTCGGGCCCAAATGGAAAGCGGCATCATCTTCGGCCTCACCGCTGTATTGTATGGAGAAATAACTTTAGAAAAAGGACGTGTTCAGCAAAGAAATTTTCACGATTATAAAATGCTGCGCATGAATGAAACGCCGGTTATTGAAGTACATATTGTTGACAGTACCGAAAAGATGGGGGGCGCGGGCGAACCGGGTGTTCCACCCCTTGCTCCGGCTGTAATCAACGCCATTTTTGCGGCTACAGGTAAACGTATCAGGCGGTTGCCCGTGCGACCAGCAGATTTAATTTGAAAATTAGCAAATTTGAAAATTTGAAAATGAAAACTACCGCATTTTCATGTTTTCACATTTGCACATTAATTTAACCGGCAAACCGATTATTATGAAATTGTATAATCGCTTATATAAATTAAAACGGCTCTCCTTGTTTACAGCAGGTTTTGTACTGGCATTGAGTGCGGCCATTCTGTCGTTCACCAGCGATCATAAAAACAACGCCGTTAGCTATTCAAAAAAAGACAGTCTTGCTTCGCAGCAGGCATTTCTGCAGGTGTATAAAGTATTGATGTCGCCCCGATGTATGAACTGTCATCCGTCGGGTGATATTCCCTTGCAGGGAGAATACAGTCACCCGCATACGCAGGGCGTAAAACGCGGCCCTGATGGAAAAGGATTGTATGCGCTGAAATGTTCCAACTGTCATCAGGCACAAAATACAGCGGGTTTAAATATGCCTCCCGGAAATCCCAACTGGCATTTACCGCCGGCCGATATGAAAATGGTGTTCCAGGGCAAAACACCCCGGCAACTGGCCATGCAGCTGAAAGATCCCAATCAAAACGGACATAAAACATTAAATGATCTGATCAAACACGTTTCGGAAGATAAACTTGTTTTATGGGGCTGGAATCCGGGTGATGGAAGAACCAAACCACCGCTCGACCATGCTACTTTTGCCAATAATTTTCGCGAGTGGGTGCAAAAGGGTGCGGTTGTTCCTGAGTGAGGAACGTGAACCGGCAAACGTGAATCGGCAAACGGCAAAGAATCTGTTGCAGGTTGCAGGTTCCATGTTGCAGGGAACGCCTTGTAACCTGAGACCTGAAACCTGTAACCTGAAACCTGCTTAGTCTGCCACCGTCCAAATAAAGCAGGCACCATCTTTACGATCGGGACACGTACCGGGTGCATCGGCCGAGCAAAGGCTTCGCGCCTGCGGATCGGCAAACAGGTACCGGTGCGTATACAGCGACTGCAGCATCAGGTCGCCACGCAACATATCCTGCCACTGAAACTGCGAGGCATCGCCCTTTTCTTCTTTCTCAATGCGCACTTCGGCCATAGCGCCTATGCCCTTCACCGTTACCCAGCCGCTATCAACCACAGATTGCAGCGCTATGCGGCCATTGCCTTTGTCAACTACCCTGAACTTTGCATTATTACCCTTCGCCAGTTTACCCTTTGCATCAACTGGCCGCACAAATCCTTTCCAGTTAACCAGCACGGCGTTATCGGCCAAACTGGTTAGCGTAATTAATTTTCCGTACGGGATCGGCTTTGTTAAACCACGCGGCCGTGGTTCATCAACCACAAAAGAATTGAAATCGGCATAGCCGCCTTCGGTGTTTCCTGTATTGTAATTAAAAACGCCATATCGCACGCCCTGAAATGTTTTTAACTGGAATACCATGATGAACTCATCCCCCAGTGCTTTATAATTGATCCCATCTTCGCTGTAACTGAATAAAGCCTTTTCGGTTTCAAAATTACAGTAAGCGCGTAACCATACACGCGAACCAGATAATATTGCTGTAGTTGTATTGCCAGTTTGCTGATCGAATTGTCTGAGCTCGTACCCGCCGGCTGTGCGGGCAACACCAATAAAAGCATAGGGAAAATTCAACAGGGCAAGTCCTGCCACATCGCCGTTCTTCAGTTTCGACACATCGGCTTCCACCGCTACGATCGACTCAGGCCCAACAGCCCGTTGCGTGAGTGTATTTTTCGCCATCCAGAAATCCGTTGCAGGTAAGGCATGCAAACGCAGGTATCCCTTTCTTTCCTTCAACGACCATTTGTTATCAACGGGCACATGGTTCCATTGCCATACAGGCTGTAATGCAACCGACGAAAAATCATCGCTGCGGCGATATGGCGCATGCGGCGCCGAATTAAACCCGGTAGCCGGTTTCACCCATGTTTGCGGACTGCGGGTAAGATTGCCCGGCAAACCAAAGTAAGGCCATCCATCCTGCCAGGTAACCGGCGACAAACAGGTAAGCCTTCCGATTGAATTGTGGTCCATCATCGACCATCCCCACCATTCGCCCGATTGAATTTGTACAATGCCGCCCTGGTGCATAGGAATAGCCCCGAGTAAATCTTCAACCGGCGGTATTAATTTAATCGTAGTACCACCTTGCTGACCGGCCAGCCGCCAGCCGGTACCAATGCCAAAACTTTCTTTTGCACTCATTACGCGAATATCATAAGGCCCGCGCGGGTTATCGGCCCGCAAACAAACCTGGTAACAAACCGGATCGTAATTGGTATTGGTGATATAATACTTTCCGTTGATCTTATAAAAATGCGATCCTTCGCCCGCTCCGTTTCCACGCTGAACGATCACCTGTTCACTGCCGGGTTTAATATCGGTCAATGAATCGTTCAACTCTGCCAGCCGCACTTCATCATATCCCCATACTACGTATACCTTTCCATCATCATCAAACAATACCGACAAATCATGAAAACTTTTTTTCAGTTCGGTATGCACCCATGGGCCTTTGGGATCGGTAGCCGTGAATAGTTGCGTATTGCGCTTGTTAACATTACTGAAAATATAAAATTTCCCATTATGGAATCTGAAGCAGGGCGCCCATATGCCCTGACCGTAAATATTACCGCCGTTTTCCAAACGAAACTCAGGTCCCAGGTCGAGCCGGTTTATGGCATAAGTTAAAAATTCCCAGTTCACGAGATCGCGTGAATGCAATATTGGTAAACCGGGCATGGCATGCATAGTGGTGCCGGTAAGATAATAATCATCCCCTACCCTGATCATATCGGGATCAGAAAATTCATCAAAAAAAAGCGGATTGGTAAATGTGCCATTGCCATTATCGGCCGTCCAGGTGGGCTCTTGTAAAAAATCAGTCGTTTGAGAAGATGCCTGTTGGGCAACAGCTTCGGATACCTGCAGCAGCAATATCATCAACAGAACACAGGTCAGCAATCGTTTAAAATAGCGGCTCATCGTTAGAAATATTGTTTTAAAGAAATCCGGGATAAGAACCCTCTCTTTGTGGCATGAAAATAAGAAGCGGGCGCTATATAAAAAAATAAAGTGTAGTTTTCACAAATATGTTGCCGGTAAAGGGTTACGGCCGAAGCCGGGACTGAAAGGGGATATTCACCGCGACTGGTGTATGGTATACCGGGAACAAGGTCGAGCATTGAATTTTCCCGCAAAGGCGCCAGACCGAAAAGCCGAAGAAGAAATCTGTTACAGGTTGCAGGTTTCAGGTTACAGGGACTTCAACTTCGAAATTGTTTACTTTCATTCAATAGCCTTACACATTGACCTTTGTTCTCTGAACCTTGTAAACTGGAACTTGTACCTTGCAACCTGCGCCTGATGCCAACGTTTGCCTAAATAATTATCATCATACAAAGCGTTTTGAATAATAGTAACTTAATTTGATGTTTAATTTGCACCGGTAAGGCCTTACACCAGGTGCATTGCCTTTAATAATATGCAACAAAGAAGCTTATTTTATATTTCAACGATTTGCCTTGTCATGTGGTTTCAACCTTTGCAGGCACAATCACATTACCCCGGGCAGCATGCAGGAAAATTTGCCATAGCCGATAAATTAGTGCCGGCTGTTTACAGTTTCGATTTACAAAATGTTCGGCTGCTCGATAGCCGTTTCAAAGAGAATATGCAACGGGAGCAGGCCTGGTTGTTATCTATAGATGTAAACAGACTGCTGCATAGTTTTCGCACCAGCGCCGGAATATACAGTGGCAACGAAGGCGGCTATTTTACCATGAAGAAACTCGCCGGGTGGGAATCACTCGATTGCGAACTGCGAGGGCATTCAACCGGTCATATTTTGTCGGGGCTGGCATTGATGTACGTATCTACAGGCGATACAATATATAAAATAAAAGCCGACAGCCTTGTAAGCGGACTGGCAGCCGTACAAAAGGCGCTTAATCAAAACGGTTACCTGAGCGCTTTTCCGCAGGAACTGATCAACCGAAATATTGCCGGTCAGCGCGTTTGGGCGCCCTGGTATACCCTGCATAAAATATTATCGGGCCTTATTGATCAATACCTGTATTGCAACAATGAGCAGGCGTTACAGGTGGCTTCAAATTTAGCATCGTGGGCGTATCAGAAATTACAGCCGGTAACAAATGAACAACGCATTGTGATGTTGCGCAATGAATTTGGCGGCATCAACGAATCGTTCTATAACCTGTATGCCATTACCGGCAATGAAAGCTACAAATGGCTGGCCACCTTCTTTTATCATAACGAAATGCTTGATCCGTTAAAGGAAAAGAAAGATATTCTGGCAAATAAACATGCCAATACCTATATACCCAAGCTGCTGGGATTAACACGCGATTATGAAATTGAAGGCACGGGCGATGGAGATTCTGTTGCATCCTTTTTTTGGTCAACAGTAGTTAACCACCATTCGTTTTGTACAGGAAGCAACAGCGATAAAGAAAAATTCTTTGCACCTGATGAGCTGTCAAAACATTTAACCGGTTATACCGGCGAATCGTGCAATGTATACAATATGCTGAAGCTTACACGGCACCTGTTTTGTCATACCGGCGATGTACAATATGCCGATTATTATGAAAGGGCTTTATACAATCACATTCTCGGCCAGCAGGACCCGGCAACCGGTATGATCGCCTATTTTTTACCGATGCTGCCCGGTGCGCATAAAATATACAGCACACCCGACAGTTCGTACTGGTGCTGTGTAGGAACCGGTTTCGAAAACCAGGCCAAATACGGTGAGGCCATCTATTATCACAATGACAATGATCTATTTGTAAATCTTTTTATTCCGTCGGAACTTACCTGGAAAGAGAAAGGAATAAAACTTCGGCAAAACACCCGCTTCCCTGAAAATGGTTCAATATTACTAACTATCGAAACGCTCAAACCCGTCAATACAGGGCTGCACATACGCTATCCTTCATGGGCAACAGCAGGTGTTACCCTTACGATAAATGGCAAAAAAACAGCAGTAAAACAGTCACCGGGCAGTTATATAGTGCTTACCCGTACCTGGAAAAACGGCGACAAGGTAGCAATCAATTTCCCCATGACATTGCACACTATAGCTACCAACGACAACCCCAATAAAGTGGCATTGGCATATGGCCCCATTATACTGGCAGGCGTAATGGGAACAGCAGGATTTGTACATCCGGAGCCTTACTCGAACCCGCAGTTATATAACGATTATTACACGTATAATTATAATGTACCTGCTTCTTTAATTCAGTCGTTACAGGCCAATGCCGCCCACATTACTGATTTTATGCAACCGGTGGCGGGAGCGCCGTTAACATTTAAAACAGTAAGAGAAGGCATTGTACTGAAACCTCTGTATGATATTCACCGCGAGCGGTATGTTATATATTGGAATATAATCGAACATTGAACTTTTATTCCGACAAACTTGTCAGGGAGAAGCAGTTTATAGTTTGTGGTTTATAGTTTGTGGTTTGTGGTTCTTTCGGTGAATTATACTTTGCAATTTTGATCCTATTACAATTTTAAGGTGCGGATATGTAATAATGACTTTCCAAAGCGCGGCAGCAACCACAAACTACAAACCTCAAACCAAAAACACAATTACTTTTTCAAAAACTCCTCAATCATAACCGTTACCAGTTCGGGTATTCTGGTATTCTTATCAGGAGAGCATACTTCACCTATATAATCACCATGTCCGCAGGGCAATATGGCCAGCTGGGCATGCTGCAAAGTGTGCGATAATTCGAGTGCATGTTCGGGGCGAACCACATCTGCATCGCCATTAATGACCAACGCCGGGGCCACGATACTTTTTATAACTGTGTCGCTGATATCTTTAAACGCCTTCATGCGGGCCACATCACGTTCAAACATAACCTGTAATGCTTTGGGATCGGGGTTCGCTTTGAGAAAAGCATCTTTTAAAGGCTTTGGCATCGTTTCTATAGTTGCATTGTTGAACCCGTCGAAAAAACCGGGTTGCATACCACTTCGTTTATACAGAGCCGAAGCCAGCACCAGTTTGTTCACCAGCTGAGGATGGCGTATAGCGATCTGCAGCGAAGTAGTGCCGCCATTGCTGAACCCCATAATATCTGCCTTTTGTATTTTAAGCAGCTTCAACAGGGCGGCCACATCATCGGCATCCTGTTCAAAACTAAGCGGGCGATCAATATCTTTTGTATGCCCATGCGCCTGCAGCTCAATGGCAATTACCTGGTGCGTTTTGGCCAGCTGCGGCAATATGCGACCGTAGGTTGATTCAATGGTTGAACCGCCCCCATGTAACAATACCAGCGGCCGGCCGCTGCCATGTATTTCGTAATACAGATTTAATCCGTTTATGGGTGCATAATGCCCCGCTTGTTGTTGTGCATTCATATGCCGGCATATTATCGTTAAAATGAATACTAATATGATACGTTGCATGTGATGTTAAGCTTTTCTCAGGCAAACTTATGTTAAAATAATAAATACGAGGGGCTGTAAATGCGTCATTATATGGGGGCGAATGCGTCAATCTACGCATATAAGTTTTAATAAAATGAAATAATGCTTACTATATAACCCTGTATTGTTCAGGTAACTTAATAAGGTAGGGATAACAACCGTAAAAAGAACCCGTATTATCACGGTTTTTTGGAAAATGTAAATCATTTAACTTGACCGCCATTGGTAGCGAAATCTTCGTTTACCCCAACCCTTTGAACATCTTCTGCCTGCAATGGCTTTGATTAGTTTCCGGTAAGGATAGATCTAATAGTTAAATTAACACCAATGAAAAAAACGCAATTCGAAAATGAGATCAGCCTTTCAACAACCTGTAAGAAAGGAAGTACGGGAACTGATGTAAAAAAGATACAGGAATGGCTTAACATTCACGCCATTCAGGATACCGGCGCCAATATAGCCACTTCGATCGACAGCGATTATGGGTCGGCCACGGAACTGGCGGTCATGAATTTTCAACAGGCCAATGGAAAACCTAAAACAGGTATTGTTGACCAGCATGTGTTCGACGCTTTATGCGCCCCTATGATCGGCGCTTATAAAACAACCATCAACGGCAGCGGATTAAGAGATACTATACTAAAAGTTGCCAATACTCATTGCGACAAGCACCCAATAGAATTACAGATAAACGGTTCGCAAAACCTGGGACCCTGGGTAAGAAGTTATTGCCAGGGCAATGAAGGGAACGACTGGCTGTGGTGTATGGGTTTTGTGCAAACGATCTTCGATCAGGCAACAGCCGTTCTGGGAAAAGACTTTACAACCATTATGCCGCTCACGTATAGTTGCGATGTAGTGGCGCATCATGCCAAACAAAAAGGACAATTTATTGCCAATAGCGATGTTCGCAATAACCCGGCTCGCGTAAAACCGGGCGATATATTCCTTGTACAAAAAACACCTAACGATTGGGTACACACCGGAATTATTTCAGGTGTAAACGGCGATTGCTTCGAAACCATAGAAGGAAACACCAATACAGGCGGTTCCAGCAACGGCACCGGTGTATTTAAAAGAACCCGCAATTTTATGCAATCAAAGCTGGATGTGTTTTCGATTGAAGCATTTGTATAAAGTGAAGAGCCCCGCCTTCGGCGGGGCTTCCCTTTTAAGAACGGTTACATGAGAAAATAAACAGGAGTTGCTACTTCATTACTTCAGCAGCTTTCCCCCCTGTATCTTATAACGGTTCAACCAAATTTTTACAAATACATCCTGCACTATTTCTTCTGCAATAGCAGCCGATTTGGTGTAAGCCAGCGCAACACCATATATATATTATCTGAATACCGTTCAAACAGTTCGCGAAAAGCAAGTTCATCATCCCCTGCTGATGACGTAAAAATCAAAAAATCCCGCCTTTTGGCGGGATTACTAAAAAGAATCAAAACCAATTAGCAAAGCCATAATTTTTGTTCATCAAGGTTAGCAATGGCCTGCTTTATGTAAAGAAACAAAAAACAAGGCTCAGGATCAAGGTTCAAGGCACGAAACACAAGGTACAAGATACAGGAAAAAGAACATAGAACTTAAAAACCAGCCTTTGCGGGTATAGAATTTAAGATCGCTTTATCAATTGCTTTAATAACTTTTTGCTCAGGTTTGAGCAGTTCAAGTACCACGATATCATTTTTTCCTGCTTTTAACCATTCAACAGGTACATATAGGGTTTGCTGAGGACCAACATTCCAGTAGCGGCCTAAATTATGCCCATTGATCCACACAACGCCCTTGCCCCAGTCGCTCATGTCGAGGTAAGTATCTCCTAACTTTTGCAGGTTAAAGCTGGCCTGTTTAAGTACCGGTGCGCCGGCTATCTTTTTATCAGATAAAATAAGTTTGTTTAAATTATCAAACGGCAGTGAATACATTTCCCAGCCCTTTAATGCTGCGCCGCCCAGCAATACAGCCTGCGTAATACCCTTGGTATTCTGCAGCATGTATTTTCCAAAGTTTACACGTCCCAGGTTTTCAACAAGAATATCCAGTGTAACATCTCCTTTTGGAACAGTCAATGCAATGCTGTCCTGGAACAATCGCCTATCCAACATGCCTGCCTGCTGACCATTCACATATATAATACCAAAATCTCTCAGGTCGCGAATAGTAAGCGTACCGGAAGCTGCATTTTTTAAATGTGTTCTATACAATACAAAACCATAGGCCTGATTCAGGGTTTCGAACGTAAGCGGTGTTTGTGCTTTAACCGGATTTGGAAGGGTTACATATTTTGTAGATGCTAATGTAATGGCAGGTATCGATATAACCGGTTTGGGTTCCGGAACAGCCGGCAAAACAGTTCCCGCAGGCAAATACTTTTCAATCACTTTTCTGAACTCCATAAACTTGTGCGTGGCATTACCTGCTTCATCGAGCGGTGCATCATAGTCATAACTGCTGATCTGCGGTTCATAAGGTGTGCTGTCTTTACAATTGGCGCCGTTCATGAAATCTCTGGTTGAACCGCCATGAAACATATACATATTGATTGATATGCCTGTAGCCAGCACCGAATCAAGCGCGGGAGTATATTTTTCAGCAGGTACGGTATGATGAGGCTCTCCCCACCAGTCGAACCAGGCCGGATACCATTCAGCAATAAAGAACGGCCCTTTGCCATTGTGATTTTCACGGATCAGTTGTTTAACTTTTGTTGGTCTATCCAAACCATTCACAGCCGGAAATATGCCGGGCAAATGTCCGGCTACCAGATCAGCTGCCGGATCGCAGGTATACAATAAGCCATCGAACCCTGCATTGATAAACATTTTGCGGTTAATATCAAGGTATTCTTTGTCACTTCCGTAAGAACCATATTCATTTTCAATTTGCACCATCAGAATGTTGCCGCCATGATTGATCTGATAAGGAGCCAGTTGTTTCCCAACTGCATCGATGTATTTTTTATACTCGGCCAGGTATTGCGGCTCTTTGCTGCGAACGATCAATCCTTTTTCGCGTTGCAGCCAGTATGGATACCCGCCAAATTCCCATTCGGCACAAACATAGGGCGAAGGTCTTAGTATCACCCACAAGCCTTCTTCCTGGGCAATTTTTACAAAAGCGGCAATGTCTTTATTTCCTGAAAAATCAAATTTTCCTTTTTCCGGTTCGTGAAGGTTCCAGAACACATAGGTTCCAATGGTATTCAACCCCATGGCCTTTGCCATTTTCATTCTCTGGCGCCAGGCTTCTTTCGGCACCCTGGGATAATGCATTTCACCCGAAATGATCTGAAAAGGTTTTCCATCTAACAAAAAAGCTGAATCTCCTAAAGCGAAAGTATGTTTACCGGTTTGGGCATTGATCAGTGAGCTGAACAACAAGGCAAGCGCAAAAAATTTACATTTCATATGTCCCCAATCTTTAAAAATAATTTATACCTGTTATCTAATCTTCGCAATTTACTATTACACCCATACAAAATGGGGGGCATATTCATTAAAAAACAGGGGGAAATTGGTAATTCGACGAAATTACCCGTTGAAAATGAAGTCAAAAGACAATCGTCAAAAATCATATGTAAGTACTTCGCCCGGTCACTGTAAAAAGTTGTACCTGCTATAATCCCTTCTGTTTTCATCCCTATAAAATGTACTGGTTTTAGAATAGTACGGCTATGAATGCAGCAACCTGCAAAACTATTTTTGCTTAGGCAGCAACACAATTAACAACCCCCCAATAATACCAAAATCAACGCATATGTCGGGCATGATGCGGATTATATTTCCGATTGGCTGAAGCGCATCTGAGAAATTTTTTAAGTCCCGCTTCGCGGGGCGCGTTTTTTTTGCCATAGAGGGTACAAGAATAGAATGAGAAGAAAGAGATATGTGTTTGCCTTTAGTCCCGCCACGGCGGGAGATCGGAGTGTTTGCGCCCTTTTAAAAAGGCTTCTGTATTTGCGACAGCCGGTATATCCTAGCTACCGAAGATCAAACCATTCCACCCGATGGTGAGCGCTTTATGGCAAAAAGAGGCAACGCAATAGTCCGCCTTTTTTATTTTAAGCATTGTTACTTCGTGCTCCCCAAAACTAACTAAAAAGAACATCTGCTTTTTTGGAAAGCTTATTCTTTATCAATTTTTAACTATCTTTAAAAACAGGTGCCGGCCTTAATTTTTTTTAAAATGCCGGATAGCAGATTATGTGATTGAGCCAATCGGATGTTGCTCTTTGCTTTCTGTTTTTTTCACATTGCAATACGTTTTATACTCTTAGCCAACCGGAGTTTTCATAACTCCTGGCGAGTACAGATCAACTCCGTGCGTGTTGTATCCCCTGCAAGGCAAATTGTTGTGTGCGCAATGCAAATTACAGTTCCCGCAATGCGAGTTATAGGTACAACCACGCGAGTTTAGGCTGCAATCAGGCTTGCCATCACCTAAAACCAGCTGTACAAACGCTCACTCCGGGCATGCAAAGGGCATTACCAGGCTTGCAAACACTTATACTCAACCGGCCTTCGCTACAACACAGTTTGCAAACGCTTCAACCCGCTTTGCAGTCGCTTACATTCAGATTGCGAACAACTAATCTCAACCTGCAGACACTTACCTTCAGATTGCTGACACCTAAACCCAACCTGCAATCGCTCAAACCCGGATTACGATCACCTAAACACGCTCTGCAATCGCCCCAACTCAGCATGCGACCACAAAACACAACCGGCACTCGCTTAAACTCAAATTGCGGCCACATAAACCCAACCTGCAAAGGCCCCGACTTGCATTGCCATCCTCTGAAATTGTGAAGCGATGGCCTGAACTTGCGTTGCAAGCACCGGAATTTACACAGCACAGTCAAAAAAACGAGCAGTGGATCTCACAAAATGCGCAGACTCCTGAACTTGCACTGCACAGCCCCAAAAGGCCACATTCCCCCACTTTCCTGTATGAAAAAAATCCTGTATTTTACCCGGTCAACCTGAGTCAAATGAAGCGCATTATTCTTTCAAATATAATATCAGTAACAAAAATACTATCACTTACAATTTTTATTATTTGTCTTTCCTGCAAAGGAAACAGATCGAGCCATATTGAAACCAAAGAAGATGTTCTACAAAGTATGGCAAAGGCAGAGAAAAATACAATCAAATTTGAAGGAAGATTTTTTGAGATCCACCAATTGAACCATCGTGATTATAATCTTCTTTTAAAAAACGAAAACGATAGCGTGTTTTCTTTTTTAACCATAAATCCAATTGATAGTACTGAGATTAAACTTCTAAGTAAAACAGGCAATAACATAATACTACATTATTATAATTTTTATAACCCGGTGAAAAAACAAATTGAAAAAGTCGTTAGTTCAATGACGCCCATTTATAAAACATCAAAATGAAATTTATACATTGCGCAATTCTCATTATTTTTCTTTCATCCTGTAACCCGGGTCATAAGTTTGACAAAAAAGGATGGGCAGAGCGTGCAGATTTAATCAACTTTCCTAATCGTAAATACATGCTTGATGATCTTTTGAACAATTATAAGCTTAAGGGAAAATCATATTCACAAATAATTAATCTACTTGGGCAGCCAGTTGCAACGCCATTGAAAATTGACACTATTTCTGAAATACTGTATGGAATTGAAATGGAATTTGCAAAAGACAAAACTATTAAGCACGTAAAAACCTTAAGCCTGAAATTTAACGCTGATACAATTGTTCAGGAGTATAAAATAATTGAGTGGACGAAGTAAGTATAGGAACGTCAGTTACAAAGGGCTCATATTCTATTCCATAAAATTCCAATAACCGTACACCTGCTCTAAATGGATATTTGTGTCTGGCCAATGATCCATATCAAACCCGGGGGCTTTTTTAAGGACTTCTTTTTTTTGATTAAATATGAATATTTTTTTGGCAGGATCAACCTGAAGAAGATCAAATGGAATCGCAAAATATTTTATGCCAATACCAAGGAAACCTCCGAATTCTATTACATAATATTCAATTTTACCGGTGGTAATATCAATCATGATATCTTTGATTTCGCCAAGGTGTTCATCCTGAGGGTTATGAACTTTATCTCCAATAATAGACGAAGCTGTTAAATATTTTAATGGGATGTTGGAATATAATTCCCCATGGTTTATTCCCGTAAGATTATCTTTTGTAATAGTGTTCATTGATTATTTTTTTGGCATTCCCTTTCTCTTTATGCCTGCCTGCACATTGCCATTTGCAGAATATTCAACAAGTATAAATGTGATAAAATTTTTCTGCATAAAGGTCGGATATTAAATTCAGGAATACGTTACACAATTATTGAAAAGAGTTATATCATTCCCACATTTCAGATGTGAATCGCCAAAACGCTTCACCCACAACAATTCCACCTGCTTCGATTGCAGCGTTCCATATCAGGACGTCCTTTGAACATTTGTAAGATTTTTTGGCGTTGCTATTCCGTTTCGGTATATTTATTCTACGAGCTTCGTTTATAAAAGCTTTCTGCACTTATGGAAATCTTCAATTAAAATCTCCGGGCAGCAGTCTTTCAGCAATCCTATTTGGCAGGTACAGCCAGGGCGAAGGACGATAGAAATTGAACTTAGTCATTACCCCAACGAAAAACAGGGAACTGCTTCAAGGGACCCTCAAGCCTGAGCCTATTCACACAGGTAATCCATTTAAAAAAAAGGAGGATACAATGAAAGAGTCAACAGCTTCAGATGGTCGAACCATCAGGGTGGGTGTCATCACCGATCAAACGGGTGCACTCTCATTCATGGGTACTGCCGATGCAAACGTAGCTAAGATGGTGATTAATGACATCAATGCAAAGGGTGGCTTGTTGGGGCGACATGTAGATCTTTACCTTGAAGACAGTGCAACTACAGATAGTATAGCAGAAGCCAAAGCTACCAAGCTCGTCCAGCAGGATCATGTCGATGTGATCTTTGGTGGCATTTATAGCTCAACCAGGCAGGCTATCAAGGGTCCTGCTGTAGTGAAGGGCAAGAAATTGTACATTTATCCGGAGCAATATGAAGGAGAAGAATCCGATCCGCTCATCTTCTGTACAGGTCCTGTACCAGCGCAACAGGTTGATCCGCTCATTCCCTGGCTGATGCAGGAAACAGGGGCGAAGAAATTCTACCTGCCGTCGGCTGACTATATCTGGCCACACACGATGAACAGAAAAGTGCGTGAAGTGGTCACGGCCCACGGTGGCGAGATAGTCGGAGAAGAATATTTTGCCCTCGATCACGCTGACTATAACAAGACTATTAAAAAGATCATGTCGAGTGGTGCAGAGGTAGTATTTAATACAATTGTTCCTCCCGGACTCACGCCGTTCCTCGAACAGCTTTACCACGCTGGTTTCTCGCAAAAAGGTGGACACATAGTATGCACCTATTTCGACGAAAACTTTTTCAATTTAGTGCCAGCCGCTCACGTGGAGGGTTTGTACAGTTGCCTCGACTACTATCAGAACATCAACGATCCATTCAGTAAAAAGCTGATCGACGAGTACAATAACCTCTATCCGGGCAGCGCCAAATTCACTGCCGGCAGTGCATGTTCAGGTATGTACCGCGGGTTGAGGCTCTGGGAGGCTGCTGTTAAAGAAGCCGGCTCGATAAAGCAGGAAGATGTGATTAAGGCACTCGACCACGCAAAGATTGCTGAAGGGCCAGGTGGTGCAGCTGAAATGGTGCCCGGTCAGCATCACGTTCGAATGAACATGTACATTGCCCAGGCAAACAACGGTAAATTCAAAATTGTAAAGAGCCTGGGTATCATTGATCCAAAAGAACGCATGCTAAACTAAACAAATACAATCCGCGTCGCTACACATGATCAACATGAGCGCTCCGAATGTGAGTTGATGAAATTCACGGGATAAAAGGTTCCGCAACTAAAAACCGGTTCAGCGAAGGGTGCTACGCCCACCGCCGAACCGGATCCTTACATCTTGCCTGGTCTGCAAACACACAATACATCAATAACACGTACTTTTATTCCCTGGCAGTACAATCTGTGCCTTTTAGCTATATGAAAAAATACAATTACAGGTTCCTGGTTTTATGTTTCGTAATTTTTATTGCTGCCACCCAAACCCGTGCGCAGGATTTCACCATCGTAAGCAGCGCCCAAAAAGCCTGTATTATTTATGATGCTGCCGGCTCCCCTACCGACTCTGTTACAGCTCATTTGCTGGCAAAAGATATTGAACAGGTCACTGGTTTTCTACCTAAAATATATACTGATCTTTCTCTTGCATCAGGCAATGCCATTATCATCGGAAATTATAAATCGGCTTTGATTGCCTCAGTATGCACTAATAAATATGCAAAACATAAAACGCTGGCCGGCCAATGGGAATGCTATATGATAAAGGCGATCAGCAACCCGGTGAAAAACATCAGCAATGCACTGCTTATCATCGGTAGCGATGCACGGGGCACCGCCTATGGCGTTTTTTCTGTTTCTGAAAAAATTGGTATTTCGCCCTGGTATTGGTGGGCAGATGTGCCGGTAATTAAAAAGCAGGAACTGATTGTTGATGGCAACGAATTTATTGCAGAGCCCCCTTCTGTTAAGTACAGAGGTATTTTTTTGAATGATGAAGACTGGGGACTTCAGCCCTGGGCTGCCAAAATAGTTGAACCCGAAACAGGTGATATTGGCCCCAAAACATATGCCCGCATTTTTGAACTATTGCTTCGCCTTAAAGCCAACCTCATTTGGCCGGCCATGCATCCCTGCACGAAAGCATTTTACTCCTATGAACAAAACAAAAATGTTGCCGCCGCCTTTTCCATTATTGTAGGTTCCTCACATGCCGAACCCATGTTGCGTAACAACGTAGGCGAATGGAACAGCAAAACCATGGGTGATTTCAATTATATCACCAACCGGGAAACCGTTTACAAATACTGGGAAGACCGGATAAAAGAAAGCCGCATTAATGATGTTATTTATACCCTGGGTATGCGGGGTGTACACGACAGCGGCATTGAAGGCGTGAAAAATGCAAAGGAAGCCGTGCCATTGGTAACACGCATCATCGATGACCAAAGAAAATTACTGTCAAAATATATTAACCCAAAAGTTAACAGCATTCCCCAGGCATTTACAGCTTACAAAGAAGTGCTCGACATTTACGACAATGGTTTAAAAATTCCGGACGATGTTACCCTTGTTTGGCCCGATGATAATTACGGATATATTCAACGGCTGAATAACGAAACAGAAAAAAAACGATCAGGCGGATCAGGTATCTATTATCATGTTTCTTATTGGGGCCGGCCGCATGATTATTTATGGTTAAGCTCAACCCACCCTGCCCTTATCAGGGAAGAAATGATGAAGGCATACGAAAACCGGTCGAACAAATTATGGGTGTTGAATGTGGGCGATATTAAGCCGCTTGAATACAATACAACATTATTTCTCGATATGGCTTATGATATAAAACCGTTTACCGACAGCCGCTATTGCTATGAATATTTCAAAAACTGGCATGGCGATATTTTTGGTAAATCATATGCCGATTCAATAGGCGCCCTGCTGTGGGAATATTACCAGCTTGTGTTTGAACGCCGGCCCGAGTTCATGGGTTGGAGCCAAACCGAACCTACCACCAAAACTACCCTTACTGCATACAATCATTTTTATTACGGCGATGAAGCGCAACAAAGGATTGACAAATACAACAATCTCGAAAAACAGGTTAAAGCCCTGCAGCGTCAGATAGACAAAACTCACCAGGATGCATTTTACGAACTGGTTTATTACCCGGTTGTATGCGCCTCGTTAATGAACAAAAAATTTATTTACCGCGACAAGGCATTTCTTTATTCACGCCAAAACAGATTAAGCGCCAGGGATTACGCGGCTTTATCAAAAAAAGTATACGATTCCATTGTTGCCGAAACAGCTTATTACAACAACACACTGGCTGGCGGAAAATGGAAAAACATGATGTCGATGAAACCAAGGAACCTGCCTGTATTTGATACCGCATTAATCATCACATCGCCCATTGACCGGTTGGCCAAATGGAATATTGCACCGGAAGGATATTTTCAAAAAGATTCGGCAACAAAAGATCAAACCAATGGTTCGCTTCCGGTATTCAATAATTACTCCCGCAAAAAATATTTTGTAGATATTTTTCTTAGCGACAGCATTGCCATTGACTGGAAAGCCACTGTTTCGGAACCCTGGATCAATTTATCAGCAACAGAAGGCAGGTTACTGCCTGAATCAGGTAAAACAGATGTACGCTTATGGGTACATATCGATTGGTCAAAAGTTCCGCAAAAAGAAAAAATAACAGGGCAAATTATATTTGAAGCAGCCGGCAAAAAAATACCTCTTGAAATAACAGCCCTGAATTATACAAATTCATTAAACGCCTATAATGGGGCCATAGAAGACAATGGTTATATTTCATTATACGCCACCAGCTTTACCCGCAAAAAAGACAAGCTGCCATCACAATGGATATTGTATCCCGGCTTAGGACATACCGGCAATGCAATGCTTGCCCAATCAGATTCACCCACACCAATAACCGACACGTTGGCTATAAAAGAAAAAGCCGCCAGTGTAGAATACAATTTTTATACGTTTACAGCCGGCTCACCCGTGATCAATCTATATTCTTTGCCCACTCATCCACTGAATACCAATTTCAGCATGCGTTATGCCGTTCAGTTAAATGATGGCCCGGTTCAGTTACTGGATTTTAAAACTGTAGGTAGAAGTGAGGAGTGGAAACAAAATGTATTAAACAACCAGGCTGTTAAAACCGCTGTGCTGCCGTTTATTAAACCGGGTATGCAAACACTCAAAATATATGTGGTTGATCCTGGTGTACTGCTCGACCGCATCACTATAAGCCTGGGCGGCCTTCAACCCGCTTATGGGGTAATTCCTGAAACGAAAATGGGTCGATAAAATAAAAAAGAGGTGCCACGGCCCGGAGCCGTGGCACGCATTATTACTAACTTATCAAACATACGGACTAATAATCAGAAGCGGATGTTCTGTTATCGGGTAAAAGAAAATAGTCTTTATATGGTCCGTCAACCCACTTATTATTTTTCCAAAGCATTCCGGTTGCTTTATAATCCGGAATAGTTTGACTGGTGTTATGGTATACCGCATTGGTATAATCTTTATCCTCCGCATCAGCACTCCACTTCCATAAGTTACCGGTTACCTCCATATTGGTAACGGGTACACTCAATGGTGCGTGCAAACCAACGCCCCAGCCATGTAGAATTAAATAATTATCTTTTACCATAACATGATCGTAGCCAGAGAAACCTTCCTGATCGCCATCTGAATACATTGCCACCATTCCCGAAAAGCCACCTTCCTGCGTATAGGGTCCATTAAACTCAATATGATTGCGTGAGAAATTCAGGTAATACTGTCCGCCCCAGGTTTGTATAGCATCGATGTGATCGCCTGAACCTGCAGCAGCGGGATCAGGTGTGATCCAACTTTCAGTAACGGTAATATTATCTGAGTAAACATTTTCAAGGCCACTGTGCGGGAAATAGCAACGGTAAACAATGCCCGCTGCGGGTTGCATGCCCCATCTGCGCCCTCCTGTATTGAAAGCAGTGAGTTCACAAAAAAGTGCAGCCCCGCCGCCGCCATTACCGGTTGGATGATTCATTAACATACTGCCTTTACAACCGCGTAATACCAGCCAGCCCGAACTAACAGTGATCTCTGAACTGATATTGGCGCCCTGTAACACAACAGTTCCTGCAGGGAAACTAAAACCATCGATTGTTTCGCCGCCTGCACCCACCGTACGCGCCAGGTTGCCCCAGCCGCTTAGAGCCGTACCTGTGAAAGTTCCACCAGGCACTGTTGTAAAGGAGGTAATTGAAATACCGGTGGGTCCTACCAGCGATGTAGTAAGTTGTATACCATGCGTAATAGTACTTGTATTGGGTGTAATAACATCAACCGTATTGCTGGCTGCAGAACTATTGCCAACAGCATCTTTCGCTTTTACATAAAAGCTGTAGGCAGTACCGCCACTTAAACCAGTAACCGAAGCAGTAGTAGTTGTAACAGTGGTGATCAAAACGCCATTGCGGTATACATCATAACCGGTAACGCCCACATTGTCGGTTGAAGCGGCCCAGCTTAAGGTAACGCTGTTACCGGTGATATTAGAAGCCGTGAGATTGGCAGGAGCAGTAGGCGCCAAAGTGTCGGCATTTTCCGGAACAAATTCTATGTCCCTGAAATAATTGGAATTCTGATACGTTTGTGTGGGAAAACTTCCGGGAGAATAAACGTAAACACCATTGTTTCCGGCAATACTGCTGAGAGGGCCGTTCGTGATCGCTGAAGCGAACGCATCGTTGGTAGCCCCATATTTGCTCACCGAATTAACCGAAACAACATACACCACATTCGAATCAATATGAAAAGGCGTATCCAGTGTTACGGTTTGCCAGCCGGTATCGGTTTCGGAAGTAAATACGGCAGATTTCAACAGGCTGCCGCCTGCCGACCATAAATGTCCGGTATGCGTACCCGTTTCTCCGGTCACTTTATAATACCTGAACTTTGTAACGTTACCGGGTAAAGAAGATTTGAATTTCATACCCAGTTCCAGCGGATTTTCGGCGTCGATCCTCACCGGCCTTTGGGTAGTTAAAACAGACCAGGTTCCCGTGCTGATTTGTTGTTGACTTTTTTCGAGCGTGTTAGGATCAATTTCTCTTTTACAGGCCGTTAACGACGATACTACGGAGGCTACAACTATCGCCAACCGGCCAAAAGGATAACGTTTTTTTTTCATGAGTAAGATTATTGTGGCGTTAACACGCAACAATTATACCTTTTTTAACCGTTGTGAAGAAAATTAAACTCTTTTCAAAAAACAATTCAAGACATTACTCATTTCCGTTATATCAGTTAAAATCGTGCAGTTTTTTGCGGGCATTTTTTGATGATATCAATAGCAGCTATAAAAAAGCAGGCAGTCATTGGTTGAAATTGCAATGACTGCCTGCCGTAATAATACTGAAATTATAATGGTATTTATGCAGTTACTTTTTTTTGACGAGACTCATTCTTTGCTGCCTGTGCTTAATTTTTCTTTTCAACCAATGCTTTACCACATTTGGGACAAACACCATCTTTGGTAAGCGCTACCTGCGGATGCATGGGACAGGTATACACCTTGCCGGCTTCGGCTTTCATTTGTTCTTTGGGAGATAAATTTAATTTCTTACCGCATTTGGGACATTTGCCGGGATCGTGGCTAAACACATCAACATGCACCGGACAAACATAGTTTTTTGCCGTATTTGATTTGATTTGTTCTTTAGTTGAAATAGCCAGCGCCATACCGCATTTGGGACATTTACCCGGTTCGTGCTTTACAATATCAGGATGCATAGGGCAGGTATAATAAGATGCTTTTTTTGTTGTATCAACTTTACCGGCCTTTGATTGCGCTAACACACTGTTTACAACAAACAGCATTGTTACCGATAGAATAAGTAATGATTTCATGATTTTAAATGTTAATGATTGATTGCTCTAAATTACGGTAACAAAAACTCGAAGGACCTGAGATTCGTCATATAGCCTGTTGATAAAAATCAAGCCCGGCGGGGTCTGGCAGAAAGAACGGCTATACCAGTGCTATATTAAACCGGCAATAAAAATAACTGCCTTTACCTATTTCGGATAATACGCCAATTTCTCCGCCCATGGCTTCGGCAAACTCTTTACTGATAGCCAGCCCCAGGCCAGTACCCTTTTTTTCACGAATGCCCGGCACGCGGTAAAACCGGTCGAATATTTTATGTTGCAGCGTTGTTTCAATGCCAATACCAAAATCCTGCACGCCTATTTCAATATGCTGTTCATCGGGCACAGCTGTTTTAATAACCACATGATCATTTTCAGCAGAATACCTGATGGCGTTGGTTAAAAAATTATTGATGATCCAAACCGCTTTTTCAGGATCGGCCTGAACAAAAGGCAATTTGTCGGCTATCTGTTGTTTAATAAGGATGTTCTTTTCTTTTGCGGCATTTTGTACCGAAGCCAGCGCTTTGGAAATAACTTCATTAACCTGCACCGGCTGCATGTTCAGTTGTATTTTACCACTTTCAACCTGCGACATATCGAGCAATTCGCTTAGAATACGCAGCAGGCGCTGGTTATCGTCTTTCATACTTTTTACCAGCTCTTTTTGTTCGGTGGTTAACGTACCTATGCGTTCATCTTCCAACAGTCGCAAACTAAAATCTGATGATGCCAGCGGTGTTTTCAACTCATGCGATATAGTGGCAATAAAATTGGTCTTTGCCACATCCAGTTCTTTATACGGCGTTATATTTTTCAATACTATCACATGACCTACCTTTTCGTTCTCCTGACTTATTTCGATGTACTCTTTGGCAAAAAAATTCTCTTTATCATTCACTACTATTTTAAACGGCATACCGTTTTCTTCGGTAGTTAAAAAACGGAACAGGTCGTTTCGTTTTTGAATATCCTCCTGTCGTTGCCCTACAATATCGGCCTCTTTTAAATTCAGCAATTGCAACGCCTGCTGGTTGGCAAACAGTATTATTCCGTGGGTATCTATCCCAATACTGGCATCTTTCATGGAATTGATCACCGTTTCGGCCCGTTTCTTTTCAAACATGATCTTTGCCAGGTTGCTGTGCTCGTATTCATTCAGCTGTTCGGCCATATCATTAAACGCTTTTGCCAGGTCGCCAAATTCATCCTTACGCTCAAGGTGAATGCGCTGGCTGTAATTTTTGTTGGCAATGGCCTGAATGCCTTCTGTAAGCTTTGTAATGGGGTTTGCAATTAACCCGGGGAAATTAACGATAAAGGTAAAACCGATCAGCAGGCAAAGGGTAATGATCATGGTGATAATAACCTTGGCATTTTCAACCGCCTGTTGCGCCGCTGCATTTTTTACATCTATTGCCTGCAGATTGATCTGGATAATACGGCTGATGCTTTTCTGCAGCGCCATTTGCAAAGGCATTGAATCGGCGTGTTTCAGAAACTGGTTGTAATCATTGTGCAACGTACCGGTAACAGCCGTTTCTCCTTTTTCGGTGATATTTTGTTCTTGTGCCCTTAAATTTTCCTCAAATGATTTCCGGGCCGAATCGCGTTGCTTTTCCCAGGTGGTAAGTGCATCGAGCATCTTACGGCCGTATTCAACGCTTTTATAGTTATCTTTCAAAACATCCTGCGATTCGATGCTGATTTTGTTAAAATAATAAAATCCTACGCCGCCAACAAGCAGCAGCAATGCAAACAAAAAAACAACACCCAGGGCTACTTTCGATTTAAGCTTTAATGCCATTACGATAAAATAATAATATCAATATCTTTTTCAGACAAAGTTTTTAACAGCTGATTAAACAAATTGGTACTCAATATAACCTGAAATAAGTTCAGATGCGGCTTGCCAATACAAATAGTGGTGATCTTTTTTTCGATAGCCGTTTGAATGATTTCCTGTGAAATGCTTTTGCTTTTCACCTGCAACACTTCGGCCCCCAATTCGGTAGCCAGCTTCAGGTTATTGATAAGATGGCGTTGTGCAGCCAGCGGAATTTTATCCAGCTCTTCTTTGGGGGTTTGCACATACAACACATACCAGTCGGCATTATAATACGATGCCAGCCGGCCCGTTTTTCGAATAATGCGCTGCGCCGCTTCGTGCGACGATGAAATGCAGGCCAGAAACCGTTCGTGCTGCCAGGTTTTGTTTTTAGTTACCGTGTAATCAACTTTTCGCTCAACCTGGCCAGCTACTTCTTTTAAAGCCAGCTCGCGCAACTGCAAAATTTTCTCGGGCTGAAAAAAGTTGGTCAGCGCCTGCTGCACTTTATTGTGGTCGTAAATTTTTCCTTCCTGTAAGCGGGTGATCAGCTCCTTGGCAGTAAGGTCGATATTCACCACTTCATCGGCCATTTGCAACAACTTATCGGGCACCCGTTCTTTTACTTCTACACCGGTGATCTGCTTTACATCTTCGTTAATGCTTTCAATATGCTGAATGTTTACGGCAGTGATCACATCTATGCCCGCATCAAGAATATCCACCACATCCTGCCAGCGTTTTTCATTTTTACTGCCGGGTATATTGCTATGCGCCAGTTCATCAACAATAACTACTTCGGGGTGCAACAATAAAATCGCCTGCACATCCAGTTCATCCAGCTGCTTGCCTTTATAAAACACCTGGCGGCGCGGGATCAGCGGCAATCCCTCAATAAGCGCATGTGTTTCTTTTCGGTTATGGGTTTCAACATACCCAACTTTAATATTTATGCCTTTGCGAAGCATATCATGCGCTTCCTGCAACATGCGGTATGTTTTTCCCACACCGGCGCTCATGCCAATGTAGATCTTCAGCTTTCCGCGAACCGACTTATTAGCCAGATCAAGGAAATGCTGCACCTGTTCATCTTTATCGTTGGGCGTGCTCATATGAATTTTAAAAACTCACTGCTGCTGAAAAAGTAACAGCGGTATTATTGGCGGTAAAGTTTTCGTTATTCTTTACAAAAATTTCGTCTTTACTGTTCAGCATTCTTCCTTCGAGGCGGAATGCGACGTTCTTTGCCGGCAGGTAATCAATGTTGGCTGAAAAACCTGAAGTTTTAAAACCATTTGGTGTGCCGGTGCTGATGATTACTCCATGTTCATCGCTGTAATATTCACCTCTTACTGCAATAGCCCAATGATCGGCCGGCGTATACCGCAAAATAGCCACGGGTGAATACCAAACATTATAGTCACTGCTGCCTTTGTGTTTTTGCTCCTGTCCGATATCAAAACCAAGGGTCAGTCCAAACCGGTCGGTCAACTGAAGGATCCCATATAAGTTATGAAAATATCTCCAAAGTCTTGCCGTATCCGGTTTATCACTACCTAAAAAGGTGCTGTAATTCAAAGAAACTTTATCTGATGGTTTAAACTGAATTTGCGTACCCCAGCTCATTAATGAATTACCGGCCACCCGCTGAATGCGTTGCCAGCCATTCAATGCCATAGCGCTGAACACCCATTTATTGTTATCGGTTGAATAAGTGAGTTTGGCGCCGCTTTCAAAGTAAGGCGAATTTTCGGCCAGTATGCTTCTGGTTACGTTCCAGCAATCTTTGCTGATGGCGCTTTCAAAACCTATATGCGATGGCATAATACCCATATCGATCCATATATTCTTTTTGCTGCTTAATTTATAGCCTACGTTTGCTTCAAACACATTTTTCAAAACACCAGGTTCAGCCGCATAGTTTGCATTTATATACGTTCCTGCAGCCAAAGCAATATTGGCCCGTACCCGTTCTGCCGTGTAACTGCCTTTTACATAAGCAAGGTTTACATTGAACTCATTGCTGCGGTTATGACTATAAATAAAACCGGGTCTGTTGTTCTTCTGTGGTTTGTTAAAATCATAGCTGTAATACCCTTCTGCATATCCGCTAACAGTTAATTGTCCTTTATCTTTCTGTTGTTCTGTAGTGTCCTGTGCCATACAGGTAGCTGCCAATAACACAGCTATGCCTGTTATAATTTTTTTCATCGTTGTTACTTATGTCAGTTGTTATCAGAATATTCGCAGTAGCCGTGCCACGGTTTAAAACCGTAGCACGGCTTGCCAATTGTCAATTGCCTACTGCCTATTTCAACGCATCCAGCGCCACATTCAATTTCAATACATTTATTTTTGAAGGTCCTAATATGCCCAGCAGGGGTTTATCAGTATGTTCTTCCACCAGTGATTTTACTTTTTCTTCCGGTAAACTGCGTATGGCGGCAACACGCTTTACCTGTATGTAAGCCGATGCCGGTGATATATCAGGATCTAAGCCACTACCCGAAGCGGTAACCAGTTCTGCCGGTATCTGTTCTTTTTTAATACCGGGATTATGCACCAGAAAGGTATCAATTCTATCCTGAACTGTTTTTAAATAATCAGGATTCGAAGGCCCTTTGTTCGAACCGGCCGAACCGGCTGCATTATAATCCACCGCCGATGGACGGCTCCAGAAATATTTGTCATCGGTAAATTTTTGTCCAACGTTGGCATAACCAACCACTTTACCATTTACTGCAATGGTTTCGCCTTTGCCGCCACCCGGCGCCAGTTTTGCCACCAGGGCAATGAATAAGGGAAATATGCCGGCACAAATTACCAGCAATATCAGGGTAAGCTTCAGCGATATAGAAAAGTTCTTCATTGTAAAAATCATTTAATGCAATTACATAAATAATGCTAACAGCATATCGATCAGTTTTATACCAATAAACGGAACAACAACGCCCCCAACTCCATATATCAGCAGGTTCCTTCGCAGCAGCGCGCTGGCGCCGATTGGTTTATACGCTACCCCTTTTAATGCAAGCGGAATAAGCATCGGAATAATAATAGCGTTGAATATGATGGCAGATAGTATAGCCGATTCAGGGCTTTTCAATCCCATTATATTCAAATGCTGCAAAGCAGGTATAGAAGCAATAAACAGGGCCGGAACAATAGCAAAATATTTGGCCACATCATTCGCAATAGAAAATGTGGTGAGGGTTCCGCGGGTAATCAGCAACTGCTTGCCTATTTCCACTACTTCGATCAGCTTGGTAGGATCGTTATCGAGGTCAACCATGTTGCCGGCCTCTTTGGCCGCCTGTGTGCCGCTGTTCATGGCCACGCCTACATCGGCTTGTGCAAGGGCCGGCGCATCGTTGGTACCATCGCCCATCATGGCAACCAGTTTACCGGTAGCCTGCTCCTTACGGATGTAGTTCATTTTATCTTCGGGCTTTGCTTCGGCAATAAAATCATCTACTCCGGCTTTGTTGGCAATATATTTCGCCGTGAGCGGATTATCACCGGTGACCATAACCGTTTTTACACCCATTTTACGCAAACGTTCAAAACGTTCCTGTATACCGGGTTTGATGATATCCTGCAACTCAATCACTCCTTTCACTTCATTATTGCGGGCCACTACTAAGGGGGTACCGCCATCGTTGGCGATTATTGTTACCCGTTCTTCTGTTTCTTTGGGAACTATGTTGCCGGCGGTTTTTGCCATAGTGCGAATGGCATCAAAAGCGCCTTTGCGGATCTTTGTACCATCGGCCAGGTTTACGCCGCTGCTTCTTGTTTCGGCAGTGAACTTTACAAAAGTGGTCCCACTGTCTGACCCCAATTTTGGAATTTTAGCCCCTTTTGTTTGTGACAGTTCAATAATTGATTTTCCTTCCGGGGTATCATCGGCCAGCGAGCCGTACACGACCAGGTCGATGAATTCTTTTTCACCAACACCGGGAGCAGGGTAAAAATTGGTGGCCTTACGGTTGCCGATTGTAATGGTACCTGTTTTATCGAGCAGCAACACATCCACATCACCGGCTGTTTCAACGGCTTTACCACTTTTTGAAATTACATTGGCCCGTAGCGCTCTGTCCATACCCGCAATACCAATGGCTGATAATAAACCACCGATTGTAGTTGGAATGAGACATACAAACAGCGATATGAATGCCGCAATGGTGATGGGTGTATTAGCATAGTCTGCAAAAGGTTTCAGCGTTACGCACACGATAATAAATATGAGTGTAAAAGCAGCCAGCAGAATGGTAAGCGCAATTTCATTGGGCGTTTTTTGCCGGCTGGCGCCTTCTACCAGTGCGATCATTTTATCTAAAAACGTTTCACCGGGTTGTGTGGTTACCTGTACCACAATACGGTCGCTCAATACTTTTGTACCACCTGTTACCGACGATTTATCACCGCCTGCTTCCCGTATCACAGGGGCCGATTCACCGGTAATGGCCGATTCATCGATGGTGGCGATACCTTCTGTAATTTCACCATCCATTGGTATTACATCGCCGGGTTCGCATACAAAGTGATCGCCTAAACGCAGTTGGGAAGAGGGCACAACCCTGATTTCCTGTGTAAAGATTTCACCGGGCGCAATCACTTTTTTTGCAGGTGTTTCTTCTCTGGTTTTACGTAGGCTTTCAGCCTGCGCCTTTCCTCTTGCTTCTGCAAGGGCTTCGGCAAAGTTTGCAAACAGCACAGTGATCAGCAGAATGGCAAATACCACTATATTATACCACAAAGCGCCCTGTGTTGCATCGTGCGTAATAAGCTGGTATAATACCACGGCCAGCATTACAAAAGTGCCGATCTCGACTGTAAACATCACCGGGTTCTTTACCATCAACCGGGGACTCAACTTTACAAATGATTGTTTGATGGCTGTGTTCACCAAAGCCGGTTCAAACAATTTTATTTCGCGTTTTCTTTTTGACATATAAATTATTTTTTACCTATTCACCATTCACCATTGACTAAAATACTCTGCCAGCGGGCCTAATGCCAGTGCCGGAAAATAGGATAAGGCATTTACGATAATGATTACCGCCAGCGTCATGCCGCCGAATGTGAGCGAATCGGTGCGTAACGTACCGGCCGATTCGGGTATGTATTTTTTATTGGCCAGCAGGCCGGCAATTGCAATGGGACCGATGATTGGTAAAAATCTTCCAAGGATCAATACAATGCCGGTGGTTACATTCCAGAAAATATTGTTATCGCCCAGGCCTTCAAACCCGCTACCATTGTTGGCATTGGATGAAGTGAATTCGTACAGCATTTCAGAAAAACCATGGTACGAAGGATTGTTTAACCAGGCAGAAGGTTTAACTGACCACGCAAGGTCGGGATGGTGCGCCACAAAATAAGCTGCGAGCGCGGTACCGCTTTTTATTAAGAAAGCAGATAACAATGTAATCAATGCTGCTATTTTTACTTCGCGCGCTTCAACTTTATGCCCCATAAATTCGGGTGTACGGCCTACCATCAATCCCGAAATAAAAACAGCGATGATGATAAAAATATAATAGTTCAGCAAGCCCACTCCTACTCCACCATACAATGCATTGATCATCATATCGAGGATGGCCACACCGCCTGATATGAGTGTAAGACTATCATGCATACCATTTACCGAACCGTTCGAAGTAGAAGTGGTGGCAATACTCCAGTATGCAGTAGCCGCAGATCCCAGGCGCACTTCCTTGCCTTCCATACTTCCGATATGTTGTGCAATGCCCATTTGATCGATAGCCGGGTTGCCCTTTGTTTCAAAATACAGGTTGATGCATACAAACGTTACAAACAAAAAGGTCATTACACCGAAGATCACATACGCCAGTTTTTTACGGTTGATGTAATAGCCCAGTGTAAATATTAATGCTATCGGAATAAGGGCAATGGCAATGGATTCGATTATATTGGTAAAGTAATTAGGGTTCTCCAGCGGATGCGCCGAATTGGCGCCAAACCATCCGCCTCCGTTTGTACCTAACTGTTTAATGGCGATCATGCCTGCAGCCGGACCGCGCGATACCTGAACCGTATCGCCCTGCAGCGTGGTGATGGTGTCTTTGCCATCAAAGCTTGCAGGCGAACCATTAAAAGCCAGTACAATGCCCATTACTATTGAAAATGGCAATAAAATTCGGGTAATTGATTTCACCATGATGCTCCAGAAATTGCCGAGGTTGCTGGTTGTTTTTTCTTTTAATCCGTTAAACAAAGCAACCAGTGCAGCAATACCTGTTGCAGCACTTACAAATTGTAAAAAGGTAACAACAAACAACTGGGTGAAATAGGTTAAGCCCGATTCTCCTGAATAGTGCTGCAAATTACAGTTCACCAAAAAGCTGATGGCTGTATTAAAAGCGAGGTCGGGTGTTTGACCAGGGTTGCCATCGGGGTTCATGGGCAATTTATCCTGAAATATCAGTACAAAAAAAGCATAAACGAACCACAGCAGGTTAATGCTGAGCATAGCTTTTAAAAACTGCTTCCAGTTCATGCTTTCTTTGGGATCAACTCCACTAATGCGGAAAATCAGCCGCTCAAGCGGGTTCATAAAATCGGTGATGGTGCGTTCACCCTTAAATACTTTGGCCATGTATTTACCCAGCGGAACTGCTAATAGTACCGTAAGCAGAAACATAACCAATACACCAAATAATTCTGTATTCATGTTAGTAATGTTGCCGGTTAAAATTTTTCGGGTTTAATTAATACGTATATCAAGTATCCAAAAACCCCTATCGATAAAATGAATAATGCGTTTATCATGCTTATATATTTTCAAAAAAGTCAATTGATTTAAAGAACAGGTAAAAACAAACGAGTCCGGATACGAAGAGAATCAGCGTTAGCATTGTTTTATGTTTTGTTTTAATGATGGGTTACTCAAAAATTTTTCTTTTGAAATGGCCAACTGTATGCCGGTAAACAAGGCGAACTATAACAAGAGAGCAAGTTGTTAATTAACACAGAGTTATGATTTCGTAGCGAACAGATGCCTGGCGCTTGAAAAAATGAAACCCTTCCATTTTGGAAGGGTTGTTTATCAGAATGAAAGCCTTACGTGGTTAAACTGATTTTATTTTTATGTCAAACTCAATATTCAATACCTGTTTTACCGGCTTTTTAGCAGGAACCATATTAAAATAAGATTGAGGTGTTTCCTGTTATTTATTAAAGCTATTCACAGAATACACGTGCGCTTTATATAGCACATAAGACAAAGCCATTAGCAATAAAATCACCAGAAACACCATAGCCACATTTTTGAGTGTTGGCTTCATAGTAAATTATTATCAGATTAATGTAATCGCAAACCAGCTAAAAATGCTGCGCCTCACCCTTGTGACAACGCAGCTCCAACTAAAACTTAAAATCTATAAAAAGTTCGAACAGGTTTGTTGCTACCAAACAATATCAAACAGCATGCCCCCGGTTTTTACGGTTCATTGCACTCATCATAACCTGCTGACAGAAAATATTTTGAAGCCGGATTGTAATTAATTGCCTGAAAAATCAACTAATGAAAAGCCTTTCAAAATGAAAAGATGCATATCAAAATGAAATTAATAGCCTATGTATTAATGAAAGGAATAATTTAGCATCTTTATTAACAGGCTTTGATTTTTACTTCTGATTTATAAAAAAGAATCAAATGAGTTCATCATCACCGGCTCTGTTTCATAAACGGATTACAGCAGCAGGAATTTTAATTGCCACCGGTATTGTATTTGGCGACATTGGTACTTCTCCATTATATACGCTCAATGCGGTTTTTCATGGAAGAGTGATAACTAAGGATGTGGCATTGGGCGCATTGTCGGCCATCTTCTGGACCTTATTTTTTCAAACCACGCTTAAATATGTGATCATCACCCTGCAGGCCGATAACAAAGGCGAAGGGGGCATATTTTCATTATATGCATTGATACGAAGATTCTGGGGGCCCTGGTTACTGATACCAGCCATGGCCGGCGGCGCTTTTTTAATGGCAGATGGAATTATTACTCCACCCATTTCCGTAGCATCGGCTATTGAAGGCCTTGAAAAAGTAGCGCCGCACATCAACACGGTTCCCATTGTTATTGCCATTCTTATTCTGTTGTTCATTTTTCAGCAATTTGGTACCGATAAAATCGGAAAGGTGTTTGGTCCGGTTATGGTCATCTGGTTTACGTTCATTGGCGTACTGGGAATAATGGCCATGAGCCATGAACCCGGTGTATTAAAAGCCCTGAACCCCTGGTATGCCTATGTAATGTTGAAACAAGTACCGGGCGGCTTCTGGTTGCTGGGAAGTATCTTTTTGTGTACTACCGGTGCCGAAGCACTGTACAGCGATATGGGTCACTGCGGAAGAAATAACATTCGCGTTAGCTGGATTTATATTAAGATAATGCTGATCTTAAGTTACGCAGGACAAACCGCGTGGTTGTTACAACATACCGGTGAAAAGATCGGTAATATCAGTCCGTTTTATCATATTGTTCCCGATGCTATTTATATACCGTCATTGGTTATATCAACCCTTGCAACTATCATAGCCAGCCAGGCATTGATCAGCGGTTGCTTTACGCTGGTAAATGAAGCCATCAGATTGGATATATGGCCACGACACCGCGTGTTGTTTCCCGGAAATATAAAGGGACAAATTTATATCCCCTTTGTAAACTGGTTACTGATGGCCGGTTGCATTGGCATGGTATTGTATTTTAGAGAATCAACCAAAATGGAAGCGGCCTTTGGATTAAGCGTTACGCTAACCATGTTAATGAGTACGGTGCTCATTAATTTTTACCTGCATGCCAAACGCGTACCCGCAGTATGGATAGCGCTGGCTACCGGTTTGTTCCTGATCATTGAGGTGTCGTTTTTGACGGCCAATTTGCAAAAGATAAAGGAAGGCGGCTGGATTACCCTGCTGATCGGTTCTATATTATTTGCCATTATGTTCGTGTGGCGTAAAGGCCGTGCCATATTGATCTCGCTTAAAAAGCTGGTGCCCATCGGGGAATATATACCTTTATTAAAAAGGCTGAGTATCGACGAAAAAATTCCAAAGTACGCTACCAATCTCGTATTCCTTACAAGCTCAGGGTCGCCGCGTAAAGTTGAAAGAACAGCCATTGATTCAATTTTATCACGGTCGCCGAAGCGGGCCGACATCTATTGGTTTGTGCATGTAAATGTTTTGGACGAGCCCTATGCCATGAGCTATCACGTAGATACGATTGTAAAGAACGATGTGTATTTTGTTGAATTCAATCTTGGCTTTCGCATTGAGCCGCGCATCGGTTATTATTTTAAACAGGTAGCGAATGACCTGGTGAAATCAAATGAAGTTGATGTTTCGGAAAGATGTGAACAATATTACCAGGAAAGTAAAATAGGTGATTTCCGTTTTCTGGTGATGGACTCGTTTCTTTCGTTCGAAAACGATATGCCTTTCTGGAAAAACGTTCTGATGAAAAGTTATTTCAACCTGAAATATTTGAGTGTAAAAGAAACTGTGAATTTTGGTTTAGACCCGAGCAATGTTACTGTTGAAAAATATCCCATTATTGTAAACCCCGTCACCCATCCGCCGCTGACGAGGCAGTAGTTAACTAATTTTATATTCCTCCATTTTTCTATACAGTGTAGTAAGACCAATGCCCAGCATTACAGCGGCTTTGGTCTTATTACCTTTTGTATACAGTAACACTTTTTGAATATGATTTTTTTCAACGCTGGCCAATGTAAGGCTGGCAGATTGTTTATCCTGTTTTTGAATTTCATAAGGCAAATGTTCAGGCAATACAACATCTTCGGCTAAGATGGTAGCCCGTTCCATCACATTCCGCAACTCACGGATATTACCCTTCCATACATGTTGCTGCAGTAGTTGCAATGCCTCTTTACTTATATGCAAAGCCTGTTTATTTTCTCTGGCTGCATAAGTCGCCAGAAAATGTTTGGCCAGAACAGGAATATCTTCAACATGATCGCGCAAAGCCGGCAACTGAATGGCAAATACATTTAAGCGATAATAAAGGTCTTCTCTGAAACTCCCTTCTTCCGCCGCTTTGGCCAGGTTTCTGTTGGTGGCGGCAATTATGCGCACGTTTACCTTTGTGGTTTTAACATCGCCCAGTTTAATGAATTCACCGTTTTCGATTACCCGTAATAATTTTGCTTGCAGGTCGATATTCATTTCACCAATCTCATCAAGAAATAAGGTGCCCCCATCGGCCAGTTCAACAAGGCCTTTTTTATCTTTTACCGCACCGGTATAGGCGCCTGCTTTATGACCAAACAATTCGCCTTCGAGCAGTTCTTTGGCAAAGGCGCTGCAGTTAATGGCAATGATCGGCTGATTGCTTCTTTTGCTATGGGCATGAATAGCGTTGGCAAACACTTCTTTTCCGGTTCCTGTTTCGCCTAAAAGCAATACGTTGGCCTCGGTGGGAGCAATCTTTTGCGCCAGCTGAACAGCCGTTTTGATCAAAGCGCTATCGCCAATTATATCTGAAAAGTTGTAGGCGCCTTTATCTTTTATTTTTATAGCAGATCTTTTTTGGGCAACAGCCTTTTCCATGGCCTGGTACAAGAGGGGAACAATGCGATCGTTGTCGTTACCCTTGGTTATATAATCAAAGGCTCCGTTTTTTATGGCCTGAACGCCATCAGGGATGTTTCCAAATGCCGTTAACAGAATGATCTCGATCAGTGGGAATCTTTCCTTTACTTCCTTTACAAACTTAACACCATCGCCATCGGGCAATTTTACATCGCACAAAACCACATCAATTTCTTTTTGTATAAGGACTGTCAGTGCACTTTTAAGCGTACCCGCCTGCTCTACCCTAAACCCCTCCAGTGAAATAATACGGCTTATTAATTTCCGAAGTTGTTCTTCATCATCTATAATTAAAATATTGCCTGGCATAGTATGGTTTGATAAAGCAAAGGTAACATGCTATTCCAAACATACAATCTTTTACCTTTTCCTATTTAACCTTAGCCTTTGCCACCATTTCGACCAGCTTTTCAAAATCATCCTGGTCTAAAAAAATATAAGAGTCGTTATCATACTTTTCCAGTTTCAAAAAATAGTTCCATTCATCTTTGTTCTGATAGGCGCCGGCCTGAAAACCATCTCTGCTGGTAAACTGGTATTCTACATAATTGTCGGATGGTTTTAACGATTTCAATAAATACTTTCCCGATTTCAAAAATCCATCTATTTCATCGGCATCCAAAAAGCAAACTTTCTCTGAGTGTCCGGAAGTTTTTAACTTAATCCCCGAAATGGTTACCCCGGTAAGTACATCGGTCAGCTTTAAAGTTTGTACCTCTACTTTTTTTACAAATCCCAGCGTAGCGAAATCTTTCTTTATGAGACTGCCTTTTTTCAGTGAAAAATTTTCAATCTTCGATTTTTCCTGAATTTGTTTTGTTTCTTTGGAAGCCTGTGCATAGGTGAAAGCAGGAACGAGGAAAAAGAAAAGCAATTTTGAAATGGTGTACATGAAAGGGATACAACAATTAGCTTTCATACGTGAAAGGTTTTAAGAGTTAACAATAAACTAAGAGGAATCCCTTATGATGAGGTTGGAGAGGCGAAAGGTACGAAAGAGTTTTATCATACACAATAAATGATAACATGTGTGATCGTACAATCACAAACGCATATGTATGCTTAACAGCATTGAAATCAGCAGTGAAATAAAATTAGTTGGCAGACGAATGGAGATGTCTCTAACTGATAACAAAACACGTGAAATTGTGGCCAGTCCTAAATAACAGCCTGCTTACATGCATCCATAATAAACGCAGCAATTTCTTCGGGGAAAGACACCATAGGCGCATGGCCGGATGACAGCGTAATTATATTCCTTGCATTTATTCTTTCGGCCATGATCTGTTGCAATCCGGGATCAATCATCCTGTCATTTATTGATAACTGGTACCAGCAGGGCAAATTCTTCCAGCCTGCATTCGTAATTTTATCAGAAAAGCACTTGATAGTGATCGGTTTTTGTACTGCAGCCATAACAGTTGCCTTTTTAGGATCAACATCCTGACAAAAATTAGCAGCAAATTTTTCTTTATCAAACCACAGCGTGCCATATTTATCGGGGTGTATGGCCATAAATCCGGGTGCAGGCTTTGTTCGCTGCGACAGGTCGGTTAAACTTTCCCCTTCATCCGGTGCAAAAGCAGCTATATAAACAAGCGCCACCACATTGGGGCATTTGCCGGCTGCTTCTGTAATAACAGCGCCGCCATACGAATGTCCAACCAAAATTACAGCTCCCTCCTGCCCTTCCACGAGGCGCCTTGTTACTTCCACATCTTCGGCCAAACCTGTTAGCGGATGTTGAGTAGCTGAAGTATTAAAATTTGCGTTGTTCAATATACTTATCACTTCAGCCCATGATGAGCCATCGGCCCAGGCGCCATGCACCAAAACCACATTAATTTTGTTTGCCATAAAGGTTATTATACAATTTGAATACTTTTTTGGTTTCAATAAAACTTTAAACTTTACCCGAAAACAAGTTTCATCATTTCAACGTATTTTGCAACCGGTATGTTAATACAAAGTTGATTGCCTCAATCAACCGCTTCAATAGATAAACTATAGATAAAGCTGTTTGTATTATCAGTATTTACCCTTATAACATGCATTACTAAAAAATATATTTTGTTAAGCATGCATGTGCCGGGTTCGATTTTCAGTAATTTTAGTAAAAGTCCTACCCTCCGTTTCGTTCGCTTGCCTGAATGAGAAACCTATTTTCATCGTTTTTTATTTATTAGATAATTTTTTTGTGCATGGCAAAAGCAACCACTTTCTGCTTATTCCTATTGCTTTTTTTTATTGCAAAATCACAGGAGCAACAGGCCCTATCTGCACAGGAAATTAAACAGGCATTAGCCGGAAAATTAACCGACACCAAACGTTGTTTTCTTTTGCTTGACCTGGCGTTGAACTATGTATACAAACCGGGCGACGCCACCAATGATCTCGACAGCGCTTTGCTGCTGACAAAAAATGCAGAAACGATCAACTTAACATTGCATGACAGGCATATTGAAGCCAAAACTTATTTTGTTTATTCCAATGCGTTGCGCGAGAAAGGTGATACGCTGAATGGTCACAAATACATCAACAGATCGGTAGAGATTTATAAAAAGTTAGCTATTCCGGCCGAACTGGCCGAGGCATATCTTGAATCAGCCGGTTATGTTCCAACAACAACCATTGAAGATATAAGTAATAAAAAGCCATTTTACGAAAACGCCCTTCCGCTTTTTAAACAGGCCGGTAACAAACAAAGACAAGCAGATGTTTTGAAAGACATTGCCGATTTTAACCAGTTACTGGGAAATTATGGGTTGGCCATTGTTCAGCTAAACGAGGCCCTGGCTTTATATAGCGCCATTGGCCATAAATCACTGCATGGCGTATACGATCTTATGGGCATCGTATCAACCGCTATGGGCGATTTTCCCAATGCTGTAAAATATGGATTATTAGCCGTAAGAACAGCCGAAAACCAGGGAGATACCTCCATGCAGTTATGCACCATTTACAGCCGGCTGGCAGTGGCCTACAGAAACTGGGACAAACCGGTTGAAGCGGACCTTTATCAGAAAAAAGCTTTTGACATAGCTGTTAAATATCGCAATTCAGATGGCATTCTGGTTACCATGATCAACCTGTGCAGTTCATTGTGCAAACAAAAAAAGTGGAAAGCCTCGCTTGAATTGTTGCAACAGGCTGCACCTTATATCAGGTTAACCAATGCATACGACAGCATATACCTGTTTGTAACCTATCATTTTACCTATGTGGCTGCACAAAATTACCAGCAGGCAAAAGAATATACCAACAGGCTAACAGCCATTATCCCAACCATTTCCCCCAATGCCCCCATACTTGCATCTGTATATGGATCACTGATAAGGTATTTTATAGGCACTCATGAATATGAAACAGCCAAAAAGTATGCAATATCCTACACAAAATTCGCGGCTCAAAGCAAAAGCTCCCGGATTATTGCGACTGCCTATGAAAGCAGTTCCAGGGTCGATTCGGCCATGGGCAATTTTAGTGCTGCCCTCAGAAATTACCAGCAATTCAAACGAATAACCGATTCATCCTTTAACGAAACCAAAGCATTTCAGCTATCGCAAATGCAGGTGGCTTTTGAAACAGAAAAAAAGGACAATGACATTAAGCTGCTTAAACAAAAAGATGAACTCCAAAAAGCACAGCTACATCAGTCAAAGCTTACCAATAACATAATTATTGCAGGCATTTTTATGCTGGCAACGCTGCTCGCGCTGCTTTTTAACCGGTACCGCATCAAACAACGCAGTAATAAGCAACTCGAAACAAAGCAGCAGGAAATAAATGAAAAAAATAACGCACTGGAAAACCTGGTAAAAGACAAAGACGAACTGATCGGTGAAAAAGATATTTTACTCGAAGAAAAAGAATGGCTGCTGAAAGAAATTCATCACCGGGTAAAAAACAATTTGCAGATCGTGATCAGTTTGCTGAATACCCAATCGAAGTATTTAGACAGCCGGGAGGCCGTAGAAGCCATCAGCGAAAGCAGGCACCGGATGCAGGCCATGTCGCTCATTCACCAAAAGCTTTATCAAAGCGAGCAAACAGCCTTTGTAAATATGCCAATATATATCAGGGAACTGGCCGATTACCTCGAAGCCAGCTTCAACATCGGCCAAAAAATTCATTTTGAACTGGCCATTGATAATATTGACCTTGATATTGCCCAGTCTATTCCCGCAGGATTGATCTTAAATGAAGCCATTACGAACTCAATCAAATATGCATTTTCGAATGGCTCCGCCGGCACCATTACTATTTCTATGAAAATGAAGGGAGATGATATTTTACTCACCATTAGTGATAATGGTAAAGGCCTGCCTCCCGAATTTGATATAATGGCAGCCAATACCATGGGCATGCGCCTGATGAAAGGACTGGCAAAGCAGGTTAACGGAACTTTGCATATTGAAAACAAACAGGGCGTAGTTATTACCATCGCCTTTAAAACCGACAACCACCTGAAATCAATATCGGCCAAACAATCACACAAACAGATTGAAGCAGTATCGTAACATGAATAAGAATATTTTAATAGTAGAAGATGAATTTATAGTAGCCGACGACCTGCAATTAACTCTGCAACAGGCGGGGTATAATGTGTGCGGCATTGCCGCTTCGGTAATCGAAGCAAGGGAAATCATTCAGGACAAAAAACCCGAACTGGTACTGCTGGATATACATTTAAAAGGAAAGTTGAATGGCATTGAGCTTGCCAAAGAACTGAAAGAACAAAATATTGCATTCGTATACCTGTCGGCCAATTCAAACCAGCCCATACTCGAAGCAGCCAAAGCAACGGAGCCTTACGGATTTCTGGTAAAACCATTCAGGGAAAAAGATCTGCTGGTAGCCATTGACATTGCCTTTTATCGCCATGAACATAGTCTTGAAGCAAAGTGGCGCAGAGAAATGCAGCTGCAGAAAGAGCTGGCCGATATTCCCGATAGCGGAACTGATAGCCGGCAAACATTTTTAAATATGGCCAGGGTATTACAACGCTATATACCTTTTGACCTTATTGCAGGTCATTGCAAAACAGCCAATAACCCGGGCACGCGTTTTATTGCTTTATTAAGGATCGGCTTCGACGAATACCAGCCTGTAGGATTTCAGGAACTGGCTGTAATTTCAAACAAAAAAAAGGAAGAGATCCAATCAATCTGTATGCATACGCCCATGGCTGTTGCAGCAGGCCGGTACAACGAAAATGATTTTCAGCAATTGACTGTTACCCATCCGTTGCATGCTTTACTGGCAAAGGCATTTGGCACTGCAAGCGCCATGGAGCTTCCCCTGTTAACATCAAACAGTACTGTTACTTCATTAAGCATTTACGGAAAAAAGGCAAACGGCTATAGTACCGAACAATTCGACTGGCTTTCGCGGTTACACAGGCCTTTAACCGCCATTGCCAACAGCATCAGCGCAGCGCTTCATGAAACGGATTCAGACAAATATTCGACACTTTATAAAGAACCTAAAACCGATAAGTGTTTTGAAGGTATCATAGGTAACAGCTCTTCTTTACTAAACATACTTAACCTCGCATCGCAGGTAGCCCCTTTGGATACATCGGTACTAATACTCGGCGAAAGCGGCACCGGTAAAGAAAAGATCGCGGAATGCATTCATAACTTATCGCCCCGAAAAAATAAACCACTGGTTAAAATAAATTGCGCCGCATTTCCGCCTTCCTTAATTGAAAGCGAATTGTTCGGTCACGAAAAAGGCGCCTTCACCGGTGCAACTGAAAAAAGAGCCGGCCGGTTTGAACAGGCCGACGGCGGCACTATTTTTTTAGATGAGATCGGCGACATGCTGGCCGACCTTCAGGTAAAACTGTTACGGGTATTACAGGAAAAAGAAATAGAACGTATCGGCGGTACCCAAACAATAAAAGTAAATGTTCGGGTTATAGCTGCCACCAATCGAAATCTGGAAAGTCAGATGGCAGAAGGCCGGTTCAGGCTCGATTTGTATTACCGCCTGAATGTTTTTCCCATTACCCTGCCCCCATTGCGAAACCGTAAAGAAGATATTGAACAACTCGCAACCACCTTTGCCGACCGGTTTAGTAAAAAATTCAATAAATCATTTCAGGGCATCAGTGAGCAAATGCTTGCACAACTCGAAACGTATCACTGGCCCGGTAATATTCGTGAATTGGAAAATATTATTGAACAATCAGTAATTTTAAATGATTCGCGTTCAAAATTACATCTCAGGCAACCGCTGATTGCACCAGGCACCCAAATTACAAGAACTGAACCCAACAGCGTTAAAACCATCGAAGACATAAAACGGGTTCAACGCGAAACTGAAATAGCTTATATTTCACAGATACTGGTAAAAACGAATGGCCGTATCCGTGGTAAAAACGGTGCAGCAGAATTATTAAACGAAAAACCAACAACCCTGGAATCAAGGCTGACCAAACTGGGAATCAGGAAAGAAGATTTCAGATAAGATGGCCGCCTCCGAATTTTTAATAGTTTTTTTGAACTATGCTCCGAAATTTTCGGAGCCTGTTATATACCTTTTTCGCCGTACACCTGTACAGCACCCCGCAACCTTTTGATTATCAACAACCGATAGGCCTGACTTTTCTTTTGTTACCTGTTGCCGTTTACTGGCACAGCAATAGTATGCTTATATGAAACAAAGAACCATTATAAACCATCCAATTGCACACACATGAACACAATTACTAAGGTTAAGCCGGCAAAGTTCAACAGCGGGACATCTTCTTCTTTCGAAATACAAATTATTTCAGTAACAGATCAGGAAAAACAGCTATTAAACGAACCTCGCAGCAATATGTACCGGATTTTATGGATTGAAAGCGGCACCGGCGTTCATTGGATCGACTTAAACAAATATCTCTTTGAGAACAACCAGGTTATTTGCATAAAGCCCGGCCAGATGCACCGCGTATATGCCGACAACAACATAGAAGGCTACCTGCTTTCTTTTTCAGAATCCTTTCTGAGTTTGGGTGAACTGGCTTACGACCTGGCCTGTAACACCAATTTATTGCACCTGTTTTCTACATCACAGGGAATAATACTTAAAGAAGATACGCTGCAGGACATGAGGGAAGTAGTGCAAAAGCTGATAAAGGAATTCAAAAACATTCATCTTTTTAAAACAGAAATATTAAAGCGCTACTTCAAAATTTTTCTCCTTTACCTTGCCCGTCAGGTCGAAGCATCCTTTCATCCGGTAACACAAACAAGGAACATGGAGCTGGTGCAAAGTTTTATGAAACTGCTTGAAAAAAATTTCAGGCAAAAGAAAATGGTAGCGGAATATGCCAACGACCTGCACATCAACCCCAATTACTTAAATGAAATTATTAAAAAAAATACAGGCTTTCCGGCAAGTCATCACATCAGGCAACGCGTTGCGCTCGAAGCAAAGCGGCTTGCGTTGTATTCAGGCATCAACATGAAGGAAATCGCTTACGATCTTGGGTTTAACGATCCCTGCAACTTCAGCAAATTTTTCAAAACGGTAACCGGTATCAATTTTTCTGAGTTCAAAAAAGAAAAGCTGGTGGCAGTAGCAGTGTAAAAATACAGTTCCTAAATTTTGTGCAGTTTGGTAACCACCCATGTACAGGACGCCATCATTAAAGGACCCGGCCATTGGTTGGTTCAGCAAAATACAGCACAGGTACAGCAGGAGTTACCTGATTTCTTTACGAAATAGAAAGTAGATGACCACCATCGCCCAATTATAACCGCATACACAGAGGCGCAGAGAAAATAAATAGAAATCGCTGTGTCTTTGTTTTCACCACTGCCTACTGCCTATTGCCTATTCACTTTTTCTGCTCTTCACCACCTCAAAGCTGCTTTCATAATCTTCGCGAATAGTACCCATCCAGCGGTCCCACCAAAGAAAATACAAACCATAATTGCCTTTGAAGTACTGATGATGTTGATTATGGTTAACCGAAGTATTGATCCACCTGCCCAGCCAGTGTCGGCTAAACCGTTTGGGATATAATTCCCATCCCAGATGCCCGTACACGTTATATACCAGCATCAGTATAAAAAATACCGGAAAATGCTCAGTGGTAAGCGGCATAATCAGCAGCAGCACCGGAAAAATACCCGCTTCAACAAACGCTTCGGTGGGGTGAAAAGCCAATGCCGCCCAGGGCGAAGGATTGGTTGAACGATGATGCACCAGGTGGAATATTTTAAAAATGGGCGGATAATGCATCAACCGGTGCGTCCAGTAAAAGTAAGCGTCGTGCACAATAAACATCAGTGGAAAAGCGGCGATATACCATATAATACCATACTGTTTCATATCGGTATATAACATGGTAATGTTCCGCAACGGGGTAAATAAAAAAAGAATAGTAACCAGCGCAAATATTACAATCGTAATGCATGAATACCCGATCTCGCGCCGGTAATCGGCATTTTTCGGAAAACGTAATTGTATTTTGCGCCAGGCCAGGCGCGGGCGAAGCCATTTGTAATAAATGAAAAAAAGCGCCCCCGCAATTATGAAATAGCGCAAGGTGAGTATCAGCATCAATAACGACAAACCTTCAAACCAGGTCATATGATAAGATTATAAAATACGCTGATCAAATCTAACAAAAAAACATCTTAAGTATTCCTGAAAATTTCCACCGCCCCCATCCCCTGAAGATGTGAGGTTTTATTGTTTCCTGTGCCTTGTATTTTGCTTGCCTGCCCGTCATTTGCATGTTGCTGAAGCTTCAGCCTTCTGCACATAAGTTTCGGCGCCGGAGCACGGAGGTGCAACCTCAGCGACTGAGCACGGAGGTGTAAGCATTAGCAACGACGGGTTTCCGGCCCCTTGCGCTTTGCCTGCCCACCGAAGCTTTAGGTGCCTGCTCCGAAGCTTCGGCGCCGGAGCAAGAAGGTGGGTTTCTTGTTCCTTGTGCCTTATTCATTATTTTTGATCATTAATAAAAAACAATGACTATAACCCTGATCATCATTATTATAACGGTATTGGTTTCAATTGCGGCTTTTACGAACGACAAAGTTTACAATGATTTCATTTTTTATCCTCCGGCTGTTACCTATAATAAACAGTGGTATCGTTTTATAACGTGTGGTCTTATACATGCCGATATTGCGCATCTGGTGTTCAATATGTATGCGTTTTTCCTTTTTGGAAAAATAGTAGAGGATTATTTTATTATGATATTTCAGGAAAAAGGCAAACTGCTGTACCTGGTATTGTATCTCACGTCGTTGTTTGTTTGCCTGCTGCCAACCTATACAAAACATAAGGATGATGGTTCTTACAGGAGTCTGGGCGCTTCAGGCGCGGTATCTGCCGTGATCTTCGCATATATCATGCTGGAACCGCTGACCGGCATCGGTATTATTTTTATACCCGGTATCAGAATACCCGGTTTCATTTTTGGCATTTTGTATCTCGCTTTTTCGACGTACCTCGATAAACGTGGAGGCGGCAATATCAACCACTCTGCCCACCTGTGGGGCGCACTGTACGGCATCGCATTTCTGATTGCCACCGGCTATTTGTTTTCTGATTACCAGGTTTTGCCTGAGTTTATACAAAAGGTGCAGGCTTATATTAGCAATTTCTGAGTCCGAAAGACCGAAAGTCGGAAAGTCCGGAAGATACCTGTTGAAAATGTCGGAAAGACCGGAAGTCCGAAAGATGCCTGTTGATTATATATTTTTTCTTTCGGACTTTCCGACTTACCGACTTCCGGACTTAATGGGACTTCCTGACTTAATCCGACTTTCGGACTTACTCACGCTCTAATTTAACTCGTAGCACCTGCTTCGTAGCCTCAGTAATTTTAAATCTGTCATCGATACGCAAACCAACTACCCAAACGATCTTCTTGTTGCTTTCAAGCACCCATACTTTTTCCTTATCGGTAAGCGATAATTTCAGATCGATAAAAAACCGTGCAAGTTTTTTCTTTTTATTCAGTCCGAGCGGATAAAAATAATCACCCTTTTTCCATTTGCGTAGAATGAGGGGGAACTGTACTTCTTTTAGATCGAGATGCGCAGCAGATGAATCTTTTGTCAATTGCTGCCGCCATTGGGCGATGCCGGTTGCCGGTTGCCGGTTACCTGTTGCCTGTTGCTTATTGCCAATTGCCTGTTGCTTATTATCCGGTGCCAGTTGATCTATCACCAGTTGTCCTTCTTCAAACAAAATGTTTTCATCATCCTCTTCAATCACCAGCGTTTGTGCATGTTCCGATTGAACGGGTGCAATGATCAGCCAGCGGCGGTTTTTTATAATGCGGTGAGTGGCCGATTGTACAAACCTGCCCGATTCACTATCGAGCAAATGGATCACTTCGTCGGTTTGTGCCGGTGTAAAACCAAACTCCTTTATAATTTCATAAACGATGGTATGCAGGGGAACCGATTTCTTTAATTTCAGCACCGGAATATGCACTTCTTCACCTTTATATTCCAGCAGCTTTTTTTTATGCAGGTCAAGCGCCTGATCGTACAACAACTCCATATCGGTAAAGCGGCGCAGGTTTGCGGCAAGGTTATTTTCGGCTTCGGGATAAATTTTCTGCACAAAAGGGATCAGCTGGTTACGAAAATAGTTACGCGAATATTTATCCATGGCATTCGAGCTGTCTTCAACCCAATGCAACTTATTTTCTTCGGCAAACTGTTTTAATTCCTGCTTACGGGCAAACAGCAAGGGGCGCACGATATTGCCCTGCTTTGGCAACATGCCTCTTAAACCATGTATGCCCGTTCCTCTGAAAAAATGCATCAGCATGGTTTCTATGTTGTCATCGAGGTGATGCGCGGTAATAATACAGTTTATGGTTTGTTGTTTGTGCCCGCCCGGATGACCCGGTCGGACGGGGTTTGTGGTTGGGTCTCCGATTTTCCCGAATTCCTTTACATCTTCAGCAGCCTGTACTTCATACTTCTTATTGCCTGTTCCCGCTTGCAGTTTCATCCCGCCTTGCGGGACCGATCCACGACTTTCAATCAACTCTTCAAACCAACCATACCTCAATTCCCTTGCCGCTTCCTGAATCGATAATTTATGGCTGGTAGCATAGCCTTTGGTATCGAATGCCCTCATCAAAAACGGAACGTTATACGCAAGCGCCAGTTGTTGTACAAAAGCGGCATCGCGTTCACTCTCCTCCCCTCTCAACTTAAAATTACAATGCGCGATTACAAAGGAATAGCCTGCCTGTTTGCATAATTCACACAACACCACCGAATCAATACCACCGCTTGCGGCCAGTAATAAAGTATCATTACGTGTGAAAAGCTGATGTTCACTGATATAACCCTGAAATCGCTGAAGTAAATTCATGCAGAAAATTGAAGTTAAGTCTTTACGCCCGTTATAAGTATACTGGTTATTTTGTTTTCTATATGTGCGGATTTTGCTGGTTGTGTTAGAACACCGGTTCGAATCCGGTCACCTCCACGTTTTCGTGAAGCAACAACAAATCAGCTATCTCTTTCTACTCTTTAAGCTCTTAGCTCATTCTTCGGCTACGCTCACTCTTCGACTACGCTCATTCTTCGACTACGCTCAGAATGTCAGTTCCTCATACGCACTTCTCAACTCGCCAAACGCATGGTTATCACCGGCCTTTTTGGCTTCGGCCATCCCCTTTTCGTACCATTCAATGGCCATATCGGTGTCGCCGGTACGCTCAAGCAATTTGGCCAGGTGATAATAGGATCCAATATAACCGGGGTCGGCGGTGAGAATTTCCTCAAAAATGGTTTTGGCAGTAGCATCATCGCCCACTTTTATATATTCCAGCGCCAGTGCGTGTTTTAAAAAATTATCGCCCGGGTTGGCCTGCAAAAATTCTTTTAGTTTGGTAATTCTGTCCATTGGTTTGGTAATTCTGTCCTTACTACCTCAATTAAAAAATACATAAAATGTCAAAATGTATCTTTGCGGCACTTATATTTGTATACACAATGGTTGCATAAACAACCAATAAACATTTAAATAATTGCCAATGAAGATATTAGTCTGCATCAGCAAAACGCCGGATACCACGGCAAAAATAGCTTTCACCGATAACAATACGAAATTTGCCCAGGATGGTGTTCAGTGGATCCTCAATCCATACGACGAATGGTACGCATTGGTTCGTGCCATTGAGCTGAAAGAAAAAGATCCTTCTACCGTGTTACATCTTATAAATGTTGGCGGCGCCGATACGGAACCGGTTATTCGCAAAGCGCTTGCCCTTGGCGGCGATGAGGCCATTCGCGTTAACGCTACCAGCAGCGACAGTTTTTATATCGCTTCGCAAATTGCGGAGGTAGCCAAACAGGGCGCTTACGACCTCGTTTTTACCGGTAAAGAAACCATCGACTACAATGGCTCGTCTATTGGCGGTTTGGTGGCCGAATTGATCGATATGCCTTATGTGTCGCTCGCCACTCAATTCGAGCTGAACGGCACTACGGCTACTATTACCCGTGAAATTGAGGGGGGCGAAGAAGTTTGCGAGGTAAGTCTGCCCGTAGTGGTAAGCTGCCAAAAGGGAATGGCTGAGCAACGCATCCCCAATATGAAAGGCATTATGGGCGCCCGCACCAAACCATTGAAAGTGGTTGAACCTGCAGCCGCAGAAGAATTAACGGCTGTGGCCAGTTTCGAATTGCCGCCGGCCAAAGCAGGTGTAAAACTCATTCCTGCCGATAATGCAGCCGAGCTGGTGCGTTTGTTGCATGAAGAAGCCAAAATAATTTAATGTGCTGATGTGCTAATTAGCCAATTTGCTAATGATGTACCCGGCAGGTGAAGTACTATTAAGCTTCCGTTGCGTCGTCCCGCAAGGCGGGAAACGTTTAGTTCTTTAATCAACAATTAAATACAACCTGGCAATGTGCATAGAATTTTGAGAAGAGGGGTTTTTCCATTAGCAAATTATCACATTAGCTAATTAGCACATTATCACATTAGCCAATTAACAAATTAAAAAGTCATGTCAGTATTAATATTCATCGATCAGGCCGATGGCCATGTAAAAAAAGCTTCTTTCGAAGTATTAAGTTATGGAGCCGCAGTGGCTGAACAGCTTGGCACAACTGCCGAGGGCGTTGTATTGGGTGCAGTGAGCGACGATTTGTCGGCCCTTGGCAAATACGGAGTGAAAAAAATTCATCATGTTGCCAATGATACATTGAACCATTTTGATGCTCAGGTGTTCACTAAGGTTATTGCCCAGGTGGCACAGGCTGCCCAGGCACAGGTAGTCATCTTTTCGAATAATGTTGATGGCAAAGCCATTGCGCCCCGGCTGTCGGCCCGCCTTAAAGCAGGACTGGTGCCAGGTGCTGTAGCACTGCCCGAAACCGGCAATGGTTTTACGGTGAAGAAAAACGTTTTTTCGGGTAAAGCCTTTGCGAATTATTCTATCAAATCGGCTGTAAAAATTATTTCGCTGAACCCCAATTCATACCCTGTAAAAGAGGGTACGGGAACAGCTGAAGTAGCGCCGTCTTCGGCAACGGTCGATGCGCCTAAAGTAAAAATAAAGGCAGTTAATAAAGCTACCGGCGAAGTGCCGTTGAGCGAGGCCGAAGTGGTGGTAAGCGGCGGACGCGGATTGAAAGGCCCCGATAACTGGAATCTGATCACAGACCTGGCCCATGCGCTGGGAGCAGCCACTGCCTGCAGCCGGCCTGTGGCAGACGAACACTGGCGCCCGCACCATGAACACGTAGGACAAACAGGCCTTACCATAGCGCCTAATTTATATATTGCGGTAGGCATTTCCGGGGCCATTCAGCACCTGGCGGGCGTAAACCGCAGCAAGGTAATTGTTGTAATAAATAAAGATCCCGAAGCACCATTCTTTAAAGCGGCCGATTATGGTATTGTGGGCGACGCATTCGATGTGGTTCCCAAAATAACGGAAGCAGTGAAAAAGCTAAAAGGAATAGCATAAATTGTCAGTGTTGAACAGGCAGGGAGTGATATAAGTCAAAAAATGTTACATTTTTCTTTATGAACCTGATACACATTTGACAAGATTGATCAATAGAATGAGGCTAAATGTTTTGGGTGCATTTTTTGAATAAAATCCTTAGTTTCGTGCTTTCGTTATGAAGAAAATAGAGTTGGAAATAGTTGCCCTATCACACAGCATTACCCAAACTCATTCATATGCTGTTGTTTTAGGAGAGGTAAACGGTTTGAGACGTCTGCCGATAGTTATTGGCGGGTTCGAAGCCCAGGCTATAGCCGTGGCACTGGAAAAGATGCATCCAAGCCGTCCGCTTACACATGATCTGATGAAGAATTTCATGAATGCTTTTAGCATTGATCTGCAGGAGATCGTGATATGCGACCTGCAGGAAGGAATTTTTTATTCGAAGCTCGTGTGTGTAAGCGAACACGATACTGTTGAAATTGATTCACGAACATCCGATGCGCTGGCTCTGGCCGTGCGCTTCGGATGTCCTATTTATACCTACGATAATATTCTCGAAAGCGCCGGCATTTTAATGGAAGACCCATCGGGCAAAAAGAAGCAGCCGCGTGAAGCAGTGGCAGCCGAATCTGCTGCCGGCAGCGACGACCTGAAAACAATGACCCTCGATGAGCTTAATACCCTGTTAAACGAGGTGCTTGAGTCGGAAGACTACATCAGGGCCATCGCCATTCGCGACGAAATAAACAGCCGTAAAAGAGGCAGAGGATGATTTTGAGATTTCGGGGTTTTGAGATTTTGAGATTTCTTTAATTTCCGGCTTCAAACCAAATCACAAAATCGCTAAATCTATAAATCAGAAATTTCTTCAGGGGTTTTGAAATTCGGGTTCGAATTAAATCGCTAAATCACAAAATCTCCAAATCAGAAATTCTTCCCTGTGGTTGTTTTCCCCAATTGTAAAATCAATCTTGGTCTGCATATTACCCGTAAACGCGATGACGGATACCATGATCTTGAAACGGTATTCTATCCGCTGCCATTGCGCGATGTGCTGGAGGTACTGAAGTCGGAAGCCGGAAGTCAGAAGTCCGATACAGGAAGCGGGGATGTTCGTTTTCATATGAGTGGTCTTTTAGTAAATGGCAGGCCCGAAGACAATCTTTGTATAAAAGCATACGATTTACTTAAGAAAGATTTCCCGCAGCTTACTGCCATCGAAATGTACCTGCACAAGGCAATTCCCATGGGCGCCGGATTAGGCGGCGGTTCGTCTGATGGCGCTTTCACCCTGCAGTTACTGAACGAAAAATTTCAACTGAACCTGTCGCACGAACAACTGCTCGATTATGCGCTTCGGCTGGGCAGTGATTGTCCGTTCTTTATCATCAATAAGCCCTGCTATGCCACAGGCCGCGGCGAATTGTTACAGGCCGTTCAGATTGACCTATCGGGTTATTCATTTATGCTGGTGCATCCCGGCGTTCACATCAATACAGGATGGGCTTTTTCACAGCTCACCCCTGCCCCATCGCCTCTGCCTTTACAGGAAATCATTCAGCAACCGGTTACCGCCTGGTCATTAGCCCTCAGCAATGATTTTGAAGCTCCGGTATTTCGACATCATCCTGCATTAAAAGCCATCAAAGACAAATTATACGAAGCCGGCGCCATATATGCATCTATGACCGGCAGCGGATCATGTTTTTATGGAATTTTTCCAAAAGGTCTGTGGCCCGAAATTGAATGGCCGAAGGAGTATAAGGTGTTTAAGTGCTGATTGCTCTATAGCTATTCCGTTTTGCTTCCTGTTTCGAAGTTCCCCCGAAAAAAGTTATCTTTGCCTAAACACACCGGTTATTATCAATAAAGCATACATATTCCACTTTCTTCATCGCAACCTCGATTTCCTCAATCATCGAGGATAAACTATATGTACTGGTTCGTTACCCCGCGAACCAGCATTAAACGCATTTTTTTACTGATTTTTTATTTTTCATTTCTAATATATCATTCCTCATTTCCATGATCTCTACAACCATGCTGTCCGACAAAACAAAATATTACCTGAACCTCGAGGAAAAATACAGCGCCCATAATTACCATCCCCTGCCCGTAGTATTGCAAAAAGGCGAAGGTGTGTATGTATGGGATGTTGATGGCAAACGCTATTATGATTTTCTGAGTGGTTATTCGGCCGTTAACCAGGGCCATTGTCATCCGAAAATCATTGCGGCCTTTATGTTGCAGGCGCAACAGCTTACACTCACCTCAAGGGCTTTTTACAGTGATGCACTGGGTGAATTTGCTCAGTACATTACCCGTTATTTCGGATACGATAAAGTGTTACCCATGAACACGGGTGTTGAGGCCGTGGAAACCGCCATCAAACTGTGCCGGCGCTGGGGCTATGCTGTAAAAGGCATTCCTGAAAATAAGGCTACCATAATAGTTTGCGGCGATAATTTTCATGGAAGAACAAGCACGGTTATTTCTTTCAGCACCGATCCCGCATCCCGTAACCAGTTCGGCCCTTATATGCCCGGATTTAAGGTTATTCCATACAACGATTTGCCGGCGCTTGAAAAAGCCCTGCAGGACCCCACAGTAGCAGGCTTTTTGGTTGAACCTATACAGGGCGAAGCCGGCGTGGTTGTTCCCGATGACAGCTACCTGAGCCAGGCGAAACAATATTGCGAAGCGGCCAATGCATTGTTTATAGCCGATGAAATACAAACCGGTTTATGCAGAACCGGTAAGCTGCTGGCCTGCGATCATGAAAATGTGCAACCCGATATACTTATTCTGGGCAAGGCATTGAGCGGTGGCACCATGCCGGTATCGGCTGTATTGGCCAATGATAACATTATGCTCACCATTCACCCCGGCGAACATGGTTCAACGTATGGCGGCAATCCGCTTGCCTGCCGGGTAGCCATTGCTGCATTAACCGTATTGAAAGAAGAAAATATGGCCGCCAATGCCGTTACCATGGGCGAATTATTGCGCAGGGAATTACAGGCATTGCAATCGCCGTTTATTGCTGTTGTGCGCGGTAAAGGATTATTAAACGCTATTGTAATCGATCACCCCGACACGAATGCAGCCTCAAGCCTTTGCCTTACCCTGAAAGAAAACGGATTACTGGCCAAGCCCACGCATGGCGATAAAATAAGACTCGCACCCCCGTTGATCATTTCAAGGGACCAGGTGTTCGACTGTGTGCAGATCATTAAAAGAAGTCTTGATGTGCTTAATCTCTAAGTACACTTAAAACTTATAACTTAGTACTTAAAACTCAACAATGGACCATCAGGAACAGCACTTACAAAGCGCAGCATGGTTAACTGATATGGTGATTGGCATGAGCGACGGTTTAACAGTGCCTTTTGCGCTGGCAGCGGGTTTAAGCGGCGCTGTTAGTTCAACCGGCATTATTGTTATTGCCGGTATTGCCGAAATCGCCGCCGGTTCTATTGCCATGGGACTGGGCGGTTATCTGGCCGGCAAAACCGAAATAGATCATTATAACAGCGAGCTGAAACGTGAATACGACGAAGTTGAGCGGGTGCCTGAAAAAGAAAAAGAAGAAGTGCGTGAGTTTTTTGAACACCTTGGTTTAAGCGAAGAAGTACAGCACAAAGCCGTGGAAGAAATTGCGAAAGACAAAAAAAAGTGGGTTGACTTTATGATGAAATATGAGTTGGGATTAGATACCCCCGATCCCAAACGCGCCACCAAATCGGCTTTGAATATCGGTTTGTCGTATGTCGCCGGCGGACTGGTGCCTTTGAGTCCGTATTTTTTTATTGATATTCCCGTAAACGCCTTAAAGGTTTCGGTAATTGTTACGCTTATCTGTTTATTTATATTCGGCTACTTCAAAAGCCGCATGACGGGCATTCGTCCCTGGGCCGGCGCATTGCGTGTAACCCTCATCGGCGCCCTCGCTGCCGCGGCCGCGTTTGGGGTGGCTAAGTTGTTCCAGAGCTAAGAGAATATTGTTACCGGTTACCTGTTCCCAGTTACCCGTAACCGGCACCCGGTAACAGGCAGCTGCCTACTTACTACTCCCTTCCTCCTTCAGCTTAATATCAGGAAACAGCGTCATCAGCAACATCACGATCGACGACAGCAGCATGATCCACAAGCCGGCTTTCTTATCAGGACAAATACCGCGATAGCAACCCGAATAAACAATAAAGCTTTTTATGGCGTAGGAAAGAACAATGGCGCAAAAAAATATGTTCCAGCGTTTTGACCAGATGCGTGGAATCAGAAAAAATATAATGGCAATAGCAGAAAGCACGATAAACACATTGCCCGGCTTACCGTAAATATTATTTTCAGAAAAGAACCCGGTAAAATTCTTATTCAGATCGGGATGATAAGTCCAGGGCAAAAAACAGGCAATAACCAGAATAATGGCTGCTGCAATTCCAATCCATTGGGAATATTTCATACCGGTTTATCAGTTTAAAATTTAAGACCGCAAACATACTACATTGCCGATCGATATTCAACAATCTTCGTACCTTAATAGCATGGAAGTAAATGAGCCTGCCGTGGCTTATGGCAAACAAAAATATACCATTGAAGAATACCTTCAGATGGAGCGGGCTTCCGATGAGAAGCATGAGTATTTTGAGGGGCAGGTACTTGCAAGAGCTTTATGCAGCATTCGTCATAATATTATTTGTTCAAACCTTATTGGTCAGATAGGCCTTGGATTAAAAAATATCACATACCAAATTTTTGGTAGCGATATGAGATTACACACCACAAAATACGTTCTTTACCTATCCTGATATTTCAATTTATTCCAAAAGCATACCTTTTTTTGAAAAAAACGAGGATATCGCCACTCAGCCCATCGTAATCATCGAAATACAATGTGTGGATTGAAATTTCTATGAGAAATCTGAAATAAAAAATTTAAAATGAAGAATGAAAAAGTCCCGGACTTCGCCTTTCTCATTTTTCATTTTTCATTCTTAATTCTTAATTTCTTGTGTTGCTGCCGCCTTAATAAAGCAGATTCTGAACAGCCACCCGGTGGGCATGCAAACACAGGATGCATACATTAAAAACTTCATAGGTAACAGTTTTAAAGTTGGCACACCAAAATAACTATGCTGCTTAAACGCGTTTAGTCCGTAAGCGGGTTACTACACCAAAAGGCATACCGGATTAGCTGTATTTTTATGCGTTTTTTTGCGGGCGATCAGTAAAAACAGGAGGTTCTCTGATATTTAGTTTATTGATTACAGTTATAATTTAAACAACCAAAAACCATCAGTATAACGGATTCCTAACGAACAAGATTATGTTCAACATGTACACGCCTCGGGAACGATTGCATAAATAAATAATCTGTTATGGCTTTACATACCATAAAATTTCAAAAAATTTGATGTTGCTAACGATGTGCAGCCAAACTATCGCAGGTATCCCTTCTGTACTTATACCTTCCGGGTGAGGTTGTATCATTCCATTACTAAACGATTTGCACGAAAACTAACAATCAAATGAAAAAATCCGGATTCTTGCCATTTGTACTTGGCACCGCCATGTGCCTTATTCATTTATTTGCCAATGCACAATGTACCGTTGTTGGCTGGGCCAGCCAGAACGGTAGCGTAACAGGCGGCGGATCTGCCACAGCCACCGTTGTTACCAATTACACCGATCTTAAAGCAGCCATTACTTCTTCTTCGGTAAAAGTGGTTCAAATTTCAGGAACCATAACCATTCCTTCGGGTGGCCGCATCAGCTTTCAGGATCAATCAGCAAAAACGATCGCCGGTTTACCTGGTTCAAAACTGGTTTCAACCGATCTTACTAAAGACAATTCGGGTATACTGTACGTTAAGAGATGCTCGAATATCATTTTCCGCAACCTTACTTTCGAAGGCCCGGGCGCTTATGACGTCGACGGCTGGGATAACATGACGTTAGACGCCAGCACCAACATCTGGATAGATCATTGCGAATTTCAGGATGGTATGGATGGCAACCTCGATATTAAAAATGCCTCCGACTATGTTACCGTAACCTGGTGTAAGTTCATTTACAACAAAGCGCCCATACCCGGCGGATCAGGCGGTTCTGATGATCACCGCTTTTCGAACCTGTTCGGTTCAAGCGATGGCGCTACCGGCGACAGAGGCCATCTGCGTGTTACCCTGCAAAATTGCTGGTGGGCACAGGGCTGCAAAGCACGTATGCCGCGTGTACGTTTTGGTAAGGTACATGTGGTCAACAACCTGTTCAACAGCACGGTGGCAGCACAATGCGTTATGGCCGGCTTTGAAGCAGACCTGCTGGTTGAAAGCAACGTGTTTGAAAATGTTACCAAACCCATCGACCTGATGGATAACACATTTACTGCTATTACCTCAAGAGACAATATTTTTACCAATACAACCGGCAACACAGCAGGCAGTGGTACAGCATTCACACCGCCTTATTCATTAACGATAACACCTGCTGCCAATGTAAAAAGTCAGGTTATGGCTGGTGCCGGAGCAACATTATCGAACCCTTCGTGCGATGGCGGCTCTACTACCGTAACATATACGCTCAACACTACCGCTTCGCCAACGGCCGGCGGCACTGTAACAGGAGCAGGTACTTATAACTCAGGAAGTACAGCAACGATTACTGCTACTCCCGCTTCGGGATATACTTTCACAGGATGGAGCGGCGATGCCTCGGGCACTGCTACGTCGGCAACTGTAACTATGAACGGCAATAAATCGGTTACCGCCAACTTCCAGGCAAGCAGCGGCGGCAGCTCTTCAACGATCCGAATAGAAGATGATGCCAGCACCACTGCGGGACTTTGCAGTTATGATGGTTCTATAAGCAGCAACAGCGGCGCCAGCAACGGCAAAGTGATCAACCTTACCAATTCAACCGGCAAAGGGGTGAACTGGAATGTGAACGCAGCAGCAGCCGGCACCTACACACTTACCTGGCGTTATGTAAACAGCAGCAGCAGCAACACCTATACCATGGCATTGATCGTAAACGGCACTACGGTAAACAGCGCCCAGTCATTTGCCAAAACAAGCAGCAGCACAACGTTTGCCACGGCTACTGCATCGGTTTCATTAAACGCCGGCGGTAATACCATTCGTCTGCAATCGGTATCATCTTCGGCTACAGCAGATATTGATTATATTGAAATCACCGGCAATGCACCAACGGCAGGCAATTGCACTTCGGCCCGGCAAATCACTACCGATCAAAGCGCAACGCTTACCCAACCAATCACCGGCGTTTATCCCAATCCGGCCAAAGGCAAAACCATGATCACTGTAGCTCTGGCAAACAATGAACAGGCTTTTGTGAGAGTATACGACGCTTTGGGTCGACTGGTAGATAATCTGGGAACCATCCGTTCACTAACAGCAGGCACGCAACAGGTGCCCTGTAACCTGAACAACAAAAAGCCCGGCGTATATCATGTGGTTATCACCAGCAACAAGGGAGTAAAAACCACCACCAAACTGATTGTACTGTAAATAATCATTCCTATACTAACCCCTAAGCAGGAGCCTCCCGGCATGCCGGAAGGCTCCTGTGTTTTTATGAAGCAGGTATGTTCTTATTCAAAAAAAGGTATTCCGGGTATGGCATATTTTTTCATCGCCGCTTCATTTATTTCAACCCCAATACCCGGTTTTTCAGAAAGTGTGATGAAGCTGTTTTTTACCCATTCGCCGTCGTACTGAACAATTTCTTTAAACATCGGGTCGGTATGAAAATACGACTGCCATTCCAGTATCAGAAAATTGGGAACAGCAGCACATACATGGCACGAAGCCATACAGCCTAAGAAAGAAGCAACCATATGCGGCGCAAACGGTATGTAATATAAGTTGGCCAGATTGGCAATTCGCTGCCCCTCGCCCAGCCCACCTGTTTTTTGCAGATCGGGCATCACAATATCAACACCACCGGTTTCGAGCAATCGCCTGAAGCCCCAGGCCAGGTAATGATTTTCGCCGGCAGCTATTGGGGTGCTGGTCGATTGGGTTATAAGCTGATAGGCTTCTACATTTTCAGCAGGAATGGGCTCTTCGAGCCACAGCAGGTTCAATGGCTCCAGCCGTTTGGCTACTGCCTGCGCAGTAACCGCATCGTAACGGCCATGCATATCTACCAGTATATCAATTTTAGGCCCCACGGCCTCGCGGGCTGCCGTAATCTGATCAACCATGCGTTGCAATTCGGCAGGACTGGCCGTCCAGTTATAAAAATCATATTTATTCGGATCATTCGCCTGATCAAGGTCGAATTTCATAGCATTAAAACCCATGCTCTTTGCTTTCAGAGCAGCATCGGCAAAATCTTTTGGCTGTGGCAAATTGCGCTGATACAAGGCCGTATCACAATACACCCGTATTTTATCGCGAAACTTTCCGCCCAGCAATTGATACACCGGTACATTCAGCGCTTTACCGGCTATATCCCACAGCGCAGTTTCAATGGCCGACAACACAGCTACATACATGCCCGATTGCGCTCCCTGAAAAAAACCCGACTTGCGTATGTCTTCGAACAGACGGTGTACATTCAAAGGGTTTTTGCCTTTTAACCGGTTCTCAAAATTCTTCACAAGATAATATGTACCGGGAATGGCATCTACCCCTTCGCCACAACCCCATATATCCTGGTTGGTAAAAATCTTTACAAACAAACTGCCTTTTATATAACCGCATTTTACCGATGTAATTTTTAAATCAGATGGCGGTGATGCCATCGGTCTTCGTTCTATTGCTTTTTCGTACCCTTCACCAAACGACGTTAAAGATGCAAATGGGCTCATAGCGGCGGCTATGGTTGCTTTGGTTATAAATGATCTGCGAGAGTTTAGATTTGTCATTGTATTATGTTTTTAAGCTGAACGCTTAATGCTCAATGCTCAATGCTCAACGCTCAACGCTCAACGCTTAACGCAAAGGCCGAATACATAAGAAAGACATGGTTTTTGGGTTTGCGTTTTGCATTTTGCGTTACGCGTTTTGCGTTACGCGTTCTGCATTTTGCGTTTTGCGTTCTGCGTTCTGCGTTTTGCATTTTGCGTTCTGCATTTTGCGTTCTGCGTTCTGCATTTTGCTTACCATGTGCGGCCCTTCAAAAATTCCTGTATCTGACTTTTAGGCACCGGCAATTCATTCATGTGATCATTCAGCCATTTTGAAAAATCCTTTTCTATTTCATCGCTCCACTTTGAATCGATTTGACCCGGTGTATATTTTTGTTCACGCAGCCGCTGATGTCCGAACAGGTCGCGCAAGCGTACGATCTCTGAAGTTTTTACCACTTTTTCGGCCAGGTGTGGAGGAATAAATATTACGCCGCCATCACGGCCCAGTACCACATCACCCGGTAATACAGTAGCCTTACCAATGCGGGTAGGTGTATTGATGCCAACAAGCGTAGTGTTTAATTCTGCTGCCGGATTATTTAAATGATGTGAAGGATGATAACTTCTAAAGAAGGATGTGAACGATCCGATCTCTTTCAAACCTTTTATATCCCTGATGGCGCCATCATACACAATGCCGTTACCTGTTTTGGTATAAATTGAATTGCCAAGGTTATCGCCGATCGTAGGGCCATCTTCATAAGCGCCAAACTGATCAACCACATAAACATCCCGCTTCACCAGCAGATCGATGGCCCATGAATTTTGTGATTTAACGCGTTTGTCCCTTCTACCAAAACTATCTATTACGCGATGTATGTCGGGCCTGCCCGGCATAAACACAGCGGTTACCGCCCTGCCCACCAAAACGCTATCGGGATTGATGGTTTGCCACTCTCCATCGTACTGGTGTTTATAGTTCTCATTTCGCAACACCGCCCATGCTTCTTCGAGGGTTACCAGTTTCATACGGTCGAGTATACTGTCGGGTACTTTCGGCCGTCCGTCGACAAAACGGTCGCCTTTCCATTCAGGTGTTAATGCCATCAGCTGGTCTTTGGTGATCTGCTGACATTGTACAGGCCTGCCGGCAAACAGCAACAGCACCAGCGGCAGCCAGTATCGCTTTGCGGTATTTATATTCATTGGATTGGTTTATTCTTTTTTTTATTATTTTCTGCTTCCTGCTCAGCTCCACAGCCTGTCGTGCGAACGAACATCATTCCACTCAGGCGTAGGCGCGAAATAAGTTTTATTCGATGGTATCAGGTGTTTCTTCACTTCTTCCTCAACCAGTTCAATACCCAAACCGGGCGCGGTTAGCGGCACATTGGCAAATCCTTTTTCAAACAGTTTGCGGCCATCGGTAGTTTTTACAAGACTGTCCCACCAGGGGCTGTCGAGCGAGTGGTGTTCCAGCGCCAGAAAGTTTTGGGTGGCCGCTGCGCAATGCACATTCGCCATAAACGAAACAGGACTTCCTGCAAAATGCATGGCCATGGCAACGCCGTTTTCTTCGGCATAATCACCAATTCTTTTTGTTTCGAGTAAACCGCCCGAAGTGGCCAGATCAGGATGAACAATATCCACGGCGCCTGCGTCGATCAATGGTTTAAATCCTTTCAGTAAATAGATATCTTCGCCGGTAAGTACCGGTGTTTCGAGTGCGTCGCTCATTTTTTTATATTGATCGGTATACTCCCAGGGAACCATGTCTTCGAGCCAGGCAAGACGGAAAGGTTCTACCTTTTTACCCCAGCGAATGGCGTTGTTCAGGTCGAAGTGACCGTAATGGTCACTCGATAACGGAATTTCGTACCCGATCACCGAACGCACATCATTAACGATCTGCGCCATGCCATCGAGTCCTTTTTCGGTGATCTGTATCGCCGTAAAAGGATGTTTGGTGTTGGCATAGTCCATATAGCCGCCATTCCATTGGGCTAAATTGCTGCCCCAGAATTTGCTGTTCACCAATGCGTCTTTATCGTTCTTTACTTCGCCAATTGAAATATCCATCTTCAGCCAGGTCATGCCCTGGTCTTCGAGCCGGTGTTTGATCTTTGCTTTGAACTCATCGAACGTAGGCGCTTCGGGTGTATCGGCATACATTCTTATTTTATCGCGGTAGCGGCCGCCGAGCAATTGCCACACCGGCACATTGTATGCCTTTCCGCAAAGGTCCCACAGCGCCATTTCAACGGCACATACGCCACCGCCCTGCCGGGCATGACCACCAAACTGCCTGATCATTTTGAAGATCATTTCAACATTGCAGGGGTTTTGGTTCAGGATGCGGCTTTTTAACATCAGGGCATATCTTTCATCGGCGCCATCCCGCACTTCACCCAACCCATAAATACCCTGATTGGTATCGATACGTATAATGGGTGTGCGGCCAACATTTTGAATAATGCAATACCGCATGTCGGTTATTTTTAAATCAGAAGGGTTCGAATAGCGGTTAACCTTTTGGGTGGTTTGCGCAATGATATCTTCAACAGGCGAAAATACAGAGGCTGCTCCCAGTGCTATTCCGCCTAAGGCCGATTTTTTTAAGAATGAGCGACGGCTGTTCTCCGGTAATTCATTTGTATTATTGGTATCAGGCATCGTATCCTGATCTTTTAATCCAAGTTTGGAAAGGAATCTTTGTGATGGTGTCATGGCAATCGTATTTAATAGTTAATGGTTTATTTCATTTTGGGCATAGATTTTAGTAAGAGGCACAGTTACCGGGTACCGGGTACCAGTTACCGGATACCAGTTACCGGTTACCAGGTACCAGGAAACCGGTAACTGGTAACGGGAAATGCTCATCCAGCTCCTGCCGTGTCAAGGTTTGTTCTGGCAGCAGCGGCATGCTTTTGCTGTAACTGCACAATGGCCTCAAACTCATCGAACAATTTGGTGCTCAGCTTTTCAAATATTTCGAAATAAGCCGTGTAAACCGGGTGATTTTGTTGCTGTGGCAAATATTCATCTGGCAACACCACGGTTTGCGCCGCCTCATCGAGCGATTTATAGATGCCCATTTCGGTTGCGCTCAACAGAAAGGTGCCATAGCTTACACTATGAAAATTTTGTCGCAGCTGCACCGGCTTGTTAAACATATCGGCGATCATTTGTGTACAAAGCGGAATGGTGCCAAAGCTGCCGTTCACCGAAAGACTGGTAATATTCCTGTGTTCTTCGAGGGTTTTGCCAATACTGTATATTTCATATAAAATACCTTCAATGGTAGCCCGTACAAGATGGCTCTTTTCGTGTTTGATGTTCAGGCCAAAATACATGCCTCTTGCATTGGCATTCCATATAGGCGCGCGCTCGCCCAACAGGTAAGGCAAAAACAATAAACCATCTGATCCAACGGAAACTTTCGAAGCGTCGTTGATCAGGTCCTGCATGCTGTTCTCGATATCGAACGGACCTTTGAAATCACCAAACTGGCGGGCAAACCATTCAAAAATGTTTCCGCCATTATTGGTGGGACCGCCCGATACATAACAATTTTCGGTGATCAGATAATTAAAGAAGCGTCCTTTTTCGTCCTGCAAAACTTTATCACCCATAACCCGTACAGCACCGCTGTCTTCGATCGTTATGTTCGCCTTGCCTTCGCCCCGCACGCCATCACCCAATATGGCCATGCATCCGTCGCTTGAACCGATGATGATTTTGGTATCGGCCGGTAAACCCAATGAATTCTGATAGGCTTTTTTCAAGGTGCCGGCTGAGGCAAATACAGGCACCGGCTGCGCGAGCATATCGGCAGTAATTCCGGCGTAGCGCAATGCATCATCTTCCCATTTCACGGTATGAATATTCAGCATACCGGTAGCCGATGCAATACTGTAATCGGTCATGTATTCACCGGTGAGCTGGTGAATGATATAACTTTTGATAGATAAAAACTTACTGGTTTCATTAAACCGCTCCGGATCATTATTTCTGAGCCATGTTATTTTCAGCAAGGGGCTCATCGGATGTATGGGCGTGCCTGTTGCTGTATAAATTTTTCTACCGGCTTCGCCACTTTTCAGTTCCTGCGCTTCTTTGCGCGCTCTTGTGTCGGACCAGGTAATGGCATTACCAATGGGGTTGCTGTTTTTATCAACCGCAAGAACACTGTGCATCGAAGCGCTGAAACAAATACAGGCCACTTTGTATTTTTTGGGATGGATCATTTCATTGAGCAGGTTCTTGAGCACAAACAGCATGGTGATAAATATCTGCTCGGGGTCCTGTTCGCTGTAGTCGGGCTCGGTATGAAAGGTGGGATAATATCCTTTCATTGAACCGATCACATGGCCGCTGAGGTCAAATGCAAATACCCGTACGGCATTTGTTCCTAATTCAATGGTGATAATACTTTTCATTGTATATAGAATTACTTATCAGGCAAATGATTTTTTCTGAATTCACTCGGACTATATCCTGTTAATTTTTTAAATGTTGTTGAAAAATGTTGCGACGAATAAAATCCTGTATCCAGCGCTATATCGGTAATATTGATATCGGGCCGTTTTAATAATTTAATAGCTTCGGAAATACGAATATTGATAAGGTAGTTGATAGGCGAAAAGCCCGAATAGCTTTTTACTCTTTCGGTAAATAAAGTAGTACCCAAACTAACCAACGCTGCCATTTCTTCTACCGTCCACTGATGCGACAGGTTTTGGCGAAGCACCTGCTCCAGCTGCATAAATGATTTGGGAAAATCGCGACCTGTATTCACCTGCTGTGTAAGCTTTCGGGTTACCTTTATCAGCATTTCATCGAGCAAATGATTTACCCGGGCATGGTAACCAATTTCCTGACCCAATAATTCATCCTGTATACATTTGAGAATTTTACCGGCTTCGGTAAATTTTAATAAGGCGGGTGAATTGTTTAACGATAATATTTTGCCGATCGCAATACTTTCATTTTCCGATAAACCACTCCAGGGACCAGGTATTATGCTGCCGTTTTCAGATTTGTGCATGCAGATATGTATCCATGCCAGGGCGCCGATCTCAAGCACGCCCTGATCGTTGCCGAATGGCTGGCCCGGTAATATCAGGGCCACATCGCCCGGAAAAAAAACATGTTGCTGCCCGTGAATGCGCCATTCATATTTTCCTTCTAATACATAGTAAATTCTTAGCGATTCGGTGGCTGATATACAAAATGAGTTCAGTTGAATAGAAACATTCTTTTTACTGCCCAGTTCATGAATATGCGGAAATAACCGCAATTCGGCTGAACCTTGTTGTTGCAATAAAAATTGATTCATACAGCAGCATTAATCGTTTTGACCTCTCAGAACCTGTTCTCTTTTACTCGTTAAAGGGCGCCAGCGCACAAATGTCCCGCCTTGCGGGACGCTAAGAGTATAATATCTCCTTTTTCTTTTTTTTACTCTTATACCCTCTTAGCTAAAAAAGAGAAAGCGCGAAGCGCTAAGAGTAAAAAAGAGAATTTAAACAGTTTCTTAGAATATCCCCAATCACAATAGCATATAAAGAAAGGAAATTTTTCAGCTACGCATGTACAAAATTCAACAGTGTTTTATTTTGGAAGTTTTTGAAAGTAATACCGGCTACTTTGTTGAATCAAATGCCTAATGGCATGTCGGTAAGGCATGCCTTAAACTAACGATTTGTTCACAAAACAACCTGCTATTATGAAAGAACATGCCAAAACGGGCATATGCCCCGGCATTCCCCGGCTACTGCTTTTATGCTTTCTTCTTACTTTATTTTTCCATGCTGCCAAAGCCCAAACGGTAACAGGCACTATAACCGACCAAACCGGAGCAAAATTGTCGCATGTTTCGGTGGTTATAAAAGGAGCTAAACAGGGTACCACTTCCGACAATGAAGGTAAATACAAAATCAGTGTGCCCGGTAATGCTACGCTTGTATTTAGTTCTATTGGTTATAAAAATACAGAAGTGGCCGTATCGGGTCGGTCGGTGGTTGATGTGGAACTGGCGCCCGACAACCGCAATCTTGGCGAAGTGGTGGTAACTGCGCTGGGTATTACCAAAGAATCACGGCGGATCGGATATGCGGCCACCAACGTAAAACCCGAAGACCTTACGGTAAACCGCAGCTCCAATGTAATGAATGCCTTGCAGGGCAAGGTGGCCGGTGTTAATATTTCTTCGCTGGGCACCGGGCCGGGCGGCACCTCCAAGATCCGCATCAGAGGACAGTCATCTATATCAGGACAAAACAATCCGCTGATCGTTATCAACGGAGTTCCTGTTGACAATACAAATTTCAATGACAATACTATTTCGGTCAAGGGCGGTGGTGTGTTTGCCGATGGCGGCGACGGTTTATCGAGCATCAATCCCGACGATATCGAAAGCATGACCATTTTAAAAGGAGCGCCGGCTTCGGCCCTGTATGGTTCACGCGCAAAGGATGGTGTAATAATGATCACTACAAAAACAAAAGGCAAGGGAAAAGGCATCGGCGTTAGCTATAATGTGAATTACACGAACGAAACACCGCTCGACTACACCGATTATCAGAAAGAATACGGCCAGGGCGAAAATGGCGTTCGTCCAACTGCCATTAACCCCACGTCGGGCGAATGGTCGTTCGGTGAAAAGTTTGCGCCCGGCATGACGCAGATATTGTTCAACAACCTTACGGTGCCGTATGAACCACAGGGCAGCCGCATAAAAGCATTTTACCGGCACGGACAAAACCTGTCGAATACGGTTAGCCTCGAAAGCGGCAGCGAAAAAGGCGGTATTCATCTTTCATTAAACAATACCGATAACAAGGGCATCATGCCCAACAACACGTTTAACCGAAAAACAATGAACCTCGGGTTCAGTTATAATTTATCGGAGAAATTCAATTTCTCGGGTAATGTGAATTATTCAAGAGAAAATAATAAGAACCCGCCCAATATCGCCAACCAGGATAATTCAATTCCCACCACGCTCATGGCCTTGTCGACCTCCATGCCGTTAAAAGTGCTTGATGAAAACAAGTACAATGCGGCAGGCAATGAATACGTTTGGAGCCGTTTCATGAACCGCACCAATCCCTACTGGGTACTGGCAGAGCAATTTCATAATATTCGTCGCGATCGCATATTCGGCAACGTGGCCGTAAAATACAACCTGCTTTCGTGGTTGTTTGTGCAGGGGCGGTTTGGGCAAGACTATTGGTCGCGCGATGAAGATGTAAATAACTTTCCCACCGGGCAGGCATCGCGTGCTGCCGCTGCAACAGGTTTTGTAAATGGTATTTACACCCAGGAGTCGCGCAGGTTCAGAGAAACCAACCTCGACTTTTTGATCAATGCAAATAAATCATTTGGCAATTTTGATGCAACCCTTACCGCCGGCGGCAACCAGATGCGGCGACGATCAGACATCAACAATGTACAGGTGACAGATTTTATCATACGCGGTTTATATACCGTTCAGAACGGAAGAGCCAAAGATCCTGTTTACACCCTCGAACAAAAGGGCGTAAATTCATTATACAGCTCAGGCGAAATATCGTGGAACCGCACACTGTATCTGAATGGCACCGTTCGCAACGACTGGTTCAGCACACTCAGCGCCAGCAACAGAAGTATATTGTATCCATCTGTATCGGGCAGTTATGTTTTTTCAGAATCAATTAAAAATTTGCCCTGGCTCAATTTCGGTAAAGTGAGGTTAGGCTATGCCGAAGTAGGCAGCGATGGTGATGTGGCCCCTTATTCGGATCAGTTGTTTTATACCATCAATCCCAATACCATCAACAATCCGAACGGAGCAGCCGTTCCCGTAGGCACTATCGTTGTAAATACGGGCACCACAGGAACCACCGTACCCAATCCCAATTTAAAGCCCAGTCGTGTAGCCGAAACAGAAGCCGGCCTTGAATTAAAGCTTTTCAAAAACAGGCTTAACATCGACCTGGCCGTATATAGAAAAATAACCAGCGACCAGATTATTCCCGTGCAGATTTCCGACGCTTCGGGTTTTGTAAATACCAATATCAACAGCGGAAAAAGCCGCAATGTTGGCTTTGAGGCCCTGATTACCATTGTTCCATTAAAGAGCAACGTATTTGGGTGGGAGTTCACCGCCAATACTTCGTACAACAAAACCAAAGTGCTCAGCATTATCACCAGCAAACCCGGTGAGCGCATCACCATCGGCACCCATGTGTTCAACGGTGAAACAAGGCATGTGGTGGGTGAAGAAATGGGACAGATTGCAGGTTATGGTTATGCGAGAAACGAAAAAGGACAGCGGATCTTTCAAACCAATGGACTGCCGCAGCGCACATCTGATTTTGTACTGTTTGGAAGCGCCCTGCCTAAATGGACAGGCGGCTTTTTGAACACATTTACTTATAAGGGAATAAATCTGAGTGTATTTATCGATTATAAACTCGGCAATAAAATGCTTTCAGGCACCAACTTTAACGCCATACGGCATGGATTGCATAAGATGACACTCGAAGGAAGATCAGGCGGCGTTAAAGGCGATGGCGTAGATGCCGGCGGAAACCCCAATAATGCCATTGCCGCCGTTCAAACCTATTGGGAACATTTGCGTTCACAGCAGATAATAGAACCCGTTATATACGACGGTGGTTACTGGAAACTACGCCAGATCACACTCGGCTATGATTTCACCAAATACGTTCCTGTTAAGTGGCCGCTTAAAGGCGTACGGCTCGACTTTGTTGCCAATAATGTACTGATCATTAAAAAATGGGTCGATAATATCGATCCTGAAACATTTGGCTTTGGCTCCGATAACCAGGTTGGGCTCGAATCGCCCGGGTTGCCCACCACCCGCAGTCTTGGCCTGAATGTAAATATTAAATTCTAATCTCTTTAGTCGCGCTTCGCGCTCCTTTTTTTAGCTAAGAGTATAAAGGAGTAAAAAGAGAAAAAAGAGAATTGTTATTTTTAAAAACTCCATTCATTATGCAAACAGTCGATAATTTAAAAATATCAAAAAACTCTTTTTTCTCCTTTTCTCTTTTAATCTCTTAGCGCTACTGCATGGCGCTTGCGCCCGTTAACGAAAATTTTAAACAGTTCGATCATGAAACAAATACTTAAATATAGCCTGCCGGTAGTTGTACTTTTTTTTGTGACTGCCTGTGATAAAGGTCTTGAAAGTTTAAACCGAAATACAACAAGCCCCACATCAGTTGATGCGGCCCTGCAGTTAAACTATGCGGTGATCAACACATCGTTCCCTGTTAAGTCGCTGGTTTTTGATGTAGGCATTGTACAACAAATGGTAACACCCAATGGCGGTGTACTGGCCGGCGCCAACTTCAACCAGGATAGCCGCGACGTAACCACTGCCAACATTTGGGCAACGTATTATCAAAGCGTTATTAAAAATACACATGACGCTATAGTAAACACGAAAAACGTTCCGGCCCGCAGCAACCTGTATAATATGGCGCGCATATTTCAGGCATATGTTTTTATGATACTTACCGATGAATATGGCGATATACCCTATACTGAGGGCGGCGCAGGCTGGAGTGACCGTATTAATTTTCCCAAATACGATGCACAGCAGGATATTTATCCCAAAATCATACAGGAATTAACAGATGCTGCAGCTGCACTGAATGCATCGGGCGCTATCGAAACAGCAGATGTATTGTATGCCGGCAACATCAGCAAATGGAAAAAATTCGCGTACTCCTTATTATTGCGGGCAGGCATGCGCTTAAGCAAAGCCGATCAAACAAAAGCAAAGTCAGCTGTTCAGGCAGCCTTTGCAGGTGGCGTAATAACCAGCAACGACGACAACGCTTACATGCGGCACGACGCCAATTATACACAACCTATCGGCGGCACATTGAATGGCAGCGAAGCCGCCAATTTTTATTTAGCCAAACCTTTTGTTGACCAGTTAAAAAGCACCAGTGATCCCAGGCTATCGGCCATAGCCATTCGTTATGTAGGCGCCACCTCGGGCAACGGACAAACCGTAGCAGCAGGTTCAATCGATCCATCCAAACAAATTGGCATGCCCATGGGATACGACAACGGCACTATTGGCGCCAAAGCTACTGCCGACGGACTCGCCAGCTTTTACGACTACAGTCAGGTCGACAGAAGAAGGATGGTGAAAATAGCTGCACCTGTATTTTTCGTAACCGCCGCCCAAACCAATTTATTATTGGCCGAAGCTGTGTTCAGGGGATGGATACCAACCGGCAGTGCTGCCCAGTATTTTGCCGATGGCATCAAAGCACATATGGACCAGATGGCGACCTACGATGTCAATTCAGCCATAGCTGCCACAGCAAGAGATACCTACGTTGCAGCCAACCCGCTGACAGCAGGCACTGAACTACAGCAAATAAATACCCAATACTGGATCGCATCTTTTTTAAATGGTCCCGAAGCTTTTGCTAACTTTAGGAGAAGCGGCTTTCCTGCTTTAACCCCCAATCCGTACGGACAGCCCAATAATCCTGATGTTCCCAATGGCACATTTATCAGACGGCTTACCTACCCTACATCAGAATTAAGTGTGAATACCGGCAACGTAAATGAAGCCATTGCACGACAGGGAGCTGATAAGTTGAGTACGAGAGTTTGGTGGGACAAGTAATAACTGATTTTTTGATTTTGAGATTTTTTGATTTCCGGATTTTAAATCAATAAATCTCTAAATCTCAAAATCCCGAAATTTTAAAATATAAAGTACATGCTAAGAAGCGAAGAATGGTTTGCCCAGCCGGGCAAGATGGGATTTGTACATCGTTCATGGTTGCGAAACCAGGGTTATCCCGATGATTACTTTAATGGAAAACCGGTTATTGGTATCTGTAATACATGGAGCGACCTGACCCCCTGCAACGGGCACCTGCGCGATTTTGCCGAAATAGTAAAACGCGGTGTGATTGAAGCCGGCGGATTTCCACTTGAGTTTCCGGTTACTTCGCTGGGCGAAACCATCATGCGGCCAACCACCATGTTATTTCGCAACCTCGCCAGTATGGATGTGGAAGAAAGCATCAGGGCCAACCCCATAGATGGTGTGGTGCTGTTAACCGGGTGCGACAAAACAACTCCATCAACGGTAATGGGCGCCTGCAGTGTGGGACTTCCTACCATTGTAGTACCGGGCGGCCCCATGCTCAATGGCCGCTTCAGAGGTGAATGCATCGGCTCAGGATCCTTTAACTGGCTGATCAAGGAAAAGCAGTCTGTTGAAAATTATACTGAGGAAGAAATACACGAAGTAGAGATCGGCGTGGCGCGCAGCCAGGGACATTGCATGACCATGGGCACTGCAAGTACCATGGCCTGCATGGTTGAAGCACTGGGTTTAACACTGCCGGGCGCCGCCGCTATTCCTGCCGTTGATTCAAGAAAAAAAGTATTGGCGCAATTGTCGGGCAGAAGAATTGTAGACATGGTAAAGGAAGATCTTACCATTTCAAAAATATTAACCCGGCAGGCATTTGAAAACGCCATTGTGGTGAATGCCGGCATTGGCGGTTCTACCAATTTTATCATACACCTGTTAGCTATTGCCGGACGAATAGGCATTGACCTGAAGCTCGAAGATTTTGATGCCATCGGTCGCCATATTCCCCTGCTGGTAAACCTGAAGCCTTCAGGCAAATACCTGATGGAAGATTTTTATTATGCCGGCGGCTTACCGGTAGTGATCAATGAACTGAAAAAATACCTGCATACCGGCTCTATTACAGTGAACGGAAAAACCATTGGAGAAAACAATGCACAGCCACCCTGTTATAACCGCGAAGTAATTGCTTCTATAGACAAACCGTTGCAACAACACGCAGGCATAGCCGTATTAAAAGGCAATCTGTGCGAAAACGGCGCCATCATCAAACCATCGGCCGCCTCCCCTGCGTTGATGAAACACCGCGGCCGCGCAGTTGTATTTGAAACGATAGAAGATTATCACCGGCGCATCGATGACCCCGAACTTGATATCGACGAAAACTGCATACTTGTTTTAAAACACGTAGGCCCTGTGGGCTATCCCGGTATGGCAGAGGTCGGCAATGTTGACCTGCCCGAAAAATTATTAAAGAAAGGCATCAGAGATATGGTACGAATCTCTGATGGCAGAATGAGCGGCACGGCGGCAGGCACCGTTGTATTGCATGTGTCGCCCGAAGCAGCCATTGGCGGCGCCCTGGCGCTGGTGAAAAACGGCGATATGATTGAGCTGGATGTTGAGAACAGAAAACTGCATCTCGACATCAGCGATGAAGAACTGACAAGAAGAAAAGCGGCGTGGAAGGCAGCCGAACCAGCCACCACAAGAGGGTATGTAAAATTTTATATCGATCATGTGCAACAGGCGCATCTGGGCGCTGATCTTGATTTGCTGAGAGGCAGTTCGGGATCAAATGTTACAAGGGATTTGCATTGATAAATATCGAATGTTGAATATTAAATGCAGAATGTTGAAATAGAAACAACTTCAACATTCGAAATTGGACATTTGATATTCGATATTTCATAAGCGCCTTCGCGAGAAACTTAAAACTACCAAACGGCTTCATATGAAAAAACATTTTCTATTTCTCGCTCTTATCGCCCTCGCTGGCTGCAACAACCCCAACACCCACACGGCGGCGCCGCCCAAACAAACCTATGCCACCATCGGTTCGCTTGAAAAACTCGATCCTGCATTAGACAGTATAATTTCGCCCCGTGCAAAGGCCGAGATCATTGCGCAGGATTTTGACTGGAGCGAAGGACCGCTTTGGATTGAAAGCGAAAAAATGTTGCTGATTTCAGATGTACCGCGTGATACCATTTTTAAATGGACCGAAGAAAAAGGCAAGGAAGTATACCTTACGCCATCGGGCTATACCGATACGGTGAAACGCGGCGGCGAAATGGGCTCAAACGGATTGCTGCGCGATGCCAATGGCCGCCTGGTACTGTGCCAGTGCGGCAACCGGCAAATGGCCCGCATGAATGGCGCCATCAATAATCCGCTGCCTGAATATGTTACGCTGGCCAATTCATTTAAAGGAAAAAAATTCAACAGTCCCAATGACGCGGTATATAACGGTCAGGGAGAAATGTTTTTTACCGATCCGCCATACGGACTTGAAAAAGGCATGCAGGACCCCAACAAAGAGATCACTTTTCAGGGCGTGTACAAAGTTCGTACAAATGGAGAAGTAGAGTTAATGGTCGATACCCTCACACGTCCCAATGGCATTGCCTTTATGCCGGGCGATAAAACAATTATCGTAGCCAATTCAGATGCCGCCAAACCTAACTGGTATGCATTTGACCTCGATAATAACAACCGGTTCATCAATGCCCGTATATTTTATAGCGCTGCAGGGTTCAACAAAACGTTGAGCGGATTACCCGATGGAATGAAGATCGACAAAAAAGGCAATGTGTTTGCCACCGGCCCCGGTGGCTTATGGATATTTAATAAAGAAGGTAAAGTGCTGGGCAAATACAAGGTACCCGGCCCCACATCGAACTGCGCTTTTTCGGCCGATGAAAAAATCCTGTACATAACAAACGATATGAATGTACTTCGATTAAAGCTGCGATAAACGGCTGTTTAAAAACCGATGCTATTGCCGCCATCAACAGGCAGCACCACGCCGGTAATAAACTTCGAAGCACCGCTTGCCAGAAAGTAAGCGGCTTCGCCGATATCATCGGGCTGGCCCATGATGCCCATGGGTGTACGGCCGAATACTTTTGCTTTTCGCTCAGGATCGGTGTTCAATGCCTTTGCAGTCATTTCAGAATAAATAAATCCCGGCGCTATCGCATTCACCCGGATGCCTTTGGGCGACAGCTCTACGGCCATTGCCCGGGTCATTCCATCAATAGCGGTTTTGCTGGCGCTGTAGGCAATCACCTTTGGTATGCCATACTGCGCCGCCATGGAGCTGATGTTGATAATGCAACCCGATTTTTGCAGCAGCATATGTTTTACCACTTCACGGCTCATGGCAAATACGGCCGAAACGTTGGTCGTGATCACGCTTTGAAAATCCTCGTCTGTTACCTCGGTAAAATCTTTCTTCATATTGATGCCCGCATTGTTCACCAGCACATCGATACGGCCATACTGTTCTGCTACTGTATTTATGAAACCGGGGATAGACGACAGATTGCTTACGTCGCACTCCATCGCCTGGCAAAGAGGACCCAGCTTTTCTTTGGCGGCGTGTAACTTTTGCATATCTCTTCCGGCAATAATGGTTTGAATACCGTTTTGCGTAAATTTTTCAGCAATGGCAAAACCAAGTCCTGAACCACCACCGGTAACAATAGCTACTTTACCGGTTGCATTTTCGACCAGGCGATTAGTTGAATTCATAATTATTCGGTTCCTTTTTGGGTATGCGGATTATCGGATGATTGTTTGTGAAAAGGATTCATAGTGACCAGAGAAGTAGGCTTGCATTTTAATCGGTTGCAATTTATCAGGGTCTGTAATGTCAACGATCATATGCTGAAAAAGCCATCGTTTTCGTCCATAAACAGGGATTGATACCAGCTCCAAAGCCAGCCTCACCCCAACAAATTATCCAGGGCTGTGAGTTCCTTCTTTTTTCTGTATCAGTTTCCTGGTGAAAGGTTGTAAACAATTGATATTTATTCTTATTTACAGCTAATCAGGATAAGTTAAAAGACCCGCACAAGCGTCATCCTACTATTATAAAATGATATTTCGCAGTACGCAAATGCACCACTAAATCTACCTCCGGTATGCTTTACCTCTTTTATTTGTCAATAATACCCTTATAATACCTTTTCGTGATCATGTTAATCACGCAGGAAAAATAGTGAATATTTTTGTAATCGGTTACATTTTATTTCAAAAAGACATAATTTCGTTATCCCGCCCCGGCGGGGACGATTGCCAACAATTGCGTATTGTATAACCAAACTGCTGTATGAAAATCCCGGAATGTTTTTCTTTTGCTTATGTGCGGCCACGCTCATCTGCTATGGCCATTTCTCCCGGATTCATTTCCTGTTTACCATCCCCCCTAACAACATCAGACAGCTTTTTCACAGGAACAGCATCGGTAACCGGTTGTGTGTACCAGTTAGCAACTTCAATTCACTTTATTTCTAACGCCTTAAAATCAAACTATGCTTATGCAAAAGTCTAAGAAACAAAAAAGAGTAGCCAGCATCTTCCGGCCGTTCTGTTGCCGGTTGTTGTTTGTTGTTCTTACAGTTTGTGTGTTCACCGGGCCAATGCCGGCAATGGCCCAGCAAAAAACCATTCACGGTAAAGTAACAGGCGAAAAGGGTTTGCCTGTAAATGGCGCAACCGTATCGGTAAAAGGAACTACCAGGGGTACAACCACCGACGAAAAAGGTGAATTTACCATATCAGTTTCCAAAGGAGCTATTTTGCTTATATCAAACGTAGGTTTTGCTGAAAAGGAAATACCTGTAGGAGACGAACAACATATAAATGTTCAGTTGAAAGCAGCTGTTCAGAATATTGATGAAGTGGTGGTAATCGGCTATGGAACCCGGCGTAAAAAAGACCTCACCGGTTCTGTTTCGAGTGTTAACCTCGAAGCATTTGAAAATTCGCCCAATACCAATATTGGTCAGTTTATGCAGGGCACTATACCCGGGTTAAACGTTGGGTTGAGCACCTATGCCGGTGGTACGCCGCCTATTTCAGTACGCGGACAAAATACGATCAGCGGCAACCGGAACGTTTTAATTATTCTCGATGGTGTTCAATATACAGCCTCTTTATCGTCGATAAATCCTGTTGATATTGCGTCGATAGATGTATTGAAAGATGCAAGCTCCACCGCTGTATATGGCGCACAGGCTGCCAACGGCGTATTGCTGATTACCTCAAGAAAAGGACATTACAACCAAAAACCACGCATAGCCTTTACCAGCTCATACTCTACACAACGCCCTACTGAGGATATGCGCCCGAAGAACCGCGAAGAATACCTGCAGGGCATTAAAGATGCCTGGTACAAAGATGCTTATACAGGCCCCGATTATACACAACCGAACCCCGCTTTTGATGTAGCCACTAAAGTAGATGCTACTATGCGCGACGCAAGCGGTAAGCTGCTGCCCAATGATTTTAACTGGTGGGACGCAGGTACCAGCACCGGTAATATCATTGAAAATAACCTCAGCCTGTCGGGCGGTGGTGAAAGGGTCACTTATCATTTATCGGGTGGTTTGGTAAACCAAAAAGGATTTATCATAAACGACATCTTTAAAAGAAAATCAATTCGTGCCAATATCGAAACAAAGCCATTGACATGGTGGAAAGTAGGCATAGCGGCATCGGGTTCGTTTGTAAACCAGGATGGCGCCGAACCGGCCCTTGGCAGCCTGCAGCACTGGTCGCCTTTACAAAAGCCGTTTGATTCTGCCGGCAAGCTGATCCCCTTCCCTACCAATACATTGGAAGGAAATCCATTTTTGACCTATTATGTTGACGACCGGGAAAGGCATAATTATTATTTCGCCAATATTTATACTGAAATCGATTTCCCTTTTTTAAAAGGGCTCAATTACCGCATGAACTTTGGTAATAATTACAGAACCGATCAACATTATTTCGCAAGTATTTATGGCGCCGGTCAAACCGGTGAAGCATATAAGGGTAACAATAATTATTATGATTACACCTTTGATAATATTCTTACTTACACAAAAACTTTTGGACAGCATGATATCAGCGCCACTGTTTTATATGGCGCTATAGAAAGAAAATTCGACTCTACCCTGGCAAGAGCTACCGGATTTGACCGCCTCACACTTAGTTATAATAATATCGGGTTAGGCACCAGCCAGTTTACCACATCCGATTCATGGAAAGAAGCGCTGAATTACCAGATGGCGAGAATAAACTATAAGTTCAACAACAGGTACCTGCTAACGGCTACTGTTCGCCGCGATGGTTTTTCGGGCTTTGCCGAAAACTTCAAATCGGCCTGGTTCCCTACTGCCGCTTTAGGCTGGATCATGACGCAGGAAGACTTCATGCAAAATGTGAAGCTGGTAAATTTTCTCAAGCTCAGAGCAGGTTATGGTGTAAGCGGCAACCAAACACCGAGGTATTCTTCTATTGCAAGAGTAACTGCAGGCCCCTCTTACGTTTTTGGCGATGGAGGCAGTACAGTTGTTGGTCAGCAGGTAGTTGCCCTGGGTAACCCCGATCTGAAATGGGAACGTACAACAGGTTTGAATCTTGGTGTTGATTTCGCCATGTTGAATAACCGGTTGAGCGGTAGCCTTGATTTATACCGCAATAAAACCACCAACCTGATATACAGCATTTCTATTCCTGATGTTACAGGCTTCAATACAATTCAAACGAACGTAGGTCAAATGAATAATTACGGGTTTGAAGCAGTGATAACGTATAAAATATTAGAAAGTAAAGATTTCAACTGGTCAACTACCGTTAACTTTTGGGCCAACAGAAATAAGATCGTTACTATTACCGGCATCGATGCCGATAAAGACGGCGTGGAAGATGATCTTATATCGAGCAATTTATTTATCAATAAATCAAAAGGGGCCATATACGATTATAAACCGGATGGCATTTACCAGCTGACCGACCAGCCGCTTCCCGGCTTTTTTGCAGGTACTGTACGTCTTATAGACCAGAACAAAGATGGCCAGATAACACCTGAACGCGACAGAATGTTCCTCGGCCGTAGAGAACCGGCTTATAAATTCAGTGTATACAACACTTTCACGTATAAGGCTCTTTCATTCAGCTTTTTCATAAACTCCATTCAGGGTGGTAAAGATGGTTACCTCGGTAATAACAACCCGATGTACTTCCGCGATGATAATGCCATTCGTAATAACGACCTCGTAAAAATAAATTACTGGTCGCCTGCCAATCCCGGCGGCAAGTACCCCCGTAATATTTCAGGCGCGCATGCCAAAATTGAACCTAACATGTGGGAAAAGAGAAATTTTGTACGGCTGCAGGATGTATCTCTTTCCTACAATTTAGCCGGACTGTTAAAAGGTATAAAGTTCGAGGCGCTTAACGTGTATGTAAGCGGTAAAAACTTAATTACATGGACCAATTGGCAAGGTTGGGACCCTGAACCATTTGACCCGCAAACTGATAATGCGTTAGGAGGTCTGCTGATTGGCGGAAGACCGGTGATGAGAGCATTTACCGTTGGTTTAAATATTACCTATTAACAGCAATATCAATTACGGTTAAAAATAATTATATGAAAAGACTACATATATATTTACTATTGGCAACGCTTACCGCGGGAGGCTTGTCGTGTAAGAAAAATTTTCTGGATGAAGTTCCCGAATCGTTCTTAAGTACATCCAATGCATTTAAAACCGAAGCCGATTTCAATGCATCGGTGAACGATTTATACAGCATGGTAAGAAGTCATTATTATACGGTTAACGATTTCAATCCTTTCTGGTATAATTACAGAACCGACGGCTTTTGGGAAATTACAGTTAGTACGCCCAATTTACCCGGAGATATAAGTCCTACCGGCATCACTAACTTTGCATGGCAACCGCATTATAAAATCATTGCCGAAGCCAACACCGTCATAAGCCGTTTGCCATCCTCTACATTAACCAGTGCTCAGCAAACCCTGTTTGAAGCAAAAGCAAAATTTTTCAGAGCTTTCGCTTACCGGGCGCTTGCCTATTTATACGGAGGCGTACCATTGGAATTAGAGGAAGTGCAAACGCCAAAAACCGATTATACCAGAGCCACAAGACAGCAGGTTTATGCACAGGCAATAGATGACCTGAAATTTGCAGCCGCTAATTTGCCCGATATCAGCAATGTGAAAGACGGAGAAATTTCAAATGTGGCGGCATATCATTTGCTCGCCGAAGTATACAATGCCGATAAGCAATATCAGAATGCGGTGGATGCAGCTACATCGGCCATCAACAATCCTGCTATGGGCATGATGACTGCACGGTTCGGCACGCGTAAATCGGTTACTCCCGGCGATGTATATTGGGACATGTTCCAGAGAGGTAATCAAAACAGAAAGTCGGCCGGCAACAAAGAAGCCATTTGGGTAATACAAATTGAAACAGATGTGCCCGGCGGCGGCGGCAGCACCACCGGCGGATCGCAGTTCGGCGTTTATTCGCTTGAACGTGTGCATGCACCGCTGTTGCGTGATTTAAGGGTAAATGGTGTTGCCTTGTTCAACTGGCCCATGGGCGATTACACCGGCGGCAGAGGCGTTGGATTTCTGGCGCCCTCTTACTGGTTCAGCGATACAGTATGGCAAAGCGATTTCAATAATGATATCAGAAATGCCAATCACAATTTTGTAAGAGATTTTGTTGCAACCAATCCCGGCAGTCCTTATTATGGTCAAACCATTTCTTACAAAAATCCTCCTGCAGGTGCAACCGGTATTAATGGCAATATTGTAAAAGGCAAAATGGACAGGGCATTTTATCCTTATCAGTCAAAAGCCACCCAGCCATATAATCACCCCACATCGTTATACCTGAATCCCAATTCAACCGACCCCGTGCAGAAGTTCGCTCTGAAAGCAGGCGCCGGCGGTTTGTATGTTGATCAATACCTGATGCGATTGGCCGAAACTTATTTACTCAGGGCCGAGGCATATGTGGGATTGAATAACCTCGCTGCAGCAGCGGCAGACATCAACATAGTACGGGCAAGATCAAGCGCTTCAGCAGTAGCAGCCGCCAATGTGAATATCGATTATATACTCGACGAAAGGCTCAGGGAATTAGGCGTTGAAGAAAGAAGAATGCTTACGCTGATGCGTTTGGGAAAATGGGTCGACAGGGTAAGAAAGTGTAATCCGTTTTATGGCGTACAGATGAAAGACAATTACAATCTGTGGCCGATACCATTCTCAGAAATTGAAAGAAATAATAAAGCGGTGCTTACACAAAACGATGGGTATTAAAACATTTAGTTTCCCGTAAAGTCCCAAAGAAAGCGATGGTTTAATGGTTTTATGGTTTGATTGTTGGTTGTTGAAATTTAGACGCTCTAACTATTTATTGAAATTCCAAATTTCCGGTTCTTAACAATTCAACAATCAAACCATCCAGCCATTCGAAAATTTTGCGTGAAATATTCTTAACTTAACACATGCATGTTATTTCAGTAAGAACGATTTGTTTGTTAGTTTTTATAAGTATGTTCCTGTTGCCGCAGCGTATGCATGCGCAACAACGCGCCAAACAGGCCACATCTCCACTCCGGGAACACATTCTCATCAATGAAGGCTGGAAATTTATGAAATATGCATCAGCGGCAACGGCCGACAAACTGGTGTATGATATTCGTCCGGAAGTTGCCGACCGCGATGATAACGTAGTGGCCGATAGCAAACCCACCGAAGCCGTTTCAGTAACCGCATCGGCCAATGTTTTAAAAAATTATATACTGCCCACCGCCAACGATTTTATAAAAGATAAAAGCAAACATCATCAACGTGCTGATGGCAACCCCGGCAGCGATTTTCCTTTTGTGCAACATAACTTCAATGATGCAGATTGGGAATCAGTTAACCTGCCGCACGACTGGGCCATCAAAGGACCGTTTTATGAAGGCGATCATGCCGAAGTAGGCGGCGGTATGGGCCGGTTACCCAGTCCCGGTGTAGCGTGGTATCGCAAAAAACTGAACATCCCAGCAGCTGATAAAGGCAAATTTATTTATCTGGATATAGATGGCGCTATGTCGTATGCAATGGTTTGGATAAACGGACATCTCGCAGGCGGCTGGCCTTATGGATATAATTCTTTTCGTATCGATCTTACACCTTACCTGCAACCCGGCGGTGACAACCAGTTAGCCATACGACTCGATAATCCCGCTAACTCTGCACGCTGGTATCCCGGCGGCGGCATCTATCGCAATGTATGGCTTACCAAAGTAAACCCCGTACAGGTGGCGCAATATGGAACGATTATTCGTACCCGAAATGTGAATGCATCATCGGCTACCGTTGATCTTACGCTTAGTGTCGATAACAAATCAAACACAAGTCAAAATATTGAAGCCGTTACAGAAGTATATGCATTGAATAATCAATTTGAAAGAACCGGCAATAAAGTAGCCACCTTTCCCCGTTCGACCATCACTATACCCGCAGCAGAAAAAGCAACGCTTAACAATACAGTCGTTATAAAAAATCCATTACTATGGGAACCGCTCCCATCGCAAAAACCCAATTGTTATGTGGCCATTACCCGTTTATATGTAAACAACAAACCGGCAGATGAATATGAAACCCGCTTTGGTATCCGTTCTTTGCAATTTGATGCCGAAAAAGGGTTGCTGGTAAATGGAAAGCCTATACGATTTCAGGGTGTGAACCAGCATCATGATCTGGGCGCATTGGGCGCTGCCTTCAATGTACGTGCAGCCCAACGACAACTCGAAATTTTGCGTGATCTCGGATGCAATGCCATTCGTTTATCGCACAATCCACCTGCTCCCGAATTGCTCGACCTCACCGACAAAATGGGCTTTTTAGTAATTGATGAAATTTTCGATTGCTGGGACCGGAAAAAAACACCACATGATTTTCATCTGATATTTCCCGACTGGCATGAGCCCGATACCAGGGCTTTTGTACAACGAGACAGAAACCATCCTTCCATCATAGCCTGGAGTTTTGGCAATGAAGTGGGTGAACAATATACAGGAGAAGAAGGTGCGGTGCGGGCAAGGGAATTGCACAATATTGTTTGGGAAGAAGACAGCACACGACCTTCAACCGCCTCGATGAATTACGCCAAACCCGATATGCCATTTCCCGCAGCACTGGATATTTTAAGTTTAAATTACCAGGGCGAAGGCATACGCGACGCGCCTGCCTATGCGCACCTGAAAGGCATCAGAACATCGCCATTGTATCCGGCATTCCATAGTAAGTTTCCAAACAAAATGATCGTAAGCAGCGAAACAGCATCCGCCCTCAGCTCGCGCGGCACTTATATATTCCCGGTACATGAAGGCAACAGCGCTCCTGTGAGCGACAGCACCGGCGGCGATCCTCAACATAAATATGTAAGCGCTTATGAATTATATACGGCCGCTTTTGGCGCATCGCCCGATAAAGTTTTTGCTTCGCAGGATAAGCATCCGTATGTGGCCGGTGAATTTGTATGGTCGGGCTGGGATTATATCGGAGAACCTACTCCTTACTATACTGCCCGCAGCTCCTTTTCGGGCATCATCGATCTGGCCGGATTTAAGAAAGACCGCTTTTACCTGTATCAGTCGCGCTGGCGGCCCGATCTTCGCATGGCGCATATCCTTCCACACTGGACATGGCCCGACCGCACCGGAAAAATTACCCCCGTGCATGTGTTTTCATCGGGCGATGAAGCTGAGTTGTTTTTGAATAACCGGTCGTTAGGCCGCAAAAAGAAAGGACAATATGAATACCGTTTCCGTTGGGATAGTGTAGTGTATCAGCCCGGCGTGCTACGCGTAGTAACCTATAAAAATGGTAAAGTATGGGCAAGAGATACGATGCAAACCGCAGGCGATGCAGCAAAGCTTGAGTTAAAAGCCGACAGAAATATGATCAGCGCCAACGGAAATGATTTGTCATTTATCACCCTGCGCATCGTCGACAGCAAAGGCATAACTGTACCACAGGCCAATAACCAAATAACATTTTCTATTGCCGGACCTGGTGAAATAGTAGCTACCGATAACGGCGATGCCGCCGACATGACCCCATTTCCATCAAAAGAAAGAAAGGCTTTTAGCGGTCTGGCGCTTGTTATTGTGCGCGCCAACACAAAATCACCGGGCGTTATAACGGTAACAGCAACTGCAAATGGATTGATACCGGCGAAGGTGGTGGTTACGGTGCGGTGAGCGGCATGAATTTATATTCCCGCAAAGGCGTCCCGCCATAGCGGGATTGATCGCTTCGAGATCTATAAGGACGCTAAGAAAGGCATTGCTCCTTTGCACCTTCGCACGAAACCTTCTTAACTTAACGATATTGAATGTACAATAACAAATGTTGAAATTTGTTTTTACTTCAACATTCTACATTTAATATTCAACATTCAATATTTATTACCCGGCATCTCAAATTTGAAATTGCAAAAAGTAAAAATTTGGCGGCCACAACATAAAATGTGGTGGCCATCACAACGAACAAAATGGTCGCCACCAATTTTGATGATGGCCATTACCATTTATACAATGAGCATCACAACACCAATCATGATCATCCCATTTTATGAAATGGCCATAAACAAACAGGTAATGACCATGTCTGTTTCATACATGCCTGTAACCGGCATTGGTGGCGCTCCCTGATAATTCTTCAATGAGCATTGCAAACCCGGTAACCCGCATTATCTGATTGAAATTGCCAATAATAAATTAGCTGCGGCCATCACATTCGCTTCGATGGCCACCACAAAACCTTTTTTGACCATTACATTTTTGGTTATGGACGCAGCCAAACAGGTACACGCCCATCTTCTGTTTTGTTATGGCCGTTGCAAAACAGGTTATGGCCTTTGCATTAACAACAATGATCAAAGTCGAAAATGTAATGCCCATTGCATTTACTGTAACTGGCGTTGTATGTACTACAATGAACGCTGCCAATATGGGTAGCGGGCATTTTTAATGCAGAGTAGAGCATTATTAAAAATGTTACAAGCATCCCGTTTTATTTAACGCTTCATGCAGAACACGGAAGGCCCGAAACGACTTTGCGTCAAATTTACCACCTGTATAGTTACTTCAGGATTATTTAAAAACCTGTAT
>NZ_JCAPSW010000023.1:0-130137 GCF_059587045.1 Niastella sp. sgz303648 | reverse complement strand
GCGCAATCCGGCGGGACAGGTTATTGCTTTGATAAGTAGCGATTGAAATTCGATTAGTTAACTTTTAAAAATTAAAAATCATGAAAAGTAAAATAACTTATACGTTTAACCGGGCTAGCGGTGCTTCCCTGGCCACGCTCACCCGTAACATTGTGAGCAATTTAAAAAACAATGCTCAGTTTCCTAACATCACCGAGGCTGTGGCAGGTATTGAAAAAGCCCTAAATGAGTATGACGTGGCTTTATCCAATGCCGCCGGTCGCGACAAAACAATGGTATCGATTAAAAAAGATAAGCAGGCTGCATTGCGCGAATTACTGTTCAGTCTGGCTGTTGTTATAACCCAAATAAGTAAGGGCGACAGATCGATGTTATTGAGTTCCGGTTTCGATGTTAGCAAAGAGCGGGATAACCCCCGCAAACTACCACCTAACCTTGTTGTTGACCTGGCTGTGCCAGGTGAAGCAACGATCAGGTTAAGGAGTTTCGGACGAATACGGGCATACGTTCATCAGTATACTTCCGATCCGCTAACACCCGAAAGCGTTTGGGCCGGTGAAACCACCGCCTCTCGCGAACACACTTTCCGCGGTCTTAAATCCACCGCCAAAATGTGGTTCCGGGCGATAGTTCTCAATCGAAACGGAGAGTCGACGTACATAGAGCCTGTTTTGCGGGTGATACAGTAAGAAGGTACTGAGCGGGCTTGCCCTGAGCATAGTCGCGAAGGATTAACCTAAAAGACCGGCGGCGCGAGTTGCTGGTTTTTTTGTGGGGGAACGAAATGTAGAGATTGCCTAACGTCAAGAGAGAACTAAAAATATTTAATAAATAGCCATCCATTTTCAACGATTTTGTAATTTGCTGGAAGGTGTATGCGATGAGAAGTTTGCGATTCCAAAGAAAAAAACATTAGTAGCATTTTATTCCTGCTCCATGGTTAAGCTAAAAATAGGGGATGTGTTTCGTTATGCGAAACCATATAGTATTGCGTTAAAACAAATGGATGGTTATCCGAATCATTTCTACGTTACAAATTATGCTAAGGGTAATTTGGTATTGCTTGACAGTGGAATTAATCCAATTGCGGAAATAAAGGCGGTTGATGGGAAAAGAAGGCCTGCCATATTGATAAGAAGTAGTCCGCATAAAATTGGAAGCGAAGATACGCCCTGGCAAGATATTTTTGATGTAGATAATGGGCATATAAGATATTATGGGGATAATAAGACACCCGGTAATGATCCGGCTTTATCAAGTGGAAATAAGGTTTTGTTGAATGCATTTGAGACCTACTATTCAATAGATAAAAGAAAGTATTCAGTTCCATTAATTTTCTATAAGGCAGTAACAAGAAATAACAAAGCAAAAGGATATATTGAATTTAACGGATTTGGCATTATAAAAGGAGTTGAATTGATTACCCAATATGATCGACAGGGAAAAACATTTTCAAATTATGCTTTTGACTTTCAGGTTTTTTCTTTGAAAGAGAATAATGAGTTATTTAATTGGGAATGGATAAACGATAGAAGGAATGATCAATTAGGCGTTGATGAAACACTTAAAAATGCCCCGATTTCGTGGTGTGAATGGGTAAAAAATGGAAATAAGGTTCTAGAAAAATACAGGAGGAGAGTATCTAAATTACTAGTTTCTTCAAATAAAGAGCAATTGCCACATAAGGGAAGTAAGGAAGAGGGGGTGCTTTTGGAAGTTTATAAATATTTTAAACAAAAAAAGAAGAAATTTGAAAGTGTAGCTTCTATCGTGGCTGCTAAAATTATTAAAGATCAAATAGGTCAATATCAAGAGGGATGGATTACCCCAGCAACTTCTGATGGAGGTGCAGACTTTTATGGAAGAGTTGATATTGGCAATGGATTTGGAAGAGCTAAACTTATTGTTTTAGGTCAGGCTAAATGTGAAAGCCTTAAACAAGCAACAGGTGGTAATCACATTGCAAGAACAATTGCTAGATTACGACGAGGTTGGATTGGCGTATATGTTACTACTAGTTATTTTTCAGAGCCAGTCCAAAGGGAAATTATAGAAGACGAATACCCTATAATGTTAGTCAACGGCAAAAAACTGGCAGAAACACTTATGAAAATTATGCATGATGAGGGTTATAAGGATATTCAAGCTCTTCTTTATGAGTTAGATTCAAGGTATGACCAAATGGTTAAAAATAGACGGCCAGATGAGCTGCTTTTTGAGTAAGAAAGTTAATAGCAAGAGCAGATTTTTTACCTTAAATTAGCAATATGAAATCTCGCAAAGCATCGAATAAATCAAAGGAATTAGGCAAAAGACTAAATAGCCGGCTAAAAGGCCGGGCGAGGTATAGAGACTATATTTTAAATACGCATGATTTTTCTGAAGTAGAAGACAGTCCGGAGGCTTTTGTAATAATCAAACAGCTTGCTGCCAGGGCTGGTGAAAGTGCTGCAGTTGAAGCTAAAGCGGCTGGGTTAACTCGCATATTCGTTAGAAATAATCAAATAATTCGACTTTATCCCAATGGTAACGAAGAAGTGGTAGTTGCAAATCTTCCCAAAGGCAATAAGTTTTATATTAATTATAAACCGTCTACTATTTTTCATGCCCGTAAAAAGTAAACGGCTCAGGGTAATGGCTGGTCCAAATGGCAGCGGTAAAAGTACTGTGCTAAAAGCAATACGTAACACATTCTACAGCGGACCTTTTGTGAACGCCGATGAAATAGAAAAATCATTCAAGGAAAGAAAATTACTGAATCCTTTTGCAGAATATGATTTGCAGATATCCGATAAAGAATTTACTCTTTTTATTAATGGACCAGGTAAAAGTTGGATGCGAAAGGCCGCTGATGAAAACAGCAATATCAGTATTGAAAGCAAGGATGGTATACTTTTAGTAAAAGAAACACCTTCGCCTTATGATGCGGCATTAGCTGCAGATTTTTTAAGATATCAGTTATTAGAAAGAGAGAAAACATTCACTTTTGAAACTGTTCTTAGCCATCCTTCAAAAATTAGTTTTTTGCAGCAAAGCAAAGATGCAGGATTTAAAAACTACCTTTATTTTATTTGTACAGTATCACCTGAAATAAATGTAGAAAGAATACAGCATCGTGTAAAGTTAGGTGGGCATGATGTTGCGAGGGATAAAATTAACAAAAGGTATTTTGAATCTTTAAAAGTTCTTCCCCAGATAATTCCTCTTTGCTATCGCACTTATTTATTCGATAACTCATCAGAAGTACCTTCTATTGAGCCGGTAGCTGAAATAGATAAAATGGGTGACTTAATTATACAAAATAAAGATGTTCCGTGGTGGATTGACGAATTTGTGATTAAGCCACTTTATTCGTAAGGATACGTTAATTATAAAAAAATTATTGCATCTGTTCCCAATAAGTACTCCCACGCACTGTTTCCAGGTATAAACACGGTAATTCGCCCCCAATGCGCATTTTATTGATTTACATGGCCAAATTACATTATATTTGCTTATCTATACACACACATTATCTGCTGGACCTATGCTCCGCAATTACTTAAATATCATTAAATCTTGCGCTTTACAGAATTTGGATTCCACCCCGATTTATTAGAAGGCATTGAAGCCTCGAATTATGAAAACGCTACCCCCGTTCAGGAGCGGGTTATTCCACCTATTCTGGCTGGCAAAGACATAATCGCCTCTGCCCAAACCGGAACTGGTAAAACAGCTGCTTTTCTACTTCCCCTCATACACCGGCTGCTTACTCATCGCATCGAAGGTCAGGTAGGCGCCCTCGTGATTGTTCCTACCCGTGAGCTGGCTATTCAAATTGCCCAGCACCTCGAAGGACTTTCCTACTTTACTCACCTCAGTTCCATTGCCGTTTATGGCGGAAATGACGGTAGTAACTTTGTGGCCGAGAAAAAAGCTTTGCAGTCGGGTACCGATATAGTTATTTGTACCCCAGGCCGTATGATCGCCCACCTGAACATGGGCTATGTACAGTTTAAACAACTGCAATTCCTGGTACTCGACGAGGCCGACCGTATGCTGGATATGGGCTTTCAGGACGATATCAATAAAATCATTGGCACCTTGCCGGCTAAACGGCAGAATCTGCTTTTTTCGGCTACCATGCCCGATAAGATCCGCCAGCTGGCACGAAACATTTTGGTTGACCCTGTTGAGATCAACATCGCTATTTCGAAACCGCCTGAGAAGATTGTTCAAAAAGCCTTTGTGATTTATGAACCGCAAAAGCTGCCATTGTTGAAGCATGTTTTAGTGAATGTTCCCTATAAAAGTGCACTGATATTTTGCAGCCGTAAACAAAGTGTAAAATCATTGGTACGTGAACTGCAAAGGGCTCGTTTTCAAATTGCTGAAATTCACAGCGATTTGGAACAGGCACAACGCGAAGATGTATTGAATGGTTTCACCAGTGGCCGTATACCTATTCTGGTCGCTACGGATATTTTAAGCCGTGGTATCGATATCGATACCATCGACCTGGTAATAAATTACGATGTGCCCCGCGATGCCGAAGATTATGTGCACCGCATCGGCCGTACGGCAAGAGCCGAAGCCGATGGTATGGCGTTTACCCTCGTAAGCGAAACCGAACAAAATAAGTTTGCCGGAATTGAAAAATTAATAGGTAAACTGGTTGATAAAGCTCAGGTACCCGAAGAACTGGGCTCAACACCCGAATATCGACCCCGCCACCGCTCAGGTTCGGGTGATAATAGAAGAAGGCAATTTCATCACGGAAAATCGAAAAGGCGGTAGCCGTAATACGTTAAACGGAAAACGTGAAACGTGAAACGGCAAATGGTTACAACATAGCAGCAACGAAATCACTAACCGGAAACTGATAACAGGTAACCGGTATCCGGTAACTGGCAACCGTTCTAAAACAACCGCAACTGTACCCCCTTTGATCTTTTCTTTGGCGGCTCTGCTTTGCCAAATACAGTGCGTCCTCCATACTGCCACGACTCATTACGCTCTTTTTCGATCAGCTGATCGAAATTGTTGTTGGGTATAAAATCCTTTTCAGCCTTTTGTGCCAGCTCGTTTAATTTTTTGATGGCCTGCAGTTTGTCGCTCTGACCTATTTTGGCTTTTTGCACGGCATTTTGCAGCGTGGTGATGGTTTCATCATACACTTTGGTGGGAACAGGAAATGGATGTCCGTCTTTACCTCCATGGGCAAATGCAAACCGGGCAGGATCTTTAAACCGGGAGGCTGTGCCATGTATCACTTCGCTTACTAATGCCAGTGATTGCAACGTGCGCGGACCCATTCCTTCGAGCATCAGTAGCTCTTCAAAATCAGCTGGCTTTTTTTCGTGAGCCAGCCATAGCATAGCGCCCAGTCGTTTCAGGTCTACATCTTTTGCACGAACATCGTGATGCGCCGGCATAATAAGCTGTTGTATTTCGGGCAGCATAACTGCGGGTGATTCTTTCGATACGCTCAATATGCCTTCACGGGTAGAAGCTGCTGTGGCATCTACAAGGTTTAAAATATGGCCGGGATGTAAACCGCAAATAGCAGTATGCGGTTCGTTTACGAATGATTGCAATTGCTGCGAATGCCAGTGATATCGCCGTGCGGTGCCGGTTGCATCGTTCAGGCCTTGTTGAATAACCGTCCACTGTCCTTCATCGCTAACTATAAAACTATGCAGGTACAACTGAAAGCCATCCTGCACTGCTGTGTTATCAACCTTGGCACTCAGCTTACTGCATCTTACAAGATGTTGTCCGTTGAGCCCGGTTTGTTCCCCGATCGCCAGTAATTCATTGGGCACCTGCCGCGAATATTTTCCTTTACCACCGCAGATATAAATGCCCAGTTCTTTTGAATATGGATTGATGGCTTTTTTCAATGCACCCAAAACCGAAGTTGTGATGCCCGATGAATGCCAGTCCATACCCATCACCGCACCCAGACTTTGAAACCAGAAGGGATCGCTCAGTCGTCGAAGCCAGTCGGCTTTGCCGTATTCCATTAATATTATTTCAGTAACTGCCAAACCCAGTTTGGCCATGCGTTCGGCCAGCCAGGGCGGAACCGCACCATAATGCAGGGGAAGATCAGCAGTGCCTGAGCGTTTCATATGCTAACAAAGTTAGCAAATCCTTCGACTTCGCTCAGGACTTTCTTTGCTCAATAGAAGCTTTGCCGGGAATAGCACGAATGAATACTGATGATGTATTCACCATTGGCCATTGACCATTCACCATTCACCAATATGTTAAAGTTGCATGCAACGCACATCCTGCGCCCGTGGTCAGTTAAACTATTAAACCGGTTTTATTTCTATGTAAAAAAACAGGTTATGAAAACGATCAGCAAAATAAGTTTGGTGGCAGTACTGGCTATTGCATTATACAGTTGCGGTCCTACGCGTGTGATGGTAGCTACCCAACCCGAGCCACCCGTTTATGTTCGCCCTGTTGCGCCTCACCCGGGCTGGGTTTGGGTCGATGGCGACTGGTATTGGCGAAACGGACATTACGTATATCATCGCGGTTACTGGGCTTCTCCAAAACCAGCTCATACCTTTGTGCCCGGTCATTGGGTGCGTCGTGGCAATGGATGGTTCTGGGAAAGAGGTTACTGGCGCCGGTAAATAATAATGAATATTTGTTTGACCAGTTTATTGTTTGTTTATGATTCCTGAATAAACAATATGTATATATCTGCTCTTAAATATCAGTAATAGCGCTTCAGATACTTTATCTGCTCAGAACTCAAAAACACTCAACTTACAATATAAAACATAGCGCAGTAGGATGGTCATCCCGGCCACCCTTTGCCTTAATGATTTTCCTGCAGCTTGTGGGTTCAGATAAGTGCCTTGTTCATTAACCGGTTTTGGGTTCTTCAACAGGTATACGATATGCATTCAAACAAGCCTTGTTATGAATGCCCGTAACCAACTAAGGATATTTTACACCGGGGCACCACAGCAATCTGAAATTTATGAAAGGCAATCCTGCGCTATATGGTTGAGTTCGCTGTGACAATAATACCGGCTCCAAAATTATACACATGTTCTAAACCCGGCGTTCGATTGTGGGTGAACTGCGGTTTTATGTATGTGAAAAACCATTTAGATGTGATGTAATGTAAAATTGAATGGTATAATATTTATATAATTTGCATATGTTTTTATGTAGCATTTAAACTGAAAGAGCTTTGTTGGAATGAAAAACAGATTGAACCGAAAAAATGCTGTTTATACTCCGGGTTCACGAACTACTGTTTGCATAAATTATAACGATGTTCGCCATATACTCGAAGTTGAATTTATTTCAGGTAAAGTATATCAATACCTGCATGTGCCATATTCACTCTGGAAAGAATATGCAACTGTAGTGGCCGAAGGCGGTTCTTCAGGTAGCTTTTTAAATTCAAGAATTAAACCTTTTTATTCTTACATAAAAATATCAGTTGAATAACTGCATAGGTTATCATGATAAGGCACACTTTCAACGTGTGCCTTATCTTTTTCACAAACAACTAATGTCGCGGCGAAGGTGTGAATGCCGTATTCGGTGCATGCGTGCCCTCTTTAATTTCTTCGATCATTTTTTTATTGAAGGCTTCAAGATCTTTGGGGCTTCGACTGGTTACAAGGCCGTTATCAACAACCACTTCCTTATCAACCCAATCAACACCCGCATTTTGCAGATCAGTTTTTAAAGAAGGATATGATGTCATTGTTCGGCCATTGATCATGCCTGTTTCAATCAGTAATTGTGGTCCATGACAAATTGCTGCAACCGGTTTCCCATCCTCCAGAAATCGTTGAGCGAATTCCACACATTTTTGATTCATGCGCATTTTATCAGGATTCATTACACCACCGGGAATTACCAGCGCATCGTAGTCTTCGGGTTTTGCTTTATCAACAACAATATTCACCGGAAGTTCAATCGACCAGTGATCATGGTCCCATGCTTTTACCGATTTCTGTTGAGGCGATACAATGTCAACCTGTGCACCGGCTTCTTCAAGCGCTTTTTTAGGACTGGTTAACTCAGATTCTTCAAAGCCATTTTCAGTAATGATGGCTACCTTCTTTCCACTTAGTGTTGCCATAAAAACTCGTTTTGAAATGAGTAATATAAACGAACAATTGTAAGTGCTTCAAAAATCATGCACGCCATAAGCAAGGCACAAGGCTCAGGGAACAGGAAGAGTTACAGGTTTCATATTACAGCACAGGGAAAAAGTTACAAGGTCCAGGTTACAAGGTACAAGGCTTTTAATGCAAATAGGTTTAATAAACATTAGAATGCCTGGGTTTACACATGTACCCTGCATTCTGTACCCTGAAACCTGTAATTGGTAATCAACAACTGGTAACTGGCAACACATCAACTGCAATCTTGTATTTGCTTACGCCTTCTCCCTTGTGATTTTATATTACAACAACAGGTTATAACAACATTATGCGTAAGTATAACCGCTAATAGTTGCTTTTAACCGTTGGTGTATACAAACCATATAACCTGTAACGCGCGGATACTTTTGCCGACTAAATCTGCAAATAATTTTTATTCATGAAAAAGTTGATTTTGATAACATTGCCTTTGCTGTTTTCTGCGGCTATTACCAGGGCCCAGCAAATATCAGGTAATGTGAAAGACGAACAGGGTAAGGGTTTATCAGGCGCAACCGTTACACTTAAAAAAGTAAAAGACTCTGCTTTGGTTAAACTGGCTGCTACAAATGCTGCCGGTGCTTATTCGTTTACCGCAATTAATGCAGGTAATTATTTTGTAGCTGTTTCGTTCATTGGCCATGATACAAAAAACTCAGCTGCCTTTGAAGTAAGCGGCAGTGGCAATGTAAGTGTTCCTGAAATTGCATTGGCCAAAGCTTCGGGCAATATGAAAGAAGTTGTAGTTGCCGCCCGTAAACCTATGGTAGAAGTAAAAGCCGATAAAACCATTTTGAATGTTGAAGGAAGCGTAAACTCTGTAGGACAAGATGCATTGGAACTCTTGCGCAAATCACCGGGTGTAATGGTAGATAAAGATGATAACCTCACCCTCAGTGGTAAAAATGGCGTTCAGGTGTATGTTGACGGTCGTCCCACGCCTTTTTCAGGAAAAGATCTTTCTGATTACCTGAAAACCCTTCAGTCGTCTTCTATTGAATCTATTGAAATTATTACGAACCCTTCGGCTAAATATGAAGCTGCCGGTAATGCCGGTATCATTAATATTAAACTGAAGAAGAACAAATCGTATGGGACCAATGGATCTGTAAATGCCGGATACAGCCAGGGTGTTACACCTAAATACAATGGTGGCTTTTCGATCAACCATCGCAATAAGAATTTCAATTGGTTTGGTAACTATAGTTATAGCAAATCCACCAACGAAAACCATATCAACCTGCATCGTGAACAACTCGATACCTTGTTTGATGGTAAAACAGTGCTTAATGTCGACAACAAAAGCCACAACTTTAAGGCTGGCGTAGATTACTTCATTAACAAGAAAAGTACAATCGGCATTATGGCAAATGGTACGTTAACCGATATGGATCTGGATAATCGCACACGTACTGATATTTCCTATATGCCAACCAAACAATTGAACAGAACGTTGGAGGCTAATAATACCAATAGTTCAATAAGAAACAATATCAATGGTAATTTGAACTACCGGTATGCCGATTCAGCAGGCCATGAGTTGAATATGGACGCTGATTATGGATATTATCATATTAAAAGCGATCAGGATCAGCCGAATTATTATTACGATCCCTCAAATAATTTAATTGGTGACCCCCGTATTTACAAGATGCTGGCGCCTACTGATATCAAAATTTACAGCTATAAAGCCGATTACGAACAGAACTTTAAAAAGGGACGTTTAGGTCTTGGTGGCAAAGTTTCTTATGTAGAAAGCGATAATGATTTTAGCCGGTACGATGTGGTGGCAAACGTTAAAAACCTCGATCGCATACACAGTAATTATTTTCTTTACAAAGAAAATATCAATGCAGGATATGTAAACTACAACAGACAGTTTAAAGGGTTTATGGTGCAGGCTGGTGTGCGCGTTGAAAATACCCACGCTACCGGTCAGTCAAAAGGAACAAAAAGTGATAGTACAGGGTTCGTAGATTATGACTCTACCTTTACCCGCGACTATACCAACCTGTTTCCCAGTGCAGCCATTACGTTCAATAAAAATCCTATGAACACAATTGGCTTTACCTATAGCCGCCGTATCGACCGCCCGGCTTACCAGGACCTGAACCCTTCTGAATTCAAGCTCGACGAATTAACCTACAGAAAGGGTAATACCGGCCTGAGACCTCAGTATACCAATACTTTTGGAATCACGCATTCATACAAATACCGGTTAAATACAACATTGAATTACAGCCGGGTTAAAGATGTGTTTACCCAGTTGATAGATACAACTGAAAGGTCAAAGGCATTCATGACGCAAAAAAACCTGGCTACGCAGGATATTGTTAGTTTGAATGTGAGCTATCCGTTCATGTACAAATGGTATAGCATATTCGGTAACCTGAATGCATACTATTCACATTACAAAGCCGATTTTGGCTCCGGCAGAACAATTAACCTGGATGTATATGCCTTTAACTTTTTTGCACAACAAACTGCCCGTTTGGGTAAAGGATGGACTGCCGAAATGAGTGGTTTTTATACATCACCTTCTATTTGGCAGGGTACATTTAAAAGCAATCAGTTATGGAGCATCGATGGCGGTGTGCAGAAGACGGTGTTAAAAGGAAACGGAAACCTGAAAGTATCGGTGAGTGATATTTTCCATTCAATAAAATGGAAGGGTACCAGCAGCTTTGCCGGTCAATATGTAGTAGCCAATGGCTATTTCGAAAGCCGCCAGTTAAAAGTAAACTTCACATACCGTTTTGGAAACAGCCAGGTAAAAGCTGCACGTCAACGTAAAATTGGTACCGAAGAAGAAAACAAACGTACAGAAGGCCAGGGTGGTGGAATTGGTGGTGGTAATAAATAAGGCATAAAGGCACAGGATGCTGGAAATAAGAAGTAGGAAGTAAGAACAGTTTTCTGAACGAATGGTACAAGTTACAGGTTACAAGTTACACGGTTCCTGGCCGTGAAAACCAGAAACAAAAAACCAGAAACAAGAAACACAAACAGCTTTTTCATAATAAGTGAAAATCCTCTCTGTAGCAGGAGGGGATTTTTTTTGCTTACTGTTCTTCGCTACTTTGCAGTACTTTAAAAATCCTATATACCATGCGTGTTTTTGCAGGTCCTTTTTGGTTTGTAGTGTTATGTATAGCTGCTGCTGTATACAGTTGTGCGCATAACCCCTATGCCCAAACAAATAAGTTGTATAAAAAACAGGCAAAGGAACTTGCTAAAGCACTGAAGCCGGTGCCCAATAAACTGTACCTCGATTCGGCGATCATGCCGGTTTATGCAGTGGGTACCACCAACTTCGATTTGCGCAAACCTAATTTTGTGATCATTCATCATACCGCACAAAATTCCTGCGAACAAACATTAAAAACCTTTACGCTGCAGCGTACCAAAGTAAGCGCTCATTATGTTATTTGTAAAGACGGCACCATACATCATATGCTGAACGATTACCTGCGTGCCTGGCAGGCCGGCGTAAGCAAATGGGGTAACTTCACCGATATCAATTCATCGAGTATTGGTATTGAACTGGATAATAACGGAAACGAACCTTTTCCCGAACCGCAGATCACCAGCCTTATAAAACTGTTGGACACCTTAAAGAGAAACTACTCAATTCCAACCCCCAATTTTATAGGTCATGCCGATGTAGCTCCCGGCCGCAAGGTTGATCCCAATGCCTTCTTTCCCTGGCAAACACTGGCCCAGCGGGGTTTTGGATTGTGGTACGATACCACCGCCGTTGTAGTGCCTGAATATTTTAACGCACCGCAGGCGTTACGCATCATTGGATATAATGTGAAAGACACCATGGCTGCTATAAAGTCGTTCAAGCTGCATTTTGTGCAGCAGGATACATCGCGCATGCTCACCGATGATGAAAAAAAGATCCTGTATGATCTTTCGCGCAGGTATCAATAAGGTAACTTATATATGTAGTTGCTAACTGTTGAAGTCCTGAATCTTGTGACTTGCTTGTTCGCCGGGCTTTAGCGAAGGTGAATGCTTTATGCCTTGTGCCTTGTATTTTGAGCCTTGAATCTTTTTTCTTATGCCTTGTTCCTTGAGCCTTCTATTGTAATTCTTCACAAAAATACCCGGCCCGTTTCAGGATGTTTTCTACTGCCCGTGGAGAAAGGTCGCGGGATTCAATTCGAAGTATTTTGTCTTTATCGTACAGGTCAACATTCCAGCGTAAAACGCCCTTCAGCGTATTGATATGGGGCGATACAGCATTGATATGCTTTTTAAAGCGAAGATTGGTTTTAAAAACGAGCACTTCCATAAGTGTTGACTGTAACATAAAACTGAATTTCGGTTATTCATTTCGTGGTTCGCCGGTGTTTATATTTTGTTCATCAAATCGGTTGCGGAATGGTCCCCGGCAGCGGGTTTTCCACTCATCTTTAAATTTTTGTCTTTCTTCGGGCGACATGTTCTCCCATTTTTCTTTCATGCGCTGGCGCCATTGATGTTTCATATGCTCACGTTTATGATGCCATCCACCAAAACCGCTGAATAATATTTTTGACAGTACAAGTATGCCCAATGCCTGCCAGAAGGTGATGATTTTTACCCCCAGCACTTGTGGTAATATTGCATTCCACAAAGACATTACTATAAAGGTGAACAACATGACAAAGCCGGTACCGAATACCAGTATCATAAGGGCTTTGCCAAACCAGAATCTGCGTTTCATTTTACACGTTGTTTAATAGTTTAATAATTCATCTTTCAATGCGCCGAGCCGCTCGCGCAGGTGTAGTACTGCATATCGTTTGCGGCTAAGGAGGGTGTTCACTGTTTCGCCTGTTTGTTCGGCAATTTCTTTAAAAGGTACTCCTTCCAGTTCGTTCAATATAAATACCTGTTTTTGCTCTTCAGGTAATTCGTTGAGGGCGTTATTCAATTCTTCCCAGAACAAATTGCGCAGGTAATCTTTTTCGGGATTATCACTTGAATCGAATAAAAACTCTGTCCAGTTCAGACCTCCATCTTCACCTTCTTCATCCCCAAACACATCTTCCAGTGATTCGGGTCGTTTTTTTCGTTGCCGGTCGATGATCTTATTGCGGGCTACCGTAAACAGCCAGGCGGTCATTTGCTCAATAGGCTGCGTGTTACCAACAAATTGGTAGAATACATCCTGCAATATATCCTCAGCGTCGGCCTCATTCTTTACCCGTTTGCGGATAAACCCCATGAGCCTTTTGCTGTAATCGGTAATGACCTGCGTAATATTGCGTTTCCTTTCTGCCGTCATGCCGGGTGCTATCGTCAGCGTCTCCTTCATGTATATATTTGGGTAGACGACCGGCGATTGGTTATATTTTAAAGTTGGTAAAAAAAATGGAAGCAGAGGTCTGCAGAGCAACTGAAGTCTGAGGTCTGAAGTCAGACAACCCCGAAATTCGAACTTTCCTTTGTTTTTTCCAGCTTCGGGCTTCTGACTTCCGGCTTCCGACCTCATTATCCATAATTACAGCTTATACCCTATATTAGTGATTTGTAAACTATATGAAACATGAAATTCGGAAAACTGCCGGAAAATGAGCTCGATACGGTAGATTTTAGTCTACCGGCCGAACCTGCCGGTAATGTTAAAATTCTGGGCGGCTCAAAAAACAACCGGGTAGGCATACATATCGGATGCCCGCAATGGGGTGTTCCGGGCTGGGTGGGCAAAATTTATCCGGCCAAAGCAAAGGAAAGAGAATTTCTGGGCAACTATGTTCAGCATTTTAATTGTATTGAACTGAATGCCACACATTATAAAATTTATGATCAGGCAGCCATCGGCCGGTGGGCCGAAAAAGCCATCGGAAAGGATTTTTTGTTTTGCCCCAAAATGTATCAGGGCGTAACCCATGTGGGCAGCCTGATGGGCAAAGGAGGGATGATTAACGATTTTCTACAGGGTATTAAATCCTTTAACCAACATCTTGGGCCTGTATTCATGCAACTGAGCGATTCGTTTGCTCCCAATCGCAAAGAAGAATTATTTACTTTTTTACGGTCACTGCCAACAGATATATCATTTTTTCTCGAAGTGCGTCACCCCGAGTGGTTTGCGCAGGCGGCAGTTCGTAAAGAGTTATTCAATACATTGTATCTGAATAAAACAGGGGCCGTTATTACCGATACCGCGGGCCGAAGAGATTGTGCGCACATGTACCTTACCGTTCCCAATGCGTTTGTACGGTTTGTGGCGAATAGTTTACATCGCACCGATTATTCGCGTATCGATGCCTGGGTTGAAAGAATAAAAAACTGGATTGATAACGGCTTGCAAAACCTGTATTTCTTTGTGCATATGCCCGATGAATTGTATTCACCCGAGCTGACTGTTTACCTGGCCGATAAATTATATGCTGCCTGTGGTGTGCAAATACATAAGCCGGTGTTTATTGAACAGGGTGCACCGCCAAAAGGTGAGCAGATACGGTTTTTTGATTAGGAATATCTCGCGCAAAGCCGCAAAGCTTTTTCTTAGTGTCCTTATAGATCGCGAAGCGATCAACTTTGTCTCGCCATGGCTGGACGCCTCCGCGAGAATTAAAAAATTCTTAAACAAAACGATATTGATTGCCCACTGCCCACTGCCTGTCACCTTCACTTTACTTCAAACAATTCCTCCCATCTTGTAGTATACCGCTTGCTGCGCAGTTCCTGCCGCATCTTCCAGTTTCGGGTAAGGCCCGAGGTGGCAAATTTCAATACATCGTCGCGCATGCTGAAGTTGATGTTATCCATCATATCCATTAACAGCCGCTGATATTTTTGGGTGCCCTGTGAAAATAAGTTGCCCTGAATCGATTCATCAGGCTCAAGTCCGGCCAGCATAACACCGGCTTTTTTGTATGATTTTCCGTTTTCGTACAGGGCTTCTACCAGTTGCACAGCCGGCTTAATCAGTTCATTGGTGCTGCTGGTAGCGGCGGGCAGCGTAACATGCGAGCTTACGCTGGCGCCCCGGCGGAAACTTACTTCATAGTTCTGTTCTTTAGGTACAATAAAAACACTGATCACTTTGGCGGCACTATGTTGCCGGCGTAGTTTTTCAGCTGCCCGCGAAGTATAGGTAGCAATGGCCTCTTTAATATCGTTGATGTCGGTTACCGGGTGACCGAACATGCGGGTAGTGGCTATCATTTTTTTATTTACCAGCGGTTTTTCCATTTCGCGCGACGGTATGCCTTTCAGCTCCCTGATCAGCCGCGCGCCGGTAACGCCGCCCATATGCGTGTGTGCCCATTCTTCGGGCATGGTGCTTAGCTCCCAGGCGCTGGTAATTCCCTGGTTAATGAGTTTTTGCGCATAGGCATATCCAACACCCCAGATGTTGGTTACACGGGTTTGCCGTAAAGCAGCCACCTGTTCTTCGCGCGTGGCCAGCACTTTTACGCATTGGGTGGCCTGTTTATTTTTTTTAGCGAGGTAATTGGCCAGCTTGGCCAGTGTTTTGGTTGGCGCTACTCCTATCGATACCGAAATGCCGGTCCATTGTTCAACTATTTTTCGGATGTTCATGGCAGTATCATACAACTGCTCTTCGGGCACATCGCTTAAATCAACAAAGGCTTCGTCAACCGAATATACTTCTACCTTGCCGGCATCACCTGCAAAATGCCTTAATGTTTCCATTACCCGCCAGCTTAAATCGCCATACAGGTTATAGTTCGACGAAAACACCGAAATATTATGTTGCTGAATCAATGCTTTGGCTTCGAAGTAAGGAACCGCCATGCCCACGCCTGCAGTTCTGGCTTCATCGCTGCGCGAAACAATACAGCCATCGTTGTTGCTTAATACCACTACCGGCTGATGCAGCAGATCGGGCCTGAACAACCGTTCGCACGAACAATAGAAACTATTACAATCAACGATAGCTTTCATTTGATCAATTATTTGGTTGCGTTAGTGAACCTTATGATTTTCGAAACCTGTTTTATTTAGAAATTCATTCGGACTCTGCTAAATTTTAAAGTTCCTAAATCTACAGGCTACTTCGGGTTTGGAGTAGCTCCGCAAACCGGAGCTACTCATTTGAACATAGGATGGCTTAATGGAATGGTTAATTATGTTGTTGTTTTTGTTGATTAGTGAAAAAGGCGTTGAAGTGAGTGACACAACGAAGCTTCATAGTAGTACAACAGGTGATGCAAAAAATAACTACACAGGATGTATACTATAAGTTACCACGCCCCAGATGCTGAACGAATCGCATGACGCATCAATTTCAATAGGCGCCAGCTTAGGTGTTTCGGGTATTAACCGCATTTTATTGAATGTTTTTTCAAAACGCCTGATAAGCATTTCGCCATTTAAACTGGCTATTACTACCTTACCGCTCACCGCTTTTATACTTCGATCTACAATTATAGTATCGCCATCGAAAATGCCGGCGCCGGCCATGGCATCGCCTCGCACTCGCAAAAAGAAAGTAGCCGGTTTATTGCGAACCAGTTGTTCGTTCAGATCGATGCCACGTTCCATGTAATCATCGGCTGCAGCTCCGAAACCTGTAGCATCGGCAGTTTTAACATCCTGTTGCGAGAACTGTTTTGATCCCCGGTACGATGTTCCGTGAAAAAGATCCCCCTCCATATAAAATATTTTGCTGTACTAAAATATTTAGTAAATTTATACTAAATTTATGATCCAATAAAAAAAGTTTTATGAATACCGGGTTAGTAAAAAACACACCATTTGCCTGGAAGGGTGGCGGGCAACGGGAGTACAGGCTGGTAATACATCCTGATACGGTTGTATACGACAAGATCATGGATGAAAAGCAGCACTTTGCTATGAATTATGGTGTTGAAAGTGTGGCTAAATCCTTTCCATATGTATTGGTGGCTGGTTTTTATGCCGGTGAAGGAATGGAAGAAACATTAATCCGGTGGATTCAGCGGATCTGCAGCCAGCACAATTGCTTTGATATTACACTCAATAATTTTGGCGGGTTTCCGCAACATGCCATTTACCTGCGCATTCAAAATCCCCAGCCGGTACAACAGCTTGCCCTTCAGTTAAAAACGCTGGATAGTCATGTATTGGCCATGAGTGGTTTTGCCGGGGAACGTACACCCCATTTAATTTTTGCCGGTGAACTACCTGAACAGGTGTACGAAAAAGCGATGCCGGCGTATTCACGTAAAAGCTTTCATGATTCGTTCCTGGCAAATGAAGTGGTGCTATTGGGGCGCGACCATCCTTTTGCCGCCTGTAAACCAATAACCGTATTCCGTTTTTTACCTGCTAATCATAAATCTTATAGCGAAGTGGCCTGAATCATTCATTCATCTTAAAAAAGAAAATTATGAAGCTCAATATTCAATCTATACCCGGTTGCCGTATCAACGAATACCAGTTGGTGTTGAATCCGCATGAAGAGTTGCGTAATAAGATCATGAAGATCAAGAGTGAGTTTAGTGAAACGTACCACAACAATATGGCAGCAGGGAGTAAGCCGCATATTGCGCTGGTTCGGTTTACACAGCTCGAAATGATGGAAGAAAGAATCGTAAACAGGTTGAAGGTTGTTGGCATGGGATTCAGGCCATTTAAAGTTGAATTAAAAGATTACGGAAGTTTTCCGTCGCACACCATATTTATCAATGTTATTACCAAAGTGCCTGTTCAGCATCTCGTACGCGAAATACGGGAAGCACAACGGTTAATGAAACCGGATAATGAACATAAGCCACATTTTATCGATGAACCATTTATTGCCATTGGCCGCAAGCTGGTACCCTGGCAATATGAAAAGGGCTGGCTCGAATATTCGCACCGCCATTTTACCGGCCGCTTTATTGCCGATAAAATGTTGTTGCTGAAGCGACGGTTGGGCGATAGATCGTGGCAGATAGCACAACGGTTCGATTTTATGAATTTGCCCGTTACGACAAAACAAGGGGAGTTGTTTTTATAGCCTGCTTATAGTTGTACCGTTTCAGCCTTTTTCTACTAAAGTAAGCTACTCCTGTTCCGCATTTGCGGAGCAGGAGCGTCGAACGGGACTCTGAAAATATTGAATAATGAATTTTGAATGATGAATGTCGAATAATTATTACTAAGCATTCAACATTAGTAATTTGATTTCGACATTCGACATTGAACATTCGATATTCGATATTCTACAGGGTGAGATATGAAATTGTGACCTTTTCAAACCAGCTTTTATTATGAAAGAATTTAAACAGGACCACTATCGCGTTTCACCCAAAAAAACCGAAGAAGGGGATAATTACCAAAAAGGCCGGGGCGCCCAGATCAATACAAAAAACCGTTTTTTAAAAGATCAGCGTGTGCAGGAACATGTTGAAGGAATTGATGACTGGACCGAAAAGCAGGAAGCCACCCAATATATTGAGCAGGAAGCCAAAAGTCTGGTAAATAAGGTAGATAGTCCCGATGTGGGTATGTGGTACAGCATGAACCCATACGCAGGTTGTGAACATGGCTGCATATATTGTTATGCCCGCAACACACATGAATACTGGGGCTATAGCGCCGGTTTGGATTTTGAACGAAAGATCATCGTGAAAGTAAATGCTCCCCAGCTGTTGCGTAAATTTTTAATGCATCCGAAATGGGAGCCGGTACCTATAAGCATAAGCGGAAATACAGATTGTTATCAGCCCGCCGAACAAAAATACCGGTTAACGCGCCGGTTGCTCGAAGTGTGCAATGAATTTAATCAGCCGGTAGGGTTGATTACCAAAAATGGTGGCATGGTGCGTGATAAGGATATATTGAAAGAAATGGCCAAAAAGAAACTGGTTTCAGTTCTGGTATCTGTTACTTCACTGAACGAAGACCTGCGCCGGGTGATGGAACCCCGCACTACCACATCTATGCAACGGTTAAGACTGATAAAGGAATTAAGCGACGAAGGCATACGCATGGGCGTAATGATGGGCCCCATGATCCCCGGTTTAAATGAACATGAAATGCAACGAATTATGAAAGCGGCCAGGGAACATGGCGCTTCCTTCAGCGCTTATACCTTTATCAGACTAAATGGGTCAGTTAAATTATTGTTTCACGATTGGTTGTATAAGAACTTTCCCGACAGGGCCGACAAAGTCTGGCATTTCATTGAACAGAGCCATAATGGCCAGGTTAACGACTCACGCTGGGGCGTACGAATGCGTGGCGAAGGCGATATTGCCGAGATGGTTGCCCAGCAATATCGCAAATACGGTAAACTGTATGGACTGAACGCAGAGGAGATGGATTTGGATACAACCAATTTCAGGCGGCCTGGTGCACAGGGAAGGCTATTTGACTGAAATTTGAATGGAGCACCGGGCCCCTTTTTTCCTGATTATTTTATATAGCATTTCTTTGGCGCGCATAATATCTTTACAAAGGCAAGTCACTTCCCGGGCATCTTCAAGTATGGTTAACCGCGACAGCGATTGTTCCAGTTCCTGTATTTTTCCCCGGTAATAATATTCCATCACTTCTACTGAATCGGCCAGGATCATTTGAAAGGCTTCAGTGTTTTCTTCAATGGATGAAACACCGGTCAATGTGCTTTCAATGGCAGAGTTTTGCTGTCTCATGAGATTAAGGAATTAAAAAGTTATAAATGTTCAGTTGGGCCGAATCTCTTCCACGGTTATAAAGGGAAATGAGAAATCAGGAATGAAAAATTAAAAATGAGAAAGGCGAAATCGGGGGGTACTTTTTTATTTCTAATTCTTCATTTGTCATTTTTCATTTTTTTTGGGGTTGTTGCTTCAAAGTTCCTTTTTACAATATCTTTTAACAAGCGTTGAAGTACCAAAATTTGAAAGTAGTAGTTGTATGGAAATTAAGTAGTTCTACTGATTTGCCAGCAGACATTACCCTATATCTTTAGCGCCCGTTTTAACCAAAATTAGTTTATATGGCAGCCAACTTAAAAAAGTCGTTACTGACTAACCCTCATGCACTAATCATCCTTTTGGGAGCTTTGTTGATCGGTTCCTGTAAAGGAGAACCAAAACCCGGAAAAGATCAGGTATGTATCCACGTACCAAAAGACACTTCTGATCTCGGGCGTATCGATCACTTTATTCCTTTGAATACCATCAAACGGTTTAAAGAGGACTTTAACAACGTTCGCGACAGCTTTTCAAGGTCGTTCCCCAATGTGTATTTGCCCCAGGCCGAAGTGTTCAATAAAGCGGCCCTTGTAGATGTGCTTAAGCTCGATAATGTTGTTGGTCTTAAAATATATTATGGTATTAAACCCGGCCAAAAGAAGCAGTTACGGGTTATGATAGTAGGTGTAGACAAAGACGGCCACGACGTGTACATTCAGAAAGGATCAGGCCTTGCAACAGAAGCCAATGGAGAACAAGGTGGGTTAGAGTATGGCCAATGTCCGCCCCCATGTGTCAGCGGAGCCCAGGAATGATATCTTATTTAATTAATATCAGGTGAGGTTTTACGAATGCTAACTCCTTTTCAGCAGTTTATTTTTAGTCTCAGCATAATTTTCGCTGTTATAATCGGGATAGTAAGATTTAGAAAAATGGATCCATCTTACTATCCCTTTATATATAACATTTGCCTTGCGTTGCTCATCGAAATAACGCATCAGATTTTAATGAGCAACGGCTATAGCCATCCTTTAGTGGCAGTGTTGAATGTATATGGTTTTCTGGATTTTTTCCTGTTTACCTGGTTGTTCCATAACTGGGGTTTATTTAACCGGAAAAGATCGGTTTTTATAACCGTTGTGAGTATATTTTTTGTTATCTGGTTATTAACCAACGTGATTTATAGCCAATTTAGCAGGGGCCTGAACATATACTTTGCCATCATCTATTCATTTGCGCTTATTTTTTTCAGTGTTAATACCTTTAATAAAGTAATTGTTCATGCGCGTAGCAGCATATATCGGAATGCGCAATTCTGGATATGTTTGGGGGTCATTATCTTTTATTCATTTTTTACTGTGTTAAATGCCAGCAGATTTATAATTCTTATCAAGCACAATATGAGTTTGGCATTTTGGCATAAATTACATGAGATTACTCTATTTTCAAATGTTTTGGTTAACCTCCTGTATGCAGTTGCAGTATTATGGATACCAGCGAAAAAGAAATATACAACGTTGTTTTGATAGTTGTTGGTGTTGTTGGAATAACGCTGATTTATTTCATTATCACCATTATACGCTATCAACGACGCAGTTTACGACTGCATAAGGAGAAGATACAGGCCGAAATTGATACCCTCGAAAAAGAACGCCGCCGCATAGCCTCAGACCTGCACGATGAACTGGGCCCCCTGCTATCGGCCGTTAAACTGCATATCAATAGTTTGAACACCACCGACCCATCTGATGAGGAGGTGATCAGCAAGTCGAGCGCTTACCTCGACAGCATCATTCGAAAACTTCGCGAAATTTCAAATAACCTCATGCCCAATACGCTGGTACGGAAAGGGCTATCCAAAGCCATCAGCGAGTTTATCGATAACAACCGCGGGGCATACGGATTAGAAATAAGATTCATATGTGAATACGAACTTCACCTGAACCAGCATAAAGAAGTAAACATCTACCGGATCATTCAGGAAATTCTACATAACACCATAAAACACGCCGAGGCATCCCTGCTGATCATCAAAATTGTGGTCGAAGGAGGACGTCTTTTGTTAATGACGGCCGATAATGGTAAAGGATTTGATTATTTTGCTAAAGTAAAAGATAATCCAGGCCTTGGACTTCGTAACTTGCAAAGCAGAGCCGAGGTGATGGGGGGTGAGCTTACCTGTCAGTCTGAGCCAGGTAAGGGCACCACGTATACGATTGAAATTCCTATTTGACCAGTACTTGACCAGAACCAGGTGTTATGAAAATTTTGGGCAATATTAAAGTTGCTATTGCAGACGACCACGAAATCTTCCGCGATGGGTTGCGGGCAATGTTGCAAAAACAACAGGATATTTTGCTGGTAGCAGAAGCTGCTAACGGCAAAGAGTTGATAGAACAGGTAAAAGCTCACGAACCTGATATTGTGATCAGCGATGTAAAGATGCCATTGATGGACGGCGCCGCCGCTACCCGCCACCTAAGCGAAAACTATCCCCATATAGGTATAATCGCCCTTACCATGTTCGATGAAGAAGACCTGATTATCGAAATGCTCGAAGCAGGCGCCCGGGGTTACCTGTTGAAGAATGCCGATAAACATGAAATTGTGGAAGCCATTAAATCGGTTTATCAGCAACAGCCTTATTATTGCAGGCATACCAGTAACAGACTGGCCCAGATGGTGGCCAAAAGCAAATTCAACCCGTATAAGCAAAAACAAAAACCCGATTTTAATGAACGGGAAATTGATATCATTGCCGACATATGCAACGGGTTTACCAGTAAACAAATTGCCGAAAAGATCTTTTTAAGTGTACGCACTGTAGAAGGCCTGCGCCTGAAGATCATGGAAAAAATGGAAGTAAAAAATACTGCCGGCATAATCATCTACGCCATCAAAAATAACCTGTACAACACGGGGAATATATAAAATGGCCCGGGTTTTAAAACACCGGGCCATTGAATGTTTATTTATCTGTGTAATTCAGCACGACTAAGCTTAAATATATCTCGTCTATTAGTTTTGGAGTTTGAACAGGAACTTATCTGTGTTCATCTGTGGCAAAGTTATATTATCGTGGTGCCGAAGGCGCCCGTCTAAAAACTAAATCCAACTTTCGCAAATAACCTGATGCCGTTACCACCCATTTGAACAGCATCCCAGGGACCACCGGTTTCATTGTTAAATGCCCATGACCTCGCTTCGCGGTTAATACCCAGGTCGGGATGTACATTGAAGATATTATCAGCCCCTATAAAAGCGGTAAATGCTTTTGATATTTTGTAAGAAAAATACAGATCGCTTATCACCTTGCCATAGTAATTATATTGGTCCTTTACCGGCCGGCCATCCGAATCGGCAGGCACATAGGCATATAGATCACCCCGGTCAAAAGACGGCGTAAAATCTGAGCTGGTGCCATCGCCATAACCCAGTATAATCATTTTGCCAAAATACGTGAAGCGGGTGCCTGCAGTGAATTTTTTGATGCTGTATTCAAGGTTCAATCCGAATTTTGATTTGGGGGCCGAAGCAAGAATGAATTTCTGTTCTCTTTCCGACAGAAAAGTAGTCTGCAGGTCTTTAGTATTGTTAAGTTTGGCCGGTACATTTATTTTATCAATATCCATCGACTGTACATTGCCGGTAAGCAATGCTTTTAAATTACCGGCTCCTGCTTTGGCATTGTATTCAACCACCACATCTATTCCGCGGTTGGTGGTATTCACAGCATTGGCAAAGAACTGCGCCAGGCTAACATGCAACTGCTGCATGGCAGAGATCAATTGCGGGTCGAGTGTGGGATCATCTACACTGAACTGACCCGATAAAACTACCCTGTCTTTTATTTTAACCCAATATCCGTCGACCGTTATGTTCAGATTACCCGCCGGATGCCAGGCAAAACCTAAACTGGCATTTACCGATTTTTCCTGCTTCAGCTCGGGTATGCCGGCTGCTTTGGTGATGGGGCTGTAGTTGGGGGCTATCTTCACTTCGGCAATAGTGCCACCCTGCACAGTAGTGAAGGTTGAGCTGAAATTAATTTGTTGTAACGAAGGCGCTCTGAAACCTGTACTAACGGAGCCGCGTATATTAAAATCGTGTGTTAGCTTATACCGGGTTGCCAGTTTGTAATTGTGTGTAAACCCAAAATCGCTATAATTTTCAGCACGCACTGCCAGGTCCAGTAAAAATTGCCGGTTGAAGTCTATTTCAGCATCGACATAAGCGCCAATGGTCGAACGGTTCGCATTTACTTCATCGTTAGGTTGATAACCCGGAAAGCCCTGAGAGCCGGTTGCTTTATCGCCGGTAGCATCATAGTTTTTATATGAGGCTTCTTCACCTGCAAACAGTTTATATCGTTCATACCGGTATTCGGCGCCAAATGCCAGGTTAAAGTCGTTGGCAATACCTGGTATTTGCTTACTGAAATTTGCATTCACCGTGTTCTGCAGGAAATTAAAACCGCCATCATCGAAATGTGTTTGTGTGGCGCCTTTCGAAGCATTGAATGTTTTATCGCCAAAAAAATGAAAGTTATTGGTACCAATGGCATTGCTTACATCCCATAGCCAGCCGCTGCGCATTTCGCCTTTTACACCGGTTGCCAGGGAAACATCGGTAATTAATGTTTGAATATGGGGATTAAAATATTTTTCTCCATCAGAGGTTGTTTGAATAATACCCGGTACATCGATCAGGTTGCCGCTGTTATCGGTTGGGAACCTGTCGGGCCGTGCTGAAAAATTTCTGGTAAATGCATAGGCGTCAGAAGCCTTGTAATTATAACCGCCAAATGCATAAAAGCTGGCATTATTAGTTGAGAAGGGTATTTCGGCATTCAAAAATCCGCTGAAGTTTTCAACCGATCCGTCGCCATGTGCACGCCTGTATATGTTCGTGTACATGAAATCGTAATTTTTTTTATTGGTATCTAACGCCTGCCTGAATGTTTTGCCCTGGTTAATATAGCTGCCGGTTAAATTTATAAAGCCGCCTCTTTTGCCTACCGGCAAACCATAGTTGGCGTTAATCGAAAGGGCTTTGCCATCAATAGCGCCATCATATACATATTGTCCATAGCTGCTTTTAAAATGCGGATTGTATTTTTTATCGTAGTAACCTGAATAACCGATATTGCCGGTAAGTTGCTTTACATTTTTTTTCAGTACCAGGTTTATTACACCGGCGATTGCATCGGAACCATATTGGGCCGAAGCGCCATCGCGTAATATTTCAACGCGGTCAATGGCACTAACGGGTATGGCGCTCAGGTCGGTGCCCGAATTACCACGGCCTCTTGTACCGAATACAGCTACAAAGGCTGTTTGATGCCGGCGCTTGCCATTGATCAACACCAGTGTTTGATCGGGGCCCAAACCACGCAAGGTAGCCAGATCAATATGGTCGGCCCCGTCGCTGCCGCTTTGTTTATTGTAATTAAAGGAGGGGGCCGAGTAATTGATAAGTGAAGTAATATCGGTACGCCCTGTTGGTAAAGCTACCTGACCCACATTTACCACATCGACCGGAACAGGTGTTTCGGTTTTGATGCGTCCGGCGCGGCGTGTACCTACCAGCACAATTTGTGATAATTCGGTACTCGACGGTTCGAGGCGAAGGGTTATTTGCGATTGATTATCAACAGTAATGGTTGTACTATTATAACCCACCATACTAATTTCGAGCACATCACCGGCTTTCGCCTGCAGCGTGAAGTTGCCTTCCTGATTGGTAGTGGTTCCGGTACCTGAACCTTTGATTTTTACCGATACCCCTAATAAAGGCATGTTGTTTTTTGAATCGGATATTTTTCCGGTGATGGTTTGTTTTTGAGCAAGTAGCATGAGCGGGCTAATAAGAAGCAGCATTAGCCAGCTTGTTTTAGTTATTGAGGACATAAGCAGTATTTACTATAAATTTAAAGCATTAGTTTGTAAAATAGTATTCATTTAATTGGTGAACACGATAATTATGCAGGAAGCGGATAGTAAGTAGTAAGTGGTGATTTGTTCCAAATAACTGGTAACCAGGAAAGGGAATATCTACGTGTGTTTGGAACATTGTTATGTGATTCTTGCAGGAGCTTTCTTTTGAAGTACATATGGCAGGCACAAACGAAGTTTATGGCCCTCAAAAAAAGATTTTTAATTTTTTTTAAAAAAACTTTACAAAATATTTGGTGTAATTGAAAAATTATTGACACCTTTGCAATACAAATCAACAAACACAAAAAACATGTTACGCAAACAATCACACATAGAAGTACTGAACGGCTGGACGCCGATTAGTGACTTTACAGCTTGCGGGGCGTGTTACGCGAAGGAATAAGTTGAATAAACGAATTCGATATAACACAGGCCCCGCAAGAGATTGCGGGGTTTTTTGTTTTATCCGCCGTCCGCGTGTCACTGAAGCTTTAGCGGCGGATAGAATACCAGGAGTTAGCTCCTGAACGGGTATTTAATGTTCATATGTGTATTGGCGTTAGTGTTTGGAGAGGGTTCTAAAAAATATTAAATCAACTTATGAAATCTTTACAATAACAACATCTAAATAAGCAGATAAAAATTGATGATAAGACAATTGCGACATATACGATTTACCATGCCGTGCGATACGAAGGTATCAGCCGAACGGATTTGGTGTGCGAATACGAAGGCAGTGGTAGATAATAGTGGCGGCATGCAGGAAGATAATATACCCATACGACCGTGTTGTGTTTAAACAAATACTGTGCAAACAGATATCTGAATAACAGGCCCGGTCGAAAAACGACCGGGCTTTTTTATTATCCGCCGTCCCGGCTGAGCCGGGAAGCGAAGGCGGACTGGTTCCCACAGAATTAAGCCCAATTAATAACAACACCTCTTTAGGGATGGGGGTGCGATAAAGGAAGGTATGTGATGAAATTATTAATGGCAGTTTATGTGATCCGTTTCATTGTTGCTTTTATGGATAAAACAAAAGCAAACAGGCTGAATAAAGAAGATGCCGATCAGCATATAACAAAACATCCTGCAGCATTCAGGATACGATAAATAAAAAAGTTATTGGGGTCTAAAAGGAGGAAAATAAGCAGTTCCCGGTGTATCGGGACTGCTTTTCCAAAAAAAATTACCACTATGAGAAAACTGGCAAGTATACAAAGAATAAAAAGTATTGAACACATAGCAAATGCCGATTCCATTATGAAAGCAACCGTATTGGGATGGCAGCTGGTAATAAAGAAAGATGAGTTTAAACCTGGCGATCTGTGCGTGTACGTTGAAATAGACAGCATACTGCCTGAGAAACCTGAGTTTGAATTTCTTCGAAATAAGAATTTCAGAATACGTACACTCAAAATGCGCGGACAGGTATCACAGGGGATTTGCTTTCCGCTGCATATTCTTCCGAACAACATACAGGTTGAGGAAGGTGCAGATGTTACTGATGTTTTAAGCATTATAAAGTACGAACCGCCTGTTCCGTTGAATATGCTTGGAATTATGAAAGGACCGTTTCCTTCTTTTATTCCTAAAACAGATGAAACCAGGGTTCAGGTATTACAGGATTTGTTGAATGAACATAAAGGTGCATTGTGTTACATCACTGAAAAGCTGGATGGTACCTCTGTAACCTATTTTGTAAAGGATGGTGTGTTTGGTGTATGCAGCCGTAATATGGAGCTCGAAGAAAATGAAAGCAATTTGTACTGGAAAACTGCGCGTCAATTCAATATTGAGCAAAAGCTCAGAAGCCTTGGTCGCAATATCGCCATACAGGGTGAACTGGTTGGTGAAGGTATTCAGGGAAACAAGCTGAAGCTGAAAGGACAACACGTGTTTGTTTTTAGTGTGTTTTTAATTGATGAATATAGATACGCTATGTTTCATGAATGGACCAGAATGATGGAAGAGCTGGATATAACAACTGTGCCTGTAATAACCGGCAATTACCGGTTGGAAAGCAATATCAGTAACATTTTAAGTATGTCAGAAACCTTTTCGCTGGTTAATCTAAGTGTAATGGCCGAAGGTATTGTTATCAGGCTGAAGGAAAGTAAAGAAATGGTTTCTTTCAAAGCTATCAGTAATGAGTTCTTATTGAAATATGGTGAATAGTGCGGATCCATAGTAAGTAAGATAAGCGGTCCCGGCTTGCCGGGCCGCATCTAAAAAATTGTAAAGCAGATTACCATTAAACCTTCCATAACAGTAGCGGAGTAGTTGGTTCTTCGCTACTAAATATAGGAGCATTCCAATTGGTTGGATACCCCGTTTGGATCGGGGAGGGTGTCCCGCCGCAAGGCGGGACCTCCTATACAAAATGCAGTACAAGCGTTGATGGCGGCGTGCCTGACTTCCAATCAGGATGACAGAGTTCGAATCTCTGGTACTGCTCAAAGGTTCGTTGGTGTAACGGCTAACACGCCGGATTGTCGATCCGGGACTATGAGTTCGATTTTCATACGAACCGCGTTTAATTGTTGAGTGGTGTAATGGTTAAGCATATCAGTCTTTGACACTGATGGTGTTGGTTCAAATCCAGCCTCAACAACAGATGTTGTCTTTAGCTTAACTGGTAAAGCGTCTCACTGTGAATGAGGAGAACAGGGTTCGAGCCCCGGAGACAACCGAAGAAAATGGAGACTAACTGGCTTGTAGCTTAACGGAAGAGTGCCACGCTACGAACGTGGGAGGTAAGAGTTCGAATCTCTTCAAGCCAACATACAAAATGGTCTGTAGCTCAATGGAAGAGTGGTTGCCTTACATGCAATCGGTTAGGGGTTCGAGTCCCTTCAGACCAACAACAATGGCCTGTAGCTCAATGGTAAGAGCAGGTGCCTTATACGCACAAGGTTATGGGTTCGAATCCCGTTAGGCCAACAATGATGACTTAGCTCAATTGGTAGAGCAGTACTCTGATACGGTACCGGTTGACAGTTCGAGTCTGTCAGTCATCACTAATTGCGACCTGGTGTAACGGCTAACACGCCACTCTCATAAGGTGAGCATCCCGGTTCGATTCCGGGGTCGCAACAAAAGCGCAACAAAACGGCTCGTAGCTTAACTGGCAAAGTATCCCGCTATAGCGGGAGGAGTATGAGTTCGAATCTCGTCGGGCCAACGAAGAGAAATGTAGAATTAGAACTGAAAAAGTAAAAAACAATGGATGAATAGCTCAACGGCAAAGCGTCCCGCAACTGCGGGATTAAGGGAGGGATTGAAAGTTCTCCCGCCTTGGCGTGATTCATCCGCAATCGGTCTGTTCGCCTAATTGGTTAGGGTACTGGTCTTTCGAACCAGGCGAATGGGTTCGATCCCCATACAGACTATCAGGAGAAAATGAAAAAGTAAAAAAGGATGAATAGCTCAACGGTAGAGCGCTCCCCTGTTAAGGGAGGGGTTGAAAGTTCGAATCTTTCTTCATCCGCAGAGAAATTAAAAATGAAGAATGTGAAATTAAAAAATGAAAAAACAGAAGGTTCAGACATTCCTCTGGTAGTTACCATTGAGCTGTGGTTTCAATTTTTTCATTTAACATTTCTAATTTCTCATTTCTGATTTCCTGGGTGCTTTGGCAGAGATGGTTCTATTGCATCCCGTTGAAGCCGGGATTATCGAAGTTCGATTCTTCGGGGCACCACAATTACGGGCATGATGTAATGGCAGCATAAAAGTCTCCAAAACTTTCAGTCTTCGTTCGAGTCGAAGTGTCCGTGCAAAAAAATAGTATATGCGTACTCGTGTCTTTAAATAGTTGATGATATAGTCTTTGTTGATAAAGAAACTATGTATCTGTAAACTATTTTAAAAATTATAATGGAGAATTTATATAGTCAGAAAGTGATCAGTGCAAATGATGTATTTGATGACTACTTTCTGAACACGAAGATCTTATACCTGTATTGTTTTAATGTATTGCCCGGTGTTTGTTTTGTTAAGCATATAGATGGCGAAAAAACTTTTGAGGCATTTAAGGAACAATTTAGTGAGTTGATTGCGCATATACATCAGTACCGGTGGTATCAATCAAAGCGAAAAAAATACCAGTTTGATAAAACAGTGATCGTTTTAAAAAACAATTGCATTGTTGAACTGGATACCGGTTACTGTGAAATTTTGCACAATGGTACGCAGTCAGAGTTTGTACAGGCAGTTACCAATATGGCAACACCGTTTAAACAAAAGCAGCGAAGACAGCCGCTTGAAATTAATCTCATTGTACAGGGTAGAAACCGGTTAAGTTTGAAAGCAATGGAAATTAAACGTACAAAACTGGATATCGACCTTTTTTATGAAGATGATTTTAAAGAAACGGATGAAATTATTCGGAATAGGCTTAATAAAACGAATGATAAAGGAATTGTTTTGTTGCATGGATTACCGGGAACGGGTAAAACAACTTACCTGCGATACCTGATAGGAAAGATCAAAAAGAAGGTATTGATTTTATCGCCTTCAGTAGCCGGCAATCTGATGAACCCTGAATTTATTGAGTTGCTGGTAGATAATCCGGATACCGTGGTGATTATTGAAGATGCTGAGAATATTATCATGGATCGTAAATACAATGCAGGATCATCTGTATCGAACCTGTTGAATATTTCGGATGGATTGATGGCCGATTTTCTGAATGTACAACTCATTTGCACATTTAACAGTTCGCTCACTATGATAGATAGTGCGCTGATGCGCAAAGGCAGATTAATAGCAAAGTATGAGTTTGGAAAATTAGGTGTAACAAAAGCACAGCGGTTAAGCGATCATTTTGGGTACAGCAATACTATTAGTGAACCAATGACAATAGCAGAAATTGCCAACCCGCATGAAAAAGAGCAAATGGTAAATAAGGTAGAAGTGATTGGCTTTAGAAGAAACCTGATTCAAAATTAAACAATAAATGAGAAGGAAGGTATGCCATGGAACAACAGCATTGGAGACGGCTGGATGGTACGCGAATCAAAAGACCTATCGAAGACGAAGTAAGGGCCGTACTGGTTCGTGAAAAGGAAATGGGTCATGAATTGAAAGTATGTATCGGTACCGACAGCCAGGTTAAGGGTAAAGAAACTGAATTCGCAACGGTAATTGTGTTCATTCGTAAAGGTAAAGGAGGTTTCATGTATATACATAATGAAACTACCCTGCAAAAGATGAGCATTAAACAACGTATGCTTACCGAAGTTTCAAAAAGTATTGAGATAGCATATGTACTGTGTCGATTGTTTACTATTTACAATGTAGATATGGAAGTACATGCCGATATCAATACCAACCCCAACTTTAAAAGTAATGATGCGTTGAAAGAAGCCATGGGCTATATCATGGGAATGGGTTTTGTGTTCAAAGCCAAACCACATGCCTTTGCCAGCTCAAGTTGTGCTAATAAAATTGTTCAATAATTACAAACAGGGATGCTGTGTTTTAATATCACAGCATCCATTAAAAAATATTCATCATGAAAAAAGTATTAAGTCGCAGTAAAAGTACAGGCAGGAAACTGTTTGTATATCTCAGGAAATGTTATGTCAGCGAATTAACTGATGATAAATTTTACTGTTATGGCAAAAAAACATAAAAGTCAAAGAGAAGAGCAACTGCTTTTGGAGCAGCAAAGGGATCAGCTGATTGAAGATGCCCTGCGCTTTTCGAAAAGACGATTCAAAAAGTTTGATGAAATAATTGATGAGTTGTATGCCGGTGAAAATTTAAGCCGGTTCTTTCATACAGATGTAAGGATCCTGAAAATCAGTGAGTGCTTTAATAAGTTGCCGACTAAAAAGAACCCTGCTGAAAAAAAGTTGATGAAAGAAACGCTTATTTATTTAGATAAGTATTCTGATTTGGTTACTGATGATGCTTTTATTCAGGCGGTTCATAATGTGGTTCAATTTAAAGCATATTGGAGAAACGATCTTTCTGAATGGAAACCTAAATCAAAGCAGCCAATTGTTCAACTGAAAGAATTAACCGCTTATTTATTCTGTATATACAAGGTGCCTGATTTTTTGTATAAAGCATTTTATGAAACCAATAAACTGCTTTTTATTGAATGGTTTATACATCTTGGAACAGGTAAAAAAGTAAAAGAACTGAAAAAGGTTCCTATTCCTTTCACGCAAAAGATGGGACACTATTTTTTGCAGGCTCCCGCTAAGATGACGATACCCGAAGCTTTGCGATGGGCACAGGTGCGGGGCCTGGGCGGGGATGAGAAAATAGCAGAACGCATTGCTTACTCATGGCTGGGGAACAAGTCTTTTGAAGAAGAAAACTTCTGGGAAAGATTTTTACAAATACTGATTGCAGGCGGTATGTTCAATCATGCCAAAATTGGTGAGTTGATAGATTATGTGCGCGAGGCAAAAAGATTGAATGTTGCTTATTCGCTTAAAGGAAGAACCCTGCAATCATTATTAAAGCAAAGCGATGAATGGCATAAGCAATCTCCTCACGCTGTGACGTTGCAATACTGGAAGTCGTGCGGTATTTCGGGCATGAAAATTAAAAAAGAGAAAGAACAGATCGCATTGGAAGAACTGATTTCATCAAAAGAATTAATCGCCGAAGGTAAAGTGATGAAGCATTGCGTAGGCTCCTATGCACATTCGTGTGCCAAAGGAAAATCAGCCATTTTTTCTTTCAGGAAGTATTCATCAGGCTTTTTACAGGAAGTAATGGCCACTATTGAAGTGAATATTTCTTTAAGAAGAATTGTTCAGGCAAAAGGGAAGATGAATAAGGCCATATCGGATGAAGTAAGAAAATATATGGAGTTATGGGCCAGAAACCAGGAATTAACGGTTAGTACTTATTTGTAAAGGTGTTGACCCGGATAAAGGAGGTATAAAATGAAATTTAATTTAAGACTGAAAAGCAAAGCCCGTGAAACAGTTAATTACGAAGGTGAAAAGGCTTTCGTATTAACTCCTCAGATAGAGCTGTATACAACTGTGGCTACTGCTGCACTCAGCGATCAGTTTTATGAAAAGGCTGGAGACTGTTTGCAACGAATCCGTGAGCTGATCGCAAAAAACGATGCCGCCTTTGTGGCAAAACTGGCTATATATACGCGTGAACAAATGTACCTGCGTAGTATTCCGCTGGTGCTGTCTGTTGAACTTTCTAAAACGCATAATGGCGACAGCATAATAAATAAACTGGTTAACCGGGTAGTACAGCGTGCTGATGAAATTACCGAGCTGCTGGCTTACTATGCCATGGCCAATGAACGTAAGGAACAGAAACAGCTGAATAAGCTAAGCAAGCAATTGCAAAAGGGTTTGGCAGATGCATTCAACAAATTTGATGAATACCAGTTTGCCAAATACAATCGCGATGCAAAGGTGAAGTTGAAAGATGCGTTGTTCCTTGTTCACCCAAAAGCAAAAGACCAAAACCAGCAACTGTTGTTCGATAAAATAGTGAACGATGAATTGCAAACCCCATATACCTGGGAAACTGAGTTGAGTGTATTGGGACAGCAAAAATTTGAAAGGGTTGAACAGAAACAATCGGCTATCCGTGCTAAATGGGAAGAACTGATTTTCAGTAACAAAATGGGTTACATGGCTACGCTGCGTAACCTGCGTAATATACTGGAATCCGAAGTAAGCGGCGAAGCCCTGAATAAAGTATGCAGCTACATTGCCAACGCAAATGCAGTAGCAAATAGCAAACAATTGCCATTCCGTTTTTTGAGTGCTTACCGTGAATTGAAGGAGTTGAATAATGGACGTGTAAGCAAAGTGCTGAATGCGCTGGAAGAAGCCGTATTGCATACCGCTTCGAACATAGCCGGGTATAACGAAAATACAAAAGTGGTTATTGCAGCCGATGTTAGTGGCAGCATGCAAAAGCCTGTAAGTGCTAAAAGCAAGGTGCTGAATTTCGACATTGGTCTGATGCTGGCTATGCTGTTGCAGAATCGTTGTGAACATGTAATTACCGGAATGTTTGGGGATAAGTGGAAAGTGATCAATGTGTCGAATAAAAATATTCTGGCTAATGTAAACGAGTTCTACCGTCGTGAAGGAGAAGTGGGTTACAGCACCAATGGATACCTGGTAATAAAGGACCTGCTTGAGCGAAAAAGTAAAGTAGATAAAGTAATGCTGTTTACCGACTGTCAGCTGTGGAATAGTAACGGTACCGGTGAAAATATAGCCGTTCTTTGGAAGCGATACAAACAGCTGGCGCCGGATGCAAAACTATATCTGTTCGATCTGGCAGGATACGGAAATACGCCATTGAATGTAATGCGCGATGATGTGTTTTTAATTGCCGGATGGAGCGATAAAATTTTCAATGTGCTGCAGGCCATTGAAAACGGAGGTAACGCAATAAAGATGATTGAAGAAATAAGTCTGTAATCCGTTCCCACATAGCTCTTGTTGTAAGTTATAGCCTTGAAACGAAAAGTAGTTTCCCGACATGAAAAGTCTGTCGGGGCTACTTTTTCAAAAAAGATCTTTGAACTATCGGTTAAAATGGATCATCTGTCACATGGCAGTAGGCTCACTTGAACCGGTTATTGAAAATTATTAACAATATTTAGGGATGTCGTAGAGATGAGATACTTCGTCTCCAATGAATGGGGTAGAAATCCGGTGAAAACCAGACGAGGTGCAAATCCTCAGCCTGACAGCGCCCCGTTTCTCAACTCGCCTATTACTCCTTAAATTATTGAAAGGTGTCGTAAATAAGAGATACTTCGTGGTAACCGTTAGTTCGAATCTAACCGCCTCCACTCGTATCGGGGGCGAAAGCTCTTATTGCTTATTACCCTTTCAAAAATATTGAATGATGCCGTAAAGCAGGGATACTTCGGAGTTATAGTTCATGTGGTAGAACATTCCGTTAGGAACGGAAAGAAGGCGGGTTCGATCCCCGTTTAACTAACTATCTCTGTTTGTTTGTTGCTCATTCAATTTTGTTAAAAATATGCAGCGTGTCGTAGGATAGTGATACTTCGACCTTGAAAATCAACGGCACTATCTGATTGTAACCGCTGCTTATTAAAAAACTTGTACAACAGGTGTCGTAAAAAAGAGATACTTCGTGTTAATCATTGGGTCGCCGGTTCGAATCCGGCTCCGGGAGTCATAGAACCCCGGGTAGTTCAGCGGTCAGAACAAATGAATAAGACTCTTTTTGCTTTGTTACCCTTTTGTTCATTAAATCGCTTAAACAGGTGTCGTAGAGAAGGGATACTTCGATTAAGGATCGGCAGGTCGCAGGTTCGAATCCTGTTCCCTTGCTATAGGGATAGCTCAGTGGTAGAGCAGCTTGTGCCCTTTTCAATCTGTTACCCTGTTTATTATTTTAGTATGCTTTAAAATGATTTTTATGATGACGGATGTAATCAACACTATTGAAACAGAACTCATAGTAACCTTTGATGAAATATTCAAATGGTTTGATATTGGTAGTGATCTTATGCATTATTCGCCAAAAAACGCATGCAGCATAAGAAAAATCCTTGAACATATTTCTTTAACGAATGATAATTTGCTGACCTCGATTTGTAAAGGAACTATAAAAGGCGTGCAAAAATCTAAAAAAGCTGGCCAAACTTCTCATTGGGTGAATTGTGAGATGGATATGCCAAGAGTGAATGTAATTGGACCGCAAAAAATGTTTCGATTCGCCTCTTCATCCGGAGCATTGGTTGAGGCCTGGCGCAGGCAAATGGAAAGTAAAAAGCCGGTTGCTGATATTCAGTTAAAGCTGCAGAAGCAATTAAAGCAATGTACCAACCTCTTAATCCAGTTGCAGCTTGAAGAAGGCATGTTAAAAAAACCGGAGGATGTATACCAAAATATAAATTTTCTGGTGCAGCATGCAAAAAGACATATCACCCAAATGGAAAGGGTGGAAATTGAGTTCAACCTTGGCATATAAAAGGTGTGCTGCACCTCTGAGCGAAGCCTGCGAGCTGTAGGCTGGTCGAAGAGTAATGTGTAGCGCACCTTTCTGAAAAATTAAAATGAATTTAGTATGGGTATATTTATACTACTGGTTTTGGGCGGGCTTTTTTTATTAAAATTAGCTCCGAAAATAATGGTTGGGCTGCAAAGAACGGTGCGTGTAATGAATAATAAACGAACCGCCGGTATTTTTGAGCATCATTATATTGATAGCAAGGCATTTTATTTGTATCGGTTCAGAAATATACCCTGCGTAACATTTGTTGATGGTATTGATGTATCAAAAGCATTTGCCTTTATTAACAATAACTTCAATGAAAGGATCGTGGATATTTATCAATCCTCGTTTTTTAACAGGGAAGCAGGAAGGCAACAGTTCAACAAAACATTATTCATATTGAACGATAAAGTTATTGTTGAATTGTACGGTCAGCATGCAGGTATTTTATATTCTAACAGCAAATATGCTTTTGCAGATAGGCTGTTAAAGAATCTGAACGAATTTAAACTGCCCGAAAAGCAGGCTGACTATGAAATCAATATCATTACATTAAGCAGCACAGGACTTGAATTAAAACAGCTGGCCATTAAACCAACAAATCTTGATATTGGTTTATATTATAATGATGACTTTAAAGATGTTGATACAATCATTCGCAACCGTTTAAACCAATCGAACGATAAAGGTATCGTATTGCTACACGGTTTGCCCGGAACAGGTAAAACAACCTATCTGCGGCACCTGATCGGAGGTTTAAACAAAAGGGTTTTGTTTGTATCGCCCTCTGTGGCTGGTAATTTAATGAACCCTGAATTTATTGATTTACTGATCGATAATCCAAATGCGGTGCTGGTAATCGAAGATGCTGAAAATATTATAATGGACAGAAAATATAACAATAACTCATCCGTTTCAAATTTGCTGAATATCAGCGATGGATTATTGAGCGACTGTTTAAATGTGCAGATCATTTGTACTTTTAATAGTGCGCTGAACCTGATAGATTCTGCCCTTATGCGTAAAGGCCGTTTAATTGCCCGGTATGAATTTGGTAAATTATCGGTTTCAAAGGCACAGCTGCTATCGGACCACCTCGGCTTAAAGCAGGTAATTGTAAAACCAATGACCCTGGCCGAAGTTGCCAACCCCGATGATAAGGATTTTGAAGTAAAGAAAATGACTTCAATAGGTTTTAGAAAAGAGATTGCTGAAAATTAAACAGGCTGCCGTTAACAAAAACGGCAGCTTTAAAAAAGAAATATGTCGAAATTAAAGATATCAGGAAAAGAATTAAGAGCTTTAGGTTATCCCGAAGGACCGGTGATAAGTATAGCGATGAATGTAATGGAGAAGAATTATAAGTATGAGAAAAAGGAGGAGGTGATGGAATTGTTACAAAAAATATTGAGTGCGCCGGTAGAATATGAAAATGATGCGGTGCTGGGTTTAATTGCACAACAGCTTATACCAAAGAAAATAGTAGAATCGGGGGAAGTGATTTCATTGAATGATACAGGTATTCCCTTTAATGTATTCGGAGGCGAGCATATTGAAAAAGAAGCGATGCATCAGATGAACCTGGCGGCCCGCTTGCCGGTTTCTGTAGCAGGCGCTTTGATGCCGGATGCGCATGCTGGTTATGGCTTGCCTATCGGAGGTGTGTTGGCTACCGAAAATGCAGTGATACCCTATGGGGTAGGAGTTGATATCGGTTGCCGCATGTGTTTAAGCGTGTTTGATATTAGTCCGAAAGAACTGGTGCAGCGCGAACATTTTTTCACCCGTGAATTGCAGGAAGCTACTTTATTTGGAAGCGGGGCCATATTTGAAGCAGCAGTTGATCACGAAGTGATGGAGCGGACCGAGTTCGACGAACTGCCTTTATTAAAAGGGTTGCAAACAAGGGCCTGGAAGCAACTTGGGTCAAGTGGTTCGGGTAATCACTTTGCTGAATTTGGTGTGGTTGAAATTGGTGAAAAAGATACCATCCCTGGTATTGATGCGGGTGTATATGTTGGTTTGTTAACACATTCGGGTTCGCGTGCGTTGGGTGCCAATATCGCCACTCATTATACTAAAATAGCAAGGGAAAAAAGACGGTTGCCCGGCGAAGCAGCGAATCTTGCATGGCTGAACCTCGATGAACCCGAAGGTATTGAGTATTGGCTGGCCATGAACCTGGCGGGTGATTATGCATCGGCATGTCATCATATCATTCATCAGAAATTATCAAAAGCCATTGGCGAAAAACCAATGGCACGGGTTGAAAATCACCACAATTTTGCATGGAAAGAAATGCTGACTGTTGATAATGGTGAACAAAAAGAGGTGATCGTTCATCGTAAAGGTGCTACACCCGCTGGTAAAGATGTATTAGGTATTATTCCCGGTTCTATGACAGCGCCCGGTTTTATAGTAAAAGGAAAAGGGCAGACCGCTTCGGTTTTTTCGGCATCGCATGGCGCCGGAAGAAAGATGAGCCGTACAAAAGCGTTGGCAGCCATCACCCATAAAGACCTGAAAGATCAATTGCAAAAGTATGGTGTAAAGCTACTGGGAGGCGGATTAGATGAAGCACCGCATGCGTATAAAGATATTGAAGTGGTGATGAAGAGTCAGCAGGCGTTGGTTGATGTGGTGGGTAAATTCATGCCAAAAATTGTAAAAATGGATGGCACTGCACCCAAGCCCTGGAAGAAAAAAGGCGAACTCTCTGGAGAATAACGAATGTTGAATATTAAATGTCGAATGTAGAAGTAAAGGCATACTTCGAAATTCGACATTTATCATTTGGAGGATAGTTTATCAAAAATATACGAAAGAGGGCTTTGTTCCAAAACAATACGTTGGCTTTGATGGCCATCTTCTTTCCATTTTATAAGCCGTATATTATCACCATCTATTTCGATACCGGTAATATCACCATCGTTGAAGCAACAGCAACCGCTGTTAAAGTAAGAAGGAGTTACCATTGTTTTATGAAATTGCTTACCGGCATATTCCGCTTTTCTTTTTTCCAGTTCGGCCTCGATGCTCTGCATGGCTGCGGTATCGTGCTGTGCTTTTGCTTTTTCCAATTGTTTGGTTAGCCGTTCAATATGATCGAGCGAAGCGAAAACCGGTTTATGTGTGTGACCCGAGATAAATACGAGGTTTTGTTGCGTAGCGCTCCATTCGTACATGATCACGTTATGTTTATCTACCAGTTCAAACGAATCGGAGGTTGAATTAATGCTTATTTCAAGAAAACGTTGAATGGGTGTCCAGATGGCGGCAACAAACCAGGTGCTGAAGGCGTTGCCATCACTCTTTTGATCGCCCTGGTGGCCATGTGTACAAAAAACGGAATATTGCTGATTGTTGTAAGATGTAGTTAACAAAATGCCTTCATATATTTTCAGTTTGTTACCAAAAACAGGTTTCAGGTAACGGGTACGGGGAAGATCAAATTTCCATTGCAGATCGTGATTGCCAAAAATGCGATAGTAGCGGTCCTGTTCAAGAAAGCGTAGCTCTGCCCGCAGATCGGTCTGGTTCTTTTCCATCACAATATCAGGTTTGTTCTCCCACAATTCTTCACAATCGCCCAGATTTATGAATTGAAAACCGTTGTTGTAATAATAGTCGAGCGCTGCGATATAGTTTTTTTCTGACAGGCGAAAATCATCTGCTGCATCGCGGGCGCCTTTATGTTCATCAGAAAGAATAATGAACTTACCTGTTGAAAGTTCAAAAGGCACGATGATACCACTGTTTTCCTTTTGATTACGAATTTCTTTCAGTAATTCGGTTAACGACTGAAAAACCTTATCTTTTTTAGGTGAAGAAGATATTTTTTCGGCCAGCCAGGTAACCGGTTTTCTAAACAGCCATTGTAGCAACTTTTTCATAATTTGACATTCTTCAGTTGGAAATTCTTACCTCTTCATTTATCGTTCTTAATTTTTTATTTTTCATTTCTGTACGGAATTTATTACTTTAGTAATATAGCAAATCGATATCATTTATAGCATGGTTTGAATTTTTGGCTATAATATATCGATTTTCCCCACACGGAATCCTGCCCGGCAAAGTTATTCAGGCACTGCACAAAATGAGCACAACTGCCTGTGAATAAAATACATTCAAATGAAACAACTATCGTTTGCCACACCTTCCAATTTGCAACGCTGGTTTTGGTTATTACTCGCCATTAATTGCCTGTTCATTATTGCGTCAAAATGGTACATGCAACCTTTGGCAACAGGCGAAATTGTTCGTTTTGAGCTGGCCAAAGAACTATCAGTTGCTGATAGAATCATTCAGGACTGGAGTACTTACGGAAAGCTGAATCATGCCATTATCAGCGTATACCTCGATTTTTTATTTATTGCTTTATATACTTCGGGCCTTGCTGTAACCTGTGTGTATGTTGGCCGTTTAAGCCAGCATGAAATATTAATGCGCACCGGTAAATTTTTCACCTACCTTTTAATTGGGGCGGGCATTTGTGATGTTATTGAAAACATTACAATGTTAAAAAGCCTTCATGGCACGGCCACCAAATGGTCGGTATTGCTGGCGTACGATATGGCTACCACCAAATTTTCGATTGTTATACTGAGTGCTTTATTTATTGCTGTTTGTTTGGTGTTCAGGTTATTGCGGAAAGTGGTGTTGTAACCAGCATGTACTTATACCTTAATATAAATCTTCTTCTTATCCATAAAATACACAATCAGCCAGTAGAAAATGATCATGCAAATCGCATACAGTAAAGATCCGTTTTTAAGATTGTCTGAAACCGGTTTGCAGACATGCTGGTAAAACCATGGGAACGCACTCGTATATACTTTTTTGCCATTCTCATCAATATGGTCTGTCCAGCGCAACAGGGCAATTATGCGGGGTAAAAATCCACTCAGGAAAAAAATGAACAGGGCATTCTTACCAAATACATCGAAAAAGCGGCTCAGGGCACCTTTTATTTCTTTAAACTCAATTAAAAAGATACAAATCGACAGTACCAGTATAGCAAGACCTGTGGTATAAAACACATAGGAGCTCGTCCATATTTTTTTGTTTATAGGAAATACCATGTCCCACGCATAACCGGTAAAAATTAATATGCATCCTGCTACAAACAAATGCGCCAGCATATCATAGGTTTTCCCTTTTTGCTGAATATAAAAGCCAACAAAATAGCCAAAGATCACCTGAACAATGGAGGTAAGGGTGCTGGTAATGCCTTCAGGATCGAATGCCATCCCTTCACCATGATACATATGCGATTCGCCTAATACGGCTTTATCAACTCCTAATCCGAAATATCCATTGAGGCTGTACGGATCGGCCGGGTTGCCCAGCAGTAAACACAACATCCAGTATCCTAACAAAAGAACAACGGCCGAAACAAAGGCGCCGCGTATTTTGAAAAAATAAACGATGAGCGAAGCAAAAAAATAGCTAAGCGCAATACGTTGCAGAACCCCTAAAATTCGAATGCCCACAATGGTACCGCTTGCATTGGTATATTCCCAGGCTTTAAACACCAGGTGGTCATCATCCCACCTGATAAAAGGCGACCAGTTCAGAAAAAAGCCAATCGCAAATATCAGACAGCTACGGATGACCACTTTTTTGAGAAAGGCGGCGGTGCCGGCTGCTTCTAACCGGGGCATTACGAACGACAAGGCATTGCCAACTGCAAATAAAAAGAAGGGAAATACCAGGTCGGTAGGCGTACAGCCATGCCAGGGAGCATGTTCAAGCGGCGCATACAGGTACCCCCAGTTGCCGGGGTTATTAACCAGTATCATAAAAGCCACAGTGGCGCCACAGAATACATCGAGGGAATAAAAGCGTTTTTGCACTTGCGTATGTTTAAAGTACAAGGCTCAAGATACAAAACGCCGCCTGGGAAAACGGTCATTATAAAAAGGATTATTTACCTTGCGGCATTTGCTGGCCAAACGGGGGTTATAATCTGGTTTAATATATTTTTCAATTATTGATAAAGGCCTGTGACTGAGCAAACGACTTTTTTAGTTGAAAAATAATGGTTTAAGTTTTTTTGCACATGTTTATACACATTAAAAAACACCTATATTTGCACCCGTTCAGGTAGCATTGCAGGCTTTTGCCGATGGAAGTACCGAATGGTTAAAACTTCCATGCTTTAGAATAAAAACATGGAAAGAATTCCTGTGGAAGAGCTAATTGTTACTTTAAATATATTTTATAGTGGAAGGGTATAAGGAGTACTTCAGGGAAGTGCTCTCTTATGCCCTTTTATTATTCTTTATTGCGATACCTGAATAGTTGTATTCTATTTAAAATCAGTTAGTTGCGCGAAAAATCGTGTGACTGACGAGGCGAAGCCATGCGCAACTTAAACCCCGGAACTCAGAGCCTTAAACCCCATCAGAGAACTTAAAACTTAGAACTTATAACCAACCATCTAATGCCTGCACCTGCCACAAAAAAATGGTTTGCTGTGTACACCCGGCCCCGCTGGGAAAAAAAAGTGCACAAGCTTTTGCAGGAAAAAGGCATTGAATGTTATTGTCCGCTCAATAAAGTACATCGCAAATGGAGCGACCGGGTAAAAATTGTTGAAGAGCCGCTGTTTAAATCTTACCTGTTCGTAAAAGTGAACGAAGATGAAAAAACGCCGGTACGAATGACCGATGGGGTGGTAAACTTTATTTACTGGCTTGGAAAACCGGCGATTATTAAAGAAAAGGAAATTGAAATTATCAAAAGGTTTTTAAACGAACATCACGATGTAGAAGTTCGGCCCGTTGATATTACAACCGGTAAAAAAGTAATGGTACAAAGTGGTATTCTTATGGGTAAGGAGGGAACAGTAAAAAAAGTGCTGCATAAAAAGGTAGAAGTGGTAATTGAAAGCATAGGTTTTATTCTCACGGCCTATATCGATAAATCGAAAGTTATTTTGATCGATAAATAGTCACCTGGTACAGCAGAGCTATATGAACAAAATCCGGTTTGCTATTATAGGTTGCGGTCGAATTGCACAAAGGCATGCCGGACATATCAGTAACAGGGGTATTTTAGTAGCTGTTTGTGATGTGGTAAAAGATAAGGCCGATAAACTGGCCAAAGAATACAAAGCCCGGAGTTATTATAATATAGATGATCTGTTAAAAGAAGAAGCTGGTTTGGATGTTGTGAGTGTATGCACCCCCAATGGATTGCATGGCGAACATTCCATCAAAGCATTACAGGCCGGGTTTCATGTGTTGTGCGAAAAACCGATGGCGCTGAGTACCGGAGAATGCGAGCGAATGATCAAAGAGGCGGATGATGCAGGGAAGCGGTTATTCATAATAAAACAGAACCGGTATAACCCACCGGTGGTAGCTGTAAAAAAAGCATTGGAAGAGGGTAGGCTTGGCAAAATTTATAGTATTCAGCTCAATTGCTTCTGGAACAGAAATGCTGACTATTACGCCAACACCTGGAAGGGAACGCTGAAACTGGATGGAGGTACTTTATATACCCAGTTCAGTCATTTTATTGATCTTTTATTGTGGATGATTGGTGATGTAAGCCAGGTACAATCGATGACGGCCAATTATGCACACCGGAATATCATTGAGTTTGAAGACACTGGTGTGGTGATGCTGCAGTTTGTGAATGGCGCTATTGGCACCATCAATTATACGGTAAACAGCCATGCAAAAAACATGGAAGGGTCGTTGACCATCTTTGGCGAAAAAGGAACTGTAAAGATCGGCGGCCAATATCTGAATGAGCTGGAATATCAGAACATAAAAGATTATACCATTGGCAATTTGCCGGCCGGCAATATTGCCAATCAATATGGCAGTTACGAAGGGTCGATGAGTAATCATGACAAGGTATATGATAATCTTATAGAAGTATTGCAGCATAACGGAATCATGACGACCAGTGCAATGGAAGGATTAAAAACGGTTTCATTGATCGAAAAAATGTACGGTACAGCAGTTCGCCTATGAACCAGCCCCAGATATTATCATCTCAAATACGGGATGTAAATTTTGGAACAGATGTAAAGGTGGTGCAACCGGTGAATTTGTATGAGTGCAACATTGGCGACAATTGTTTTATTGGTCCGTTTGTAGAAATACAATGCAATGCAGTGATTGGTAACCGTACCCGCGTGCAATCGCATAGTTTTATTTGTGAAGGAGTAAGCATAGGTGAAGATTGTTTTATAGGTCATGGAGTGATGTTTATAAATGATGTATTTGCTACAGGTGGCCCCGCTGGTGACAGAGCCGGCTGGAAAAATACTCAAATAGGTAACAGGGTTTCGATTGGTTCAAATGCAACTTTGTTGCCGGTAAGTGTATGTGATGGAGCCGTTATTGGCGCCGGTGCGGTAGTTACAAAGGATATTACAGAAAAAGGAATTTATGCCGGTAACCCGGCCAAACTTATACGACGATTATAGATTTACTTTGGAGATTAGCTTTCTTATGAAATCAATAAATCGCTAATTCCAAAATCAGCAATTCAATGAGAATAATTATTACCGGTGCGGCAGGATTTGTAGGGTCGAGCATAATACGTTACTTAAGGGAGCATTACACCAATGCAGAACTGATTGGCATTGACAACCTTTCGCGCAGGGGCAGTGAATACAATATTTCACTGTTACAACAACTGGGTTGTAAGTTTGTTCATGGCGATATACGTTGCAAGGAAGATATTGATGACTTGCCAAAAGCCGACTGGATAATTGATTGTGCGGCTATTCCTACTGTAACTGCCGGTGTTGACGGAGGTACGCATCAACTGATTAATAATAACCTCACCGGAACTATTTACCTGCTTGAAAAATGCCGGAGAGACAACAGCGGTTTTATAATATTAAGCACCAGTCGTGTTTATAGCATTGAAGCCCTTACCGGTATTCCTCTTACAGAAAAAGAAGACCATTTCGCAATTAAAGAAGGGGTTGCCCTGCCTCATGGTTTTTCTGAATACGGTGTGGCGGAAGCATTCAGCACTGCAGCGCCTGTTTCGTTGTATGGCGCTACCAAGTTGGCTTCGGAAGTATTGGCGTTGGAGTACCATTATACATTTGGGTTTCCGGTATGGATCAATCGTTGTGGTGTAATTGCCGGTCCCGGACAATTTGGTAAAATTGATCAGGGAATATTTTCATTTTGGGTATACCAGTATCTGCTCGATTTGCCAATTTCGTTTATAGGTTTTGGTGGTAAAGGCAAGCAGGTGCGTGATTTTTTACATCCGTTTGATGTGTTTCGGTTGGTGCAGCAGCAGATTGAGCAACCAACAACAAAAGCTCCCCGCACCATTAATATAGGAGGCGGTATCAACTGTGCCTGGAGCTTATTACAACTGGATAAATTTTGTAAACAAACATTACAGATCGATAAAGTTATTAACAGTGTGGCTGAAACCCGTGGTTTTGATATACCATTGTACATAACAGATAACAGGCAGGCTTTACAACACTGGAACTGGCAACCTTCGTTTACTGCAGAGCAGATCATGGGGCAGATCATTGAATATGGAAAGAAGAATTTGCAGATGCTGAGGGATATCAGGAAATAAAGCACAGTGGATTTGTTTTTACATTCTTTATAATAAATCAAAAATTGTACTTCTTGAAAAATAGCCCATTGCGAACGTTAAAACACCGCATGAAATATTTTCCGGTTGTCGTTATTGCTCTTTTCATTACTATTCTTACATCATCCTGTGGCAATGTAAAAAATTTACAATACCTGCAGGGCTCGTTCGATACAACACGTTTAAGCAAAATACACGTTCAGGAACCGGTAATACAGATAGGCGATTTATTGGGCATAACGGTTTATAGCGACGATCCGCTGGCAACAGCAGCAGTAACAAATCCCACGACCAATACTTCAGGTTTGGCTTTAAGTACTACTATAGGAGCGAATAGTTTAAGCAGCGGATCAGCAGCCTCCCCCACAGGTGCTTCTACATTGCAGGGGTTTGTTGTAAGCCAGTCGGGTGAAATTCAGTTATATAAACTTGGAACTATTCATGTTGAGGGCAAAACAAAAAAGCAACTGGCCGATTCCCTCGCTTTAATGTATGCCAGTCAGGGGTTGTTAAAGAATCCTTATGTGGAAATACGATTTTTAAATTATAAGGTAACGATTGTAGGCGAGGTAAATCATCCGGGTACATTTTCGATCCCTACCGATAAACTTAGTGCGTTTGAAGCTATTGGTCTCGCTGGTGATATTACAGTGTACGGCCGGCGCGATAATGTGCTGGTTGTACGTGAAATCAATGGCGTTCGACAGTTTGGCCGGTTGAATTTAAAAGACCCCAATGTGTTTTTATCGCCCTATTATTATTTGCAACAAAATGATCTGGTGTTAGTAGATGTAGGCAAAAATAAAGCAATGGTAAACAACCAGTCAACATTCCAGTTTTTTTCTTTAGGAGCCAGTTTGCTTTCAATAACCGCAGTATTTATCAGTATATTCAGAAGATAAAATTATGTCAGAAGAAACTATTGTAAATCAGCGTGCGAAATCTGTAATGAGCCCACGCGAGATCATTTTTAAATACATACGTTATCTACCCTGGCTGGCTATTTCGGTAGCCATCTTATTGGTGCTTGCTTATATAAAGTTGCGATATTCTCCAAATGTATATAGCGTATCGGGCAGGCTACTCGTTACAAACCAACAACCTGGTGGTGGAGGTGAAAAATTTGATGACATTTTCATGATGCAAAAAAGTGATAAGATTTATGATGAAATTGAGATCATCAAGTCCCGGTCACTGGCTGCGCGGGTAGTACGTTCACTCGGATTGCAAAAACAGGTATATAGTAAAGGTAAGATCAGATCATCCGTTATATATCCCAGTGAAGTTCCTTTTAATTTTGAAATAATTTCTCAGGCTGATACTTTACAGAACTTTAGTGTACTGATAACCCTGTTAAATAATTCGGAGTTTACTATAAATGAATCGCCAAAGAAATATTACTTTAATCAAACTATTACTCTTCCCAATGTTAGTTTTCGAATTTTAAATAATAACAGAAGCTGGCAAATATTTGGGAGCAACGAATTTGTAGTTACATGGCAGCCTGTGGATGATCTTGCAAATAGTTTGAGCGCAGGGATTGGGGTAGTCAGGGTAAATGACAATACCAATGTATTAGCCCTTTCCTATCAAACAGAAAATGTTAGGATGGGTGTAGATATTGTGAACCAATACATGAAAGAATACCAGCAAAGCAGGCTGGAAGATAAACGTGAAATAGCTGCCAAAACGCTTGACTTTATAGAAGAACAGTTAAAAGCGGTTTTCAAGGAATTGGGGGGAGTTGAGAACAATCTTCAGAATTATCGTGAAAAACACCGGGTTTTTAACCCCGAAGCACAATCAAGCCTGGTTTTTGATGAATTGTCGGAAACCAATAAACAATTGGCCGAGCACGGCATCAGTATGAAAGTTGCTGAGTACCTGACCAATTATTTGTCTGCCGACCAAAATCAATATAAGGTCATTCCTTCTATGTTAGGTATTCAGGAACCAGCGTTACTGCAACAGGTTACTGAATTTAACAGGTTGCAACTTGAAAGGGAAACTGCCTCGAAAACAACAGCACCCAACAATCCCCGGATTATAACCATGGAAACGGGAATAGAAAAGTTGCGGAAGGATATGTTGGAAACGCTCAATAATGTTAGGCAAACCCATATACTGGCGATGAATGAGCTGGGCAAAAAAAATAAAGAAGCCGAAGGGCTGATAAGCTCCATCCCATCGAAGGAAAAACAAATCAGGGAAGTTACCCGGCAGCAAAGTATTTTGCAGGAATTGTATTCGTACCTGTTACAGAAGAAGCTCGAAACGGCCATAGCCTCTGCCTCTACTATTTCGAATATTAAGGTTATGGAACCAGCGTTGGGGGGAGGGCTTGTTAGTCCCAACAAAAGTTCGATTTATATGCTGGCCTTTTTTATAGGCATAGCTATTCCGGCTGGTATTATATTTCTGCTGGAATATCTGAATGATAAAGTAAAAAGCAAAACTGAGATCCAGCAATTGACCCAGGCTCCTATTTTAGGTGAAATAGGCCATGCAGATGAGAGTAGCGCACTGGTAGTAACACGGAATAACCGAAGGTTCCTGGCAGAACAATTTCGAATTGTGCGGTCAAACATGCAATACATTTTGCCGAACATTTCGAAACCGGTGTTGCTGGTAACTTCTTCGTTTAGTGGGGAAGGTAAATCATTTATCAGCACTAATCTTGGTTCGGTATTAGCCTTATCGGGAAAGCGTACGGTAATACTTGAGTTTGATATACGAAAACCCAAGATCATGAAAGGGCTGGGTTTACATGAAAGAAAAGGAATCACCAATTATATTGTAGGTAGCATTGACTTGCATGAAGTGATACATCCTGTTCCCGACGTAGAGAATTTATTTGTTATACCCTGTGGACCTGTTCCACCAAACCCGGCCGAAATGTTGTTACATGAAAAGGTAACGCAGTTGTTCAAGGAGTTAAAAGCGCAATTTGATGCAATTATTATAGATACAGCGCCGGTAGGGCTGGTAAGTGATGCTGCAACACTCGGCCGCTTTGCAGATGGTACCATTTATATAGTGCGACATAATTATACCCTAAAAAAGCAAATTCAATTAATTGAAGATTTGTACCGGAATAGCAAACTGCCTCATCTTTCCCTGATTATTAATGATGTCGATAACCGAAGAGGATATGGCGGTTATTATGGGTATGGCGGATATGGCTATGGTTATGGCTATGGATATGATGTAAATGGTTCGGGGGGGTATTTTGAAAATGGCACGCCTAAACGAAAGGGTTGGCGCAAATGGTTATCGGGCTCAGCAAAAAATCAGTAATCGAAATCCATGTTGCAATTAGAGGATTATTAAAAGAGAGCTTTTATAATATATGCAGGATGAACTGATAATTGAAGCGGGGGCTTCTGAAAAGAATTATTGGAAAGACATTTGGCGTTACAGAGAATTGTTTTATATACTAAGTTGGCGCGATATAAAAGTACGGTATAAGCAAACTGTAATTGGAGCGGCCTGGGCTGTTGTGCGTCCGCTGTTGACAATGATTATTTTTACAGTTATTTTTGGCCGGGTAGCCGGCATGCAAAAACAAACTACCGTTCCTTATGCGCTGTTGGTTCTTGCAGGTATGCTGCCCTGGCAGTTTTTTTCTGCAGCAATTTCAGAAGCCAGTAACAGCCTGATAAGTAATACCAATCTGGTATCAAAGGTTTATTTTCCCCGATTGATCATCCCTGTCAGTTCGGTAATAACCAGTTTTATTGACTTCTTTATTTCGTTCGGTATATTGGTTGTAATGCTGTTTATTTACAGGTTTGTTCCACCATGGCAAATTATATTCTTGCCTTTTTTTATAGCGCTTTCTTTCCTCGCATCTTTTGGGTTTGGCTTATACCTTACAGCCCTGAATGTGAAATACCGCGATTTCAGATATATTATTCCTTTTATTGTACAATTCGGCCTGTTTGTTTCACCGGTTGGCTGGACAAGTAGCAGAATACCGCCAAACTGGCGAATACCATATTCAATTAATCCGGTTACAGGTATTATAGATGGATTCCGATGGAGCATTTTAGGGGAACCAATTTATTGGCCCGGATTTATAGTGTCTACTGCCGTTATTTTTCTTTTTCTTTTTATTGGAATAAGTTACTTCAGGAAAACTGAAAAAAGTTTCGCGGATAATATTTAAAGCAAATGGGGGCTGTAATTAAAGTTGAGCATCTTTCTAAAAAATTCATTATTCAACATGAGGAGCAGGAAAAGTATACTGCACTTCGTGATGTAATGGTTCGTAAGGCAAGAAAAATTTTCTCATTTCCGTTCAAATTAGGAAAATCAAAAACTATTTATACCCGCGAAGAGTTTTGGGCTTTAAAGGATATAAGCTTCGACATTCAACAGGGCGACCGGGTAGGCATTATAGGCCGGAACGGGGCTGGAAAAAGCACCCTGTTAAAAGTACTTAGCCGTATAACTGAACCAAGTTCGGGACGTATTACGATCAGGGGACGTGTAGCCAGTTTGCTTGAAGTTGGCACTGGTTTTCATCCTGAATTAACGGGTAGGGAAAATATTTACCTGAATGGAGCTATACTTGGTATGAATCGTGTTGAGATCAGAAAGAAATTTGATGAAATTGTAAATTTTGCGGAAGTCGAAAAATTCCTCGATACCCCTGTGAAGCGCTATAGCAGTGGTATGTATGTACGACTGGCATTTGCCGTAGCTGCCCATCTCGAACCTGAGATATTGATTGTAGATGAAGTACTGGCGGTTGGTGACGCCCAGTTTCAGAAAAAGTGTTTAGGCAAAATGGAGGATGTAAGCAAAAATGAAGGGCGAACCGTATTATTCGTTAGCCATAACATGGGCGTAATAACTCAATTATGCAATAAGGGAATATTATTAAATAAAGGAAGTATTGAAATTAAAGGGCCTGTAAATACAGTTCTCGACAGATATATAAGCAATAGCAGCACCGACGATGACCATGGCTATGTTGCAAAGGATGAATTTATAAAAGGCAAAAAGAATTATATTAATAAAGTATGTACTGTAAATTCATCAAATGAAATGGCATCTGATTTTTCTTTTGATGAAAACATAAAAGTCAAATTCAATTTTACTATAAATGAAATGATTCCGAATTTGCTGATCAATATCGGATTTCAGGATAAACTACAGAATAGGATATTTACGATTTTAAAAGAGGCATCTTTATTTAAAAATTATGAAGGCAATAATTATGCTGGTTCTGTAGAAATTCCTTCATCAATAATAGCTCCGAATACTTATTCATTTTCTTTTCAAATTTGGGCAAGGGATATTGCCGTATATGATAATGTTGAAAACATTTGCAGGGTAAAAATTCATGATAACGGAACAGAGTTTGCTCCTTATGAAGGTTTTGATTATGGCAATGTAATACTTACTCCCACCTGGCACTATGATTAAATCTTTCTTAAAGACCTTATTTCATAAAGCTTATACTATTGGTAAGTATGAAGATTTAAGGTTGGAATACATCAGGAGGCAAAAATTATTTAATGAAATTGCCGAATTGCATAATGATGTTTTTTTGGGCGAAAAGGCAAATCTTGTAAATAATAGTAAAAGTAAAAATAGGTTGAAAATAGGTCAGCATTCACGTATCCTGGGTGAATTGCTGCTTTTTCCGCATGATGGTGAAATAAAGATTGGTGAATACTGCTTTATAGGTGAAAACTCAAAAATATGGTCAGCCAGGAAAATAGCTATCGGAGACAGAGTATTAATTGCACATAATGTAAATATTCACGATAATATTTCTCATCCTCTTAACAGCGATCAAAGACACATTGATTTCAAAAATTTTACAGAAGGTGGTTATTTAACCTATACCGATTTGAATGAAAAGGAAATAATAATAGAGGACGATGTTTGGATTGGTTTTAATTCAACTATTCTTAAAGGGGTTGTACTTGGAAAAGGATCAATCATCGGCGCCAATACAGTGATTACAAAATCGGTCCCTGAATATGCGGTAGTAATAGGTAATCCCGCTCAAATTATTAAGTATACCACCTGACTTTAACATTTGCTACGTTTATTTAATTTGCCATATGTTGAGCAATTTTTTTAAAAATGTTTGTTTAAAAATTTATAGTACAGGAAGTATAGAATACTTTAACCGTTTTGAGCAAAATCTTAAAGCGAATTCCATTGTAGGGCAACAAACCAAATTTTACCCGGGCGCAAATATTTCAAATCCATCAGGCAAAAAAGATAATATTGTTATAGGGCAAAACTGTCATATTTACGGATTGTTGCTTGTTTATAATTATGCCGGATCTATTACAATAGGAAATAACTGTTCTGTAAGCGAGTATTCAAGGATCGTTTCAGGTAAAAAAATTGTAATAGGCAACAGGGTTATGATTGCCCATAATGTAAACATCCTCGATAACAACTCTCATCCCAAAAATGCCATTTTAAGACACGAAGACTTTATTAGCAATTATAATGGCGAAATGAAGCAATACGATTTGGATGCAAAGGAAATAGTTATAGAAGATGATGTTTGGATTGGATTTAACTCGATTATTTTAAAGGGTGTAAAAATCGGAAAAGGCGCCATAATCGGTGCAGGATCTGTGGTTTTAAAAGATGTTGAACCCTGGACGATTAATGTAGGTAATCCTTTACGGTGTGTTGAAAAACTTGAGGCACCGGATTTTAATTTAAATAGCTAATTGTTGTGAAAATTCTTGTATTAGGTTCTGAAGGATTTATTGGAAGCCATTGTATTGATTTTTTTCTTGCGCATCAAAATGAAGTTGTTGGTGTTGACATTCATGAGTACCCTTCGAAAAAATATCATTATAAAAAAGTAAGCCGGCTTTCGCCCGAATTAGATGAGATTTTTACCAATGATTATTTCGATGCTGTAATAAACGCGGCCGGAAGCGGCAATGTATCTTATTCAATGTCGCACCCCGTAATTGATTTTGAGGCAAACGTATTGGATACGATCAGAATACTCGACGTAATACGTAAACACCAGATACAAGCCAGGTATATTCACTTGTCGAGCGCCGCAGTGTATGGAAATCCTGCTGAATTACCCGTGTATGAAACGGATGAATGCGTTCCTTTATCGCCTTACGGATGGCATAAATTAATGGCAGAGCAGTTATGTAAAGAATATACAACCATTTATAAGCTTCGAACTGCAACACTCAGGCCGTTTTCGGTATATGGTCCGGGTCTGAAAAAGCAATTGTTCTGGGATATTAATCAAAAATTAGATCGGTCGGGCAACTCCATTCAATTGTTTGGAACCGGCAACGAAAGCCGGGATTTTATTCATGTGCACGACCTCGTAGTGGCAATTGAATATGTGCTTAAATATGGTGAAATGAAGGGAGAAACATATAATGTTGCTTCAGGCATGGAAACTTCTATTAAAAAAGCTGTAGAGCTTTTTCTTAAATATCTGTCACCCGGCACTCATGTTAATTTCAATCACATCGTTCGGGAGGGCGACCCTCTTAACTGGAAGGCCAATATCGATAAATTAGCCCGTTTAGGATTTACCACTTCGGTAAACCTCGAAGACGGGTTGAAAGAAACTGCCGGGTGGATGACTCAATTTCAATAAAGAAGAATTTGAATAAATGCGTATTATTAGAAAGATTGCTTTGATGGCTGTTGGAGACGACGGGTGGCAGGGAGGAATACAGTATATTTTAAACCTTTTAAATGCCTTAAACAGTGTAGCAAATGCCGATTTACAAATTCATTTGTTTAAGCATACAGGTCAAAAATTTTTAAATCTGGAGAAATTTACCAATGTAAAAATTAAGGTGATTGATGTTGATTCAGCGTTCGCTCCATTCTCAATATACAACAGGGCCAAATGGCTATTACAGCGAAAGATCATGAATCGCATAAACCCCCGGCTGGAGGAGTATTTTATTAAGAATAAATATGATTTCGTTTATCCCGGCGTTTTCTCTGGTGTTAACAAAAAACTGAACTCCGGCGCCTGGATAACCGATTTTCAAAGTTTTCATTATCCCGATGGAGCCGACCGCGAGTTCAATGAAAATACCAGAAAGTATCTTGCAAGAATTGCACAACAATCAAATAAACTTATTTTGAGCAGCTGGTTTTGCGAAAGGGATTGTCATAATTTTTTCCCGATCACAAAACAAAAGACTTTTGTGATGCCGTTTGCCGTTTATATCGATAAAGCAACGTTGGCGTTTAATGACTTTGATCACATTCGTACAATGTATTCTCTGCCTGCTAAATTTATGGTAGTTGCCAATTTGTTTGCGCCTACCAAAAATCATATTACATTGTTCAATGCGTTAGGCATATTAAAGAGAGAGGGCATAAGGGTTGATCTGGTTTGTACCGGCAATATTGTCGATTATAGAAATCTGGGATTTGGCAATGAGGTTTTGCAAATACTAACCAAAAATAAAATTCGCGATCAGGTACATTTACTGGGCCTGATCCCACGTGAACACCAGGTAGCAATATTCAGAATGGCAACAGCGATGGTACAGCCTTCAGTAAACGAAGGATGGAGTACATGTGTTGAAGAGGCAAAGGTGCTGGGTAAAATATTATTATTATCGAATATTGAACTGCATAAAGAGCAATATCCCGAAAATCCGGATTTTTTTGATGCGCTGGATGCAAAAGACCTGGCAAAAAAAATCAAAAATGTACTGGCACGAACCCATAGTACTACATTCCCTGATATAAACATAGAGCAACAATCGTATGCTCAATATGAGCATCAGGTTAAAACCTTTGGTAAAAAGTTTCTTGATATTGCTGCCGCATAAAAGCCTGTTAAATCCTTAAAACATATATTGCTTGATAAACGTTACCAAAGCTTTTCTTCCCTCACTGGAACAATATACCAAATACCTTGAAGGTATTTGGGAACGTGGGCATCTAACAAATCACGGCCCCCTGGTTAATGAACTCGAAGAAAAATTAAAGGCTTATCTCGACGTAAAGCACCTGTTTTTTGTAAATAATGGTACGATTGCCATCCAAATAGCTATTAAAGCAATGGAGCTTACAGGAGAGGTAATTACTACTCCCTTTTCTTATGTGGCTACCACCTCTTCCATTGTATGGGAAAAATGCAGCCCGGTATTTGTAGACATCGATCCTGAAACATTTACTATAGATGCTTCAAAAATTGAAGATGCCATTACCGAAAGAACTACCGCTATACTGGCTACCCATGTTTATGGTATACCCTGCGATGTAAAAGCCATTGATAAAATAGCAAAAAAGCACGGGGTGAAAGTTATTTATGATGCTGCTCATGCTTTTGGAGTGAAGTGTTTCGATAAAGGCATTTTAAATTTCGGCGATATTTCAACGCTTAGCTTTCATGCCACCAAACTTTTTCATACCGTTGAGGGAGGCGCCATTATTACAAATGACGATGAATTGGCCCATCGGATAGGTTATATGCGCAACTTTGGTCATAAGGGTCAGGAAGATTTCTGGGGTATGGGCATTAATGGCAAAAGTTCAGAGTTCCATGCTGCCATGGGATTATGCATGTTTCCGCATGTTGAAGATATTATAGCCGTTCGCAAATCTTTATCAGACTCTTATGATAAAAATTTTATTGAGCTTGGCGTTAAATTGATGCGTCCACAGGCAGATAAACATTGTTATTACAATTATGCTTACTATCCGGTTGTATTCGATAGTGAAGCGCAACTGCTGATGGTAAAAGACAGCCTGAATGCTGCTTATATTTATCCGCGAAGATATTTTTATCCTTCACTGAACACATTGCCTTATTTACAACAACCCGGTAAAGTACCCGTGGCAGAAAGCATTTCATCGCGGGTTTTGTGCCTACCCTTGTATCATGATTTGTCAATCGAAAACATCCGGCGTATTTGTACAATAATTGCCGAAGTACTTAAGTATAAATAAAAATATACAGGTTAAAATTTAATCATGATCATTGCCGGTGCAGGTGGACATGCAGTAGAAATATCAGGTATTCTTGAAGAAAATAATTTTCAGGGCCCTGTTTATTTTTTTGATGATGTAAAGGCAATCGCCGGAAGCAAACTATTCGATCGGTATGAAATACTTACCAACATCGATGAGGTACGGCAAATATTTTTAAACGATCCTGACTTCATAATAGGCGTTGGCAAGCCTGTCATAAGAAAGTTATTGCACGATAAATTTGTTCAGGCTGGTGGCCGCTTACAATCGGTTATTTCATGCAATGCCCATATCGGAAAACAACAGGTTGAGCTGGGCGAAGGTTTAAATATAATGACGGGAGCAGTGATCACGGCAAGATCGGTCATTGGAAAAGGAAGCCTTATACATGTTCACTGCAGTGTGCATCACGATACCATAATTGGTGAGTTTTGCGAGTTATCTCCTGGTTGCCGTATTTTGGGGCATGTTCATATTGGTTCCTTTGCATCAGTAGGAGCGGGAGCTGTAATACTACCGGGTATTCATGTGGGTGAGCACGCAGTAATTGGCGCAGGCGCCGTGGTAACTAAAAATGTTGCCGGAGGCACTACAGTTGTGGGAGTACCGGCACGTATACGCAAAAAATCATGAGAGAACAAATAGGTAAATATTCCCCAAAGTTTATAAAAAAAATATATCGCCTGGCGCGGTATAGGAACGAACGGCGTAAGTTTTTGCGTGAACGGGATATCAAAAAAATGCAGGATATAAATATCCGGAAGGAATTTGATCCGGCACATACAAACCTGATCGTTTTTATAATACCGGGCAGTGACTGGGCATCGGGAAAAGAAAAAATATCAGGTGGAACTATTTCCATTGTTTCTATTTGTGAGCAAACGGCCGGAATGAAAGATGTACATGGCGCGCAAACAATTATGTGCACCATGAACGATGATCACCTGTTGTTGAAGCACCAAATGTTTGCCAATAATACAAATGTGTATCGTTTTGAGCAACTGGCTGCTTATTTTAAAAATACTACCAGCATACTCATTCATTTACCCGAATACCTGGTTGAACACTTCCCAGGTTCACTATCTGCGGCTGATTTAGGATGGCTGCAACTAATGCAGCATGTGCATTTCAATATCATGAATCAGAACATTCGGTTAATGCCCACCCCTGATAAAATTGCATTATTGAGTAAAGCGGCACATACAATTACAATAACTACTGCACATCAAAAGTATTGCTCGCCATATTACAGGGATTATTATGGAGTACCCATTCATAAATTTTCGGTATGGATAAGTCCTGAGCAATACCGATATGTAAAATGGACCGAAAAAGAAGAGCTTTTGGTGGTTTCGCCGGATGAACATCCAATGAAAGAAGCAATTTTGGAACAATTGCGTAAAATAAAAGGATTAACAGTACAGATTATTCAAAATCTGACGTACGAACAATATAAATCACTGGTGTGCCGGGCCAAATGGGCCTTAACATTTGGCGAAGGATTGGATGGGTATTTTATAGAACCTGTTTTTAGCGGCGCTATAGCTTTTGCGGTGTATAATGAAGAATTTTTTACTCCCGATTTTAAAGATGTTACAGCTGTATATTCTACTTATAACCTATTGCAGGAAAACATTGAACAGGACCTGAAATTATTAGATGAGTCTGGCAGATATTTGACCTGTCAACAGCAACAATACGCTTTATGCGCAAAGTATTATAATATTGATCAATACCGGAATAATATAAAAGCATTTTACCAAAAGCAATACACTTTTGCGTGAAAAAGGATTTGGATTGGTTAAGGCAATCAGTACCGGATACAATAAGCAAAACAGTGCCCCTCTTTACTATTATAACGATCACCTATAATTCAGCTAAATTTCTTGAACAAACAATTCAAAGTGTGCTTGCACAACAATATGAAGACTTTGAATATATAATTGGTGATGATTGTTCGCAGGATGATACCTGGAAAATTGTTGAAAAATTTAATGATGCAAGAATTAAAAGGTATCGTAATAGCACCAACATTGGAGAATATAATAACCGCACAAAAGCAATACATGAGGCAACCGGGGAATATCTGATTTTTATCGATGGGGATGATATCATTTATCCCAATGCGCTTGAAGTTTATGCCCGTTTTATATTGATGTTTCCGGAATGTGCTATGTTTTTTTCGAGGGAATGGGACCACAGAATTATACATCCCTACAGGGTTGATCCTATAGACATTTATCGTTTTGAATTTCTCGATAATGGCATAACAGGCGGGAATTTTACAAAAGTGCTTTTTAAATCTGCTATTCTGAAAACCTATTCTTTTCCTGCAGACATCAAATCGGGCGATACATATATTCAATTACTGATTGCCCGGAAATTTTCGGGGGTTGTTATTCCGGATGGCTTAACGTGGTGGCGCCGACGAAAAGGGAATGCAACTGAAAATTTATTTAAAGATGATCGCTATATAGCCGAAGCAGTAAACTACCGCATTACCCTGTTAAATGAAGGGTGTCCTCTGCCTGAAGCAGAAAAAGAACATGCTAAAATTAATTTGTATGGGCAGTATCTGCGGCGGTTGATAAGAATGCTCTTTCGGCTTAAATGGTCAATGGTTTTATTTCTGGTTAAAAAAGTTCATGTTCCATTACGTTATTACAAATGTGTTTTTATACCGTCGCGACATGATTTTTTTAAAAACATTACAGGTGATCAACCATTGCATACGGCTATCGCTTCTGTAAAAAAAGTTGTTAAATAAAATATGAAAATTCTTGTTACAGGTTCATCCGGATTAATTGGTTCTGAAGTATGTGTATATTTTGCCCAACAGGGACATAAGATAATAGGTGTTGACAATAACCAGCGGGCTGTTTTTTTTGGCCCGCAGGGAGATACACGCTGGAATCAACAACGGCTTGAAACAACATTAAAAGGATATCAGCATGTTGAATTAGATATTCGTGACCGCAATGGAGTACTGTCGTTATTAGAAAATATTAAACCTGATGCTATTGTGCACACTGCTGCACAACCAAGTCACGACAGGGCGGCTGCAATTCCTTTTGAGGATTTTGATACAAATGCCGTAGGTACCCATAATTTGCTGGAAGCCGTACGCCGTTACTGTCCCGAATCGCCTTTTGTTCACATGTCAACAAATAAGGTATATGGCGATGCGCCTAATTCAATTGCACTTGTTGAAAAGGAAACACGGTGGGATTATGCCGATCCGCAATATGCCGAAGGCATTGCCGAAAGCTTTACAATAGATCAGTCAAAACACTCCCTCTTTGGGGCGTCGAAAGTAGCTGCGGATATTATGGTTCAGGAATATGGCAGGTATTTTAATATTCCTACCTGTTGTTTGCGGGGTGGTTGTTTAACTGGTCCTAATCATTCGGGGGTTGAGTTGCATGGGTTTTTAAGTTACCTGATCAGATGTAACCTGGAAGGTAAAGAGTATAAAATATTTGGTTATAAAGGCAAACAGGTGCGCGATAACATTCATTCGCTGGATGTTGCCCGGTTTATCGAAGCTTTTTTGAATGCGCCACGGATAGCAGAGGTTTATAACCTGGGTGGAGGAAAAGATAATTCAGTGAGTATACTTGAAGCGTTTAAGCTGGTTGAATCGGTTACCGGCATTCCGCAGAAGTATTCTTATGTAAATGAAAACAGGATAGGTGATCATATATGCTACTACAGCGATCTGCGTAAAATGCACGCACATTATCCTTCATGGGGTATCACAAGAGACCTGAAAGCAACTTTTGAAGAAATTGTCGAAAGCTGGCATAAAAGATTGAATAAATAATAAGATGGCGAAGCATTTAGTATTGCAAAATCAGTGGGTGAACGGATGGGAATATGGCATCGTAAGGGCTTTTGAAGATGCTATTGCAAGAATAACCGGAGCAAAAATTATTCAGTATCCCGAACGCCATATTCATCCGGCAATCATGCAAAGAGTGGGGCAGGGTATGAATAAAGGCAAATACAGAAGATTTTTACCCAAAGCCGCCTTTGCGCCTGAAACAGATGTTCTTTGGGTAATATTGATGGGGCCCGAAAATTATGAGCTTGACCTGTATAAAGGATGGGAAAAAAGCGCCGCCAAAAAAATCGTGTATTTGTGCGATACATTGCCGTTTCAAATGGAAACGATCAAACGGCTGTTTTCAAACAATAATTTTGACCTGTGTATAACCGCCTTTGAAGAAGCCGTTCCACAACTTGAAAAGGTTACACAACGAAAGTGGCATGGCATTGTACAGGCAGCGCCAACAGAACTTTTTGTAGCTACTCCCTTCGAGGAAAGAAAAATACACTTTTCTGCTTATGGAAGGCGTTTCCCGGTATCTCATGAAGCATTAATAGATTTTTGCCGGCAAAATAATCTTTATTACGACTATACAACGCATGACGGCCGGCATCCGACTGCCGACGCGCGGGAATTATATAAACAATACGCCTGGCATTTGTCGAACAGCTTATTTAATGTTTCGTGGCCTGTTGAATTAACAAATCCGCAAAGGGCAGGTTATCTGCGGCCAATCACGCCCCGATGGTTCGAGGCTGGGTTAAGTAATTGCATTATTGTTGGTAAAGGGCCTGATAATTCAAAGTTTCATGATGAACTGTGTAAAGACATTGTGCATGAAATGGATCCGTTTCAATCTAAGCAAAATATTTTTCGCCGGTTAGATGATTTATGGCAAAACCGGAAAACTTTATTTGAAAAAAGTAGTCAGTTAAGGAACAACAATGTGTACAGGTGGAGTTGGGACCATCGGGTAAATACTATTCTTGATCTGTTAGCTGAAATAAAATAATACTGTAGTGGCTGATAGTAAATTGAAACCTGTAAATGGGAGCCGGCGTATTACTGAATTAGATGGCTTAAGAGGTATAGCTATATTATTAGTGATTTCTTTTCATTACATAAATAATCAGCTTTTACATGCGCAATCTGTTTTAGGTAAATTTTTATGTAAAGCAACCTCATTTGGCTGGGTAGGAGTTGATTTGTTTTTCGTATTGTCAGGTTTTTTAATTGGAACTATTTTGATAAAGAATAAAGGTTCAAAAAATTATTTTTCTACCTTTTATATAAGAAGGATTGTTCGAATTATCCCTAATTATTACCTGGCAGTAGCATTATTCCTTATTATATGTACCATCCCGTTTTTTTCAGATAATAAGTTTTTAACAGGAGATAACGTGTTGCCATGGTGGTCATATTTAACCATGCTTCACAATATTTATATGGCGCGCCTCAATAGCATGGGAAACAACGCCATGTCAATTACATGGTCAATAGGTATTGAGGAACAGTTTTATATTATTTTTCCTTTTATAATATACTTTTTAAAAGATAGATGGCTGCCCTTTTTGCTGGTATTGGTAATAATTGCTGCCTGTTTAATACGCCTGCAGTTTGATACCTGGATTCCTGCGTATGTATTATTGCCTTGCAGAATGGATGCCATGGCCTTTGGTATTTTAGTGGCTTATTATAATCAGCGTATAGATTTTGCTGACTTTGTTCGTAAACATTTTAATTATTTTATCGCCATACTGTTATTGGATATATCAGTATGTGCTTTTTTATTTTGGCGATTTAATGATCTGGGAGCCATAAAGCATAGTTTATTTGCTTTGTTTTTTGCCATCTGTCTGATCTTTAGCCTGGTCGGCAGTAATTCTTTATATATAAAAGTTTTGCAAAATAAACTGCTGGTTTGGATAGGTACTATTTCTTATTCATTATACCTGTTTCATTATATTATTTTAGGATTGTTTCAGCATTTTGCAGGAAATAAAGGTGGGCTGGTTATTGCCAATGGGAGGGATATTGTGCTAACCATTGCAGCTTTTATAACTTCATTGTTGATTTCATGGCTGATTTACAAAATACTTGAAACGCCGTTTGTAAAGTGGGGAAAGCAGTTTAAATATTAAATCATGATTATCCGCATTAAGTTTTTCATACGCCGGTTATTATGCAATGAGATGACGGGACTTGTCATCAGTAAAATATTTAAACATTCCATTCCGGATATACGTTGGAAGGGATACCGCTTCCGGATACCTGAGAAAGGTGTCAGCTACACAAACATTGCAGCAATCTTTTGGGGATTTTATGAAAGTGCAGAAATCAGGATGATTCAGAAAGGTCTTACCGGCGATACTGATATTATTGAGCTGGGAGGAAGTTTGGGGGTTGTGTCCGGTCATATAGCCTCAAAATTGAAGCCCGGAAAAAGATTTTTTACTGTTGAAGCAAATCCTGCTTTAATTAATTCAATAAAAAAGAACATCAGCACTTTAGTTGCTTCGGGTATAAATTATGAAGTATTGAACTATGCTATTGACTATACCGGCTCTACTGTACAATTGTCGGTTACAGGTGATAATACCGAAACAAGGATTGGTGGTAATAACAGTCAGGGCAAATCTGTTATTGTCAATACACTAACATTGAAAAATATTATTGACAGATTTGGTATAAACGAATACACCCTGGTGTGTGATATAGAAGGGGCAGAAATACAATTTTTATTCGAAGAGCCTGATGCATTGAATAATTGTGTAAGCATATTTATTGAATTGCATGATACCTGGTATAATCATGTAAAATATAGTGTAAATGATGTTCTGAGTATATTAACTGACAGGATAGGGTTTCGCCTTGTAGACAGGCAAGGCCCGGTGTGTTTTTTGAAAAGATAATAAGTTATTTATGCATGGTATTCGTATTGCCCTGATTGTATCGCATCCTATTCAACATTTTTGCCCTCAATATGTAAGTTTTGCTGAAAATAAGAATGTTGTATTTAAAGTATTTTTTGGCTCCATGCTGGGGTTAAAAAAATACATGGATCCCAATTTTAAACAGGAAATATCATGGGGGAATCTGAATTTGAATAAATTTCAACATGAGTTCCTGAATGGTGAACTGGTAATACAACCGGATAAAGAGCTGGATGCTTTTTCATTGGAGAAAGCTTTAGCCGATTTCAATCCTGATGTTATTATATGTTACGGGTATTTTCAGAAACTGCAGCGTAGGGCTTACCAGTGGGCAAAGAGGCAGCATATTCCTATTGCATATATATCAGATAGTGAGTTACGTCAAAAAAGAAACAGGTTAAAGGAGATCCTGAAATGGCCTTTTATAAAATGGTATTTTTCCAATATCAGTTATTTTCTATCTGTAGGAGATGCCAATGAAGATTATTATAAAAAGTATGGTGTTCCTGCAGGAAAAATACTTCGTATGCATTTCCCGATTGATCTTAAATGCTATGAACAATCTTATGCGGCCCGTAATGAATTAAGAACGGCCATCCGGTTAAAGTATAACATTCCTCCAGGTGATATAGTTTTGAGTGTGGTAGGCAAACTGGTTGCGTGGAAAAATCAGGATCATATTATCAGCGCGCTTCAATTATTGGAAAAACGTGGTATCCATGCGCATCTTTTTCTTATAGGATCAGGTGACTTGCAACAAAGCTGGGAGCAGCAGGCAAAGGCCCTTACAAAAAGCAAAGTATATTTTACAGGGTTCACTAATATTGACTCATTACCGGCTTATTATGCCGCTACGGATATCTATGTCCATCCTGCTTCTGTTGAGCCACATTCCATTGCTGTAAGCGAAGCAATTTATATGGGATGCCCTGTAATTATGAGCGACCATTGCGGCAGTTATGGGCCTAATGATGATGTACAGGAAAATAAGAACGGTTGGGTATATGAGTTTGGTAATATTGAAGAATTGGCAAAAAAAATTGAGCAACTTAGTAAAGATAAATTAACGCGGGAGGCTTTTTCAAACCATTCTCATAATATAGGGGTTGAATTTCAGCAAAACTCTCATTATAAAACATTGGAAAAATTAACAGAAAAAATCACAAACCATTTCGATAACCAATAATTAATTATAATAATAGTACATGCGGCTATTAATCATAGGATCAGATAAAATATATGCTATTGAGAATTTTTATGTAAAATATATACGTGAAAAGGGAATCGAGGTTAAACTATTTACAGCTCAAAGTATCTTTTATGATTATTATCAAAGCAGTATTATAAATAAGATCTTATATCGAGCAGGGTTTTCTGGCATAATAAATTTGATCAATGAAAAGTTCAAACAAATTGTACAGGAGTATAAGCCTGCAATTATCTGGGTTTTTAAAGGAATGGAAATTTACCCTGAATCTTTGCAATGGGCAAAGCAACAGGGTATAATTCTTGTAAATTATAATCCTGATAATCCTTTTATTTTCACAGGGAAGGGTAGTGGCAACCGGAATATAACAGAATCAATCAGTTTATATGATATGCACTTTACATATAACCTGGCTGTAAAACGAAAGCTTGAAGAAACGTTTACTGTCAGAACAGCTCTGCTGCCTTTTGGGTTTAACCTCGAAGAAAAGGTGCTTTTAGACTGCGAAAAGGTTCCTGAAATTGTTAAAACATGTTTTTTGGGCAACCCTGATAAACAACGTGCCGGGTTTATTATGAAACTGGCAGAGCAGGGAATTGAATTAGATGTATATGGCAACGACTGGAATAGGTTTGTACAGCATGATAATATTACCGTGTTTAAACCAGTTTATGCAGAAGAGCAGTGGAAAGTTTTGCGTAAGTACAGAATTCAGTTGAATCTGATGCGTATGCATAACGAGGATTCCCATAACATGAGAACCTTTGAAGTACCTGGTGTTGGGGGAATCTTGTTGGCTCCCGATACACCCGAACATAGGATGTTTTTTACAAATGAGAAAGAAGTTTTCCTGTTTTCAGATATTGATGACTGTATAAATCAAATACAAAAAATCATTAGCTTTAGTAAAGAAGAAGCAGATACTATAAGGCAACGGGCACGTCAGCGATCTTTGCAATCAGGGTATAGCTATAAAGACCGGGCTGTTGTTGTGCTGCAGATCTTACAACATATATATGCGCCGGTTATGCATCATTCATTTTAGTCCGCTGGAAATGTACCCGCCGGTTATGAACTGGCTAAATTTTCTGGCTGTACAACCTGTTCCTGAAGGAACCAGGATAAGTGTTTATACAAGTGGTACTAAAAATGCTGAAAACGCATTTATACCCTATAAGCCCGTAATAAAAATAATGCGTGTAGCATCGTTTTCAACTACTTTTTTTATTGTCAGATACTGGAATTATTTAAAATTTTATATAGTCACGCTTTTAGGACTTTTAAAGAATCGTCCTGACACAGTTTTATATTACGAAACTTTATCGGCGTTCCCGGCCATTATTTATAAAAAATGGTTCAATCGCAAATGCCGCTTGTTTATACATTATCATGAATATACGTCGCCCCTCGAATACAAACAGGGTATGATTCTTAATCGGTTGTCGCATAAGTTAGAAAAAAAAATATTTCCGTTGTGTGAGTGGGTATCTCATACAAATCAGGACCGACTTGACAGATTTATGCAGGATAATACCACAGTTCGCCCTTCTCAAACTTATATGTTGCCAAATTATCCACCATCGGCCTGGATAGAAAGAGAACAAAAACACAAATTGCAGGTACCGGTTAAAATGGTATACATTGGCGCCTTAAGTATGGAAACAATGTTTACCCGGGAATTGGGAGATTGGCTAACGTCTCAAAATGGTAATATACAATGTGATATTTATTCATCGAATATTACTGCAGATGCAAAAGCATATCTTGATTCGTTCGATAAAAACATAATGCGATTTTGTGATAGTATTGAATATTTCTCTATTCCGCATGTATTAAAAAAATACGATATAGGAGTTGTTTTATACAAGGGGCATATAGACAATTATATTTATAATGCGCCCAATAAATTGTTTGAATATTTCGCATGCGGCCTTGATGTATGGTTCCCTGATATAATGATCAGCAGCATGCAGCATGTAACCAGGGGAATTTATCCGAAAATAATACCGGTAAATTTTGGCACTCTCGAAAAGTTGAATTTATCCGAGGTTATTGATCGGTCGAACCTTGCGTTTGAAGCATCTCCATATTGCTGTGAGCAGGTTTTCCTGAAATTATGGATTAGCATAGCCGGTTCGCTTAATTAAAATGCAAAGGGTAGAAAAAAAGAGGTGCGGGATAATATAATAGATTGAATAATGGATACCTTAATAACAATCAATAGAGAAAATTCAGGAAGAGTAAGGGGAATTTATCTGTTAACAGTTTCGCTTATAATTTTGATTTACCTGTTAGTAGATTCTGAATTTACTTTTCAGGAATCTTTTATTATTGCATATCAGGTTTATCTTGTTTTAAGGTTCATCAATAACTTCGGATATACTATATGTTTTTTTGATTTTTTATTTTTTTATTCCGCCATGAATACACTTATAATGCCATTAATAGGTTATAAAGTGTATAATATTAATAATCCATTGGCATTTTTATGGGGATGGTATATGAGGGTGCCGGAAGAAACCTACTATTCATTTTTAATTCCGGCCAATCTGGCCCTTTTTCTTGGGGTAAGTTTTTTTTTAAGGAAATACACACCATTATATTTTAAAGATCTTATTAACCTATTACCAGAGATAACAAAAAACAAGGGTAAAACAGGTATTGTTTTAACAGCTATCGGATTTGTAGCTACATTCATAGAAAACAGTGCATCCGGCTCTTATGTTTTTCATTTATTTTCCATGTTAAAATATGTAGGACCTCTCTACATTTATTTTTCAGATCTGCCCTTTAAAAGAGTAGTACTTATATTATCATTTGGGGCTTTTTTGGTTCAGGCTATTTTGAATGGAATGTTTGGTGAGTTTGTAATGTATTTAATTCTGGCACTGATAGTTTTAGCTTTAAAATTTGAATTTAGATTTATAACCAAATTATTGACTTTTTCAGTTGGTCTTTTTTTGATTATTATATTACAAAGTATTAAAGGTACCTATCGGGGCATTACATGGTCGGGAAAAACCATAAATGGATTGTCTGTCGGAAAATCTTCGAAAGTTGAAATTTTCGGGTCACTTTTTACCGATAAAATAGTAAACCATGAAAGACTTTTTGATGAACGATCAAGCTTTATGCTGTATATGCGAATGAATCAGGGGTATCTGATTTCCCGTGCAATGGATTACGTTCCAAGAGTGGAGCCTTTTGCAAACGGAGAAACTATTATACGTACAATAGGAGCGATCATCGTTCCTCGTTTATTTTGGCCGGATAAGCCTGAATCGGGAGGACGCGAAAATTTGGCCAGATTTGTTGGGATTAAGAAAAAGCTTAATTATAGTATGAATATTGGTCCATATGGAGAAGCCTACGGTAATTTTGGCCCTCAGTATGGAATAATTTTCATATTTGCATATGGCCTCTTTCTTTCTTTTTTATTTAAACTACTTCTTGACAATTGCATACATCGTCCCACTTTGTTGCTTTGGGCTCCATTGCTGTTTTATTATACGTTGTCAGTAGAAACAGATATACTTTCAACTTTAAATTCTTTTGTAAAAGGTTCTTTATTTGTATTCATTCTTTTTTTGGCTTCTAAACATTTCTTTAAAGCTCCTTTGTAGAAATAATAATTAAATGAGGCTGTGTTTTATTTTTCGTAGAAAAGACCCTGTGTTTTTTAGCATTGAGCGGGTGTTTGCAATCATTTTGCCCTGGTTAAAAGGTATTCAGGTTAAACAAATTGAGCTTCCGTTATACACTACTGGTATCGGGGCTATTATCAGAAATATATTGTTTATCAGAAAGCGGCCCGAAACAATCTTTCATGTTACAGGCGATGTGCATTATGCTGTACTGGGATTATTGGGTAAAAAAACAGTGCTAACTATTCATGATTGCGTATTTATGAATCATCCAAACTCAGTAAAACGGATGGTTCTAAAATATGTATTGCTTAAATGGCCTGTGAAGTATTGTTCAGTTGTTACAACTATTTCAGAAAAATCACGACTTGATATTATTCGATATACAGATTGTAAGCCGGATAAAGTGGTTATAATTCCAAATCCCCTCGATGCAGGATTTTATTTTTCAGAAAAAAAGTTTAATGGCGGTTATCCGGTTATTCTATTTATTGGTTCAACGCCTAATAAAAACCTGCAAAGAGTTATCGAAGCGATTAAAGGCATTAACTGCCTGCTCGATATTGTTGGCAATATACCAACCGATCTGCAAAAAGTATTGGAAGAGGGAGGGATTCAATATCAGCAATCAGCGGGCCTGACTAACGAGCAGTTGGTTAAAAAATACATTGCATGTGATATGATGTTATTCCCTTCAACCTATGAAGGTTTTGGTTTGCCAATCATTGAAGCCCAGCAAACCGGACGGCCGGTGATTACTTCAAACATTAGCCCGATGAAAGAAGTAGCCGGTGAAGGGGCCTGCCTCGTAGATCCCTTTTCGGTAGAATCTATACGGGCAGCAATTATTAATGTTATACAGGATGAGCTGTACCGTGAAAATATTATTGAAAAAGGTTTGCTAAACGTTCAGCAATATAAACCCGAAAAAATAGCCGGGTTATATGCTGATTTATACCAACGCTTGCATAATTCCTAACGTATAAAAATATTAACAGAAGCTTAAGGTGACATTAAAGCTTGATTAATATCTGTTGCTGTGACATGAAAAAAAAATTTGAACGCATTACCTTTGCAACAGTCAGGCATAAGATAAAATTATAAGAATTGGTAATTTCAGGAAAAGCGGGAATAAAAAGTGAATTCAGGTAGACAAAACGGGGACTTTGATTGTTAAACGAAGTTCCGTGCTTTGCACAAGTATTTAATAAGCATATTTTTATTTTTAACTTTTGCAAAGTTTCGTATCCATAAATCATATTTATACTTATTCGAAATTGAATTAATGTAGTTTGTCAATAAGTAAATATGCGCGTACCCTTCTCTTTTTATTCATTCTAAATCTCAATCTGTGAAAATTTTTCGGAAGGAGTTCGCAAATCTTATTCTTAAGAAAATGCACAGCAGATATATTCTGCTTTTTGTTTATGGGTTTCTGATGGCATCAATTCTATATTTTTATATGGAAGATAACTACGAGAAAAAGCTGTTTGAAGCCATGGGCGATTATATAAAGGAAAAAACACAAGGTTCAAAAAATGCCACCGACGCCCTGCTATTACAAAGTCTTCACCTTACACACTATCTTGGCCAAAGCCGGTCTTTTATTTTCAATAACAGAGACGTACGTTCAATCGAATCTTCTATCATACATCCTGTTACCTTTGATTTAATGACAGCTAAAGGAGCATGCGGTAGCTATGCTTATATTTTAAGTAACTTGTTAAAACAACTTAATGTCCCTAATCGCATTGCCCAAATGAAAGTAAATGGAGAATACGGAGGACATATTCTTGTTGAAGCCCAAAGTTCGCGGGGATGGGTTGTATTAGATGGCTCTTATGATTTGTTTTTTAAAAAACCCGATGGCAACCTGGCAAGTTTTGCTGATGTACAGTCAAACTGGCAATATTATCGTAGCCAGGTTCCGGCCAATTATAATTTCAATTACCGGTACGAAGACGTACGATATACGAACTGGGAAAAAATTCCGGTTATAATGCCTTTAATGAAAAAGGCATTTTCGTTTTTTTTAGGTAAAGAACGAACCGAGAACTTTTCTTTGCGAATTCTTTTTTTAAGAAAGTTTCATGTATTGTTTTTAGCCACCTGTTTTATATATCTTATGATCGTTCTGGCTGTTATCAGGCGCTACATACGTAAGAACCGGAAGGCGTTAACGGTTTATCTGCCCGGCTTATTTTCCGCCAAACGAATTCCTTCAACGGTAGTTAACGGAATAATACAAAAGCGGGCATAACTTTTTTCTACTCTGCTCACTTATTTTAAAAGACTGTTTCTATTATGTGCGGTATAGCCGGCATTGTATCGTTTTCAAAAAACATCAATCTGCCGGTTACCATCCGGCGTATGACTGATGCTATGGCCCACCGTGGCCCTGATGCAGATGGTTTTTACACCAATGATACCATTGCTTTAGGTCACCGGAGGCTATCGATCATTGATTTATCTGTAGTGGCTAACCAGCCGATTGCAGATTATACAGGTCGTTACCAGATTATTTTTAATGGTGAGATTTACAATTTTCGCGAAGTAAAAAAATTACTGCCTGAGTATCCATTTAGCAGTAATGGTGATACCGAGGTTTTGCTGGCTGCTTACAGTAAGTGGGGACCCGAATGTTTGCCGTTATTAAAAGGTATGTTTGCCTTTGCTATCTGGGATGAGGTGGAGCAGTCGTTATTTATTGCAAGAGACAGGATGGGCGTAAAACCCGTGTACTATTTTGTAAATGACCAGGCTTTTTTATTTGCTTCTGAAATTAGAGGTGTATTGGCAAGTGGCCTGATGAGCAAAAAGGCAAATACAACCGCCATCAGAGAATTCCTCAGTTATCAATCCGTTGGTTTTCCTGAATCGGCTATACAGGATATTCATCAGCTCGAAGCCGGCAGCGCCGTTACTATTAAAAATAACAAGCACAACATTCACAAATATTGGGATATTACCGCTAAGCCATCTGTTGACTTCGATTTTAACAACAAAACGCAGGTTGAGCAACAGGTTAGATTGTTGCTGCGCAATGCCGTAGAACGCAGGCTCGTTAGCGATGTTCCCCTTGGTGCATTTTTATCGGGAGGAATTGATTCAAGTGCTGTAGTTGGGTTAATGGCCGAAGTAAGCGCAACACCTGTTAATACCTTTACGGCAGGATTTGAAGAAAAAGAATTTGATGAATCGGATTACGCCGGTATCATTTCACGCAAGTTCAATACCTGCCATAATCAGGTGTTGTTAAAGCCAAATGTATTCCTCGACGAATTGGCCAACGCTCTTAATGCTATGGATACCCCCAGCGGCGACGGTGTTAATACATATGTTGTGTCGAAAGCCATTAAACAAAGCGGTCTTACCGTGGCGTTATCAGGTGTTGGGGGCGATGAGCTATTTGCCGGATATCCATTCTTTAAACAATATCTGCAGTTGAAGAAATATGAACCATTGTGGCGTGGAACCAAATGGTTACGTCAGGGAGCCGGCCTGGCTTTAGGCAATTCGAGCAAAGCCCTTCGTATGAAGCAACTGTTGAAAGCACCTGCTGCTTCGATCAGGTACTTTTATCCCGAATTCAGGCGAATTATTGCACCTGATCTGCTATCTTCATTTACCCGGTTTAGTGCAAATGAACATACCCTGCTCGAAAAACAACTGGTTAACCTGCCTTCATCACTGGAACAATTTCCATTGTTAAGCCAGGTATCGATTGCTGAGTACTTTGGCTATACGCAGCATACCCTTTTAAAAGATACTGACCAGTTTAGTATGGCTGTTTCGCTCGAGGCGCGGGAACCGTTTTTTGATCACGACCTGGTAGAATTTGTGCTGGCCATACCCGATCATTTAAAATTTCCTGACTACCCCAAACGTTTATTGGTTGATTCGTTACAGGGATTACTGCCCGATGAAATTGTGTATCGAAAAAAGCAGGGCTTTTTATTTCCGTGGAGCGTTTGGATGAAAAAAGAACTTCGGTCTTTTTGTGAAACCCATCTACATCGTATTGCCCAACGCGATTTTATAAACGGGAATACTCTGCTGGCATACTGGAAACGATTTTTGAACAACGATAATTCGGTTCGCTGGATGGAAATATGGTTGTTTGTGATTTTGGAATACTGGATGGAGAAGAATGGAATTGAGTAATGAAAATTATAAGCAGTTTTAAGGAATTTATTAACGAGGTTGTTGATGGTATCGAAAAAAGACAAAAAAAAGATCCTGGTACTGGTAGATTGGTTTAAACCAGGCTATAAAGCGGGAGGGCCCATCAGATCATGTACCAATTTTGCGTATGCCTTAAAAAGTGATTTTGATATTCACGTATTAACTACCGATACCGATCATGGGGAACAAAAGCCTTACCCCGATATCGTTGCCAATGAATGGAATACCAACTTAGGGCCTGATATACAAGTTTATTACGCAAGGAAGGCTACGTTAACGTTGAGTCAGTTAAAGCGGGAGATAATCAATGCAAACGCAGATTATGTATACCTCAATCATTTGTTTTCTCCAAAATTTGTAATATATCCCTTGTGGTTGAAATATACCGGGAAAATTAAAAGTAAAATAGTGTTATGTCCACGGGGTGCCCTATATGATAGCGCCCTGGCAGTTAAACCTATAAAAAAGAAGCCATTCATCGCCCTATTCAAAATATTACGAATACATAAAATGATCACGTTCCATGCTACCAATGAACGGGAAAAAAATGCCATCATTGATTTTTTCCCCGGTAGCCGTGTAACGATAGCCGATAATTTACCTGAATCAGATCAGCCTGAGCTTACAGGTTGTACAAAAGAATCTGGTACACTTAAGTGCGTGTTTATCGCCCGAATTGTACCGATTAAAAATCTGTTGTTTTTATTGGAGGCGCTGAAACAGGTAAAAAGCCGGGTTATTTTATCTGTTGCTGGTCCGGTTGAAGATGCCGAATACTGGAAAGCCTGCGAAACTGCCATTCAGCAGTTGCCTGATCACATACAGGTAAATTACCTGGGGGCAATAAGCAATGAAAAGGTAAAAAGCATAATATCACTTAATCATTTATTTATACTGCCAACACAGGGTGAAAATTTCGGTCATTCTATTTTTGAGGCTTTTTTAGCCGGCCGGCCGGTTTTAATTAGCGATCAAACGCCGTGGTTACAGTTAAGCAGTAAAAATGCAGGATGGGATCTTCCTTTAAATGAACCGCAAAAGTTTGCCAATACAATCGACGATATGGCCCAATGGGATCAAAACCGTTTTGATGAATGGGCTAAAGGGGCATGGCAGTTTGCCCGTTTGTTCATTGAAAATCCAGAATTGAAAAAGAAGTACTTTAATTTATTTCAATGAAACCTCCGGTAAAACAGGTTAACAACGCATTATATAAATCCACGATAAGTATTGGTGCTTCAAAATTTAAACAGGTACTTTGGTATTTTATAAATATTATTTTTTTCAAAAATCCGTTCAATATACTTTCTTCGTTAAAAGTTGCTTTGTTGAAAATGTTCGGGGCTAAAATTGGCAAAGGCGTGGTTATTAAGCCTGCCATTAACATTAAATATCCCTGGAAGCTTCAAATTGGCGATCACAGCTGGATAGGCGAGGAAGTTTGGATCGATAATTTATCAAATGTGTTTATTGGTGATAATGTAACCTTATCGCAGGGAGCTTTATTGCTTACCGGCAGTCACGATCATACAAGGGTAACCTTCGATTTTATTTCTTTTCCTATTTATCTCGAAGATGGAGTATGGATAGGGGCAAGGGCTACCGTTTTTGGTGGCGTTACCTGCAAAACACACAGTATTTTAGGAATAAACTCTGTTGCAGAGAAAGATCTTAAACCTTATACCATTAATAAAGGAAATCCATCGGTTCCTGTTTTGACCAGGAATATTTTTTAAACAATTGGTAAACAATACCTGTCTATTCTATTAATCAGTATGAAAGAAATCTTCAAAAACCTCTTTTATTTTCTTTTTAAAGTTTTTACCAGCTTAAAATCCACGAAATTTTCTGGGTTCCTGATTAACTGGGGGTATGTGATCAAAGGCGAAGCGCTTTACAACAGATCAAATGTTTTGGTCCTTGACGACAGAATAGATATGCACAAGATGCTGTCGGAAAAAAATATTCAGCCGAACGACGAGATCACATTTCTTGAATTTGGTGTTTATAAAGGCCAAACTTTTGCCATATGGGTTGCCAATAATAAAAACCCGCGTTCGGTTTTTGCAGGTTTCGATACATTTATCGGATTGCCAGAGGATTGGGGAAATGAAAAAAAAGGCAGTTATTCGGCAAAGGGCAAACTACCTGATATATCCGATCCACGGGTTAAATTTTGTGTAGGTTTAATACAGGATACATTGCCTGATTATGTTAAAAGCCTTAAAAAAGGTATTCGTAAGGTCATCCATATTGATGTTGATTTGTACAATGCTTCTTTAATTACATTGATCTATCTTCAACCTTTTCTTGAAAAAGGAGATATAATAATTTTCGACGATTTTTTCACTTTTACCAAGGCAGCTCACGAGTTTAAGGCTTTTTACGATTTTTTATCTCTTTATAACATTTCGTATAAACCTTTGCTCAAATGTAGGCGTGGACAATACGTGATTGAAATTCAGTAATCAAACAGCTACCTGCGTATGCAACCAGTTCCGTTAACCATTAGTCACAGGATTATAAAAGAAGCCTTACGTATTCGAAGGGTCGAAGAAAAGTTCCTTGAACTATTTTCGGCCGGAAAACTGAATGGTACGGTGCATACCTGCGTTGGGCAGGAGTTTTCGGCAGTTGCTTTTGCCGGTCAACTCAAAAAAAAGGATTTTGTTTTTTCTAATCACCGCTGTCACGGTCATTATATTGCATTTACCGGCGATGTGCGTGGATTGCTGGCCGAATTGCTGGGCAAAGCATCAGGAGTTTCGGGTGGAATAGGCAGCAGCCAGCATTTATGTAATAAAAATTTTTATTCAAACGGCATACAGGGAGGTATTGTTCCTGTGGCAGCTGGTTATGCACTCGGCAACAAATTAAAAGCAAATGGCGCAATAGGCATAGTATTCATTGGTGATGGTACACTGGGCGAAGGAGCCTTATACGAAACCATGAATATTATTTCCAAATGGGAAATACCATTGCTTATTGTATGTGAAAATAACTATTATGCACAATCAACTCCTCAACACATAAATCTTGCCGGTGATGTGTTGTCGCGAGCCGCTGCATTTGGTATTCAAACCTTCGAAGGCGATACATGGAATCCTGAATTGCTGATCAATAATGCCCGTGGTGCTATTGATCATGTGCGCACTTCTATAAAGCCGGCTTTCTTTTTGGTAAATACCTACCGGCTGAATGCTCACTCAAAGGGTGATGATGATCGTGAAAAAGAAGAAGTAGAACGTTACAGAGAAAAAGATTTCCTGAATATTTTCAGCCGTGAATCAACGGCCTATTACAACAGGTACCTTGAAGCCGTTAATCGTGAAATTGATGAGTTGGTTGATGAAATTTTAGAGGAGCCTGAATTACCCATTGAAAGCTATTACCAGGAACAGGAAGTTGTTTCAGATGCCGACTGGACCCCACTGGAATCAATTCATAAGAGGCAGGTTGAATTGATTAATAAATTTTTCAGAGATAAGATTGTTACAGACGATCGCGCTGTATTCCTGGGCGAGGATATTTTATCGCCGTACGGAGGCGCATTCAAAGTAACAAAAGAACTGTCGGTGCTTCGGCCCGACCGGGTTTTTTCAACGCCTATTTCTGAATCGGCTATAACCGGTATTTCAAATGGCCTGGCTTTGAATGGATTTAAACCGGTAGGAGAGATCATGTTTGGCGATTTTATGACCCTGGCATTTGACCAGATCGTTAATCATGCCTCTAAGTTTTACCATATGTTCAATAAAAAGGCAAAATGCCCTGTGGTAATTCGAACGCCCATGGGTGGCCGCAGGGGATATGGCCCAACTCATTCGCAAACACTCGATAAATTTTTGGTAGGCATTGATAATGTTAAAACAGTTGCCTTAAACACTTTTTTTGATCCTGCAGTTATTTATGAGAGTGTTTTTAGCGAAGAACATCCTGTTTTAATAATTGAAAATAAAACTGATTATGGTAAAAGAATTCTTACCAGTCAGTTAAACAATTTTATATACGAACGAAACCGGGATGCTTACCCGGTGGTTCGGGTAAGGCCTGCAGTTTCAGAACCAACCGTTACAATTGTAGCATATGGCGGCATGGCCGATGAAGTGTTGGGTTTATTAGAAGCCATCTTTTTGGAAACTGATCTGAAACCCGAACTCATTGTACCCTCGCTGATATCACAATTGCCCGTTGATATCATAGCTCAGTCTGTATCGAATACGGGCAGGCTGGTAGTGATTGAAGAGGGCAGCGGATTCGCAGGCATTGGTAGCGAACTTGTAGCGAGTGTAACAGAAAAAATAAGCAGCCCGGTAAAAGTGAAACGCATTGCTGCTTATCCTGTGCCCATACCAGCTGTAAAGTCGCTTGAAAATGCTGTACTGCCCGGAAAACAACGTATTATAAAGGAGATTAAAGAAAAATTTTGTTAATGGGATTGCTCCAGGATATAAAAGTTCCTTTACTGGCTGTAAACGATACAACCCTTACGGTTGTGGATGTTGTTTTTACAAACGGCCTGTATGTTAAGAAGAATGACATTGTGCTGGTTTTTGAAACATCCAAAACAACGTACGAAGTATTGGCCGAAACAAACGGCTATATTCAATATTTATGCGAGGCGGGGCGCGATTATGAGGTTAATCAGATAGTTGCGAAGATATTCAGTTCTGAAACAGAAATTGAAAAGAAACCGGTTATTGCAAAAGGGAACGATATACAGCATAGTGTTGCTCAACAAAAAGTGGCAACGGTTACAAATTGGGAAGGCAATACGTTATTTTCTCTCGAAGCTATTCGCCTGATCGAATCATTGAATATCGACAAATCGGTTTTTAAAGGGAAGGATTTTGTAAGTCGTCAAGATGTGGAAGAATTGAAGGGATTAAATGGAGCTCCTAATAAGAAAATTACAACCCCACAGGTAACTACTCAACAAAGTAAAGTGTTGCTGCCTGTTGACAATACACAAGTTATTGTAGAAAAGCTTTCTTCGAATAAGAAGCGGGAAATTGAATTTTTGAGCCAGGTGCAGGCACCCGGACTTACAAGCACTATTAATGTTGCCGTAAATACCGAGGGTATATTCGTGCATCTGAACCGGTCGTTGAAATATCTTAAGAATTCGCTGTTGCCAATAATTATTTATGAAACGGCCCGGTTGTTACAAAAATTTCCTGCGCTGAATGGGTATTTCACGGGCGACGGAATTGCCTACTATAAAAACGTGAACATTGGTTTTGCGGTTGATATCGATAAAGGGTTAAAGGTATTAAAGGTTAATCGGGCAGCAGAAAAGGGCATTGCAGATATTGAACAGGATATCATGAGCCTTTCGAACAGGTACCTCGATGAAACCCTGCAAATTGATGATCTCACCGATATCACTTTTACTATAACAGATCTTTCATCAGAAGGTGTTGCTTTTTTCAGACCGCTGGTAAACATGATGAACAGTGGTATTTTAGGCGTTTCGGCTATTGATGAAAAATTGCAGCGCTGCATACTTACCTGCACATTCGACCATCGGGTAACAGAAGGCAAACTGGTCGCTGTTTTTTTGAAAGAACTTGCAAACAGGCTGGAGTCTTATACCGCAAAACATCATGGTTATCCGGTAAAAGATATCATTTGCTATAAATGCAGCAAATCGCTGCAGGATGAATTGGGTGATGTAGGCTTTGTAAAAAGTATTACACCTCAAGGGAAGGAGGGCTATATTTGCCAAAGTTGTCTGAAAGGTTTTTAAGTTTATGGAGGAAAAAATAAAGAATATACTTTCCGGGTTTATAAATTTTCCTGCTGAGCAAATTTCGGTCGATACAGTCATCGACCGCTCATCGGTAAGCAGCTCTATTACCTTGCATAGAATGTATGCAAAACTGGCCGAAGAAGGAATTATTGTTGAAGATTACTGGAGCGTAAAAAGATTTGGCGATCTGTTACAAAGGGTAAATGGAAATGGGAGTACATCATTTGTTGTAGCAGCAGATGTTAAGGCAAACGGCTATTTTGTATCAGGCAATGAAGCCGGACCTGCCGTAGGAATTGATATAGAGCAGATTGATGCCATGCCAAAAACAAACGACTTCAGGGAAGATGAATTTTACAAAATGAATTTTTCTTCATCTGAAATAGCGTATTGTATTTTACAACCCGATCCATATGCGTCATTTGCCGGTTTATTTGCCGCCAAGGAAGCTATTGTAAAAGCGAACAATATAAATAGCAATAAACCATTTAATGCTATTGTAATTGATCACCAGGCCGAAGGAAGGCCCGCCCATCCCGGTTTTTATTTATCCATATCGCACTCGGGAGGGCTGGCCATTGCAGTTGCGTTACAAACCGGCTCTGAGCCTTTAATGAAAAAAGTTCAGGATCAGATTATTATGCAACAAACTGCTGCCCGCTCCAATAAAGTGGTTTGGCTATTTTTAATTTCTTTTCTGATTGCTTTAGTTGCACTTTTTGTTGCTTTGCAGAAGTGAATGCGCTCAATAGCGGAGTAAATGAAAATCTCAATCATTACAGCAACCTACAACAGTGCCGCAACCGTTCGCGATACTTTGTCGTGTATTGCCGGTCAGCAATATCCTTTTGTTGAACATATTGTTGTGGACGGTTTATCAAAAGACAATACTTTACAAATAGTTCAGGAATTCGGGCATGTTGCAAAAGTGATTTCTGAAAAAGATAATGGCATTTACGATGCCATGAATAAAGGCGTAAAACAGGCAACCGGGGAGGTAATTGGTATTTTAAATTCAGATGATTTTTATACGGGGCCAGCTATTCTTTCAAAGGTTGCCACTGCTTTTGAAGATCCTTCTGTTGAAGCAGTATATGGGGATTTGCAATACGTGAAATCAGAAAATGTGGAAGTAATTACTCGTACCTGGCGGTCAGGCACCTTTCAGCAAAAATATTTGTATTACGGTTGGATGCCCCCACATCCTACCTTTTTTGTGCGCCGGCATATGTATGAAAAATATGGGCTGTTCAACACTACACTGCGATCAGCGGCCGATTACGAATTGATGTTGCGTTTTTTGTTAAAGCACAACGCCTGTGTAAAGTACATTCCCGAAGTGTTGGTGAAAATGCGAGCAGGTGGCATGAGCAATGCTTCACTGAAAAACAGGCTCAAAGCAAACCATGAAGATCAAATGGCCTGGAAATTGAATAATTTAAAACCTTATTTTTTTACAACGTGGTTAAAACCATTGCGAAAAGTTTTACAATTCAACCCGATTAACATATGGCAAAAGTAGCATTGGTTACTGGTGTAACCGGACAGGATGGAGCTTATTTAACCGATCTGTTATTAAAGAAAGGATATATTGTACATGGCATTAAACGTAGAAGTTCCTTATTCAATACCGAACGGATTGATCATTTATACCAGGATCCCCATGAAAAAAATGTGCATTTAACACTTCATTATGGTGATCTGACCGATTCAACCAACCTCATTCGCATTATTCAGGAAACACAGCCCGATGAAATTTATAACCTCGCTGCCATGAGCCATGTGCATGTGAGCTTTGAAACGCCCGAATATACTGCCAATGCCGATGGTATAGGCACGTTACGTATACTGGAAGCCGTAAGATTACTGGGATTAACACAAAAAACAAAGGTTTATCAGGCTTCTACTTCTGAACTATATGGTTTGGTACAGGCTGTACCCCAGTCTGAAACAACGCCTTTCTATCCACGTTCGCCGTATGCGGTTGCTAAATTGTATGCTTACTGGATTACCGTTAACTATCGCGAGGCATATAATATGTATGCTGTAAACGGAATTCTTTTCAATCACGAATCGCCTTTGCGTGGCGAAACATTTGTAACCCGAAAAATTACCCGTGGAGTGGCTAAAATAGCCCTGGGCCTGCAGGATAAAATTTATTTGGGAAATCTGGATGCACAGCGCGACTGGGGCCATGCAAAAGATTATGTTGAAGCCATGTGGCTTATTTTGCAACAACCAAAACCCGAAGATTATGTTATAGCTACAGGGGTTACAACGCCGGTTCGTGAATTTGTAAGAATGGCATTTTCCGAAGTGGGCATTGAGCTGGAGTTTAAAGGAAAGAACGAAAATGAAATCGCAGTAGTAAAAGCCTGCAACAATCCCGACTTTAAATTAGAGATCGGTAAGGAAGTAGTGGCGGTTGATAAAAGATATTACCGACCTACCGAAGTAGACCTGTTGATAGGCGACCCTTCAAAAGCACAAAATCAACTGGGTTGGAAACCTAAATATGACCTCGCTGCGCTGGTAAAAGAAATGGTAGCCAACGATGTTGAATTGTTCAAAAAAGAAAAGTTGTTGCAGGATTCAGGATATTATGTTCGCAATCAGTTTGAATAGATAGTTACACAATTAACATTTGTTATCGTGGAAAAAACAGCTAAAATATATGTTGCCGGCCACCGGGGCATGGTAGGCTCGGCTATTGTAAGGAAGTTACAAAAGGAAGGATTTAATAACTTATTGCTGCGTACATCGGCTGAGCTCGACCTGCGTAATCAGCAGGCTGTACAGGATTTTACGCAACACGAAAAGCCTGATTATGTATTTGTGGCGGCTGCTAAAGTGGGCGGTATACTGGCAAATAATACCTATCGTGCAGAGTTTATTTACGATAATATTATGATACAAACCAACATCATTCATGCTTCTTACGAGAATGGTGTTAAAAAGCTCATGTTCCTTGGTTCGTCGTGTATTTATCCAAAGCTGGCTCCTCAGCCATTGAAGGAAGATTATTTGCTTACAGGTGAACTGGAATCTACCAATGAACCCTATGCTATAGCAAAAATAACCGGTATTAAAATGTGCGATGCTTACCGTTCGCAATACGGATGTAATTTTATTTCGGTAATGCCTACCAATTTATACGGTCCGAATGATAATTACAGTCTTGAAACCTCGCACGTATTGCCGGCCCTGATCAGAAAGTTTCATGAAGCAAAACTAAAAAATGATCCGGCTGTGGTAATGTGGGGAACGGGGCAACCCCGGCGGGAGTTTTTGCATGCCGATGACCTGGCAGATGCCTGTTATTTTTTAATGCAAAACTACAATGAACCGGGATTCGTGAATATTGGTACGGGTGAAGATATTACAATAAAAGATCTTGCTTTATTAATTAAGGATGTAGTGGATTATAAAGGAACCATCGAACATGATTTAAATAAACCCGATGGTACGCCGCGCAAACTGATGGATGTACAAAAATTGCATAAACTGGGTTGGAAAGCCCGGATTGATTTACGTGAGGGAATCGAAAAAGTGTACAAGGAGTTTTCGCAATTATATTCGCCGGTTGCTTAATTTTAGGTGAATCTTTACTGTTTTTAAAAGGGGGGAACCTATTGCATGTTTTCTATTTTCAAAAAAAAGAAAAGAACGCCCGTTGACCTGAGTGGTGTCGGAACCGATATGCACTCGCATTTGTTGCCGGGCATCGACGACGGTTCGCCCGATACAGAAACCTCACTGGAACTAATTGCCGGTTTGCAGGAGCTGGGGTATAAAAAATTTATCACTACTCCACATATTCTGTGGGATATGTATAAAAATGATGTAGGAACCATTTTTACTGCCCATCAACAATTGCAACAGGCATTAAAGCAAAATAATATAGATGTTCCGGTTAAATCGGCTGCTGAATATTTTTTAGACGATCATTTCGATGAATTACTGCAAAGCAATGCACCGCTGCTAACCCTACACAAAAACTGGGTATTGGTTGAATTTTCGTTTGTTACTACCCCGCTTAACTTTAAAGACAAGCTGTTTAATATGCAGATGAAGGGATATCAGCCGGTATTGGCACATCCCGAACGTTATCTGTACTTTATGGCCGATAAAAAGTGGTACGATGAGCTCAAAAATGCCGGATGTTATTTTCAGCTGAATATCTTATCACTTACGGGCTATTATGGAAAAGCTTCGCTGCAACTGGCCCATTACCTCATCAATAAGCAATATATAAATCTACTGGGCACCGATTGCCATCACTTTCGCCACCTACATGCACTGCAGTCGGCCGGGTCCCATTTAGAGCCGGTACAATTTCTACTCGATAGTGGCCAGCTTTTAAATCCTTCTCTGTAATTATTTTTCTCTTTACTTAATCGTTCGATTTCGTATACAACTAACAGGTTGGGTGTTGTAAATACATATAAACACTTATATGTATTATATATTATATGATAATTATTGTGTTTGCTGGATTAAAAAACTGTTAAAGAGTAATAAAAATTAAAAATTTAAATAAACTTTGCAGCCGACTAAAAGTCTTACAGCCACATTATACATAATCAGTAGCTAAATAATGAGAAGGTTATGATTTTGTATATATGTGAACGGATTGCCCCTATTTGTTTACCCTCTAAATCTGAAATCTTTGAAACTATCGCGAAGAATTTTCGCACACTTTATTCGTAAAGTACTGCGTAGTAGGTATAGTCTGTTTTTTTTGAATGGTTTCCTGTTAGCTTGTCTATTATACTTTTATATGGAAGACAGTTATGAGAAACAGCTTGTTAAAGCTATGGCCGGTTATATAAGTGATAAAGCGCAAATAACCGCCAATAGGGAAGAAGATCTTTTACTGAAGAGTTTACATCTTACCTGGTACCTTGGACAAACCCGCTCATTTATTTTTCAGAATAAGGAAATAAGTTCTATAGAATCGTCTCTGATTCATCCTGTTACGGTTGATTTAATGACTACCAAAGGCGCTTGTGGAAGTTATGCTTATATTTTAAGCGCTATACTGAAAGAATTAAATATTCCGAATCGCATTGCACAAATGAAAGTGAATGGAAGGTACGGCGGACACATTCTTGTAGAAGCAAAAACATCGAAAGGGTGGGTAGTGCTGGATGGTTCTTATGATTTGCATTTTAAAAAGCCGAATGGCGACTTGGCCAGCTTTGCTGATGTTATGAGTAACTGGGATTTTTATAAAAACCAGGTACCCGGCAATTACAATTCAAATTATAACTACCAGGGAGTACGATATACCAACTGGAATAAAATTCCTTTGGTAATGCCATTGATAAAAAATATTTTATCGGTATTTATAGGCCGGGAGGAAGCGGAAAATTTTTCTGTACGAACTTATCTCTTAAGAAAGTTTAATGTATTATTTCAAATAACAGCCATTTTATATCTCACGCTTGTTATAATGATGATGCGAAGGTCTTTTCAGAGGAACCGGAGTTTATTTACCATTTATTTTCCCGATTTGTTTCATGAAAAAAGCATTCCTTCAGTGATAGCTGGCAAAACAGTCGCCAATAGAGTATAACGTTTTTTGTTACAAATAAGCACATTATTTGACAGTCGGAACCGGGGAATGATTCAGATAGTTTTGTCTGAATCATTCCCCGGTTCAGTTTTACCTGTAGCCTGCCAATCCCATTAGCCATTTAACATATTGGTTTAAAGTTTCTTCTGTTTTACTTAAACAATTTAATATTGCACTTTGTAGTTAATTATATATGAATGCGTTCACTATAAAGGATCTGGAGAATCTGTCGGGCATTAAAGCTCACACGATCCGTATATGGGAACAGCGCTATTCGTTTTTACGTCCCCAGCGAACCTCCACAAATATCAGGTACTACACCAATGAAGAGCTGAAAATTGTGCTGAATATCGCCTTGTTGAACAAATACGGGTATAAAATTTCCCATATAGACAGAATGAGTTCACAGGAGGTGAGGGAAAAAATAGTTTCCCTTTCTCATGCCGAGGCGCAGCAGGAACGCCTGGTAAATGACCTTTTGCAATACATGATCGATCTCGACCTTGAAAAATTCGAGGATGTGCTCGATAATTACATCATGGCAAAAGGCATTGATAAAACCATCAGTTTTTTGATCTTTCCCTTCCTCGATAAAATCGGCATACTGTGGCAGGCCAGCCATATTCACCCCTCTCAGGAGCATGTTGTTACCAATATTATCAGGCAAAAGCTGATCGTTGGTATCGAAAGCGTTGTATCGCACATAAGCGTAAATAAAAAAGTGATCCTCTTTTTGCCCGAAGGCGAATACCACGAATTAGGATTATTGTATACCTATTATTTGCTGAAAAGCCGGGGCGTACAGGTCATTTACCTGGGCGCCAATGTGCCTTTTCACGACCTCGAATTTATCATTAACTGCAAGCAGCCCGACTACCTGTATACCCACCTCACCTGCATAGCGGGTAATTTTAATTTTGAAAAATTCCTCCTTAAAATAAGGTACCACGTTCCCCGCGTACAGATCATTGTTTCGGGCCAGTTAACCCAATGCAACCTCAAAAAATTGCCCGCCGGGGTAGTGCTTAAAAGGTCGCTTCCCGAAGTATTGGAATTTATTGCGGTGCTTTAGGAAAATTCATAATATGTTAACTGAGAGCCGCTTTTGTAATTTATTAACAAATATTTCTGCCTAACAAACGTCAACCTTAATAGGGGATAATTCTTTCTGTAATGTCATACCCGGGCTGGTGTAATATTTTATTATGGAATTATTAATCCCGGGAATTTTTCCATTATCCAATATCTGTTTAAATTTGTACTGTATATATTTAAACAACTTTTTTATGTCGACGGTGGAATTCAATCAAATGCTGGTGAACAATGCGGAGTTTTTAAAACCGTTTGCTATAACGCTGACGAGAGACTCTGAAGCAGCGAAAGACCTGTTCCAGGAAACGTTGTTTCGTGCATTGTCCAACAAAGACAAGTATAGTGTAGGCACCAATATCAAGGCGTGGCTGTATACTATCATGCGAAATATCTTTATTAATAATTATCGGAGAAAAGTTAAACAGAATACTATTTTTGATAGTACTCCTAATGATTTTCTGATTAACCAAAACCAAAGTGTTGTAGCAAACAATGCTGAATCAACTTTGCGTTTAAAAGATATCCAGGAAGCTATTCATAATTTGCCTCAAATATTCAGAAATCCTTTTCTGCTGTATTTTGATGGCTTTAAATACCATGAAATAGCAGACATGCTTGGCGAACCTTTGGGAACTATTAAAAGCCGTATTCACTTTGCGCGTAAATTATTGAAAACGCAAATTGAACGCTATTAAAGATTAGCCTGAACCCGTTTATGCCGTAAAGGGAGGGGAATTTGTAAGAAGTAACTGCTCCGGAGCAGCAAAAAAGCCTTGTGCGCCTTCAAAACCAACCTCATTAACCGGTTGCACGTGCAGCAGCACGGTACACACACCGGGTGGTGAACTTCTATGCCGGATAAATTATTGTTAGCTTTCTTTTCCTTCACAATATTAGTTTGATTCCCTTTTTAGCCCGGCACATCAATTATTTCGGTTACCCTGTATTGATAAATGAAAGTTAAAAAGCCGGTTGATATAATTACCCGGTGGGGTTTGCCCTATCAATATCCCAGTCTGGCTTATATGTTGCTTTAAAACACAAAGGCAGCTTAGTTGAGTAAAGCCAGAAAGCCAATGCAAATACCGCCCGTATTGATTTCATACATATATTGAAAAACAAGTGCAGGGTTGCAGGCAGGGAATGTTTTCAATTAAATTTAATTTAGCAACTTTGTATTATGATTAAAGCAACCGACGTGATATTGGTGAATGAGCACGACGAACCGATGGGCGTGATGGAAAAAATGGAAGCCCACCGCAAAGCCGTGTTGCACCGCGCCTTTAGCATATTTATTTTTAATAACAAAGGCGAAATGTTATTGCAACAGCGGGCCCTGGGCAAATATCACAGCGGTGGCTTATGGACGAATGCCTGCTGCAGCCACCCTGCGCCGGGCGAAGACACGCTTGATGCCGCTACACGCCGTTTGCATGAAGAAATGGGCTTTACCACATCGCTCGAAAAAATATTTGATTTTGTTTACCAGTGCGAATTTGAACATGGATTGACCGAATATGAATTTGACCATGTTTTTGTAGGCATTTATGAGGGTAAAATGCTACCCGACCCCGCAGAAGTAAAAGATTACTGCTATAAAAGTCTTGAAGAAATAAATACCACCCTGCTTTCACATCCCCAAAAATATACAACCTGGTTTGGCATTGCTTTTCCCAAAGTACAGCAATGGGCTATGGAAAATCTTGAGAAAAAAGTTTTGCAATAAATAAAAATTTTATCACCTGATAAACGGCGCTTCGTACATATGTTGCGCATCGTGCGGCCGTTTTACCAATTCAACGTGATTTGAAATAATTTTCCCATCGAATAAACATCTTTCCGGTATTGCAATAAAACTTGTTGCTGTTCATTATAATAATGGCTGCTGCAGCAGTTAATAGCTGCTGCTGAATGTGAATAACTTAAATCAGGGATACCGTATCAACAACGGTTTAAGTGTAATTTTTGCTCTTATTACAAAAACACCCTTAGAAGCCGGTAAGCAAATTGATCATTTTGCCAAATTCTTTAAGCGAATGCTTAGAAACCTGCATTTGCGAAACTAATTTTGATATATAAAATCCAATGACCTTAAAACAAGCCCCGTTTTTTTCCGATATCCTATAAACCAGAGCGCTTACCCAGAACCTTTAAAAGGTTATGAATATCCAATAATATGAAAGATCAAATACGAACAACCTTCGTTAAATGACCTAAAGCCCCCGATTCAGGGGGTTTTTTTATTATGATACTTTCTTTGGCGTTTGTAACGGATCGTTATATTATTATTGCTGCAGTAACATCCAGGCAGGAATATCAAGGGCCTCTGATAGCTGAGCAAGTGTATTGAGGGTAACATTTACTTCGCCATTTTCCATTCTGCTTATTTCGGCATTATCAATATTGCAAAGAGCGTATAAATCGCGCTGGCTTAAGCCTTTCTCATTGCGTATGCGGCGCAAATTGGCGCCAAAGGTTTTTAATATCTGGTGGTTAGCAACCAATGGATGATTTATTTAATGTCAAGATGAAATTTTTTTTTAATTTTTTAGCTGGGCTATACTACATCATATTAAAATTTTTATTATCTTCGTTTACACATTTACTTTGCGGGTTGCAATAAACGCAATTTGCAAGCCCGGGTTTCCCAAAAACCGGCAGTATCAGGCAACAGGGGCAGCATAAATCTATGTTTATACATTGGTTTTGTTGATTGGTCACTACATGCCAGTAACAGGGAAAACAACGGTTATACCTATACTTTTTTTAAGCCGGTAGCTGTTGTTTGTATGTTTATTCCTTCACATTTTAACTAATTTGTTATGCGGGCTCTTAACAAACATCCTGACTGGTATAATCAACCCCTGCGATTAACTGAAGAGGAACGCCAGAATCCACGACTGGTTATCGAAACCTTTTTTGAATCGTATCATTTACAGGAAGTACGCGAAATTTTATGGAAGTGGATGGTGGAAATTGTTAGCAGCAGCCGCAGTATTTCTCAGGAAGGCAAACAACGCAATGACCATATTTATTTTTACGAAAAGATGGAAGCATTGGTTGAAGCGGCCTTTTTGATCAATCAACGAACTGAGATTTAAATGGCAGGCCCTTTTGATCCCTGCGCCTCTTATGCTTTTAGTTCACAACACTACACACACTTAGTAAAGCGCTTTCATTACTGCCCGTTTTTAATCTGTTTACCCGAATTACAAACTTAATTCTGAACAACTAAAATTCTTTATCTTCCAAAGCTATGCTGTTTGCGTAAATTAAACGGCATGCAAATCATGCAGGTATTTATCGAAACAAACCGGTTGATATTACGGGAGCTGATGCCTTCCGATGCAACAGGTATGTTTGAACTGGATGCCAATGCAGAAGTCCTAGATATTTAGGCAACAAACCCATTGCAACAATAGATGAAGCCCGGCAGGTAATTGCCTTTATTCGCGACCAGTATGTTCAAAATGGCATTGGACGATGGGCCGTTATTGAAAAGGCAACCGGTGATTTTGTGGGCTGGTCGGGATTGAAGCTGGTGAAAGAGCTTACCAACGGCCACATTAATTACTACGACCTGGGTTACCGGCTGCTGAAAAAACACTGGCAAAAGGGATATGCCACCGAATCGGCAAAAGCAGTGCTTGAATATGGCTTTACTACGTTAAACCTGCCGGTGATATAATGCTATGGCCGACATTCAAAATATGGCTTCGCGAAATGTTTTGCTAAAAACGGCTGCAGTACATCGAAACTTTCGATTTAAACGGCGTACCCCACGATTGGGTTAAAATGGAACGGCTGGTTTAAAAAAGAGCGGCCCATATTACTCTTTAAGGATCAAAGAGCCAGCGCCGGGCTGCTTTCCTTTGATTAATCTGGTCAGCGCGGTATGCACCGTTAATGCCTCTTGAATCGATTTTTTGAAATTTTCTAATATTTTCCATCTCTGCGCCAAACCACCTGTAAAGCCAGTAAATTTGCGGTCGCCCAATCAAAGAAATAGATTCATGAACAATTCTTTACAGCAGTTGGCCGCGGACCTCGAAGGAGAGTTGTATTTTGATAAAACCATGCGGGTTTTATATGCCACAGACGCCTCGGCCTACCGCGAAATGCCCCTTGCTGTTGCTATTCCCAGGTCGGTAAATGATATTAAGAAGCTGATTGCCTTTGCACATGCCCAAAAAACTTCCCTGATACCCCGAACAGCAGGAACTTCGCTGGCCGGCCAGGTGGTGGGCAATGGTATTGTGGTAGATGTTTCGAAAAACCTGAACCAGATACTTGAATTAAATACGGCCGAAAATTGGGTACGGGTTCAGCCCGGCGTTATCCGCGACGAACTGAACATGTTCCTGAAGCCGCACGGCCTGTTTTTTGGTCCTGAAACCTCTACTGCCAACAGGGCAATGATCGGCGGTATGGTGGGCAACAATTCATGCGGATCCAATTCGGTGGTTTACCGCAGCACGCGCGAACATTTGCTCGAAGTGAAAGCGTTGCTGAGCGATGGTTCCGAAACCACCTTCTCTACAATAAATATCGATGAGTTTCATGCCCGGTGCGAAGGCACAACGCTCGAAGCGAATATTTATAAAACCGTTCGCAGCCTGTTGAGTGATTATAACAACCAGGTTGAAATACGAAAAGAATTTCCCAAGAAAAGTGTTGAAAGAAGAAATACAGGCTATGCCGTAGATGTTTTGCTCGAATCAGCGCCATTTACAGCCGGCGGGCCCGATTTTAATTTCTGTAAACTGATTGCGGGTTCAGAAGGCACCCTGGCATTTATTACAGAAATTAAGTTGAATGTGGTACCGCTGCCGCCGAAAGAAACCGGCCTGCTGTGCGTTCATTTTAATTCGATAGATGAATCGCTGCGCGCCAATTTAATTGCCCTGCAATACAATCCCAGCGCCAGTGAACTGATTGATCATTACATTCTTGAATGCACCAAAGACAATATTGAGCAACGCAAAAACCGGTTTTTTGTACAGGGCGACCCCGGTGCCATTTTGGTTATTGAGTTTGCCCGTAACAACCGCGAAGAGATCACTGAAATTGCTAAAAAGGTAGAAGCCGATATGCGGGCTGCCGGCTTAGGATATCACTTCCCGTTATTATTTGGCGATGACACCAAAAAAATATGGACTTTACGCAAAGCCGGTCTTGGTTTGCTGGGCAATTTACCCGGTGATGAAAAGGCGGTACCTGTTATTGAAGATACTGCCGTAGATGTGAACGATTTGCCCGCATACATTCGCGATTTTAATGAAATTCTGAAAAAATACAACCTGTATTCGGTGCATTATGCCCATGCCGGTTCGGGCGAAATACATTTGCGGCCCATCATTAATTTAAAAACCAAAGAAGGCAACGAATTATTTCGCACCATTGCCGAAGAAATTGCCACGCTGGTTAAAAAATATTCCGGCTCATTAAGCGGTGAGCACGGCGATGGCCGCCTGCGGGGAGAGTTTATACCGCAAATGGTTGGCGAAAAAAATTATCAGCTGTTAAAGCAGATCAAATATACCTGGGACCCGCATAATATTTTCAATCCCAATAAAATCGTAGATACGCCATCTATGAACAGCATGCTTCGGTATACACCGGGGCAACAAACTCCTCCATTTAAAACGGTATTCCGTTTTCATAATCAGGATGTGTTGCAGCATGCCGAACAATGCAATGGATCGGGCGATTGCCGTAAAACACATTTATCGGGTGGAACCATGTGTCCATCTTTTATGGCTACCCGAAATGAAAAAGATACCACACGTGCCCGTGCTAATATTTTGCGCGAAATGCTCACCCGTTCCGATAAGGTGAATCGCTTTGATCATAAAGAAATTTATGAGGTGATGGACCTGTGCCTGAGCTGTAAAGGTTGTAAATCAGAATGCCCCTCGAACGTAGATGTGGCTAAGCTGAAAGCTGAATTTTTACAACACTATTACGATGCCAATGGGGTTCCCTTCAGAGCAAAACTGATTGCCGGTTTTTCGGCTTCGGCAAAGCTGGGCGCACTGGTTCCCGGTTTATACAATTTTGCCATGACCAATAAGGTTGTGAGCAAATGGATAAAACAGTTTTCGGGTTTTGCAGTGAAGCGCAGCATGCCAACGATGTATAAAACCACTTTACATAGCTGGTTTAAAAGGCAAAAGGGGTTGGCAGGCGAACAAAAAAACGGAAACGGAAAACCGGCAACCGGTAACCGGGTATACCTGTTTTGCGATGAGTTTACCAATTATAATGATACCGAAATTGGTATTAAAGCCGTTTTGTTGTTGCAGAAGCTGGGATACGAAGTAGTTATTCCCAATCATATCGAAAGCGGGCGTGCCTGGCTATCAAAGGGCCTGTTGCGAAAAGCAAAAGAAATTGCCAATAAAAATATAGCCCTGTTACATTCTGTTATTACCGATGAAACACCGCTGATAGGCATTGAACCCTCGGCCATTCTTACTTTTCGCGATGAATATATTGACCTTGCTACCGATGAACAGCTTGAAAAAGCAAGGCAGCTGGCTCAACATGTTTTTACTGTTGAAGAATTTATTGCCCGTGAAATTGAAAAAGGCGCCATACGTAAGGAGCAGTTCACTACCGAAAAACGGGTTATTCAATTGCACGGGCATTGTCAGCAAAAAGCATTGTCGTCGGTAACCCATTCTGCAAAAATGATGTCGTTGCCGGTGAATTATACTGTACAAAACATTCCTTCGGGCTGTTGCGGTATGGCGGGTTCATTTGGGTATGAAAAAGAGCACTACGATTTATCGATGAAAATAGGGGAGTTGGTGTTATTTCCAACCGTTCGCCGGCAGTCCGACGATGTAATTATTGCGGCCCCCGGCACCAGTTGCCGCCATCAGGTAAAAGATGGTACGGGTCGTAAGGCGCTGCATCCGGTTGAGGTGTTGTATGAAGCCCTGGTTTAAGAGATTAATAAAAATTTTCATTTACGTTATTTGTCCCGCTTTGCGGGACTTTTTCATTTTAGCGAAAAGGTATAGAAGCCTTCCGTCGGAGAGAAGATAGTTTACCAAAAACTCATTGTTCACAGACAGACCATAATTTTTAAATATATCAATGGATCTTTTCCTCCTGAGTAAGGTCGAAGGATATTCTTTTTAAGTCCAGCCTTGCGGGATATTCAGGGCGCTGGCACAGCGACTTGCCGTTTGTGGTGCTAAACCGTCGTTTGTCTAAGAACCGCCGGCCTTATCCTGATTAAGAGGTAATTTCGAAGAGAATTATGTGGGCATGAACTACAACAAAGGCAATGTAAGGTTAACGGTTTTGTTCTGGCTGCTGTACTTTTTGTACGAATGGATAGGAGTTGCTTCTATTGCCAATGAATATCACCGTTACCTGATCAATGCATCGGTAATTGTTCCTATTGCCGGTTTGGCTACCTGGTTCACTACACAGGTGTTGATAAAACGGTATTTTTTAAAAAAAAGAAAAACCGCCTTCTGGATCGGCTTTATTGTTAGTGCGATAGTGTTTACACTCATTCGCCGTTCGTTCAATTACTATTATACATATCCTACTTATTATCCTGAAGGCAATTCGATGCCGTTTTTGTTTATTCCGAAAATTATTATCGAAGCCGTAAATATTTATCTGATCGTTGCTTTGTATACCATGTTTTATTTTCGGCGTGCCTGGTACGAACAGCAACGGCTGGCACAGGAGCTGCAACGCGATAAGGCCGAGGCGCAGCTTGAATTATTAAAGAGCCAGGTACAGCCCCATTTTATTTTCAATACGCTTAATAACATCTATTCACTATCGCTCAAAAACAATCCAAAAACTTCTGACCTTATTTACCGGTTGTCGTCGTTGCTGAGTTACATGTTATACGATAGTAAGCAGGAGTATATCCCTGTGAGTAAAGAAATGGAATACATACACAACTATATTGAATTGGAAAAAATAAGGTATGGCGAAAGATTGGATGTGGCCGTGAACTGTTTCGATGCAGTTGATTCTTTTAGTATTCCGCCATTTTTAATTTTACCGCTGGTTGAAAATAGTTTTAAACACGGTATCAGTAATAATGTGGGCAATAGCTGGATACGCATAGACCTTACAGTTAAAGAAGACTGGCTGACGGTGAAAATCGAAAACAGCCGGGTGGCAGAATCGCTGAACGGGCATGCCGTATATAAGGGTATCGGTTTGGAGAATGTTAAAAAGCGGCTGGAAATATTATATCCCGACAGGCATGAATTTAAATACCTGAGTGAAGGTCAGTCGTTTTTAACCGTATTAAAAATTAAAAAAGCGGTAAGGTGAAAATACAATGCCTGATAGTTGATGATGAACCTCCTGCCAGAGAGTTGCTTGCTTCATACATTGAAAAAATGGACGATCTGGAAATTCTTGGGCAATGTAGCAATGCCCTCGACGCATTTGCTTTTATTCAAAAGCATAAGGTTAATATTCTTTTTCTGGATATACAAATGCCGCGAATGAACGGGCTTGAGCTGATTAAATCGCTTCAGGACCGACCCCGTATTATACTCACCACCGCCTTTCGTGAATTTGCCGTAGAAGGTTTTGAACTCGATGTGCTCGATTACCTCGTAAAACCTATCTCCTTCGAACGTTTTTTAAAATCCATTTCAAAATATCACCAGTACAATGTATTAAAGCAACCGCCTGCCAGTGAAAATAACGAAGAAGCTTTTGAAAAAGCCTATATGTATTTTAAGGTGAATAAAGACCTGATTAAAATATTCCTGAAAGAGATCATTTATATCGAAAGCATTAAGGATTATGTGAAAATCGTAACCGCCGGCCGCTCGGTTATTACTTATCAGCGTATAGGTTATATGGAAGAAAAATTACCCGAGAACAGGTTTGTGCGTATTCATAAATCTTATATCGTATCGGTTGATAAGATCGTTAGCTACAATAATGAAGAAGTACATGTACAATCGTTTTCATTACCAATAGGAAGAAACTATAAGCAACAGTTTTTGAAATTGGTAGAGTGAGGTCGGAAAGTGGAAGTCTGAAGTCAGAAAAGCCTGAAAGTCGGAAAGTCCGAAAGAAAGATGTCATAAGGCATCTTTCTTTCGGACTTTCGGTCTTTTCGGTCTTTCGGGCTTTACTCGCACAGGCTTAGCAGATCTGTGCTATTGGTGCTGAATTGTATTAACCGAACTTTATTGGCTTTATTGAAATGTAGTACCAGTGTGCCATAGGACATTTGATACGCATCCCAGGTGGCATCTTTCATTTTCGGGTTCCCCAATACTTTAAATAAGCTTCCTCGAACGGCGCCTATTAAAGGTACGCTGAGCTTACCTTTAAAGCTTTCGTTGATCTCAACATAATCTCTTGTCGTGTAAAACGAAATGCCCTTGTCTTTATAAAATATACCTTCGCCGCATTTGGTACTATCGGTAGTGGTGCTGGTAAAGCAGGGAAATTTGCTTTTTATTTGTCCGGCAACCACATTTGGTCTAAACCCATTCACTTTTCCGTCAATAATGTCAACCTCAAAGGCGGGGCAGGTTACAGAGGCTCTTAACTGGGCCATAGAAACAGATGCCAGGCAAAGGCAACCAATAATTAAACTGATTTTTTTCATGTAAATTTTTTTTGGGTATAGCCCGTAGGGATACGGGTATTACTTATACATATACAAAATCCTTGCTAAAAATAGATTTTTACCGGTTCAAACCGCCCAAACTGCGGGTTTTTGAAGGAATTTTTTTATTGTGTTATTGCCGGCTTTCGTATATAAAAAAATGGAGTATACAATCAATTAATTTTACTTAAATTAGAATACTGTTAGCAACCGCCTGAACTTCCTCTTTATCCATACTTTAAGTCCGGCAACTACCTTCTATAACTGATCCACGGGCTTATAATCTGTATCTCATTTTGACTTGCCACATGAAAAAACTTAATGGCTGAAGCCAGAATCCCCCCCTTTCTGTACTGCTATGCAGCCGTATGCATACTGCTATTTATAACCTAAAATAACTGCTATGAAAGGATCAAACAGAAACTACATTTTTAACCTGCTCTTTTTTTTATTATGTTCACCCGCTGTATGGGCCCAGGTTACTACAGCAACGCTCAGTGGCATTGTAATAGATCCAAAAGGAAATGCATTACATGGGGCTACTGTTGTAATTGAGTTTCCCGATGCCGGTATTAAACAGGTGCTGGCAACAAAAGGTGATGGTCGTTTTACAGTTCCAAATTTGCGGGTTGGCGGTCCTTATAAGATAACCGCTACGTTTGTAAATTTTCAGCAAACTGTTATTGATAATGTTTTTCTTGAGTTAGGGCAAAACAATTCCGTTGACATTCAATTAGCCGAAAAGTCGGCCGAATTGGAAAAAGTAACGGTAACCGGCCGCTCAGGTATTATTGATAATAAACGAACCGGCGCTTCTGTAAACATCAGTAGCCGGTTGATACGATCTTTGCCTACCATTTCACGCTCTGCCGATGACTATCTTCGCTTAACACCGTCGGCTTCATTTACCTATAATGGTTTGTCGTTCGCCGGTCGTAACGGACAGTATAATAATTTTTCACTCGATGGCGCTGTTTTTAATAACCCGTTTGGGCTCGATGCACCAACGCCGGGCGGACAAACAAATGCACAGCCTATATCGCTCGATGCCATTGATCAGATACAGGTGAATATTGCCCCCTATGATGTAACCCAGGCCGGTTTTACCGGCGCCGGTATAAATACGGTAACCAAATCGGGTAATAATAATTTTTCAGGTACCGCATATGCTTTTTACAGGAACGAATCGCTGACCGGTTCAAAAATCGAAAAGAACAAACTGGTGCTGCCCGATCTGAAACAATTGCAAACGGGCTTTTCGCTGGGCGGCCCGGTTATAAAGAACAAGTTGTTTTATTTCGTAAATTTTGAAACCGAGCAAAGGAGTGATGAAGCATCATCGTACGTTGCGCAAAACAGCAGCAACGTTGGTAAAGCCAATACAAGCAGGGTGCTTGAGTCGGACCTGCAGTCGGTAAGTTCAATTTTGGCCAAGCGGTTTAATTACAATACCGGGCCTTATCAGCATTATACTCTCGATCAAACCAATTATAAATGGTTGATAAAAGCCGATTGGAATATCACCTCGGCTCACCGCTTGTCATTTACTTATAACGGATTGGATGCGCATAAAGATAAACCCGCCCACCCAAGTGCTATTGGTCGCCGCGGCCCCGACTTTACCACGCTTCAATTTCAAAACTCAGGGTACGAGATCGTAAATAAACTACAGTCGTTTGGTGCTGAACTTAAATCAAACTTTGGTAATAGCTATGCCAATAAACTCCGCGTAGTATACACTACATTCCGAGATAAACGCAATCCTTTTTCGACGCCGTTTCCTGTTATCAATATTACCAAAAACGGAATACGCTATATCATTGCAGGCCATGAGCCGTTTTCGATCAACAACCGTTTAAACCAGGATGCATTTCAGGCAACTGATAATTTCAATTTATTTTTTAAGAAACATACGATTACTGCCGGCGCTTCTTTTGAATCGTTCAAATTTGCCAACTCATTTAATTTAACAGGCTATGGCGCTACACTTTTTTCTGAGGCAGATATAAAAACATTTATCGACAGTGTGCCGGTTGGCGGTAATTATGTTTTTGGCGCTTATCCATTGGATGTAGATGTTGCTTATGCAAAAAACAGAGGCATAGCCGACCAATGGACCTGGTATTATTTAACCGTAGGGCAACTTTCGGGCTATTTACAGGATGAATGGCAGGCTACCGATAACGTTCGTTTAACGGTTGGTTTGCGCATGGATATTCCTTTTTACTTTAATGCCAGTTACCGTACGCCAAATATAAATGCTGATGGTACATTCAGCGGTACATTCACTGAAGGAGAACCAACTGTTGCCAATAAAGACAATCTGGTTTTGTTTGATGAAAACGGTAAGTCATTAACCAACGGTCCCGGTAAAGATGTGGATAACACCCGTCTGCCTTCTAAAAAACCGTTGCTTTCTCCACGTGTGGGATTTAACTGGGATGTAAAAGGCGATAAAACCATTCAGATACGTGGCGGCTCGGGTTTGTTTACCGGCCGTTTTCCGTTTGTGTGGTTAGGCAATCACATTGGCAACCCGTTCAGTTTTTTTTATAATGTAACCGCCAAAAATTTTAAATGGCCGCAGGTATGGCGTTCAAATATTGGTACTGATATTAAGGTTCCTTCCGGAACGATCTTTACAGTAGATGTCGCGTACACCAAAGATGTTAAGGGCATGATGGTACGCAATTATAAGCTGGGAACGCCTACAGGCACATTGAATTCGGGCACCGGTGATACACGTAAAGTATACCTTGCCGGCGATCAGGGTGCTAACAATACGTATGCATTTACCAATACCAGCGTGGGGTATCAGTTCAATGCTACTTTTCAGGCGCAGCAAAATTTTGGGAGAGGTTTTTATGCCATGTTCGGCTATAACTTTTTAATTGCAAAAGATGCCAGCTCTATTTCTGCCGAAATATCAAGCGATGCCTTTGACCGCAACCCCATTTTAAACAATTCAAATAAAGCAGTGCTGTCTCGTTCATTGTACGGCAATACCCATCGGTTTGTGGCGGCTTTTTCAAAAAAATTCAATTATGCCGAAAGATATGCCACTACAATTTCATTATTTGGCTCATGGAACTCGGGCAACCGGTTCGCCTATGTATACGGCGGCGATATAAACAACGACGGTACTTCTACCAACGACCTGCTGTATGTGCCAACCGATGCAGAAATAAATAATATGCAGTTTACACCTTTAACCGATGTAAATGGAAATGTGCAGAATGCTGCAGCACAACGACAGGCATTGAAAGAATATATCGCAAACGAAAAATACCTCAGCAAACACCGCGGAGAGTACACTGAAAAATATGCCGGGCAAAATCCATGGCTTAGCCAGGTTGATTTTCGTATTCTGCAGGATTTATTGCTGACAAAGAAAAAAGATAAAATCGTTCAGCTAAGTATTGATTTTGTAAATATTGGTAATTTGTTAAACAGCAACTGGGGCATTGTTAAATATGCTACTACTTCGGGATATTTTCAACCTTTGTCGGTTGCCTATAATGGCAATGCACCCACTTACCAGTTCGATCCTTCACTTAAATCAACTTTCACGGCCAGTCCTGATTTGCCATCACGGTGGCAGATGCAGGTTGGTTTAAGGTTTATTTTTTAGCTAAGAGCACAAAAGAAAAAAGGAGATAGCTAAGAGCATAAACGGCTCTTAGCTTATTTTTTTTCTCACCCGCCACAACCAAATCAACCCCGGTAAAGCGAACCCGCTAATAAATAATACTGTTGCATAATCAACTTTATTCGTCACTGCATTCAGCAACTGCATGGCAAGCGCCAGCAACGAAAGACCTAAACCTGCACCCAGGAAATACGACGTGGTACATATACCCGCTGCTACGCCCTGCTGTGTAACGGGGATATCACGAATAGCCAAAGCCGTTAAACTGGGATAACAAACCGACATGCCGCTGCCGGTAACACAGGCTATTGATAACAAAACCAGCCAGATATTATGGTGATATATTATGGCCGTCATCAGCAACAGCGCGCCGGTAAGCATAAGGCCCATGCCCAGGATGCCTGTTTGTAAAACCGTCATTTTTTTGAACAACGCCGGCACAACATAGCGCGACACTAAAAAAGAAAGCATGCTAAACGGAAATAAAAGCAAACCCGCTTTGGCAGCGCTGTAGTGCATATTTTGCTGTAATACCAGCGACAGCAAAAACAGGTAGCTTAGGAAAAACGCGCCTAACAAAATAGTGATCGCGTTACCGGTTATAGTGCCTGTATTGCGAAACATCGATACCTCAATCAATGGTTGTTGCTGTTGCCGCTCCCTGCGAATGAATAACCAACTGCCGGTTGCAATAACAATTACAAAGAATAATAACAACTTATAGTTGTTTGAAAAATCGGGCAGGCGATGCACCACATACGATACTAATACAATAATTAACGTAAGTAAAACGCCTGAAACGAAGTCGGGTAAATGCTGGTGACTGCTGATGATATCTTTATCGATGTAACGGTAAGCCAAAATCAGCGCAAGCGTAATAACCGGTACATTTATGAAAAAGATCCACTGCCAGCCAAGGTAAGTAGCCACTACACCGCCCAGCGCGAGACCGCATCCTGAACCAATGGCAGCAAAAGAACTGAATATACTTAATGAGCGGTTGCGTTCTTTGGGTTCGGTAAATGTATTGGTAATGATCGACAGTGCCGAAGGCATTACCATAGCCGCTGCCAAACCCTGCAACGCTCTGAAAATAGTTAAAACAATAAAATTCCACGAAAGCCCTGCACCGAGAGAGGTAAATAAAAAGAGGCCGCAACCGGCCATGAATATTTTTTTACGGCCGATAGTATCGCACATCTTTCCACCTATGATCAAAAAACCTCCGTAGAATAAAACGTACACGGTTTGTACCCATTGAATGCTTTCGGCTTCGAGATGAAATTGCTGTTGCATTAAAGGGATGGCCAGGTTTAGGATGGCGATATCAAGCGCCTCGAAAAAAATGGCTGTTGATGCTACTATTAAAATGACCTGTTTCCTGCTCATCGGGACCTCTGCTTTTGTTCTATACAAATCTAATTAAATGATATTTTGTACTATTTAAATAAAATAAAATAGAACAAATGATTAAATTTATAGCATAAAATAGAACAAATTCAATCTTTTGATATGGGAGCGCAATCGAAAACAGAACAAGCGGCAGGAACGTCATTTTCACTGGATGAAAAAGATTTTGCCATTCTGCGATTATTGCAACAGAATGCAAGGTTAACCGTTCGGGAAATCGCGGCTAAAGTTCATTTAAGCGCAACGCCCGTTCACGAGCGCATTAAACGCATGGAGGCAACCGGCGTAATTAAGCAATACGCCACCTTGTTAGATCATCGTAAAGTGAAAAAAAGCATTATGGTCATTTGCTATGTATCGCTTAAAGAGCATAGCCATAAAATAGGCATGACGTTTATTGAAGCGGTAACCGGTTTTAAAGAAGTGCTGGAATGTTACAATGTATCGGGACAATTTGATTTTATGCTGAAGATTGTGGCAGAAAGCATGGAAGCTTATCATGATTTTTATGTGAACAAATTGAGTGAGGTGAAAGGGATCAGCCAGATGCAAAGCATTTTTGTAATGGGAATATTAAAGGATACACATGAGTTATTATAAATTATCTTCATTTCTGTAATACGATCCGGTGTTTTTTTACTGTTAAAAAGTAAACCGGCATAAGGGTTATTGTTATGTAAGCTGTATAGAACATAATGCATGTCTCATGCATGGGTATCTATAATAGTTTGTTTAACCGGTATTATAATTTTTAACATGTAAAACCTTTTCTATGAATCATGTTTACCACCGGATAAAAAGAAGCCTGTTTCTTTTTTCCCTGTTATTTGCACAATTGATCATCAGTTCATTTGCGGGTTATGCAGGTATGCCTGAGCCTGGCCGGACTACTACTGCTGTAAAGGATACAGCGTTGGGGCCTGTTATTTTTTCTTTCACACCTGCCAGTGGTACCAAAGGAACCAGGGTAGTTATTTTTGGTTCGCGTTTTACGGGTACAACGGCCGTTCGTTTTGGCGGTACATTGGCCGCATCATTTGCCGTGTTATCCGACACGGCCATTTTTGCATCTGTTGGATCGGGGTCAAGCGGCAATGTTTCGGTAACAACACCGAATGGCACGGCATCAAAAGCCGGCTTTGTATTTATTGCTACCGATACTTCATCGCCGGTAATCAGCTTCTTTACGCCAACCAGTGGTCGCAGAGGTACTCCCGTTGTCATTATCGGTTCACATTTTAACGGAACAACAGCCGTTCGATTTGGTGGTACATTAGCCGATACATTTTTCGTTGTATCCGATTCAGCCATATTTGCGCGGGTAGGGGCAGGCTCAAGCGGAAGTGTAGCCGTTACTACTCGTTTGGGAACCGGCAGCAAACCCGGCTTTACATTTATAAGAGATACAACGGGTACCGATACTGCAGCGCCGGCTATTTATAATTTTACACCTGCAAGCGGCCGTAATGGAACTGTGGTAACCATTGTTGGTACACGTTTTACGAAAACCACAGCAGTTCGCTTTGGCGGCACGCCGGCCAAAACATTTGCCATTCAATCTGATTCGGTGATATTGGCGGTTATAGATACCGGTTCAACCGGAAGCATATCTGTTACCGCACTCAATGGTACAGCAAGTAAGCCCGGCTTTACATTTATTCGCGACACAACCATCGTTGACACTGCGGCGCCGGTTATTGTGTCATTTACTCCAACCTTTGGCAGCAAAGGGACTGTGGTGACTATTTTTGGTTCACATTTTACACAAACAACCGCTGTTCGGTTTGGCGGCATCCCAGCCGATTCCTTTGCCATTCAATCTGATTCTGTGCTATTTGCAATTGTAGATACTGGTTCAACCGGTAATGTATCTGTTACCACGCCTTATGGCACTGCCAGCAAATCGGGCTTTACCTTTATACGCGATTCAACTATAACCGATACAGCATTGCGGGCTTTTGCCATCAACGCAAAAGGTAATATTAATGAGGCGGTAATTTCCAAAACAACTGTTTCATTATATCCCAATCCAGCATCGGCCTGGTCTATTATTACGCATCCTGCAACACCGCATCCGGCAAGGGTACAATTGGTTGATTTAACAGGTAAAGTAGTGCGAACGGTTAATATAGGCAGTAATACGGGTCAAACAAAAATCAACACAACCGGTTTGGTAGCGGGCATATATAAAGTGATATGGAACAATGGCGCCAAAAGCGTAACACAAACTCTACTGATTAAATAATAAGTTAAATAATAAAAGGAACCGGTTATACAAACGTCCCGCTGTAAAGCGGGATTTTTTATTTGGTACCATATGTGTGTTGCAATGTGAACGCAGGATTATGTGACTTTTAATTTTTTATATTTTTTGATATAATTTCTTTTCTATTTGCTAATATTACAAATAATTCACCCTGCCGGGTGGTTAACCGAAACACTTTGTAAAGGAACAGCAATTCTCTCCTCCAGGCAACCAGAAAGTAACAAGGGAAATATTGGTTCAGAAAGTATACCTATATGGCAAATGCCGTAAGGGGATTCTTTTGCTGTTTACTTACTGATAGTACCTAACAACGTAAAAACCTATTCCATGAATCATTTCTATCGCTTCCTCAAAAAAAATCTTTTTCTGATTGCTCTTTTTTTGTCACATTCTCTTTTTGCCCAACCGGTAATTAATTCATTTAATCCAACATCGGGCCCTATTGGAACAAGTGTTATCATTACCGGCACCGGTTTTAACACAATGGCCGACAGTAACATTGTTTATTTTGGAGCGGTGAGGGCTGTTGTAACAGCCGCGTCTTCAACGTCATTAACTGTTACGGTGCCTTTGGGTGCTACCTATAAGCCGGTTACTGTAACCACTAACCATCTTACAGCTTATTCGCAGTTACCGTTTAGTGTAACATTTGCCGGCGGAGGATATGCTTTATATGCAACTTCTTTTTCTTCTAAAACAGATTTTTATGCGGGCAATAATCCTCGCAGTATTGCCATCGCAGATCTGAATGGCGATGGTAAACCCGATGTGTTTGAAACTAACCAGGGCGATTCCACGGCCACTGTTTTCAGAAACACCGGTTCACCGGGAACCATCTCTTTTTATAGTGAAATGGTTGTTTTGGGTTCAAACCCCTATGGTGTAGCCACCGGCGATTTTAATGGCGATGGTAAACCCGATGTAGTTGTTACAAATTTTAACAGCGGTAATGCCAGTTCTATTTCGATTTTAAAGAACACCAGTACAGGCAATGCAATTTCATTTGCACAACGAATAGATTTGCCAACCGGTAACGGATCAACCACAGTGAGTGTAGCCGACATGAACGTCGACGGCAAACCCGATGTAATAGTTTCAACCGGTAATTCAGGCATTATTTCTGTTTTCCTTAATAACAGCAGCGGCGATTCTGTTGCATTTGCTCCCAAAGTTGATTTCAGCAATCTGAATCATGGCGAGATAGTTGTTGGCGATCTCGATGCAGATGGAAAACCTGATGTAGTGCTTGCTAATTTCTCAGGTGGCAGTATGTCGGTTTTACGAAATACAAGTACAGCCGGTAATCTTTCTTTGGCGGCTGCTATAAGCTATACCGCAGGTACCAATCCTACAGGCGCCGCTATAGGTGATTTTGATGCAGATGGCAAGCCTGATATTGCTGTAGCCAACTATGGTTCCTCAACCGTTTCGTTATTCAAAAACCTCAGCACCACCGGGAATATTTCTTTTGCTGCCAAAATTGATTATGTTACGGGTACAAATCCACGTAGTATCAGCGCCGGTGATTTAAATGGTGATAATAAACCTGAAATTGTTATTCCCGCTAATTCACCAAGCGCCGCTTCGGTATTCAGAAACATCAGTTCGGGCGACACGCTTGCCTTTGATAACCGGGTTGACTATGTAGTTGGCTATGACCCAACCAGCGCGGCTATTGGCGATCTTGATGGTGACGGCTATGCTGATTTAACCGCAGGCAATAACTATTCGTTGATATCGGTGTTTAAAAATGCAGGAAATAAAGCGTACATAACTTCTTTTGCTCCGGCTACTGCAGATAGTGGAAAAGTGGTGGTCATCAGGGGAAATAAATTTACCGGCGCTACTGCTGTTAGCTTTGGCGGTGTACCTGCATCTTCATTTATAATTAATTCCGATACGGTGATTAGCGCAACTGTGGGAACCGGAGCAAGCGGCGATGTTACCGTAGTTACTCCTAATGGTACTGTCAGCAAATCTGGCTTTACCTATATTGCACCTGCGATTCCTGTTATAACCAGTTTTACACCCACAAGCGGAGACCCTGGAGCTAATATAACAATACTGGGTTCCCATTTCACGGGAGCTACAGCTGTTCGTTTTGGCGGTACACTGGCCGATACATTCTTAATTTTGTCCGACACAAATATTCTGGCAGTTATAGCAAATGGAGCCAGCGGCGATGTAACGGTAACTACACCATTTGGTACCGCCTCCAAAGCGGGTTTTACATTTATTCCAATAGATTCTACCACTATTCCGGTAATAAATTATTTTACACCAACCAGTGCGAAAACCGGAGATCACGTATCGATATACGGCACACATTTTACCGGGGCAACGTTTGTTAACTTCGGAGTTACCGTGGCCGATTCGTTTGTAGTTGTTAATGATTCAACGATCGATGCAGTTGTTGGATCAGGATCAAGTGGCAACGTGATTGTAACCACGCCTTATGGCACTGCAACGAAGCCGGGCTTTACATTTATTAATAATGATTCCCTTCAACCGGTTATTACCAGGTTTAACCCAACCAGTCAGCAGGTTGGATTTGGAGTGGTTATTTTCGGCGTACATTTTACCGGAACAACGCAGGTTAGTTTTGGCGGTACATCTGCTACCAGTTTTACAGTGCTGTCTGATACAGCTATTGGCGCCATTGTAGGTATTGGAAGCAGCGGTAATGTAACCGTTACTACGCCGCATGGTATTGCCACAAAATCGGGCTTTACCTATATACCAACAGATACCACTCCGCCTGTGATTAGTTACTTTACACCAACAAGTGCATCAGCCGCTGCACGGGTTACCATTTTCGGATCGCACTTTAACCGTGTACGGTATGTTAGTTTTGGAAATGTAAATGCGATCAGCTTTTCGGTGTTGGGCGACTCCCTGATTTATGCAACGGTAGGCGCAGGGGCCAGTGGCGATGTTAAAGTAACCACCTTATTCGGCACTGCTGTAAAACCGGGCTTTACGTATATCCAAAGCGATTCAGCACCGCCTGTTATCAGTTACTTTACGCCAACAGCGGCAGGCAGAACTGCCCTTGTGAATATTTTCGGCAGCCACTTTAAAACAGCAACTTCGGTTCGTTTTGGCGGCGTTCCGGCCTATAGCTTTACAATTGCTTCCGACTCGCTGATCTACGCCCGGGTAAACTCAGGTGCAAGCGGTAATGTAACTGTTACTACTCCTTTTGGTACCGCAACAAAACCCGGCTTTACGTATATTAACGTAGATTCTATTCCTCCGGTTATAAGTTCGTTTACACCACTCAGTGGTAGTACCGGAACAACAGTAACTATTTTGGGTGCTAATTTTACCGGTACGCTGGGCGTTCGTTTTGGAAATATAGCTGCTGCTGCATTTTCGGTTATAAACGATTCAACCATTTCAGCAACGATAGGATCGGGTGCAAGCGGCAATGTATCGGTTATAAAAAGGTATGATACCGCCACATTGGGAGGATTTACCTTTATTGTGCCGCCGGTGATCACTCTGGTAACGCCTGCTTCAGGCCCGGTGGGAGCTACTGTTACAATCTTTGGCCGCAATTTTAAACCGGCAGCCGACAGCAACATCGTTTATTTTGGAGCTGTACAGGCTGTTGTAACTTCTGCATCCGATACGGTAATAACGGCCATTGTGCCTAACGGAACAACCTATGTACCGGTTACGGTTACCACCAATAACCTGATGGGGTATTCAGCCTATCCGTTTAATGTAATTTTTGCCGGAACAGGATTTAATGCAAATTCTTTTGCTTCGAAAGTTGATTTTGCAACAGGTGCTTATCCCCGACATGTTGCAATGGGCGACCTCGATGGCGATGGAAAATCAGACCTGGTTGTTGTGAATAACAACGACAGCACCATTTCTGTATACAGAAATACCGGATCAGCAGGAGTGTTTTCATTTGCTCCGAGGGTTAATTATAAAATAAATGCAACTCCTTTTTATGCAACGATTGCAGACCTCAACGGAGATGGTAAACCAGAGGTTATTGTATCTGGTTATAGCAATAATTTAGTTTTCATTTATAAAAATAACAGTACCGTTGGAACCATCCGGCTTAATACACAGCTTGGCCTGATTACCGCCGCAAATCCTGAATCTATTTCGGTACGTGATCTGAATGGTGATGGAAAACCTGAGATCGTAACTGTAAACAATAACGGCAACAATGTATCTGTATTTAAAAACAACAGTACTGCTGCCTATATTTCTTTTGCTGCGAAGGTTGATTTTGCGGTAGGCAACTGGCCTTTCATCGGAACTGTTAGTGATTTGGATAATGATGGCAAACCCGATATCATTGCTCCGAATTATAACGATAGTTCCATTTCGGTATTGAAAAATACAAGTACAGCAACAACAATTTCATTTGCCACCAAAGTAAATTATACAGTAGGCATAAATCCGTTTCACGTATGCACGGGCGATTTAAATGGCGACGGTAAGCCCGAAGTTATAGTTGCCAACAGCGCCTCAGCCTCAATTTCGGTTTTCGGGAATAACAGCGATAGCAGTGGAATTGTATTGGCGCCAAAAGTTGATTATGCAACAGGCACCACGCCGGTGTATGTTTCAATAGCCAACCTCGATGGTGATGGCAAACCCGATGTGGCAGTGGCAAACTTTCATTCAAGCACGGTTTCGGTGTATAAAAATACCGGCAGCAACGGAACAATTGCACTGGCGTCAAAGGTTGATTTCGTAACCGGTACTTTGCCGCGTACGGTGGTGGCTGGTGATCTTGATGGCGACGGTAAGCCTGAAATGGTTACTGTGAACAGTATTTCAAATACACTTTCGATATTCAGAAACCTGCTTTCAGATTCGGCAGCAATTATGTCGCGGTTATTTACAACTGCTGATGCAAATGCCGCCAATGATTTGTTCACGGTGTATCCAAACCCTGCGTCGCAGTTTACTTTAGTGAAGCATCCTGTAACAAACACCAATGCACAGGTGCAGCTGGTTGATGTTACGGGCCGCCTGGTTAGAACCATTATCCCGGGCAAAAATGCCGTGCAAACCAAAGTAGATGTGCAGGGCCTTGTTCCCGGTGTGTACAAACTGGTATGGAGCGATGGCGCAAGAACGCTTACCCGTACGTTACTGGTTAAATAATAATTGGGTGAAATAGATAGCTTTTATAATTTAATGCCCCGCTGAACAAATTTAGCGGGGCATTTATCGTTTTAATGAAAAAGCGTTCACATGAACACAAATAAAAAATTGTTAGTTTAACATTGAACACCGCTAAACATAATCAAAAGAACCAATACACCTGCAACCGGAAGCATTGCCAATGCAAAAGCGATCCAGTAGCCCGGCTTGTAGTTTTTATCACTACTATACTTCAGGAAAACTAAAATAGCTGTATAAAATAAGATAACCCCTATTGGGAATGAGACATCTTCACCCGAAAATCCTGTTGCAGCCATATACAACATTATTGCTGCTGAAATAATTATGGTTGTATATTTTATTGCAGATAACATTTGAACGATGGTTTTGTGTAATTTCACATAGGGCATTAAATATATAAACATAAAATATAAATTCCTATAGATAAAGCTGGTCAAAGTATGATTTCGCTTACAACCTATACGCCGCAAAAAATAAAACATATTGTCAAATCGATGTGGTTGTTGCAGGTTAATACGGGTAGTTTTAACACCGGTGGCGAATGGTATGAAGAGGACATCATTCCCGATGCGCATCATGAAATTATTTTTCATGTAAACGGCCGTGAGGCAAAAAGGCAATCGGCCGATGAGGTATGGATTAAGGAACCCGGTGCTTTTATTGCCGGGCAAACGGTAACAAGTTATAAACTCCGGTTACAACAGGGAGCAAAGTTATATGGTATCAGGTTTTATCCCCATACATTGTATGCCTTGTCAGGCACTCCTTGTCATTTTTTAAATGATAAATTATTTTCAGTAAACGATGTTTTTAAAAAAGCTGAGTTTCACCGGTGCATTACCGAAGATGCGCAGCAAACCTTTTTGAAATTCGAGCAATTGCTGGTTAAAAAACTATCCTCTGCTAATTATCATTCAGCAAGCTATATCTATGTTCAGGCAGCCATTTCAGCCATATTAGCTCAACATGGAAATATTGCGGTTGATGAGCTGATCAAAAGAACCGGTATTTCAGGAAAACATCTCGATAATTTATTTGAAAAGTATGTTGGCCTGGGACCGAAAACCATCAGCAGAATTGTTCAGTTGAATCATTTCATATCTTATAAAACAAGCCGGCCGCATAAAACCTTAACCGAAAGTTCGTACGAGGCAGGTTATTACGATCAGGCGCATTTAATAAAGTCGTTCCGCAGTTTTACCAATACTTCTCCGTCGGAATTTTTTAAAAAGGCCGGTAGCCTAAATGGTTTCTTTGCTCAGTTATAAGCAGTTCAGTTTTTTACAATTTTACGATATGCGGGCAGATTAATTTTGTTGCAAAAAAGAATGAAAGCTTTTTTGGCCGCCCTTATTTTATTGAGCAACGCTGTTATAGCACAAAACAATATTGCCCAATTCGCTGTATGGAAACCCAAAGATGGTTTCAATAAGCAATTTGAAAATGGTTATAAACAACATTTGCAATGGCATAAAACAAATGGCGATACCTGGAGCTGGTATGGCTGGTACATTATATCGGGGCCCCATTTCGGCTATTTTATTGACGCTACTTTTGACCACAGCTGGAACGACTGGAATACCCCGGTAAACCCGGCCGGCGACAGAGCCGATAACGATTTACATACCGTGCCTTTTGGCGAATTTCAAACTGCTTATAAAATTGAAAAATTACCAGAACTGAGTTCGGCAGACAGTACAGGATTGCGATCGAAGTTTTTGCGAATGATAACTCTTTCGGTGAATGATGTGCCGGCCGCACTGAAAGTAGCGGAAAAACTAAAAAACAATTACATACAATCCGGCATTAAAAATTTTCAAACGTATAAAATTATTGATGGCGGTCCTATAAATGAATTGATAATACTGCTTGGGTTTGCTGATTATAACGAATATGGTAAGACAGAACATTTGCAGGAAGATATAGGAGCTGTTGAAAATTCATTAAAGATAAAAGTAGTAACCGGCATCATTTCCGAAACGTTATTATTTCAACCCGGAATGAGTTTGTTGGCGCATTAAAAAAAGGGTGAGTCATCTGCCAGCTGGCGGATGACTCACCCTTCGCCTGTTTAACTTATTTATTATTGATCGAAGTCGGTTGATGTTGCCAGTTCTCTTACGGCATTCAAATCATGTTGCACTGATTTTATTTTGGTGTCTGCCAGCTGATAGGCATCTTTTCCGAGAAATAAGTGAAGTGGGGGTTCTTTCTGTTCGGCCACTTCAATCATTACGGCAGATGCTTTATCGGGGTCGCCGGCCTGGGTGCCATGAATAGTATTCTGGTGAACCTGTTCAATTTCACGTACGAGTTGATAATCGGCAATTTGATTTTTAGGAACACCCAGCGATCCTGCGTCTAAGAACTGCGTTCTGAAATAACCGGGCGAAACAATGGTTACTTTAATACCAAAAGGTTTTACTTCGGCCGATAATGATTCCGAAAATCCATGCATGGCAAATTTGGTAGCCGTATAACTTCCAAAGCCCGGAAATAAACCGGTAAATCCACCGATGGAGGCTATGTTGAATATATGTCCTGATTTTTGTTTGCGCATATAAGGCAATACTTTACGAATTACATTCAATACGCCGAATACATTGATATCGAAATTTTGCCTTACTTCCTCATCGCTTAGTTCTTCTAAGCTACCCGTTAAACCATAGCCGGCATTGTTAACCACTACGTCAATGGCGCCAAAACGGGCAACAGTTTCTTTAATGGCTTTTTCAACACTGCTTTCATTTTTAAGATCAACAGCCAGCGACAGCAATGCAGTATTGGTACCTACTGCTTTTTCCAGCTCCTGTTTATTTCTGGAGGTGGCAGCTACCTGGTATCCTTCTTTCAATAATTTTTTAACAAGCGACAATCCAAGTCCTTTTGAAGCGCCTGTAACGAGCCATACTTTACTTTGCATTTTATTTAATTTTTTAAATGAATACTGTTTGATTTTGATAACTCAAAGTTACGGGTGCGATTAGCCTGTATTGTTATCACTTTCAAACAGATACTTGTATAATTCAAATACACTGCGATGACTCGATGGTTTGATTGTTTGATGGATTGGTTAAAAATAAAACAGGCGGCTTTTTCAAAACCGCCTGTAATGATTTGTATAAGCCAATTATTAATTTCTGAATGCCGAAGGGGTCATGCTGGTTTGTTTTTTAAAGAAGTGGTTGAAATGGGCCGGCTCTTCAAAACCCAAACAATAACTGATTTCTGAAATATTCCAGTTGGTATGTTTTAGCAATGCTTTTGCTTCACTCGCTAACCGCTCGAAAATATGTTCGGTAGTGGTTTTACCGGTAGTAGTTCGAATAGCGCGGTTTAAATGATTTACATGAACCGAAAGCTGTTTGGCAAAATCGCTTGCCGAGCGGAGCGTAAACCGTTGCAAGGGTGATTCAATAGGAAATTGCCGTTCGAGCAATTCGGTAAAAACAGCCGTTATTCTTGCATTGGCATCGGTATGCTGATAAAGTGTTTCAGTAGGTTGCATTTTTAAGGTATAATGCACCATCTCCATTATAAAATTCCGAATCAGGTCATATTTATACATATAATCTGACCTTATTTCGCTGAACATTTTTTCAAATACCTGGGTTACATATTTATCCTGCTCTTTGTTCAACGAATAGCTGGGTTTATTACCCGGAACAAACATGGGAAGATCTTTTATACCTCCGCGAATGCGTTCAGTAAAAAAGGCCTCTTTAAATATGCAGAAAAACCCTGATGGGTTTTCGGTTAATGTTTGAAACGTATAGGGTACATTAGGATTAAAGAATATCAGCGTTGTTCCTGATACTTCAATTGTTTTGTCGGCATAATGGTACAGGTATGATCCCCGCATTAATGAAATCTTGTAATAATCCCTGCGGGTATATTCTACAGGGGTTTTTCCGGGACCAACGCAATCTTCGAGTCTGAACACATTGAAATGGCCAATATCTTTCTTGAGGTTTTCTGGCAACCAGTTCATCTTTTGCCGATAAAAATCCTCGAGGGTTTCAACTTTTGCCATAAAACTGAATTTTAATGATTGTTTAATTTACACTACCTGGTGGTTACTGCTGTTCCCTGTAAAAAATATAACCTCCATGAAAAAGTGTGTCGTGGCCCATAAAGTCACCGGTGGCTGTAAATCCTGTATCATCCCAGTATTTAATTGCTTCGCCTGTAATTTCATAACGGCCGGTGTAGGCGCTTTTTTTTGTACCCCGCGCTTCATCGTACCGGCCATTTGGCAACAATTGCTGCCTGATGTATCCGTCGGCTGTTACCCACATTCCTGTGTATTTATGCTGGTTCATATTAATGTTGTTTTGAATCAGGCGCTGCCGCCCCTATTTATTTACCAAATTTACTGCCCAAATACCCTGGTTTGTTTATACGAATCAAACGGAAACTTGCAAAATTCAAACAATAGAGAATTACGGGAATATTTTCCGAAGTGTCCCATGACGGTTTTCGGGCATTCTTTGTATTTTTCAACAATAAAGTAACCCATGACAAACACTATTACCTTATTCAGACCTGTAGGTCCTAAAGAACTGGCTTTAATTGAACAATTGGGATGGAAAAAATTTCCTCCACGGCTTTCCTGGCAACCAATATTTTATCCGGTAATGAATGAAGAATATGCCATTCAGATTGCCCGCGACTGGAATGTACCGGCATCAGGTTCAGGTTTTGTGACCCGGTTTTCGGTCAATGCCGACTATTTGAAAAAATTCGAAGTGCAAAATGTGGGTGGTGAAATTCATAACGAACTGTGGGTGCCGGCCGAAGAGTTGGAAGAATTTAATAGTTATATTGTAGGATTGATTGAAGTAACAAAGTCGTTTTATCCTGCCGCTGAAAAATAATCCTACACTACAGTGCTCACCCCTCTTTTAATAATATTCTCAACTGCTAAAATCTGACTGATGTATTGGGTGGTATTATTGAGCCTGTCGGTATTTTCGTATGCCTGCCTGAGCGATTGCAAACAAACAATTTGTTCTTCCCAAACCTCTTCTTCGGGGTATCGTTGAATTTCACTTACAATTTGCTCAAGGCATTTGATCACTGCGGCGTAATATCGCTTTGCATGACTGGTTTGCCCGGCGGCTTCTTTGGCCCGGCCGGTTTCTATCATATCGGGCCCCAGCGTGTAGGGATAATGATTCATGATCGAAAGCGTAATGCCGCATTTGTATTCCAGCACTTCGGCTTTGCGTGTTAAATCATTGGTTTGTTCAAAAAACAAAGCAAGCGGTTCGCACCATTCCCGTATCGAAGCGCCGCCTGTCCAAACATATCCCGCAATACTATTATTGGGATAATTGCCTGCGCCGCTGCTTACCTGTTTGGTGAGATCGCTTAATATATCGAGTGTCATTTGTTTTACAGTAGCTACCTGCGAACCAAAATACCCGTTGTAGTGAAATACGAATAACAATCGTATCAGTTCGGCAAAATGGTCGCTACCGTTTTTATTCAGCAATAACTTTATTTGAGGTGGTTTTGTATCGGGGCCCGAAGAAAGTATATCAAGGGCCAGCTGCAATAAAGTATGATCGTCGTTTGTTTGGGGCTTCTTTAAAAATCCCCAAAACGGTTTGTGCTGAACAAGCATCCTGTTCAAAATGGAAGTTCTTGCATATTCAAGCCGTTTGTCTGCAATAGCCTGCCAGATGTGTTCATTTTTACTGTCGGCTAATAAACTTTTTAAAATAGTGCCCATTAGCTGAATTTAAAAACTCTGGAATATGTTTGATTTCTTATTGCAGTTTGTTTCCGGTTCGGAGAGGTAAGGGAGGTTGCAATGTGCTGCGAAATGAATCTTCTCTAAAATAACACTTTGTTGCTTTTTTAAAATGCTTTTTTTTAGATTGTGAATAAGTTTACACTAACCATATGTGATACATAACTGTTTTATTGGGTTATTAAAATCGCCTGTTTTGAATGATGACCCCTGATTTTTAAACAGAAGCTTCAACTATATCTCCATAAATCATTTATTGACCTGTTTGCCCCCCTTTTTTGAAATTTCACCCCCCTTTGCTGATTTATAACAGGGAGTATTTTGCATATCCTCTCCATTTTGGGAGAACCTAATTTGATTTATAACGATTTAAACTGCCGTATGATGCACTTCATTTTTACACACCTCTTTTATTATCTCAATTTTTATAAAGCTCCATTACAGCTTCGTTTGGTCAGGTACTATTAACGGTGCCAACTATGAAAACGATTGCCTGCTGGTGGCTTCCTCCAAAAAGCTTTGTTGTTCATAATCTGATAGGTTATCTAACGATAACATTCTGTTCCTGATCTTTTTAAATCAACCAAAATTTGCCACATGAAAAAAATCCTGACTAACTGCTCCCTATGCTTAAGGAGAAAAAGGATTTGTGTTTTATTCGCCGTACTGCTTTGTATGCTGTTTACGGCACATGTACAGGCGCAACGGTTTGTACACCCGTCGATACCATTTACAAAGTATGATCTTGATCAGTTAAAGGCAAATATTACCCAGGAGCCCTGGTTAACCGGGTATAATGCCTTAAAAGGCGATTACAGATCACAATCAACTTATTCAATGCAGGGGCCCTTTACCGAGGTGGGCCGTGCACCAGATTTAAATCGCGGTCCGTGGAAGAATGATATGATTGCCATTCATAACCTGGCATTCATGTGGATATTTACAGGCGACAGTGCCTATGCCCGCAAAGCAACTAATATATTAGATGCATGGGCCGTTACCAATACCGTATGGTCGGGTGGTGAAAACATGCTCGACATTGGCGACTATGTACCTTATTTTGTTACAGGCGCCGATATCCTGCGCGGAACTTTCCCGGGCTGGTCCGACTCAAACACCATCCATGTAAAAAATTATTTTGCCAACGTTATTTATCCAACTTCATGGGTACCCTGGGTTCCAAGAGATAATAACAAAGGCGCGCTTCAATTAAGAATAGCGTTAAGCGTAGCAGCCTTTTTAGATGATAAAACAAAATGGGACCAGGCTATTGAAGAGTATCGCCTCGATGCCGGCGCCGGTTTGCGTTGCAGCCTGCCCAATGGTGAAGTTGGTGATGCCGGTCGCGACGACCACTGGTTTGTACAGGCGCAGGCATTAATGTGGGGCGCCGAAGTTGCCTTTAAACAAGGGGTTGATTTATATTCAGAATATGGCAATCGTTTATTGGCCATAGGTGAGCTGTACAATAAATATGCTTTTGTTGGCGACACCATGAAGTTTATTCCCTTTGGCGGTTACGCCAATTATTGGACGAACTGGGGCATTGCACCCGGTACGCGTAAACAGGATCCCTTCAACAATATTATAAAAGCCGCTTATTCACTGCGCAAAGGCATTGCCACGCCATATACCGAGCAAATGCGTGCAGCTGTAGGCGAAGGCGGTTTTTCGTTTTTGTATTTGAAATCTTCCGATATATCTACAGCAGTTCCTCCAACAGCGATAACATTTCCCACTACCGAACCTGTTAGTTTGTTGACTAATTTGGATATCGGCAATCTTGGTATCGCTGGTAGCGCCAGCTATAATAATGGCGTGTGGACGCAAACCGGCGCCGGTAATTCGGTGTCGAATGCGGTGAACTATACTTTTAAACCGGTGAGCGGCGACTTCATGATTATTGCCAAAGTAGAAAGCAATTCTATTAGTTCGGCTATTGCCGGATTGATGTTGCGCGAAACGCTTGCTACCGGCGCCAATAATATTGCGGTGAATTTGTACAATGGATCGGTGAATACATCGGTAAATGGAAACGTTTCAGGTTATACGCATTATGCCCCCAAAACACCCTGGTGGCTGAAAATAGAACGTATTGGTAACAGGGTATTCTCCTATCATTCGGTTGATGGCGTAAGCTGGAGCAATCATTCGTGCATTATTACTTCCATTGCTACTGATGCATATGTTGGCTTATTCACACTTTCAGGCAATACTTCTGCCTTAAACACCACCATATTCAGCAATGTATCAATTACCAATACCGCCGGAACAGGCGCACCGGCCATAACCAGTGCCACTTCGGTTACAGGTACTGTTGGTACGGCATTTAATTATGCCATTACAGCAACGGCAAGTCCTGCCTCGTACAGTGCAACCGGTTTGCCCGATGGTTTGAGTATTGACGGGGCTACCGGCATAATTTCGGGTACACCTACTGCACAGGACACATCAATTGTTACAATAAGCGCCACCAATGCCAACGGAACAGGCCGCGCTACGCTGATTATAACCGTGAACGGCAACACAAGCCCTGCGGCGCCAACTGCGTTAACGGCTGCGGTTGTAAACAATACGCAGATAAGTCTTTCGTGGACTGCCGCTGCCAACGCTACCAGTTATACAGTAAAACGTTCGTTAACATCCGGCGGACCTTATACCACTATTATGGCTGGCGTAACGGGCACTACTTTTACTGATGCAAGTCCTGTACCCGAAGCAAGCAATTATTACGTAGTAACTGCATTAACAGGTTCACTCGAAAGCGGTGTGTCGAATGAAGTATTTAAATCGGTGCCGCCCGATGTTCCTGCCAAACCAGTTGTAGTAAACGGCAATAATAAAATTGTTCTCAGCTGGCCCGCTGCTTCAGGTGCTTTAACATATAAGGTTAAGCGCGCTTTAGTGAGCGGCGGTCCGTATACTGTTATTGCGCAGGTTTCAACAACAAGTTACTCCGATACTGGTGTTGTAAATGGAACCGGCTATTATTATGTTTTGTCTTCGGTAGGCAACACACTCGAGAGCGCCAATTCTATTGAAGCATTTGGTGTGCCTGGTTCAACCGGTGTTACCTGGAATACCAGCGCACCAACAGCCGTATTTAATGATGCTGCCAACTGGGTTGAAGGAAGTGTGCCTGCAAGTCCGGCGATTATCACTTTCAAAGAATCTGCCGATACGGTTATCACAAACGATATGACCGGTTTGGAAGTATCGAGGATGCTGTTTGATACTACTGCCGGCGCCTATACCATTAGCGGCAATAGTGTTACCATGAAGAGTGATCTGGTGAACAATTCATCAAATTTCCAAACGGTGAGCACACCAGTGGTATTAAATGAGCAGTTGAATGTGAATACAAATACAGCAGGTGTTTCACTTTCGGGTACTATCAGTGGAACCGGTAGCTTACTGAAAACCGGTAATGGTATATTATATATTACAGGAACCAATACTTATTCGGGCAATACCACTATTAACGGAACGGTTCAAAGCTGGCCGCCGGTAAGAGCTATTGCCATTGGCGGCGCCGGAACTGGTACTTCAGGTGCACCTACATCGGGACCATTGGGAACCGGTAAGATCATGATGAACGGAGGTGCGTTATTCTCTTCAGGCTCCGATGCTACTTTATACAACGATATTGAAGCAGTAGCCGGCACCACGAGCTATATATATCAAACATCGAATGCCATTTATTTAATGGGCCACCTTACAGGTAGTGGTGCCATCTGGCAGGATGGAAATACGTACGCCGGTTTGCATTTGTTTGGCGATAACAGCGGCTTTACCGGCACCTTTGTTTCAAAACTACGCAGCGGTAATAACCGGTTACGTTTTGAAGTACCCGAAGCAGGAAGCGCCAATGCCATCTGGAACCTCGATGCAAATGGGGTGGATTGCCAAAGCCTTCAGTTCAGCTCGGGCACCATTCATTTTGGAGCGCTTATGGGCCGGGGTTATATCCGTAACGATGCAGGTGGTTCACCCACTATCAGTATTGGCGCGCTCAATATGTCTACCAGTTTTGGCGGAACCATTGTTAATTATGTAAACGTAATAAAAGTAGGTACCGGAACATTAACATTTACCGGTAACCATACCTACGGAGGAACAACCACTATCAAAGCCGGAAAATTCCAGCTGAACAACAATTCTTCTACCGGTTCATTCCCCAGTGCGGTGATAGCCGAATCAGGTGCTTTTGGCGGAACAGGAAGAAGTACCGGATCGGTTACCATTGGTACCGGATCGGGCACAGGCGCAACGCTGGAGCCCGGAAACAACGGTATTGGTACCATAACAGCAGGCGCTCTTACCATGAACGCCAATGGAACATATAAACTGGAGATGAGCAGCAATAAAGATACTGCTGATGCTATCAACGCAACCAGTGTAACTCTTAACAATCCGGTGCTGGCAATTACCGATGTAGATTCGGGGGCATTGGTTTCAGGTGCTTCATTTGTAATCATTAATAATACCGGCAGCGATAACGTAACCGGAACATTTAAAAACCTGCCCGAACTGGCACAGGTTACCGTGAGCGGTTATAATTTCCGTATTACCTATAGAGGTGGTACAGGTAATGATGTGGTACTGATAGATGAACGCACAATGCCTGTAACTATCAGCAGCAAATTAACAGATACGGCGCTTGTTGGCAGGTCATATAGCTATACAATAACTGCCATTAAATCGCCCACCGGTTTTGCGGCTACCGGTTTGCCGGCAGGTTTAACCTTCAATGCTTCAACCGCACAAATTTCAGGTGTACCAACAACAGCGGGTTCCTATGCTGTTGCTTTGAAAGCGTACAACGATACCAGCACAGGTACTGCTACCCTGAACCTGATAATACAGAAAACCGTAGTAGATAGTGTTGTTGCCATTGCCGGTACCAATAAAAATACCATTGAATGGAACCCTGTATTGAATCTTAGCTATCGCGTAAAACGGTCAACTGCAGTGGCAGGTCCGTTTACTACTATTGCTAATACAACAATTACTTATTTCACCGATACTGCGATAACCAGCGGCACAACATATTACTATGTTGTTGCTGCAGCAGACAGCACTGGTGAGTTTGCGGGCAGTACGCCTGTAGCGGCTGTTGCTACTACCGGTGCTTACAGCTACTGGGACTTTAACGACACCAGCAGCACAACGGCGATCGACGTTTGGGGCAGCCGTAATGCCACACTGAGTTCAGGCATTACACGCGCAACAGGTGCCATTAAAACCGGCATTAAGTTAGATGGTACCACCAATGGCTATGCAACATTGCCTACAGGTGCTGTAAGCTCACTGGCCGACTTTACTTTTTCGGGTTGGGTAAAACTGGATGTAGCTGCCAACTGGGCAAGGATATTCGATTTCGGAAGCAGCACTACCAGTTATATGTTCCTGGCACGAAACAACACCGGCCTCCTGCGCTATGCCATTACTACCGGCGGCGGCTCGGGCGAACAGGGCATCAACAGTAACATTGCCATTTCAACCGGCGTGTGGACGCACGTTGCTGTAACCTGGAGTGGTAATACCGGTATATTATATATGAATGGGGTAGAAGTTGGTCGCAACACCAGCATGACGCTGAAGCCATCGAGCCTGGGCAGTACCACCCAAAACTGGTTCGGCCGTTCACAATATTCAGCCGACCCAAGATTAACCGGTACTTTGGATGATATCAGAATATACAACCGCAAACTGAGCGCATCAGAAATTGTTGCTATCGTGAATGCCACTGCTCCGGCTGCGCCGACCAGCTTAACCATAACAGCAGCGCCTAAAAATGTTCAATTAAACTGGACAGGCACTGCAGGCGCTTCCTATACCATTAAACGTTCAATCGTAAGCGGTAGCTCTTATACAAACGTAGCAAGCGGTGTTACTGCTGTTACTTATACCGATACCACCATCAGCTCAGGCGGTCCTTATTATTATATTGTAACAGCGCGTTCAGGATTGTTCGAAAGCGCTCCTTCGAACGAAGTATCTGCCTTGCTGCCACCCTTTGCGCCGGTGAATATCATCGCTACCAGCTGGAACAACCGGGTTGATGTAAGCTGGGGAGCATCAACAGGTGCAACCAGTTATATACTGAAGCGAATAAAAGGAACTGATACAGCAACAGTGGCAACCATTACCGGCACTACGTACAGCGATACGGCGCTTACAAATGGAGTTGCTTATTCATATATGGTTCAGGCGATCAATACAGCAGGTACAGGTGTATCGGGAACAGTTGTTACTGCTACACCCATCAGCACGCCAGTTGTAAACATGTGGTCGCACGCCGATATCGGTTCAACCGTAATAAGTGGTAATGCCGGTTATGCCAATGGTATTACACAATACGGTTCAGGCGCCGATATCTGGGGCAATGCCGATGCATTTCATTATACATATCAGACTTTAAGCGGCGATGGCGCCATTGTGGCCCGCGTTGCCAGCTTGTTAAACTATGGTACCACTACAGCTATCAGTGGCAATGCAAAAGCAGGTGTTATGGTGCGCGAAACGCTTGCAGCCGGTGGGCGTCATGGAGTAGTGGATGTAACGCCTTCGGTAGGTGTTGAGTTTTTACGCAGAACCGCCGTTAACGGATCAAGCTCATCGACTTCCAACACAGGTATTACCGCTCCTCATTGGGTAAAAATGGTGCGGTCGGGTAATATACTTACTGCTTACCGTAGTGCCGATGGCGTTACCTGGACAAGCATTGGCTCGCAAACCTATACAACGCTTGCCTCGAATGTGTATATTGGTCTGGCAGTTTGCAGCCATAACACCAGCGTAATTACACAGGCTGTGTTCGATACAGTTAGCTTTGCTACGGCGCTGCCGGCTATTACAAGTGTTAAGAACACAACGGCTATTACCGATTCATCATTTAATTATAAGATCACTGCCACCAATTCGGCCTACCGGTTTACCGCTACGGGATTACCCAATGGTTTATCGGTAAATACTGGCAGTGGTGTAATTTCAGGCGCTCCTGCTGTTACAGGAACATTTACCGTGGTAATTACGGCTACCAATGCCATGGGTACAGTAACAGATTCAGTAAAAATCGCCATCAAACGTAACCAGGTAATTACTTTCCCTGCGTTTACACAAAAGAACCCGGGCGACAGCGACTTCGCTGCAGGAGCCACCAGCTCAGCGGGTCTGGCTGTTAGCTACATCAGTTCCAATGCATCAGTCGCTACCATAGTAAATGGCAACATTCATATAGTTGGAGCAGGTACTTCTGTTATCACCGCATCACAGGCCGGTAATGATACCTGTAATGCAGCTGTACCGGTTGCACAAACTTTAACTGTGGTGAAAAAAGAACAAACCATTACGTTTGGTGCACTGCCCGATAAATTAGTTGACGATAGCGACTTCGCCGCAGGCGCTACCAGTTCATCAGGTCTTGCTGTTACGTACAGCAGTTCAAATGAAGGGGTTGCTACCATAATAAATGGAAACATTCACATAGTAGCTGCAGGTACTGTAACTATCACCGCTTCACAGGAAGGTAATGGTATTTATAATGCTGCTGCACCGGTTGCACAAACCCTCACCGTAGTGAAAAAAGTGCAAACCATTACGTTCGGTGCACTGCCCGATAAAAAAACGGGTGATGCCGACTTCCAGCTAAGCGCTTCATCATCTTCGGGTTTACCTGTTACATTCAGCACATCAGATTCTACAGTTGTAGAGGTTTCGCAGGATGGAAACGTTCATATTGTTGGCGGAGGTGTGGCTACCATTACCGCTTCGCAGGCAGGAAACAATGTTTATGCTGCAGCTGCTTCGGTGAACCAGCAACTGAGTGTGTTCATTCCTCCGGTTGTAACAGCACAAAATCTGCAGATACAACTTGATAGTGCCGGCAACGCTACTATTACCACTGCACAGGTGAATAATGGTTCGATAAGCTACAATGGAGCATTGACATTAACGCTCGACAGAACCCAATTCAGTTGTTCTGATATCGGCTCACCGGTTACCGTAACACTTACAGGTACCGATGCCAAAGGATATTCGGGTACTGCTATAGCTACAATAACTGTAGTTGATATTCAAGCACCGGTTGTAAATGTTGCATCAACCCAATTCTTCTGTTACAATGGCGCCAGTTATACTATTCCGGCCATTGCTGCCTATGATAATTGTGGTATTGCTTCTGTTACCTATACCGTAACAGGCGTTACATCACGTAGCGGAACAGGCGCCGATGCAAGTGGCTTGTTTAACACAGGCGCTTCTACCGTAACATGGGTAGTAACGGATGTGCACGGAAATCAAACAACTGCAAGCACAGTAGTTACCATTAATACACCGGTTACGGCGACCATTGCCGATGTATATGCCATGAACCCGGCTGTAGATGCGAAGAACACCATTTACCTTGGTTATGGTCCGGCAACACTTACAATAACGGCAACAGTTGCCGGTGGCACCGCGCCCTACACATATAGCTGGAATACAGCAGCAACCACCGCATCAATATGTGTAAGTTCGGCAGGCACCTATACGGTAGTAGTTACAGATGCAAAGGGTTGTACAAGGTCAGCGTCTATTATAATTAAAGTGCTGGATGTAAGATGTGGCAATAACAACGATAAGGTTGCTGTTTGCCATAACAACCATACCATTTGCGTGGCCTCAGCTGCGGTTCAGGATCACCTGGGCCATGGCGATCATCTTGGTGCCTGCAACGCCAGAATGGCTACGAATGCTACCGACGGACAAACAGTTACAGTTACACCGGAAATTTCGATATATCCGAATCCTTCTGCCGGTCAGTTTGTAGTTAAACTGCAGGGATTCAATGCCGGCAAAGCTGCCATAATTGTTATGGATGGAAACGGAAGACTATTGCTGCAAAAATCAATTGTTGTTTCGGCTGATAAACAAACTGAGCACATAAGCCTCGACAATTGCGCAACAGGTGTATATATTCTTAAAATAATTACAAATGGTAAATCGAAAACTGAAAAGCTGATTATTAAAAGATAGGTCAAAAGGAAATCGTTAGACTATTAAACCATTGTAATGTTAAGTCCCGCATTTTTGCGGGACTTTTTTGTATTTAATCAGGTGTAAATGTTTTTGATCAGGGATTTAAAATTTTCTGCGCATGTTTCAGCGATTGTTCGGCGCTTAGCTCATAATTATACATAGCTACTTTACCAATGCTGCCATGAAAAAAGGAACCGCCGTCGGCTGTGGCAATTCTGAAGGGCGCTGTGCCATCCTGCGGAATAATGGAATAATTGATCAATGCATCCTTATCCTGGAAGGTAACAATGGTTCCACTGCTGTTTTTGCGATGTATATATAATTTCGTATACCCGGTTGGGTAACCAGATGATACGTCAACAGTATTTAGTACCAGCGTATAGTGAATCCATTCGCCGGTTTGTATGGGCCAGTCAGCGGCTGCCTGATAATAGGATCCTGCTCCTTTGCCGCCTTGTAAATTAAAAGCATAGCCCGATATTCTGTTGGTACGTCCTGTATCATCCCGCACCGGGTTAGTGCCGTACATTCTTGAAACGTATTCAGATTGTCCGTTCGTGCATTTACCCATCCAGTGTACATAACCGGTTCCATCCATTTTTTCAAAGTCAAGCACATCGGGACGTATCCATGCTTCGAGTGTAAGAATACCGGTAGCAGGAATTGATAACTCAGGTTTATCGGCCACTTCAATATATTGTGTAGTGCCGTTAAATACCCACGATGCGTCGCCATTGGGCATAGTAGTTACAGCTGGATTGTTATAAATAGTTCCCGGGTGGTTATTACCGGTAATATCTGTGGCTGCTGTGTTCCAGTAAGCAATGGGATTGGCAGATAAAACAAGGTAGTCGTAGTCGAACATTTTATTACCATGCGCTGCAATGGTGTTACTATCCAGTTCATGATTATAAATTGCTACTTTACCGATTGCCCCTTTGAAATACGAACCGAAGTTGCGGGTGCCTATACGAAAAGGTGCAGTGCCTGCGGCAAGTGTATTTGCATTCAGCAAATATTGATTTTCGAAAGTAATCAGCGAGCCGTTGCTGTTTCTTCTTTGAACATATAGTTTTGTATAACCGTGCGGATAAAGTATAGAAACTGCTGTGGTGTTTATAACAAAAACATAATGTAGCCATTCACCGGCAGTTACCGGCCATTCGGATGTGGGTTGATAATAAGATCCTCCGGCTGTTTGTCCGCTCAGCGTAAAAACGGTACCCGAAATACGGTTACCCCGGCCTGCATCATTGCCGGTAGGGGATTCTCCAAACATTCTGCAAACATATTCATGCTGATCGCTTTCGCCTTTGCCCATCCAGTTCACATATCCTGTTCCATCCATATCGGGAAAGTCGAGCACATCGGGCCGAATCCATGCTTCGAGGGTAATTATACCGGTAGCAGTAACCGAAAGATCGGCTGCATTGTTTACTTCAACATACTGGTTGGTGCCATTGAACAACCATGAACGATCGCCATTAGGTAATGCGGTGGCCAAGGGATTATTTAACGCAGCTGCAGTATGTGTATGGCCCGAAATATCAGTTGCCAATGCATCGTTGAAGAAGGCAGCCGGCTGATCGGCCAGCACCATATTGTCGTAAGGACTTAGCGCTGCATTCATCGAATAAGTGAACATGCCTTTATTGCCGGTGGCAGTTGTTTCAGCATTTTCGGTTTTGCTATCCTGAATTTCGATATTCCTTAGGCAACCGGTAACTGATACAACAATAGCCATACAGTAAAGAGTACGTTGCATTGTCATGAGTCAGATTTTAATGGTGATTAAAATGAAAGATAACGTTTATAAAGTATGTATAATAAGGGTGTGTAGCCGGGTTGCTTTACCTATGTCTTTACAAACGTTACACTGTATGGAGCTATTATGGCTAAAAGAAAAAGGAGCTGTTTTTGATGAAGATGCGGGAGTAGTTATCTCTGTTGCCGATATTAAATTATTTTGTATGTGAGTGCAGCCTACCAAACATTTCTGGGACATGTGTCTTTATACCGGTTGCCGATCAAAAAACCGATGATGAGTTCGTGAGTGCCTTTGCTGGTAGTGTTCAGGGCTGTTTTGGTATAATCGTACGCGTACCCGAAGTTAAAGGTGTTGCCAACGTTTAATCCTACCATACCTGCATAGCCATCCTGCCAGCGGTAGCTGGCGCCTGCCCATAACAGATCGAGGTATTGCAGCTTTATATTAAAATCAAATTGCGGATTGGTGGGTGTACCCGAAATATATTTTACCATCACTGAGGGTAAGGCATTTATATCATCGTTCAGCAAAAAACGATATCCGGCAGTAGCAAAAAAATGTGGAACTTCTTTGCCCTGTACCGGCGCGGTGCTATTGCCATAACTAATGGTTTGCGGAATGATCTGTTGTGCTGAAAGTCCAACAAAAAAATCGCGTGAATACAGCCACAGTCCCGCATTGAAGTCGGGCTTTAACTGGTTTACGTTACTACTGGTTTGAGCAGGGTCGGTTGTAACGCCGTCGCCGAAATCGGTTTTTGAAAGGTCTCTGTGCAATTGATTTATACCTGCACCAAAACCTGCAGCAAGGTTGGTGGTGGGCGTTAATCCTATGTGATAGGCATAGGTAACATTGGCAGTAAGATTATTAAAATTGCCCGTATGATCATTTACTACCATCAATCCTATACCATGATGTGGTTTTGAAGGAGTATAGCTTTCCCAATAGGCTTCGCCACGTGGGTTACCGCCTGGTATGTCGAATGAAGTAGGAGTGGTTTTGGTATCTTCTTTACCTATGGGTCCGTGTATGGTTAAATAGGTTGTTCGTGGTGCGCCGGATAAACCTACCCACTGATCTCTGCCGCTTATTTTAAGGTCGTAATAATTTTCAATACCGGTGAGCGCAGGATTTAAAATATAGTTATTGAGTATGTATTGGGTATAATGGGGCTTTTGCTGTGCCTGCACAACCGGTATACTAAACACCAACAACAAAAGTGCGTACAGTTTTTTCATATAACTAACGAATAATATCTACATAACCCGACATCTGCCCGCGGCCGTTTTTCGGATTGATGATATAATAATACGTGCCCACCGGCAGCGGATTTCCATTGAACGTACCATCCCATGCCTGCGAATAGCCGGCCGACTTATACACCAGCTGACCATACCGGTTATACACTTCTACGGTAGCGCCCGGATAGGTATTGAGGTATTTAATTTCCCAGCGATCGTGAATGCCATCGCCGTTTGGCGAAAAGGCATTGGGTATGCGCGGCATTTTTAATACGGTAATTGCAACTGCATCGGAAGCTTTGCATCCATCCCCGGTGGTTACCGTTAATTTATAGGTGATATCATCAACAGGCGAAGCCTGTGGCTGTAATATGGCCGTGTTGTTTAAAGCAGTGGCGGGTGACCAGGCATAGCCCAGGTTATTGCCGGTGGCAGTAGCTGGTAAGGTAAGTACATTACCTTCGAGCAAATAACTGTCGGGCCCCGCATTAACTACCGGTAAGGCATACACCTCAATGCCCTGTTTTATTGATCCCACACAATTATCGGCAGCAGTAAAAGTAAATTGTATCGAATCGATGCCTGCGCCTGCCAGGGCAGGAGAAAACAATCCTGTTCCGGTTACGCCATTACCTGTAAAAACACCAGTGCCGGGAAGACCGTTTACAACCGAAGCCTGTGTAAGCTGAAAAGGAGTCACATCGGCACAAACGGGATCAACGGCAGTGAACTGCAACTGCGGTATCGCTTTTATAGTGATTATTTTGGTAGAAGTGCTCAGGCAATTTTCGCCTGAATATGCCACCACCTGCACGGTATAGTTTTTTGAAACCGGACTGTACAATACAGGATATTGATGATCGTATTTTTTTCCGGGCATTGGATTTTCGTCTATCGTTTTGTTGGTAGGATCGTTGGTGTAATCCCAGAAAATTTCGAGCTGAACAATTTTACCGTAATCAACTGTTGAATTATTGGTGCAGGCAATGGTTTTGTTGCTGCATGCTTCAGTACCATTGTCAATGACAAATATCGATTGCGGTACAGAACCGTTTATGGTAAATACCTGTTTTACCGAATCGGCACAACCCTTATTGGATGTAACCAGTAATGATACATTATAATTGCCGGTGGCTGTATACTTGTGCTGCGGGTCTTTTGCGTTCGATATATTATTGGCAGGTGTAGCATTGGGGTCGCCAAAGTTCCATTTATACTGAAGTAAATTTTGCGTGCCATCGGCAATGGTGCTGGTATCGGTAAATTTCGAGTATGGATCTGCCAAACAGTTTTCGGGCAATGTAAATCCTGCTACAGGAATAGCGCTTATATCAATTGACTGGCTCACCGGTTTGCTTTTGCAGGCTTTATCGCTTTCGGTAATCAGGCTTATGGTGTAATTTCCTGTTGAGTCATATTGATAATTAAATTCACTACCGGTTGTTTTGGAAAGTGTTTGTCCGTCGCCCATGTCCCATGTCCATTTAGTGATGGCGCCGGAGGATATCGAAGATGCATCTTTCACGATAATATCGCGGCCCACACAATAAGGTGCGGGCAATTGAAACGAAGCAACAGGCAAAGGACTAATCTCTACTACTTTTGTTGCCGTATCGGTAATACAGCCCACCATGGTTATAGCAGTTAAAGAAACTGTATAGGAGCCGGTGTTTTTGTACAGGTAAGGAGGATTTTTATCTGATGACAAGGTACCATCGCCCAGGTTCCAGAACCATTTAATAGGCACGTTGCCTCCTGTTACCGATTCATCGGTGAAGAGTGTACTGTCGCCCAAACAACCGCCGGTGGCAATACCAATACCAGCCAGGGGTTTGGGATATACCTGTAAATCGAAACTGATTTCCTGTTCGCCCGTACAACCATCAACGGTAGGGTTGGTGGCTAAGATCTTAATCGGGTAAACACCAGCCGGTGGACCTATATATGTTTTTGGAATTTTATAAAGGTAAATCTGTTTACCATTCTTTATCCAGGTTGAATCGGGTACCGGTGAATTGATCAGCTCATCTGTATATAAACCATTAAATACCCATTGCACTTTGGCAGGCATATAGGGAAAGGTCATGGAAAATTCGAATGGCGCATCGGTGCAGGTAGCAGGATAATCTACAATTGAGTATTTGTTCCTTATAGAAATAAACTGGTAAAGATCTTTCAAATTGGTGCCTCCCGAAAATCCGTACGATTCGGCATTGCCAAAACCATAGGCAATAATATTAAAACCTGTATCGCAGGTTATATTATGCGTGCCGGCAACAGTTTGCAGTTGTGCGTAAACATAATTGTTATCGCCTGGCACAGGTGTAAAATTTTTGAATGCTGCGCCGTCGATCTTAAAACTGCCAATGGCGGCTACGTTGTTTTTCAAAACAATATTCAGGTAATGCGTATTTACATTGATACCCGCCGGCTGCATTGAGTTTAATGTAACGGCAGCAATAGTTTGTTCAACGGGATTCAAATAAATCATTTCAGGATCGCCGGGACCCGAGTTGCCATTACAGTTTTGTGTGGTTAAATATTGTGCTACAAGAACCGGCTTATCTGATTCTATTACATTGGGTGTGTTGTTCGAAAATTCGTAATAAAAATTGTTCACAAAACTGGTGGCAGGTATGGCTGTTCCGTTGAGTGTAACATTGGCTGCAGGATCTGACTTAACAATTCGGAAAATATTATTGCTGTTGGTTAAGCTGGGTACGGTAATATACTTTTTGCCCCAGGTGGCTGTAGGATACATTTGCTGATACAGGTTATCGGATGTACCTGCCCCTGCGCAGCCGATGGAGATTTTTCCGCTTCCGCAAAAAACAGCAATTCGCTTGCATCCTGAACCATTGTTCATTGAACGGATCCTTGAGCCGGTAAGATCATCGCCGGTGTTGCCCGAAGTGGTGCCCATAACATTGTAAATCTGGCCTTGTTGTAAAGTGACCAAAAAGGGAGTGTTGGCAGGTTTGCCGCCTTTGGTGTTTGCCGATGGTGTTATTTCTACCGTAGTAGTTCCGGTATCGGCCGCAATTACAAAAAAGTAAGAATAGGAATCCGTTTCGTTCGATACCTGTTTATAATTCACCGAATAATAATCTCTGCCCAATGTGGCTGTAGGCAGGCAAACGGTGGCGCCCGAAATAGCGCTTACATATATAAAACTATAAACTACTACCGGCTTATCGGCTGTAACATGTATACCGTGGTTAAACAATCCGTCGTCGGTTAATGCTGCCGATCGCGGAATATTTATAGTTGTAATTTGATTGGGAGTAACTGAAAAACTTTGCGAAAAGCCAACGCTTGAAATAGTGACCTTGCCGGTGGTAGCTACGTCGGAAGTAATGTACAACTGCATTTGTTCGGGCGGGGTGCCGTTAAACATGCGCACGTGATTGCCATATCCAATCCAAAAGTCTTTTCCTTTATTAGAAAAATCCTGAGCATTCAGACAAGGACCAAGGCAAAAAGCAATCATTACAAGCGCTGTACGCAGCCGGGTAATCATGGATTATTAGTTGGTTTGGATCGCCTGCAAAAAAGTTCACGGTATATATTGGGAAAAACTATATAGATACACAGGAAGATATCTGCAGTCAGTTAACTGTGTAATTTACCATTTATTTCCGGAAATGAGAAATTCCCTATATATAGAACAGGGGTTAATAAACGGTTAATGATCCTGCTTTTCATAAGCGGTTTGTTGTTTAGGTTGCTGTCCGGGCCCCGTTTATTTACAATGCGGGCATTGGCCACGATAAATGCTCAAAGCAATGTATAATGCTTCTGACTAATACCAAAATAACACGGTTATTGTAAAAATCAACGCGTTTATTGGCAAAACTACGCGGTTATCAATTCATCTCAGATAATATGCCGGCGTATTAAAGACCCTTATTAAATTAGTGATCTGAAAGGTAACGTAAATCAATAATCGTTATATAATTATTAATTATCGCGCTTTGTGACTTTCCCAGGCTTCAGTTGCATCACAGAAATATGCCGGATGCCATCGTTTAAAATCTGTATTTATTGTTAACCAAAAAAGTTTATTTTATGAAACCTTATCTTTTCTTCAGAATGCCGGTATTACTGGCTTTAGCACTTTTTATTATTGTAACAAGCTGTAAAAAAGATGCCGCTTCTCTCTCTTCCGGCGATGTAAATAAGAGTTCAGTTACAGCCGGCAGTACTTCACAGGAACACAAAACGGTTGTGGTGCGTGCAGCACCAGACGTGCAAATGATTTTAGGTGTTTACAATGGTGCAGACTATTCTTCTTCTACCACAGGTGAGATGAATGCTCTTGCCTGGACAATAAGCGGAAAACCTGTTATCACGAGAGGTTTATTTAAGTTTGGAGGGGTTCCGACCGACGGAGGGGAGGTGCCTCCAACATCTGCCTATCTAACGCTTTACTCTAATCCTACACCCAACAACGGCGATCTGGTGCATGCAAATTATGGCACTAACAATGCATGTTATATCCGCCGGGTTACTGCTCTGTGGTCTGCATCATCTACCAACTGGTTTAACCAGCCGGCCACCACTACACAGAATCAGGTAAATATTCCGCATACCAGTTCTTCGTTCCTTGATCTGATCAATATTGATGTTACACAACTGGTGCGGGACCAGTACCTTTACGGAGGGGATGGTTTTATGATCCAGTTGCAGAATGAGGTGAAGTATAACTCGAGGATATTCTGTTCTGCTTACTATTCCGATCCTTCAAAACGCCCCACATTGACTATTAACTTTTGATTTGAGTGGAGTGGAAAAACAGAATTAAATAATGCGTCCGGCAAAGGAAATGACAAGGCCAACCACCTTGTCGTTTCCCTGTTATAAAGGTCCATGTAAAAATGAATGAAGTTCCAGCCGGTTCTTACCCTCAGTAGTATTTTATTTCAAATTCCCAGGCCTGAAACTGGTTGCCTGCGATCTTATATTGTTTAATCAGGTTACCATGACTATCATAAACGTATTTCCACAGAAAATCGTAGGTGATGTTTTTCGAAGGCAATTCGGTGGTGATGTCTCTTACTTCGATTAACTGGTTGACGGCGTTATAGGTGTTTTTGAACGTTACTTTAGAATGATAATTTTCTTTGGGCTTAATAAATTCATCTCCTGTTTCATTGTTGAAATTATCAACTCTTACTATTGAAATAGAATGCACGGAACCATCTATGTTATATTCTCTTTCAGTTATTGTTTTGCCATTGTCTTTAACTTCATAGCTTTTGCTTAGGTATTTCCCGCCCTGGTCTTTCTGGTATTCCTTTAGTAAGGTCTTTTGATCGGGCCCATACACATATAATGTAGAGGTTTTGAATGTTGAGTCGGGCTCCAGATCTTTTTGTTCGGTTAGCTTTCCTGCTTTATTGTAATAAAAAAGTTCTATCAGTTCAGGCTGTTCGCCTCTAAAGGTACTGGTTGATTGTAACAGATTACCTTTGTATTGATGTTTTTTTACAGTAACGGGATATGGAGGATAGAAACTTTCTTCGTAGATACAGTTGTTTAAGTTGTCGTATTTTTTAAGTGTATAGTAGTGGACTGTATCGCGGGTTGTTGATTTTTTCTCTGTGCGTAATGTATCATCATAATCATACACGGTGTTTTCTGTTAGTTTGTTGTTTGCATAGATCTGTTCGGCAACAATTTTCCCCTCGCTGTTATAGGAATAAGTGAAGCTATCGGTTTTGCCCGGTTTTTGAGTTGTTCTTGCAGTGGCATTTCCGGCGGTATCAAAATAAATTCTGTCGAAGGTTTCGGTGGCAGGGTTGCCGGTAAATCTGCCATTGATATAGGTGCCAAAATATTGTTTTTGGGCACGAAATTTTACTTTTCCTTTCAGCTTTAATTCAGTAACTGATGTTTGGGCATTTACCGCTGTATGAAGAAAAAATAAAAGGCTAATGAATGCGAAAGACCGGAACGAAGAACAACGTGAATAGTTTTTCAATGTCTGCTGGTTTTATTAGGGCAAAATAGCGGTAAATATATTATAAGCGATCTGATTAATCAAGAGTACAGTGTAAAATGCCTGTTTTCCTGATGGTTATTTTTTGTACAACATAAATATTGTGACGCAGTTGATGCACACTCTTTGTAGATTATAACAGCGCCCATTTTGATTTAAAATTTCAAATTTCAAAAATGAAATTCCCGTTTCAAATTTGAAATTCAGGATTGCAAAACATGTTATGGCCATTGACAATTTGAAAATGCAAAAAGCAAAACTTTTATGGGCATAACATTTTACGCAATAGCCATCGAAAACAAGCTGATGCTCTCCATCAAACCGGTTACAACCACTTTTTAAAATTGTAACGGTCATTGTAAAGTTGTTTTAGCGATTTTGTATCCTAAAATTCAAGTAATAAGTACTTCAAAGGCCATTATATGGTTTGTGATACATTCATTAGGAAAGGTGACGTCCTCATTTTGATGTAAAATTTCCAATTTTAAAAATGAAATGCCCGTTTCTAATTTGAAATTGAAAAAAACAAATTTGTTGAGGCCATCTTCTGTTTTGTTGCGGGCCTTACAAAATTACTTGTTAGCGTTACCGGTTATGTTATAGGCATAGCTAAAGCGAATTCGCTCATAGCCTGTTTGGGTATAGTTATTAAAGAATTCTTTAAGCGCATTACCGGTTATGTTATGAATACGGATAATAAAGCTTCGTCTGTAGGTCAGGTTGACCCGTCCTAATATAACTATACAATAAAACAAAAATTGTAT
>NZ_JCAPSW010000022.1:0-132828 GCF_059587045.1 Niastella sp. sgz303648 | reverse complement strand
CAGGATTATTTAAAAACCTGTATAGTTATAGTAGGACGAGTCAATGGGGGGTATCCACCGTTGGAACCGGACGAATAGCAACATTGCCGGATACTTTATCAACCATGCAAATGAACAACCGGTTGCTGGTATATCCCAATCCATTTACATCGAGGTTGAATATGGTAATTGATAATAGTGACGAGGTAGAACGTATTGTGATATTTGATGTGTTGGGTAAACAGGTTGAAACTATTCAACGTGCTGCCATCTCAAACGTAATTTCAATAGGAGCTTCTTTGCAACCGGGCATGTATATAGTGCAGGTGCAGGGAACGAACTGGTTAAAATCATTCAAGGTCGTTAAAATGAAATAGTTGCTATATGGGATCAGGCAGATCAGGTTCGCTGATCTGCCTGATCTTTTTTGTAATAAGAATAAAACCAGCTCATACGGACACTATAATCGAAATAAATAGTTATGAATCGGAAATTTAAGCGGATATCGAAAGATATAACTGGCCCGTCGTAAAGGTGATTGCTGGTACATTGGCGCCATTAATGGGCAGCCCGAAGAAAAAAGGAAAAATATAAAGCTTGACTTTTTCCCGGCAGGTACAAAATATAAGCTATTGCTGATAGCCGATGGAAAACATGATAAAGATCTTGAAACCAGGTATGTTGTTGTCGACAGGGCCTATTCTTTGGAAGTTATGATGCTTCGTCGCGGCGGGTTTGTTGCGTCTTTAACTGTCAGGACTCGATTGGGGTGTAGTATACAGTTCTGATTATACGGCTCCCGGCTTGTTTATTATTCTTCATTGTTTTTTATTGGAAGTTTTTTTTAGCAGGTTACACTACTTTGCAGAAACTAAAATTGCTTGCTATGAAAAAAAAGGTACTGCTCCTTTTACCAGGAGTGCTATGTTACTTCACATTTTATTCATGTTCAAAAAACAAAGTGCAGGATTCAGAGCTGGTGCTCAAGGGCGCCCATGTAGAATCTAACGCCGCTGCCTGCGGATGTCAGCCGGCTGACACAAGTATTTTTGATCCCACCTGTTTGGTTGCTCCAAACGCCCAATTGAAAGTATTAGGTGAAGGTTTCAGTTTCACCGAAGGTCCTGCTGTTGATAAACACGGCAATATTTTTTTTACTGATCAGCCTAATGACAAGATCTATAAATGGTCATCAAACACAGGCATGATCACCCCATTTTTAACCGGAACAGGCCGTTCGAACGGAATGGCATTTGACAGAGATGGAAATCTCATTACCTGTGCCGACATGCATGGCGAACTATGGAAAATAGCTTCGAATGGAAGTCACACTGTTCTGGTAAATAATTACAATGGCAAATTACTAAATGGACCAAACGATGTATGGATCAATCCCCAAAGTGGCGGTATGTATATTACTGATCCCATATTCCCAAGAGATTATTGGCAGGCCAGCGATCCTCGTCAACAGGCATGGCCGCCTACTCATTCTGAACAGGCAACAAGTGGCAAAGGCGGTTATGTTTATTATCTGGCTCGCGGCAGCCATAACCTGGTAAGGGTAACAACCGAAGCAATGGGCTGGGACGCTGATGGTTGGCCAAACGGTGTTGTAGGAACGCCTGATGGGAAAAAGCTGTATGTAAACAAATGGGCGCCCGATATCAATACTGCCGGTACCTGGGTTTTTGATATTAAACCTAACGGAACCCTTGCTAACATGCGAAAGTTTATCGACATGGGCGGCGATGGTATGTCGATGGATGAACGGGGGAATATTTATATAAGCAACTCATATGGAGTAACTGCTTTTGATCCAAAGGGAACCAGGATATTCAACATTCCTACAGGCGGCGGTGCTACCAACAATGTTTTTGGTGGTAGTAATAATAGGATCTTATTTATTACAGGACCAGTGGACAAGTTCACTGCGTTAAAGATGAATGTGAAAGGTGTTGAAAAATTCAATTAATTAGCCATATACGCAACATTTCCCACCCTGCATTGAAAAAATCTGATACCATGTTTCAGCCGGTACACTTTAGCTTTACAGCATACGATCAACGCTTGTATTGCCCGGAAGGCGGGCAAACGTGTGCACAAATAGTCGGATTTATATAAATCAAAGTCTTTTTTGTAACATTTGCTGAATAAGCAGTGAGTTAATTTTGATTATCAGTACCTTGGTTATATAAACTCTAACATTGTTTGACCTATATTAATAAGAAATGAAGTTTGTTTTTCCACTGATAGTAATTGTACTTCCGGTCTTTTGTTTCGCGCAAACCATACAAGGCTTTGAAAAGTTAGCAAATCGGGTTAGCATTAATTTACAGGGTGGTACACTGAGTATTCAACCGCTAACGGAAAACGCGGTAAGGGTAAAATTTTACAAGGAGGCAAGCGATTCCCTGGAAGAACTGGTGTTAGTTGCTGGTCATCCCGATACAAAATATGAGCTTTTTGAAACGCCATCAAGCATTAAAATAAACACTAAGCAAATTATTATTACGGTGGATAAGAAAACAGGAAACCTGATTTATTCCGATAAGCAGGGAAGGGTGTTCCTTACAGAAAAAGCCGGTACCCGGAAACTTATACCCGGGACTGTATCAGGTGAGCCTTGTTATAATGCTGAACAAAGCTTTGAGTCACCTGCCGATGAATACATTTATGGATTAGGCCAGTTTCAGGATGGGCATTTTAACCTGAGAGGTGTTACACGTTGCCTTACGCAGGTAAATACCCAGATCTCAATCCCGTTTATTTATTCCAGCAAAGGTTACGGGTTGCTTTGGCATCAATACGGACTAACAGATTTTAACCCTGCGGATAATTATGTAAATCTTACAAAACAAGCGGGTGCCTCTGATAACAGCAGCATGATAGAAGTGACTACTGATGCCGGAACTCAAAAGGTACAGCAAAGCCAGGCAGCATATAAAGGAATTTTTTCTGTAACAGAGCCGGGAGAATATGCCGTTATGCTTGATCTTGGCGGCATGGGTAATCGCCATTTTGTAGTTGTAGATGGCAAACCCTGTATTGACCAAACAAACCTGTGGTTGCCGCCCACTGTGAGCACAAAAATATATTTAAATGAAGGGACACACTCGATACAGGTTATTTGTAAAGACGACAATGAGCCTAAGATCTCCTGGAAGAAAATTGACAACCTCACAAGCTTTCGTTCTCCTAATGCCAAACTGCTTGATTACATCGTTTTTTACGGAACTACTGCTGATAGTGTGATCAGTACTTACCGCAAACTATCGGGGCAGGTGCCAATGCTACCACTTTGGGCGTATGGGTTTTGGCAATGCCGCGAACGTTACACATCAGGTGATCATCTGGTGCAAACTGTAAAGGAATTCCGGAAAAGACAACTGCCCATGGACGTGATTGTACAGGATTGGCAATATTGGGGCAAGTATGGTTGGGGCGTACCAAAGTTTGATGAAACCAATTATTCTGAACCGGCAAAATTCATAAAGGAACTCCATGACCTTAATGCTCATTTCAATATATCGGTTTGGGAGAACATCGATAAGTCCTCTTCGATCGGGAAGAGGTATGTAGATGAGAACCTCTATCTCCCTGGTAGTGGTTGGATTGATATGTTAAATCCCAGGGCACGTATAAAACATTGGAATACGGTGAACCAGAACCTGTTTTCCCAAGGGGTAGACTCCTGGTGGATGGATGCGGTGGAGCCGGAGAACGACGCATTAAAAGGTAAAAAGACTTATTTGGGGTTGGGAGATTTTTACCGGCTTACATACCCTTTGTTTGTAAGTAAAGCAATCTATGAAGGGCAACGCGACATAACCGCTGATAAAAGAGTGTGTATTTTAACTCGTTCAGCCTTTCCTGGCCAACAGCGGTATGGGATCATCAACTGGTCGGGTGACATTGGGAGTGATTGGGATGCCTACAAACGGCAGATTGTGGCCGGGTTGAACTATACGATCACGGGCTTTCCTTATTGGACAACAGATATCGGTGGTTTTTTTCGCCCTGAAAAAACGCAATACACCGATACCAGTTATCACGACCTGTTAACCCGCTGGTTCCAATGGGGAGCGTTAAATCCAATATTCCGGATTCATGGATATAAAACGGAGACAGAGCCCTGGAAGTTTGGAGAAGTAGTTGAAAGCAATATGAGAAAGGCCTTGAATTTGCGCTATCGGTTATTGCCCTACATATATTCCGAAGCCTGGCAGGTTTCTCGCAAAGGTTCTACGATTATGCGGCCATTGGTGATGGATTTTAATGGTGACACAACAGCGCTCAATCAGCAGTATGAATTTATGTTCGGAAAAGCATTTTTGATAGCACCTGTTACTAAACCCGGTATTGCTGAATGGAATGTATATCTGCCTAAATCCAATGCGTGGTTCAACTTTTGGACCGGCAAGCGTTACCCCGGAGGTAAAGCAATAAAAGTTGCTGCACCTATAGACAAAAGTCCATTATTTGTTAAGGCCGGATCAATAGTTCCTTTAGGTAAGCCTGTTCAGTTTACTAACCAGTTGCCTGCGGATACTATTGAAATTCGTATATACAAAGGAGCTGATGGAACATTTGAGCTGTATGAAGATGAAGGTGATAATTACAACTACGAAAAAGGGAACTATACAGTAATACCTTTCGCATGGAATGATAAAAGCCAGACACTGACAATATCAAAAAGACAGGGAAGTTACCCAGGATCCATAAATAACCGGATTTTTCAAATAGTTCTTGTAAGTGAATCGAATGGAAGAGGTTTAGAAAGCAACAAAATAAAAAAGCAGATCAGCTATATTGGAAATAAAGTTATAGTTCGTTTGAAATAAAAAGCATACAGTTATCGCTAAGCCCAACCTCAGACACGTTTTACTAAATTTAAAGGTTTGCTTATTGCAATAACAATCCATTATAACAAGAATACTTCGTGCCAAAAAGAGGCCTTCAAACTCAACGACTTGATTGCCAACTGCTTTCATATAAAAAGGTTTTTTCAAATGCTTGCCTGCTGTGTGGGGTTCTTTTTATTTCTTGCCTCGTATACCTCTTTTGCCGGCTATCCGGTGAGTACTTATCTCGGGATCGATCAGGGCCTGTCGAACAATTTTGTAAGATGCATTTACCAGGACAAAAATGGTTTTATGTGGTTTGGCACCTACGACGGACTGAACCGCTATGATGGATATGAATTCAAGATCTTCAGAAATAATTTTAAGAACAACCGCTCGCTCATTAACAACTGGATCAACACCATCAGTGAAGATGCCAATGGAAATTTATGGATAGGCACCAGGCAGGGAGCATGTGTTTACCAAAATCTCGCCGACAACTTTTCCTTTCTTTATTATTATACCCCTGAAAAAAAAGTAGAACAGCTAAGCTCGGTCATCAACGATATAGAAGCAGACCCGCAGGGCAATATGTTTGTTGCTACAGCCGATAAAGGCTTGCTTTTTTTCCAAAAAGACGAAAGGGTCGCTTACTCAATACCATTAGAGCATGATGCCAGGTCTGCTCATAATGTTACTACAGTAAAAGTAGGCAACGATAAAAAAGTTTGGTTCTTTGTGGCTGATAAAGGTTTGTATGTTTATGAGTATAAAACCAATAAAGCAACACTTGTAAACGAAACCGTCAAGTCGGCCAGTTGTATTGAAGCGGCGAATGGTTATTTATGGCTGGGATCGAATGATGGTTTGTTCCGGTATAACATCGCTTCCAACGCCTTCGACAAAGTGTATAATGAAGCGAATAAAAAATTAAACTACAATACTGTTGCAGGGATCACCGTAGGTAAAAAAAATGAATTGTGGATTGCAACAAATGGCGGTGGTGTTATTATCCTGAATACAGCAACCGATGAAGCACAATTTTTATCAAATACAAGAGAACCCAATTCTTTATCGAGCAATGCCGTCTATTCTATTTGGATCGACAGGCAATCAAGAAAATGGATCGGCACTTTAAGAGGCGGCATCAATATCATCGATCCCAGCAAGGAGCGTTTTCAAAATATCGTTTCCAATCCTGCCACAACCAATACGCTTGTCAACAATCATATTTTATCGTTTTACGAAGCACCCGACAATGATTTATGGATTGGCACGGATGGTGGCGGCCTGAGTATCTGGAACAGAAAATTGAACTCTTTTACCAATTATCGCCACGAAAGCAGGGACCCATTTTCATTAAGCGACAATTTCGTTACCGACATTCAATCAGATCTTCAAAACAATATCTGGATAACCACTTATCGCGGAGGAGTAAACCGGTTTAACAACGGGAAGTTTGAACACTATAGCTGTGTTGACCCTGGTAACCCGGCACTTGCTTTACATCCTATAGGACCGAACCTGCTGGAAGATGAGGAGAGGAATTTCTGGCTAAGTACCCAGCAATACGGCCTGTTCAAATTGAACATGCAGAAAAAGGTTTTTGAATTGTTTGATAACAGGCTTAAGGATCTGTATGTGTTGAGGGAAGACAGGAACCATGTTTTTTGGGGAGGGGGCATGAACCACCTGGTTCAAATTGATAAAGCCGGCAAAAAGCATGTTTTTTATACGATTGGTAAACCGGTTAGTGCTATAATGGAAGACCGCTCGGGTAATTTTTGGGTAGGTACCGAAGGAGGGGGATTGATCCTCTTTGACAGAAAGCAGGGAAAGATCATTACCCGGTATACTACAGATGAAGGCCTTTGCAGCAATTCCATATTGACCATTCTCGAAGATGAAAAAGGCAATTTGTGGATGAGCACTTTTAACGGCATTGCCAAATTCAATCTTAAGAACAAAACATTCAAGAACTATTATAAGGGCGATGGATTGCAGGGCAACCAGTTTAATTATCATGCGGCATTAAAATTACGGTCCGGCGAGTTTGCTTTCGGTGGTATTAAAGGGGTTACTTTATTCTGTCCGGAAAATATTACTGAGGCCGGCGGCAATCCAAAAATTTTCTTAACGGATGTGCAAGTCGCCAACACTTCTCTTGAAAAGGACGCTGAGCTTCAGGTTCAAACCAAATCCAATCGTATAGAGCTCATCAGGATCCCTTACAATAAAGCCGTTCTTTCATTTGAGTTTGCCGCGTTGGAATATTCAGCGCCTGATAAAATTGAATATGCTTATTGCATGCAGGGTTCGGATAAAGACTGGAACTATTGCGGCAATACAAGAAAAGTAGTTTATAGCCACCTTTCCGAAGGCTCCTACACCTTCCGGGTTAAAAATACCAATGCGGAAGGGCAATGGAATAAGGACGAGGTGCAGATCAAAATTATTGTGCTGCCTCCCTGGTTCAGGACCTGGTGGGCATATTTGATGTATGCGGTGATGATTGGCGCAGCCGTTTATTTTTACCTGCAATACCGGTCAAAACAAACCAGGCTGCAATATGAAATAAAGATTGCAAAGCTTAACGCAGAAAACGAACGCGCTGAAAAAGAAAGAAGCCTTGCCGAATTAGCGGTAGAGAAAGCGGAACTGGAAAAGGAGAGAGCGGAAAGGGAGAGAGAACATGCCGAATTGGAGAAAGAAAGGATCCTGAATGAAAAAGAAAGGGAGATCAACGAAAAGAAGATCTCATTCTTCACCAATATCTCTCATGAATTCAGAACACCGCTAACATTAATTATTAATCCGGTCAAAGAGCTGTTGGAGAAAAATTCCAATGAACAAAAAGATAAGGCCGGGTTGAACATTGTTTACCGCAATGCAAGGCGAATGCTCAGTCTTGTTGACCAATTACTTTTATTCAGGAAGGCGGAGAGCGGTTTAGATAAAATAAAGCCATCCAGGCTCAATTTGCACGATCTGGCATACGAAGTGTACCTGTGTTTTATTCAACAGGCAAAAGCACAGCGCATCGATTATATTTTTGATTGCGCCAATAAGAATGTAGCGATCTATGCAGACCGGGAAAAGCTGGAGATCATTTTATATAACCTGCTTTCCAATGCATTGAAGTATACATCTGCCGAAGGCTGCATCAGGTTTTCCATTGCAGAAGGACCGGAAGATGTTGCCATCAAAGTGGAAGACAATGGCGCCGGCATACCGGCTGAAACCGGGGAAAAACTTTTTGATAAATTTTATAAAGCCGAAAGAACCAAAACAAGTTCCAGGGCAGGTTTTGGCATTGGGCTCTTCCTGGTAAAAAACTTTACCGAGCTGCACGGTGGAACGATCACGTACCAAAGTGAAGAAGGGCAGGGGACAACTTTTACCTTACTACTTCAGAAAGGCAGGGCCCATTTTGGTGCGGATGTAATTGTTTCAGAGACAGCAACTGCCCCTGCCCCTCAATTGCTCGAAGCGCTGAAAGAAGAGGGGGAGAACGGTGAAAATAATACAGGCGAAGAACCCCTGACGGAACTGGTTTCTGAAAAGCAATCTATTCTCATAATAGATGATGATGAATCTATCAGGCAATACCTTGTTCGCTTGTTTAAAGACATATATATAATATATCAGGCAGAAAACGGGGAAGCCGGTTTGGCTATGGCCCAAAAATATTTGCCAGACCTCATTATCTCCGACATTCACATGAAGGAGATGAGCGGGATCGGGCTTTGCAAGGCTGTTAAAGAAAACGAACAGCTAAGCCATATCCCCGTTATCCTGCTCACCGGCGCCACCTCCGATGAACTCAGGCTACAGGGCGTGGAGGGTGGTGCGGATGATTATATTGTAAAACCTTTTGACAGTAAACTGTTGCTTGCACGGGTTGTTACTCTTTTAAAGAATCGCAATACGGTTCAAAAATATTTTTATAATGAAATAACCCTCAATAAGAACGAGTTCAAGGTTTCTTCAGAATACAGGGAGTTTTTGGACAAATGCATTGCCATTGTTGAAAAGCATTTAGAGGACAAGAACTTTAGTGTTCAAACTTTACTCAACGAAATGGGCATGAGCCATTCCAACCTGCTCCGTAAAATAAAATCAATCTCCGGCCAGCCCGTAAATATTTTTATCAGGTCCATCCGCCTTCGTAAAGCTGCCGAGCTATTTATAAATACAGACTACAGTATCAAGGAAACCGCCTACACCGTAGGTATAAGGGATATTAAATACTTCCGGGAGCAATTCAACAAGCTTTTCGGCATGAACCCTTCCGATTATGTAAAAAAGTACCGCAAAGTACATGGCAAGCAGTACACTATAGATAAGGAATCACTCAATCCCGGGGATTAAGTACGTCAGCACATTAGCACATTAGCTAATTAGCCCATTAACATTTGGCGTTTCCACCCCCCTTTTTGGGAGTTTACCCCCCTCCCGAATTCCCCCAAAAATTGCTTTTACACTGCTAGCTTTACGTTTAAACCAAAACCAAAATTTCAATTATAGATGCCAGGGTAAAAGCGGTTTTTGCCCTGACAGGGATTTTTTTGTCGTTAAAAATTGCCATTATGAAAAAAAAACTAACTGCTGGAACATTGTCATGTTCCGGTTTTGAGCGGCAAGCCTGCTTTAAGGCTAACCTGGTTTTCACGACTGCTATGCTGCTTGTATTTTCTTCTGCCAGGGCACAGGTTACCGATTTAACAAAGCCCGATCCCAAACCGGATACTGTTATCGAGATCTCAAAAACGGTTACAACTGTTCCAATCCTTTATGGAGAACAGGCAAAAAACAGGTTGGTTCAATCGGTTGCAACAGTTTATACCAACCAGTTGACCACTACGCCGAGTCCTCAATTTTTACAGGCTTTACCGGGCCGCATCCCTGGTTTGAATATCACTTTCAGCAGCGGCGGACCTGGCCTTGACGGTAACGGAATGAGCTTCAATATCCGGGGGGCAAGAGCGCAGATCATTTTGATCGATGGGGTTGAAAGGGGCTACCAGTCCATTGACCCGGAACAGATAGAATCTATAAGCGTATTAAAAGACGCGCTTTCGACAGTGATGCTGGGGCAGCGTTCCTCCTACGGAGTTATCTCCATCAGAACAAAAAAAGGGGATGTAGGTAAACCCCGCATTTCATTTACTGCGCAATCGGGTTTTGAAACACCGACAGCTCTCCCCAAACCTGTAGCTGCCTGGCAATATGCAACCCTGTATAATGAGGCCAAACAAAACGATGCCGGAACAACGCCGGTCATTCCTCAATATACACCCGCACAGATCGATGCATACCAAAATCATACGGATCCATACACCTACCCTGATGTGGATTGGTACAATACAGTTTTGAAGAACAGGGCCGGAATGCAACGCTATAATTTAAATATCCAGGGCAGTGGAAAAGGGTTCAGGTATTTTGTTGACCTGGACAATATGAAAGAAAAAGGGATCATTAAAACCAGTGATAATAATAAATACAATACAAACGCTCAATTAGACCGGTATGCTTTGCGCTCGAATGTAGGGGTTGATGTAACACCTGTAACCTTTACGCAGTTGAACATCTTCGGTCGTTTTCAACGTTACAACCAACCGGGTGGGGGAGTGTCAGGTATTTTTTCGTCATTATTAAATACCCCGGCACTTGCTTATCCCGTTTTCAATCCTGATGGCACATTTGGAGGCAGCGATAAATACCAGGGCAATGCCAATATCTGGGGGCAGGCCGTTGCCCGGGGATATCAATTTCAGGATGTAAGAGATATTGCGGTTGATCTGGAGATCACTCAAAAACTGGATGTGCTTACAAAAGGTCTTTTGCTGAAAGCAAAAGCTTCCAACAACAATACTGTTTATTATACCACTACACGGTCTAAAAATTTTGAAGTTTACCAGTACCTGAATAACGGGTACACCAAGTATGGGGGTACGACCGAGCAAACAACTTCGGGAAACCCAAATGACAGGTATCGAATTGTGTATCTGGAAGGATCGCTTGGTTATGACAGAACGTTTAAAAAGCATGCCATTTCCGTTCTTACGGTTGCCAACCAGCAAAACAAACTGGCATTCAGTACCACTAATCTTCCGGAAGTATATACGGCTTACTCAGGTAAATTGAATTATTGTTTTAATGAAAAATATATAGGGGAAGGCGCTGTTAGCTATGGCGGATACAACTGGCTTGAACCATCAAAACGCCGGGCAACTTACTGGGCCGGAGGAATTGCCTGGAACCTGCATAAGGAAGCATTCATCAGCCGCAACCTTCCTTTTATCAGCAATGCGAAACTAAGAGCAAACTATGGGTTGACCGGTCAGGCAAATGCAGGGTATTTTACATATATACAAACCTATTTTAACGCCAATGGCTATTGGTTTGGCTCCGGCTCTTCACTTGACAAGGCTTCTGGAGAAAACGCTATTGCCAATACAGGTCTTGTTCCTGAAAAAGCAAAAAAGTTCGATGCCGGAATTGATCTTGGTCTTTGGAACAACAAATTGACGATTACTGCCGACTATTTCTTCAATAAGTTCTATGATCTTGTTGCTGCACCTACCCTGACAACTGCGATATTTGGCGCAGGCTATCCGAATAAAAACTATCAGCGGTTCAACTATTGGGGCACAGATATTTCCGTAACCTGGCAACAAAGCATAAAGAAATTTACCTGGTTCGCTTCAGGTAATTTCTCGCTGGTTCAATCGAAAGTGGTTTACAATGCAGAACTGCCCAAAAATTACGATTACCAGGTAACGACCGGAAAGCCTGTGGGACTGCAATATGGTTATACCGCCATTGGCCTGTTTAGATCGTACGATGAAATTAACGATGCTTCTACTGCAGTGCTGCCTTCATCTCCCAGGTCTTCGCTAAGGCCGGGCGACATCCGTTATCTTGATCGCAATGGCGATGGCCAGATCACGATTGACGACCAGGGCCCTATTGGCAATCAAAAGCCTACCATCTATTATGGCCTCAATACCGGTTTCAGTTTTAAAGGTTTTGATCTTTCCCTGCTTGTTCAGGGTACGTTTAACCGCCAGAGTTATTTAAATGGCGATTTTATGAACGGCTTTGGGAACGGCGGACAAAACAATGCCTATGAGTATAACCTGGGCCGGTTTACAGCGGCTACGGCAGCAACAGCACAACAACCAAGGTTGTGGTTGGGTAACAACACAAATAATACCCAGACCTCTTCCTTTTGGTTGAAGAATAATGATTTTGTGCGCCTCAAAAACGTAGAGATGGGCTATACCTTCCCCGAAAAATTATTCCGCAAAATTGGCCTTCCTTCGGTACGCTTATTTGCCAACGGACTGAACCTGCTTACCTGGGCAGAAATTTATGACGTGAGAAAAGACCTGGACCCGGAGGCCTGGGGCGCCGCTTATCCTGTAATGAAGATTGTCAATTTCGGTATCAACATTAAATTTTAACCGATAACGTATTGTTATATGAAAAAGCATTTTGGCTGGCTAGGTATTAGCTTAACTGCCGTCATTTTTACCCTATCATCCTGTAAAAAAGCTTTTGAAGACAAACCGCTAGAGCTGTTTACTATAGACTATATCTTCGATGAGAATGACCCTACAGGCGCCCAGGCATTTTGGTGGGTCGGAAATATATATGGGAAAATTCCTACCGGGTATAACCGGATGCTGGGCAGTTCCAGTTGGGCTTTCAATAGCTCGCCAAGGACCAACACTTCCCTGGTGCCATTGGAATGTTTTTCAGATGATGCCGTTCCCAGTGGCGACGGAAATGAGGGATGGAATGTTATTCGTGGCGGATACAGTCCTGTTGCACCATTTGATGATAACTGGGGTAATAGTTACAGTGCCATAAGGGCAGTGAACATTTATTTAAACAATTATCAGCGGGTTCCCTGGGCCGATTCATCCCGTAAAATATGGCTCACCAACGAGGCCCGTGCGCTCAGGGCTTATTTTTATTACGAACTCATCAGGCGGTATGGTGGTGTTCCCCTGGTAGGTGATAAAGTGTACGAGCCCAATGATCCTGAATTATTGAATGTAAAACGCAACAGCTTTGAAGAGTGCGTCAATTACATTGTCTCGGAATTGGATATGGCTAAAGACAGCCTTCGTCCCGATGTTTCCCTTAGCAGCAGAACAACCGATGCCGACTTCGGAAGAATGCGTAAAAGTATTGTGTTGGCCATTAAGGCCAAGGTGTTGCTGCTGGCCGCAAGTCCCTTGTTCAATCCTTCATCAACCCCCGATAAGCCCTATACAGGTTACCCTTCTTACAGTGCAGAAAGATGGAAAGTGGCCGCCGATGCAGCGAAAGCGGTGATGGACCTGGGCATTTATGATCTGGAGCCTAATCGTTACACCCTGGTATTGCAGCGGGCGAACAAAGAACACATTTTTTTCAGGATGAGTGATCCCCGTAACGATAATGGATATGCCTATTACATGTCCCCGCCCGGATACAAGCCGGCAAATCGCAATAGTGAAGGCCGGGTAAGCCCAACACAGGAATTTGTCGACGCCTTTCCAATGAAAAACGGGAAGGCAATAACCGATCCTTCTTCCGGTTACAATCCAGCGAACCCTTATGCCGGCCGTGATCCCCGTTTAGAGCAAACGGTATTTTATAATGGCGCTAAATGGCTGCAAAGACCGATAGAAACTTTTGAAGGAGGCAAAGACAAACCGAATGATGCTACACTTGCTCCTGTGCAAACACAAACAGGCTATTACGCCAAAAAGTTTTGCGCAAACGATAGCAGCAGCGCCAATTATACAACCACTTTTGTCCGGGACGGTGGCTTTATTCCGCCATGGAGTATCATCAGGTATGCCGACATCCTTTTAATGTATGCCGAGGCAAAGAATGAATATTCCGGACCTGATGCTTCTGTATATGCGGCTGTTGAGAAAATTCGCCAGCGGGCCGGTCTTTCACCCTATGCGCTGCCTTTGGGCTTGTCGAAAGACCAGATGCGCGATGTGGTGAGGAACGAACGCCGCATCGAGCTGGCATTTGAAGAACAACGATTTTGGGACATCCGCAGGTGGAAGATTGCGAAAACGGTTTACGGAACTACACTGCACGGGGTAACCATTACCAAAAATGCGAATGGTACATTCAACTATTCTCCGAAGAATGTTACCACTCCTTATTTCACAGATGCCATGTATTTATTACCCATCGCCATAAAAGAAACGCAGGTAAATCAGGGGCTCGAACAAAACCCCTGGTATTGAATCTTTTTGACCTAATAAACGACATAAAATGAAAATAAAATTATTCATATTGATGTGGTTTTCGCTGCTATCAACCGCTGTATGGTCTCAACGCCTGACTATAAAAGGCCGAATAGTAAATGATAAAAATGAGGCGATAAGCGGAGCTACTATTTCAGAACTCGGCAATGAAAAGTATGCAAGCATTGCTGATGAACAGGGGAATTTTGTTATCTCGTTAAAGGCCGGCAGTGGCAAGAAACTGGTGATCGCAAACGTCGGTTACCAGCCTCAAACTGTTGCTGTGGTTTCAGGGGCTCCCATGTTGGTTCGCCTGGTGCGCGATGTAAAGGGATTGGAAGACGTGATAGTAATTGGTTATGGGCGTCAAAAAAGGATCACGAGTACCGGGGCTGTTAGCTCGGTAAAGGGTGAAGAGATCAGGACGGTGCCTACTGCAAATATTCAAAATACGCTAGTTGGCCGTTTGCCCGGTTTTTTCAGCCAGCAAAGAAGTGGTCAGCCGGGATCTGACGCTGCCGATTTTTTTATCAGAGGGGTTAACTCTATCAATGGCACAGATAACAAACCGCTGATCATTGTAGATGACATCGAGTACGATTACACCCAGCTTTCACAGTTAAACGTAAATGAAGTAGAATCCGTCTCCATTCTGAAAGATGCGGCTACCACGTCTATTTACGGATTAAAAGGCGCCAACGGTGTTTTGGTTATTACCACTATCAGGGGGCGTATCGGAAAACCGCGGATCAATGTCACGGCTGAGAACGGCATTAACAAAGTGATCAGGATGCCGACCTTTCTTGATTCGTATACCACTGCCCTGCTTCGGAATGAGGCAACCATAAATGATGCATACGGTCAGTCGCAGGTACCTGTGCTTCCTTTTACGGCCGACGATCTGCAAAAATTTAAAGACGGCTCTGATCCTTATGGTCATCCGAATGTTAACTGGACAGATGTTTTATTAAACAGAACATCTACACAATCGCGGTATAATGTAGATATAAATGGAGGCAATTCTTTTGTGAAATATTTTACGTCCCTGGGTTATTATTCTGCGAATGGTATTTTAAAAGATTTCAAGCCGGTTGGAGATTATGTCAATACCAATTATTTCTACCGGCGTTTCAATTATCGCTCAAATTTGGATATTACCCCCACAAAAACGTTAAAGATCCGGTTTGATGTCAATGGCCGCTTTGAAACGGTCAACAACCCCAGCGGCACTGTAGAAGCGGCCGGGCTTTTTTATGAATTGAGCGCATTTCGTTACATGGCCCCGTATGCCATGCCGGTAGTAAATCCCGATGGCAGTTACGGCTATGCATCACATGCCGGCGCCATAACTAATAACGGCGCCATTAACCCGGTTTTCAGATTGGCTAATGGCGGGTACATAAGAAATTTCAATAACAACTATAACATTGTCGCAGGTGCCGACCAAAAAATGGATTTTATAACTGCAGGCCTGTCTGCTAAAGTAAATGTTTCTTATGCCGGCAATAACAATGATGGCCGCAACCTTAACCGTAGTGGTTTGCCTGCTTATAAATATAACCCGGTTACGAACGCTTATGCAATAAGGGACGCGGGTCAATACCGTATGCTTCCCTATTCAGTTGCATCTAAAAGTAATGCCTTCAATTCTACCACTATTGTTCAGGCATCGCTTAATTATGATCGCACATTTGGCAGCCATCATGTTACCGGGCTTTTGCTGGTAAATCAGCGTAATTATATAAATGGTGGAAATATTCCCGTCAACTACCGGGGTACCACTGCGCGGCTGGATTATGATTTCAAGCGTAAATACCTCTTTGGCGTTACGATTGCCCGTAATGGTAATGATCTGTTCCGCAAAGAGAACAGGTATGGAATATTTCCGGCAGTTTCCTGGGGATACAACCTGTCGGAAGAACCTTTTTTCAAAAACCTGTTTCCATTTTTCGACCTGTTCAAGATCAGGGGTTCTTATGGCCTTGTTGGCTCAGACGCCAGCTATCCAAGCACTATAACCTCTGTTATTCAATATGCAACAACAGGTTCAAATTATTATGGCAATACCACCGTGGAAGGGTCCCTTGTAAATCCTGATGTTACCTGGGAAAAAGAAAGAAAGACAGACCTGGGGTTGGAGGTAAACATGTTCCAGGGCAGGGTTGTATTAAGCGGCAGCTATTTTTATAACTACCGTTATGACCAGTTGATAGCCCAGGGTGGTGTTCCCCTGTTAATTGGACAGATTCTTCCCAATAAGAATATTGGTAGATCAGAGAATAGAGGATTTGATGGAATGATCACCTACCGGAATAATAATGGTAAGGTCAATTATTCGATCAGCGCAAATGCTTCTTATGCTGTAAACCGCATAGTTTACATAAGTGAGGCGCCGGATTATCCTTACCAGGCAAGAACGGGGACCAGGCTGGGTTTGGTAATGGGCTATCATAGCCTTGGATTTTACCAGCCTGATGATTTTGATGCGAACGGAAAAGTAAACAAGGGCGTTGCTGCTCCGCTATGGAGTGTCATACAACCCGGCGACCTGAAATATGCCGATATGAACGGCGACGGCGTAATCACCGATGCCGATAAAACCTGGTTGTCGAAACCTAATATACCAAGCACTATTCTGGGCGCCGAATTTACGATCGGCTACAAAGGATTGACATTGAGAGCGCTGTTGCAAGGCTCTTATGGGTATGCCGTGCAGGTAACAGCAGAGGGCGCAGGTGATGCTTTCAATGGCAATTTGCGTCCCTGGAACCTGGAGCGCTGGACACCCGCAACTGCGGCTACGGCCACTTATCCACGCATTGGTTTGAACACTAACGTAAACAATATATCGTGGCAAACGGTTTCTGATTTCTGGTTTGCCAATACCTGGTATGTAAGGTTAAGATCGTTGGACCTGGCTTACCAGATCCCCGGCAGTTGGTTAAAGGGTACCAGGGTAGTTCAGAATGCGCGGGTGTATGTTTCAGGGTATAACCTGGTGAATATACAGAACATGGGTAAGTTTCAGCAGGACGCTGAAATTGCAAACGGCACCGGTGGGGCCTATCCCAATACGGCAAACTTCAACCTTGGATTGCAACTAGGCTTTTAATTCAAAAAATTACTTATGACCTTACATAAAATATATTGGCCGATCTTATTGACCGGGCTGGTTACAGCCACCTGTTTTATAAGCGCATGCAGGAAAGATTTTCTTGATCAGAAAACCTTATCAGCTATCGATGAAGCGGCCGTCTTTCAGGATAGCACCAGGTCACTGGGAATGATTAATAATCTTTATAGCAATCTTGGGATCTCTTTTAATCCAAGAAGATTCAACAATACAGGATTAGACGCTGCCTGCGATGAGTCGGAACCGATCAGTGATCCTAGCTTTTACACGTATAAGATCTCAAGTGGCGGCATTAACCCGAATAATGCCGACAAAAGTCTGTGGTCGACCACCTTCGGGATGGTTCGGGCCGCGAATATCTTTTTGAAAAATAAAGACAGCATTCCTGTATCAAATGCAACGAGAGATTACTGGACGGGGCAGGTACGGTTTTTTAGGGCATGGTATCTCTTCACGCTCTTAAAACATTATGGCGGCATACCATTGATCGGCGACCAGGTATTTGCCGATAATGAAAAAATAAACGTGCCACGAAGCTCATTTGAAACCTGTATAAAATATTTAACCGATGAACTGGATGCGGCCGCTGCAACACTTCCGGCATCTTACCGTTCGGGGGATGCAAACCAGTTGAGAGTGACGAAGGGATCAGCTCTAGCAGTAAAAGCACGGATGCTTTTATACGCAGCCAGTCCGCTGTTCAATAGCGGGCCAAGAGCAGATGATCCTGAACATTTACTCACCTTTCCCGGTGCAGATCCCGAACGTTGGAAGCAGGCTTCAGATGCTGCAAAAGCGGTGATTAACCTGGGTGTTTACAGCTTATATACAGCATCTTCAACACCTCTTTATACGCTTTTTTTGCAAAACACGCCTCAACCGGAGCATATTCTCGTGTATTGGCAGCCTGCAGTTACTTCCAATAATTTTTATATTGAAGCCAGCGCCAATCCTACTTCAAGAGGAGGCATGAATGGCTGGCAGGGCGTAAAGTATTTTCCAACGCAGGAGTTGGTAGATGAATTTGAAATGATCAACGGGCTACGGATAACGGATCCTGCTTCCGGTTATCCCGGCGTTGGCAATAATATGTATAAGAACAGGGATCCCCGGCTCACTTATACAGTTAATTATAATGGTTCCATTCGCAACCTGGGCTCATTTGGCGACCAGCCGGTAAATACCTACACAGGCGTAATTCCAACAGGGAATGCAGCGGCAACCAGCGCCAGTCTTGACGGCATTTATACCCCTGCAGGAACGTTAACAGGTTATTTCAGGTACAAGATGTGTAATGGCGCTGTGGGCGAACTGTACCGCCCCTGGGTAGTGATGCGTTATGCAGAAGTGTTGTTGAATGCAGCCGAGGCAACGAATGAATACTTCGGTGCAACCACAGAAGTATATGACTGGTTAAAGATGATCCGCAGCCGTGCAGGGATCAATCCCGGTGCAAACGGATTGTATGGTTTGAAGGCAGGTATGACGAAAGAAGAAATGCGGGAAGTCATTTGGCATGAGCGCCGGGTAGAGCTGGCCTTTGAAGAGCACCGCTTCTGGGATGTACGCCGCTGGAAGATCGCTCCGCAAACGGAGAATAAGGAAACACACGGAATGGAGATCACAAGAGCCGCGAATGGAAGTTTTTCGTACCGGGTGATCGTTATAAGAAAGCATGTGTTTACCGACGCCATGTATTTCTGGCCTATACCGCAAAGTGAACTCACGAAATCCCCAGCTTTACAACAAAACCCCGGGTATTGAGTGATCCATCCATCAACTTAAAAAACATTTATGAAAATACGGGCAACTATAATTATTGTAACCTTTATGGTCATTGGCTGTACAAAGGGAGGAAAGCTGGATAGGATCAGCGGCGACCAATATACGATCACTTCAACCGCGAACAGCAAGCAATTGGTGCCGGCGATCGATACTACATCCACCGGAACATTCACCGGTTTTTATGATGCGCAATCGAACATATTCACCTTCACCATAACGTGGAATGATCTGTGGCGAACGACCAGCAAAGACACCATTACTTCGGTAAGCATTTATGGCCCTGCCAGTACAACAGCAAACGGCGCCCTGGTGCGTTTGCTTCCCTTTGTAAGCACCAACAACGCAGCGAGCGCCAATTTAGGCCTGGCAGGTATCAATGGCTTTACAATGAGTGAAAACAAAGACTTCCTGGAAGGAGCCTACTATTTTACCATCAATACAAAAAAGTATCCCAACGGTATCGTGAGAGGACAGTTGGCAGCAACAAAACAATAAACCTATTCATTTGATTCGTGTACTTATGCAAAAGTTTCTATCCCTGATCTTTTTTCTTTGTTTTTATGCTTTAAAAACAAATGCACAACAATTGATCACTTATCCTGTACCGCAGGCAGTTGTTTACTCCATGCACAACGATGACTATACGGTGAAAGTGCGCAAGCCGGGCGGCGAATGGCAGGACCTGTATGAATACAATGTAAAAGTCGATCTCGATAAACCGCAGGATGCTTCAATGGTTTACTTTGATTTTTCAGGAGCAGTGGAAGTATTTGTTCAAAAGAATAATGGCAATGTGCAGTCTGTGAAGATCCGTCCAGCTTCTTATGAAATAAAACCGGTCCTGAATGGTAATAGTATCACTTTCACTTTAACCGGGCCCAGGAAAATTTCAATAGAGTTCGATGGCGATAAATTGCACAACCTGCATGTATTTGCCAATCCCATTGAAACGTTCCCCAATCCCGGCGATACCAATATTGTGTATTTCGGCCCGGGTGTTCACCTGCCGAAAGACCTGCCCGGTGATGCGTTCAATATTCCCTCGGGTAAAACGGTTTACATAGCCGGAGGCGCTATTGTGAGAGGGAAATTACTGTGTGATAAAGTGGAAAATGTGCGCATCATTGGGCGGGGAATTTTAGACCAGCCGCAAAGAGGCGTAGAGATCAGGCACTCGAGCAATGTTACGGTAGATGGGATCATTGTAGTGGATCCAAAACACTATACCATTTTTGCCGGGGGATCGGATCATATTACCATCCGCAATTTGAAATCGTTCAGTGCCAATCCCTGGAGCGACGGGCTCGATTTTATGAGTTGCAGCGATGTTGCCATTGACGACGTGTTCATGCGCAACTCTGATGATTGTATCGCCGTGTACGGGCATCGCTGGGAGTTTTATGGCGATGCTAAAAATTATTCGGTTACCAATTCTACTCTTTGGGCCGATGTAGCACATACCATCAACATCGGCGTTCACGGGAACACAGAAAAAACAGGGGATGTAATCGAGAATTTATTGTTTAAGAACATCGAGATCCTCGAGCTCGATGAAGATGATCCGTCTGCCGAGGGATGCATGGCCATTCAGGCAGCCGACAAGAACCTGGTTCGCAACGTTCGCTTTGAAGATATCCGGGTGGATAATTTCCAGGAGGGGAAGTTGCTGCAATTAACAGTTGCGTTCTTCGATAAATACAATTCGGCGCCGGGCAGGGGCGTGGAAAATATTTATTTCAAGAACATAAGTTATAATGGCTTTAATAATTCTCCGTCTATCATCAATGGTTTAGACAAAGATCACCTTGTACAGGAGGTGACGTTCGAAAACCTTCGAATCAACGGAAAACTGATCAACAGCGTTGAAGAGGCGAATATTAAAGCAGGCGAGTTTGCAAAAAATATAACGTTCAAAAACTCAATCAAATGAAACACCTGTTATTTTTCCTGTTGCTGTTTTACAGTATTACGGCAACAGCACAATCATTTGTTCATCCCGGCGGTTTGCACACGCAAACCGATCTGGACCGGATGAGAACACAAGTGGCTGCAGGGGCGCATCCCTGGATCGATAGCTGGAACGCATTGATTGTTCACCCAAAAGCACAGAATACGTACACGGCAGCGGCGCAGGCCAACATGGGCGTCAGCCGTCAACGGGCCTCTGCCGATGCAGTAGCCGCCTATCTCAATGCATTGCATTGGTACATCTCCGGCGATACTTCTTATGCAGCATGCTCCCGGAAAATATTAAACGCATGGGCCTATGCTGTGAACCAGGTGCCGAGTGGTCAGGATATTCCCGGGTTAATGGGTATAGCGGTCTATGAATTTGCAGTGGCGGCGGAAGTACTACGTCTTTATCCTAACTGGTCATCAGCAGACCTCAATCAATTCAAAAGCATGATGACCACTTATCTGTATCCCAACTGCCATGATTTTTTAACCCGTCACAACAATACCTGTATCAGTCACTACTGGGCTAATTGGGATATCTGTAATATGACCGCTATCCTGGGCATTGGTGTTTTGTGCGACGACACAACAAAGTTCAACGAAGCGATTACTTATTTTAAATCCGGGGCAGGCAACGGTAATATTGCTAACGCAATTCCTTTTATACATCCGGGCGGTTTGGGTCAGTGGCAGGAAACAGGCCGCGATCAGGAGCATGCGCTGTTGGGCGTGGGTATGCTCGCCAGCTTTTGCCAGATAGCCTGGAACCAGGGACAGGATATGTACGGTTATGACAATAACCGCCTGTTGGCAGGAGCTGAATATACAGCCAAATACAATCTTTGGAAAGATGTTCCTTATACTACCTACAACAACTGTGATAATGTGCAGAACTATTGGGCTTCTGAGCAGAATTCTTTTGGCAGAGGAAGATTACAACGTCCCATTTGGGAAATGATCTACAACCACTACGTGGTACTCAAAGGCCTGAGCGCCCCCAATGTAAAAGCCATGGCCGAAGTGAACCGGCCGGAAGGATTTGAGCATGATGATAATCTTGGATTCGGTACGCTCTGTTATACCCTCAATGCAGCTGCATCGCCATATCCCGCATCGCCTGCGCCAACTGCACCTTCTGGATTAAAAGCAACAGGCAGTGTGCGACGGGTGTGGTTAAGATGGCTTCCTGTTGCTACAGCAAATGGCTATAATGTAGGGCGTTCAACAACAAGCGGCGGGTCATATACTACGATCGCCACTTACAAGGGGACTAACCCTTTATATAAAGATACAAGTGTAACCAATGGCATCAAATATTACTATGTCGTATCTGCCATCAATCAGGCGGGAACGAGTAGTAATTCTTTAGAAGTAAATGCAACTCCAACTGCTACAGGTGCATTGCCCGCTGGCTGGGCCTGGCAGGACATTGGAACGGTTGCTACTCCCGGCTCCGCCGGTTATGCGAATGTGAGCAATGGAACTTTTGTAGTGAGCGGTTCCGGCGCCGGAATTGGTGGCACCGCCGATGGGTTAAGTTATGTGTATAAAACGGTGACTGGTGATGCAACGATCACTGCGCGTGTTGCAGCAAATACATGGGTTGGCGGTGGTGCACAAAAAACGGGCATCATGATCCGCGAATCGCTTTCTTCCAATGCCATCGCGTTCAGTATGACTGCAGGAGACGGAGGCGTTCGTGAGGCAAGGTTTGGAAGCCGCATCGCTGCAGGTGGTTCAATGGGTTTTCAAACAGGTAATGCGTACACCCGTGCCCCTGGCTGGTTTCGCCTTCAAAGAGCAGGTAATACGATAACTGCTTATCAATCTACAGACGGAAGAACATGGTTCACAGTAGGTGCTCCTGTTACGGTATCGATGGCCGGCACTTATTACGTTGGATTGGCCGTTTCATCAAACAGCTCCGGTTTAAACACGGCCACCTATGATAGTGTAACCATAACAAGCGGCGCTATCCCAAACGGCACTTACCGCATCATCAACCGTAATAGTGGTAAGGTATTGGATGTAGCCAATAAATCAACAGCCAATGGCGCAAATGTTCATCAATGGACCTGGCTTAATGGCACCAATCAGCAATGGAATGTAATTGACATTGGCAGTGGCCAGTACAACATGGTGGGAGTGCAAAGTGGAAAATACCTGGATGTTGCCAGTGGTTCTACTGCCGATGACGCAAATGTTCAGATCTGGCAATATACCGGTGGCAACAATCAGAAGCTCACATTTACGGTCACTGACAGCAACTACTTTCGCATAACGGCAGTACACAGTGGTAAAGTGTTGGAAGTAGCCAGCGGTTCTACAGCAGATGGCGCTAATGTGCAACAATGGACATGGAATGGTGCCTACAACAAACAATGGAAGCTGGTACCGGTAAGCAATGAATCTGCTGCAAGGAAAACAGAAAGCATTGCTGAATCCCAAACGCCTTTATCAACCAAAGATTTACTGCTGTATCCCAACCCGGTCACCAATCAGTTAATGCTTCAATTGCAAAATGGTTTTGCCAGTGGAGCTACACTTAAATTATGTGATGTTTCGGGCAAAACGATCTACAAAGTGAAAATAACAGGCAATCAATACAAGCTTGCCATGAATAAATTGCCTGCTGGCGTATACCTGCTGGAGGTGAGTAATGGGATCAAAACTGTAACTGAAAAGATCATTAAAAAATGAACAGCAATACAGGTCTAACAAATTAACTGCTTTATGAAAAAACATTATTTTTTTATTCTTCTTTTGTCGATGGTCACTGCTTGCACGGCAGTGCGGTCGCAAACCTTTACACATCCCGGTATTCCTCTTTCCGGTTCGGACCTGAGTATTTTGAAAGCGCATGTGCAGGCCGGTGATTACCCGTGGAAACAGGCTTACGATATCCTGGCCGCAGATGGCAAGTCTCAATTGACCTACCAAATGCAGGGGCCTTTTGATTCGATTGCCCGGAATATCAATTATAACCTTTACCAGTGGAGAAACGATATGTCCGCTTCATTTAACCTGTCTCTGATGTGGTATTTTACAGGTAATGAGGCCTACGCTGTAAAGGCAAGGGATATTTTAGTGGCATGGGCAAATAAGCAGACTGGATTTGGGGGGCAGGAAGCAAACCTGGACCTTGGTGATTATGCCTATGCCTGGGGCGGTGCTGCTTCCATCCTTCGTGGAACATGGAATGGTTGGACATCTGCCAATACCGCAGATGTACAAAAGCTTTTTAATAACGTATACTGGAAGGCTTCTGGTTGCGCCGGTTATGCTTTAGGCCCCGCCAATAAAGGCACATTGAGTATAGCGGCAGGAGCTGCAGTCGCCGCCTTTTCCGATGATCCGGCAAAAGTGGCACATGTAATTGAGCTGATGAGGTATATTGGCTCCACCGGATTTAAAAATACCCTGCCCAGCGGTGAACATGGTGAAAGTGGAAGAGATCAGGGCCATTCTCATGGCATGTGGAGCTCCATAGCTTTTGCCGCAGAAGTGTTCTGGAAGCAAGGCCTGGACCTGTATTCCGAACTGGATAACCGGCTGCTTGCTTTGGGAGAATATTTTGCCAGAAGAAACTCAGGTGAGTCCATCGGGTTCATACCTTATGGTACTACCGATGCGTATTATTTAACCGATCCACCCGGGACCTGGGATGGCGGCAGATGGGGCCTGACCCTGTTACATGGAGCCTATATAGTTCGGAAAAAGTTAAATTCCGCTTACATATCAAAGCGACTTACAGACATACCAAGACGATTAGATCCTGTATATACCTGGTTTTACAAGTCAGAGGACAATTCTACGGCTGTTGTTCCGGCGCAAACCCAAATTGTTCCTGAGCCTGGAAAAGTGGGCACAGGCGGCTTGACCGATCTGGACGTTGGCACCGCTTCTCCGGCAGGAAGCAGTTCCTACAGCAATAATGTATGGACAGTAACCGGAGGCGGGACCGAAATTTTGACACATGCAGCCGATGGTTTTCATTTCGTTTACAAGGAAGTGACCGGAAACTTTTCTATCATCGCAAAAGTGGAGTCGGTTGGCGGCACTGCGTTCAATGCAAGGGCAGGACTAATGATCCGTTCAGATCTGACAGCTACATCAGCACAACGGGCATGGATCGCCATTAAATCAGGAAAGCGGGCACAAAGTTTTATGCATGGATGGACGGAGATGAGGGGCGGCTCTAACTGGGAGAAACCTGAAAGGACGATCCCTCAGGATTCTTATTGGGTTAAAATTGACAGGGTGGGAGATGTGATCGCGACGTACTACTCGCCAGATGGCGTAAGCTGGGCTACGGAAGTTCAGGGACGGTATGAGGGCTTTACCGGCAAAACCTATATTGGCTTAGCTGTTTGCTCCAACGCCGACGGCACTCCAATGACGGCTACCTTAAGCAATGTAAGCGTTACGGGAGGTGCGGGAGGAATGGTTACCACACCCCAAGCGCCACATTCTGTTTATGCATTCGGCGGAAATAACCAGGTGCAGGTTCGGTGGCTTTCTTCCTTTGGGGCAGAGAGCTATACACTGAAACGCTCAACCTCCGCAGGCGGACCTTTCACGACAATTGCGTCTAACCTTTCGGGCAACAGCTTTTTGGATAAAAATGTTATGAACGGGCAGACGTATTATTATACGGTTTGTGCCGTAAATGCTGCGGGCACAAGTGCTGATGCTACTGCCGATGGCAGTACAACTAAAGAGCCCTACGTAACGCAAAAATTAGATGGCCTGTACCGCATTATAGCTACAAACAGCGGTAAAGCAGTGGAGGTTAAAGATGGTTCAATGGATGATGGTGCATTGGTGGCACAAAACACGTATTCTTTTTCAAGTAACCAGCATTGGATAATAAGCCCCTTATCCGGCACGGATTATAAGATAATCAATTTGCGCAGTGGAAAAGCCGTGGATGTAGTGGGCAATGCAATAACGGATGGTGCAGCAATTGAACAACGCACCTTCTCGGATGCCGACGAAGCCCAGGTTTGGTTTATTAAAGACAGGGAAAACGGAACGTTCAATATTGTGGGAAAGCAAAGCGGGAAAGTGCTGGACGTAGCTGGCTCAAGTACATTAGACGGTGCTGCTATTGACCTAAGCAAATGGCTGGACAATCCAAACCAGATCTTTAGAATAGAACCTGTTACGGCAGCAGACATGGACTCCGCGTACTTTAAAAAGCTGGCTGAAGCAATAAAACTACGCGACACCACACAGACGAGCGACTCAATTGTGGGCGGTAAATTCCCGGTAGCAGCCAAAGCCAGGTTGAACGATAGCATCACTTATGTGCAGTCCCAATACAATCCTCAATTGTCAATTACGGAGGTCAATGGCCTTGTTATTATACTCGAAAATGCAATTGAACGGTATAAGGCGGCTATGTATTATTACACGAATACGTTTGCTGACGGTAATTACTATTTTAAACCCCTTGGCAGTGATTTATTATGGACCAGGAATGAGACGAACACTCCTTTATTTGATATATCGAATCCCAATCCCTTACTTCAAATGTGGAATGTTAAAAAGCAGGCGAACGGCAGGTACAAAATTACCTGTCTGAGCGCACCGCCTTCGTCATTTAGCAATTATATCAATGAGAGTGCAGTATTTGGCCGTAATGTCACTCCCTTCTCGGACGTTTGGAGTTCCTTGAATATTTACTCAAACGGTACCTCGTATGCTATACAAAGAGCTCAATCAGCAGGAAACGGGTACTGGTATCAAAGCGATAATAAAATACTTTTTGTAGCCGGAAGTGATAATGATCCGGTCCCTTATAGCTTTCCATTCCGTTTTGTGCCTGTTGGAACGGTTCCGATAAGTCTCACTGCTGCTGCATCCGATGGCAAAAACGTCCTGGAATGGGACCCTATCTCTGATTTTACTTACAGTGTAAAACGTTCAACCACACCAGGCGGACCTTATACCACTATCGCCACCGTAAGCACAGCCGGGTTCACCGATACTGCTGTGAATAACGGAACATCTTATTACTACATAGTCACCTCGCCAGATAGCGTCGCATCAAGTGCGGAGGTGTTGGCGTCCCGGAATGTTGGGTTGATTTATCTTAAGTTTGACGAAACCAGCGGAACACGCTGTGTTAGTAGCTGGGGAACTGCTTACGGCACTATGGCAGCTACAGCAACACGTGATACCGGGAAAGCAGGAAATGCCCTTAAACTGGATGGTACGGCCAGCGCCTATGCTACGCTGCCCGCCGGAATAATGAGTGCCGTGTCTGATTTTACCATTTCAACGTGGGTAAAAATGGATACGCTTGCAAACTTTATGAGAGTGTTTGATTTTGGCAACAGTACAACCCAATACATGTTCCTTACTGTTCAGGCAGGAACGCCAACAGTCAATGGCGTAAGATTGTCAACCGTTCGTTATGCCATTAAAAACGGGAGCCCTGCAGAATTAAACCTGAGTTATAATTATGCTTTCCCGACAAATACCTGGGTACACCTCGCAGTTACCCAATCGGGCGATACAGTGAAGCTGTATATCAACGGAGCTTTGGTTGGTACCAAACTGAACGTAACAATTAATCCTTCCCAATTGACCCCTGCGGGCGCTACTACAGGTACTGCTAAAAACTACCTGGGTAAATCTCAATTTAATGATCCCATGTTTAGAGGTTCAATTGAGGAGTTTAAGATTTACAAAAGGGCTTTACCTGCTTCGGAAATTGCAGAAAATATGATGGTAGGCCAAACGATTACGTTCAACCCCATTGCTCCCAAATTAATGGGTGATGCGGATTTTGATCTTGAGGCTGTTGCTTCCTCAGGCCTTCCGGTAACTTATACCAGTTCGGATACCACAGTTGCAGCGATAGAAGACGGAACGGTCCATATTGTAGCTGCCGGAACTACCATCATTACTGCTTCACAGGCAGGGAATGAGGTGTATGGCGCAGCATCACAGGCGAGATCACTACTGGTTGGTATTACCAATACTACGCAGCTCACTACTTTAATGGGCAGGCCATTTAGCTATACCATTACCGACAGGCCATACAGCAATTTTACGGCAACAGGTTTGCCTGCCGGCTTAAGCATAAATGCTGCTACAGGTGTAATATCAGGTACACCTACTGAATACGGCACTTTTGCTGTAGTTATAGGGGCCGCCAATGGCAGTATATCTGGTACACAAACCATTACATTGACGGTACAGAATAGTGTGGTAAGCAATGTGCTTGTTGCCACAGGAGATGCCAGGATCGTCCTGGAATGGGATCCTGTTCAGAACTTAAAGTATAAGATCAAGCGTTCTACGTCGCAATCAGGTCCGTTCAATTTAGCAGGCACTGTCGATGCTCCAAAATTCACCGACTCACTCCTCACCAATGGCACTACTTACTACTATGTGATAACGTGTGTGGATAGTGCAGTGGAATATCCCGGAACTGCCCCCATAGCCGCCACTCCAAGGTTAGGTCAGTGGGATTATTATACTTTTAATGACAGCACCGGCACAAAAGCAATTGATTCATGGGGCGCCCGCCATGGTATGCTTACCGGCGCAGCTACCCGCACAAGCGGTGTTCAGGGCGGCGGTGTTAAGTTGAACGGCAGCAATGGATATGTTTCTCTTCCATCAGGATTAATGAGCTCACTCAATGATTTTACTATTGTCGGTTGGGTAAAAATTGATGCCAGTGCAGCATGGGCAAGATTATTTGACTTCGGCACGGGCTCTTCCAACTATATGTTCTTAACTCCATTGAGCAGCAGCAACACCATTCGTTATGCTATCAAAGTAAATGGCAGCAGTGAACAACAACTCAATTACGCTACGCCGCTTTCAACAGGTGAATGGCATCATGTAGCCGTTACCTTATCGGGCGCAACAGGTACGCTTTATGTTGATGGGGTGGCCGTAAATACCAATACGGGTATGACTTTTAAGCCATCAAATCTGGGTATTACTACACAAAACTATATTGGCAAATCGCAATTCAATGACCCTTATTTGAATGGCGTTGTAGACGAATTCAGAATTTATAACAGGGCATTGAGTGCAGCTGAAATTACAACAGTATATACTCAGTATGCACCACCGCTGGCGCCAACAAATTTGGTGGTGGTTGTAAACAATAGCCAGCCAGGTTTAACCTGGACCGGCTCCATTAATGCCAGGAGCTATAATGTAAAGCGTGCAACCAGTCTGGCTGGTCCTTACACAACTATAGCCACAGTGCCTTCTGCAAGCTATGTAGATACAGCTGCGGCAGTTTGTGCTACTTACTTCTATGTGGTATCGGCCAACAGCAGTATCAGCAATTTGGAAACTGCCAATTCGTCTATGGCAACTTTATTGGCAGGCAATAAGCTAACAGGTACGGTCATTGGTACTTCGGGTTCATTTAACAACAACAGTGCTGCAACCAAAACAGCTGCGGTTGATGGGGACCTGAATACTTATTTTGATGGCCCCACGGCAAACGGCGTATGGGTAGGATACGATTTAGGCGCAGATAGCACCCAGGCCGTTTTCAAAATTCGTTATGCGCCCCGTTCAACACAACCTTCGCGTATGGTGGGTGGTGTGTTCCAGGGCTCTAATGTGGCCGATTTCAGTACGGCAAAAACACTATACACCATTAAAACGGCGCCTGCAGCAGGCGTTTATACCGAACAAATAATAACGACTCCTGTTCCTTATCGTTATGTTCGTTATCTCTCTCCAAATAATGGATACTGCAACGTCGCTGAAATTGAATTCTATGGAATGGCAGGCAGCGCACCGCAAATAACAGGCAAAGCGGGAACGCAAAACCTTTCCTATGGCGCAGCATTCAGCTATGCCATCCAGGCTTCCAATACGCCAAACAATTACAGTGCTTCGGGTCTTCCGAATGGATTAAGCCTGAATGCATGCAGCGGAGTGGTTTCCGGAACATTGAATGCAGCAGGAACATTCCCTGTTGTTCTTACAGCGTCGAACACAATTGGTTCAGCAAAAGATACCATGTTGTTGATTGTGAAAAAAGATCAAACCATTACGTTCAACGCGTTGCCGCAAAAGAAAGTCGGTGACGATGATTTCAATGCAGGGGCAAATGCTTCGTCGGGCCTCGCTGTAAAGTACAGCAGCTCAGATACAACTGTAGCAAGGATCGTTAATGGCCTTATTCGAATTGTAGGAAGAGGTGCCACTACCATCACTGCCTCACAAAGCGGAGATTCCATTTACAAAGCTGCAACGGCAGTATCGCAGCAACTCTCGGTATATCAGCTGCCAATTGTAATAACAAAGAACATTCAAATAGCTGTTGATGCCAATGGCAATGCAGTTATCATGCCACTACAAGTGGATGATGGTTCGGTGAGCTATTCGGGTGCATTAATGTTGACTTTGGATAGAACCGGTTTCAGCTGCGCAGATATTGGTTCTCCCGTTACAATAACACTTACGGCAACAGATGCCGATGGGCATTCCGGTAGCGGTACGGCACAGGTAATGGTTGTCGATGATCAAAAACCAGTACTTACTGCACCTGCTGACCTGTTCTTCTGTTACAACCAATCAGGCGCTTACACGGTCCCTTCATTAACTGCGACTGATAATTGTGGCGTTGATTCGATAAGTTATACTGTAAGCGGGGCTACCTCGAGAAATGGAAAAGGTGCAGATGCCAGTGGTGTATTCAATACCGGTCAATCAACCATTGCATGGACAGTAACCGATGGTCATGGTAATGTTAATACCGGTGCAACTATAATAACCGTGAATGCATCTGTTAGTGCAACCATTCCTGATGTGTATGCTATGAACCCTTCAATGGATGCAAAGAACACCATCTACATTGGCTATGGCCCGGCGTCGCTTGCCATTTCGGCAAATGCAGCCGGCGGTACGGCGCCTTACACCTGGTCATGGAGCAATGGTCAAACCGGTCAGTCCATTAATGTAAGTGCCGCAGGCGCTTATTCGGTAACGGCGACAGATAGTAAAGGATGTACAGCTACTGCAACCATTGTTATGAGCACACTTGATGTAAGATGCGGTAACAACAACGACAAGGTGATGATCTGCCATAACCACAATACCATTTGTGTAGCTGCTGCTGCAGTTCAGGCACATCTGGATCATGGCGATCATTTGGGTGGATGCACTGCATCGGCTGCCCGGGCCGACATGGAAAATGGAGCTGTACAAGCAGGCAGCGGGAATGTTATTGTTTATCCCAATCCTGTTACTGAAGAGTTGAATGTCCGGGTAAGCGGGGTTGAACCCGGTTCGGTTATAAAGATGTACGATCAAAACGGAAAGCTGGTAAAAACTTCGCTGGCAACCGGGCAATCAGAAGATATTCCGGTTCGCGGGCTGGCTGCAGGCCTGTATTATATACAGATAAAGACCAGGGGAGTACTCATTATAAGGAAGATGGTGAAATTGTAATGCAAATGCATAACTTTTATAAATGAAAAGAAGAACTTTAATAAAGGGAATGGCAGCATCGCTGCCTTCCCTTTGGTTATCACATGTATGGGGCAACGATCTTTTCCAAACGGAATATCCGGGCGAACCCATTGCAAAAGGCCCGTTCAACCCTACCTGGGAATCATTGCAGCAGTATAAAACACCTGATTGGTTTCGGGATGCAAAATTTGGCATGTGGGCGCACTGGGGACCGCAATGTGAACCGGAAGCAGGCGATTGGTATGCAAGAGGAATGTACCAGGAAGGTTCGCGGCAATATAAAATTCACCTGGAAAAATATGGTCATCCTTCGAAGTTTGGATTTAAAGATGTGATCAACGTATGGAAAGCGGAGACATGGGACCCCTCGGCATTAGTGAGTTTGTATAAAAATGCGGGTGCAAAATATTTTATGGCCCTGGCCAATCACCACGACAATTTTGATTTATACAACAGTAAGTACCAGGAGCATTGGAATGCAGTTAAAATTGGCCCTAAAAAGGACCTGATCGCCGGTTGGGCGAAGGCTGCAAAAAATAATGGGCTTCCATTTGGGGTAAGCGTGCATGCATCACATGCATGGCGCTGGTTTGAATCGGCGCAACGTTCCGATAAGACCGGTCAATATGCAGGTATTCCTTATGATGGAAAATTGACCAGGGCAGATGGCAAGGGAAAATGGTGGAATGGCCTGGACCCGCAGGAACTGTATGCGCAAAATCATCCATTGAGTGAAAACAGTTTGAATGACGGCTCCATTCACAGGCAGTGGGGATGGGGTAATGGCGTTTATCCACCAGACAAAGCCTATATTGAAAAATTTTACAACCGCACAATCGACCTTATCAACAAGTATGATCCCGATGTAGTTTATTTCGATGATTCGCAGCTTCCGTTCTGGCCCGTTAGCGATGCCGGTTTGCGTATTGCCGCCCACCTTTACAACAAGAGTATCAAAGACCATGGCGAACTCCGTGCAGTGATCAACGGAAAAATCCTGGATGAGAACCAGCGCAAAGCCATGGTGTGGGATATTGAACGGGGACAGGCAAATGAGATCCAGCCGCTGCCCTGGCAAACCGATACCTGTATCGGAGGTTGGCATTATGATCGTGATTTATACGAACGAAATGGTTACAAAACAGCAAAGACGGTTATTCAAACTTTGGTTGATATAGTAAGCAAGAATGGGAATTTAATGCTCAACATCCCTGTGCGGGGTGATGGCACCATTGATGAAAAAGAAAGAAAGGTCGTTGAGGATATAGGGGCATGGATGAAAGTAAACAGCGAAAGCATTTACGGTACCCGACCATGGAAAATATTTGGTGAAGGGCCTGCACAACAAGCCGCTGCCCAGCTCAATGCACAGGGTTTTAATGAAGGAAAAGGAAAAGCATTTACTCATGAAGACATTCGATTTGCTGTAAAAGGCGATGCGCTGTATGCAACTGCCATGGGCTGGCCTGAAAATGATAAACTGGTTATAAAAAGCCTGGCAAAGAACAGTCAAAACTTCCCTAAAGAAATTCAAAAAGTGGAATGGGCGCCTACAAAACAGTCTCTCGTTTTCGAAAGAAATGAAAATGGGTTGGTTGTTTATTTACCTGCAAAACCTTCCGATGAATTGAGTTATGCAAATGTGATAAAAGTCCTTTCATAAAAAAGGATTCCTGGTGTGAATTATTTTTGTTGTGTTATGATGAAAACATTTTTGACTTGTCTTTTTTTCGTTCCTGTTCTTTCAGCAAAAGCCCAGCCGGCAAATCCCTTTGGTAATGCCCTGGTTCCTGATATGATCGCTGATGCCAGCATCCAGGAAATTGACGGAACTTTTTATTGTTATGCGACAACAGATGGGTATGGTCAGGGTTTAAAAACATCCGGTCCGCCGGTTGTATGGAAGTCGAAAGATTTTGTGCACTGGAGTTTTTCGGGTTCTTATTTTCCTTCAGCAGTGGGGCAAAAATACTGGGCGCCCAGCAAGGCTATTGCTGCAAACGGCAAATACTATATCTACCCGACAGTGAATGGTTTTATGTACCCGGCCGTTGCCGGTTCTCCTGACGGGCCTTTCAGGCTCGCAAAGGGAGTTGACAGTTTTTCTTTACCTTTTACTTCAGCAACGCTGTTACGATCAAAAGATCCTAAAGGGCCTGCCGGTATCGATGCCGAGGTTTTTATTGACGGTAACGGGCAGGCGTATGTTTTCTGGCAGCGCAGGTTTGCGGCTAAACTGAACCCGGACATGGTTTCTGTAGATACTACTTCTGTCATCCAGATCGCTACAAAACGGCAGGGGTATTCTGAAGGGCCCATCTTCTTTAAACGAAAAGGGGTCTATTATTACCTGTACACGCTGGGTGGTAATGAAAAATACCAATATGCTTATGGAATGAGCAGGACATCACCGCTTGGGCCATTCGAATTTCCTGAAGAGGATATTATCACTACTACCAATTATGAACGGCAGATCTTTGGGCCCGGTCATGGCTGTGTATTTAATGTACCGGGCACCGATGATCACTATTTTGCTTACCTGGAATATGGCCGCGGAAGCACTAACCGCCAAACCTATGTAAACAAGCTGGCGTTCAATGAAAATGGGACCATTCGTCCTGTTGAGCTAACGCTGAACGGTGTAGGTCCGCTTCACCCCGTACCACCTGAAAAAAGGATCAGGGTCGTGGACTCGAAAGCATCAAGTGTTCGTTCCGGTTTGATCGTTAAACGAAACCAGGATTCTTTATTTAAGAGAACGGAAACTTTTTCTTCACAGTTTGCTTTTGATGATGCAAACGGTTCAAGGTGGATGGCAGCTGATGAAGATTCAACATCCTGGATCGTTGCAGATGTAGGAAAACCGCAGCCAATCAAACGCAGCGAAGTGTATTTTGTTCGTCCGGCCGCAGGACATGCTTATGTGCTGGAGTATTCTGTTAATGGTAAAGACTGGAAACCTTGTGGCGGACATCAGCAGGTTATTATAGAATCGCCACACAGGGATCTATTGAATATCAAAGCCCGCTATTTACGGGTGAAAATTTTAAGTGGCGTCAATGGTATTTGGGAGTGGCATATTTATTAAAAAGTAAACGGCTTATTTTTAGATGATTCGGCTTAAATTTTTATCTCTCCTGTTTTGTTGTCAATTGACAGGTATATGTTTGAAGGCGCAAATGAACGGGAACTGGGGCGACCAGGGAAATGGTACGTATGTTAATCCTGTTCTCCCGGCAGATTACAGCGACCTGGACGCCATACGGGTAGGGGAGGATTATTACGCCATATCTTCCACCATGCAATTTTCGCCGGGCATGGTAGTGCTTCATTCCAAAGACCTCGTCAACTGGGAAATTACCGGTCATGTGGTTGACGACCTTACACGCATTAGCCCGCAAATGAACTGGGACCGGATGAATTGTTATGGCAAAGGCATTTGGGCAGGTTCCATCAGGTATTATAAGAACAAATTCTGGGTGTACTTCGGAACACCTGATGATGGTTTTTTTATGAGTTCTGCTGCCAATCCTGCAGGTCCCTGGGAACCTATTCATCAATTATGGAAAGTGAACGGTTGGGACGACTGCTGTTCGTTTTGCGATGACGATGGGCAGCTCTATTTTATTGCTACCAGGTTTGCCCCTGATCCAAATAACAAAAAGAAGTATAACATTCATTTATTTAAAATGGCGCCCGATGGAAAAAGCCTCATCCTGGAGTCAGATTCCATCATACATCAATCTAATGGAAGTGAAGCAAACAAGCTTTATAAGATCGATGGATTGTACTACCACTATTTCAGTGAAGTAAAACCGGAAGGCCGGGTGATCATGATGGAACGTTCGAAAAACGTATACGGCCCCTGGGAAATCAAACAATTAAATCATGTTAACGGGAAAGTCGATAGGGAACCGAACCAGGGTGGATTGCTGCAAACACCAACCGGTAAATGGTATTTTCTCACCCATCATGGCAGTGGAGATTGGGAAGGCCGTGCCGCCAGTTTGTTGCCTGTTCACTGGATCGATGGCTGGCCGGTCATTGGCGAGCCAGGCGCCGACACCATCGGCCGCATGGTTTGGACAGGCGTAAAACCGATAGCATACAAAAAGAAATTGTTTATTCAAAGCAGTGATGAGTTCAATGCCGGAAAACTAAATGTTCAATGGGAATGGAACTATCAACCCCGTGCCTGCAAATGGTCTTTGACAGAACACAGCGGTTTTCTTCGCTTGTATGCTTTTACGCCCATTCATGCAAATAAACCCGGAAGCATTATACTTCGGGCAGGAAACACCCTCACGCAACGCAGCATGCGGACGCCTGCCAATGTAGCAACCGTAAAAATCGACATCAACCAGATGTCTGATGGCCAATTCGCGGGATTGACACATTTTTCAACTACCAGCAATAGTTTGTTTGGTATCAGACAGGAGAATGGAATACGCAGCCTGGTTTATTCGGATAATGCGAAAGATACTACAGTTGCGGCCGTTACCGGAAAGTCGATCTGGCTCCGGTCAACATGGGATGCCAGCGGAATCAGTCATTATGCTTTTAGTAACGATGGTAAGTTTTATCAATCTTTTGGAGGCGCCTGTCAATTGACCTGGGGTAGCTACCGGGGCGACCGTATCGGGATCTTTAATTTCAATACGAAGGAAGATAAGGGATACGTGGATGTTGACTGGTTTCGATACGATTATAGCAAACAAGAAAAGTAAAAAAGTCGGATTAAGCCAAAAGAAAGTCTTTTTTGTGCAATAGTAATGGCGGGCTTTTGGATTAGGTTTGACATTTTGAATAAATTAATTAAGTAAAAATTTACGATGCTTGTCATGATTAAATGGAGCACATTTTCGTTGCTGTTAACTGCTTTAGCTATTAGTAATATAACTAATGCACAATCCTTTCAAAAAACAGATCTTGGGATTAAAGCAATAATCAATTCCACGGCGATCGAAATTCAATATTATGGTCTTTCAACCGTAAGAGTACTGAAATATCCCGATGGACGCCCTTTCACTAAAGAAAGTCTTTCCGTTATAGAGAAGCCGCAAAAAGCAGCATTCAATGTTAAGCAACAGGGTGATCTGGCAAACTTACAAACGACAACACTCAATATCGCGCTTAACCTGAAAACCGGTGACATCGTTTATTCAACAGTAAATGGTGAATTGCTGGTGAAAGAAAAACCAGGTGGCGTACAATTTACACCATTCAATGATGCAGGCAATAATACCCTGACCGTTCAGCAATCATTTGTACTGGATAAAGATGAACCTGTTTATGGCCTTGGTCAGCAACAGCAGGGTAAAATGAGTCAGCGTAATGTAACGCTGAACATGGTGCAGGGGAACCTGGATGATTATATTCCTTTCTTTCAATCGGTAAAAGGCTATGGTGTTTTTTGGGATAATTATTCTCCCACGGTGTTTACTGATAATCCGGAAGGCACCTCATTTAAATCGGATGTTGGAGAAGGGGTTGATTATTATTTCATGTACGGCGCCAATGCCGATGGGGTGATTGCCCGCATGCGTGAATTGACAGGGCAGGCGCCTATGTTCCCGTTGTGGACCTATGGCTATTGGCAAAGTAAAGAAAGATATAAAAGCCAGGATGAGTTGGTGGATGTAGTAAAGCAATACCGCAAGATCGGGGTGCCTCTTGATGGTATTATCCAGGACTGGCAATATTGGGGCAGCAACTATTTGTGGAATGCCATGGATTTTTTAAATCCTGAATATCCCAACCCCAAAAAGATGGTGAGCGATGTTCACCATATGAATGCGCATATGATCATTAGTATCTGGAATTCGTTTGGGCCTCAAACAAAGCAATACAAAGACCTGGAGAAAATAGAGGCGTTGATGCATTTTACAACATGGCCGCAATCAGGGTCTGAATTATGGCCTCCAAGACGCGACTACCCTTCGGGTGTTCGGGTGTATGACCCCTACAATCCTGCTGCCCGTGATATTTACTGGAAATATTTGGCAGATATGTATAAGCTCGGCCTGGATGGCTGGTGGATGGATTCTTCAGAACCGGACCATCTCGATGTTAAACCGTCGGATTTTGATGATAAGACCTTTTTGGGGTCATTCAGAAAAGTTCGCAATGCCTTTCCTTTGATGACGGTGGGGGGCGTATCAACGCATCAACGGGCAGTTGATTCCAGCAAGCGGGTGTTTATCCTTACCCGTTCGGCATTTGCAGGTCAGCAACGTTATGGAGCCAATACCTGGTCGGGTGATGTAACTTCATCATGGACTGCGTTGCGGAACCAGATCGCTTCAGGTGTGAATTTTTCACTTACCGGTATACCTTACTGGAATGCTGATATCGGGGGATTCTTTCTTACAAGGTTTAAAAGAAAACTGGAAGACCCCGAGTATCGTGAATTATATGTTCGCTGGCTGGAGTTCGGCGCTTTTACCCCTATGATGCGTTCGCATGGTACAGACGCGCCAAGGGAAATCTATCAATTCGGACAGGCAGGCAATAAATATTACGACGCTATTGAAAAATACATCAACCTGCGCTATCATTTATTGCCTTATATCTATTCCACCTCATGGGATGTCACTGCCAATCAATCGAGCATGATGCGTGGCCTGGTAATGGATTTTCCAAAAGACAAAAATGGGTTGGATATCAACGATGAATATATGTTTGGCCGATCCCTGTTGGTAAGTCCGGTTACCAACGCGATGTACGTAAAGCCTGGTGGTAGCGAAAAAGATGCCATGCAGGTGGAAGACTTCAGCACAACCAGCTCGAAAGAAACTTATTTGCCTGCAGGGGTGGACTGGTATGATTTCTGGACTGCTGAAAAATTTTCCGGCGGTAAAAAAGTAAGCAGGCAAACGCCGCTCGATATCATTCCTCTTTATGTGAAAGCAGGTTCTATCGTTCCTGTGGGGCCTTCTGTTCAATATGCAGAAGAAAAAAAATGGGACAACCTTGAAATAAGGATTTATCCGGGCGCAAACGGAAGATTTGTTTTATACGAGGACGAGCATGATAATTACAATTATGAAAAGGGAGTCTATACTACGATCACTTTCACCTGGGATGACGCCAGAAAGACTTTAACCATCAGCGATAAAAACGGTTCGTTCCCGGGAATGCTTACCGAAAGAAAATTCAACATGGTGATCGTTGGCGTGAACAAAGGCGTTGGCGAAAATGTAACGGCCCAGGCAGACAGGGTAATCACTTATACAGGGAAAAAACTGGTTGTAAAATTTTAAGAAATAAACAAAAGGCAAACAATAGTATGAAGCGTCCCTTAGTTCTTGTGATGCTGTTCGCTGCTTTCAGCAGCATGGTATTCGGACAAAAAACGGTATTTCAATCTCCTGATCAAAAGATCGTTGTAGAACTTTTCAACCAGCAAGGCAATGATCCTGGTGAGTGGTACATCAAAGCATCTTACAATAACAACGGAAAAATTACCGAAGCTATTCCCCGTATCGATCTGGGTTTATCCCGTAGCGACCAGGATTTTTCAAAGGAATTAAAATTTTTGAAAGCAGGTAAACCAATATTAATTAATGAAGAATACACGGCGCTGCACGGCAAAAGATCTGTTTGCAAAAACTCTGCGAACGAGGTAGTGGTCTCTTTTGAAAATCCAACGAAAGCAAAACTGAATATCATTATCAGGGCCTACAATGACGGCATTGCTTTTCGGTATGAGTTTCCCGAAAAACAGGGAAGCTTTGTTGTAAAGGATGAATTAACTTCTTATACCATTCCGCGGGAAACCACGCGGTGGATGGAGAAATGGAATCCTGCCAACGAAGGCCTGTATACAGCAATGGATAATAACAAAATATTGTCAGGCGAATGGGGGTATCCGGCGCTTTTTAATACAGGTAATAAAGATTGTTGGTTCTTATTGCATGAAGCAGATGTGAACCGGGATTACTGTGGTACCAAATTGAGCAATGCGGCTGATACTTCGAAATACAAACTCACCTTTCCAAACCCCAAAGATGGAAGAGGGCTTGGAGAATCCACGCCTGCTATAACGCTTCCCTGGAAATCACCCTGGCGGGTGGTTGTTATGGGAACATTGGCCGATATAGTCGGGTCTACTTTAGTGAATGATGTTTCTACCCCATCAGTTATAAAAAATACGAGCTGGATCAAACCCGGAATAGCCTCCTGGAATTATTGGTCAGGCAATCATGGCACCAAAGACTATAAAACTGTTTGCGGGTTTGCAGATCTCGCGGCTGAGATGAACTGGCCTTACACCCTGCTCGATTGGGAGTGGGATGCCATGGGTAATGGGGGCAACCTTGAAGATGCGGCAAAGTATATCCAATCAAAAGGCATAAAACCCCTGATCTGGTATAATTCAGGCGGACCGCACACCTATGTAACCGCCACACCCCGCGACCGGATGCTGACGCATCAAAACCGGGTGGAAGAATTCACCAAACTGAAACAACTGGGATTTGCCGGCGTGAAGGTTGACTTTTTTGAAAGCGAGAAGCAGGACATGATCAAATATTACCTGGACATTTTAGAAGATGCCGCTCAATTTGAAATGATGGTTTACTTCCACGGCTGTATTGTACCGAGAGGGTGGGAGCGGACCTGGCCGAACCTGATGACGCATGAAGCCGTGCGTGGCGCCGAGTGGTACAACAACACGCCTGATTTTACCATGCCTGCACCTGAGCATAATGCCACGCTTCCATTTACCCGCAATGTAGTTGGCCCAATGGATTACACCCCGGTTACATTTACCAATTCACAATATCCGCATGTTACCTCCTATGCACATGAACTGGCATTGAGCGTACTCTTTGAATCCGGCATACAACACATGGCAGACCGGCCCGAAGGCTATTATGAGCTACCCGATGCCGCTAAAACATTTTTAAAGCAGGTGCCCAATGCATGGGATGATATAAGGTTGCTGGATGGTTACCCCGGTAAGGAGGTGATCATTACCCGCCGCAAAGGAAATGCCTGGTATATAGGCGGCATCAATGCAGAGCAAAGAGAAAAAAACAAAACAGTAAAATTTGACTTTTTACCCGACGGCATAAAATATAAACTGACTTTGATAGCCGATGGGAAGCACGATAAAGATTTTGCAACGCAATACCTGGTGGTGGATAGATCAGCTTCCGTTGATGTTAAGTTGCTACGCAGGGGTGGGTTTGCTGCATCGTTGATCCCAATGTATTAATATGATTGCTATGCGTATTGTTACTGTATCGTTCATTATATTCCTGCTTTCTTTATCCAAACAAATATGTGCACAGTCCGGTCTCAGCTTATGGTACGATAAGCCGGCCGAACAATGGGTGGAAGCCCTGTCGGTGGGCAATGGCCATATAGGCGGAATGGTTTTCGGGCGGGTTGAGGAAGAACTTATCCAACTGAATGAAAGCACGCTTTACAGCGGCGGCCCGGTTAAACAACAGATAAACCCGGAGGCCTTTCAATATCTTTCTCGCATCCGGGAAGCGTTGCTGAAGGAACAGGATTATTCAAAAGCAAATGAGCTGGCCAGGAAGATGCAGGGGTATTTTACCGAATCGTACCTGCCGCTGGGCGACCTGTTGCTGAAGCAATCGTTCAATGGGCGTACCCCGTCTGCATACCACCGCGAGCTGGATCTTCAAACCGCTATTGCCACTACCCGTTTCACGGTTGATGGAGTGGAATATACGCGCGAAGTTTTCTGTGCGGCGCCTGCCAACGTAATGGTCATCCGCATACATGCCAGCTTTCCCCGTGCTATCGATCTTTTGGTAGCATTAAACAGCCCTTTGCATTACACCATAGCCGCAAAAGCGAACAATGAGGTGATCATGAGTGGTAAGGCGCCTGCGCATGTAGATCCCAGCTATTATAATCCAAAAGACCGGCAGCACGTTATTTATGAAGATACAACAGGCTGTAACGGTATGCGCTTTCAGTGCCGCGTAAAAGCCGTTACCCAAACAGGCCGGGTCACTGCAGACACTTCAGGGCTGCACGTGCAGCATGCCACAGAACTGGTACTGATCATCTCCGCTGCCACCAGTTTCAATGGTTTTGATAAATGTCCCGATAAGGAAGGAAAAAACGAGCAGGCTATTGCCGCTGCCCTGATCAATGAGGCTGCGAAAAGGTCCTACGCTGAGTTAAAACAGGCACATGTGAAAGATCATCAGTGCTATTTTAACCGGGTTTCGTTTATAATTAAGGATACAGGCGCTGTAACTAATACAAACAGCCTGTTGCCTACCGACAAACGATTAAAAGCCTATTCAGAAGGAGCGTATGATCCTGCACTGGAGACCCTATACTACCAATACGGGCGGTACCTGCTGATCGCTTCGTCGAGGCCGGGCGGGCCGCCGGCAAATTTGCAGGGCATCTGGAACAAAGAATTGAGAGCTCCTTGGAGTTCCAACTATACGATCAATATCAATACGCAAATGAATTACTGGCCGGCGGAGAGCACCAACCTGTCTGAAATGCATCTTCCGCTGCTGCAATGGTTGAAGGGACTTTCGGTAACCGGCGCCCGGGTAGCCCGTGAGTTTTATCATTGCAACGGCTGGGTAGCACATCATAATTCAGATATCTGGGGTTGCGCCAACCCGGTGGGTGATCTTGGCGCCGGCGATCCCGTGTGGGCCAACTGGTATATGGGCGGCAACTGGCTTTGCCGGCATTTGTGGGAGCACTATGCATTTACCCTGGATAAGAAATTCCTGGCAGAAGCATACCCCATCATGAAGCAGGCGGCTTTATTCAGTCTTGACTGGCTGGTGAAGGACAGTAGTGGATATTGGGTAACGGCGCCTGCTACCTCTCCCGAAAATAAGTTCCGCGATGCAAAAGGCCGGGCCCAGGCTGTATCCGTTGCTACAACGATGGATATGTCCATCATCTGGGACCTCTTTACGAATGTAATAGAAGCTTCCGAAGCGTTGCATACAGATCAGTCATTCCGTAACCGGTTAACCGAAGTAAGAAAAGAACTGTATCCGTTGAGAACAGGAAGCAGGGGCGAATTACTGGAATGGTATAAAGAGTTTGAAGAAACCGATGCGCAGCACCGTCATGTATCCCACCTGTTTGGTTTGCATCCGGGCCGACAGATCTCGAAGAACAATACACCGGAGTTTTTTGCAGCAGCAAAGAAAACGCTGGAAACAAGGGGAGATGCCGGTACCGGCTGGAGCCGTGGATGGAAGATCAACTGGTGGGCGCGTTTGCTGGATGGCGATCACGCGTATAAACTCATTCGTCAGTTGCTGAACTATTCCGGCGCCGACGGAAAAGGCGGTGGTGGTACTTACCCTAATCTTTTTGATGCGCATCCGCCGTTCCAGATAGATGGCAACTTTGCTGGAACGGCCGGTATGACGGAAATGTTATTGCAAAGTCATTTGGGAGAAGTGCATCTTTTACCCGCACTGCCGGCTGCCTGGAAAGAGGGAGCCGTAAAAGGATTGAAAGCGCGCGGCGGATTTACCGTAGATATACAATGGACTCAGGGAAAACTACGCAAAGCAACGATCACGGCCGCCACAGATGGAGTGTGCCGCATAAGGAACAACGGAACATTCGTTGTGAATGCTGCCAGGGCAAAGCAGGAAGGGGATGATTTCGTGCTTTCAGTAACAATGAAGAAAGGGCAGCAATACATTGTTCTGCCTGGCAAATGACTCTAATTACGGCATACGTGGAGTTGGAAAGTGAAGCATGGGCCCAATAATATAAGATCGAAACTATTGCAGATTCAGCTTCACGATCACATCTGTTTTGTTTTCTTTATTGGTGATCCCGTTTAATTCAATTTCACTCCCACTTTGCATGAAGTTTACCTTTACTTTCGTTCCCAGATATATTGCAGAGGTAATTTTTTTGGAAACAGATGGCAGCATAATTTTTCCATTGGAAGGAACTTTTAAAACATGAATGTAGATCGCTTTATCTGTAAAAGTGGTTCCGCCCCATTTTGCATCCCACACGCCTCCTTTTGTGCCGTAAATGCTTTCTCCATATTGGGAAAGAAAATCACCGATCTCTTTCAAGCGTTGTACCTGTGCAGGCTCAATTTCTCCGTCTGGTTTGGGACCAACGTTTAACAATAAATTTCCATTCTGGCATACAACAGACACCAATAAACGGATGCAACTGTCAAGAGACATCATGTGGTTTGCTGCATCAGGCGTCCACCCCCAGGCCGTTTGACTGAGGTTGGTGCACAATTCCCAGGGCCTGCTTTCTCTTCCTCTCAATGTTACTTCCTGGGTATTAAAATCACCCATCCATCCACTGCGGGGATTGATCACGATTGTTGGTTGCAGTGCTCTTACCATTGAATTCAGCTTGACAGGCTCCCAGCTGAATTTTCCTTTGTAAGGTTTTTCGAAACCTCGGGTGTACCAACCTTTGCCACCATCCCACATCAAACCTCCAAAGCCAAGCCAGTTATCTTCTCCGCCGTCATACCATAAAATATCGATCTTGCCATAATTGCTTAACAACTCATGGACCTGGGTGTAGGTTTGCTTTTTCATTTCCAGGGCATTGGAATAATACAGATCAGGAAAAAAGAAACCGGGATACCGCCAGTCGAGCGGAGAATAATAAATACCTGCTTTCATTCCGGCTTCATGAGCTGCATCAACATATTCTTTGATCAGGTCTTTTTTTGCAGGACTGTTCATTGAATTGTAATTACCAAAACTGGTATTAAACAAACTAAAACCGTCGTGATGTCTCGACGTTACCACCATGTATTTGCATCCGGCCTGCCTGGCAACGTCTACCCAGTTTTTTCCGGAGAATTTTGAAACGGTGAACGAGTCTTTTAGTTTTCCATATTCACTCGTGTCCATCCTTTTATAGAACATAGCCCATTCGCCCTCGCCCAGAACGGAGTACAATCCAAAATGAATGAACAATCCAAATTTGGAATCTTTCCACCATTGCATGTCTTTTTCCGAAAGCAGCAGGGAGGAATCTACAACTACCTGTGCAAAGGAATTGTGTGTGATGATAATTAGCGACAGCATTAAAAAGGATCTTTTCATTGCCAGCGGTCGTATTTTCATAAACAGCAATCTTTCACTTGATTTATTGTTGTAAAAGTAACCTGTATTTTCTTTGAAACCGCGTGCTCAAATGTTGCAATTAAGGGTATAGAATGTTGCAGGTGACTGATTCCCATTCGTTTTTGTGCCGTAAGCAACTTTCCATGTGCGAATTATTTTCTAAATTGAGCATCACTGCTATTCATTCTTATGAAACTGCTTTTTAAGTTGATTGCGATTGCTTGTGTGTTGTGCTGTACCCGTCCATTACAAGCTCAACAACCTGATTATCATTTTCGCCATCTTGATTTTAGTCAGGGTTTGTCGCACAACCAGGTTACTGCGATCTATAAAGACAGCCGGGGATTTATGTGGTTTGGCACTATGAGCGGGCTAAATAGGTATGATGGCTATATAATTAAAACTTTCCACCATTCAATAAAAGATACTACTTCACTAAGCGACGATTATATTTCAAAAATTGTAGGCGGTCCATATAAAAAATTATGGATCCAGGTAGGGACCGGCTTTAATATTTACGACCCCGTTACAGAAAAATTCGAGCGCCGTATTGATAAATTCCTGCAGCAATTGGGGCTCCCAGGCGCCGGACTTACCGATATTGTTCAGGCAGGGGCCGGATACTGGTTTGTTTTTCCCGATAGCGGTCTCTATTATTATGAACATAATAAACCAGTAGTTTCTTTACTACGGAATAAATCGCTGCCACCCTTTGCCATAGCAGATGTAAAAAGGGACTCAGGTAATAGCCTCTGGGTTATTTATAGTAACGCCCTTATTGAAAAGATAGATGGGGCCTCAAAAAAAGTGATTGGCCACATAACAGTGTTGCAACAAAAATTGAACGGGAGCAATAATTTTTACCATCTTTTTATTGATTCGCAGCGTGAATGCTGGATCTATGCAGGAGGGGTGTTTAATGGCGCATACCGCGTCAATATGACAAATAATACGGTTGAGCATATAGCTAAAGATCAAGGAAAGACCATATTAAGCAGTAATATTATAATGAGCATGGCGGAAGACAATAAAGGGCTTTTGTGGATCGCCACCGATCATGGCGGATTGAATGTGCTGGATAAAAGGAACATGAGGGTGCGCGTAGTGCTCAATAAAGAGGGCGACGATAAAAGTTTAACGCAGAACAGCCTTACGGAAATATATAAAGACGATTTAGGCATCATGTGGGTAGGAACCTATAAGCAGGGCATTAATTACTACCAGGATGGGATCAACAAATTCCCATTATATACCCACAAGGAGTCGGATGCCTTCAGTCTCCCTTTCAATGATGTGAACCGTTTTGCAGAAGATGCCAAAGGTAATATCTGGATAGGCACCAATGGCGGCGGACTCATTTACTTCGACCGCACACGAAATACCTTTAAACAGTTCAGGCATGATCCGGCTAATGATAACAGCCTTTGCAACGACGTCATCGTGAGTCTTTGGGTTGACCATAATAAAATATTATGGATCGGTACTTATTATGGCGGACTGGATAGTTATGATGGTAACACCTTTAAACACTACCGTCACCATAACAAAGATACCAACAGCCTCGCCGATGACCGGGTGTGGGAAATTTATGAAGATAAAAATAACGATCTCTGGATTGGCGCATATGAAACCGGGCTTGATAGATTTGATGCCCTTACCAAAAAATTTATTCATTATAAACCCGGTGCACCTAATTCTGTACATACAGGATTTATCTCTTCCATAACCGAAGACAGGCAGGGCAGTTTGTGGGTAGGAACTTCCTATGGTATAGAGGTGAAATTCAAAGGCTCGCTATCCTTTAAGCTATTACTCTCAACAAGCACCGGTTTAAGCAATGATAATGTGAATACTGTTTTCCAGGATAGCCGCGGTGCAATTTGGGCGGGTACCAGAGATGGCCTTAATATTTACAATGCCGGTAATAATAGTTTTCAGGTTTTCAGAAAAGAAGACGGGTTGCCGGATAACACTATTTTAGACATTGCTGAAGACAATGCCGGGTATTTATGGATCAGTACCCCCAACGGCATCAGCAAGATTACTTATAAGCATTTGCCCGGAAAGAGCTATAGTATTAATTGCCTTAATTACGACCGGCTCGATGGCCTTCAGGAAAAACAGTTCAATCAAAATGCAGTGCTTAAAACCAGCAGCGGAGAATTGATATTTGGCGGTGCAAAAGGTTTTAATCTGTTTAATCCCGTTCAATTAAAGATAAATGCCTATGCACCTGCGGTTGTATTGACCGGCCTTCAGGTCTTTAATCAGGATATAGCAGCTGGTGAAAAGATCGGGAATCAGGTCGTGTTGCAAAAAGCGATCGCTGAAACAGATGAGATCAGGCTGAAATACGATCAGAATATTTTCTCTTTGGAATTTGCAGCACTTAGTTATATTAATACCCGCAAGAATAAATATGCTTACCGGCTGCAGGGATTTAACAACAATTGGCTTTACTCCGATGGCAGCTTGCGTAAAGTGACCTATACAAACCTGGACCCCGGAAAATACACCTTTTATGTAAAGGCATCGAATGAAGATGGTATATGGAATGAAAAGGGAATTGCGGTGAACATCATCATTTTGCCACCTTTCTGGAAAACGCAGCTGGCTTATTTTTTATATGCACTGTTTGTTATTTGTATATTGATTGTCGCCAGGCGGATGGTGATCCGGCGGGCCCGCACCCGTTTCGCCTTTGAACAGGAACGAAAAGAAGCGCAACGCATGCACGAAGTGGATATGATGAAGATCCGTTTTTTTACCAACATGAGCCATGAATTCAGAACCCCACTGTCATTGATCATTACGCCACTGGAAAGAATAATCCGCTCTGCTACAGAGCCTTCTTTGCAGCCACAATACCAGTTGATCCACCGGAATGCCCGGCGCCTGCTTAACCTGGTAAACCAGCTGCTCGATTTTCGAAAGATGGAAGTTCACGAACTGAAACTGCACCCCACCGAAGGAGATATTGTACATTTTATCAGGGAAACCTGCTACTCCTTTACTGATATCGCTGAAAAAAAACAGATCCGTTTTTCTTATAATGGGCCTTCAGAAAGCCTGGTCACCCGGTTCGACCACGACAAACTGGAACGGATCCTGTTTAACCTGCTTTCAAATGCTTTCAAGTTTACTGCTGCAAATGGAGAAGTGGCTGTTGACGCAACGATCGAAAAAAACAGCATAGATGCATTACTTCAAATTAAGATAAAAGATACCGGCATAGGAATACCTGCCAACAGACAGGAGAAAATATTTGAACGTTTTTTTCAGCACGACGTTCCCGGCACCATGATCAACCAGGGAAGCGGAATTGGCCTGGCCATTACCAAAGAATTTGTGCATCTCTTTAACGGCACTATTCATGCGGAGAGCACAGAGTTTAAAGGCTCGTGTTTTACTGTGCTGTTGCCACTCAGGGAATTGAAAGCTCTGGTTGAAACGGCCGGCGACAATGCCGCCGTTACAGGAGTGGAAGCGGACGCAAAAGTGGCAGAAGTCATTAACACGCCGGTGCAACGCGACCAACGCCGCAAAAAATTTACCATATTGCTGGTAGAGGATAGTGAAGACTTTCTTTTTTACCTGAAAGATAACCTGCTTGAATACTACAATATTATAACCGCTGTGAATGGAAAGGAAGGCTGGCAGAAAACACTTTCGGGTCACCCCGACATTATAGTAAGCGACATTATTATGCCCGGAACAACCGGCATAGAGCTTTGCCATAAAATAAAAAATGACCGGCGAACGCAACATATCCCGGTGGTTTTATTAACCGCTTTGACCGGGGATGAACAGCAATTGCGCAGTATTGAAACGGGCGCATCCGATTACCTCACCAAACCTTTCAATTTTGAGATCCTGCTGAGCAAAATAAAAAACCTGTTATTGCAACAGCAGGCCATGCGCAAAACATTTGCGATGAAAGTAGAAATAAAGAACGTTGATATAGAGGTTAAAGACGAAAGATCGTATGAAAAGTTTGTTCAAAACGCAATAACGATCATTGAAAAAAATATTTCAAATCCCGATTTTTCGGTAGAAGACCTCAGTCGTGCCTTGTACATGAGCCGCTCGGCTGTATACAGAAAATTCTTTGTTCTAACCGGTAAAACACCTATTGAATATATCCGTACGATAAGGTTGGAGAGAGCAGCCCTATTGCTGCAAAAAACGAATAAAACCGTGGCCGAAGTAGCCTATGAAACCGGCTTCAATAACCCCAAATATTTTTCCAGGTACTTCAAAACGCAGTTCGGCGTACTGCCTTCCACATATCATAACACTGCTAATGATGCTGGCAAAGATGATAATGAGGATGCCAGCCCGTGATATTTTGCTGCTTAGGCTGATAAAACATTCCTGAACCATTTTTCAATCATTGTTAATAGCCCTGTATGAATTATTATAAAAACATTTTTTCACAAACCCTTTTTAGTCTTTTCGTTTTATGTACGTTTTCACAGGAAAAAGCAAAAAAAAGAGAACGGTTGCCAATGGACCACGACTGGCGTTTTGCTTTTGGTCATCCGTATGATGTTAAGCAGGACTTTGGCGCCGGTACTGCTTATTTTTCTTATTTAGCCAAGGCTGGTTCTGGAGATGGCGCAGCCACAGCCGGTTTCGACGATCGCGCCTGGCGTAAGCTTGATCTGCCACATGATTGGGCGGTTGAACAGCAATTTAGCCCGGATGCCAGCTTTAGTCATGGGTTCAAAGCAATCGGCCGGGTGATCCCACATCGCTTGAAAAAGACAGGTTCATTGAAACTATTGAAACCATCAGGATCGAAAACCTGAAAGAGAAAGCGGTAGATAGTATTGATGTTACGAACGAAACAGGTATGGCGGTAGACGATACAAACTGGAAGGAGGCTTTCAAAGACCGGGATTATAAAAATCTGGCAAAGGCTTATGTATACCGGGGCCGCTTTATGCTTCCACCAAATTATAATTCGTCGGCCATTTCGTTATTTTATAAAAATATTGGCCGCGAGCAATCGCTATACATCAACGGAATAGAGATCGCACACAACCGTAAAGAAAACGAGATCGTGAACGGTTACCGGTTATTAACAAGCATGCTGAGGCCCGGCAAAAATGTAATTGCCATTGTGGCTACCCCCATACCAAAGCAATATGAGTGGGAAAGTGTGAACACCGATCCGGGATTGATTCAACTCGTTATACCTGCTGAAACCTGGAAGCGAAAACTCTTCAACGGCCGGGCGCAAGTGATTATTCAAACTACGAAAGAAGCCGGGGATATTCTATTGACGGCTACATCCCCGAATTTGGGGGCGTCAACTATCAGGTTGGTGCATGGGCCGGGAAAATAAAACGTTCTCCTCTCACTAAAAATATATGAGATTGAATGCGTTATAGGTTGTGAGCCGTTCCATCAAGACACAAATAATACCCATCCCTGTAACATTTCGATACCACCGCATACGAAAAACGGCAACATTCTGATACCCTGAATTGGACGCGCAGCTACCATGCTTATGGAGCTGCGCGTTTAATTTCATGCTGCAAAAATGATTGCTATGCTACCACAACGATCTCTCTTTTCATGCTGCAGGTGCAGTTGGGTCAATATGATCGGACTTCTGCTTACTGTACTGTTTTTTACAGGCTGTCAAAAAAAGGGCAGCCCGGTTGCGCCGGAACTCTCCGTTTCTCCCTCAGCCATCAATCTTCCCGCAGGAGGCGGAACAGCGGATCTGGCAATTAATGCGAATGCACAGTGGAGCGTCAGCAACGCCGCTTCCTGGCTGCAATTAAACAAAACATCAGGCAATAGCGGCAGCAGTACTGTTCAGTTAACAGCAGGTTTTAATGGAACGGGCGCTACCCGTTCTATTATATTGAACGTAAACGCTGAAAACGGGCAGGCAAGAAGGGTAACGGTTTCACAAATGTCTCAGTTATATCCTTCCTATAACACATCTCCCCAGGCGCCTGATTCAACAGGAATGAGTACCGCTGTGCAGCTGGCTGCCAAATTTAAACTAGGATGGAACATTGGGAATACCCTGGAAGCTACGGGCGGAGAAACAAGCTGGGGCAATCCTATGATCACCGAGTCGTATGTAAAATTTGTAAAGCAGTCGGGTTTTACTGCTATTCGCCTGCCGTGTGCATGGGACCTTCATGTTGACAACAAAGCCACAGCACACATAGATCAAAATTGGGTTAACAGGGTAAAAGAGGTGGTGGGTTATTGTGTTAATAACGGCATGTATGTGATGCTGAATATTCACTGGGACGGTGGTTGGCTCGAAAATAACATCAGTACACTAAAGCAGGATTCTGTGAGTGCTAAACAAAAAGCATTATGGGAGCAGATCGCTACCGCCATGCGCGACTTTGATGAACATCTGATGTTTGCCAGCGCTAATGAACCAAACGCTGATAATGCTGAAAAGGTGGGCGTGTTAACTGTCTATCACCAGACGTTCGTTGATGCTGTTCGTTCTACAGGCGGAAAGAACAGCCACCGTGTTCTTATTGTTCAGGGACCCAATACTTCGATGTCATTGACAAATGATTTGATGAATACACTTCCTACAGACCCCACGGCCAACCGCCTGATGGTGGAAGTGCATAACTATACGCCGGCGCAGTTTTGTTTCCTTAGCCAGGACGTGAGCTGGGGTAAAATGGCTTACTACTGGGGCAACGGCTATCATTCAACCATTGAGCCTGATCGTAACGCTACCTACGGAGAAGAGAACGACCACATTGCTGACTATAATAAGATGAAAACAAAATTTGTCGATAAAGGGATCCCGGTGCTGATGGGGGAGTATGGCGCTTACAGGCGTGATGGTTCCGCCAATATTCCAAAAGATCTGGCCCTGCATAACGCTTCGGTGGACTATTGGATAACCTTTACAACGAAAGAAGCTCTGGCCCGTGGAATAAAACCTTTCTGGTGGGATACCGGCGGCGCTTTGGATAGACGAAACAATACAGTAAAAGATCAGCGTACCATAGACGCTCTTTTAGCTGGGGCCAAATAGAGATACTGATTTTCTTAATAAACGATTGAACCATTATGAAAAAATTACTTACACTTTCCGAACAAAAGGTTATACTACTTTTTGTTTCGGGACTTTTTGTGTCCTTTACAGTATTTTCCCAAACTACACCCGCTTATGTCTGGAAGAATGCACCTATAGGTGGTGGCGGATTTGTGACAGGGATCATTACTCACAAAACATCCGGCGACAGGTATTGCCGCACAGATGTAGGCGGGGCTTACCGCTGGGATGCCGCGAACAATAAATGGGTGCAGTTGCTCGACTGGCTGAACGAGTCGGAAAATGGATTTATTGGCGTGGAAGCATTGGCGCTGGATCCGCAGAATGCCAACAACGTTTACATGGTTTGCGGAACCTCCTATATCAATGGTGGGCGAACGGCGATCTTAAAATCCACAGACAAAGGGAATACATTCACGTATACTGATGTTACAGCCAAATTTAAAGCGCATGGAAATGGGGATGGACGAGGTAATGGAGAGCGTTTGGCTGTTGATCCCAAAAACAGTAATGTGTTATTCTGTGGGACCAGGGCTAATGGGCTATGGAAAAGTACAGATGCCGGCGTTACCTGGAACCTTGCGTGGAGCGGTGTAACTACCACCGCCAATGGCAACGGCATATGTTTTGTCCTTTTTGATCCTGCCGGAAGCGTGGTAAACGGAGCCAGTCAAACCATTTACATAGGCGTTTCCCGCACCGGCAGCGGGAATATTTACAAAAGCACAGACGGTGGGAACACGTTTACCGATATTACCGCAACGACCGGTTTTATGCCACACCGCGCAGCATTGCAGGGAACTACTATGTATGTTACCTATTCTGATAATGCAGGTCCGCAATCTACTAATGGAGATGGGAAGTTATATAAGCTCAACACGGCTACCGGGGTATGGGCAAACGTTACTCCCGTTAGTTCGAAGGATTATTGCTACGGAGGCGTAAGTATAGACCCAACCAATGTGAACAGAGTAATAGTTTCTACCAGTGGCATCTATTGGAACAACCAGTTTGGTACAGGCTGGGGCGACTTTATTTTTCTCACTACCGATGGCGGATCGACCTGGACCCTTAAGAACGGCACCAATGCCACCTACGATGCTAACGGCATGGAATGGTCAAGGGGAGGTGCGGTTAACTGGATGGACTGTATCGAGTTTGACCAATCCAATTTGTCAAAAGTGCGGGTGATCGGCGGAGGTGGCGTATATACCTGTTCGGATATTACAGCCGCAAATCCTTCCTGGAAATATGATGTGATAGGCCTTGAAGAAACAGCCCTGCTCGACGTGATAAGCATCCCCGGAGGTCCGGTTATTTCCTCTTTCGGCGACGTAACAGGCTTTGTGCATGAGCCGCTGACTTCTTATCCGTCAAAAAGATTGTCTCCTACAGATGGGAATAACCAGAGCATTGCTTATGCCGGCGCCAACACAAGCAGAGTAGTTAGAGCTTCCAACGGCGGAAATGTCGTTTACTATTCCAACGATATGGGCGCTACATGGACGGGAACCGCTACCAATATGGGGACAGACGGAAAAGTTGCTATCAGCGCAGATGGAGGCACCATACTGCATTGCCCCGGAAATTCTTCAACAACCTACTATACGACCAACAACGGAGCCAGTTGGACAGCCTGTTCTGGTGTATCATTCGGCAGCGCTATTCCCGTCGCTGACCAGGTAAATGCCAATATTTTCTATATCTATAATCCAACCAACGGACAAATGCTCAAGAGCTCCAATAAAGGAGTAAGTTTTTCTGCGGCAGGTACACCGGGCAGCACAACAGCAAATTACCCATGGGAATCAACCCTGATCCGCACAGCGCCGGGGCTTGAAGGACATATATGGGTGCCGCTGGGCAACAATGGATTGAAATATTCAACAAACGCCGGAGCGACTTATACGACAGTTTCAAATGTAACCTATTGCAAAACGGTCGGCATAGGAAAGGCAATGTCAGGAGCCAGCTATCCTACTGTTTTCATCTGGGGAACAGTGCAGGGCGTTACCGGCCTTTTCAGATCAACAGATCAGGGCGCCACCTGGGCCAGGATCAATGATGACGCCCATGAATTTGCAGGTGCGCCATTGCTCACCGGCGACATGAACGTTGCCGGAAGGGTATTTATGGGTTGCGGCGGCGGAAGAGGTTTAATTTATTGGGATCCCACTGCCTGTACGCCTACTGCCATCACCCCGTACGTACAGCTGAATGGTGGAACCTGGCAGCAGACAGCCAATGCCACTGTAAATGCAGGTGGCAGTGTGCTGTTTGGTCCCCAGCCTGTGCAGGGAGGATCGTGGGGTTGGAGCGGTCCGAATAATTTTAATGCTACAACACGCGAAGCAGGCATTTCAAATATCCAGGTGAACCAGGCAGGGAATTATGTGGCCACCTACACCAATAGCGGAGGATGCCAAAGCACGCAAACCTTTAGCCTTACCGTAACAGGCTCTATACTGAGAGAATACTGGACAGGAATCAGCGGAACAGCTATTAGCAACCTGACCTCCAATGCCAATTATCCAAACAATCCAACGGGTAGCGGGCAGATCACCAGCCTGGAAGGCCCTACAAACTGGGCGGATAATTATGGGACCCGGATCCGCGGATATATATATCCTCCTGCAAGTGGAAGCTACACCTTTTGGGTAGCGGGAGATGATAACACGGAGCTGTACCTGAGCACCAGCGAAAACCCGGCCAATGCATCGAGGATAGCTTACGTGAGTGGATGGACGAATTCGAGAGAATGGAATAAGTACGGCACTCAGCAATCAACTGCCATTAACCTGGTAGCGGGACAGAAGTACTACATTGAAGTGCTTCACAAGGAAGGAAGTGGTGGAGATAATGTAGCGGTAGCCTGGCAGGGGCCCGGCATTACACAACAGGTGGTTGCCGGAAACTATCTTTCGCCCTTCGTTCCGGGATCTTCGGGCGCCAGAATAGCATCGCAAGTGAATATAATTAATGAGGATGCTGTTAGCCTGTATCCGAACCCAACCAATGGGGGACGGTTTACGATCCTTCTTCCGGAAATTTCGGAAAATGCGGTCGTAATAGTTTATGATAACTTGGGCAGAAAGCTTTATGAAAAGAACGCGCAAGGCGTAAATAAGATAGAGATCAATTCGCGGTTGAAGGCGGGGCTCTACATTGTCAGGATAAATTCAAAAGCAGGTAGTTTCATTAAGAAGCTCATCGTTAAATAACAAATTTCTCACCAGTTATTGGGAATGCTTCCAGCGAAGCATTCCCAATTTTTTAAATCAGATAGTTTTCAAAATGAGTTTTAAAAAAGCAATTCTTTTAATTTGGCTCTTTATTGCAACATTTCATCAGTTACCCGCACAGCAGGTTGCTCAATTACAAAGTCCCGACATGTCCATTTCGTTGCAGGTATTCTTATCAGCTTCAGGTGAAATTCAATACAGGATACAAAAGTCTGGTGTTAACGTCATTCAACCTTCGGCTTTAGGCGTGATGATGAAGGGGCATGATTTTACACAAGGCATGAAACTGGTCAGCCCTTCAAAACCAGCACGTATAACAGATAGCTACCAAACAAAGAATGCAAAAAAATGCAGCATTCTTTACCAGGCCAATCAATTGGTGATGTCTTTTGTGAATGAAGAAGGGAAAAAAATGGATCTCATTTTCCGGCTATCCAACGACGGGGCGGCTTTCCGGTATTCTTTTCCCTGGATAAATAATAATGAAACGATACTTAAAGAACATTCCTCATTTGCATTTGACAAAAATACAAGAGCCTGGCTGCAACCCATGAGTGAAGCAAAAACAGGTTGGCAGCATTGTCATCCCTCTTATGAAGAACATTATTTGCAGGACATTGCTGTTGGCACCGTATCGCCGTTAAAGTCAGGTTGGGTGTACCCTGCTTTGTTTAAAACAAACGATACATGGGTATTGATCACCGAAGCAGCATTGGATGGTACTTATTGCGGCACAAGATTGATCAATGACGCTGCCTCGGCTGTTTATTCAATCGGATTTGCCGACCCCAGAGAAGTGTTTACAGGCGGTGGCTATTTACCCCAAAACAATAAGCCCTGGCTTACCCCATGGCGTATAATAACAATGGGAAGCCTGAAAACGATTGCCGAATCAACATTGGGTACCGATCTGGCACCGGCAGCCCTGTTAACCGATGCCTCCTTTGTAAAACCGGGAAAAGCCAGTTGGAGTTGGATCAATAGCAAGGATGACAACATCACTTTCAATGAACAAAAAAAATATATTGACTATGCGGGCGACATGCACTGGCAATATTGTCTCATAGATGCAGACTGGGATACCAGGATCGGGTATGATAAAATAGCTGAACTGTCGGCGTATGCAAAACAAAAAAATGTTGGATTGTTATTGTGGTACAATTCTGCAGGTGACTGGAACACGATCACTTATCATCCCAAAGATAAATTGCTTACGAAGGAAGGAAGGGAAAAAGAATTCAGCCGGCTGCAGGCAATGGGCATAAAAGGCGTAAAGATCGATTTCTTCGGTGGCGATGGTCAGAGCATGATCCAATACTACATCGATATTTTGAATGATGCGGCAAAATATAAGCTGCTTGTAAACTTTCACGGTGCTACATTGCCAAGAGGCTGGGAAAAAACATACCCGCATCTTATGACAACCGAAGCAATTTATGGAATGGAAATGGTAACATTTGATCAGAATGCCGCCGATCAACAAGCCAACCATTGCGCAATGTTGCCCTTCACCCGAAATGCATTCGACCCAATGGATTTTACACCCATGAACCTTACCGGGCTTACTTCTTCTAATTGTATCAGAAAAACCACACCCGCCTTTGAACTGGCCCTTTCGGTTTTATTCTTATCAGGCATACAGCATTACGCACAATCACCCGAAGGAATGGTTCAGGTGCCGGATGATGTGAAAGCGTTTTTAAGAAACCTTCCTGGCAACTGGGACGATGTAAAATTTTTGGAAGGTTATCCCGGAAAATACGCTGTCATTGCCCGGCGAAGCGGTAACCGGTGGTACATCGCGGGGATTAATGGAGATAAAAATGAAAAGAAAGTTATTCTTGACGTTACCTCGTTTAAGAAAAGCAACGCAACTTTGTTCACAGATGGGACCGGGAATGAATTGTTTTCAAAAGCCGTTCTTAATGCCACAAAGCAAAAAAAATGTGATATTACGCTGAGTGCAAATGGTGGATTTGTAATGGTTCTTGAATGATTCGTACTTACTGAGTAAAAAATATTTCCTGGCAGTTTTAGAACAAACGAATAAAATACAATGAGATCCCATGTACAAATATTGCTCCCGTTTCTTACAATATTTCTTCTTCCGGTATCATCTCATGCTCAAATCACTTTGCCGAAAGTGTTTGGGGATAGTATGGTTTTGCAAAGAGGCATCAAAATTCCGGTGTGGGGAAATTCACCTCCCGGCGCTCTTGTCGTTGCAAAACTTGAAAATGTTCAGGTTATAGCCAAAGCCGATCAGCAGGGAAAATGGCAGATTAAATTTCCAATATTTAAAGCAGGAGGACCTTATGTACTGGAAGTTGTTGAATCGGGAAAACCGGATTCTAAGATCAGTCTAAAGGGAATTCTTATCGGTGATGTGTGGTTGGCTTCAGGTCAGTCGAACATGGAATGGCAGGTGCAGCAGGCTAAGGATGCAGGTAAAGAAATTGCAAACGCCAATTTCCCGAAAATCCGTTTTTTGGTTGTTGAACATAATAAACAGGTAAAACCTCAAACCGATATTTTAGCCGGAAAATGGAAAGCTTGTGATTCTGTAAATGTGAAGGAGATTTCTGCAGTTGCTTACTATTTTGCCAGTAAAATTCACCGCGACCAAAAGGTTCCGGTTGGTATTATTCAAAGCACCTGGGGTGGCACACCGGTAGAAGCATGGACAAGCAGGGATATGCTGCTTACTTCGCCAATCACTAAGGCAAGAACGCTTAGCAATGATACGCTTGCTCCCGACCGTAAAGATTTTGTACAGGACAGTTTGAACCAGATACGCTTGTGGGAGATGGTGTATAATCCGCAAAATAATGCGGATAAAATAGTTCCGGCTGCGGCATATGATGATGCCGGTTGGACAGCAATTGAAATGCCGAATGTGATAAAGGAGGTTGGGGTGGCCTATAAAGAAGGAATAGTTTGGTTAAGAAAAAAGATCACCTTGCCCGAGGCATTTGGTGTAAAAAATGTAACTATCAGCCTTGGTCATCCTGAGATGAACTATTCGCTTTACTTTAATGGTCAGGAAATTTGTAAAAATGTTTGGTATGGCAATCCAACGCATTCTTATACCATTCCTGCCAATCTTGTGAAGAGCGGAGAAAATACCATTGCTGTCAGAATAGCCATGTTATGGGGCGGGGGTGGTTTTAATGCGGCAGATGATATTTACATTGCAGACGGTTCAACTAAAATTTCTTTAAGCGGAAAATGGTTATATAAAAAAGATCTTGAAACCGCTTTTCCTAAAATACTCAATTATCAGTATTACCCCACAGTGCTCTTTAATACAATGATCAACCCGGTTATTCCTTATGGTATTAAAGGATTTATCTGGTACCAGGGTGAGGCGAATGCCGGAGCAGCTTATGATTACCGGAAATTATTTCCTATGCTGATCGCAGACTGGAGAAAACGCTGGCAGCAAGGCAATCTTCCGTTTTTATTTGTTCAGTTGGCCAATTACATGAAAGCAAAACCACTTCCATCAGAAAGTGAATGGGCCGAATTGAGGGAAGCGCAAACGATGACATTGTATATGCCTAACACGGGAATGGCATGCATCATAGATATTGGAGAAGCGAATGATATCCATCCAAAAAACAAACAGGAAGTCGGCCGCCGGCTGGCTTTAATTGCCAATAAACTGGTATACAAACAAAATGTGCCCGCATTTGGTCCGCTGTATAAAGGTTTTCTTAAAGAAGGGAACAGGATCCGCATCAATTTTACCAATACCGGTTCAGGGCTTTCAACAAAAGATGGAAAAGAAGTGACCGGTTTTGCCATTGCAGGCAATGACCATAAATTTTATTGGGCAAAAGCCAGTATTGAGGGCGATCACGTGATCGTATATGCTGATAGCGTAAAAGAACCAGAAGCAGTCCGCTATGCCTGGGCAGATAATCCTGAATGTAACCTGATCAATTCTGAAAAGCTGCCTGCCATTCCTTTCAGAACAGATAAATGGAAAGGGATTACCCAAAAATAAAATAGAAATGATCTAAGTTATAAAGCTGGCGTTGTTGGTACTGTGCATGGTAATAGTATCAAGTGCGAATGTAAATCTTAAATGTTCAGGGTTTAACATATGGCGAATCTTGTAGACAGTAACCGCCGTTTTCAAATAAAATATATAAATTTGAAAACGGCGGGTTTAATTATGTTATGACAGAGAAAAACAGGTAAGAAGTGCCGATTTTACTCGACGATTGCTCGACTAAAAAACGCGACTCTTGATTTTCAATTAATTATACGGTTCCGACGAATCTGGTCGGGACCTCGTAAAAAAGGATCGCTTAATCGCGGTCCTTTTTTAGTTTTATACAACTTTACAGTTACCACGTTCTTTTTCAGTCTTTTATAACAACGGTTATCTTCAACGGCTTTTTACCTTTATTTCTGAATAACATAGTTAACCCGGCCCATTTAATCGACTATTTGATCAACTGATTGATCGACTAAAACAAATGACCATGAAGATGATTATGTTATACCCAATTAAGCCAGGTTGTTTTCGCCCACTGAGATCCGGTCTCCTTTACAAATTTCTTTATCCATCGATCCCCTCAAATTCTCTCATTACCATTAATCCGGGCGTCTCCAAAAATAAAATATGAATCGTGAACAATCCGTAGTGCGTCGATATAAACGCACTTTTTTTACCGACAATCTTTAAGCCTTTTTAGTTTGATTATTATCACCGTGCATTATAACCATCATCATAGGTTTTGATCGTATTAATAAATAGCTTTAATAAAAAACTTTTGGTATGAAAAAAGTTTTAGTTGCTATTGATGCCGATCAATTAAATATGAATGTATTGGATTTTGCCTGTTTTATTGCAAAACTCACTCATTCAAAACTTATTGGGGTGTTGCTTGATAATGAGAAAGCATCAGAAATAATGGCCATAGAAACATTACGTGGAATTCGGCATGGAACGTCGATCGAAGCAAAAGAAAGAATAAAACTATTTGATAAAAATATCCATCTTTTTAAAGAAGCCTGCGATGCCAGAGGCGCAAACTGTTCGGTTAATCTTTCTATGGGCGTTCCGATTGGTGATATTATAAAAGAAAGTCGTTTTGCAGAAATGCTTATTGTAGACCCTGAAATGTCGATAAAAGAAAAAAAGGAGGAAGCTCCTACCGGTTTTATAAAAGAAATTCTCGCAAAAAGTGAATGTCCCGTAGTATTAGCTCCATTTAGTTTTTATGGTATTGATGAAATTTTGTTTGCCTATGATGGCAGTGCATCATCTGTTTTTGCCATAAAGCAATTCACTTACCTTTTTCCTGAACTTACCGACAAAAGGGTTACTGTTCTTCAAATAAATGAAAAGGAAGAAGAGCCGATTATTGACAAGGATAAAATAGGGGAGTTGCTTCAAATGCATTATTCAGGTATCGGCTTCCATATGCTGCATGGTAAGGCAAGTGATGAATTGTTTGGATACCTGCTGGAGAAGAAAAATATTTTTGTGGTAATGGGGGCTTTTGGCCGCAGCATGCTTTCTGCTTTTTTCAAACCCAGCACTGCTGAGTTGGTTGTGAAAACCATTAACCTTCCTTTATTTATTGCTCACCATTAATAATATCATTATGAAAAAGATAATTGCTGCAATTGACGGACTGAAATATTCTGACAGCACGACAAATTATGCTATTCATTTGGCTAACCAAACAAATGCGCATCTGGTGGGTATCTTTCTCGATGATTTCACCTATCATAGTTATAAGATATATGAGTTAATAGGTGAGGAAGGAGGAGTAAATGAAGAAAAACGGATAAGGTTAGATGAAAAAGATGGAAAAACGCGTGAAGAATCTGTAAACAACTTTAATAAAGCGTGCCGGGAGGCCGGTTTAAATTATTCTGTACATCACGATAGAAGTATAGCCTTACAGGAATTGCTTCATGAAAGTGTTTTTGCAGATCTGCTGGTAGTTGAAAGTAAAGAAACACTCACTCATTATGAAGAAAAAATACCAACACATTTCCTTCGTGATCTTTTAAGTGAAGTTCAATGCCCGGTGTTGGTAGTGCCTAAGAAATACAAGCCCATAGATAAGATTGTATTGTTATATGATGGAGAGCCAACATCTGTATATGCTATCAGAACATTCAGTTATGTTTTGGAGGACCTTAAACATCTGGATACTGAAGTTATTTCTGTGAAAAGATTAAAAGAAACTTTGCATCTTCCTGATAATCGATTAATGAAAGAGTTTATGAAACGACACTTTCCGAAAGCAGTGTTCACCGTTTTAAAAGGTGATCCTGAAATGGAAATTGTTAAACATCTAAAACAGCAGGATGAGAATTTGTTAGTTGTGCTGGGTGCTTACAGGAGGGGCTTTGCTTCGCGCTGGTTCAGGCCCAGTATGGCAGATATATTGTTGGAGGAATTAGACGCTCCGCTTTTCATTGCGCATAATAAATAAGCCGGCAGTTCATATAGTGTTAATGAAATTGAATTTTGTATATGAAACTAATACTTTCTCTTATTTCAGTATTGGGCATTTGTAGCTTTATTCCATTTCCATCGGGCACTGGTCTTGTTTTTTCTGCCTATAATACTATACAAATGAGGGTGCAGGATACAACGGAGAAACCATCCTTCATCATGGAGAAAATAAACCTGGCTCCCATGCTTGTATTAACGATTGCCGATACGGCAACCAGGGCAGCCGATATTGGCCGGATACTGTCTAAATGCTACGGAGAGTTATTTTCGTTTATAAGTCAGCAAAAATTACTTCCCAGTAAAATAATGGGGTTTTATTACTCGTCGCATGAACCTTTTGTTCTGGAGGCGGGCATTGAGGTAAATAAATTACCCGACCAGGTGTACGGACGAATAAAGGCAAAAAGATTGGCAGGCGGTGATGCGCTGGTAGTGCATTACCAGGGTTCTTATGACCACATTGCTGTTGCCTACAATGCCATTGATAACTGGCTTACAAAAAATATTAAGAAGGCGGTGGCGGCGCCATTTGAAGTTTATCTGAACGATCCGACTACTGTAAAAGATCCAAATCTGCTTCGCACAGATGTTTATCAACGAATTAAATAAAGGAAGTATGCAATAGAATTCTGGAAGTAAAAAAAGTAGAATGAAAAAATTAAAACATGTTAATCATGAAACTTTTGATTATAACCGGTCTGTTGCTGGGTGTTGTGTATTCAGCCAGCGCTACCCGTATTGAATGGGGTAGAAATGTTGTTATTAATAAACCGGTGCATGAAGACCTGTATATTTCGGGTGGTGATATTTTAATTAATGCCCCTGTTTATGGCGATTTAATTATAGCAGGTGGTACAATTACCATCAATGATAGTGTTTTCAATGATATACTTGTAGCAGGTGGCACTGTTTCTTTCAATGGTTATGTTGGTGATGACATACGTTGTGCAGGCGGTAAACTGAATATATTAAAGAATGTTGCAGGCGATGTGGTTGCAACTGGCGGTAACATTGTTATTAATAAGGGCGCTACTATTGGAAACCTGATATCTGCAGGCGGTGAGATAACTATCGACGGCAATGTAGATGGTATGGTAAAAACAGCCTCAGGTAAGCTGCTTTTAACTGGTAACGTTATGAAAGATATTGATTGCAGGGGAGGCATTATCACTATAAATGGTACTATACAGGGCAAATCTGTTATTGCAGCAAATGATAAAATTATAATTGGTAATGCTGCGGTTTTTAACAATGGTGTTCATTATTGGTCACACCGGAAAGATGTTGACTTTAAACAGTCTGTTAAAGGCGGCCTGGCCGTATATGATCCATCACTGCGAATGAATTATAATCAATGGTACTACCTCGGTTTTTCATCTTTTTTAGGTTTGTTATGGTATACTGGAACTGTGCTTTTAATGATTATGATTGTTCAGTATCTGTTCAGCAGTACTATGAAAAAAGCCGGGGAAACTGCATATGACAAAGCCCTGAAATCACTTGGATATGGTCTTTTATTCTGGATTGGTGTTCCTATTGCTGCCGTTGTAGCATGTATTACGATTATAGGTGTTCCCGTAGGAATCATTTTATTATTCAGTTATGTTGTATTTGCGCTGTTGGGCACGGTTATTACTTCTGTGGTAGCTGCTAACTGGCTTAATAACCGTTCCAATACAAACTGGCATTACTGGCGAATAGTGGTTGTTGCACTGGGCATTTTTATCTTTTTTAAAATATTGTCATTTACACCCTTTCTCGGATGGTTCATATTGGGTGTGTTGGTTTCTATTGCATTTGGTTCCATAATACAAAATGTTAACTGGCGCAGAAGAACAGTAGTACATGTTAAAGGATAAATAACGGCTGTGATAGAGGGATCGCCCAAACATGCAATTTTACAGGAGCCTGAAAAATTTGGCGCCGATTTAATTATGGTCGGCTCACACGGGGTGGGAGCGATAGGGCGTTTTTTGCCTGGTTCTGTATCCCGGTCGATAGCATTACATGCAAAATGCTCCGTAGAAATTGCACGTAAGTAAATAAATTGCAATAAATCGCGATTAATGTAAATCAATTTGGTTCGTGAGTACTTCAGATATACCCCAATTACTGGAAATAGCAAAATATGCAGTTCTGGAAGCCGGCAAAGTAGTTATGGATGTATATAATTCAGAAGAATTTGCAATAGAAATAAAGCCAGGTGATTCTCCATTAACAAAAGCAGATACGATTTCCCATGCAGTTATTACCAATCATCTTGAAAAAACAAACCTGCCTGTTCTGTCTGAAGAAGGAATGAATATTGATTTCCTCCAACGGAAAGGTTGGGAATATTATTGGCTGATAGATCCGCTTGACGGCACCAAAGAATTTATACATAAAAACGGGGAGTTTACTATCAATATAGCATTGATAGTTAAAAATAAACCGGTAGCAGGAGTGATTTATGCGCCCTGCATCGACTGTTTATATACAGGTATTGAGGATACCGGATTATATAAATATGAAAAAGGCAATCAGATAGAATTTGCACCATTGGCAGAAAGGCCCCGGTTTCATGATCTGCTGAATAAGAAAAAAATAACCGTTGTTGCATCCCGGTCACACATATCGGTTGAAACAAAAGAATTCATCAGCCAATTTTCAAATGTTACTCTTACATCCATGGGGAGTTCACTTAAATTTATGTTGCTGCTGGAAGAACAGGCAGATATATATCCAAGATTAGGACCAACAATGGAATGGGACACAGCCGCAGCCCATGCTATTTTGAACGCTTCAAACAGGGGCGTTTATCATATAAATTTAAAGTCGGAACTGAGTTATAATAAGCCACAGCTAACTAATCCATTCTTTGTTGCATTTTAACCCGGAACCATTTAATAATTGAGATATGGTAATTCAGCTTCCAGTAAATTAAGATAATGATTCATTAATCTGAGATATTTTTCAGTTTGTGTTAAACAATCAATTTTTGTAGCTTCATTACCGGCACTGCGAGCCCTGAGACTATTTACTTTTGCCCTTACATTTGCACGATAGCTTTTATAATAAATAAAAAGCTGCTGATCGGCCCTGGTTTTTATAGAAGGGAAAAAATCGTTATAATATTTTACAAACAGATCCGACAGGTCATACCAGCCTGAAGCATCCAGATCCATGCATAAAAAAGCTATCTCATTCAGAACATCGATCTGCCTGAAATCATCATTGAATTCTATACAATCGAAAGGCTGAGGGTCGGGCAGCAGGAAAATATTCCTTGTATGCAGGTCGCCGTGACAATCCCTGAAAAAGCCATCATTAAGCCTTTTGGCCAGCAATGACATATTCTTTTTCATAAAATGATCAGAAGTGTTTATGGCATGATCGATTATAATACAATGCTCAGGCAAAAAATCTTTCTCTGCTTGCAGGTCTTTGAATTTTATTTGAATATCAAGTAAATCTTTATCGTAGATGATACTTGTTTTTTTATGGAAGGCGGCAATTTTTTCTGCCAACCGCCGGATGTCGGCTGTGGTTACTTTATTTTTCGATAGAAGGGCGTCCATTTGCAGATCCCTGTCTATTTTTCGCATTCTTACCGCATAGTCTATTATTTTCCCTTCATCGATGCCAATAGAGTAGTGGTCTGAAAGTTCTCTTACAGGCTGCACATCAAGATATATGTTTGTAGTGAGTCTTTTATTAAGTGCCATTTCCTGTTCACAAAAATATTTTCGTTTTTCCAAAGTAGAAAAGTCAAGAAAGGAATAATACACTGGTTTTTTTATTTTGTATACATAGTGGTCACCTAATATAACCCAGGAAATATGCGTTTCAACAAGCTCCGGCGTTCCTGCAGGTTCCGGCAATTGTTTTTCCAAAATTAACTTATCAATTTGCTCTTTTGTCATTTTTTAAATTCAGGTAATCAATTGCTGTATGCAACATGTCGGTTAAATTATCATTGGTTGATTGTAATATTAAATGTTTTTCCAGTAAAGGTTCCCATTGGGCTTTTATAATATGATACACCTCAAAATCGGCCTCACTATCTGTTCTTTTTTGTTGCAATCTTTCCCGGATAAGCGATTCAGCCGCACGCACTTCAATAAAAATAATTCCGCCTGCCTCCCTGGCTTCCTTTATAAATTTTTTCCTGATCGAATGTTTGTAAAAAGTGCCATCCAGCACTATATCTTTTTTTTGTTGCACAGCCAGTTGCATTTGTTTATGCATTTCATTATATACTGATAGTTTCTCTTTTATTGAATATGTTCTTGTGCTGATCATTTTTTTTCTAATGATGTCGCTATTTATATAATCTGTATCAATAGCTGTTGCAAGCCGTGTGGCGAAGTAACTTTTTCCTGAACCCGGTAATCCAATAACAATTATCACCATAGTATAATTGTTTAGAAAAATGTTTGTTTTAAATAAAACATAAACTGGCCCGATTCCCTGTTCACTCCATTTCCAATAATAAATGTTCGAGGATTTCGTGCGCTGGTGTTATTCCGTTTTTATGCCAGATCATATTCCCTTCTTTAAAAACTGCCACTGTTGGCAACGTATAAACAGCGTATCGTTGCGCTATTTCGGAATTTTTGTCAATATCTATTCTTAATGTAATGGCTCTTTCGCCTGCTATTTCTTTTACTTCCTGCATTACAGGAGTCATTAGTTTACAAGGCTCACACCAGTCTGCATAAAATTCAACTACAACCGGCACCGTGCCATTTATATATGATTCAAAATTATTCATGCTTTTATACTTTTATTATTCAGTTTCCGGAAATTCAGGGGGAGGTGTGGGTTCATTGGGTTCCTTTTCCGGCTCAGGTTCTTCTTCCGGCGGAACCGGCTCTTCCGGCACACTGCCTGGTACTATTTCAGGATTTGCCGGCAACGGAATTTCCGACGGTTGTTCAGGTTTCTGTTTTTTAGCCATAAAGAGAACTTTTTTCAAAGAACGGTCATTTGGCAATTAAATTAAATGAGGTTCATCAATACACTCATTGATGTGCATCATAATAAAGCAGGCTTCAAAAAGAATAATCTTGCAATAACAATATGAAATTCAATCAGAAGCAAACACAATGAATAATTTAACACAACGGATGCTTACCGTGTGGTGTTAACAGCAGTTATTTTTATAGCGTAAGGATAATTGGAAAATTGCATTGATAAATATTCATGTTGCATTCAGTATTTTTGTTTTTGAACTTTATTTGAAAGCAACAAATCCATTTGGCAACCTGGCCTTTACAATATCAACTGGTTGGTCATTGCTTTAATTATAATAGTTACAGGTACTTATGGCGATTTGATCAAATCGCTTATGAAACGAAGCCTTAATGTGAAAGATTCAGGAACTATTTTACCGGGGTATGGTGGTATGCTCGACCGGTTTGACTCCCTGCTCGGTTCTGCTCCTTTTGTTTTTAGTTATTTATTGCTATTTCTCTAATGAGTAAGCATAGTTATTATATTGTAAATGGAATTACGCTCTATCGCGTGATGGCAGCCCCGATACTTGTTTTTCTGATTTTCAGCAAACAACCTGATTTATTTAAATGGCTGCTTGGAATAAGTTTTTTAACTGATGCGCTGGATGGCTGGCTTGCCCGCAAATACAAAGTAACCAGCATACTGGGTGCAAAGCTTGATTCAATTGCAGATGATCTTACTATTATTGCGGCCGTAACAGGTGTGATTGTATTAAAGCCTGAATTTCTTAAACAGCAATTGCCTTATGTTATTCTGTTGCTGGCGTTGTTCATTTTACAGATTATCCTTGCTTTCATCCGGTATGGTAAATTAAATAGCTTTCATACCTATGCGGCTAAACTTGCTTCTCTGCTACAGGGGGCTTTCCTCATTCTGTTTTTCTTTCTTTCAAATCCTATAAATATGCTGTTTTATATAGCTGCTTTTATTACGGCTATGGATCTTGTAGAAGAGATAATTCTGGTACTGCTTTTGCCAAAATGGGAAGCCAATGTAAAAGGATTGTACTGGGTTATGAAAAGGAAACGGATAACCCGGTCGTAAATTTTTGGTTGAACAAGGGGGTATGTCAACCAAATCGTAATAAATGATATCCCCTTTCATATGTAAACAGGCTCCTGATAAAACCTGTAATATTAAGTCTGGTTCTTACTTTTCTTTTGCTGTAACAGTATTTAGCTTTAAAAATTCGGAATCTTATCAGGGCTTCATCAGCACTCACATTTTTTTCGGGAATGATAGTAGCCTTGCCATAAACAGTAATGTAAAATGAATAGCTTTTATTGTAGAATTGAAGTTCTGCCGGGAAGTTGTTGTCAAAATCTGTTATGTCATCGTATGGCTTTTTAACGGCAAACCAAACATTTCCGCTTTCATCAAAACCTGTAATTTTTATAATGCAGGTAGGAAATCTCAGCAATGATTGACTGGAATTATAAAAAATGGCAGTTTTCAGTTTTTCAATTCTGTCATCAATAAAATATAAATAATTGCCGGATAACATAGTGCTATTGATTTCATCAATTCAAAGTTATTTTAACTGCATACCTGTTTTCAATGACGGATGTCACCTGGTGGAATGATAAAATTCAAAAGTAGTTTGAAAGATAACAGGTTGAAAAGTTAATATGGGGTAGAGTATAGAAAGATGCGCACCCAAAGACGTTGGTAGCTTATGGTCTTTTAGAACCTGAACACTATGACGCATGTCATGCTGTCTGGTGCAGCAATTGTTGATAATAATAAACAAATAGTTGAGAGATTTGTAAAAGAATAAAAGGCAAAAACGTGTGAAAATAGCTTTTAAACATTCAATATGAAACTATTTGCATTACACAGCAGTAGCTATTTTGGCGAACTGGTAGCCAATGAATTAGGTATTGAATTGAGTGAACATGAAGAAAGGGAATTTGAAGACGGAGAACACAAAAGCCGTCCCCTGGAAAGTGTACGGAATCAGGATGTTTTTGTGATTCAATCATTATATGGCGATGAGCGGCAAAGTGTGAATGATAAACTTTGCCGGCTGTTATTTTTTTTGTCTGCATTAAAGGATGCTTCGGCCCGGCACGTTACGGCTGTAGTGCCTTATTTGTGCTATGCCCGGAAAGACAGGAAAACAAAGCCTCGCGACCCGGTTACCACACGTTACCTGGCGACGCTTTTTGAAGCAGCTGGTGCAGATTGTATAGTAACTATTGATGTACATAATATTCAGGCATATCAAAATTCGTTTCGTTGTACTACTGAGCACCTGGAAGCGAAAAAAATATTTATTGAATTTCTGCTGCCCGAATTGTTAAAAGATGATAGTATTGCTATTATGTCGCCGGATATTGGGGGGATTAAACGTGCCGAAAAATTTCAACAATCAATAGGTGAAAAATTAAATAAAGAGCTGGCGGTGGTATTTATGGAAAAATACCGCAGCAGCGGAGAAGTGTGGGGTGAAAAAGTAGCGGGAAATGTATCAGGTAAAACGGTTGTAATTATCGACGACCTGATAAGCACAGGGGGAACACTGGCCCGGGCAGCTGCATCATGTAAACGGGCAGGCGCCAAAAGAGTGTTGGCTGTTGCTACACATGGCATTTTTACCGGTGATCCCGATGAAACGTTACAGGAAGAAAGTTTACAACAAATTATAGTTACGAACACCATTCCGCCTTTCAGGCTACAACATACCCACGTAAAAGAAAAAGTAAAGGTGTTGAATGCGGCGCCCCTTTTTGCCGAAGCCATTAAACGAATAAGTGAAGGCGGATCGATTACTGAGTTGTTACAGGATTAAAAAATTACCGATGGCGAAAATTATTACAAAACGGCCACTTGATAAAACAACGTTTTCTATTGAAGAAAAGGTCGCTTTTTTAAAACACCCCGGCGTTTATCCATTTCAGGTAAGCCATATAGAAATAAAAGAAACCCATATGTCGTGGGTGTTTTTGGCTGATGATTTTGTATACAAACTTAAAAAGCCTGTTAAATACCGGTTTCTTGATTTTAGGATACTCGAATCAAGATTCAGGAATTGTCGTGAAGAAGTTCGTTTGAACAAAAGGCTGGCAAAAGATATTTACCTTGGCATAATACCTCTTACAGTTGATGATAGTGGTAACATGGCTTTACAGGGACAGGGAACAATTATAGACTGGCTGGTGCATATGAAAAGAATACCGGAGGAAAACATGCTGGATTATGTAATTAAACAACATGCTGTTAATGAAATATTGGTGCAAAAGGCCGCTATCCTGTTAACGGAATTTTATAAAAGTTCACCATGTATTGTTACAGCCCCTTGCCTGTACAGTGAAAAACTTAAGGGGGAAGTGCATACTACTTACAGGGAACTGGTTAATCCCGCATACAAATTGCCCATTGATTTGATTGAGCTGCTTACAGCCGGTTTGCTAAACTTTCTTAAAGATCATGCCTCCATGTTCGAAAAACGGATCGCAGATGGAAAGATCATAGAAGCTCATGGTGATCTGCGGCCAGAGCATATTTGCATTGCCCCAGAACCTGCTATCATTGACTGCCTGGAATTTAACCGGGATCTGAGGATATTGGACACAGCAGAAGAACTATCTTTTTTTGCCATGGAGTGTGAAATGATGGGAAATTCAGCGGTGGGGAAATTGTTTTTTGACATTTATACATCTCTGACATCCGATCATATACCGGAAGACCTCATTTGCTTTTATAAGCTGAAAAAAGCCTGTCTGCGGGCGTTTTTGGTGGTGAGGCATATAACAGAGTCTGTATATAAAGATGATCCCACATGGCCAATAAAGGCCAATACTTATCTGCAACTGGCCGAACAATATCATAAGCAACTTATGGATATCCAAAAAGGGTTTGAACAATGAAACGGGAATTAAATAACATTGTTCATTTTATTTCCTTCGTATTAGTGTTTCATAGCCCTTCGTTCTTTTTCCCATCTTTCTAAAAATTCCAGGGCTTCATTATCTGTAAGATTATAAAACGAATCGTAGGCCTGCGACACAGCGTAGAAATGATCAGGTGTTTCCAGAATGATCACTTCATCAGCTTCCTGCTGCAATTCTTTTTCCTTGCTTTCAGTTGCAACCGGTGCTGCCACCACAATTTTTGCTGCCTCTTTCTTTTTACACATTTTAATAGCAGCAAAAATAGTAGCTCCGGTAGCAATACCATCATCGGTGATAATGACGATTTTGTTTTTTATATCCGGTAGGGGCTGGCCTTTGCGGAGTGTTTGTTTTCTTCTCTCAATCTCACGGTATTGTTGTTCTTCTATTTCATCCATCATTTCCTGCGATAATTCTGATGTGGCAGAAGGGGTGTAATAAACTGAGCCATCTTCGGCGATTGCGCCGAAAGCATACTCCGGGTTATACGGGTGGCCGAGTTTGCGCACAATTAAAAACGATAATCCGGCATTCAGGTTTTTGGCTACATAATAAGCAGTTTCGGCACCTCCCCGTGGAATACCTAATACAATCACCTCTTTGTTTTTGTATTTTTTCAGCGCTTTAGCCAGTTGTAAAGCGGCTTCTTTTCGGTTTAAAAACATGTGCAGGTTTTTAAATTAAGTAATGTTCAGCCTGCTATTTATTAATAGCGTGTAATCAATGCCATTCGTTCATATTCTTTCAACATATCATTTTCTACTATTACTACTTCACCGTTTTTTTCCAGTACCAGTGCTATAATGGAACTCACTGCATCGGGAAGCACATGGTGTGTTTTTTTAGGAGGATGCAGGAATAATTGATAACCATCTTTATTTTTAATAAAACCTGTAACAGAAAGATCTTTTTCTACCAATAGCTTGAAACCTCTTCCTTCAGTAACAGCTTTCCATACATTTTGAATACCGGATATTCCCAGTCCTTTTCCTATTTTCTCTTTAAATTCGCTGATCAGTTTTTCTTTTTCGTTATCAAGAAACAGCTTCATCGCCTTCCAGGTTAATTTACCCAACTCATTTTCGGTTGATAAGAAGTAATTGCCGGGGATATAACCGGCTATGTAATTCTCATGCCGTGTAATTTTCCTGAAATAAGATAAGTTTTTGAGGTCGCCTGTCACAATCAATGACACTTCGTTAGCAAGATAACTGTTCAATAATTCATCTGCCTGCCGGAAGAAACTTTCAAACCTGATCTCCTCCATTACTGTTTTATCTTTTTCAAACTCTTTTACAAAAGCATGGCCAACATAAGAACTTCCACGCGTTGGCCGGTTGTATTCATATTCCGTTGTGTTTTTTTGGGGAAAGTGATCGTTTATTATTTCTGTAACGGTATTTAACCGGGCATTGAAGAGTTTTATCTCCTTCTCACTTAAAAGCAAAACATAATAAGGCGCGTTGTAATAGGCCTGGTTTAACCAGTCCCTGATTTCAAATGCATCTCCAATACTTACTTTCTCCTTTACCGGAAAATAATAGTGTATAAGTTTTTTTACATCTGGCGATACAAATAACCCGATTCCGTCTGCATTGTGATTAAAATCTATCCTGGCATACAATTCATCAATACTTTGTATTAAGGGATTAATATTTGTGTCTGTATATTTCTTTTGTAAATATTCCTTTACTTTTTGAATGGCTTTTTCCAGTTGTAATGGATCGCTTCTTCTGTCTGGAGAAAGTCTGTGCGTAGGAGTAATCACAGAAATACAAATATTCCCTTTTCCTTTTTTTAACAGAGGAAGTTCATCTGCTGTAAATATTTCTTTTTTCATACCATACATAATTTTATAATGATTTACCAGGCTTCAATGTCACTATCGGTATGCTTATGCTGTTCTGGTATAATCAGCAATGGAATTTGGCTTTCAAAAATCATAGAGCGGGTTGTACTTTTATAAAACCATCTTTCGGGTAGGGTATGTTTGTGAGGCAATAATGCCAGCATGTTTATTTTGTACCCGGCAATAAAATCATTTAATGCCTGAGGTATATCTTTTCCTTCAATGCATTCATATACCGGATCAAGTGTTCGTACCATCCTTTTTATTTTAAAGGGAGGATTCAATACTTCATAAGCTTCCTGAAACTGGTTTTGGGTTATTCGTACCAGGTATAGCTTTGCATGAAATCTTTCTCCTATTTCACGTAATATATCCAGCAGATGCGGATCACTGTCGGGTGCTACATCACTTTCGTTAGCCAATGCTATTGCCGATATATTGATAAATGAAGTTTCTTCCGGTACTACCAGCAAAGGAACGGGTAGCTTTTTTACCAATGCGGTAATAGTGCTGCCAAAAAAACGGCGAATGGCGGCCCCACTCTTTTTCATGCCGGCAATAATGATGTCGACATTGTTCTCTTTAACAGCCTGTAGAATACATTTGGCTGCAATACCTGGTTTGGAAATGGTTTCAACAGATATTTTATTTCCTTCTGCAAGCACCTGTATTTCATCTTCCAGTTGCCGCTGAACCCTGATGCCCATTTCTTCCAAAGTGAGCACCGGGATTTCTGATACCGGAACAGGCACCTGTTCATAAGCGCTGAACAATATTAACCGGGCATTAAATGCTTTGGCTAACTCTGCTGCATATAAGGTGGCATTATGTGCAGCATCTGAAAAATCGGTGGCAACCAGAATGGTTTTCATAAAATGCTTTCTTCAAAGCTACCAGCTATTACAGGGGGCTTTCTATGATGGGCATCAATACCATGTATGATTTAACTCATTAGGCTATCATTTGTGTAACTGTTTTGTTATTGGTGATGAAACGCATTAGCATCTGGCGTTTTTGGTTGATGGAAAAATAATATTTAATTATTCAATGTACCTTTACAATTGTATTCCGTTAATCAATGAAAATGTTTCAATTGTGATTTTTAATAAGGTAATTTTCAATGAAACGAATCTTATTGGTTGAAGATAATGAGGGTATACGCGAAAATACAGCAGAACTGCTTGAATTAGAGCGTTATACTGTTTTTATGGCCTACGCTTGAAAATTTAGTTAAATATATACAGCAGAAGAAAAGCTGATAGCTTTTGGGTGTTACAAGATTCGCAATATCATTACCCTGCCTGACCGGTATCATTTTTCATCTCTTTACTTACTGGTAAATTTATAGTCATTATAAACCTATAAGCGAGTGATTATGGAAAAAATATTCGACGGCAAAGTTGCTATTGTTACCGGTGGCAGTTTTGGTATAGGACGCGCTACAGCGGTTGCTTTTGCTCTTCGCGGAGCCAAAGTAGTTATTGCAGACCAGATAGAAGATAAAGAGCATGAAACCATAAAATTGATTAAAGCTGTGGGAGGGGATGGAATTTTTATTCAATGTGATGTATCGCAAAACAACAATGTAAAAGCGATGGTAGATAAAACGATCGAAACATTTGGCAGGCTGGATTTTGCTTTTAACAATGCAGGTATTGAAGGGGCGATCGCCACCACACAGGAATGCACTGAAGAGAACTGGGACAAAACCATTGGCGTTAACCTGAAAGGAATATGGCTGTGTATGAAGCATGAAATTCCTCATTTGCTTCAACAAGGAAAGGGGGCAATTGTAAATTGCGCATCGGTAGCCGGACTTATCGGTTTTCCGGGGCTTCCGGCTTACGTGGTGAGTAAACACGGCGTAGTGGGATTAACTAAAACGGCTGCATTGGAAAACGCTAAGCTGGGAATACGCATTAACGCTGTTTGTCCCGGTGTAATTCATACTGATATGATCGACCGTATAACTGGTATGGATAAGGAGGTGGAGAAACAATATATCAGTATGGAACCGGTAGGCCGTATGGGGAATCCGCAAGAGGTTGCCGAGGCGGTGATATGGTTATGTTCTGATGCTGCTTCATTTGTTACAGGACATTCAATGCCTGTGGATGGTGGATGGATTGCGGGATAATAAACAATGAACCGCTCTAACCGGGACCTGGTTATAAAAAATTTATTGGAAATTCAACAGTTTACGTATATATTAAACATTGGAAACGGCGAATAATATTACAATATCAAAACTATTAAAGGTTATTTATGACAAAAAAAATGCTAAAGAAATGGCAATGGATATCGATTTTAACAACCTTTATTGTAATAGCTATTCTATTCGTTACCTTTCATCACCGACATGTGGATGTATATGATAATTTTGAAACTCCAAAACTAAGCGCCATATGGAGCACTAACAGGATGACGGACTCTTCTTTGACTATTCAGTCAACCATTATTCGTAATGGAAAAAGCGCTGCTAAAATTACTTTACACAATGGAGACATCGTAGAAGCTAAGACTGACAAAGACAAGGCTTCAGAGAGAGATGAATTGATGGAGGCGATGTCATTATTTTCGATTGAGGGTAAAACGTACCAATACAAATTCAGTCTATTTCTACCTGATAGCTTCCCAATCCTGCCTACTCGACTTGTTATTGCCCAATGGAAAGAATTCTGCCCGTCATGTTCGTGTTCAGAATATAGTCCAATACTAGCTTTGAGATACGTTTCAGGTAAGTTCTTCATCACACTTCAGGTCGATTCTACTCGCAAAAAAAAATTATATGAATTAACTCAGGAAATTAGAAACCATTGGAATGACTTCACATTTCAAATAAAATTTTCAAAAGAAAGAGATGGAATGATCAAAGCCTCCCTAAATAATGAAGAAATTATTGATTACACCGGTATCACAAGTTACCAGAACAATTGCAGAATTTTATCTGATAAAAACAAATACTATTTCAAAATGGGGTTATATCGTGACAGAGTACTACAACCTATGAGTATATACATTGACAATTACAGCAAAAAGCAACTTAACTGATAAACTACGTACAACATGCCGAATATATTCTCATATTGGTACAACTAACCAGGTTTTCGAAATTGTCAGCAAATCAAACTGTCACTCAAATTTAATTTGAACTCTCCCAAATCAGATGCGAATTTAAAGGGTTAAAAAACTTTAAGTTTTCATCTGAAACGACATTAACTTATTTACCATCTTTTGCCAATACTTCCTGCCTGTTTAAAACATGTTTTTTTACCATGTCTTTCACAATTAATTGTCCGTATTCATGTGCCAGGTTTTCTGATGATGCCGGATCGAATGATTCAGTTTGTACAGAATATAACAGCTCTTTACTGGCTACATCGAAGAAGTTGCTTTCCCAGAAATAACGGGTGTCAATAACGTAATAGCCGGGTGCATAAATACGATTATACATGGTTGTATAGTAACCCCAGAAATGCCGGTAATAAGGAGCATATGGCGAATAGTATATATTTCCGGGAACATAATACCTTTCCTTTGTTTTATCCAGTAAAACAATTGTAATAACGGCATCTATTCCGCTATTTTGTAATTTTTCAAGAACGGCCTCTTCACTCATTTTACTGAACTCTTTCGGGCCATATTCGTTCAGAGCAGAAACTGCATTGTATCCCAGGTTTTTTAAATCGCCCACAAGATGGTTCTCCATTTGTTGTCTTGCTTCCAAATGCTTTTCTTCGTTCAGGGTAATGACAAGTATCTTGTTGTATTTTTTTGCCGGGGTAATTTCTGACTTCCATGAATGGGTGATCCGGGAAGAGGAACATGCAAGCAGGAACAGAAACGATACACTGAGCATTAATTGTATTCTGTTCATAAGTTTATATTTTGTTACAGGCAATTTAACAATAGCAAGGCTGGGATTCTATGATAGGCGTCACTTGTGCATGAAATAATGATCACTTGGTTGTTTAAGGCCTTTTAGGTATAAAAGACAATTTTTCATATATATCGTCAAAAAACTGTACAAGGGCTGTAGAATCTACCCAGGCAGTATTGTATAAAACAAATACAGGAATCTTTTCGGAGATAAGCGACCTATGAAGAGTGAATATTTGCTTCTGCCAGTTCCTTAAATCAGAGTAAATGTCATCGTAATAATCCAACCAAAGACTTAATTCTGTTATATTCTTTTGTATCGACTTTATTCAAAAGCAGGTATTCAATGATGTGATTGAGATTTACGACTCCTATAAGATGACTATTATCCATAACAGGGTAAATGCGTTCATCATTATGAGCCAGCTTTTCAAGCACCGTTTCTACCTCTTTGTCGCCATTCAGGTAGTCCAGTCCTTCCTTTACCAGTTTTTTGAGTGGTTCGTTGTAATTCATTTCGGCAATTGCTTTTACAATTTCAAGCCGGTTAATGGAGCCTACAGGAGTAACGCCATCCATTAGCACAAAATATTTACTATGGTTAGTCATCAGTACGTTGGCGGCTTCCTGCACCGTCATGTTTGTTTGCAAACTGTTGTAATCATACATCAATACTTCATTTAGTTTTATACCTTTTACCAGTGATTTCAATCGCAAATAATATTCTTCCACTCCGGCAGAGAAAATGATGAAAATACCGATGACCGGTAAAAAGGGGTTTATTAAAAGTATTCCTAAAGCAATAAAAATAACGGCAATGATTTTGCCCACGGTGGCGGCAATAGCAGTAGCCTGAATGTAGTTTAATTTAAAACCCAGCAGGGCGCGAAGGATTCTGCCACCGTCCATTGGGAATGCCGGAATTAAATTAAATATAACCAGTCCAATATTTACGATACGCAGGTTATATAAAAAATCGTGGCCATGCATTATACTGGCATTTTCCGGCGCCTGCCAGAAGCTGGTATGCGGTAACAACAACAGCCACAATAAAACGGCTATAATGATATTCACTACCGGACCGGCCATACTAATTGCCAGCTCCTGCCGGGGATTATCAGGAAATTTTTCAAGACTGGCTATGCCGCCAACAGGCAACAGCACAATGTTTTTTGCTTTAATACCAAAACGGGCAGCCATTAAAGCATGCCCCAGCTCATGCAGGGTAATACAGGCAAAAACTGCCAGTACAAACAACACCGACCAGGTGAGTTGTTCAATATTATTTCCCGCACTGCCGTTTACCAGTAGTACCCAGCCGATGAGTAATAAGAAAGTCCAGTGAATAAATATATTAATCCCCCGGATGCTCAATAATTTATAAGCGCCACGCATAAGGGGTAAGTTTTTAAGTTAAATAGTCCCGCCAACCACCAGCGGGACCATGGAAAGCCAAATGAAATTATTTAACAGCAATATGTTTCGACAAAGCTGCTTTTTTAGCCTGTTCGGTTTTGGGAAGCGTTAACTGCAATACTCCGTTTTCGTAAACAGCCTCAATTTTGTCTTTCATAACCTCTTCTGGTAATGTAAAGCTGCGGCTGAACGAAGAATAATTGTATTCTGTTCGGGAATACCGTTCCTCTTTTTCTTCCTTTCTTTCTTCCTTTTCGCAACTTATAGTAAGCACATTGCCTTCTACATCAATATTAAAATCATTTTTTTTCAGTCCGGGCGCTGCTACGGAAATCATGTAATCGTCATTGTTTTCAGTAACATTCACAGCAGGTACAGTCATCCTTCTTTCATTTTCAAACCAGTTGCTCCATGGCCTGAAAAAATCATCAAATACTGAAGGGAACATTTCACCTCGTTTTGTTAATGCTCTGCCCATAAGACCTCCTTTGTTTTTGGGGTTATTTAATAATGGTATATCGAATTTAACGGAAGCGGCACTTTTTTCCATGGATCGCCATCATAGGTGCAGATGAGAATGATCAGTTAAAAGGCTTATCATCACCGTGCTTCGTAACGCGCAGTTTGCCAGGTTTGTACAATGGCTACCACTGGAGAAGCCGAAAATCTATCGCAGCCGAATTTTAGCTAAATCGTAAATAAAGGAATCGTGTGCAGGAAAGCTGCCCGCACGGGACTATGCGGGAGCGGGGAGGTAACGAACCGCTCTACCCGGAACCTGTTAATACAAGATATAAAAGTATTAGTAGAGTTTGCAGGCCTCAATCAGCGATTGATAATGGGCCATTAATTTAGATGCAGGCACAAATAAAGGAATCGTGTGCAGGAAAGCTTCTCGCACGGGACTATGCGGGAGCGGGGAGGTAACGAACCGCTCTANTGGGCCATTAATTTAGATGCAGGCACAAATAAAGGAATCGTGTGCAGGAAAGCTTCTCGCACGGGACTATGCGGGAGCGGGGAGGTAACGAACCGCTCTACCCGGAACAGAAAGACCAGCAGTTATATGATAGCTCCTTCCACCAAAATAGTTGCCTATAACATTAGAGGAAAGACGACTTTATTATAAAAATTGGTAGAGCTTTACAAACAACATTGAATATCAATAGCATACAACACAAATTAAAACAAGCCTGGTTGAACTTGTGTATTTTATGCATCAGTTAACATTCTTTCCCTTTATTGATGCTGATCAATTATAGGTTTGAAGCACACCTTACGCATTGGTATGAGCAATTTCAAGGAACATCTTGTTTAAACAATCTCTATTTGGGATATAGTTACACTGAAGGATTGTAAGTAAATTTGGATATATTTTTTCCCCGAACAGAAAATAGCTTTTTGCAGCACAAAGGGTTAATCTATTTGCAATTCATTTTAATCTGTTAACCTTTATTCCATACGCCTGGATTCAGATTCTGATCTTAATATTTAATTCATCTCCCTATAAAGATAATTCAATACTTTATATATTTAGTAAGCAGATTCTTCTTTTATGCCCCAACACCGTCAGCTTGCAGCCATCCTGTTCACCGATATTGAAGGGTATACTGCTATTATGCAGCAGAGTGAGCAAAAAGCAATGATCATAAAAGACCGGCACCGCGAAATCCTGCAAAAAGAACACGAACAATTTAATGGTCGCATAATTCAATATTATGGAGATGGCACTCTTAGTATTTTTCCAAGTGTTGTTGAAGCCGTACAATGTGCGCTATCCATGCAACAGAAATTCCTTCAATTGCCACAAGTTCCTGTGCGAATGGGATTACATATCGGTGATATCATCTTTGACGAAGGGTTTGTATTTGGCGACGGAGTTAATCTTGCATCACGTATTGAATCCCTGGGAGTAGCAGGAAGTGTATTGATTTCTGATACAGCAAATGACGAACTTCACAATCACCCTGAACTTCAAACAATATCGGTGGGTGTCTATCAATTTAAAAATGTAAAGCGGCCTGTAGAAGTGTTTGCACTTAATCATGAATATCTGGTAAAACCGCCACGCAATTCACTAAAAGGAAAGACCGAAGAAGAAAAAGTTCCCGAACATGAAACACATAAAAAATCAGATACTGGTAAAAGTATTCCTTTAAAAAGTATTGCTGTACTGCCATTCGTGAACATGAGCAATGACCCAGACCAGGAATATTTCAGCGAAGGCATGGCGGAAGAAATTATTAACTCTTTAACCCATTTAAAAGATTTAAATGTAGCAGGGCGCACTTCCTCTTTTCAATTCAAGGGGAAAAATATCGACCTGCACGAATTGGGAGAAAAACTGAGTGTGCATACCGTGCTGGTAGGCAGCGTGCGTAAGCAAGGCAGCCGGCTTCGAATAACAACCCAGTTGATTAATATAGACAATGGGTATCAGATGTGGTCGGAAAAATATGACCGGGAAATGGATGATGTGTTTGCGATTCAGGACGATATTGCTCTTTCCATTACAAAAAAACTAAAGCTGACATTACTGAAGAAAGATCGTGACTTAATGACTAAAAGCTATACACAAAATACCGAAGCCTATGAGCTATATTTAAAAGGAAGGTTTTATTTAGCCAGGCGTGGCGCTTCGGTAATAACCAGCATACAATGTTTTCAAAAAGCAATTGCTATTGATCCCGGGTTTGCCCTGGCCCATGCAGGATATGCAGATGCTAATTTATTAATTGCTTCCTACGGTTTATTGCCACCCAGGCAAGCAATGGCTCAGGCAAAGCAATCTGCAGAGAGAGCATTGGAGTTGGATCCTTCTCTATGTGAACCCTATTGTTCCCTTGGATATTATTATACCTGCTTTGAATGGAACTGGCCGGAGGCCAGGAAATATTTCCTTAGATCCATTGAAATTAATCCGCGGTATGCAGAAGGTCATTATCGGTATGGCTGGAATTACCTTACCTGTGTGGAAGGAAAATTCGAGGAAGCAGAAAAGCATGGAAAAACAGGGATAACTCTGGAACCACTAAGTTCAATTTGCTATGCCAGCTATGCCCTGATTCTTCATTGCGCCGGCAAGTTCAAAGAAGCACTTGCTTTTTGCAAAAAAGGTATTGAGCTGGACGTCAATTCGTTTTTATGCCATGTAACTGCAGGTAAAACACAAATAGCATTGCAACAATATGAGGAAGCAATTTCTTCCTTCGAGTCTGCCATGAAGCTTTCCAACAGGCATTCCTTTACAGTTCATGGCTTTATCTGGACATATTGCATCACCGGGCGTTCTGACAAGGCCCGTATATTGATGAACGAATTAAAAGAAAGATCACAAAGCGAATATGTTGCCAACACGCTCACTGCATTATCTGCAGCCTACCTGAATGATTTGGATGAAGCTTTTGATTACCTTGAAAAAGCGTACGATGACCGTGACCCCATTTTAGTTATGCTCAAATATGAACAATGGGTCCCTGCCACACTAAGAGCTGATCCGCGGTTTCAATTTTTTTTAGATAGAATTGGTTTCCCCAAATACATCGGTAAGTGACATGCGAGATAGTGAATTAACTGACGATAACGTGACCAGCATTTTGCTATCGAAGCCAGCCCACCGTTGCTAAAGCTTCGGCGGTGGTGAGAGGCCTGGCATTTTGGCCTGGGGAGATGAAGATAAAAAAGCTTTATACCTGACGGCTCATACCAGTTTGTATAAGATAAGAGTGAATACGGGGGGCGCGTTGAATTATTTTACACAGGGAACCATGCAACTGATAGCCCGTGCGCCGGGGTTAACTAAATTCCAACCGGCAATACGTGAGATGCTTTTTGGATCGGTTACATAAAGGATAATCCAATCGTTGTATTGAACCACCCTTGCTTTTATTGACACCGGCGCTGCTACAAATTCTTTAACTGCCTGATTCATTTTTTCTCCATGCGCTCCCACTATTAAATAATAGTTGGCTTCTCCTTTATTGTTTTGCACTTTTAAAACAGGCGGAATGCCGCCCAGAATACAACGGATGGCACAGTCTTTATGCGGTTTGCCTTCTCCGGGTTTCATTACTCCAAAAAAACATTTGGGATCAACGATCTCTCCATGAATAGTTTGTTCACCCAGATCCTGTTGAACCGGTAATGCGGCTGCGCCGGTTTCTTTATTTATCGATACCAGCGGATTATCTGCCGCATCAACCTGAATCAGTAGTTTACCATCATTATAAAGCAGGGTTCCTTTAAGGGTAATTTCTTTTTGGTTCAGGTAAATGTGTTTTTCTTTTTCAAGATTGTTCATAACTCCGTCGGCGCCGAACTTTCCATAACCGATCAATGGAATGGTGATATAAGAAACATGTCCTAACCAATCTTTTCCGTTTATCACTTTAATATAGGGAACAGGTTCTTTGAAATAAACACCTGTAACATGGGTTAACCGGCCAAATTCAAATTGCCCCGTGCCAAATTTTTTTTGCGATAGCGCCACCAGCGCGCCAACCGTTATTACAACGATTATTAAAACAACGATCACTTTTTTAATATGGCGGGCAAAACTGCCCGGGGCATTCGGCATCCAGCCTATATAAAAATCATTATCAGGCATTTTCTATAAATTGTTTATTGGGATTGATAGATGCACCAGGTCGTTCGGTGCCTTCAGGCAAGGGCAGGGATTCAGCCATACCTGTGCCCCTTGTACCAGCACATCGTACGTACTTACTTTTTCTTTGAATGGAGGTGGTGATTGACCATTTTTCGGCAGGTATTGGTAACCGTGCCATGGACAGGTGATACAGCCATCTAAAATTTTTCCTTCACCCAGCGGGCCCCCCTGATGTTTGCACACATTGTGTATGGCGTATAATTTATTTTCAAATTTGAAGATGGCAACCCTTTCGGGCCCAACACAAAATATTTTGGCACAGTTATCAGTTATTTCATGGGTTTCGCACACATACACAAAACCGTCTTTTTTTAATTTGAAAACCTGGTTGTCTTTGCGAACTTCTTTTGTACCGGCAATCAGGTGTAAGGTAATAAGCATCACGGCGCCTGCAAATACCATTATTACAAGCACGGGATTCGTTTCGTATTGTATGACGCCCAGCATCACATGCATTATTACCAGAAAATACGCCAGGTACACAAACATGTGCAGTGTTTTCCAGATTTTAGGCGAAAGGGTATGCAACCAAAAATCATGGCTGGTAATAGCCATTAAAAAAAAGATGACGAGCGCAAAAAATCCCAATGCCTGAAAAGGAAATTGTGATACTGTATTGTATTGTGTGTTGGATGTAAATAATGAAATGAACGGGTTAGTGTTACCTAATGCGTGAAATTGTAAAATACTGAAACTGCCATGGATCAGGGCAACAGCAAACATAGTAACGCCCAGGTGGCGGCGGTTGTATAGCAAGGGCAGGAATTTTTTATTGATGCGGGCCAGCGGACCGATGCTGAGTATTACATGCAATAACAAAATAGCCAAAGTGGCTGTTGAACGGATGAGGGCTGTTTCAAAAGTATAGTCAGGATTGGAAATGGCCGTTAAAGCAATAAACGTTGTGAGATATAATGCGCAAAATGTAAAAATGAGCCAGTCATATATTTTTTTCTGACGATTCCAGCCTACTGCAACATATGATGCGCCCATATACTAAAATTTTATGGTGTCAATGATTTGCTGATGAATAAAGTCGTACAGGATTAGTTGGAAAGTTGAAATGTTAACCTGTTTAAAAGAAGAGTCTATAGGAAAGCGCCAGGTGCCGCGTGATTCAATTCTGCCCAGCAACATGCCATTATTTATACTACCGCCTGTGGGCACCTTGTAAATAGTAGCCGTTGGCCAGATAATTGTGTGTTTGTTGATCCACTCCAGTTGAAATGCCGTGTGCAGTGGGTTGCTTCGAATGGAAACCGTGTAATTTTCCTTTTTCGTTTGTTTTATTATTTCGGGTAATGGTTTTTCAGCAGCCGGTTGCAGCAAGGGTTGAACCGGGTACCTGGGTATAGCCATCCAGGCCACTATAATGCCAACAGGCAACAGCACCGCCCAGGCTGTCCATATTTGCAAATGTCTTCTTCGTAACTGTTTTATCATATTTTTTAGGCTTAATGCTTAATGCTTAATGCTTAACGCTGAATACTGAACGCTCAATCACTCGTTGGGCTTGCATTAAGCGTTTTGCGTACAGCGTTTCGCGTTCCGCGTTCAGCGTTTCGCGTTTTAATCCATTTCTTCAATAACAGGGGCCAGAACACTATTACACCGGGCATGATGATAATGCGGAATCCGATGCCGCTGCCATGTGCGCCTTCATCGATTGCATCTACTCCTTTTATTACAAACGGAATGGAAAACAGCAGTCCGCACAACAGGTAAATAACTATCAATATCAATACTATTGTAATAACCATGGCGATGTTATTGAGTGCAACGATCTTATTGCAAAGCAACTACATAAATAAAACCGGGAATGTCGGGTGGTTGACGGAGGGGGAGAGGATTAATACAAATGTCTGAAAAAATGGTGAATGCCCGCCCGGATGACCCGGTCGGACGGGGTCAATGGTGAATCGTTCACGCAGCCGCTTGCTGAGGTTCTTAAATGCACAACAGGGGTCGCGAAGCCTATGATGAGCATGCGTTTCATGGTGAATGTGTTTGTTTTTTATTATGCCACAGATACAGTTCTGCTGCGCACAGCATCCCTGCTATATTTAACTAAGGCCTTCAATTACGCGGTAACTAATTCTTTTTGAACACCTGCTACTTTCAATACCTCCTGTAAAATATGATCACCCACCCGTAATGCATTGGCTGCAATGGTTAATGAAGGATTAAAGGCGCCGCAGCTGGGAAAGAAACTGGCATCCACTACATACAGGTTTTCCAGGTCGTGCGTTTTGCAATTCAGATCCAGTACACTGGTGTGCGGATCGGTTCCAAAACGCAGCGTACCATTCTGGTGGCTCATGCCACTGATATCAAGATCGTATCCTGCCCACTGCATATCTTTAAAACGATTGTCGAGTTCGCCCACCTGCCGCATCACTTCTTTCAGTTTTTCTTTTAACCGTTCGTAGGCTGTATAATTATTGCGGTGATAATATACTTTGATGCAACCTTCGTTTGTTATAGTTACGCGATTTTCGGGCGAGGGCAGGTCTTCGGCCGTGAGCCAGAAATCAAGGGTCATTTGTTTTAATTGCGAATAGGGCATACCGGGATAAATTTTTTCGGCCAGCCAAAGAATGGTATCAGGATCATTTCGGCCCATCAACTGAATTTCGCCTAACGGAAATTCGCTGTCATGGGCGTTATGATAAAAGTCTGCCAGGCCCAGGCTTTTCTGAAATACACAATCATTAACAGGTTCTTTGGTGAATGCTACCAAACAGCCATTGTGATGCAGCATTAAATTTCTGCCTACCTGGCCCGACGAATTGGCCAACCCGTTGGGGTGTTTATCATTGGCGCTTCGCAGCATGAGCGCCGCACTGTTTACGGCGCCACAGGCAATGAACACCAGATCGGCATGAAACACTATTTGTTCACCCTTTACATCAGCAACAACTTTTGTAACACGCGTGCCGGTTGTGTTGGTATCGAGTTTTTGTACATAGGCATGCGTTATCAGTGCTACATTTTTATGCTGCAGGGCGGGCCGCAGGGCCATCACCTGACCGTCGGCCTTGCTGTCGGTAGGATCGGGGAAGCCATCGAAATTCTCCAGCATTACAGGCGCTTCGGTTTGTGTAAAATCCTGAGGCAGCTTTATGCCCATGGGCAAAGGAAAGGGTTGTAAACCGATTTGTTCAAGGTGGGCGTTCAGCTCCCGGATCAATGGTTCATACGATAATGGCGGTAATGGATATTCGCTGCCGGCCGGCGGTTCGGTAGGGTCAATGCCTCTTTTGCCATGCACGCTATATAGTTTTTCAGCTTGTGTATAGTATGGCTCATATACCGAATACGGTAAAGGCCATGCCGGTGACAGGCCGCCAAAATGTTGTACTGCTGCAAAATCACTTTCGCGAAACCTAAACATAGCGGCGCCATACATTTTACTGTTACCGCCTACATTATAATGAATGAAGGGTTTAAAAGGCTTATCATCCTGGTCGTACCAGACATCATTGGGCCGGTAGCGTCCCTGCGTTACCACTTCGTGCGCATCCCAGTTCTCTTTTTCTTTGGGAATGAAGCCGCCTCTTTCGAGTATCAGGATCTTTTTGCCACTGGCAGCTAATTTATACGCCATCGTACTGCCACCGCTACCGGTTCCGATTATAATGATATCGTAATGGTTATTCATGATGAAATATGTTTGATGAGTATGTAACTGCAAAGAGAATACAAAACGGAGGGGAGTGATGTCGCGTGGTTGACGGTTGAAAGGAAAAAAGCTTTATGATTTTAGTAAGCCATACTCTTTTATTACACGTAATATTTCTGCTACACCCCATGCCTGCGCTACACATCCTTTGGGGCGATGAGGCGGATCGGCATCAAAAATTTCGGCAATGCTGCCAATACATCCTTCCTGCAGGTGATAGAGAAAGTTGTTTATAACTGTTCGTGCTTTATTGCCCGAACCATCCAGTTTCATAATAACATCAATATAGGCGCCGAGCAGCCAGCTCCAGGCGGCGCCCTGGTGGTACGAGGAATCACGCTTGTACGAATCGCCCTCATATACACCAACATACCGGGCGTCGTTGGGCGACAAACTGCGCATGCCCACCGGCGTATATAATTTTTCTGTTACAATCGTATATATTGCTTCGGCTTTGCTTCCTGTTATTAATGGAAAAGGCAAACTGATGGCTAAAAGCTGGTTGGGACGAAGTGTAGCATCGGGGTTGCTGTGTTCATCTATACCATCGTACAGGTAATTGCCCCTGGCATACCAGAATTTTTGCAGAAAACTTTCTTTCGCTTTGGTGGCGTTGATACGAACCTGTGCAGCATCATCCAGCTGATCGTTTAACTCAAGCAAGTGAGCAAAAATGTTCAGTGCATTATACCATAATGCCTGTACCTCCACAGGCTTACCCATGCGGGGCGTAATCACCCGGTTGCCAATCTTTGCATCCATCCAGGTTAGCTGATAGCCTGCTTCTCCTGCATATAATAAGCCATCATCAGCTGCATGAATATTATATCGGGTACCCCGGTAATGCCAGTCGATAATATCTTTTAAAACAGGTAGCAGCTCAGTTATAACAAATGCAGTATCGTTTGTTGCCTGCAGGTATTTGTAAATGGCTATAAAATACCAAAGGGTTCCATCTACGTTGTTATACTCAGGTGGTTCGCCGTTATCCTGGAAACGATTGGGCAACATGCCCTGGCTTGTGTTTTTTGCAAAAGCCAGTAAAATTTTCCGGGCATCTTCATAACGGCCGGTTGATAAACACAATCCGGGTAACGATATCATGGTATCACGTCCCCAATCGGTAAACCAGTGATAACCGGCGATGATGGTGGCGGCCTCCCGGCCCGGGTCGGAGATAGTTCTTTTTACAATGAACTGATCGGCTGCTAACAGCAATTGCTGTAGTGTTTCGTTTTTGGGTTGATTTTGTAATAATGATTGTTTGCGTATTTTTTCCTGTTCAAATAATGCATGTGCATTTTTGCTATGCGGGTCATCGGTTGAAATGATAATTCCCAATGAATCGCCTTGTTTTAATGCCACGCTGAAACGGCCATGGGTATACAGATCCTCTATATAATCGAGTCCGCGATATTGCTCTGTGCTGTAATGAAAATTATAAAACCAGCCGGCATTGGCTTGCCAGGTAGCACCGGGAATTTTAATAAATATGTCGGGTGTTCCATTATATGCATTTGCTTTGTAAATGCCATTGTTAAAAGATGCCTGCGAATGAATGGCCCCATTGGCGTGCATCAGGTTGTGATATCCTCTTACAGCTAATAAAGGCAATAATTCAAGGGTGAAGGGCTGATTGGCCTGTAGCACATCATATATAACAAGTACAGTATTTTCGCCATGCACCATGGCAATGGTTTTTTGTAGTTGAATGCCACCTGCTTCATAAAAAAATGTCGGGAAGTAATCTTTCGTAAACCCGGTTACATAATTAAATCCGTTGGGATGGGTAACAGATCCGTAGTTGTTTGTACCCAATTCAAACTTCTTACCATCGCTGGTAATCGTTTCATCGAGTTTTGAAACAAGTACCATACGATCGGCTGGCGGAACAACGGCAGCAACCAGTAATCCATGATACCGGCGGGTGTGGCAATGGATCACTGATGAGCTGCTCCATCCGCCCAGACCGTTTGTTTCGAGCCATTCGTGGCTGATGGCCTCGTTGTAATTTTGCAGTATGGAAGTTGGGAGTGAAAGCATGAGAGTTGAATAGTTGTTGATAGGTTGATAAGTTCACATCGGTTCCATTACCGGTTGCTTTGCGTTTTCGAATAACGCCACCCTGTTAATGAGCTCTGCTATTACGCCTGTCCAGCCTGTTTGATGCGAAGCGCCAACTCCGCGGGCAGTATCGCCATGGAAATATTCAAAAAATAATACCAGGCTGCTGAAGTGCGGATCATCCCGATAGATAGTGTAATAATCATTTACCGGGCGATGACCGTTTGCATCTTTTTGAAATATCGAAATCAACCGTTTTGAGATTTCATGCGCCACTTCATCTATTGTCATCGTATTGCCCGATCCTGTAGGAAATTCTACTTTACATTCTCCTCTGTAATAATGGCAATATTGTTTCAAAGCCAGTACGATCAGGTAATTCATGGGCATCCACACGGGGCCGCGCCAGTTGCTGTTACCGCCAAATAAGGATGTATTACTTTCGCCCGGCTGGTAATTCAACCCAAATTCCTGACCGTTTATATTTATCGAATAGCCCTGTTCGTGGATCTTTGAAACAGACCGGATGCCCCCTTTGCTTAAAAATTCCTTTTCGTCGAATAATGATTGCAGTAATTTTTCCAGTCGCGGCCGGGGTACCAGCGATAATAATAAATCATCATGCTCTTTTAAATCTTCGATCACCAGGTACTGCCCATTGTCTTCGCGGTATTTCTGGAACCATTTTAACCGCCGATGGAACTCGGGAACTTTTTCAAGCAGGTCTTTTTTCAATACCAATACGGCAAATAAAGTAGTTAATCCCACCAGGCTGCGTATTTTCAAAGGAATATACCTGCCATCGGGCAGGGCCAGCACATCATAAAAGAAACCTTCTTCTTCATTCCAGCTGCCTGTCCAGTTTTCGCCTATGCGGTTTAGTGATTCTGCTATATATACAAAGTGCTCGAAGAATTTGGTAGTTACATCTTCATAATTGGGGTTGTATTGAGCGATCTCGAGCGCCATTTCGAGCATGTTCAAACAATACATCGCCATCCAGGCAGTGCCGTCGGCCTGTTCGAGCGTGCCGCCACCGGGAATCGTATTGCTGCGATCAAATACACCAATATTATCCAAACCCAAAAAACCGCCTTCGAATACATTATTTCCTTTATGGTCTTTACGATTTACCCACCAGGTAAAATTGATGAGCAGTTTCTGGAATACTTTTTCCAGGAAATCAATATCGCCTTTGCCGGTTCTGTCTTTTTCCATTTTGTATACCTGCAAACAACTCCATGCATGTACAGGTGGATTTACATCGCCGAATGACCATTCATAGGCCGGCAGTTGTCCATTGGGATGCATGTACCATTCCCGTAAAAACAAAATGAGTTGTTCTTTGGCAAACTGCGGATCGATCATGCTTAACGGAACACAATGGAATGCCAGGTCCCAGGCTGCATACCAGGGATATTCCCATTTATCGGGCATGGAAATAATATCTTCATTGTTCAGGGTATGCCAATGCTGGTTGCGACCCGTTTTCCTGCTTTCAGGCGGAGCGGGCTGGTTGTTATCGCCCTGCAGCCACTTCGGAATATCTATGTTAAAATATTGTTTGCTCCACAACATTCCGGCAAATGCCTGTCGCTGAATATTGCGCAATTCTTCGTTATCGGTAGCTGTTATATCATCATAAAATTCATTGGCTTCGTGATGACGTTGCTCAAACAGCGCATCCTGCTCGTCAAAAGGATTATAAAGAGCTTCTTTACTCAGGCGAAGCTGAATGGTAACAGTAGCATGCGCAGGAATATTGAATTCGTATAAAGGAGCGAATTTGGTTCCTTCTTTCTTTTCTTCGAGCCAGTCGAAGCGTTGTTGCTGTATGGCTGTATGAAAAGCATCTTTTACATAGGGCGATGTATTGGGAACGCCATATAGTCTTTCCGTATTCGTTTCATTTTCTGTAAAAAGGGTATGAACGGGGTTTTCGAAATAAAAATGATATGTGCCCGGTTGATCATGTTGAATTTCTGCAACGCCAAAACCGTCATTGTTTTCTTTTAACCGTATGACCGGTTTTTTCTTCATCAATCCAAAGCTCCACAAATTGCGCAGCCAAAGCGTTGGTAAAACGGCTATGAAGGCAGCCTCACTGGCCCGGTTATGTATAGTGATGCGAATGGCTATATCTTCTATATCATGCTTTGCATATTCAGTAAACACATCGAAGTATCTGCCATCATTAAATAAACCGGTATCGGGCAACTCATATTCATTTTCATATTTCGACCGGTTGCGGTTGGTGTGTACCAGATCGGCGTATGGATAAGCGGCCTGCGGATACTTATACAAATGTTTCATGTAAGAATGGGAGGGCGTATTGTCAAGGTAATAATACAGCTCTTTCACATCCTCACCGTGATTGCCTTCGTTGCCGGTTAATCCAAAAAGCCGCTCTTTCAATATCGGGTCTTTACCATTCCATAATGCGATGGCAAAGCAAATTCGTTGCATATCATCGCTGATTCCGGCAATGCCATCTTCACCCCAGCGATACACCCTGCTTCTGGCATGATCGTGCGGGAAATAGTCCCACGCATTGCCATGCGGACTATAATCTTCACGCACCGTTCCCCACTGGCGTTCGCTGAGGTAAGGCCCCCATTTCTTCCACGCCGCATTTCGCAGGCGTTGTTGTTCTGTGTTCATGGAGTGAGTTTTAAGTTCTGAGTTCTGAGTTTTGAGTTCCGTGTCTTGCGCCTTGATACTTTACCCATTATCTTCAAATCCCGGGTACAACGTCATGCCACCGTCGACAAACAGGGTAGTGCCATTTACATAATCCGCATCATCACTGGCCAGCCATACAGCGGCTTTGCCTACATCTTCAACCTGGCCAATGCGTTTTTGCGGAATGAGTTTTAACAGGTTTTGCAAATGGGTAGATGTATCCCAGGCATCATGATTTATGGGTGTTTGAATAGCGCCGGGTGCTATGCTGTTGATACGAATTTTTTTAGGAGCGAATTCCTGGGCAATGGTTTTCATCAGCAAATTCACGCCTCCCTTTGAAGCGGCATAATTGGCATGCCCTGCCCATGGTATTAATTCATGCACACTGCTCATACAAATAATTTTACCGGCCGATGCTGATTTGCCATTCACCCCTCTGCGCAAAAACTCGCGAATGGCTTCCCGCGCACATAAAAATTGCCCGGTAAGGTTAACACTCAGCACAAAGTTCCATTGTTCCAGCGTCATTTCTGTGAACGGCGCATCTTTTTGTAAGCCCGCATTGTTTACAAGTATCTCTACAGTCCCGAATTGTTTAATTACATCGGCAAACATGTTCATCACCTGGTCTTCTTTGCTCACATCGCATTGGCAGGAAATGGCTTTTCCGCCATCGCTGGTAATAGACGCCACTACTTCATCGGCCATTGACCGGCCTGTCAACATAGGATAATTGACTACTACTGTAGCGCCGGCCTTTGCTAATTCACGGGCGCAGCCAGCGCCAATGCCACTGCTGGCGCCGGTTACAATGGCTACCTGGCCCTGTAATTTTTTTTCCATGTTATGTTTTTTAACGGGTTATAATAAGGCTGCCCTAACTGTGGGTAAAGCAGATTGCTTTTTATGTGTTTCAATGGTTTGCCCGGATCAGGGTGATCTCAAAATCTGTAATTGCTGACGATGTTTGCTTTTCGTGTTCTGCGATCAGCGTTTAGCTTTAATTCCAGGCTATTGGGTTGTTTAATTCAATGTGTTTGCGGTTGTAGAAAAGTAATCCTGAATCGCGTAATTCATTGAATAAAACATTTACACTTTGGCGTGAAGTGGCAATTACATTGGCAATATCGGTATGGGTAAGATAATTGTTTAAAATAATTTTATCGCCTATTCGGTTTCCATCGCTACGGGCCCAGTTTTTTATAAAACTTATCAGTCGCGATTTGGCATCTCTGAATACAAGGTCGGCATGACGGATTTCCATTTTTTTGAGCTTGTTGTTCATCATATTGGCATAGTGTATAGCCATCAGCGGATTTTCCTGCAATATTTTTTTAAAATCCACCACATTAAAAAAGCAAACGATGGTATTGGCAGTTAATGCTTCTGCAAACTCATCCATGGCAGTAGCGCATTCCAGGCTTAAATCGCCAAAAATATCCGGTGCGGTTAATATATCTTTAATGAGTTCATTGCTGTCATCACTCAGCTCAGCAATTTTAATTTTACCTTGTATGAGCAGGTAAATTTTACTATAGGTGCCTTCGCCATAATTAACCGTTTGCCCGCGATAAACCGTATTTACTTTTACCATCGAGCAGGCGTCTTTAATTATTTGCTCACTTACGTGGGCGAACAATGGATGATTTTTCAGATAAACATATTTAATTTCTTCCGGCATGATCGTACGTTTAAAAAGTTTATAATGATGGTTGAATGGTTTAATTTTTACCGTTGATCAGCGCTACTGTAAGTCTTTCGTGCATTACAGATGAGGGAATGATCCAGGGTTTTAAAGACATTTCGTGACCCTTTTTGATATATAAAAAGCCTTCAAGGTCAGCCAGCGGAGCTTCCATTGAACAGGCGTCTTCTATTTCATGCGCTGTTTGCCGGGAAAAAGATCCAAAGTGCGCTTCGAAATATTTTTTTAAATCTCTTCTCATTTTGGTTGGTTTTTAACAGTTTGTTGCTAATGGTTTATTCGTTCGTTGTTAAAATGGCATTCTCGATTTTTGAGATCAATACATTTTTGGGTGTTAATCCAATGGCGTGATCGATGACCCTGCCACCTTTAAAAAAAAGTATAGTGGGTAATTCCATTACACCATATTCTTTTCCCAATGTTGTTTCAGTTTCTACATCAACTGTATAGAAGTTGGCTATGTCCTTGTACATTTTAGCCAGATCCATATACACTGGTTCAATAATCTGGCAGGTTCCCAACCAGCTTTTTTTGAACTGTACAATTGTTAAGGCCATATTTTCTATTACGTATTTTGTAAAATCCTGCTTGGTAACTTCTTTATACATATCAGTAAAATTTTTCGGCATACTATTTAAAGGGCCAACGGGGTGCCAGTATATTTTAATGACCATAAAAACCGCTGAAACCCTTTGCTGTACTGCATTATAAAATTCGGACCGATATGTTTTTTGCTGGTGAGACCGGAAAAATTTCCCAACAGGTTGGGAGTTTCCCAATATGTTGGGAGAAAATTTTGGGAACAGGCCAAAACCAGAACAACCGGTAGAAAATAATTTGCGTGGTGAAAAAAAACTGAATTGTTGGGTTCGAATGAACCATTGCTTCGTAAAACAATTAAACAGAGATTGACATTACGTATGACAACAGCATAAAAATAATAGGGGCGATTACCGGTGTGGGAGCAGTTCAATAGGTAGTCAAATAAATCATCGTGATTTTTTGACTATTTTTTCCGTTCAATGCCCAGTTTTTTCATTCTTGCTTCGAGCGTGGTGGGATTTAGTCCTAATATTTTAGCGGCACCTTTCTCGCCGCTTACTTTCCATCCGGTTTTGTTTAATACAGCTATAATATGGTCTTTTTCAATATCATCCAGCTTTTGCGCGGCAGGTTGACCGTTGGTTCGTTTTTCGGCAGGGATCCATTCTCCAAATTCAAGGGTATTACCACGGCTAAGGATGAGTGCCCGCTCAATAATATTTTCAAGTTCACGAATGTTACCCGGCCAGTTGTATTCCATCAGGGCATCTATAACTTTGGCCGGTACATTGGTGATCTTTTTACCAATCTTGGCTTCATATTTCTGACAGAAATGTTTTATCAGTAAAGGAATATCCTCTTTACGTTCACGGAGTGGCGGGCTGACGATCGGAAAAACATTTAACCTGTAATACAGGTCTTCGCGAAATTCCTTTTTTTCAATGGCCTGCTCCAGATTACGATTGGTGGCCGCAATAACGCGCACGTTTACTTTAAGGGTTTTGGGATTACCCAACCGCTCAAATTCGCCTTCCTGCAATACACGTAACAGTTTGGCCTGTAATTCAACCGGCAGTTCACCAATTTCATCAAGGAATATAGTGCCGCCGTCGGCGAGCTCAAAGCGCCCGATCCTTTTTTCCATGGCGCCGGTAAAAGCACCTCTTTCATGACCAAACAATTCACTTTCGATGAGATTGGCAGGCAGGGTAGCGCAATTCACTTTTATCAGAGGCCGTTTACTGCGGTTGCTGATATTATGAACGGCACGTGCCAGCAGCTCTTTGCCGGTGCCCGATTCGCCTATGATCAACACCGTGGCATCGGTAGTAGCTACCTGTTCAATTTGTTGAAGTATTTTTTGAAAGTTCCTGCTTTTGCTAACAATATCATCGAAGTTGTTGGTGAGCCTGATCTCTTCCTGCAGGTATTTGTTTTCGGCTGCCAGTTGGTTTTTTAATTGCTCTATTTCCTTCAGGTGTTTTGCCAGTTCTTCATTGGCTTTTTCGAGATTCTTTTGCGCTTCAATTCTTTCAATTTCTGCGCCTGCACGGGCCGCAAATATTTTCAGGATGGCTGTTTGATTTTGTTCCTTCGTCATAGGCATCCGGTCGAAAGCTGCAATATTGCCAATTACCTTACCGGTTGATGGACTATAAATTGGCACTGCTACCCATGACTGAATACCTTTTTCGCGGGGGAAAGATTTTTCCAGATCGGTTGCGCAAAAAAAATCCTTGCCCTGCATCACTATTTCGCAAGGTGTTCCTTTCGTATCATATTCTATATTTTCCAGCACTTCCTGATTGTCAACATACGACAACATTCTTAAACGGGTATTGTCGCCATTGGAGCATTCTACCACCATGGAATATCGTACATTGAGGGTAGCTGTTACAAACCTGGTTAATTCGCGAAAATAGTCTTCGCCGGTAACCCCCGCTGTTCGTTCAGAAATAGTACGTAACAGTTCTTCTTCAAGACGACGCTTTCGAATATCACGTACTGTACTGCAAAAATATTCAACGCCATCATGCTCAATAAAGTTATTGGTTACTTCAACGGGATATAAATGTCCATCTTTACCACGGTGCTCCGTTTCAAATATCTGCTGACCGCATTGCCCTGTTTCTATCCAGTTATCATTCCACTCTTTTAAAGTTAACGTGGGATTCAGATCAAATACCGTCATGTTTAATAGCTCTTCTTCACCATATCCGGTTTCTTTGCCGGCGGCTTCATTTACGCGAATAAAGGCGCCGCTTTTATTCAGCCAGTACACCTGGTCGCGCAAATTTTTAAGGGTGGTATGATATAATTCAATTTCATTGAGGCGCAGTCGTAATTCTTCATTTTTATTTTGGAGGGCTTTGTCGGCCTGCATGCGCTCTATTTCGGCGCCTACACGGGCGGCAAAGATCTTTAAAACTGGTAACTGGTTTTTTTGTTCCGTTACGGGCGATGGATTGGAAATGATAATGTGCCCGATAGGTTTTCCCGATACACTGCTATAGATTGGTACACCGGTAGCAGCCTCGATGCCCTGCGACGCCGGAAAATGTTTATACACTTCCTTCGACATAAAAAATGCATTGCCCTGTAATATCACTTCGCAGGGCCGGCCTTTTGTATCGTATTCAATATTATCAATAACCGTATCGTGATTTACGAGGCAAAGTGTTCTTACCTGGGTACTGCCTTCCTGTATGCATTCGGCTATCAGCGCAAATTGCATATTCAGCGCCCGGGTAAAGTTTTTGCACAATTCAACCAGGAAGTCTTTGCCTGTTATTCCCGAGGTGGCTTCCGAAATAGTTTGCAATAACCGTTCTTCGATTTTTTTTTGGCTGATGTCCCGAACAATGCTGCAACTGAATTCTTCTCCGTTGTATACTATGAAATTGCCGGATATTTCAACATCGTACAGGTGGCCTTTTTTATGACGGTGCTGTGCTTCGAAGGTAATTTTCTTTGCTGTTTTTAATCGTTGCCAGAATTGCGGGAAGTTGGCAACAACAGGCGAGGGGTTTAAATCGGTAACATGCATTTGGGTCAGTTCTTCGGGCGAATAGCCCGAAAGGCTGCAGGCCATATCATTTACCTGTATAATGTTACCGGCAGCATTTACCCAAAATACTGCTTCCTGCAGGTTTGCTACGGTAAAATGATAAAGCTGCAGTTCCTGTTCAAAATCCATGTTGGTTAAATGACGCATCAGGCACTATGTACTATAAAGGTACTAATATCAAATGTAATAGCCTTTTAAGTGGTAAATTGTCGGGGGAACGACATTCCCGGGGCAGGAAATTAATGGTATATTTTAAATGCAATAATTTTCTTATGGCCTATAGCGAAGCATTAGCCAACAGGATACGGCAACGGCTTGCCGCTCTTCCCAATATGAAAGAAAAGAAAATGATGGGCGGACTTACTTTTATGTATAATGGAAAGTAGGTGTCTTTTCCATCAGACTTTTCCGGTCGCCGGTCCACCAGTTTTCCGGGGTAAACTGGATGATGTGTTCTATTCCGTCATTATCAATGCTGTACCGGCGAAGGCAGCCTTCAGCTACGAAGGCATGGAATTTCCAATATTCTCCTTCCTGAAGGAGGTATTGATGCTTGCGTATTTTTTTGATTGTACAGGCGGCCGCGATCACTGACCAGTCATAATCGGTGAGGGAGACTTTTTGAAGCAGGTATTCTTTGAAGCCTTGCAGATATTTGACATTTTCACGCGAGGTCGTCAATAATTGTATGATTAGGTTTCGGCAAATGTACAATATTCTGTTTTGATAGTTTGAGAATCGGAAGGCCTTTTGGTTGTCATATAAAAATATCAGTTACTATACCCCCTCTCCCCGTAAATAACAGGAAATATTAAAGGATATTTTTTGTCCTTTTATATGATACATATCATTCCCTGCCTTTTTATTATATCATACATTTGCCCGATTTTATCGCTACCGCTGTAATCTGCTTCAATATGCAATATCTTCTTTTGCCATTTCGGATAATTTACAAAATATACTACTTCTTGTTCTTTGTATTATCACTGGTTGTTTTATACCCGGTTATTTATTATTTGCTTGCAGAACCAAAACGTTTCCCGAAGGCCTTTGTCGTAATGAGATGGCATGCCTACATCCTGATGATTTTTGCCGGTGCCCGGCTTAAGGTAAGCGGAGTTGAAAATATTCCAAAAGAAGGCGCCTATATTATTTGTCCGAATCACAGTTCTTTTCTTGATATTTTCTGTCTTTATTCCATATTCCGCAGGTACTTTGTTTTTACAGGGAAAAAAGAAATTGAGAAATGGCCTTTATTCCACATTTATTATACCTCCGGAATGAATATTCTGGTTGACCGGACAAATAAATCAGGTGATTTTAAAGCCATGAAAAGAATGTCACAAGAAATTGATAGAGGTAATCCCCTGATGATATTTCCGGAAGGCACTATTTCCAAAAAAGCCCCCAGGCTGGCACCATTTAAATCAGGCTCTTTTGCCATAGCGATTCAAAAACAAATACCGGTTCTTCCGGTAACATTTGTCACTAATTGGAAGCGCCTTCAGCGAACTGGCATTTGGAAAGGAAAAGCAGGGCCGGGAATAGCCAAAGTAGTTATACATAAACCCATATTTACAACCGGGTTGCGTAAAGAGAACATTACTCAACTGCAAAGCACTGTTCAAGCCATTATTAATGGGCCGCTATCAATTTATCAAGAGGTGGATTGAAGTTTTAGCATGGCCGTTTAGTTCACAGGAGATTTGAAATTGTTTGCAACAAACTGATATAATTAAATGCAAAAAGCGCATAAACTTTTATGTTTATGCGCCTTTAGGTGAGGATACCGACGCTCCGGGTTTTCCGGCTTGTAGTTTTTTTAATGGCACCTTTTAAATCGTATTCACCGATTGATGTTGTTTACGGTAGTTGTCAGGCGTCATGCCGGTTATTTTCTTAAACATCTTGGAAAAATGTGGCAGGCTATTGAAGCCTGTTTCGCCGGCTATGTCGGCATAGATCATATTGGTGGTAGTAATTAAATACTGCGCCCTTTCAATCCTTTTTTCATGAATATAATTAAGTGGCCGCTCACCGGTATATTGTAAAAACTGGCGCGAGAAATAATCCTGATGCTGATTGGCTCTTTGAGCAAGATGGGCAATGGTCAATGGCTGGTTCAAATTCATTTGTATATAACTCATGGCATCCAATATCTTCGAAGGGATAATCTGCGAATGGTTTAAAGAAGATTGTATTGACGCCAGAAACCTGGAAAGTAATTGCATAATAATACCCTGGGTTTCCAAATATGCTGCATCACTTTGCCGGTTATTCAGTTCCTGGTATTCCCTGTAATAAACATTCTTCTCATAAACCTTTGGGTTATCCGAACGGTTGATGCCCCGGCCGGGATTTATTTGCAATATCCTTTTAAAGTTCGCTACATCAAGTTCTGAAGCCTGCACTTTCATCGGTATCCGGTTATTGTGAAATATAGAAATGCCATCGGGCGATTCTTCAAAAAACTGGATGAAATATTGACTCAGCCAGGAAGGACAATGCAGGTTGCACAATGTAAAGCTGGGTATAATATAGATATAGCCATGCTCAAGCTTCAGTTTTTTTTGTCCGTTCGATATAAACCCTTCCCCTTCATCAATATAATAAATGCGGTAATATGGACTTATTACGTTCTTATAATTCCATTTCTGGGTCAGGTTTACATGATCTACATGTAATAACGAGAATGAATGTTTTAATAATCTTTTATTCATATGGTGCAACCATGGATAAAAGTACTAAGAAAAGGTCGGATTTGTATAAAACAAAGTCTTATTCATTAAACGATAGAAATCATACTGCGGTTAACTTTGTTGACACGCAAATTGTTCGCGCTTTAATCAGGCGATCGGATATCGTTAAAATACTGACTGCCATAAATATGCTATATGAATAAAAAGCAGAATACCCTTTTGGCGTTTTGCCTCATCACATCTTTATTCTTTTTATGGGGTTTCGCTCATAACCTTGACCCGATCCTGATTCCCCACCTTAAGAAGTCTTTTACTTTAACCACCACACAGGCAACACTGGTTGATTCAGCCGTTTTTGCCGCTTATTTTATAATGGCATTGCCTGCAGGCTTACTAATGAAAAAAGCGGGTTACAAAGCAGGCATAATCACCGGTCTTTTATTTTTTGCTATTGGTTGTTTTTTATTTGTGCCTGCTGCCAACATGCAGTCATATAACTTCTTTCTCATTGCCTTGTTTATCATCGCCTGCGGCCTCACCATTTTAGAAACGGCGGCCAACCCTTATGCCACAGTTTTAGGAGATGCAGAGACAGGTGCTCAACGGCTCAATTTCGCACAATCATTTAATGGATTGGCAGCTGCACTGGCTCCTGTTATTGGAAGCAGAATTATACTTACTAAAGGCTATTCAAACGAAGAATTGAATGTCATGTCTGCGGCAGCCCGAAAAATGGCATTGGCTGCAGAAGCGGCCACAGTGAAAATGCCCTATACAGTGCTGGGGATCGTGTTAATAGTGATCGCAATTATATTTGCCTTTATCAAATTGCCATCGATTACTACACAGCATGAGCATTCATCAGGAAGCAAAAACGTGTTTCATACTTTCCGGCACAGGCACCTTACCTGGGGCGTTGCAGCACAATTCTTCTATGTAGGAGCGCAGGTATCTGTATTCAGTCTCTTTATATTGTATGCTACTCAATCAGCAGGTATATCAGAAATAAAAGCTGCGGATTACCTCGGCCTTTGTGGAATCGCTTTCCTGGTGGGTCGTTTCGCCGGCACCGCGCTCATGCAAAAGATAAAGCCACAGTTATTGTTGGCAGGTTATGCCGTTATTAACCTGTTGCTTTGCCTGGTAGCCATATTGGCCAGTGGAATGATCACCATATATGCTGTTATTGGTATTTGCTTCTTTATGTCGGTGATGTTCCCTACCATTTTTGCATTGGGTATTAAAAACCTGGGAGCAGATACAGAATATGGTAGCAGTCTTATCATTATGTCAATAGTTGGAGGTGCTGTTTTGCCGCGCCTTTTTGGTTTAATCAGTGATGCTACAGGCAATATACAATATGGCTACCTGGTACCTTTCATTTGCTTTGGCGTTATCGCTGTGTTTGGTATTCGGGGACATCGCATATATTCAGAAAATCTATCAGCAAAAACACCATCTGTAATTTAATCATGAAAAGATATACGCTGGCGCTTGATCTCAAAGATGATCCCGCGCTGATCAGGGAATATGAGCATTGGCACCGGGCCGAAAATGGCTGGCCGGAAATAAAAAAAAGCATACAGGATGCAGGTATTGCCAATATGGAGATATACCGTACGGGTAACCGGTTGTTTATGATCATGGAAACAGATGAAAGTTTTTCTTTCGATCGAAAATCGGCCATGGATGCTGATAATCCAAAAGTGCAGGAATGGGAAAAACTGATGTGGAAATTTCAGCAACCTCTTCCCTGGGCCAGGGAAGGAGAGAAGTGGATCATCATGGATAAAATATTTCAGTTAAACACGACTAAAAATAGTCACCATGAATAGAAGAACGCTTGTCAAACACACTATGCAGTGACTTTAAAGATCAGCTAATAAACATTTAAATAATATCTGATGAGTGAAGTCAAGCTGCCTAAGGTCATCTTTGGTACAAGCGGTTTAGGTAACCTGTATGTAGTATTGAGTGAGTTTGACAAATGCGCCATTGTAAATGAATGCATACAGCATTCAACCAAACCGGCTGTATTTGATACGGCTGGCAAATATGGCGCCGGCCTTGCCCTGGAATCATTGGGGAAATGCCTGAAGCAATCAGGTGTTAAGCCCGAAGATGTTTTGATCAGTAACAAACTGGGGTGGTACCGCATTCCGCTCACAACACCCGAGCCTACATTTGAGCCGGGCGTTTGGAAAGACATTCAATACGATGCAGAGCAAAGGATCAGTTATGAAGGCATACTTCAATGTTTTGAACAGGGCAATGAATTGTTGAATGGTTACAATGCACAACTGGTTTCCGTACATGATCCCGATGAATACCTGGCAGCGGCAAAAGATGAATCGGACAAATTAAAAAGATTTGAAAACATTAAAGAGGCATACCGGGCCTTGTTCGAACTCAAAGCAAAAGGGAAAGTAAAAGCCATAGGAGTGGGGGCAAAAAACTGGGCGGTCATTAAGCAAATTACCGATCAGGTACAACTTGATTGGGTAATGATTGCCAATAGTATGACATTGCATTCCCATCCCAGCGAGCTGCTACAATATATGCAGCAGCTAAAAACAAAAAATATCCGGATCATCAACTCGGCCGTATTCAATGGTGGGTTTTTAACGGGGGGCGATTTTTACAATTACAAATTAGTAGAGTCAGGAAGCACCGATCAAAACAAGTTGCTTCAATGGCGAAAGGAGTTTTTCGAGTTGTGTGCTGAATTTGGGATACAACCGGCTCATGCCTGTATACAATTCGGTATTCAGGCGCCGGGTGTTACCAGCATTGCTTTAAGTACTTCCAAACCTGCGAAAGTAAAAGGCAATGTGGATATGGCTACCATTGCCATGCCTCCTGGTTTTTGGTCGGAGCTAAAAAATCGCCGGCTTATTGAGTATCCGGGTAGTTTTTACTTGTAAACGTAAGGGTATGCAACGCAGATAATTTTTGAAAGCCTGTGCGATAGTATCACTTTGAAACAAATTATTCATTATAAATGCGATTAACTGAAATAAGATTTGTTTAAAGTCGGTCAGATATTTAAAAAAACAATTTAATTAATTGGGCATTTTTTTAATATCATTGTCGTTATAATAACGAATACGATTTAATTTAACAGGCATTGGCTGCTACAACATACTATAAAGAGAAGATCCTGTTGCAGCAGGTTGCTGAAGGTAATGCCTTAGCTTTCAGGGAGTTTTTTGAACTTTACAGAAACCGCATCTTCGTTTTTGTAGAACAATTAATTCATTCCCGGGCAGATGCTGAAGAAATTGTGCAGGATACCTTTATGAAGGTTTGGCAAACAGCGCCGAGGTTGGCCGAAATAGATAATCCTGGTCAATACGTATATACCATTGCCCGTAATAAAACCTTAAACTATATCCGCAAAATCGCATCTGACCAGCGCCTTATTGGTCAGGCGTGGGCGAACCAGGCCGAGCTGGATAATACCCTGGAAGAAAAGCTTCGTTCTGCCGAAGTAAAAGAAGTTATTGAAAAGGCGGTATCTCAACTCTCCACACAAAAACAAACTATATTCCGGTTGAGCAGGGAGCAAGGGCTCACGCATGCCGAAATTGCCGCCACACTTGGTTTGTCGCAAAGCCGGGTGAAAAACATTTTGGTAGAGGCTTTAAAGCAAATAAAAAACAGCCTGCAACCTTACAGCGATTTAATTGCTATTCTTTTCTGGATCAAATACAGCCAGCTTTTATTCTGAAAAAAAAAATTAAAAATTTCCGGTCCCCCCATGTTATCAGATGTGTTTATACTTAACACATAGATTATCCTTTTATCATTAAACCTTTAAATTTTTAATAAATGTCAGTAACATCCGGCAGGTTACAATACCTGCTCGAACGAAATGCTGCCAGGGCATGCACGAGGGAGGAGTTGAAAGAATTGTACGAATATTTATCGGCAACTGCAGACGAAGAGCTGCATCCTTTGCTGTATCAGCAATATAATAATATTGAACAGGGCGTCGGGGTAAAAGATGTTGACTGGGAATATATGCTGGGCCAGATACTACAAACCGCACAGGTGGCGCCCATACAAAAAGCACCCCAAAAAATGGCGTGGTGGAAACAGGTGGCGGTGGCTGCCGCTGTGATATTGATGGTGGGAGTTGGTTATTTAATGGTTTTTAATAAATCGGGTAAACAATCCGAACTGGTGAATACGCGGGAACCAATGAATGATGTGAAAGCGCCTTTCATTAACAAAGCCACCATTGTACTGGCAAATGGACAACAGGTATTGCTTAACAGCGCAGCCAACGGACAATTGGCCATACAGGATAATGTAAAACTGGTAAAGCTGGCCAATGGTAAAATAGTGTATGAGCGCATTGCCGGTGAAACGCCAACAAATAAAAATAATCAATTTAATACGCTGCAAAATCCCAGGGGTAGTAAAGTAATTGATCTTATGTTGGCAGATGGAAGTCATGTATGGTTGAATACAGGCAGTTCTGTTACTTACCCTGTTGCTTTTGGAAAAAATGAAAGAAAAGTGTTCGTAACCGGGGAAGCCTATTTTGAAGTAGCCCATGATGCATCCAGGCCTTTTATTGTGACAAAGGCAGATATGGAAGTAACCGTTTTAGGAACGCACTTTAATGTGAATGCGTATGATGACGAAAACAATATCAGGGTCACTTTATTGGAAGGAGCTGTTAAAGTGAAGAAGGGGCAAGCCAGTGAAACACTTAGCCCGGGGCAACAGGCTGAGGTAAATACCGGCATTGCGGTGGCTAATACGATAGATACGGAAGCGGTGATGGCCTGGAAGAACGGGTACTTTCATTTTGGTAATACAGGTATAGCTGAGTTGATGAAACAATTGGCCAGGTGGTATGATATAGACATTGTTTATAAGGGTGAGGTGCCACAGCGCACGTTTGGTGGTGAAATTTCAAGAAATGCCAACCTGTCGCAAGTGCTGAATATCCTGAATGAAAGCAATGTAAAATGCCGGCTGGAAGGCAAAAAACTGATTATCGATTAAACCATAAAATATTTACTATAGAAAAATGAGTTTTTCGGGTTGATCCCAAAAAAAACCGGGCGGTGCTGGTAACACTTCCCGGCAAATTGTTTGGGTTAACCCAATTATAACAATCGTTCGACGGACTGCTTATTGTATAACCCAAACTAACACAAAGTTATGTTTTTAACGGCTCAATTTGTCTATCCCCCTGTGGGAATAACCAAACTATTGCGTATTATGAAGTTGACCGCAATCATTGTATTGGCGGCCTGTATGACGGCCAGCGCCAACAGCTTCAGTCAAACTATTACCCTTTCCGAAAAGGATGCGCCCCTGGACAAGGTGTTTAAGGAAATAAAGAAGCAAACAGGGTATGTTTTCTTCTATGATGAAGCGTGGCTGAAACAGGCAAAAAAAGTCAATATCAAGGTCGTGAACTCCCCCTTGAAAGAAGTGCTGGATATGTGTTTTAAAGACCAGCCGCTTACCTTCTCTATCGTTGGTACTACAGTGGTAGTAAAAAAAAGCCTGGTCATTTCAGCGCCTGTTCCTTCAGATACAGTAAAGCCGTCGGCCTACATGGATGTGCGTGGTGTGGTGAAAAATGAAAGAGGCGATCTGCTTGAAGGGGTTACTATAACCGCAAAAGGAACTGCCAGGGGAACGGTTTCCGATGTGAATGGAATTTTTTTCCTGAAAAACCTTGATAAAAATTCGGTACTGGTCTTTAACACGTTAGGACATGCCGCCAAAGAATTGCCTGTTGCACAAAGTGGATTCTATACAATAACGCTTTCGATAAAGCAGGAAGAAATGTCGGCAATGGTTGTTGTAAGTACGGGTTACCAGAATATCAAAAAAACAAATGTGGCCGGGTCTACCAGCACCATCAAAGCTTCGGAACTGGCGTTTAATGGAACAAATACCCTTGAACAGGCACTACAGGGAAAATTGGCCGGCCTTGTTGTGATCAATAACAACGGTCTGGTGGGTACCCGGCAAAAAACGATTGTTCGGGGTGTTTCTACTTTAACGGGAACACAAGACCCGATATGGGTGGTGGATGGCATTATACAAAGTGACCCGCTGCCTTTTAAAGCAACTACGTTAAGTGCTTTGGGCGCTATTACACCCGATAATTTTGACTACGTAAGAAACTTTGTGGGTAGCGCCATCTCCTGGCTGAACCCCAATGATATCGAGGATATTACTGTATTAAAGGATGCTTCCGCCACGGCTATTTATGGTGTGCGGGCCGCCAATGGCGTAATTGTTATCAATACTAAAAAAGGCAAAGAAGGCCCGGTAACGGTTACCTATTCCAATACAATGAATATTACGGAGAAAGTTACATATGATAAACTGGAGTTGATGAACTCCAAAGAAAGAGTAGCTGTTTCAAAAGAAATATTCGACCGGGGGCTTACCTCAGCATTTACCGTAAATAACATTGGCTATGCCGGTGCTTTGGATGATTATTTATTTGGGAGGATCACGTATGATCAATTCAATGCAAAAGTGAAATATTTGGAAACGGTGAATGTAAACTGGTTTGATATACTTTTTCGCAACCCGGTGAGCATAAACCAGTCGTTGAGTTTGTCGGGTGGTAACTCCAACACGCGGTATTACGGTTCTTTTGGATATACCAATACAAAAGGAACGGCTATTGGGAATGATATGAAAAGCTATACAGCCAACGTGGGATTGAATACAAGGCTTAGCAATAAGCTTACGGCTAATGTACGAATTTCTGCTTCGCAGGGAACCACGGATGGATTTTATAAAGTGGACCCTTACACGTATGCCTCTACAATAAACAGGGCCATTCCGGGCTATGACTCTGCCGGTAATAATCTGTATTATAAAAACAGGTCAGGGTATTTATTTAATATCAGCAATGAACTCGACAACTCAACTTCTTCTAATAAGAACACAACGATAAACACCAATTTTAATATTAACTATGATATTGCCTATGGCCTTCGGTTGAGCAGTTTGTTTAGTCTCAACCAGTCGAGTGTTGCAGGTTATTCTGCGGCCACCGAAAGAACGGAATATATTGCTACGCTCCGCTGGTTTGATTATGGTACTGCCAAAGCAACCGATGTGTTATACAAGAACAGCCGACTGCCCATTGGCGGCGAATACAATGAAGATAATACACAGAACATATCATGGAACTGGCGTAATAGTTTGTCTTATTCCCATGTTTTTAATCTGAAACATGCGCTATCGGTCATGTTGGGCCAGGAAGCCAACAGCAGTCATTATGAAGGTTTTTCCAACACCAATTATGGTTATTTGCCCGAAAGAGGAAAGGCGTTTGTAGCATTGCCACTTACTTATACCAGTTCGAATACCCCCAATCCATTACTGAACATGGCGAAATTATTAACCGATCGTACCACCAATAATATGGGTTATTATGGAACGGTTAATTATAGTTACGATAACAGGTATGTATTCAATTTCAGTGTACGGGCAGATGTCTCCAATCGTTTTGGCCAGTATACCGGGGAAAAGTTTAACCCGGTATATGCAGGCGGTGTAAGATGGAATATGATGTATGAAGAATGGGCCAAACAATTGAACTGGCTATCTACATTTAGTTTACGTTCCACGTTTGGCTACCAAAGGAACATGGTTGCTACAGTAAGCCCCGATCTGATTGCCAGGATGCCAATCTCTCCGCAAGCCCAGGTGGTAGATCAATTTACCGGAGATCCCAGGCTGGTGGTGAGTTCACTGCCTTACGGCGATCTGCGCTGGGAAAAAACGGCTACGGTTAACCTTGGTGTTGATTTTGGTTTTTTAAAGAACAGGATCAACGGTACGGTTGAATATTATATTAAAAAAGGGAAAGACATTATCACCACCTTGCCGGTGCCGGTTGAGTATGGCGTTTCAACGATGCCGGTAAATGGCGGCGACCTTACCAACAGAGGATTGGAAATCAACCTTGGTATTGTTCCTATAAGAACGAAAGATTATACACTCAGTCTCAGCTTTAATACTTCCAAAACGTATAATACCCTCGATAAGGCAGGTGTCCAAAATCCCAACTGGCGGGTGGCCACCTCGGGCAGTATGTATGTAAACGGTTATCCGGTATCGGGCTTCTGGGCATTTGATTTTACCGGCATTGACACGGCTACCGGATATCCAACCATTAACCTGGCTGTTGCCAATGGTAAAAGTGCTGCCACCGACCCTACGGCTTATATGAAGTACATGGGCAAACTGAATCCTGATCTTACAGCGGGCATGGGTATTAATTTCCGTTACAAAATGTTTTCGCTGTCATCGTCCCTGTATTTACAGGTGGGCGGTAAAAAATTCCTGACCCCCGCATATACTACTACTCCATTATTAGCGGTGGGATTGCCAACCGAGTACGAGAACCTGTCGAGAGAATTGCTGGGAAGGTGGACGCCCGGGAACAAGTATGCGAATTTTCCCGGACTGCCATCTGCAGTTGCCAATAACGTCTTATTACCGGATGGCAAAACTTATACTAATCCGTACGAAATGTACAACAATAGTTCAGCCCGGGTAGTAGATGCATCTACTTTACGGGTTAATAATGTTAACCTGAGTTATACCCTGCCTGCCAGAATAACCACGTTGATGAAAGCAAAAACAATCAATGCCGGCCTGGGAATAACCAACGTATTTGCCTGGGTAAGCAAAGATTATAAAGGAAGGGATGCCGAAGTGGCTACCGGCGCACAGCCGCGCACCCGTAGTTATTCAATCAGGCTTGCCGCCAGTTTCTAAAACAAAAATTAAATTAATCATGAAGCATTCACGCATATATATAATCGTATTAATTTTTGTATCGCTCACGCTGGGTTCCTGTAAAAAGTTTTTGAAAGAATCAAGCCCCGATGAAATAAGGCCCACCACTACGCAGGACCTGTATTCTTTAATGATCGGTTCGGCGTATCCTTATCAAACCCCGACTGATTATTATCTGGATCTGCTGACAGATGAAATAAAATGTAACGGCCTGCCCCTGTTGGCCAATGGGCAACCTAATACAACGTATTCAGGTTCTTTAACCAACGGAACACTTTTGTTTACCTGGAACCCGGCTATGTTCGACAGGTCTGTCAACGGACTTTTATACGACCAGGATTCCTGGCAGATCTATTACAAGCTGATCAATGGCTGCAACCTGATAAAAGATTATGTAGATAAAGTAACTGGTACTGAAAAAGAAAAAAATGCCATGCTGGGCCAGGTATTGTTTTTGCGAGCCTATTATTACTTTAAGCTGGTAAATATATATGGACAACCGTATAATGGAAACGGAGTTAATCCTTCAACAGCACCCGGTGTACCATTAATTCTTTCTTCATTGGTATCTGATGAAAGAAGAACAAGAAACACATTGGAAGAAGTGTATGCACAAGTAGAAAGCGATCTGTTGCAGGCCGCGGATTTACTGAAGAATAATTACGCGCCGGGCAATGCATTCAGGGTAAGTTACTACGCAGCTTATGCATTATTGTCAAGGCTTTATTTATATAGAGGTGGCAGCGGTGATCTGGATAAATCCATTCAATATGCTACGGAAGTAATAAATGCAAAACCGCTTACCTTATTAAAATCCTATTTTTCAGCAACGAATGTTTTCAGTACGGCCGGTATTTATGATGTAAATGCAAGTCAGGAAGTTATTTGGGTGTATGGACCTAATCCGAACGGAGTAACCCTGTATTTCCCTACGGTTAATTTCATCGATCTTAATCCGCCATTTACTGTATCAAACGAACTGAGCAACTTATACGATAAAGGAACCGGAAGCACCAACCAGGGCGACCTGCGGTATGTTTCTTATTTCGCCAAATACACCAATGCCGGTGTGCAGTATCCTTTGAGAAGTTCAAAAATTATTATTAGCCCAGGTACAGTATATGGCGACAAAGGTATACGAGTAGCCGAAATGTACCTGAACAGGGCGGAAGCGGCTATACTCAGGTATAAAACCACCAGTCAGTCATCGGATTTTTCCCAGGCATTAACCGATTTAAATGCGTTAAGGGTAAGCAGGTACGATACAAGAAATGTTGCTTACACCCAGGTAAACGCCCCCACGGTAGATTCTTTATGGAGCTTTTATCAAAAAGAACGCAGAAGGGAATTGTGCCTTGAAGAGGGGCACCGCTGGTTTGATATCAGGCGATGGGCCACCCCCATAACCCATACATTCATTGATGCCAATGCACAGGCCACCACCTATACATTAAGCGCCAACAGTTTAATGTATGCACTGCCAATTCCCTATACAGCAACAGAAAACAATTCCAAACTGGATCAAAATCCACGATAATAATTTTTAAAATATTTACCAATGAATAAGCAAATATTTTTTACGGTATTGGTTATAATGGTTTTCACGCTGTATTCATGCACAAAAAAGGAAGCTGCCTTAACGGCATCCGAAGAAAACCAGGGATATGTAGTACCCCAGGGTTCAAATGATTATGATGCCACCATTGTAAACTTTTATAATAAATATGGCTCCTACCTGTTGTATGAGTTTACCGATAAAGACACGTACTGGACTCCCGCCGGCTGGAAAAATGCAACCCCATCTACAACAACAGCCGGATTCTGGAACCCGGGCTACGAAGCCGTTAAAGCCAACCCACTGTATATAAAAAAACAACTGGCGCTTTTAGACAGTACCTGGTTTCGTTTTTATACAGATAAATTCTTAAATGAATTTCTTCCGGTGAAAATTATGCTCTGTTCTTCTGTGGATTCTGTTTATACAAAGTTTGTTTCTTTTAACCCCATTACCTATGCCAAAGGCGTAAAGGCGGTGGCGGCCTGGTATAACTTCGACAATATATGTGTAAATAATGCAGGGCCGGCTATCGACACGATGAAAGTTGCCGATACGAAAACGTATCTGGCCAGGATAAACCTGATCTTTGCCCAAAGTATCATTGGCCGTAAAATGGTAAAGGCCACCATTGACTTTACAGCCGTTACAAATTACAGTCTTACGAATACTTCTTATGCCACCGCTTATGCCCAGGGAATACTATACCCATATTCAAGCTCACCCACTGCCGATTTAGATTGGGGGTATTATATATTGGCCATGGTGAGTATGTCAGAAACAAATCTAAATACCAGTACTGCAAATACAGATGCTACGTTCAAGGGGATATTGAATGCAAGCAAAGATGTGAATGGAAAGATCCGCACACGCTACAATCAGGTTCGAAACTATTATATCACCAATTATAATGTTGATCTGCAGGCTATCGGAAATGCCGCAAACTAAATTAAACCTACAAGATCATGAGATTCCTTTTTTTGTTTTTGGCCCCGCTTTTAAATCCAATGTACTCCCATGCTCAAAATAATAGTATCAGTTTTGAACATGGGAGTATTTCCCAGTCCCTTAGTAAAGCCGACAGTGCAAAAAAATTAGTGTTTATAGATTGTTATACGGAATGGTGCGGCCCCTGCAAGGCAATGGCGGCGCAGGTGTTTACCCAGGATAGTGTGGCTGATTTTTTCAACAGCCATTTTGTGAATGTAAAAATGGATATGGAAAAAGGTGAAGGCATTTCTATGAAAGATAAATATCATGTAGAAGCCTATCCTACCTATTTATTGTTGAACGGAGCAGGGAAACTTATATACCGGTTTGTGGGCGGCATGACATCAGATTCTTTCATGGCAAAGATCAGGAAGGGAATGGACCCATCAAATAAGGTAGCTATCATCAATGAACGATATGATGCGGGCGACCGTTCCAAAGAACTTTTACGCGAATACATACAAATTAAAATGGATGGCAAGGAAACGTCTGTAGGCATAAAAATGGCCAATGAATATTTTGATTTGTTAACGCCCAAAGAAAAAACATTGCCCGAAAACTGGTTCCTGTTTGGCGAGAACAAATATTCCATGTACCTGTCAGAATTGCATAGCCGCACATTTAATTACCTGACCGATCATTGGCGCGATTTTGCCAAAGTACAGGGCAAAGAAGCTGTGGAGAGCAAATTGCGTTACATGTACCAGAAAATTTGCGGGTACACGTTGCGTGGATGGTATTTTAAAAACTCCCGTAACGAGGTACTGACTTACAATAAAAAGGAATTCGACAATTATCGCAGGCAGATTAACCGTACTGAGCTGGCCGACAAAAAGCAATTGGTAACGTTAATAGATATCGCCCAGGCTGCGGGAGAAAAAGATACGGTACGTGTATCGGCTTTGCTGGCAAAAAATATCAGTAGCTTTTCAGCCCAAAATCAACAGATCGGGTTTGATTATTTGTCCATGATCCACAATCCCCGGTCCACAACTATGCCCCATTACCAGGAAGTACTGGATGCTATTATTGAAAGCAACAAAAATCAAAATTTAGTAAGAACGGCCCGGAGTTATAAAAGATAGTCATATATGGTTAGATCTAATGTTATTAAGCGAAGTCATCCCTTCCTGCTGGTATTGTTTTGCGTGCCTTTGTGTTTGCCTGCGCAAAAAGCCAACTATGCAGCTGCTGTAAAATATGATGCGCCTGAATTGGAAAAGGCAGTGGGTACTATGGAAATAATCCCGTTTTTTATTAATGAAACAGACAAGTGCTGGTTTCATTGGGAAGACGCGAATGGAAAAAGGAATTATTACTTTGTTGACCCGCTAAAAAAGACCGTAAAGCCTTTGTATGATAAAACAATACTGGTCCAGAAATTAGCGGTATTAAGAAATGAAAAGCCCGACTCAGTAATAAACTTCATGCCTGCATTTTCTGCCGATGGGGAAAAAATGATTTTCAGCTATAAAGGCAAACAGTATAGTTATGCTATTTATAATGCCGCGCTTAGGGAGGCCGAATCCAAAACAAAACCGGTTAATGAAAGAGCCCGGTTACCAGGTGATATATCTCCTGACCGGCAATGGCAGTTGTACAGCAGGAACCACAACCTGTACCTGAAAAAAGCAGGCGATACGGTTGAAAGCCAACTCAGCAAGGATGCGCACCTGTATTATTCTTTTTGCATCAATGAATTCGATACATCCACCACGCAAGCCCTTGCAACGGAAGCAAACTGGATGAGCGATTCAAAATATTTTTATGTGGTGCGGGAAGACAACCGGAAAGTGCAAACCGTTTCTCTGATGCATGCAATGGCAGCCAGGCCCTGGATAGAAACAAAAAAATACCAATATCCCGGAGACAAAGACGTAACACAATATGAACTATTTATTGGCAATACGGCCACCAGGCAATTACAGCAAATTAACATCAGCAAATGGCCCGACCAGGAAATAGCTATTGTTCATCCAAAGGCAAGCGATAAAGAAATATTCTTTACCCGCAGGAAAAGAACAGGGGATGAAATAGAGTTATGTGCAGTTAATCTGGCCAACGGACATGTAAGAACGATCATCCATGAAGTGAGCAAGCCCTATATCAATCCCGATCTGTTTGCTGTTTCCATTATTAAGAAAGGGAAAGAAATAATCTGGTGGAGCGACCGCAGCGGCTGGGGGCACTATTACCTCTACGACTCTGTTGGTAATTTAAAAAATCAGATTACCACTGGCAACTGGACGGCAGGAAGAATTGTTTCAATCGATACAGTTAATCAGGAATTGTATGTGTATGGTTATGGAAAGGAACCGGGCCGTAATCCAAACCTGAAACACCTGTACAAAGTGTCTTTTAATGGTAAAAAGCAAACGCTGTTAACTCCAGAGAACGCACATCACAAGGTTTTCTTTTCTCCTGCGGGAAATTATTTCATTGATAATTATTCCAGGATTGACCTGGAGCCTAAAATCATACTTCGTGACAAAAATGGCTCGTTCATTTGCGATATCATCAAGCCTGATCTGCACAACCTGTATGCCACTGGCTGGAAAATGCCCGAACCCTTTACCGTAAAGGCAGCGGATGGTATTACAGATCTATATGGCATCATGTGGAAGCCGTATGATTTTGATTCAACCAAAAAATATCCCATCATCTCACAGGTATACCCGGGCCCGCAGATAGAAACGGTTTGGCCCGACTTTACCGTGTTCGACAAGTATAACAATACTTCCCTGGCGCAGGTAGGGTTAATTGTAGTAGTGATGGGGCACCGGGGCGGTTCGCCTTATCGAAATAAAGCCTATGCGACCTATGGTTATAACAACATGCGGGATTATGCGCTTCCGGATGACATAAGCGGATTGCGGCAATTAGCCAGCCGGTTTTCTTTTATTGATAGTAACCGGGTAGGCATTATTGGCCATTCCGGCGGCGGCGCCATGGCAGCAACAGCCATTTGTACGTATCCTGATTTTTATAAAGTAGCTGTGGCCTCTGCCGGTAACCACGACAACAACATTTATTTCCGCAGTTGGGGCGAAACCTTTAACGGCATTAAAGAAGTTACCGATACCTTAACCGGTAAAGTTTCATTCAAATTCAACGTGGAAGTGAATCAAACGCTTGCCAGGAATTTAAAAGGACATCTGTTACTGGTAACCGGTGAAGTGGATAATAACGTACAACCTGCCAACACCTACCGGATGGCAGATGCATTGATAAAGGCAGGAAAGGATTTTGATATGCTGGTGCTGCCTGGCCAGAACCATCATTATGAAGGTCTGTATAAAACGTACTATGAGAACAAGGTGTGGCATTATTTCGGGAAGTATTTAATTGAAGATAATGAGAATTACTAATCAACCATTCTTCGGGTAAATACATGGGCATTCAGTATAATTAAAAAATAACGCAAAACTAAATAATGATAAATAAGACCTTTTTCACAGCCGCCATGCTTGTTTGCTGCCACCTGGTTAGTGCGCAAACCCGTGACTCGTTACCTGTAGTACCCGGCGCAAAAAGCAGTACCGGTCCAAAACCCTATGCTTCGGTAATTACAAAAAATGCCAGAACAAACATTGGCCTTTTTACAGTTCATAAAGTAGATGATAAATTTTATTTTGAATTGCCTGACAGTATTTTAAGCAGGGATGTATTAGTCGTAAGCCGCCTGACAAAAGCTGCGGCTGACATGCGTTCGCGCGGCTCCATGGCAGGATACGCCGGTGATGAGTTAAATGAAAATGTGTTGCGTTTTGAAAAAGGGCCCAACAACAAACTGTTTGTGCGTAACCTGTCGTACAGCGAACGCTCGGCCGATTCTTCCCAGGCTCTGTACAAAGCAGTGATGAATTCAAATATTCAGCCCATTAGCCTTGTATTCGATATAAAAAGCATCCGGAAAGATTCTGTTTCAGGATTAAGCAGTACCGTTATTGATATGACAGACATTATCAATGGCGATAATGACATTTTCTTTTTTGGCCCTTCAAAGCAGGCATTTAAAATAGGCGGCTACCAGGCGGATAAATCTTATGTAATTGATGTGAAGCCATTTCCCATCAACGTGGAGATAAAAACAATGAAGACATATACAAGAGCTGCCCAGGGTATGACCTCAATAAATGGTATACAAACCCCGGTGGGGCCATCAGGCAATTTTACGGTGGAAATAAATACCTCTATCGTATTGCTGCCAAAAGCACCCATGCAGGTACGCTATGCCGATGACCGGGTAGGATACTTTGCAAAAGGGTTTACTGACTTTGATGCGAACCCGCAACGGGTAAAAGAACAATCATTTATAGAAAGATGGAAGCTGGAACCAAAAGAAGAAGATATAGAAAAATATAAAAGAGGCGAACTGGTAGAGCCCCAAAAACAAATTGTGATCTATATCGACCCGGCCACGCCGGCTAAGTGGGTGCCTTACCTGATACAAGGTATTAATGATTGGAATGGTGCTTTTGAAAAGGCCGGGTTTAAAAATGCCATAATTGGTAAAAAAGCGCCCTCACCGCAGGAAGATCCCACCTGGTCGCTGGAAGATGCCCGCCATTCTGCATTAGTGTATAAACCATCTGCTGTTCCTAATGCCAGCGGTCCGCAAATATCAGATCCCAGAAGCGGCGAGATCATAGAAACCCATATCAATTGGTACCACAATGTGATGAAGCTGATACACAACTGGTATTTTATACAAACGGCCGCTGTTGATCCACAGGCCCGCCATATGCAATTTGATGACGAACTGATGGGACAGCTTATCCGTTTTGTTTCGTCGCATGAAGTGGGCCATACATTGGGTCTGTTGCACAACTTCGGTTCCAGCTCCACCACCCCTGTAGAAAAATTAAGGGATAATAAATGGCTTACCGGGCATGGGCACACGCCATCTATTATGGATTATGCCCGCTTTAATTATGTAGCACAACCGGAAGACAGTGTTTCGCAAAGCAATTTATTCCCGCGCATTGGTGATTATGATAAATGGGCTATTGAATGGGGTTACAAGTGGATACCGGAAGCCACAACTCCCGAACAGGAATTACCCATATTGAACAAATGGATCATAGAAAAATTAAAAGATAAACGATACTGGTTCGGTAATGAAAGGAGCCCTGGTGACCCCCGTTCGCAGAATGAGGACATTGGTGATAATGCAATGAAGGCAAGTGAATATGGAATAAAAAATCTGAAACGGATATTGCCCAACCTGGTGCAATGGACAAAAACACCGGATGACGGATATGGCGATTTATATGAAATGTACACTGAATTGCTTTCTCAATATAACCGCTACATTGGGCATGTAACAAAAAATGTAGGCGGCCGGTATGAAACACCCAGGTCTATTGAGCAATCGGGGCCGGTATACGAATGGGTGCCGGCTGCAACACAAAAAGAGGCCGTTGAATTTTTAAACAAACAGGTATTCGCCACCCCTTCCTGGTTGGTAAATAATGAAGTATTATCATTGGTTGGCATTTCTCCGCTTGCTATCGTTGGCAATATGCAGGAAACGGCATTAGGCAGGTTGCTCGACGGCTATGTGCTTGGTAATTTACAAACTGCGTCGGCCATGAATCCCGCTGCATATACCATTAGCGGATTATTTAAAGATCTTGATAAAGGCATTTGGGGGGAACTATACAGCCATCAACCCATCAGCATCTATCGTCGCAACCTGCAAAAATCGTATGTTGAAAAAATGGCCGGCCTCTTAAAACCACCATCTGCTTCAGCTGCCGCTTTCTTTTCGGGTACACAGCAAAAAGGCGGGGGCTCCTCTTCTAATGCTGTTTCTGATATAGTGTCAGTTACAAAAGCCGGTTTAGCGGGGCTAAAAAATAAAATACGCGCTGCTTTACCTTTTATGAATGATGAAATGACCCGTTACCACTTGCAGGATCTGGCAGAAAGGATCACCCAGGCATTAGATGTAAAAGGTGATTAACAAATTTTTTCTCATGTGATATCCGTATACCAGGGAAGTTGTTTCTACACCTTCCCTTCTTTTAAATAGGAGAGGGAATCGATGGAGAGAAATGAAAGCATATTGGTCCAACGACGATGCGGATCAGCGGTCAATTTTGCCGTGTCAACATCATAAATCAATTCATATTGATTAATGGTGAAAGTAAAATAGGATCTATAGAAAATATTGATTCGGTATTTCCGGGACTGTCTGCCAGATCAATGAGTAAATAAAATTCTCCTGCATATACTCCCCAGATTACCATCTTTATATTCCGTGTTGAAGGCATCATTTCAGGAACCAATTCATTTAACAAACCATCCCAGAATGCTTCTTCCAGATCTTCAATAGCAGAGTTGTTATTGTTGCTGCTGTTTTTTCTACATAAAGCCTTCTGTGAAAGTGATGTGTTTTTGAAAATCAAAACTTCCTGATGAACATGTTGCGGATTCATAATTGTCTTTTTAAGTGTGAATATTCTATCTATGATTTTAATTTTTTCGCTTTCATGTGTCGTCAATTAAAACCTATCTCTATCGACGAGGATTATCTTCTGTATTTTTTTTAAATGAGGAAGCAATCTCCAGCATCAAAAGGCTAAATACGTGTTGAATTGTTTCATCATGCGATTGCGCTATTTCACCCCAATTTATTTTCTTCTGAAGTAGCCAGAACAAAACAGTAACTGTTGCTGCAGTTAAAGTATCAAGCATCAGAACAGGATTGTTCAAAGCTATTACTGTTATAGTTTTAAGATGTGTTATGGGCATATCGCCGGCAATGGCAAATTGAGGCGCAAAACAAAAAACTTTAAAATGGCAATCTTCACTAAAGCTTAGTAGCTGAATGGTCACCTGGGGAACCTTGTAAAGAAACATGCCTTTGGAAAGTTTGTATGTTTTCATGTCGTGCACGAGGGAAACTTCGCCTTTCTCGATGTATAGCATTGCAGTATCCTCTGTTCTCGCAGGACTCATGAGAGGAAAAAGCTCCATCTCCGAAGAATCCACTATTGAGAAAGAGCTATCCTTTCTGTCGGTTTCTATTTGTATCTCAGTAATGCTATTGCTATCCGCCGGAGCTTCATATATGCTTCTTACCTGAGCGGGAAATTGATGTGTGGTGTTCATTTTTATGCTCGTTTTGCTAAATATTTTTTTTATCCTGATTTTGATATTTGTTAGGGTAGTACAAAATCTTTTAAGCATGCCTTTTTTCAAAATGTAATTTAGCTATACACCACAGGCAGATCCAAATTCTGAAGCCGACAAAAGTCTGACAATGACCGGACAAAAAAAGTAAGCAATCCGTTAACGACCGGACAAAAAATGGAAATGAATTGTAAACCGTTACAGGCGAGGAATTTAAATTGCGCAGCTATGCTGTTAATTGGGAATGTTCAGCAACGCCAATATTAAATGCACGGGAACATGAATTAAACGCGGAACATGATTTGATAGCAAGCCTTGTGACCGGAATCCGAACTTAGCGTTCAGCCGCATATGAGCTGATAGGTTGGAGAAATCATGGAAAAAGTAGTAAATGTTTTGCCGCTGAGGTCGCACGGATGGAATTAGATTGGATTTTTATCTTATTTTCAATATGCTCAATTCTTTTAGCATAAACCCAAAAAACGATTGCTATCAGCAGCGCTGCAATAAGGATGATAACAACCAGGAACCAATTTATTTTCTTCATTGAATTACAGGCAACGCCATTTTATTAAATGCGAAATTACCTGCATACCAGGGGAAGATCCAAATTCGGAGGCTGACAAAAGCCTGACACCGACTGGACAAAAAATGGAAATATATCGTAAGCTCCATTAGGAGAAGGGTTTAAGTTAAATTTTGGTCAGAAACGCTTCGGTGGCTAACTCATCATCCAGTTGTAACCGCTTGCGAAGACGTTGCCTGATTTTATAAACGCTATCAGTAGAAATGCCGAGCATGGACGCCATCTGTTTTGTGTTTAGATGCAACCGGATAAGCGCTGCCATACGCCTCTCGGCTACAGTAATGTCGGGTACCATTTCCTTGAGCGTTAAAAAAAAGCCGGGATATATTTTTTCGAATAGTGTCTTAAATTTTTCCCATTCTTCTTCGGTAAGTATGGTTTGCCGGCTTAGCTCGCTGGCAAGCAGCTGCTGTTCATCCGTGAGTGGTTTGGTTGCTACCTGCTGTTCCAACTGTTCTATAACCCTTGTTTTTTCAATAATGCTTTGGGTAAACATATCCAGTTGCTCTTTTGCTGCTGTCAGTTCTTTTTCGGCGGCAACCTTTTGCTGAAAAGCCAATTGTCGCTGAAACCTCGATTTTAAACGCTGGCGATTGAGAATAAGTAAACCCACAATGGCAACAAAAACAATGGCGGCAATAATATAGTTACGCTCTTGTGTTTCAGCGTCTTTTTCTTTTTGAAGATCACGAATCTCAGAAACGTTCGACTGATTGTCAAGTCTAAGCCGGGCAATTTCCAAACGGCTGTTTGCAACGGCACGCTCGATGGAATCGTGGAGGTTATTGTATAATTGTGAATAGTGATAAAAGCTGTCGCTGTTGTCAAGTACACGGTATACATCGGCTGTGGCATAATACACGTCCTGAAGGAAATAGGGTAAAGGTTGAGGTTGTTGTTGAAGCATTCGCAAAGCTTCCTTCACCTGCAGCAATGCGCTGTCTTTTTTGCCCTCCATTAAATTGATTCTCGCTATCATTTGCAACGAGTGGGCAGCATTTGCAATTTCGTTATACTGTTTACTGGTGCGGTAGTCGAATTCAAACAATGGTTTAGCGATGTCGTATTTTTTTTGTAAGAAATAGGTATATCCCTTATTTCCCGAAATAATTCCTTTCCAAACTTCAGAATTTAACGCATTTGCCATTTGCATGGCAATATCAAAATAATAAAATGCAGAATCGTAGTTGCCAATTTTTCGCCAGCAAAGTGCTATAGTATTCCAACGGCTCATCGTATTTACTCTTGCATCATGGGAAGTGTCTTTTTCATTTTTGATAGATCGACGAATGTAATAGATGCCCTTGTCAAGGTCACGTGTGAGATAAAAAAGCTCTCCGAGAAACTGGTATTTGTGCGATTCAGCTGTTATTCCTTTTTTATCAAGAATTTCAACCGCATTTAAACAATACATTGTCGACAGTTCAATTTGATTGCAGAAAAACATTGTTTCTCCATACCACCAGCTCACAGTTGCAATCAGGTTTTCGTCATTTATTGCATAAGCCTGTTGCAATGCAGGCTTCATTAGTTGTATTATGGAGTCCTTTGCAGCTTTGTTCCGTATTTTCCATAACATAGTTGCCCGAAGGTATTTTATGCGCACCTGGAAATACGGTCCTTCCGCAGCCCCTTTTTTTTCGAGCTCATTTAAAGTGCGGAAAACAAGGGCAGTGTCTGTACGCTGCAATATATTCACGATCTCATCAAAGTTTTTGTTTAGCGTATCATCATCCGCATCTAAACTTTTTACCCATGCATCCAATGGCAAAGATTTGTTTTGTGAAAATGCAGGAACATTCTTTTGAAGAAAGACAAATAAAATAAATAGCAGGTATGGCAATTTGTTTAGGAGCATCATTTGCTGTTATCAAAACGTTACAACAAATTTATAGCAATAGTTAGTTTCCCCTCTTATTGCATGAGTATTTTCCCGCAACTAAGGTACGCTCTTAAAAAGTAAAAAATATTGATGTTGCCAAATTGATATAATTGAGTTCAAGGTCTTGAGTCAGTTGTCAAATTCAGTGTGCCTTACTCAGCCGCCCCGACCCATAAAAAATCAAACCTTCAGATCGTTGGATCTTAAGGTTTTTTTGAAGTGTCCTGACTTAAGTCTCAATAATATAGTCATATAAAAGGGTAGCGGAAGGGAATCCTGAGTAAATGGCATTGCTGTTATCTGTCAAAAACGTAAAAATGTATTAGTCTTCCCTACTTTTGGATAAGTACCAGGCGAGGTTGCAGCTATAGCTTTGCATCATCAATTAAAAAAAACGATGTCAAAGACTATTTTCATTACCGGAGCTTCGAGGGGATTTGGAAAAATCTGGACAGAAGCATTTTTACAACGTGGCGATAAAGTGGTTGCCACCGCGCGTGATCTCAATGCATTAAAAGATCTCGCGAAACAATACAAAAACAGCTTGCTGCCGTTAAAACTGGATGTGACCAACCAGGAAGATTGTTTTGCTGCAGTAAAAAAAGCGCAGGAACACTTCGGCGCCATTGATGTATTGATCAACAATGCCGGCTATGGACTTTTTGGTACAATTGAAGAAACAAGTGACCAGGAAGCCCGCAACCTGATTGAAACAAATGTGTTCGGCTTATTGTGGGTTACCAAAGCAGCAATACCTGTAATGCGTCAACAAGGCAAAGGCCACATTATCCAGGTGTCGAGCCTGTTAGGTGTCAATCCGTTGCCCCTCATGGGTATGTACAGCGCTTCTAAGTCTGCGATGGAGGCACTTAGTGAAACGCTTGCCCTTGAAGTGAAAGATTTCGGAATCAAGGTTACAATTGTTGAACCCAACGCCTATGCAACTGATTTTACCAGCGTTTCAGCCGTGCATGCTCAGTCCATGAAAGAGTATGACCAATTAAAAACGGCCGTTTTTGCCGGGTTCACGGATGATATTTTTGGTATTCCTGAAGCTACGGTGAAAGCGATTTGTAAATTGATTGACTCGCCTCAACCTCCGCTCAGGCTTTTCCTCGGGAAATTTGGGTTGCCCATGGTGAAACAGACTTATCAGAACCGGCTTACTACCTGGGAAGAATGGCAGGATGTAGCCGTGGAAGCGCACGGGAAATAATTCAAAACTTTGAAACAAATACGGCAGGATCTGTGTATCATTACATGGAACCTGCCCATTTAAACAAGATGAAGCATTACAGTAACCTCACTGATCTTCTTGCAGCCTATGGATTTCCACCTCCGGAAAATCCGCTGATCGGCGTGCTCTGTGACGCAGTCCGCTCTGCCAATTTTGGTAATCGTATTGTGGAACACACAAGCGACTTCTATATAATCGCTTTCAAAAAAATGAAATCCGCCACGATAAAGTACGGTAAAACGAAATACGATCATGCCTGTGGCTCTATGTTTTTCATAAATCCGAGACAGATCATAGCAATGGACGACATTGAACCAAAGGTAGAAGGATTTCAGATGTACTTTCATGAAGACCTTTTGAACGGCCATCCTTTGCACCATGATATAAGGAAATACAGCTTCTTTGAATATGAAACAAACGAAGCGTTGCACCTTTCACCAAAAGAAGAAAAGATCATCGGGGAATTGTTCCGGAAAATTGATACCGAATACCACAACAACCAGGATGAATACAGCCGTGACATCATGGTCTCCCACATTGATTCATTGCTTAAATATGCCCGGCGGTTCTATAAAAGACAGTTTATCAACCGCACCATATTATCGGGCAACACTGTGTCGAAGTTCAATGAATTACTTAACGATTATTTTGAGAAAGGTTTTGTGAAAGATAAAGGATTACCGACCGTAAACTACATGGCATCGCAGCTTAACCTTTCTCCCCGATACCTGAGCGACCTTCTGAAACAGGAAACTGGTAAAACAGCGATTGACCTGATTCATCTGTATCTGATTGGAGAAGCAAAAAATCTGCTGGCGGGAGGCGATCAATCGGTTTCAGAAATAGCTTACGCTTTGGGTTTTGAGCATCCGGCCTACTTTTCCAGGTTATTCAAAAAAGAAGTGGGCGTTAGTCCGAATGTATTCCGCTTTAAGCTCACCGGTAATTAATTGAACATCGCCATCCATGCAGGCAACAATACCCACGATGTAATTGGTATCCATAACACGGATGAGCATATAGAATGAAAACGAAGTTTTAATTCAAGCAGGGCAGCCAGCGTAAATCCTTTGGATAACAATCAGCTAAAAGCCGGAAGACGCAGAAGAATATAATTCTCTGCATCTTCCGGCCTCATAAGCGGCTGTAAAAAACGGTTATTTAACGATTGTCACTTTTTTAGTGATCAGTTCCCCGGTGTTGAAACGGATCTGCAAAAGATAAGTGCCTGATGTTAGTGCACTAAAATTTAACATAAACGTGCTTTTGTTGCTGCTGTTTATTTGCTCCGAAGCCTGATATACAGTATTCCCATTCATGTCCTGCAGATACAGGTTAACATGCGCGTTATCATGGGGTGAGGTAATATTCAGGTAGCCCCATCCCTTATTTGGATTAGGATAGAACTCCACGTTAGTAGTTACATTGCCGGGCAGCAGGGCATTTGCCGGGGAAGCATCAGCCACTGACAGCCGGGCTGCCGACGGCGCCGATATAGCGAACTGACCAAAACTGGTCACGTTGCTTTGGTTATTAAAAGTAATAGAACTGTTTCCGGCGGCATAGGCAAAGCGTACTGCCTGCCGAACGTCTGTACTCCACGTAGATCCCCATGCGCAGGAAGCCCGTTTGTAGATCTTAAAATCGGTTGCCTTAAAATTGGAGCTCGCAATATTCAAACCACTGAATCGGATGCTATCAGGCACCGTAAAGGTTTTGTTACTGCCATAATTATTAATAATGAAGTAATGCGACCCCGGCACCAGTGGCAGCGCATTGGGCTTCATGTCGGGGGGCGAATTGAGCTGAAACGCCACTACCTCGCCATTGGGATAGGTAGCGTTATTCTTCAGGAAGATATCGATACCTGTACCTGTGAAGCTATGCTTGCCGCCTGCATTCACATTGGATTTACGGAACACGCTCCCTGTGGCAACCGGTGCAGTGGATGTTGTGATAAATGTGCCATCCGGAATGGTGGCTTTAAAGTTACTCATGATATCGGGCACAGTGCCGGTAGCGCTGTTGTACTGGTTGAACTGGAAATATTTCAACAAGCCGGTTTCGGCGGCCGCATTGCTTTGTATAAGGTGCATCTTTTCCCTTACCTCGTTCTGACTTAATGCATAGTTGTAAAATTTGATCTCATCAACAGCACCCTTGTAGGCACCATTCTGGTCATGGATATCGAGGTTTACATAAAAAGGATATTGTGACAGGTTTAAAACGGGCATGGGGCCGCTATTGACGGTGGCAGGCACGCCGTTCAGATAGATGGTAACCCCTGTGGGCGAATAGGTAAGCACCACAAAGTTCCAGGTGGCGGTATCTGCTATCAGTCCGCTGGCATTACTCCAACCTACTATGGTATCGGTATAACACAGTTCAAGATTAGGCTCATAAGGCGCAAAGCCATTATATCTAAAGCCAAGTCCAAATCCTTTCCCTAAAGCAGGCACAGGATTCCAGCCTACGATCTGCGAAAAAGTTTTTTGCAGGTCATCGGGTTTTATCCAGCAGGAGATGGAAAAATTATTGCTGTTGATATTTACGTTACCCAGGCTGATGGCGGTCATGCTGCCATCCATTTTCAGGCACTTGCCCGCAACCGTATCTGCTATCACAGCAGGCGCCGAAAGGGCGAACTGGCCAAAACCGGTTACATTATTACCGGCGCCGAAAGTGATTGTACTGTTGCCGGGTAAATAATTAAACCTGGTTGACTTGCTTTTTTGGGCACCCCATGTATCGCCCCATGCGCCGGAGGGACGGCTATACATGCGGAAATCACTTGCCCGGTAAGCGGCATCAAGATCCTTACCGTTAAACCGGATGCTATCGGGTGCGGTAAATGTTTTATTACTGCCGTAATTATTAATAATGTAATAGCCGGAACGGGGTACTAAAGAAAGGCTGTCAGGTTTTTTGTCGGGCGGCGAATTGAGCTGAAACGCCACTACTTCTCCATTAGGATAGGTAGCGCCATTCTTCAGGAAGAGATCGATGCCTGTGCCGGTAAAACTATGCTGTCCGCCCGAATTCACATTTGGTTTCCGGAACACTTTGCCGGTAGCAACCGGCGCTGTGGATGGAATTATCAGGTTGGCGGGAACCAGCGCCGCATAGGAGCCTGCTACATCCTGCACAACCCCTGCGGCACTGTCATACTGGTTGAACTGGTAGTATTTGAGCAGCCCGGTTTCTGTGGCCGCATTACTTTGGATGAGATGCATCTTTTCCCTTACCTCGTTCTGGGTTAAGGCATAATTGTAAAACTTGATCTCATCGATGGCTCCTTTATAAGCGGCGCCCTGCCCGTGAATATCCCTGCTCACGTAAAAAGACGACTGCGACAGGTCTATAACGGGCATTTGTGCGTCTTTGACCGTGGAAGGCACACCGTTCAAATAGATCTTTACCCCTGTTGGCGAATAGGTAAGCACCACAAAGTTCCAGCCTGTGCTGTCAGCGATCAGCCCGCTTTCATTACCCCATGTTACTAAATTATCGGTATAGGCCAATTCAACATTGGATGAACCGCCTTTCCATGGAAATCCAAGCCCAAACCCATAGGATGAACCCGGATAGGCATCATGTGCCAGCAATTGCGTAAGAGCGCTTTGCAGGCCATCAGGCTTTATCCAGCAGGAAATGGAAAAATTGTTACTGTTGATATTTACCTTACCCAGATTAATTGAGTTATAGCTGCCATCCATCTTCAGGCATTGGCCGGCAACCGTATCGGGTAAACAGTTGTCCTGTGTAAACGTGATCATTTGGTTAACCGTGCGGGTATGTTTATTGCCCGCTGCATCGGTTACCTCAAGCGATACCGTATAAGACCCCGGTACCTGGTAAAGCACTTTGGGCTCTCTTACAGCGGTGCTGCTAACATACGAGGCGCCCGGAAAGCTCCATTTCCATTGGGCGCCTGCATAATTTACATTGGAATAATCGATAAAGGAAACAGTATCCCGGGAACAGGAAATAAATTGCTGATCGGCCATGGGCTGGGCCACGGGCGTTCCGGCGCCGAATAAGGGCGATTCCCAAACGCCTCTGTTGCCCGCAATGCGTAACTTGCTATCGCGGTAAAAAATAATTCCGCCCTGGCTGCACTCAAAATTCAGCGGCAACCCGTTGCTAAAGTCTACCCAGTCAGCCATCGCATTATCGCGGTAATACACTTTTGCGGGCGCATTATTGGTTAACGCGTATACCCCGCCGTTGGTGCCTGCCTGGGGCGTGATAAATGCAATGGGCGCGTTGGTAAGGCTGCCGGTATAATTGGTCCACGTTGAACCGCCATCGGTTGATTTGAAAACCTTTTTACCTGCGTCACCCTGGGCCATACAAAGAAAGACCACATTTTCATTCAGTTGGTCAACCGCAATATCGGCATTGTAAAAACTATAGGCAACGTCCGATGGAAGCGATACAGTACTCCAGGAAGCGCCGCCATCAGTCGTTTTAAACAGGGCGCTTTCTGTACACACGTAAATGATATTCGAATTGCTTCGGGCAATATCAAACCGCCACACCCTGCTGCCAAAGTCGTGCAACGCACTGTAGGAAACCCCATAGTTAACCGATTTCCACAGAATATTATCCCTGCCCACATAGAAGGTATTGCTATAGCGTGGATCGATCATCAGTTTGCTTGAAAACGTGCCATAGTAGTCATCCTGCGGCCATACTGTGTTGCCATATTCGGCATTGGTCATATTTCCTGGAAGGGACGAGGGTATCTGTTTGGTTCCCTCGTCATTGAAGCCCACCATGTTTTTTTGACCATGAAAAACATGCCCGGTAGCTGCTTCTGCGCCGCCCACGTACAAAGAATTCCCGGCACCATAGTTTTCAAACAGCGTGACATCTCCGTTGTGGTAGCGGCCGCCCACCACAATATCCTGGTCCCATCCCTGCCCAAAGCCCCAGAACTCTGAACCGGTGAGCCCGTTATTGCGTACCGACCAGTTGCTGACATTAGTAAAAAAATCGGTTGAATAATTAACGCCTCCGTCGGTGGTGATCCAGGCGTCGTTACCGATGCTCCGCATGCATTGTATATCGGAGTGCAACGGAAATGGACCGCCGCCGCTTACCCACGTAAAGTTGAACCCGCCGTCGACAGACTTTAACGCATACCGGGAGCCTACTATTAACTGGTTTTCGTTGTTGGGTGAAACCATCAAATCAAGGTCGTAAAACCCCTGCCAGTTGTCCATGTCAAGGGCGGCTGATTTGCCGGTAGCGGTTATGCTCCAGCTTATTCCCCCATCGGTGCTTTTGAGCAGCTCAGGGATGGAATCATCGAGGTTGATGCAATATACCGTATTGCCGTTTGCCGGGGTAACGCCAAACCTTGCTCCATAGCAATGCATATTATTCAGCGCTGCGGCGTTAACAGCGGTAAAGCTAACGCCTCCGTTTACAGACCGGAAAATAGTAATCGAATTGGTAGCATTCGGCTGGGTACCTGCCGCATACACGAGGTTGGGGTTAAGCGCGTTGATTTCCACGTCGTATACCCGGCCTGCACTGCTGCCGCCGGCCAGTTGCCAGGAGGAACCACCGTTATTACTGTAATACACACCCGTAGCGCCTGCCACTAAAATTGTTCCGGTAGTTTTGCTGATGGCGATCTTTTCCGATGTGCCGCCCTGGTAACCGGTAAGAAACGTCCAGGAAGACCCGGCATTGACAGATTTAATAAGTTGTCCGTTTTCCGCCATTGCATAAACAATATTGGCATTGGCGGGATCAACCGCGATAGAATTAGCAGTAAACATGGGTAAATTGTCGCTAATGCTCGTCCAGTGAAGTCCTTTGTCTGCAGACCGGTATATGGCGCCTGTTTCGGCTCCCGCGTATAGTATATTTGGATTAGAAGGGGCGATGGCCAGGGAATAAATATTAACCTGCCAGGGAATTTTATTTTTACCCTCGTCATATGTTTCAACGGGGCCCAGTATCGTCCAGTTGGCGCCCGTTGCTGTGGCAGCGGCCGCTGCCCGGGCATTCTTTTTTCCCTGCGCATTGATTGCGGTCCCGAGTAACCGGTTGTAATAACCCGGTTCTTCCACTACAGCGCCGTTTGCCTGGATGAAAGGCGCTATTGTTTTTCGCCACCGGGTATAAGCCACGCGGTAGGGCTCTTCATCGTTCTCTTCTTCTTCCCCTGTTTTTGCATGAACGTCGTTTTTTTCGCATGCTTCAATGGTGGAATCAATTGTATGAATGTTGGGATGCTCCCAATCGATAAGGGTGACCCAGCAAGGTACAGGTACAGAAGGCGGAAGGTTGAAAATGGCATCTCTTCGATTACCCGTTCCTGTTTGTGCAAACAGGGAACCGGTTGCCCACAATTGGAGCAATAAGATAACTAAAGTTGATTTTCTCATGGGTGGGGTAAAAAATGAAATTAGTTTGGAACTGGTTTAAGCCGGCAAAGTAAATCAAATAAGAATTTTGATCATATAGTTTAATTTCTGCCATCCAACTATTACTACGTTGCCGGTAAAGAACAAATCGTGTCTTCGCGGTTTTTGCAGTTAACATACTAATATTTATGAAGAAACCATTTTTGTACTTCTTGTTATTTATTACAGGTCATTTGTGTTACAGTCAAACCAACAACCCAACCATAATAAAAGGAAAGGTCCTTGATACACCGGTCAACAAGCATTTAGCCGGAGCATCTATCAGGCTGCTCGATGAGGTGGAGGTAACAGCTACACCGGGCCGCAATAAATCACCTCTGTACCAGCCTGCATCCATCGCCACCCTCAAAACAACAGAGTTAAAACGTGGGCAGGGCATTTTTCTCGATGACGCCATTAATAGCAATGTGCCCGGTGTATCCATGCAACGCAGAAGCGTATCGGGCGGGCAACAATTTAATATTCGCGGCTATGGGAATGGCACGCGCGGCGCGCGGGGCATCAGCAGCAATTTTGACGGGCAGGGTTACAAAGTGTATCTCAATGGCATTCCGGTAACCGATGCAGAAGGCATCACCCTGCTCGATGATATAGATTATGGTTCATTAGGCAATGTAGAGATTATCAAAGGGCCTGCGGGTACGTTGTACGGACAGGCGATTGCCGGTGTAGTAAATATGAAAATGATACAACCCGAAAAAGGAAAGACAGTTGTTCAACAGGAGGTGATGGCGGGCAATTACGGCCTTCAGCGGTATACAACCCGCCTGCAAACAGCAACCGACCGTACATCCCTGTTAGTGAGTTATGCAAAACAACGGTCAGCCGGCTTTTCTATTCATAATAACTCCAATAAAGATTTTGTAAACGGGATAGCAGCATTTGAACCGGATCAAAAGCAAAGGATGAGTACTTATTTCAGCTATACGAACAGCTATGATGAACGGCTGGGAGAACTCACCCTTGATCAGTATGCCGCCAAAGATTATTCAGGAAATATTGAATACATAAAAAGAAACGGGCACAGCCATGTTACCAGCTTCAGGGGAGGAATGGAACATACGTATAATTTCAATGAAAGAATGTACAATACCACAGCTGTTTTTGGCTCGGGTTACAGAAGTGATGCCAGCTCTGCCGGCGGGTGGACCGATAAGACAGCCGTTAACTACGGTTTCCGTTCTTTATTCGGTACAAGGATGCTGTTGAATGATGCCATCTCATTGAGCGGCATTACCGGTATTGAAATGCAGGGCCAGGTAGCGCAGACCGTTGGCTACAGTATGAAACAAAACCCCGGGGATACTACCACCACACCGTGGGTTATGGGAAAACCTTACTGGGTGATCAATGCAACTACTTCGAATATGTTGTCGGTAACGGGTACTTCCGGTTTATTTACAGAATGGACGCTGATTTTGCCACACCGGTTTTCTTTGACTGCAGGGGTGGGCCTTAGCCGCCAGCGAATTTCGCTGGATGATCGTTTCAACCCCGAAACGGCTGCGAAGCCTTCGCACTACGATACTTCGTATAAGCAAATGGTATCGCCACACATTGCGATCAATAAAGTATTTAATGAGGCTTTGTCTGTGTATGCCGCTTACAGCAGGGGATATAAGGCGCCGGCAAGCGCTTACTTTTTTATCACCACACCGGTTGTATCGTCACCGGCTACCCCCGCTACGGGCAGAATAAACAGTGCACTGAAACCGGAGGTCGGGGATCAGTTTGAAATAGGAACAAAAGGCGTTTTGTTTAAAAACAGGCTGGCTTATCAGCTATCCCTGTTCCATACAAAATTCGGCAATAAGATGACGACTGTTGCAGTGCAACTGAATAACACCACAACAGCCAATAGTTACGTAGTGAATGGTGGAGACCAGGTACATAACGGAATGGAAACCTGGTTAAAGTGGTTTGTAGTGAAAGATGGTCATGGTTTGTTGACCGGTGTGGCGCCTTTTGCCAACCTCACCTGGTCAGATTTTAATTATGGCAATAATTTTATATTTCAAACAGGCAGTACCACAAATAATATCAGCACAGCAGATTATAGCAGGAAAACAGTGGCAGGCGTGCCAAAGATTACGACAAATGTTGGAATAGACGTTACCACAAAGCCCGGTCTGTATATAAGTATGAGCTATTCTTACCGAGGTGATGTTTTTATTACATCAGATGGAGCAAGCAGAAGTTCCTCGTATAACCTTTTGAACGGCAAAATAGGTTTTCACAGGAACATCATCAGGCGGTTAGAGGTTGATGCATCGATGGGGTTGAACAATATCGGGAAGGTGCAATATCCGTTAATGATCTTTGTAAATCAACTGCCCGATGCTTATATTCCGGCGCCGCTAAACCCGGTGCTGTTTGGTGGATTGAATGTGAAATATAATTTCAGGTAAGGGCATTCTGCAGGCGGCGGCTCCCGATATAACGGTTGCCGCCTGCTTCTTAGAATGTCTTTCCCGGTTAGGCAATACATGGTTATTGCATCACATAGGGGAAGGGATACAGTAAGGTTTTCCAGGTACTGCCCCCGTCATTTGTCAGGAATAACTGCTGACCGGCATAGGCCAATCCCTGTTGTTCGTTACGGAAGTAAAGATGTTGCAGATTGTTCACGATCCCGCCGCCGTTGTAGTCAAAGACAGTGTTCCAGCTACTTCCTCCATTGGTGCTTTTTATTATTCCTGTAGTGGTCAATGCATAGATAACCCCATCACCGGCAATGGCAATGGTGGAGATATAACTGTTGGCTGTTTTTTTCCAGTTGGCGCCCCCGTCGGTCGAAATACAGTTGTTGCCGGAATTATCATACACGGCCAGTATGCCGCTTACGGTGGCTTCAAGGTTTGACAGGTACCGGTTGTCAATCAACGCAGGTGTGCTCCAGGTAATGCCGCCGTCGGTGGTCTTCGACAGGTAAGTGCCGCCCGACTGAAGCAGCATCCAGCCGGTTTGGGGATTGGTAAATTTCATCGCCACCGGCGTATAGGCGTCACCTTTGGTGTACACGGCCGTACCTTGTTGCGTGGTAGTATTTATTTTGTATAAGGTACGCGTGTAGTTGCCTCCATAGTATTGATAGTACAATGCCAGCACGCTTTGCCTGTCGTTACAGGTCACCGTTACGAGGATCTCCGTACCATTGGCGTTGGAAAGGCTGGGGCTAAGCGAGGGAGTAAAAGATGTCCAACTGAAACCATCGTTCTCCGAATAATGCACTACCGGCGATAAAGCGGTGCCCGACGCAAAGACCAGCGTGTCTTTATTAAAGCTATAGCGCGTGATGGCGCCGCCTGTTGCACCGGCCATCATATCGAAATGTGCAAATAAATCGGTTGTTTTAAAGGCGGCGTTGGCCGTAAGCCCGCTGATGGCGCCATTATTGTCAATCCAGGCGTATAATAAGCTGTTGGATGCAATCAGCGGTTTCACTGCCGGGTTAACGGCATACGACATGGGCGCCTGCGACAGCAGTATTTTGTCCTTATTACCGCAACCGCAAATGATGGCGCTGCATAAAAGCAGGAGATAAGTATTTTTCATAGTGTTTGGTTTATCTGAAATTGAAGTTAAGGCCGAGACCGATGTTAAACGTGCTGCAATTCACCGAATAGCTGTTGGCGATGTCGACACCTGTTGCTGTCATTGCGTTGATGATATCGGGATGCACTTTTAATTTGGGCTTGAAATACGAATAATCCGCGCGCAGGTACCAGAAGGACCGGTTTAGCACCAGGCCGGCGTCGTATGCCATTCCACCACCTTTGAGATACCGGTCAGATTCGCTGACCGACTGAACGGTGACCGTACCGATTTGTTGGGTGGAACCGGTTTTTGAAAAGTAATTGGAGGCCCATCCGTAGCTGCCCTTAAGCACGGGGTACAACGAAAACTTTTTCATGGTTGTGGCCTTGTATTGCAATTCCAGGCCAGCTTTAACCACATCGAAACGTTCCATTACACCAGAACCAACCTTGTCGGCTTTTTTCGAGTAGAAGGACAGGTCGCAGGCCGGTTTAATCCATAATCTTTTGGTGGGCAGTGCAGCGAATTTAAAGCCCATCGATACATTGCCTCCGGTGTAAAAAACACCGTTAAGGTCTTTGTTTGTGGGCATCGCGACGCCGAAATCGACGTCAATGCCATATTTGGGCTGAAGGGATGATGAGGCCATCTGTGCATGTAATGAAGAAAAAGTCGTTACCAATAATGGTATGACATACAGAAAGGTTTTGATACGTGTTTTTTTCATTGGATGATTTTTAGTGCATGACGCAAAAGAAAATAAAAAAATACTGACCTCAAATCTTTTGCCCGTTCTTTATAAAGAAATAACGGGCATGAATTGTAATAAAAAATATTTGATCTGATAAAAGGATAAATGCTCCTGCAAAACTTTTGGGTATATATCTCATCATAGCAATATCTTTAATGTTTAGTTGTTTTTGTTTCAATAGTTCTTTTGCCCTCACTCTTTTCAACGGTAAGAATAAGACAAAAGGCATGTGGTACGGCCTGTTCAAACAAGTGAACCTGAATGGTAAAAACGATGCGTTATAGATTTTTTGGGGGGCGTTAGGTGAAAATGGTGAGCTATAGTTGCTTTTTTTCTGAGATAAGTGTAAAGCAATGCTTTATAGATTTTTTTTCGCGGCGTTAGATTAAAAACGGTTAGCTATAGTTGCTTTTTTCCTGATTATAAGTGGAAAACGATACATTATAGTTTTTTTTTCGCGGCGTTAGGTGAAAATCGGTGAGAGATAATTACTTTTTGTCATGATTTAGATGAAATGCGATGGATTGTAAGTTTTTTATCCGGTGATTTGGAAATTTACTGAGCATTTTAAGTTAATTCTCAATAAAAAATAATCTACGGCCGCTGAAAAAACAACTATCACGGAAGAAAAAGAAGTTATCGAACCGGAACATGAAAGTAGTACGGCGGAAAAAGTAACTAACGGTGAATAAAATGTAGCTATCGATGGTGCAAAAGCAGCTATCGTGCAGAAATTTAAAGCTATAGCCGGAAAAAACTAACTATACCTACAAAAAAATAACTAAAACCGGAAAATGTAGCTATGACTCAGGTTAACAAATCCAATGCCCTTTGCACATCCCACTGAGGAAGACCGGTATGTTTACAAAATTCTGATACAGAGATATATTCATCATCCTGCTTGTTAGCCTTCTTTCGAATCTTCTTCATCAAACGATGGGCCGTGCTTCTCGATCTGTTCATGATCTCCATGATATGCCTGATCTCTATTCGGGTTACCGGGATCCGTTTATAATAGGGGAGTTTGCCTTCCCTTTGAAGACGCATATGTTCGGCAACCCGGTCTTTTAAATATTGGGTTAACTGTTTGATTTTTTTCTCCGTGTATATATACGGTTCAGCAGGAATTGCTTTTTGCACTGGCATAGTATGGTCAGTTTTGTATTATGATTTTGCCAAAAAGTGGCGTTTGCTAACCAATCAGAATGCCTTTCCGGAATTGTTATTGAATCCGTTAATAGTTGTTGTGAGAATATGCCTAATGTACAACTTTTAAGTATATACGCAAATAGAGATCTGAATAATTGATTTTGATCAAAGGTAATTGCTTCGGGATAAGAGTTAATAAATGTGTATTGATTTACGCAAAGCGCTTTTTTGATTGAAAAACGGTAATAAATATATGACAACGGCCTGACCCGTCCTAATATAACTATACAATAAAACAAAAATTGT
>NZ_JCAPSW010000021.1:0-135532 GCF_059587045.1 Niastella sp. sgz303648 | reverse complement strand
CCCAACACTGTGACCTTAACTGCAACGGATGGCAGCACCAACAGTGCATCAGCACCGGCAACTGTAACTGTGTCCGACAATACCGCGCCAACTGTTTCCTGTAATGGAGGCAACATCACTCATAATACCGATCAGGGTTTATGCAGTGCTGTAATTACGGTTCCTGACCCAACAGCAACTGACAATTGTAGTGTAGTTGTTCGTACCTGGGCATTAACCGGCGCTACAGTAGCTAATTCTTCAACAAGCGGAATGAACAGTTTAACCAATTATGTATTCAATAAGGGAACAACTACTGTAACCTGGACAGTAAAAGATGCAAAAGGTAATTCCGCAACCTGTGCTCAAACCGTTACGGTGGAAGATCATGAAACACCCGTTATAACCTGTGTTTCAGGTAGTCCATTCTCACGCAACACGAATACTGGTGTATGTACATATACAGTATCAGGCAATGAGTTTAACCCGACATTTGGTGACAACTGTTCCGGTGCTACAATAAAGAATAACTTTAATAACACCAATACTCTGGCAGGCACAGTATTGCCGAAGGGATCTACCACCATTGTTTGGACAGTAACAGACGCATCGAATAATTCTGCCACCTGCAGCATCACAGTGAATGTGACAGACAACCAGCAGCCGGTTATTACCTGTCCGCTAAGTGGTACTGCCACCCGCAACACAAACTCAGGAGTGTGTAGCTATAAAGCAGTGGGCAACGAGTTCAATGCAACGGCTACGGACAACTGCACGGTAAGTACACTCACTTACACGCTGAGCGGAGCCACCACAGGAACGGGCACTTCATTGACCGGCGTAGTATTCAATAAAGGAACAACTACGGTGACCTGGGCCGCCAGTGACGGCTCAACCACCCCGGTAAGCTGCAGCTTCAATGTGGTGGTAGCAGATAACCAGGCGCCCGTAATAACCTGCAATGGCGGTGGCACAGCTACAAGGTCTGTTGATCCCACCGGTCCCAACTATACTATTTCGGGCACTGAGTTTAATACAACGGCAACCGATAATTGCGCAGTAACCTCCCTGACTTACACGCTAACAGGAGCTACTACCGGTTCGGGTTCAAATACACTGAATGGTGTTCAGATTAAGAAAGGAACCACTACCATTACCTGGACAGCAAATGATGCGGCCGGCAATTCATCGGTCTGCTCTACAGTGGTGACGGTAAATAAACGTAACACAAAACTGGTTTACCAGGGAGATGTAAAAACGCAGTATTCTGACCAGGTTAATCTCGTAGCTACATTATATGATGTATCACAGGATCCTGCATATCCCAATAACCCGGGCACATGGATACCATTAGGTAATAAACCAGTGACCTTCACATTGGGTACACAGAATGCAGGCGCCAGCACGGTTAATCCAAACGGTAATGCTGCAACACAATTAGCTATAACGCAGGGGCCCGTTAATAACCTGCCAATCATAGCCACGTTTGCAGGAGATCCGGATACTTATAATTCAAGTACCGATAATACCAAAGCCCTTACTATCAACCAGGAAGATGCCCGCATCACCTATACCGGTTTACTGAACGTTGCAACACAAAGCGCAACTTCTACTACGGCCGTCATTACCCTGAGCGCCACTATACAGGATATTACCGCCACTGCCGATGCAGCAGGCGATAATAGCAGCGGCGATATCAGAAATGCAACCGTTACATTTATCAACCGCGATAACAACACCATTATTGCCTCCAACGTTCCCGTTGGTTTGGTCAATGCAGCTGATAACAAAACAGGTACGGCTGTTTATAACTGGATGGTAAATGGAGTAGGTCAGTATACGGTAGGTATCATCGTGAATAATTATTACACCCGAAGCACTTCCGCCGATAATCAGGTGATAAATGTTTATCAGCCCAATGGTGACTTCATAACAGGTGGCGGTTACATTAACTTAACCAGCCCGAGCGGATTGAAAGCCGGTGATATAGGTTCAAGAAATAACTTTGGCTTTAACGTAAAATACAACAAGAGCGGTACCAACCTGCAGGGTACCATTAACACCATTATCAGGCGAACTGAAGGCGGCATTGTACACACATATCAGATAAAAGGTAATTCCATGACCACTCTGTCTGTTGACCCCAATGTTTCGTCTACCCATCCTTATCCAACAGCCGCATTTGTTGGAAAAGCGAACATACAGGATATCACCAACCCCACAAGTCCGGTTTCAGTTGATGGCAATGCAACACTGCAGGTAAATATGACAGATGCCGGTGAGCCAGGTTCCGCCGATATGATAGGCATAGTAGTATACAATAAATCAGGTGGTGTTTGGTTCAGCAGCAACTGGAATGGCAGCAGCACCGTTCAGCAAACTTTGGGAGGAGGAAATCTACTGGTTCATGGCAGCACGTTAAACAGCGGTAATACAACAACTGCAAGAACAACTGATCCCACAACGGCACCTGCTGTTATCATCCCACCCGATCAGTTTGCGGTGAAAGTACTCGGTAACCCGGCTGAAATTGACTTCACAATTTTGGTGAAGAGCAACTCGAACGACGCTTATGAAATGAAGGTGTACGACATCACAGGCAAACAAATTCAAACAGTAAGAGGTACACCGGGAGCAACAATCAGGATCGGAGAAGCATGGATGCAAGGCCAGTACATACTCGAAGTGAAACAAGGCAAGCACTTCGCAACTGTACGATTGGTAAAAATATAAATTGATAACACCTGTGTTTTGAAGAGCCATCTGCCACGTGCAGATGGTTCTTCTTTTTTTACTAAATTACCCCGCAAAGGAACAGGCGATCAACACCCCAACAGGTTGTTGAAAGCCCGGGGAGAATATGAGGATTCAAACTACAACCGGATACAGGATTATTTATGAGTGGCTGGCTAACAAGGGCCTGCATCCTTTTGAATTTCAGGAAGAAACCTGGCAGCACATCGCTACCGGCAAAAGCGGACTTGTAAATGCCCCCACAGGCTGTGGCAAAACTTTTTCGGTTTTCTTGGGCGCTGTTATCGATTTCATCAATCACCATCCCCATAACTGGAAATCGAAATCAAATAGTGGCTTACAATTATTATGGATCTCGCCCCTGCGTGCCCTGGCAAAAGATATCGGCCGGGCTATGGAGGAAGTGATTGCCGAATTAGGCATGAGCTGGAAAATAGGCATCCGCAACGGCGATACCGATATCAGCGAACGCCAGCGACAGAAACGCCACATGCCCGAAATATTAATTATTACGCCCGAAAGTTTACATCTGCTGCTGGCACAAAAAGGATATCCTGCCGTTTTTGAAAAATTAAAGATCATAGCTGTAGACGAATGGCACGAACTCATCGGATCAAAACGCGGCGTACAGGTTGAGCTGGCTGTTTCGCGTCTGGTTGCAATTCGAAGCGAGCAAGCCGTGCCAGGGTTCAATTCCGACGCCAGGGAAACCGTGGCACAGTTCCCCCTGCGTGTTTGGGGTATTTCAGCAACTATAGGCAATCTCGATCAGGCAAAAGAAGTACTGTTATCTCCATTAAACTTCGCTTTCATCGGGGGGCCTGTATCAACTAATCGGAGTGATTCCTACACCCCCTCCACCGGAGGGGGAAGGGGGGAGGCCAGCCGGGGGGAGACGGTTCGCGCCAACATTCGTAAAGACGTTGTCATCGAATCTATCATCCCCGATGAAATTGAAAAATATCCCTGGGCCGGTCATCTGGGTCTTAAACTGATTCATAAAGTGCTGCCCATTCTTAACAATAGTCAAACAACACTCATTTTTATTAATACCCGTGGCATGAGCGAGCAATGGTACCAGGCATTGCTTACAGCAGCGCCCGACCTTGCAGGCGCTATTGCATTGCATCACGGCAGCATTGAACAGGAATTACGGATATGGGTCGAAGATGCACTGCATTCCGGCAAATTAAAGGCCGTGGTATGTACTGCCAGTCTTGACCTGGGTGTTGATTTCAGACCCGTTGAAACCGTTATACAGGTTGGCTCGCCCAAAGGCGTTGCCCGCTTTTTACAGCGTGCCGGCCGAAGCGGCCATCGACCCGGCGATGTAAGCAAAATTTATTTCTTACCCACACACTCACTCGAACTGGTTGAGGCCGCAGCATTAAAAAATGCCATCGAAGAAACTTTTATCGAAAGCCGCGAGCCCATGGTGCTGTGTTTTGATGTGCTGATCCAATACCTCAGCACATTGGCTATATCAGACGGCTTTATACCTGAAAATATTTTCGAAGAAATTAAATCAACGTATTGCTTTCGCGAAATGACAGAAGATGAATGGAACGAAATATTACAATTCATTACATCGGGCGGCAATGCATTGCAACAATACGATGAGTATAAAAAAGTTGAGATTATAGATGGCATTTACCGAATTACCAGCCGCCGTATTGCCATGCGACACCGCATGCACATAGGCACCATTGTAAGCGAGGCCATGATGAAAGTGAAATTCGTAAGTGGCGGTTTTATTGGTGTTATTGAAGAATGGTTTATTACCCGCTTATCGCCCGGCGAAGTGTTTACGCTGGCCGGCCGAAACCTTGAGCTGGTAACCATTAAAGATATGACGGCCCTGGTTCGCAAATCGAATGCAAAAAAATCGATCGTGCCCAGCTGGCAGGGTGGGCGCATGCCGCTGAGCGCTAATCTGGGCAAGAAGCTGCGTGAGAAATTCAATGAAGTAAGAACCCCGAATTCAGAAGTCGGAGGTCAGAAGTCAGGAGTCGGAAATCAGAAATACGACGACCCATTGCCTATTGCTCATTGCCCATTGCCTATTGAGCTACAGGTACTGCAACCACTATTCAATCTGCAGCAACAACTATCGCATGTACCCAAAGCCAATGAGCTGTTGATTGAACAAATAGAAACCAAAGACGGCTATCACTTATTTGTATTTCCGTTCGAAGGACGGCTGGTGCATGAAGCTATGGCCGCCATACTGGCCTGGCGCATCAGCAAAATAACACCCATTACCTTTTCATTTGCCATGAACGATTATGGGTTTGAATTGCTCAGCGACCGGCCCATACCCGTTGATGATACCAACGTATACGAACTGTTTAGTGCCGATAATTTACTGGCCGACATACAACGCAGCGCAAATGCCACCGAAATGGCCAAACGTAAATTCAGGGATATTGCTGTGATCGGCGGTTTGATATTTCAGGGATATCCCGGCGAACAAAAAAAGGCGCGCCACCTGCAATCATCGGCCTCCTTGTTGTTCAATGTGTTTTCGGAGTATGAGCCCAACAATTTATTATTACGACAATCGTACCAGGAGGTATTTGATCAGCAAATGGAAGAAGTGCGGTTGCGCAATATGCTCGAACGGGTACAGCAATCGAAAATCATCATAACCTTTCCGCAACAGTTAACCCCCTTCTGTTTTCCTATAAAAGTCGATAGCATGCGCGAGAACCTTACCTCAGAGAAGCTTGAAGATCAGGTGAGAAGAATGCAAAAGCAATTGAATGGTTTGTCCTGAGCATCCTGAGCGAAGTCGAAGGATGTTGTTGGTTGGCACTGAGCGTAGTCGAAGTGCAGTTGTTCGCGGTTGCCGATTAATGTTCCGAACCCTGCAGAGAGTGACACAACAAACGATGATAGTAGTACAACAGCCGGCAACAATATAAACGTTTAAACATTATTCAAGCTGTCTTATTCACCTTGAGTCAAAGGCCTTTTGGGATCGGGTCAAAAATGTTGCGGGATATTCTTAAGCGTTTTGCATTCAGCGTTCAGCGTTTTGCGTTCTGCGTTTTGCATTCAGCGTTCTGCGTTCAGCCTTTTGCCTTAATAAAAAAATGCCTGCTTTTTTATTGCCGCACCGATAAGCACAGAATAAAAAAAACAGGCATAGTAAATTTGTACTCACAGCTCTAACCAACAACAGGTGAACTTCAAAGGATCAACCAGGTTATGGATAATGGCAATCCATGTGCAGATCTCATAAGAGTAGGGATTAATACAAGCCAGTAACAGCCAGGCCTTTCCCAGGAATTGATAATGGGTACGAAGTTTTCAAGGGTTTGAACAGATTGAGAACCGTGGAATGCGTGTTTTTACAGGGACTGTATTGATTAAATGGTCAAAGGCTGAAGAAAGTTGATTGACATTGGACTTTACCGGATTTCATAGAATATCAGAATGACTTTTGGACGGTTGAATTAAAGGACTTTGAACAAATCAGGTCGCCAATCCTGGTCAATCAACTTCATATCAAAAATACATGTGGATAACTATGTGGACAAGAGCACAATTGCCCTATTTTATTTATGCGGTATTTACCCCTGGCATTAGTAAATATCTCATACAGCATCGAAAATATTCAGTACCAAAATATGGTAAAGTTGCGGCATATGATTAGTTTTACGTATATTCTGAAATACTATAAATTCGTAAAAATGCTATAGTATTTGTCACGAAAATTTAAGACTTTAGGGGGCGAAAATTGGACTATGTTTACAGACATTTTCAATCCCTTATCTTATTAAAAAAATACAACCCGCATGAAAAAACCTGACACCGAAGGCGTAATTAAAGTAGCCATTGCTGACGATCATGCCCTGTTCAGAGCCGGGGTACGTACAGCGCTCTCAGCCAAAAGGGATGTAGAGTTGATTGCCGAAGCCGACAACGGCATGCAGCTTTTAAATCTTCTCCGCCACATTGAACCCGACATTATCCTGCTCGACATTCAGATGCCGATAATGGATGGAATTCAAACACTTCCGGAGATACGCAAACTACGGCCCGAGGCAAAGGTCATTATTCTCTCCATGCATAATGACCACTCTATGATCAGCAAGCTAATGGAAATCGGTGCTAACTCCTATCTCACTAAAAATTCTGATTCAGAAACCATTTATCAGGCAATTAAAACCTGTTACGAACAGGAATTCTTTTTCAATGAGCTTACCAACAAGGCCCTGCTTACCGGCTTGCGTACCAAACGCACAGATATAGCCGGCCCGCAAGACGTAAACTTATCAGAAAAAGAGATCCGGGTGCTGAAACTGATGTGTGAAGAAAAAACAACGAAGGAAATTGCTGATATTGTTGAAATTAGCCCCCGTACGGTTGAAGCTATTCGCGACAAGCTCAAAACCAAAACCGGCGCCAAATCAATGGCTGGCCTGGTAATGTACGCGGTTAAAAATGGAATCATCGAACAGAACTAAATAAGTCAGGATCGAAAATTTACTAAGTCCGGAGGCCATGCGCTTTCGGACTTTTTTTATGCGTTTTGTACCGTTGTTTTCCACATTACGCAAATGCATTTTGTTCGGGATTTCTTCGGGACTGCATTGGGACCACTATAGGATTTGTTCGCAAATTTGCGAACAAATCCCGGGCCTGACCCGGCTGTGGCTTTGTTCAGACCCAACGCTGACCCGAACCAATTTACCACCCCTCCTCCCCCTCTGCACTTATTTGTCTTTTCTGCCATCTTTCCGGAACTTCACCGCATGAACCATTTCTTTCACTTTAATGGCGAGTTGTTACCGGCTGGCTCAGCAATAATTACAGCCGAAAACCGCGGTTTGCGATATGGCGACGGCCTGTTTGAAACCATTAAAGTGGTGAATGGCGAAATGCCCCTGTTTGCACTGCATATGGAAAGATTACAGCAGGGCTTATCGGTACTGCAAATGAAATTATCCGGGTTGTACACACCTGATTATATTGCCAATACCATTATTGAACTATGCCGCCACAATAATAGTCAGCATACAGCACGTGTAAGAGTAACAGTATTCCGTGGAAATGGCACCTTGTATACAACCGACAGTCAATACGCATCTGTGTTGATTCAGGTAGATCCTTTAGCCGAAAACTACATGACCCTGAACGAAACAGGCTTCAACATCGATGTGTATGCCGAAGTGCAAAAAAGTTGTGATATTCTGTGCAACCTGAAATCGAACAATTACCTGCCCTATGTTATGGCGGCATTGCATGCCCAAAAACAACAGCTAAACGATTGCCTGGTGCTCAATACCCACGGCCGTATTTGCGATGCTACCATTGCCAACATTTTTTGGATACAGAAAGACTCCATTTTTACACCGCCATTGTCCGAAGGCTGTGTAGCCGGTGTAATGAGAAAATACTTATTAAGCGAACTTCCCAAATCAGGTTTTACCATTCAGGAAAAACTTTGTGCGCCCGATGAACTTTGGGCGGCTGATGAGGTATTTTTAACCAACGCCCTTTATGGCATACGATGGGTGCATCAGTTTGGTAACAAACTTTACTCCAATCAATTAATTGTCAAATTGTACAATCAGTTTGTAAAAAGCAGTCGCTAAGAGAGCCGCCCGTTCTTACCTTCGCCAAAACCACAAGCATAGAACCTATCAATATATTCTGGTTTCGACGCGATTTGCGATTAACCGACAATGCCGGCCTTTACCATGCCTTAAAAAGCAATAACCCCGTATTGCCGGTTTTCATTTTCGATACCAGTATTTTAGATCAGCTGCCCAATAAGGCCGATCGGCGGGTAACATTTATTCACGCAGCCTTAAATAAGTTGCAGCAACAACTATCTGGTGTAAACGCTGCGCTGCAGATATTTCATGGCACGCCGTTACAGGCATTTGAGCAACTGGTACAACAATATAAAATTGAAAAAGTATTTACCAATCACGATTATGAACCCTATGCGCTGGAACGGGATGCTTTGATAGAAAAATTTTTAAAAGAAAAGAGTATCAGCTTTCACACATTTAAAGACCAGGTAATTTTTGAAAAGAACGAAGTTTTAAAAGATGATGGCAAACCCTATACTGTTTTCACCCCGTACAGTAAAAAATGGAAAGCCACGTTAAATGATTTTTATCTGAAAGCTTATCCTGCAGAACAATACTTCGGTAATTTTTATCAGCAGTCGGCAAGCGAATTTCCTTCTCTTTCATCCATTGGCTTTATAAAAACCGACGACAATTTTCCCAACCCCAACCTGAACAATGCATTAATTAAGCAATACGAAAAACAAAGAGATTATCCGGCCGTTGAGGGTACCAGCCGTTTAGGTGTGCATCTGCGTTTTGGCACCATCAGCATAAGGCAACTGGCAACCAAAGCACAAAAACTAAGCGAAGTTTATTTGAATGAATTGATCTGGCGCGAGTTTTTTCAAATGATACTCTGGCATTTTCCACACGTAGGTAAAGGCCAGGCCTTTAAACCCGAATACGATTTTATACAATGGCGCAATCATGAAGATGAGTTTGAACGCTGGTGTACCGGCCATACCGGCTACCCCATCGTTGATGCCGGAATGCGCGAGCTGAATGCCACCGGTTTTATGCACAACCGCGTGCGCATGATCACCGCCAGTTTTCTGACAAAACATTTACTGATCGACTGGCGCTGGGGCGAAGCCTATTTTGCTGAAAAATTGTTAGATTATGAACTGGCCAGCAACAATGGCAACTGGCAATGGGCCGCAGGCTGTGGTTGTGATGCAGCGCCGTATTTCAGAATTTTCAATCCGTATTTGCAAACCAAAAAATTCGATCCCCAACTTAAATACATACATAAATGGGTACCCGAACTGAATGAATTAACCTACCCTGCTCCCATTGTTGATCATGATCTGGCCCGGAAGCGTTGTTTGGAGGTGTATAAAAAGGCGTTGCAGAAAGAATAGACACCAGGTGATTTTGCACCATAGTGCTACCGAAAGCTATCGGGAGCACGAACTATTCCTCAACCGCAGGCAGCTTATGATAATCATACAGTTTCTTAACCAACAGGTTTATATACCGCTTCAGATAAGTTTCATTTAAAAAGGTGTTTGTCCAGTTTTCGAACCGCTGGCATTGAACGCCGAGGTAAAACAAATAAATACTTACAGCTGCTATGGGAAGAAATTGTTTTTCTTTATCAGGAATAAGCGTAACAGATTCATACCCTTCATAAAAGCTGTTCAGTTTACTTAGGTATTGATCCTCTTCCCGCTCGGTATTGAACACCTGCAGCATATAATAGGCTATATCGTGCAACACCCAGCCGTTGCCGCAAAAATCAAAATCAAAGATGGTTATTTCGCTGTTGTTGTAAATATTCAGGTTATCGAACCAAATATCGAGGTGTATAACGCCTTTGCGCATTACATTATCATCAACATTAGCATACTGCTGCAACAAAAAAGTTTGCACTTTCTGCATAAAGCGCATTTCTTCCGTTTCAACAGAAATATAATTTTTTACCATTTCAAACGAATCGATCAGCAGCACCTGTGGATTGTACTGCACCCGCTGTAGTTGTACATGCTGGGTAAGCTGGTGCATTTTTGCCATGATGGTCCCTATCTTGTAATGAAGGGCTTCGGGAAAGCTCAGTTGCTTTTCGCCTTTGGCATACGAAAACAATAACCCGTATCTGACACCCTCGGGAGCATGAATTTCCTGTATGTAATTTCCATCAGGAGCAGGTAAGGCATACGAAACAGGGATACCGTTTTCATGCAGTAACTGCAGCAGTTTGATTTCTTCTGATATTTCTTTGTGCGAGCGCCAGTGTAAGCTGTATACCCTGAACACATATTTGTTTGCGCCATCTGTAACAAGATAAGCGTGATTGATAGCCGCCCTTAATAACCGGCAGGTTGTACCGGGGCTAAGCTGGTATTGTTGCTGCACAAACTGGCCAAGATGTGTTGCCGACAGCGTGGAACACACAACAGGAAAAGGTTGCATAACGATTAATTTTAAAAATCAGTATTTAATAAAATGGAAATCGCGTTAAGCGGATTTACTGTGGCAGAGGCTGGTAGTGAGTGGGCAGCATGCAGAAAAAATTGACCCGATAGCTTTCGGGGGAGCGAATATAGTAAGAATTCATTGAAGTCAGATGTCGGAGGTCACAGAAGACGTTGATGAGCAAACACCACCAATCCTTATATCATACTTCTGACTTCTGATTGCGATCTTCAGACTTCGGGCTTCTGACTTCAGACTTCTGACTTCTGACTTCTGACTTCAGTATTACTGCCGTTCAGCCGCCATGCGATTAGCGGTGCTTCTTAACTTAAAATAATAATCGTCGATATCCCTGCCCGATTTGAAGGTAAGCGGGGTGCCGTAATGATCGGGATCTACGGAATAAGACACACAGGCTTTTTCGTATTTACTGCCCGAAGCCGGTGAAGAAAACCAGGCATTCAGAATAATTTCTTCTTTATTCAGAAATAGAATTTGTCCGGTTGAATCGCATTTGACCTTTTGTTTGGGATCGCGCTTGCCGTTTATTAATTCTTTGTAGATATTTATTTCCGGTTGATCGGTAATGGTTTCGGAGAGGGTATCGCCATGGTTGAAAAAGATCAGGCGAACTTTATCCACATCTTTCAGCAAATCGGCGAAATAAGTTTTGCCTTTACCCCTGTTGATAACGCTACCACAGGAAAATAAAGTTGCAAGTACTAAACCAAGGGAAACTTTTTTCATAAAATGTCTTTTACAGAACGGCATTAGCATTTTTAATACTACATCAGGCCACGATCAAAACGCATTTCTGTATTTCTGCAAAGGGTATACCGGATTAAACTTTGGGGGCTCAAATATAAAGCCTTCGAAGGAAAATATTTTAAAATCCGAAGTCAGAAGTCAGAGGTCAGAAGTCAGAAGAACCCGAATTGTATAACTCATCTGTCTTTTCAGACATCCGACATCCGACTTCAGACTTCAGACTTCCGACTTCAGACTTCAGACTTCGGACTTCAGAAATATTGCTTCTTTCTGCGATTTTGTGTGCTTTAATGTTTCATATATATCCAAAAACGTGCGAACGGCCGCTTTTCCATCTTCGCCCAGTTGCAGAGAATAATTATTAACATACAGATCGATGTGCTGCCGCATAACCTGTTCGCTCATTTCCTGTGAGTGCTGTTTTACATAATCGGTTATCAGCGGATACCTGGCAAATGCATATTCAAGGCTTCGTTTAATTAACCGGTCAACCTGCTGCTGCAAGTCACTGTTGAATGTTTTTTTCATTACAATGCCGCCCAATGGTATCGGGTTGCCGGTTTGTTGTTCCCAGTACGTACCCAGATCCATTAGTTTGTGCAATCCTTTTTGCTGATAAGTAAACCTGTTTTCGTGAATGATCACTCCAGCATCAACTTCTAAGTTTAACACGGCATCTTCAATGGCAGAAAATACCATGAACTTTTTTTTCGTTGCCTGTGGAAAGGCCAGCGAAAACAACATATGTGCGGTAGTATGCTCACCGGGAATGGCAATGGTCATGGTATTCACCTCGTTCACCATTTCTTCATACTTCTTACTTCCTAAATCATGCTTCGTTATTAACAACGGCCCTACCCCTTTTCCCAATGCGCCGCCGGCATTTAATACAATATATTTATCAGATAACAGCGGCAATACGCCGTAACTGATCTTACTAATATCCAGCTTTCCCTGCAGGGCCCATTCGTTGAGTGTTTGAACATCTCCCAGTACAGGCTCTACTTCCAAACCTTCGGTATCGATTTTTTTATTTATCAGCGCATCGAAAATAAACGTATCGTTTGGGCAGGGAGAAAAACCAAGCGTTAATGTCATATTTATTAAGATTCAAGGTTCAAGGCACAAGAAACAAGGCATAAGTCTCAGGGAACAAGATTCAGGTTCCGGGCTCCATGTTACAAGTTTCAGGTTCCAGGTTTCAGGGAACTCAGAACATAGAACTCAGAACTTAAAACTTCAATCAGCTTCTCATTGAGCAAATGAATAGCTTCTTTCATCTTCCACTTCGACTTATCGCGCTCACCTACTTTGTTCGAAACGGCGCGCAATTGTATAAAAGGAATTTTTTCTGTCAATGCTATGTAATGAAAGGCTGCACCTTCCATTGACTCAACAACCGGCTGGTATTTTTGTTGCAATTGCTGTATGCGGCTGGTTCGTGTAGTGATTTCATTAATGGTTATCGCCGATACCAATGGCAAATTGTACCGGCTGAGGAGTTTTGCATCAGGATTTACCAGTTTTTTTCCGGTGTAAGGATCGGTAATCTGCGGAAGCCCCATATCAAACACATCTTTAAATTCGCCATTTTCTTCAACGCCCAGGTCGCCGGTTACTTCTTCCTTTACCAATACCAGGCTGCCGGGCAAATAATCATCACTATAGCTTCCGGCCACACCGGCCTGTATCATTAAATCGGGCCGGCGTTTATCAATGGCTTTTGTTATCCAGTAGGCGGTACTCATACTGCCTATACCCGTGATCAGAACATCTGTTTCGTTATTTCCTGTCAACCGATCGTGCTCTGCCAGAAAATTGATAGCAGGCTGAATTTCAAAGTTTGTAGCTGCCGTTAGTAAAATATACATGACGCAAAGCTAAAGGTTTCCGGTTACCGGTTACCAGGTACCAGGTTCCCGGTATCAGGAAACTGGTACCTGGTAACTGGCAACTTGTAAGCTGTGTCTGCTATTATTTTACTCTTTTAAGGCGCATAGCTTAACTTTGCGCCAAATTTTCAGGATAACAATGGTGTATCTGACTCGTGTTGAACATTTTAATGCTGCCCATAAACTGTATAACCCGAACTGGAGCAAGGAGCAAAACGAAACCGTATTTGGAAAATGCGCCAACCAAAACTGGCACGGACATAATTACGAACTATATGTAACCGTAAAAGGGCGGCCGAACCCCGATACCGGTTTTGTATTTGATGTAAAAGAACTCAGCGGAATTATTAATCAATATGTTATTGAGCAATTAGACCATAAAAACCTTAACTTGGATGTTCCTTTTATGAAGGACCAGCTTTGTTCAACCGAAAATCTGGCGATTGCCATCTGGCAACAATTGCAGCCTCATTTGCCTTCAGCGGTACAGTTGCACGCAATAAAACTGTACGAAACGCCGCGGATATTTGTGGAGTATTTTGGCGAATAGGTGCTAAAACAGGCATATCCAAACAAACTCCTGAGCAGCCTGTTATATTTTTGCCATTTTGGCTGGCTGTAAACAACCGGCAACTTAATCAGATTCCCTTACCGCGCTCGCGCGGTACCAGTATATCGGCAAAAGTGATTGTCGGCCTGGTGACCAATTATCAATTTAAAGAGTAATTACTTTGTATTTTGAACAAGATGAGCAAAAAAGTAGCTGTTTTCCGAAGGGAACACTTTAATGCGGCGCACCGCTTATACAATCCTGCCTGGGATATGGCTAAAAATGATGCTGTGTTTGGTAAATGCAACAATCCCAGCTTTCACGGTCATAATTACGAACTGGTGGTTAAAGTAACCGGAGTGCCCGATCCCGAAACAGGATTTGTGATAGACATGAAAATATTAAGCGACCTGATCAGGGATCATGTGCTTGAAAAATTTGATCACAGGAACCTGAATTTAGATACGGAATATTTTAAAAAACTAAATCCAACGGCAGAAAATATTTGCGTGGTGATTTACGAATTGCTGCGCGAACAAATTGATGCACAGCTCGATTTACAGGTTCGCTTATATGAAACAGAAAGGAATTTTGTAGAATACCCTGTTTGAATTTTTTTTAACTAAAACATCGGAAATGGCCTACAAAAAAGTAGAACACTATGAAGATAAAATAATGTCGGGGCTCGCGCACCATTACCGCGAAGCGCTGACATTGCTCGGTGAAAATCCTGAGCGCGAGGGCCTTTTAAAAACGCCCGAACGTATTGCAAAAGCAATGCAATACATGACCCATGGCTATGATATGGATGCCAAAGCCATTTTAAATTCGGCCAAGTTTAAAGAAAACGTAAGCGAAATGATCCTGGTAAAGGACATTGAGTTGTATAGTATGTGCGAGCATCATATTCTGCCTTTTTTTGGCAAGGCGCATATTGCCTACATACCCAACGGGTACATCACCGGTCTTAGCAAACTTGCCCGCGTGGTTGATGTGTATGCCCGCCGCCTGCAGGTGCAGGAAAGGTTAACTACCCAAATACTTGATGCCATTAAAGAAACATTGCAGCCTCTGGGCGTTGCAGTAGTTATTGAAGCATCGCACCTGTGCATGATGATGCGCGGAGTGCAAAAACAAAACTCAGTAACAACCACTTCTGCCTTCTGGGGCGAATTTGAAAAAAACGAAACCCGCAGTGAGTTCACGAAACTGATCTCCTCACGATTACATTAATACAGTCCGAAAGTCGGGATAGCCGAAAGTCCGAAAGACGCTTACCTAGCAGCAAAACTCTTTCGGACTTTCCGACTTTACTGACTTTTGGACTTCTTACTGACCTTCCGGACTTCTTATTATTTGGTTAGTTAAACACTTTGTGGCATTTTTGTTTTTTAAACCCCTCTTAGATTATGACACATGCTTTTGTGTTCCCGGGGCAGGGATCTCAGTTTCCGGGGATGGGAAAAGAACACTATGAAAACAGCGCATTTGCGAAAAGACTTTTTGAACAGGCGAATGAAATTATGGGGTTCCGTATTTCGGATATCATGTTCAGTGGCAATGACGAAGATCTGAAACAAACCAGGGTAACACAGCCCGCCATATTTCTTCATTCGGTAATTGCATTTAAGGGTATCGATAATGCCAGGCCTGAAATGGTCGCAGGACATTCGTTAGGCGAGTTTTCGGCGCTGGTTGCCAACGGGGTATTGAGCTTCGAAGATGGTTTGAAACTGGTGAGCATCAGGGCTCAGGCCATGCAAAAAGCCTGTGAAACAAATCCGTCGACCATGGCTGCCGTACTCGGACTCGAAGATGCAAAGGTTGAAGAGATCTGTGCCGCAATTCAGGACGAAACCGATGAAATTGTTGTACCGGCCAATTATAATTGTCCGGGCCAGCTGGTAATTAGTGGAACAATAAAAGGAATTGAACTGGCCATTGAACGTTTGAAAGCAGCCGGCGCCAAACGCGCCCTCGTATTGCCTGTAAGCGGTGCTTTTCACTCGCCTTTAATGGAACCGGCCAAAACCGAATTATCGAAAGCCATTGATGCTACTACATTTTATCACCCCAACTGCCCTGTTTATCAGAACGTGGTAGCCAAAGCAGTTGGAAATAAGGAAGATATTAAACAAAATCTGATCGATCAGTTAACCAGTCCGGTTAAGTGGACGCAGAGCATCAAAACCATGATCACCGATGGCGGTACGCATTTTACCGAATGCGGCCCCGGAAAGGTGTTGCAGGGTTTAATTGCCAAAATCGATAAAAAAGTTACAACCGACGGTGTGAATTAAAAAGTATCGAGGCAAACAGTCAAAGAGTAAATAATTTAAATAAGCAAGGGTGGGTATCGCTGCAAGGCAACCCACCCTTGCTTATTTGTTAAATGCCCTAAAAAGGCCGGGTGGGTCACACTATGAAAGGCATTTTGAAAGGAAGCTTACCCCTTGCTCATATAAAGCAGGCCTACCCCTTTCGGTTTTGTTAAATACAGGCGACAATAACGCTACCGACGATAAGCCGGTCTACAACCCTTATTTTTTTGTTATCTTACAGATATACAATAAAAGATAAACATGAAACCCGCCATCATACTTTCATTACTGCTGATCGTTTGCTCACAAATACAGGCGCAGGATGTGAAAAAAAAGGTAGAGGAAGCAGGAAAAGCCGATGCCTGGCAACAAAAACAATTGCGCCAAAAAAATATCAGCAACGACAGCGCCGCTGCTACTACCAAGCCGGTAGCCATTTCACCTAAGAAAAGTAAGAAGCATTGCGGCAAACCAATTAGCAATAAGCAATAGACAATAGGCAAAGTCTGCCGCGGATTAATTGCATATTGCCAATTGCTTATTGCCTATTGACTACAGCTCCCTTAAACTTCAGCTTTCCTAATTGTGTGTTGGAATTTTGCACTTCCTCGGTTAAGCCGGCCCGTTGTTGAGGCGTAACGGCCATGCGGGCATAACTACCGCTGCTGATATAATGCAGCACGCTCGACAGGCAACTTTCACCGGCATCGCCCCATTCTTTATCGAGGCCATCGGTGATCTGGTAATCGAGACTTAACCCGTTAAAATAATTGCCTTCGCCATTTTTATTTACAGTGCGGAACGATACGGGGAAAATATACCAGTCAAATACCGGAATTGGGTAAAAACCAACCGGTTTTCCATGTGTATGATTAGGACCAACCAGTTGAATACCCATATAAGGTTTTAAACTATTTATAAGCAATTCACTGGCCGATGCTGTATTTTGACTAACAATAAAAAACAACCGGCTTAAATTCAGATTGCCCTTTTTATTGAAAGTGGCCGTAACGTCGGATGAGGTGTATTTATCATTGAAATGTTCGGTTAACATGATGCCATTATTACCGGCTACCGGCACCAGGTAATTCGCCAGCAAATTCTGTACAGACACATACCCGCCGCCGTTATACCGCAAATCAACCACCACATCCTGTACATTTTGAGTATTGAACTTATCGAATATGCGTACAAACTCGTTCTTTATTTCATTGGTATCGCCCAAAAAAGAATTGAAAACAAAATAACCGGTTTTACTGCCTCCGGTATTATACACCGAATCGAATAACAGGGGATGCTCTTTATAGGAAGATGATCTCAGGGCCATGGTAGTATCGCCGCTGTTCGGCCGGCCGAATACAAAACTGCCTGTACTGCTTTGATAAACGGCCTGTACAATGGCAGCGGAGTTAGACGATGTGATGGCCGAACTACCATTGATTTGTTTAATGCGCCAGCCGCGTTTAATTCCGGCTTTGCCGGCGGGCGATTCGGGCTCAACATACGATACGCGCAGATCGTCGCTGGTGTAGAAAAATACATTCAATCCAAAATCACCACCAATACCGCTGCTCAGGTCATCCCATTGAGATTTCAGCATGGCAAAACTCCACCGGTCAACAGGAGCCGAAAAACCGGGCTCCGTGCTGAAGCTGCGAATAGCTTCCATAACCTTATTGGGATCGGCATAGTTGCGGGCATCAAATGAAGAAGGGATGTTATTGTACCACAGGTATATGTCACGGGCATATGTTAAAGTGGTGTCATTCTTGACTTCCACGCTAACACCATCATGATTTTTTTTACAGCCTGCCAGCGTAAAACCAACCACAACAATTCCTGCCACAAGCATTTTCATATCGAAAACTGAGCTTTTTTCCATGTGACCGATAACAGATGTATTAATGTTCCGGGTTTGAAGCACCGGGCAATAATAATAATTCAAAAGCAAATGATCACCCTGGTGGCTGATGCGTTGCTTAACTTTAACAATTTACGCAAATTCGGCGAAATATTGATTGTGGTTACATTCTGTTAACATAGCAAGTCGGAGGTCGGAAGTCTGAAGTCAGAAAAGGCCGCGATTTAATCACTGCTCATGATAAGAAAAAGTCCGAAAGAATTATTGTGCTTCTTTCGGACTTGCGGTCTTCCGGACTTTCCGACTTTAAAGAGAGATACTGCAATTGATCCATTCGGGATCGAAATGTGCATTGTATTTTTTGTAGAAGTTAATAGCCGGTTCATTCCATTCAAGCACCTGCCAAACCATTCCGGTGAATTTTTTATCGCGGGCTTCCTCGATCAGTTGGTCGAACAGCAATTTGCCAAGGCCTTTGCCGCGCATTTTTTCGGTAACGATCAGATCTTCGAGATACATGCGTTGCCCCTTCCAGGTGCTGTAGCGGACGTAATACATGGCAAATCCCTCAACCTGTCCGTCAACTTCGGCAACAAAAGCCCACCAAACAGGATGTGGGCCAAAGCCGCTTTCAACAAAATGATCCATGGTAACAGTTACTTCCTGCGGCGCTTTTTCGTACAACGCCAGTTCACGAATCAGTTCAAGTAACCTTTCACAATCTTCTTTTACAGCACGACGAATAGTAATTTCCATTATTGGATAGTAATAATTTTAATGATTATACACTGGTGATACAGTTTGTGGTTTGAGGTTTATGGTTTGTGGTTCTTTTAATTCAGACCACCTAAGTATTTTCCAGCCCTCCTATTACTTCAACTACAAACAACAAACTACAAACCACAAACAATAAACTATAAACCTTTATATCCGGGGCCTTTTACAAACCTTCCTGGTTTGGCTCCGGTATGTTCGCCATCTTTCAAAACCGGTACGCCGTTCACCAGTACATGTACTACGCCGGTTGCAAACTGATGCGGTTTGTCGAATGTAGCGTGGTCCTGCACGGCAGCGGCATCAAAAATAACTACATCGGCATAATTTCCGGCCTTTAACGCTCCTCTGCGAACGATTTGAAAATTATCAGCCGGCAGCTTGCTTAATTTGCGCACCGCTTCTGACAAAGAAATTACTTTTTCATCACGTACATATTTTGCCAGCAGCTTCGCCACATTGCCATAGGCCCGCGGATGGCAGTTAAACTTCATAAAAACGCCTTCGGGTGAATATGATCCTTCATCTGACCCGAAGCTTACCCAGGGCAACTGCAGTTGTTTTTTAATATTTTCTTCATCCATTAAAAAATAAATGCAATCGATGCGTGAACTGTCCTGCACAATCAGGTCCATTGCAGTTTCTTCGGGCGATGTGCCACGAATATGGGCAATATCATTCAACGATTTACCGGTGAATTTTTTAAGGCTATCCTGCCTGAACCCTACCAGCAAAATACGGTCGGGCGAACCAGCTGCTACATAAAAATTCTCCCATTTATCGGTGGGCGTATCCATATCCCGGATGGTTTGTTTGCGAATGGCGGCATCCTGCAAACGGCTGCGCAATTTACCAAAACCGCCATCCTGCAAAGTGGGTGGCAGCGTAGCTGTAAGCCCAGTTCCACCGGCAATATAATTGTACATATCGGCGGTAATGTTCAATCCTTCGGCACGCGCCTTTTCAATGCGGTGTATCACGCTATCTATTTTATACCAGTTATTTTTACCGGCTGCTTTCAGGTGGTATATCTCTGCATGAATGTGTGCCCGTTTGGCAATGGCAATCAGTTCTTCAACCGCTTCAAACAATTGCGTGCCTTCGCTGCGCATATGTGAAATATAGGAGCCGCCATAGCGCGATGCTTCATCGCACATAGCCACCAGTTCATCGGTTTTGGCAAAAAAAGCGGGTGGATAAATAAGGGAAGAGCCCACGCCCATCGCACCTTCTTCCATGGCCTGTTTTACCAGCAACCGCATGCTATCGAGTTCAGCCGGCGAGGGATCGCGGTTATCTTCACCCACCACATAACGGCGAACTGTAGTGGCTCCTACAAAAGAAGCTACATTGCACGAGATGCCTTTCTGCTGTAAAAAGTTCAGGTATTCGCCTAAGGTCGTCCAGCTTACTTTATATTTTATGGCCGATTGCCCCTGCTCCATGTCTTTTTTCATAGCTGGTGTAAGCGGCCCCATGCTTTCGCCTTCGCCCATTACTTCAAGGGTAACACCCTGCCTGATGTCGCTTTGCGAACGGCCATCCTGTATCAGCGATTCATTGGCCCAGCTGAGCATATTTATAAACCCGGGCGCTACCGCCATTCCTTTGGCATCAATCACTTCTTTTGCATGCGCATCGCTTAAATCGCCGATAAAAGCAATGGTATCGGCATTAATGGCAATATCTGCCTTGTAAGGCATTTTGCCATTGCCATCGTAGATCATTCCATTGCGAATGATGATAGCGTATTTGTTTTCGGGGCTCAATTTGCAGCCCATCAGCAGGCATACAGGCCAAACCCAGTGGAAACGTTTCATATGTTGGAAGTTACAAATTACAAAGTTGCCAGTTATCAGTACCGGGCATCAGTTGCAGGTTTCAGGTTACATGATACAAGGGATGACTGAATTAAAGCCCCTGTAACCTGCATCCTGTAACCTGTAACTCATTTCAGCGCCTGTTCAAGATCGATGAGTATATCCTGCACATTTTCCATTCCTATGCTCATGCGTATGAGCCCGTCTGTTATACCGTATTGCTCACGTTGTTCTTTCGGCACGCCATAGTGCGTCATCGAGGCCGGATGGCACAGCAGCGTATCGCAGGTACCCAGCGAAACGGTTCTTGTGCACATTTTCAGCTTGTCCATCATCTGAATGCCGGCCGGCAGTCCGCCCTTCAGTTCAATGCTCATTATGGCGCCGGGATAACGCATCTGCTTAGCCGACACATAATAATCGGGGTGCGATGGCAGTCCGTTATAATTTACGTTTGCAACGGCGGGGTGGCCATCGAGAAAGTTAGCAATTTCGGTAGCATTATGGCAATGGCGCTCCATACGTACTTCGAGAGTACGCATACCATTGATGAGCAAAAAGGCATCGAACGGATTACTATTGCCCCCGAGCAAACGGATAGTTTTGGTGGCACGGGTGTTCATAAACTCAATATCGCGGCCCAGTAAAATGCCGCCTACCGCAGTGCCATGGCCGTTCAGGAATTTGGTAGTAGAGTGAATGATAAAATCTACACCATACCTGAAGGGTTGTTGCAAATAAGGAGTGGCAAAGGTGTTATCGCAGGCCACTATTTTGCCGTATTTACGGGCCAGTGCAGCCAGCTCTTCAATATCAACGCATTGAATGGTGGGGTTGGCTGGCGTTTCGAGGTACACCATTTTTATCTGCGGATCGGCTTTCAGCGCTTCTTCTGCTTTGTTCAAATCGCGCAGGTCGGCAATAACCGCTTCGATACCTAAACCAGGCAGTATTTTATCCATCATTTCCTGCGAGCCGCCATATAATGAGTAATGCGATAATATTTTGTCGCCGGTTTTGAGGGTCGATAAAAACAAAGTGCTTACCGCCGCCATACCCGAAGCATGCAACAACCCTTTTACCTGCAGGGGGTTACCGGCAGCATCGGCCACGCCAAAACATTCCATGGCAGCGATCTTTTTTTCGGCCTCAGTAGCGGTGGGGTTACCCCAGCGCGAATAAATATAGCCTTCTTCCTGTCCGCTAAAACGCCGCATGCCCTGTTCGGCGGTATCGTATACAAAGGTGCTGGAGGCATAAATGGGTACCAGGTGGGCATAGTTTGGATCGGGTTCATGACCTGCATGAATTGCCAGAGAGGTAAAGCCCGAGAACGGAAATTGTTTTTTTGCCATGCTTTAAAAATATCGAATATCAAATGAAAAATGTCGAAAATCGAAGTTAGGGCATCGGGAGGAACAGGGGTAATTGGAAATTGATTTTGATCAATCAATTTTATCTTTCAGAATGCACCAAAGTCACACTCACATAAATTGATCAAAATCAACAGTTTATTTTACCCTTAACAAAATATGATTCTGTAAATTTATTCGCATATATGTAACAGAAATGAGTGTACAGGAATATAATTTTGATACCTACGAAAACTTTCTTGAATATCAATTTTATAGTGAAGGGCCAAAAGGAAGAGTAAAAAAAGTTGTTCGTTATACTCCTCAAAAGGCTTTTGGAACAACTTATTATAATCTTGGTTTTGGTGACTGGGATCATCTGGAGAATCAAATAGATGATCTTGTTATCACCAATAATCACGATAGAGATAAAATATTGGCTACTGTTGCGAAAACAGTCCTGATTTTTACCGAACATTTTCCTGATGCTTTGGTATACGCAAAGGGAAGCACTCCGGCAAGAACCCGTCTATATCAAATCGGAATAGTTTCAAATTGGACAGAAATTGACCGGTTATTATATGTTTTAGGGTACACCCAAAAGAATGACTGGGAGCTATTTGTAAAAAATTTTAACTATGAGGCTTTTATGGTCTTTCGCAAATAAATTGTAAATTTATGGAACATAAATCTGAGGTAAATATGTTACCTAAGCGGAAAAATAAAAAATATAGGGTGGCTGGCACAAATATCTGGTATACAATTAACCCTGATATGCCTGAGCATGGAAATGATCCTTTCTTTATAAAAAAAGCTCAGGAATCGAAAGAGTGGTTGGAGAAACATGGATTGCCTTCAGAAGAACTACTAAATCTAAGATTCAATTCAAAAATAACAAAGTAGCTCACCAACCGGTGGGTTTTCTTTTTTTATAGCCAAATAACCATGAACGGATCAATCTCATGGTTGAACCGAGCGATCTCATACATGAACCGTTCAACTTCATGGTTACTTTGTACAATTTCATACATGAACCGTTCAACTTCATGGTTACTTTGTACAATTTCATACATGCACCGTTCAACCTCATGGTTACTTCGTACAACTTCATACATACACCGNGTGCAACTTCATACATAAACGGTTCAATCTCATGGTTACTTTGTACAATTTCATACATGCACCGTTCAATCTCATGGTTGCTTTGTACAACTTCATACATACACCGTTCAACTTCATGGTTACTTTGTGCAACTTCATACATACACCTTCAACCTCATGGTTACTTCGTACAATCTCATAAATGAAATGTTACCATCATGTTTGAACTGAACGGCCGCATGAAAAAGACTTTTATAAACGTCAAAGGCGGGCCTCCTCCCAAAAGGAGACCCACCTTTCTATAAAAAGCTCAAACTATATTTTATTCGAAAATTAGCAAATTAGCCAATTAGCACATTGGCAAATTAATACCCCCACTTCAACAACGTAGCGCCCCAGGTAAAGCCGCCACCGAAAGCCGCCAGCACAATATTATCGCCTTTTTTCAGCTGGCTTTCCCAATCGTACAAACAAAGGGGAATCGTTCCGGCAGTGGTATTGCCATACCGCTGAATGTTTAGCATCACTTTGTCGTAGCTGAGGCCCATGCGGTCGGCAGTAGCGTCGATGATGCGTTTATTGGCCTGGTGAGGAACCAGCCAGGCAATGTCTTCACCGGTGAGTTTATTTCTTTCGAGCAGTTCGGCACTTACATCGGCCATTCCTTTTACGGCTGCCTTAAATACCGGCTGTCCTTCCTGATAAATGTAATGTTCTTTGTTGGCAATGGTTTCGGCCGAAGCAGGACGTAAGGAACCACCAGCTTTCATATGCAGATGCTGACAGCCGCCGCCATCGCTTCTTAAAATGCTATCAAGCACACCGTATCCTTCGGTATTGGCTTCGAGCAGCACAGCCCCTGCCCCATCGCCGAAAATAATACAGGTGGTGCGGTCGCTGTAATCTACAATCGAGCTCATTTTATCCCCTCCGGCCACGATCACTTTTTTACAGCGGCCACTTTCAATTAAGCTGGCGCCGGTAGTTAATGCGTATAAAAAACCGCTGCAGGCAGCCAGCATATCAAAACCCCAGGCATTCTTAAGCCCGGCTTTGTGGCATACCAGGTTGGCGGTTGAAGGGAACATCATATCGGGAGTAACCGTCCCTATCACTACTGCATCAATTTCAAGGGGATCGATGCCTCTTTTCTTTAAAAGCTGTTGAACCGCAGGCACAATCATATCAGAAGTGCCCTTCTGGCCTTTCAGAATTCTTCTTTCTTCTATACCGGTACGGGTGCGGATCCATTCGTCGGTGGTATCAACTATCTTTTCCAAATCAAAATTGGTCAGTTTGTCATCAGGAACGTAGCCGCCAACAGCCGTGACGGCAGCATTAATTTTTTGCGCCATGCTACTTTTAAACGGTTTGATATTGAACTAATTTGAAAGCAAATTTCAGTAAATAAGCGGGCAAAGATAAGGAACTGTTGATAGTTTGTGGTTTGGAGTTTGTGCCCGCTCAAATGACCCGGGGCAGACGGGGTTTGTGATTTTTTGGGCTAAGCACTCAAATTTTCAATGAAAACCGGCTGCATTTTTGTTGAAGGCAGTTTCTATGTTTGAAATTTGGGCCTGCGCTTCTTTGGGTCTAAAATACACAGATTGTCATGAAATAGCTGAAGGCCGTTTGAAGCTGACAGATGTGAGGGGAAGGATATAAACAGCTGCTAAAATTATACAGCAAAATTATTTAAAGTGCGCTCTAACAACAAACTACAAACTTCAAACCACAAACCGAAATTCCCTATTTTCGTAACATGATCGCATTTGTAAGAGGACAGTTTGTTTATAAATCTCCGGCTGTTGTTCATATTGAGGCCAGCGGCGTGGGGTACGAATTACAAATCAGTCTGCACACATACTCGCATATTCAGGCGTTAGATAAAGGGCTGCTATATACGCACCTGCACATTAAAGAAGATGCACATACGCTGTATGGCTTTTTTGAAGTGGCCGAAAAAGAACTGTTTTTGCAACTGATAAGCATATCGGGTGTGGGTGCAGCAACTGCCCGCATGATGCTGTCTTCGATGAAACCCGATGAACTATCACGCGCTATTGTTCAGGGTAACACCAAACAGCTGGAAGCCATTAAAGGTATAGGGAAAAAATCTGCAGAGCGTATTGTACTCGAACTGAGAGATAAACTGAGCAAAGGCAAGCCAGGCCTAAATATTTCTCCACTGATTAACAATACGTTGGAGTCAGATGCGTTAAATGCCTTGATTGCATTGGGAATTGCAAGAGCTGCCGGCGAACAGGCCGTTCAGCGAGTTATGAATGCCGAACCTACTCTTAATGCAGTTGAAGAAATTATTAAGAAAGCATTAAAAATCATGTAAGCCTATCGGGACCGAACTCTACCTAACTAATTTCTCTTGAGAAGATTGTTGCGTACATTTTATAACAGCAGCCGGATTTGTATTCTGTTGACTGCTTGCGTTGGGTTGAGTTCTGCCGCCATGGCTTTTAATGCTCCCTGGCAGGACACTTCCAAACCGCAAAGCATTGACACCCTAAAGTACCCCCTGCACGACCGGCGGGGTGATAAATTTACATTTCCTCAAAGAAAGTCGTTCGATTTGAACGACCCTGCTAACATCCACGACTCGATAATTTACGATCCTAAAACAAAGCAGTACTACATCATTGAAAAGATAGGCGATTTCTATTATCGCAAACCTACCTATCTCACCTTTGAAGAGTTCATGCAGTTGCAGGCCCGTAAACAGGAAACTGATTATTTTAAAAAACGGTCGAACATCTTAAGCGGGCTTAACCGAAAAATGCTCAAACCTAAGATGTCTGTTACCGATAATTTGTTTAACCGCATTTTCGGTAACGGTAAAATTGAAATCAGGCCGCAGGGTGAAGTGAATATCCTGGCCGGTTATCAGGGTCAGAACATCAAAAACCCGGCGCTTCCCGAAAGAGCCCGCCGTAACGGTGGTTTTGATTTCGACATGAACGCCAACCTGAGCGTAATCGGCAACATCGGCGATAAACTGAAATTGCCCATCAGCTATAACACCCAGGCCAACTTCGACTTCGACAATCAGCTAAAACTCGATTATACCGGTACCGACGACGAAATCATTAAAAAAATTGAGGCGGGTAACATTTCTTTTTCTTCAAAAGGATCGCTGATACCCGGCGCCCAACAGCTGTTTGGTATAAAAACACAGCTGCAATTTGGTAAGTTGTACATCACCGGGGTATTGGCCAACCAACGTTCGCAAAAGCAATCGCTTGGGTTACAGGGCGGATCGGCCAGCACCTATTTCGAATTCAAGGCCGATGACTACGAAGAGAACCGGCACTTTCTGCTGGCTCAATACTTCAGGAACAATTTCAACAAGGCCATGTCGAAGCTGCCGGTGGTAACTTCCCAGGTACAGATCATGCGCATGGAAGTATGGGTTACCAACCGTAACGGTTCAACCACCGAAACCCGCGACGTGGTAGGCTTGATGGACCTTGGTGAAACAAACCCATGGAACCCGAATGTTCACAGTTTGGGTGGTAACGCATTACCCAATAACAACGCCAACGACCTGTACAGCAGATTAGCAAACGACCCCAATAGCCGCAGTTCTTCGTTCATCACCTCCAAACTCAGTAGCCTGGGTTTACGGCCGGTGCAGGACTTCGAAAAAACATTTGCCCGCAAACTAAATACAAGCGATTATTTCTTTAACCCCCAGGTGGGGTTTTTGTCGCTAAACCAGCCTTTGCAGTCAGATGAAGTGCTGGGCGTTGCTTTCCAGTACAGCTACAACGGCAAAATATACCAGGTGGGTGAATTTTCGCAGGATGTTACACCCGATACCACCAACAAAGTGGCCGGTACGCAAAAAGTATTGTTCCTGAAGTTGCTAAAAGCCACTTCGCAAAGAACCAACCTGCCGCTGTGGGATCTGATGATGAAAAACGTGTATTCGCTGAAAACAAAAGACGGAAGTTACCTCTCCGGTGTACAACCTGCCGACTTTAAGCTGAATGTACTGTATGAAGAACCGAGCCTCGGTCAAAAACGCTTTTTGCCCGAAGGCGCCAAACCCGGCGTTCCGCTGATTTCCCTGCTGAACCTCGACCGGCTAAATGCCCGGAACGATCCTTTACCCGACGGGGTTTTCGATTACCTCGAAGGATTTACCATCTTATCGCAACAGGCCCGTATAATTTTTCCGTTCCTTGAACCATTCGGGCACGATCTCGATTCGGTAGCCTTTCAGGGCAGTTCCACAGATATCAAGGCCAAATACCTGTACCTGCCGTTATACGATACGATTAAGGAAATAGCAAAAACCTACGCCAACCTCGACCGGTATATCATCAGCGGTTACGCCAAAGGACAAAGCACTTCCGAAATTTCGCTGGGCGCCTTTAACGTACCGCAAGGTTCGGTTAGCGTTTCGGCCGGTGGGCGAATTCTTAGCGAAAACGTTGATTATGTAGTGGATTATAACCTCGGTACGGTTAAAATCATCAACCAGGCCATTTTAAATGCCGGTGTGCCCGTGAGTGTTCAGTTCGAAAACAATGCAGGCTACGGCATACAACAGCGCAACTTTATGGGATTGCGGCTCGATTATATGGCCAAACAAACCGCCCGCGAATCATTGACTATCGGCGCTTCACTGGTAAGACTGGGCGAACGCCCCTTCTTCACCAAAACCAGTTATAACGAAGACCCGATTCGCAATACGATGTACGGGGTAGATTTCAATTATACCACGCAGGCCCCGCGCATCACCCGCATGTTGGATAAACTGCCTTTTTACCATACAACCGAAATGAGTACCGTTACGGCTTATGGCGAAGCCGCCTACCTGAAACCCGGCCACCCGCCGCAAATCGGTAAAGGCAGCAGCAGCCAGGTATTCATCGATGATTTTGAAGGTTCACGCAACGCCATCGACCTGCGTTTTCCGTTGGTGAGCTGGGGCCTTTCCAGTACTCCGGCCGGTAATGGCCTGTTCCCCGAAGCCGACGGCCGCGACTCGCTGCCATATGGTTACAACCGCGCCAAACTGGCCTGGTATAACATTGAACCGGTGCTGCAGGATAAAACAAGTCCCGATAACCCCATCAATAAAAGCCTGTTGAACGACCCGCGTGTTCGTTCGGTGAACGTAAAAGATATCTTCCCGCAACGTACACCCGATCTGGGCCAGGGTAGTCTGGTAACATTCGACATGTCGTTCTATCCAACCGAAAGAGGTCCATATAACTATGATGCCCGAACGGGCAGCATAGACCCCAATGGTAAATTACTGAATCCCCAAAAACGCTGGGGTGGTATAATGCGCGGCATCGACCAGGTTGACTTTGAAACCGGTAATGTGGAGTTTATTGAATTCTGGTTGCAGGACCCATACATTTTAAACCCCGGCAGCAGCGGTGGTGAATTGTATTTTAACCTCGGTAATATATCAGAAGATGTACTGAAAGATGGTAAACGCTTTTTCGAGAACGGTATCAGCGGCGCTACAACAAAAGCCCTCGAAGATACCGCCACCCGTTGGGGTAAAGTGCCTGCCAACCCCATTCAGGTTACCCAGGCTTTCAGTAACGACCCAAGCGACAGGCCGCTTCAGGATGCGGGTTTTGATGGCTTAACAGATGATGACGAACGCGTGAAGTTCCAGGATTATTTAAACCAGCTGCAAAGCATTGGCGGCAACGCTTATCAAAAAGCATTGAGTGACCCGTCGACCGACGATTATATCAACTATCGTAATGCCCGGTTCGGGTCGAACGACGGTATTCTGGCCCGTTATAAAAATATCAACAACCCGCAGGGCAACTCACCCGTTGCCGGCAGCGGCGATAAATTTGTAAGCGCTTTTACTTTATATCCCGATCAGGAAGAATTCAACCGCGACAATACCCTGAACGAACTGGAAGAGTATTTTCAGTACCGGGTTGAGCTGAAGAAAACCAATATGCATGTAGGTTCAAACTACATTACCGACAGTATACTGGTTAAACCTAGCAGCAGCGCAGCTGAAACATGGTACCTGTTCCGTATCCCCATCAGGGAATACCAGCAAAAAGTGGGTAACATCCCCGACTTTAAGAGCATTCGTTTTATTCGTATGTACCTTACCGGTTTTGAAGATTCGGTGGTACTGCGTTTTGCCAAACTGGAACTGGTGCGTAACCAGTGGCGTCAGTTCAACTACCTGCTCGATACGGCCAGTCAGTACAATCCCATTCCGGCCAACACTCCCACTACTGTAAAACAGCTGGCGGTGAATGTTGAGGAAAACAGCTCGCGATACCCCGTTAATTATAAAACCCCGCCCGGTGTAATTCGTCAGCAACAGTTGAGCAACAACAACGTAAACCTGTTGCAGAACGAACAATCATTAAGCCTGCAGATATGCAACCTGTTGAAAGGCGATGCAAGAGGCGTGTTCAAAACCATGAACCTCGACCTGCGTCAGTACAAGCAGTTGCAGATGTACATACATGCCGAGTCGGTAAAAAGCAGCACCGACATCAAAGACGATGAGTTGTATGCGGTTATTCGTTTGGGTAACGACCTCATCAGCAATTTTTATGAAATGAAAATTCCCCTCAAAATGACGCCATGGGGAACGGGTGATGATGCATTAATATGGCCTGCCAAAAACGAACTCGATCTGGCGTTAGACCGCCTTACCAAACTGAAAGTATCGCGTAATAATAACGGCCAAACCTATAAATATTACCAGGAAACCGAAGGAGACGGTAAACAGTATGCAATTTTGGGTAACCCCAACCTCGGTGAGATCCGTGTATTTTTCATTGGTGTTGAAAACCGCAACCACACAGACGCCTGTACAGAGGTGTGGTTTAACGAACTACGGTTATCGGGCCTCGATGAACATGGCGCCTGGGCAGCCATGGGCCGTGTAGATATCAAGCTGGCCGACCTGGGTACCCTGTACGTTTCAGGTAGTGCACGCAGCGCCGGCTGGGGAACTCTTGAACAACGGGTAAACGAACGGTCACGCGAAAGCTTTACCCAGCTCGATGTGGCTACCAATCTTGAACTTGGCAAACTACTGCCCAAAAAAGCCGGTATGAGCATTCCCGTGTATGCCAGCTATTCACAAACAATAACAACGCCCGAATACGATCCGTACGACCTGGATATAAAATTGAAAGATAAGCTCAACGCCGCATCGGGCAGTGCCAAAGACTCTATACGCAAAGACGCAATTGATGTAAAGACCATTAAAACACTAAACTTTACCAATGTTAAAAAGAACAATATTAGTGGTAAAAAGCAACACATCTGGAGCATTGAGAACATCGATGTAAGCTATTCGTATTATAAAGAAGAACAGCACAACCCGCTGATCGAAAGCAATGAAGTAGTTCGCCACCGCGCCGGTTTGGGATACAATTATACATCCACACCCAAATACTGGGAGCCGGCCAAAGGCATCATCAAATCAAAATCGCCCTGGTATGCGGCATTGAAAGACTTCAATATAAACCCCATGCCTACCCTGTTAGGGTTCAGGGCCGATATCAACCGCCAGTTCGGTACATACCGGCCACGCAGCGTGGGTACACCAAAGGGCCTGATACCTGAAACCTACGACAAGTTCTTCACATTTGACCGTACGTATAACCTGCGTTGGGATTTCACCCGTTCGCTGAACCTCGACTTTACGGCACTGAACCGTGCCTGGGTTGATGAAGACAGCGGCCGCTTGGATGAGTCGAAGAAAAAACGCATGTGGGATAATTTCTGGAAAGGCGGTCGTACCATTCAGTACAACCAGAAAGCTACTTTCTCGTATACTTTACCTACCAGCAAATTGCCCTTCCTCGACTGGACAACCGTTCGGGCAGGCTATACCGCTACCTACGACTGGCTGGCCGCTTCTTTATTGGCACGTGAATTTGGTAACACGTTATCGAACAGCCAGCAGAAAAACCTCACAGCCGAATTTGATTTTACACGGTTGTATGCGAAGTCGAGGTTGCTACGCGCTTTTGAAGAAGATGCACAGCCTAAGCCGCCACCGGTGCCTGGTGCAGATAATAAAACCGATACAACCGGTAAAAAGAAGAAACGCGATAAGAACGCACCGCTTGAATTAGGCGGCGGGGTAAAATTCGCCGGTCGCTTTCTTACTATGCTTAAAAGAGTAAGCGTTCAGTATTCAGAAAATGCCAGTGCAACCATTTACGGTTATACCGACAGCACCCGTGCATTGGGTATGAACTTTAAATCGATGGCTCCCGGATTAGGATTTATTTTCGGCCGTCAGCCCGATACCAATTTCGTGAACATGATGGCCTCGAAAGGATGGCTTAGCGCCGATTCGAATTTCAACTATCAGAACCGGCAGGATTATCAGCAACGGTTGAATATCACGGCCACGTTAATACCCATACGCGATTTAACCATCGACATAACTTTCGATAAAACCTTTGGTAAAATGTACAGCGAGCTGTACAAAGACACCACCGGTACCGGTCTTCATTTTGCCCGGCTGAACCCGTATACATCGGGTAGTTTCAGCGTAAGCTATATAGCATTGAAAACAATGTTCAGCCCTGTAAAAAACAACGAAGTATCGGCCACCTTCCAGAAGTTCCAGGACTACCGCCTTGTATTATCAAAACGGCTGGCCGAGCAAAACGCCTACTGGCAAAAACTCGACCCCAATCAGCAGTTCCTGAGCGACGGATATTATAACGGATACAGCCGCTATGCGCAGGATGTATTGTTGCCTGCGTTCATTGCAGCTTATACCGGTAAAGATCCCACTAAGGTTGCGCTGATCAAACAAAACAACCCGAATATCCGTTCTAACCCATTCTCGGGTATATTGCCAAAACCCAACTGGCATCTTACCTACAACGGATTAACCCGTATCAAGGGCATGGAAAAGATATTCACCAACTTTACCATTTCGCATGGTTATAACAGTACGCTGAGTATGAACAGCTTTTCATCGGCCCTGTTATTCCGCGACTCGTTTAACTTAGGGTTCCCAAGCTTTATCGACACTGCTTCGCACAACTATATTCCTTACTTCCTGGTGCCCAATATATCAATCACCGAACAGTTTGTTCCGTTAATTGATATGGATATGCAGTTTACCAACAACCTGACTGCCCGTTTTGAATATAAAAAATCAAGAACGGTTAGTTTGAGTTTGATCGACTTCCAGGTAAGTGAATCGCGCTCAACCGAGTTTACGATCGGCGCCGGGTTCCGAAAACGCGGAGCGTTTTCATGGATAAAATTCCGCGGCAAGCCGCTGCAAAACGATGCCAGCTTCAGGCTCGATGTTGGATTGCGTGATGATATTACTGCCAACAGCCGGTTAGACCAGGACCAGGCATTGCCCACGAACGGACAAAAAGTTATCACCATTAACCCAACCGTTGATTATGTGATCAGCAACCGGGTTAACCTGAAATTATATTTTGAACAAAGGCGTGTTGAACCGAAGATATCTACCTCTCCGCCCATTACCACTACAAGGGCGGGTATACAGATAAGGATTTCGTTAGCGCAGTAAGAAGTTTAATAAAATGTAAATATGCCACGTCTTTAAAGGCGTGGCATATTTGTTTGGAGGATATCTCATAAATTTATGGATTCTAATTTTTGACAGTTACTATGGAATGGAAAAATCATGGATGGGCAACGTTTTGCGGCGAGGCTGCAAAATTTTCAACAGCCTTTCAAAAAGAAATGGCTGACCAATTAGCTGAAAATTTTTATTTAGCGCTTGGAGTGCCTGATAACAATAAATTTTGTTTGTATGTTGGGATGACCGAAATGCGAACTATAATACAGGATGGCTATGCTTTTGGATTGGTTGATGTAATAGCTCCCAATTCTTTGTCTACAACAATAACTGCCTGGTGGAAAACTGCCAATCCCGACAATTTGCCTGATGCAACCAACGCAACTTTCTTTGATAAATCAAATATCGAATTTGGATGGTGTAAGGATTTTGAAAGAGATGAATTTCTGGAACACATTAAGCCCGGGAAAACTATTGATAAAGAAAAGTACAATCTGATATTTGATGTTGAGTATGACTATACGTTATATCCCGATTTAAGAGTAACTGTTTGCTTTAAAGATCAAATTGATGAAATAGCTGTCAGGGAAATTCAGGATGTTTTTCATGAATGCATTACTGAAACCTATATATCTGAATTTACAAATGAAACCGGGAAAACGGCATCCAATGGTGAGAATAAGGTTTTGGGCATTATGGACTTTCATGGAAAACCATTTGAGGATGGGCATTCCCAATTAATGGCCGCTTTTCAAAATCTCAGTTTATTAAAAGTTGGCGCTGAAATTGAAAAAATAATTATTGAATAACAGGCTTCCGGCTATTTAACCATAAATTTATCGCTGTGCCGTTGGCTCAGGCTTTTTCAGCAGCATTACATAACCGCACAATTTCTTTTTTTGCTTGTTTACCTGCACCGGTTTAATCATGTGGTATTCGGTGAACTGAGGAACATAAGTGTAACTGATGATATTGCCATCTACATCGCCCCATTGATTTTTTTTGTAAACAACCTGACGTTCGTTCCAGTCATACATGCGTACCTCATACAATTTTGAAGTGGGATCACCGATAAAAACAAACTGGTAAACGGTGCCGGCCTGCATGGGCAATACAACGGGCATTTCGTATTCGCTTTCCATACTAACCGAAGCTTCGCGCAATAACACAAAACCCTGCGATGAATAGGCTTTCTTTAAACTGTCAACTGTTTGCTGATAGGGATTGCCTTCGCAACTCTGAAGTTTGATTACGTCGTTCTGTGCACGCAAGGATAGGGTGCATAGTGATAAAATGCATGCGGTCAGGCATGCGCATAGGGATTTGCACATAGAAATTTGGCTTTAAGCAGGATTTTGGAATACGTCGCGATTATAAAAGTACACAAAGTATCGGTTTATGCAAGTGGATTTAACACTTATCGCATTAACTAAATACATTATATACCAGCGATTTAAGGGCTTACCTGTACTCCTATACCTTTTCACATTCCAATTATTTAAAATCGAAATATGTTGGCAAAAAGTTATCCAGATTTTCGCCCTGCCGAATAGTTTTCCAAAATTTAACCTTTGTGAAAGCTATGAACTTTGGAAAAGAAAAAAACTACTTATGCAAGTAGAAAGAGTTGGCCTGCGCCAGACAGGTTAAATTGAGGTCGTTAATACAAACATGCGGAGGCACTGTGGTGGTAAAGTAAACCACTTCGGCCACATCGGTAGCTGTAAGTGGTTGATAACCTTCGTACATTTTATCAGCAGCAGTGGTATTGCCCTTGAAACGGACCATCGAAAATTCGGTTTCGGCCGCTCCGGGGTGAATGGCAGTAACTTTAATTTTATGTTTCAGCAGGTCGACCCGCATCGATTGCGAAAGGGCGTCGAGCGCGTATTTTGATGCACAGTATCCATTTCCTCTTTCGTATACTTCCTTGCCGGCAATGGATCCGATGTTGATAATATGTCCCTGCTTTCTTTCGATCATGTAGGGCAAAAGGGCTTTTGTTACATACATCACCCCTTTTACGTTAGTATCGATCATGGTTTCCCAGTCGTTCAAATCGGCATCTTCAAAAAGATCTCTTCCTAACGCCAGTCCGGCATTATTGATCAGAATATCAACTGTTTTCCAGCTAACAGGCAATTGTTCTATTGCATTAAAAACAGCCTCACGGTCGCATACATCAAATACAAGCGGGTGCACTTGAACATTGAATTTTGCAATCAGTTCATGCTTCAGGTTTTCGAGGCGCTCGGCCCGGCGGCCGGTAATGATCACATTATAATTATTGGATGCAAATTTTTCGGCCATAGCCTTACCAAACCCCGATGTAGCTCCGGTGATGAATACTGTTTTCATGAATGGTGAGTATTGAGAACGCAAAGTAAGATGAAATCTGCAAACAAGTTAATCAGTTGACCGGTTAACCAGTTAACTTGTTAACCTGTTAACTGGTTAACTTACCTTAACAATACAGCAAATCCCTTTCGCATCACCACTTTGCCGGTATAATCCGTTCCACGTGCCATCCAAACAAAAGTGCCGGTATCCTGTGGTTTGCCTGCCACCGAGCCATTCCACCCTATTTCGGGATTATAGGTTTGAAATACCATTTGTCCCCACCGGTTAAATACGCAGAAATAATCAAGTTTGGCAATGCCTACCGGAATTGGCCGTAACAAATTATTGCGGTTGCTACCGGGTCGAAAGGCATTGGGAACAAAGATATCAGGAAGTGTTTTAAATACTTTTATATTGATGGTATCGAGGTCGTAACAACCTTCGGCGGTATAAGCCTTCAACTGGTACGAAAAATTATCATCGAGCATGGCGATCGGGTTCGCCACATCATTGCGATTGAGATGCAAGGGCGGTTGCCATTCATATAAATCGGCTCCCCTCCCATTTAATTGCAGCGGCTGACCAACAACAATATTGGTATCGTTACCTGCAAATGCAATGATCTCATTTTTTACATTTACTATTACAGTATCCCGACCTGGTTTCGGACAGCCGAGCGTATCCCACACACTTAAAACATAGGAAGTTGTTCGTTTGGGCCAGGCCAGCGTGCTCAAACTGTTGGGATCACTTAGTGTACTTACCGGGCTCCAGGTAAACCGGTAACCAACCATACCGGCATGCAAACTGGCGGTATCATCGTAGCAGATCAACGTATCGGCGCCGGCCCTTGCAACAGGGTAAGGAATGGTTCGAATGGTAACATCGTCCTGCGCACTGCATTTTCCGATATGCGCCACAACATGATAGGTAGTGGTAGCGGTTGGTCCTACCAGTGGCTGCTTAACATTCGGATCATTTATGTATCCCGGTAAGCTAGCCGTCCATTCAAACTTCAATCCATCGGTTTGTGGATGTAGTTGTATAGTATCGGTTAAACAAATCGTACTGTCGGCGCCTGCATCCAGCGTAACAAAATCAACCACGCGAACGCGAACATTATCTTTATTAACGCAGCCGTTTTCATTTAATGTTACTTCATAGGTAGTAGTAATCTTTGGCCATACTTCAGGAGTTGGCGTATTTTCATCGCGAATATTGTACAGGGGCGCCCATGAAAACACGCCATTGCCCGACGCATTCAGCCGCAAACTGTCAATACTGCAAATGAGGGTATCTTTAAAAGCCATTGCAATCGGAGGCTTATCTCTTACATCAGCCGTGCCCGTTATGGTAGCAACACAGCCTTTATCGCTTTCTACCGTAAGCGTTACTGTTTTTAAACCGGTTGTACTGTACTTCCAGCTGGGGTTTTGTAGGGTCGAAACATCTGTAGTAGTTGTTTCGTCACCAAAGTCCCAAGTCCACTTATTGGGTTTGCCATATTTTGAGGTGGTCTGATCAATAAACTGCAGCGGCAACAGTACACAGGTGCCCTGCACTTTAAAGCCGGGATAAAAGCCGGGATATACTTTTGCCAGCGTTACTGTTTCGTCTTCACACTGCCCTGCCAGCACCACTTTTAGTTTAACCTTATAAGTTCCTGTATCGGCATACTGGTGTTGCACACGGCCTTCAAGATCGTTAGTTGTATCAGGCGGCGTACCATCGCCGAAATCCCAGGTGTATACCGAGCCCGATGGATTGGCCTGCTCGTTTTTGAAGTTTACCAGAAAATCGTCGCAATAGGAGTAATCCGGTTTTAAAACGGCTTCGAGCGGAATACAATCCGACACTTTTACGTGAACATCTTTACGATGAATATTGATCAATACGCCCTGCCGGTATTCATAAGCACAAACGGTAATTACATATTGCCCCGTGGTTGCCGGAGCGATGCCCGAAATAAGTCCGGTTTTTGAATCGATGGTCACCTGTCCGCCCAGAGGTGCATTTCCACCAAAGGGCGATTGATAGCTTAACCCTATGTAAGGCGGCGATGCTGAAGATTGCGGATTGGGATCATTGGTAGATGCGCCTTTAAAACCACTGCAAAAAGTATAAACCAGGTTATCGGTTCCATCGGGTTCAGTAGCGGCAAAGCTCAGCGTAAAATTACTGCTGCGGCAAATGGCAGTGGCATCGTTGGGCAAAAAACGCGGACTGGAATTTTTGTAGGCATCGGGTAATGTGTTGGTTCCCGGAATTTCGCACAAATAAGTAGCACCCACTGAATTACTGCGCGGAACAAGATTAACAATGTTATCGATGCGGCAACAACGCTGATATGAAATTACATAACCGCTGCTATTGATGGGTAAAACAATGATAGTGCTAAAGGATCGCACGCGGTAGCAAACATCTGTAGGCGGATTACTGATACAGGGATTCGAAGCGGGATCGAAACGCAGGAACTGATCGCCGGTAGTACCGGCATTAAAAACGCCTACCTGTGCATTATTGCTTTTATCAAAAACCGTAAGTCTTATTTCGGTATCCAGTTGCCCGGGACTGTTTGCATTACAATCGATGTACAGTTTTAAAGTTACCCGGTACTGCGAATTATTGCTACCGGAAGGCCCCAGATATTCATAAAACATTTCCCCTCCCTTAATATGCTCAGCAAACAGGGATTGGATTGTTCCACACAAAAAAACAACTATCGCCAGGGCTCTTCTCATCAGTCAGCTGGTATATAGCACAGTATTCGTTAGTCAATTTTACCATGCAATAAAAAATCTTCAATAAAAGCATTACTCCGGGACGGATCTTCCCACATTCCCATGTGAGCAGCATGTTCAAGTATATGAATATAAGACAATCCGGGCATATAACATTGTTGCAGCCCCTGCTCAAACGGCACTGCCGTGTCGTATTTTCCTAAAATAAATTGAATGGGCCGGGGGAAATTTTTCAATACATGTGTACGGTCGGGGCGCCGAATCATGGCTTCGTAGTAATTTACGAGCGATTGCGCCGTAAAGTTGGTAAAACGGGTAAGTATTTTCTGTATTGTGGCGGGGTCCTTCTTTTTAAATGCTGATGAGAAAAGATTGGGAATGGATTGTTCTAAAAATTTAACCGGGCCATATTGTTTAATAAACTCAATACCACGCCGGCGGGCGGCAACTTTTTCTTCACTATCGGCATAAGCTGAGGAGTGAAATAATCCAAACGACTTCAACCGGTTGGGGTATTTATCGGCAAACGCCAGCGTAACATAACCGCCCATGCTATGGCCTATCATGATTGTTTCGGCAATGTTTTCCTGATCCAGAATAGCGCCCATACATTCGGCAAAGTACTCCATTGACCATTGTTGCCCGAAGTTATCCCATCCATCGCCTGCCTGTGGCGCACCGATAACCTGTACATTGCCCATGGCCAGTTGTTCGCTGCCGATCGATTTGCCGCTGCCCGGCAAATCGGGTATGATCAGTTGAAATTTTGTTTTAAGATATTCAATCTGATTTTCCCAAACGGTACCGTCTTCGGCAAAACCATGCAACAGTACCACGGGTTGCCCCTCTCCTTCAACACGATAAAATACAGGCTGATCATTAATCAGGATATTGTTCTCTTTTGCCATGGCTCAATTTACGAAAGTTCTATTGGTTACCGGTTCCTGGTTTCCGGGAAACCCGGCAACTGGAAACCGGCAACAGTTGTTATGCTTTGCCTATTACTTATTAGCGAATTGCTTTTTGTCTTTTGCCAATTGCTTCAGCGTGAGATTGCCTCTGAAAAAGCTACGCACAATTATAATACCCAGTATGGGCGCTACAGTTGCATTGAACTGCTGAGGAAGCAGCCACCAGCACAATACAAATAACAAAGCCAGTGCCAGCACTATGCGAAAATATTGTTGCAGCCATTTTTTGTTCATATAAACAACAAAAGCTACCGGAAAATGGGTTGGCAGGGCCCACCACAAATTGAAGTTATCGCGGCAAACGGTATCAACACGTATGGCCCAGAGCGTTACAATAAGCACTCCAATAAAACCGGTAAATAAAAAAAACAGGCTGTCGAGTATATTTAAGGTACGTTGTGCCCATTTGCTTTTTTTGAACGATAACAGGGTAACAATCACAAAAAACAACGTAAAAAAAACAAACGGCGTAAACCACGATGATGACTGAGGCACCTCCACTGCCGGAAGCACTATTTTCTTTTCGCTCACCAGTACATGCTGGTTAACAACGGCGCTGTCGAAACCCATCATCAGGTAATCGGGCAAAAACATGGCCTGTTCATTGGTTACCTTTTCATCGAGATTATTGCCCAATAGCACATCAATTCCCAGTTTGCTCCAGTATTGGCCGGCTTTGTTCAGGTAGGTATGAATAAGTTGCCGGTAGGTAGGCGGTTCAGCAGGTAAAATATTATTTAAAATTATTTTTGCACCGGTTTTTTGCACCACCATATCCCGTGCGCGGGAGGTGCAGTTATCGGTATGAAAATAATAATTATAGTAACGGTTTTGTTCCAGCGCATTTTCCTGCAGCGCCATAAACAGACGTTGCTTTTCGGCACAGGTCAATTGCAGGTTTTGCTCAATAACACCGCGCTTTTCGAGGCTGTATTCATACAAAAAATCCTGGTATGAATAGGCAGAAAGCGCATATCGCATGATGCCTTTGGTAAACTTTACGTAAAAGTTCGGATCACGGTCGTCGAAAGTACCATAATTGTATACGATATCGAAACCACGGGCGCTGTCGGTTACACGTAAAGCAGTATGTCCGAATGTGGAATACAACGCTGAGCCCGGAGTGCAGGTAAGTAAACTGATGCGTAATCGGCAGGAATCGGGTTGACCGGCTGTAAAAAGTGAAATGTGAAGAATGAATAGAAATAGTAGTAACCGGAGCAACTTCATCAGGAATGAATTTAAATATCAAGGTACATTTTCAGGTTTCAGGTTACAAGTTACATGTTGCAGGGATTCCAAACAACATAATACAACCAAAACGTGGATCCCCTGTAACCAGTAACCTGTAACCTGTAACAATTTTACCTGCTATAATTCGGTGCTTCTCTTGTAATTTCTATATCGTGTGCGTGGCTTTCTTTCATACCGGCATTGGTAATGCGAACAAACTGCGCCTGCTGCAATCCTTTAATATCTTTTGCACCACAATAGCCCATGCCCGCTCTTAATCCGCCCACATATTGATAAACTATTTCGCTTAAATTTCCTTTAAATGCCACCCGGCCTTCAATACCTTCGGGTACATATTTTTTAATATCATCTTCAACATCCTGAAAATAGCGGTCGCCGCTTCCCTGGCTCATAGCACCCAGCGATCCCATACCACGGTATTGTTTGAATTTTCTTCCTTCGTAAATAATGGTATCACCAGGACTTTCTTCGGTACCGGCAAACACACTTCCCATCATAACTATATTGGCACCCGCAGCCAGCGCTTTAACCATATCGCCGGTATAGCGAATACCACCGTCGGCAATTAAGGGAATGCCCAGTTTATGCAAAACAGAAGCGGCTTCCATAATAGCAGTGACCTGCGGAATACCTGCGCCTGCAACGATACGTGTAGTACAAATAGAACCTGGACCGATACCAACTTTAACGGCATCGGCGCCTGCATCGGTAAGGGCTTTTGCCCCTGCGGCGGTTCCTATATTGCCGGCTATAACCTGTAATTTTTTAAAGTTCTTTTTCAGTGTTTTCAATGCATCGAGCACGCCTTTACTGTGGCCATGAGCGCTATCTAAACAAACCACATCAACACCTATTTGTTTCAGGGCTGCCGCACGATCGAGCAAATCGCGGGTGATGCCCAGTGCTGCGCCAACCAGTAAACGGCCGTATGAATCTTTTACGGCATTGGGAAAGCTTTGAACCTGCAGAATATCTCTGTAGGTGATCAGGCCAAATAAGGTACCGTCTTTTTTAACAACCGGTAACTTTTCAATTTTATATTGTTGTAGGATCTTTTCAGCTTTTTTCAGATCGGTTCCTTCAGGAGCGGTGATCAGATTTTCTTTTGTCATCACCTCGCTTACTATGCGTTTGTAATCAGATTGAAAACGCAGGTCGCGATTGGTTAAAATACCTACCAGTTTTTTATTGCTGTCAACAATAGGAATACCGCCGATCCGGTTTTCTTTCATCAGCCGCTGGGCATCGCCAATAGTTGCATCCTCATTTAAGGTAATGGGGTCAAGGATCAATCCGCTTTCGGTACGTTTTACTTTTCGTACCATACTTACCTGCTTTTCAATGCTCATGTTTTTGTGCAGGATGCCCAAACCGCCTTCACGGGCCAGGGCAATGGCCAGATTAGCTTCTGTTACCGTGTCCATAGCGGCCGATAACATGGGTATATTTAACTGAATATTTTTGGTAAGAAAGGTGCGGATGTTTACGTCCCGGGGCAAAACCTGTGAGTAGGCGGGAACCAGTAAAACGTCGTCGAATGTTAAACCTTCACCAAAAAACTTATTTGACTTAGGAGATTTTCGCTGAGGAGCACTATTGTTTGTTGCCATGTGCAAAGATAGTATGGCCACCCAATATGCTCCAAATTTTATTGAAAGAGTAATACGTAGTAAGTGGTAAGTAATAAGTAGCCGGCCAGGCCCACTTTTACTTACCACTTATTATTCATTCACTTACACATCACCACTTGTTACTCTCCCACTTCCTGCTTACTGCTTACTACTTACAACTTATTACTTAAAACTTATTACTTATAGGCTATAGCAGCACTCGCCGGCCCGGCAAGGGAAATAAGTTCTGTTTTCTTAAATCCGGCTTGCTGGGCCCATTGTTCAAAATCGTTCATCGTATAATCAAAGGCATTTCCGTTTTCGATCAGCATATTCAAACTCATCAGCAGTCCGAATGTGTTCACACGGCGGTCATTATCGATGATATTTTCAATGGCAATAAATACGCCGCCTTCGGGCAGGGCTTCATACACTTTATCAAACAGCATTTGTTTTCCTTCGTCATCGACACCATGAAGTATATTCCCCATCGTAATTACACTGGCCTTTGGCAGCATGTCGGTAATAAAATCGCCACTCACTACCTCTATACGATCGCTTAAATTAAACTGATTGATTTTTTTGGCAGCCACTGGTGCTACTGCAGACAAATCGAAATTGATGCAACGAATGTTCGGGAAGCGATTGCATATTTGTATCGATAAAGTGGCATCGGCCCCGCCAATATCGGCCAGTGTATCGAATCGGCCAAAGTCGAATTTACTTACGAGCATCATAAAATTGCCCATTTGTATTCCGCTCATTGCATCCATAAACTCCTGCAGCTTTGCGGGGTCTTTAAACAATTCAGGAAAGAATTGCATATTACCCTTTTTGATTTCATTTTGCGGAAGCCCCGTGTACAGCGCTTCTTCCAGATCGCCCCAGAAATTGTAAGCGCGGTTGTTAGCCATTTCAAGTATTCCGCCCATATAGGTAGGTTTGTTTTTATCGAGAAAAATATCTGTTTCAACCGCATTGCTGTAAACGGCATTATCGGTTAATCCTTCGCGTTTCAACAGATCGAGCGACACCAGCACATCGAGCAGGTCGTAAACATGCCGCTGTGTAGTTTCGAGTTTCAGTTGTTCCTTAACTTGCGCCCCTGTTTTTGGCCCTTCGGCAAGTAGGGTGAACAGTTTAAGCTTTACAGCTGTAAGCAGTGCTTTGGATGGCCAGAAACCCATTCCTATTTGCATAATCTTATCGGGGGTGGGCTCTTTGGTGAGGGCAATTTTTTCGCCTTGCGCAATTGTTTGTTCCATAATGGCAATTTTTGGAAATTATAAAATTGGTTACCTGGTTTATGTCAACATGGTGTTTACCTGAGTTGTGATACCCGGGCCAACACTTATAGCTCGTTATTTGAAATGATTCAGAAAAGGTTTATGCAGTACAGCATTTGTTATACAAGGGGAACAGGTTAAACAGATTACCATTGCTGATGATCCATACAAACCGGCATTTGCCTGATGACCTTACTAATGTTGAAACCGGGTGGAATGATATTATGATCAGAAGTGAATTGGATTAATACATTGTAGTTGTTATTACCACCCGTTTACCAATTTACAATTAAATACAATTGGTTACTTTTTTTTGCAATGAAATCTTTTTTAACAATCATCCTTTAGCTGCCATTAACATGTATTTGCTACAACAAAATAGCTGGCCATAAAAATTTTTTTATGGTATATGACAAAATAATTAGTATTTTAGCGCTAAACTTATTAGTCTATGTCAATGGCCGGTCAAAATCTGAAATATCTGCGCAAGCTGCGTGGATGGACACAGGAAGAATTTGCCACCAAACTAGGTATTAAACGATCGCTGCTGGGCGCCTATGAAGAAGAGCGGGCTGACCCCAGAATTGATGTACTGGAAATAGTAGGCGATCTGTTTAAGCTAACGCTTGATGACTTATTTTTAAAAGACCTCTCCGATAACAAAGGCAACTATCTCGCCAAACGCCGCGCACAAAAACTGGCTGCCGGAACAAATGATATTCAGTTTGTGCCGGTTAAAGCAGCTGCCGGTTATCTGGCAGGCTATGCCGATCCTGAATTTATTGATGAACTGAATACCTTCACCCTTCCCATGCTGGCGCCGGGTCATTATCGCGCATTTGAAATTGTAGGAGATTCCATGTTGCCCACCCAAAGCGGCTCTATCATAGTGGGAGAAAAGATTGAAGATATCAACGATGTTAAAAATAACTTCACTTATATAGTGGTATCACGCCATGAAGGCATTGTGTACAAGCGGATGATGAAAAACAACCGCACCAAAAATAAATACACCCTCATTAGTGATAATCCCACTTACCAGCCTTACCAGATGAGTGCCGAAGATATTCTGGAAGTATGGAAGGCCATGATGATCATCGGTAAAGCAAATACACAGCCACATTGGGATGTAAATCAGCTGGCCAATGTAGTTAGTACGCTGCAGGAGCAGGTTAGTAATTTAAAAAAGAAAATGAACTAAGTAATAAGATGTAGTACGGGAACAATCAGCCAACCCGTGGCAGATCGCATACTTTTTTCATATGTAGCTAAATATCACTGGCTAATAATCACACAGTATTACCCTCATTAACAACATCATTGCCGGCTTATTTACCAGGTAAAGCCGGCAACCTTACCTGTAAAATTGCAAATTGCAAAATGCACCGTGATGGTCGTTACCATTCGCTGGAAAGCAGCTTTTTGTATATAATACTTGTCTTGTAACCCTTGATCAGGTAATATAAAAGACAGGCGTTGTAACACACAGCTTATGCTTAACTGTAATTTGTAAATACTTGTCCATTCACCGGCTTCATTGGTTTATTTTACTGAGCCACCTGCGCACTTCAAACCTTATAGTAGATCAGGAAGGGATGCCCCGTTTTGACGGGATGACCCGGATGCACATGCATACACATGAATGCAGAAAACAAGTCCGCAACCATGTTCAGATAACGCAAACCAGAGATTTTGACGATGAACTACAACATGATCCTTTTTCTATATATAAATTCAGGTATTTTTGCCGCCCTTATGATGCTTTATGCTTAGAAGCCTCATTATAATATTATCATTGCTAACTACTACCGGGCTTCAGGCGCAACAAAAAATTACGCAGGCCGTAAAAGTAACTTTTGCTCCCCGAATCGATGGCTCGCTGGATGATGCTGCCTGGCAAAACGCGCCGGTTGCAGTTGATTTTGTGACCAATACACCTGTGTACGGCAAACCGGCTTCTCTTAAAACTGAAGTACGGATTGTATATGATAATTCCTCTGTTTATATAGGCGCTTATTTGTACGATGATCCGGCCGAAATACGCCGCCAGTTTACCACACGCGACAATTTGCTTAAGGCGAATGTTGACTATTTTTCGGTATTTCTCGATACATACCACGACCGGCAGAATGCTTACCAGTTCCTTGTTACTGCCCGTAATGTGCAAACCGACGCCCGGGTAAGCGCTAATTACAAGGCCGAAGAAGGTACGTATGGCGATGTAAGCTGGGATGCCGTTTGGGATAGCCGGGTGAGTGTTCGTCCCGATGGCTGGGTGGTTGAAATGCGTATTCCGTTTTTTTCTCTTCGCTTTACCCGCAAACCCGAACAAATATGGGGTATTCAGTTCATGCGGTTCAGCCGGCGGTTTAATGAAACTTCTTTCTGGAACCCGGTGAACCCTGCCGTGAGCGGATTTGCCAACCAGTTTGGCGATATATCGGGATTAAACAACCTGGTGCCGCCTTTGCGGCTGAGCTTTTCACCCTACGTAAGCGCAGGTTACCGGCAAACGCCGCAATTAAACCAACCCGGCAAATACGAAACATTAAAAAGCGGGGGAATGGATGTTAAATACGGCGTTAATGAAAGCTTTACACTCGATGCCACGCTGATACCCGATTTCGGACAGGTGATCTCTGACAATGTGGTAAATAATATCAGCCCGTTTGAGGTCAGGTTTCGTGAAAATCGACAATTTTTTACAGAGGGCACCGAACTGTTTAACAAGGCCGGCATCTTTTATTCGCGTCGCATAGGTAAAGTGCCTGAAAAATACGATTCGCTGCAGAACCTGTTAAGCTCCGGCGACCTCGACGGATACCAGCTGATAAAAAACCCATCAGTAACGCGGCTATATAATGCCGTTAAATTTTCGGGACGTACCAGCAGCAAGCTTGGTATTGGAATTTTTAACGCTGTGACCGAAAACGTAAAAGCAACTTTGCGCAATCGCACCACCGGCGCCGACTCAACAGTTATCACAGAGCCCTTAACCAATTATAACATTATTGTGCTTGACCAGGCATTGAAAAACCGGTCATACATAACATTTACCAACACCAATGTGTGGCGCAATGGCAATAAACGCGATGCCAATGTAAGTGCCCTTGATATTGCCCTGTACGATAAACATAATAAATACGGAATTATTCTTCGCCCCCGTTACAGTACCGTGTATCAAAATACCGGACGGTACAATGGCTTTGCAAACTATTTTGAGGCAGGCAAAGTAAGCGGCAACCTGCAGTTTTCGCTGATCAGTGATCTTAAGTCGGCCCAATACGATCCAAACGATCTCGGCTATTTATTGTCACCCAATGCTTTTTCCAATTCCGCTTCTGTAAGCTATAACATATACCAGGCCACTCCGGCATTTTTAAATCAGAGTTATAAAGTTTCAGTAAAACAAGACTATCTTTTTAAACCGTTCTTATATCAAAAAAACTCTTTCGAAGCATCTTCTTCCTGGTTGTTAAGGAATTTCTGGGACCTGAACATCAGTGCGGATATTGCTCCCCGCTGGTATAACGATTTTTTTGAAATGCAAACGCCTTCGAGCCTGTTGCAAACACCCCGGCAACCCCTTAAGCGTTCACCCTATTATTCGTTATTTATAGATGCTGGTACCGACAACCGCAAACGATTAAGTGGTACCCTGTTTGTTGGCGGGGCCGAAGGACCATTGCCTAATGATCCCTATTATGCCATTCAGGCAGGCATTCGATACCGGTTCAGCGACCGTTTTTTGCTGGATGTTAACTATAGGCGACAATACGATAACGGTCAATGGGGATATGCTTTTGTACGCGACGCTGCTACCCGGGCGCCCATACTGGCGCGCCGCCAATACGCCGATGTAACATCTGTTGTAAGCGGTGTGTACAATTTTGCATACCGTATGAACCTCACTTTCAGGGCCCGTCATTTCTGGAACCGCTTACTGAACACCAATTTATATAATATTCATCCCGATGGATACTGGACAGAAAGAACCGATCTTAAACCGTCTGACTACAACGTAAACTACAATGCCTTTAACCTGGACGTATTTTATACCTGGGATTTTCGGTTAGGCAGCCGGTTAATTATAGGCTGGAAGAACTGGTTGGGAAAAGATTATGAATATTATATTGATGGAGTATCCTACAAAAACTATACATATAACGCACAGCAATTATTCAATACGCCGCATGGCAATGAATTTACCGTTCGGTTTATTTACTTTTTGAATTATCAGCAGTTGAGAAATTAGTCCTTCGGCTTCGCACAGGACTATCAGAACAAACCATAAATGTCTTTCGCTAACCTGAATGTGTTACAATGTGCGTCAACAATAGTTTTGATATCGGGCGAATACCCCCCGCCCATGGCTACGGCACAGGGAATGCCTTTTTGTTTTAACTGCGAAAAAACCATTTCATCGCGCTGCTTACAACCTTCCATGCTGATTTTGAGTTTGCCGAATTTATCGGTAGCCAGAATATCTACCCCGGATAAATAAAAAACAAAATCGGGATGCAGCTGGCCGATTAATGTTTGCAAATTGCTTTGCAGTAAACTCAAATACAAATCATCTTCCGTACCATCGGCCAACCCGATATCCAGATCGCTTTTTTCTTTATGAAAAGGATAATTATGGGCTCCGTGCATGCTGAAAGTGAATACACGCGGTTCATGTTCAAACAAACTGGCCGTTCCGTTTCCCTGGTGAACATCCAGATCAACAATAAGAATTTTTTGCGCGAGATTTTTTTTAAGCAGATAATTCGCAGCCACGGCAAAGTCGTTCAGCAAACAAAACCCCTCGCCCCTGTTGGCAAAAGCATGATGCGTGCCGCCTGCCACATTCAGGGCTACACCATATTCAAAGGCATACATACAGCAATCGATAGTACCCTGTGTAATAACAAACTCCCTGCGGGTAAGTTGCGGCGATTGCGGAAAACCGATATGCCTTTGCTCGCGGGCCGATAATGTTTGTTGATGTAACCGGTTTACGTAACTCTGTTCGTGGGTCCATAATACCACTTCATCGGGGCAGGGCAAGGGTGTGAATAAATTACCGGCAGAGATGGCGCCTTCGTATAATAATTGTTCGGGGATCAGTTCATATTTCAACATGGGGAACCGGTGACCGGCCGGCAAAGGATGCGCATAAACAGGATCAAAAGCAATTTTTAACAGAGGGCTTGCACTCATTGCAATTGCACAATATGGTTATTAACAATAGCAAATACATTTTCGTTTTCGGCAGGCTCAACCAGTGCAATACCGGTAAACCGGCTGAAAGCAGGCAGCACGCAAAAATTGGCGGCAAAATAAAAACAGGGAAAACTGAGCGATTGTTTGGCAGGGCCTTTAATACGCACACCAGGATGAATATGCCCTGAAAAAAAATAATGCCCACGGCCGGTGGTTAGTTCATTCAAATCGTGGCGAAAGCGAAAGCAATCCATGTGTAACTCCTCCTCTGTAATATGAATATCGCATTGCCTGTACCAGTTATCGTGTAAAATATCGTGATTGCCTTTAACGAGATGAATATGTAAAGCAGGAAAATCGTGTCGCCATTTGCGGAACAATTCCAGTTCGCGGTTTTCATGGCTGTGAAAAAGATCGCCTACCACTACCAGCTGTTTAGGTTGAAAATATTGCAGCAATTGCACCAACCGCTGCAGGTCTTCTTTATAAACGGCCTGCGGCACCGCAATGCCGGCTTTTCGAAAATGACCTGTTTTTCCAAAATGCAGGTCCGAAACGATTAAAGTTTTTGCTTCTTCCCAAAAAACACATCGGTGAGCTGATAACCAAAGCTGTTGCTCAAACAATTTATATGAAACAGGCGCTACCATCGGCGGCAAAGGTAGCAATTTCGGGTCACAGGTTTCAGGCTACGGGTTACAAGGTTAAGGTTTCAGGTTTCAGGTTACAAAGTTTGGTCTGTAATGTAAAAATCTGCCCTTTTATCTATCACTGGTAACTGAAAGCAGGTTACCGGCAACAGGTAACTGGTAACCGGCAACAGGTAACATGCAGCTATTATTACAGTCCGTTTTTCGCTGCAATTTCCTTTCTCAGGTCATTCGCCCAATTGATGAGCAACTGTTTGTCGGCGTCGGAAAGTTTGGCATCGGTATGCACCCACAGGTAGCTGTTCAATGGCATTTCATCATCTTTAACCTGTTTGACAAATTCCTCAAGCTTATGATACTGACGTTTGGCCGGGTAAGCACCAAATTCAGAAAAATTCAATTCGTCTTTTCCCTCGTTAACATGGTGCTGCAACCACCAACCCACGGGTTGAACATTGGTATACCAGGGATACAAGGTGTTATTGCTGTGACAGTCGTTGCAGGCTTTGTTCAGCAGCGCTTTTACCGGTTCCGGAACCACATACATCTGCGTAATATCATTGGGCGACGTAGCAGTCGACAGGTTACGTGCAGGCCGTATAAACTGAATAACCACCAGCAGAACGAGTATGATCAGCGCAACTCTTTTTTTCATGATAATGCCGTTTAATACAATGAAAGTAAAAAGAAACAATAAAACCGTAAAATGATCGTGATCATATTCGTTATTATTATCAGTTGGGCAATTCGGAATTTTAGCTGTTTCGGGCAGCAATACACTGATTAAATTAGTAATTTTATAGGCCATATTTTACCATTACCTTAACCCAGGCTTATATGAAACCCACCATTATTAACCATCCGTTTCGCACCATATTATTGGAATATAACAGTGAAGCACCTCTTAGTGCCTTTGAACAGGAGGCCATTGAAAAATATACGTTGCTGCACAATGAATCGTACGCGTTTAAACAATTAATGACCCGATTACTTGAATATTACAAATCGGCCCAACCCCTTCAGCAGCAATGCCGTACCGATTTTAATATCCTGCAAAGTGAATATATGCTGGTTGCGCCTATGCTACAATATTTTGAAGAAGGGAAACATCTGTCAGAAATTGAAATTGAAGCAGTACCCGAAGAAGACCGGGTAGGTTACGATACACAACCGTTGTTTGCGCAACTGAATATTTTTCAACACTCTTACACTGATTATATTCAGGGTTTAAAGGCGGCCGAAGACGACCATACCAATATGATACAGCTGCTTGAAAAACTGGAGCAACAGTTCGATGAATTTGAAGCCACTTATTTTTCGCCCATCATCAGGAATTATGCTCAAATGGAAATTGATACGGTAAGTTTGGATGCAGACTTCGATAATTTTCGCGGCACTTTTTCAGAACTATACAAATTAGACGATGAGCTTTGTGATGTGCGCAATGCCTTTATTGAGGTGCACAACCCTTTATTCGAGCAGATCGCTGCGCTCGACAAGGACCTCGTTAATTTTTTTGAAACGCTGAGGAAAGTTGATGAGGAAAGGGAAAGAGCCAGGAAAAATTGAGGCAGGTGGCAGAGAAAATAGAAGGCTGGCATCCGGTTTAGTATAAGAAATACTATCAATTCTTCCCCAGCAAGAGGAAAATCACACAATCTTCTGTGTTTTTTCACCTTGCCGTTCGGCCAAAACAGTATAGCTTGGCAACCAACTGAATCCTTGCACATGCGACTGATTATTCTGGATATTAATAGCCTGGTACGTACCTTCGAAAAATCGCTGTATACATGGCCATTAATGATTTTATTAAATATAATTTTTCTGATTGTAGCTTTCCGAAATAGGTCAAATGAAAAGTGGACCAGGCTATTTATCATTTATGGCATAGCCTCTTTATTACAGGACTGCCTGTTTTTTTTTCTTTTATTCGCTAATAAAAAATTAATTCACGACACTGAAATTATATACCTGGTGAGCGACTGGTCGGTAATAATTTTTATTCTTATTGAACTGATAATCTTTTACACCATTTTTTATTACCAGTTTTCGCAAAAACGGGTCAAAAATATAATTAAGATTACCGGGAAAATATTCTGTATAACAACCGCTTTGATAAGTTTATTTTTCCTTGCGCCGAACGCTAACACCAAGTTATTTGGAGGCTATTTGTCAGTAACTGCAAGCATTTTATTATTAATACCTTCCTTTTATTATTTCTACAATCTTTTTACCACGCCCCCCGAGAAAAACCTGCTGCACGAACCATTTTTTTGGATCATTACCGGAATTGCATTCCTTAGCAGCCTTAATATTCCGGTTTTTCTTCTTTACAAATTTTTCATTAAAGAATACATTTTGTATTCAATAAACTACGCTGCCTATTGCATTTTGTTCATACTTTTTATTATTTCGCTGTTGTGTAATAAAAAACAAAAAACTGTAAGTACCCGGCTCAGCTACTACACACATTGACAAAATATGAAATTTTATTTATCCTATTACGGCGCTACATTACTTTTTAGTTTGATTTGCGGCCTTATAGCACTATGTATAGGTTTTAAACTTAAAAACAAATTTGCCGCACTTAATATATTCTATTTTTATCCATTCGCATCCTTTTCACAATCTTCATTTGCTACAATTGCTGACGTTAATCGTAGCCTCATTAACAAAGAAAGCTCTGCCCATATTATTACCGCAACAACTAATATTTTTCTGCTTATTGAATTCCTATTGATTTATAATTTCTTTCAAAAGGTATTATTATCCAAATCAATAAAACAAGGTATGCGGGTGATAAGCGTAGTTTATATAATCATATTAATAGCAGACTGGGTTTTAAATAAAGTTTTTTTCAGTTGGTCAACCCATATTTTTGTGGCACAGGCTATACTTATTCTGGCCCCTGCATTGTACTATTTTTTTGAGCTTTTTAAAAGACCGGTTGTCTCTGATTTGCTAAAAACATATTCATTTTGGATTTCACTGGGAGTCGTATTTTATTTTTCCTGCACCTTACCGATATTTCTTTTTAAAGATTTTGCCTATAATAAAGAAGGGCTCCTAACGGAAGCAAATTTGTATTCCATTAATTTCATTTGTTATGGCATATTTTTCCTATTAATCGCCAAAGCCTATTTATGCCCGAAGAGAGGCACACCCTAACCAAAATATTACAACCACATTTTCAGAAAATCATTATTTAATAATTCATGAGCAATCCAATACCAACATATATTGCACAAATATTTATGATGGCATGCAGTTGTGTTGCTACCATAACCGGCTATTTTAACAGGAACAGATTTCATACCCTTAGGATATTTTATTTATATCCCCTATCATCACTTATACAAATGACAATTTTCTATGTCATTATTAATTGTCAGCTCAGTGTGAAAACTCAAAACAGTGTAATATATTCTACCACCAATATTTTTCTGATCGCTGAATTCTTTTTAACCTATAGTTTTTTTCTAAATACTTTAAAGTCTAAATCATTTAAAAAAATTTTAAATACTATCAAGATAGTTTATTGTATAGCCGTTTCTTTTTATTGGTTTAGGGTAAGCAACTTTATTGATATACCCATGGATTTATATGTTTTCCAGGGCTTTTGCATCTTAATCCCTGTCTTCTTTTTCTTCTTTGAATTGTTTAAATGGCCTACAGTCAACAAGCTTTGGGAATTACCTTCTTTTTGGATATCAATGGGGATAGTAATTTATTTTGCCTGTACACTTCCTTTATTCCTTTTGAAAGACTTTATATTCACCAAAAAGGGATTCTTGAAAGAGGTAAATCTATATTTAATTAACTTTATCGCTTACAGTATCATGTTTCTATTAATCGCCAAAGCCTATTTATGCCCGAAGAGAGACACACCATAATAATCTTTATTATAGTTACCACTCTTTTCATTCTGGTACTGATAGCCTTTATCGTGCTCATTTTATTTTTGTATCAACGCCGGCATATTTCGTATCAAAAAGGGCTTGAGATATTGAAATCTGATTTTGAAAAAACCCTTTTAACCACCCAGCTTGAAATTCAGGAACAAACCTTTCAAAATATTTCCCGCGAAATTCACGACAACATCGGCCTGTCGCTTACACTGGCAAAACTGAACCTGAATACCATTGATTGGAAAATTGAATCGAATAAGCAGGAAAAAGTGACCGGTTCAATAAATTTAATTACACGGGCCATTGATGATCTGAGCTATATTTCCAAAGCGTTGCACACCGGTTTTATTGAGGAAAACGGTTTGCTGAAAGCGCTTGAACTGGAAATAAATAAAATTCAAAAGTTAGGTATTTTTGATATCCGGTACGAGATTACCGGCTCAGCCGTTTACATGCAAACACAAAAAGAGCTGGTAATTTTCAGGATCATGCAGGAGGTACTGAATAATTGCATGAAACACGCGCAGGCTACGTTGATTCATGTTGTGCTGAATTATCAAAGCCATTTTGTTGAAATTGAAATTGCCGACAATGGAAAAGGTTTTATACACGATTCACAGGCAACTCAAAAAGGCAAGGGTACCGGCTTAATGAATATTGTTAAACGCGCAGCATTTATTAATGGCACTTGCCAGGTGAACAGCATACCGGGAAAGGGTACAACTGTTAGTATGAAGATTCCGTACTAAAACAATTTGGATCAATAAAAGTTTTTCAATTATAACAACACATGAGCAAACCCGAATCCTATATAAAAGTAGCATTGGCCGATGATCATATTCTGTTACGCGATGCTTTGGCTTCACTGATCAATACATTTGACAACTGTAAAGTACTTTTTACGGCATCGAACGGACAGGAAACTCTCGAAAAGATAAAAACGAACCTGATTCCCGATGTTCTCATACTCGATTTAAATATGCCAGTGCTTGATGGATATGAAACCTCGGCCTGGTTGCAAAAAAATTATCCGCAAATACATGTTCTAATGTTGACCATGTACGATACCGATGTAACACTTATCAGGTTGTTGCAGGCAGGCGTAAAAGGATTTTTGAAAAAAGATGTTCATCCCGATGAATTGAAATTTGCGATCAGGTCGGTTGTTGAATCAGGATATTACTATTCGCATAGTGTAACCGGTAAGCTGGTTAATCTGTTCCGAAATACAATAGAAGATATCACGCAAAAGAAAAATCTGCTGAACGAACAGGAACTGCAGTTTCTGAAATTGAGCTGTACAGAATTAACCTATAAAGAAATAGCCGGAGCAATGAACCTGAGTCCGCGCGCTGTAGATGCGCTGCGTGATCAGTTATTTGGTCGCCTTAATGTAAAGAGTCGTGTTGGATTGGCCATGTATGCGATACGACATGGGTTGGTTACTTTTTGAAATATTGAATAACAAATTTTGAATGTTGAATGTAGAAGTACAATACCAACAGCCGCATTCAACACTTCGACATTTAAAATTCAACATTCAGTATTCGATATTAATCGATGAGTTTATTGCGCATGCCGTACATGATGAGGCCTGCTATTGTTTTGGCACCAACTTTCGATTTCATATTTTGCCGGATGGTTTCAATAGTGCGGGGGCTTAAAAAAACTTCTTTGGATATTTCTTCGGTAGTTTTATCGGCTGCCAGCAGTTTGAGTATGCGAATTTCTTTTTCGGTAAACTTTATGGGATTGGGGTAAAACTGCCGCACCTGTTTTTTAGTTTGTAATTTCGACAGAACGGCTTTATTAACAAGATCATTAAAGTAGAAGTCATCATTCATGCATGCGAGAATTGCCTGATAAATTTCCTCGGGATCAGATGTTTTTGTTAGATAGGCATTGGCGCCCATTTCCATCATTTTGGTAATCATCTCCTGTTCGTCGTACATGGTGAGCACCACAATCTTAACGTCACTGTATTCTTTGCGTAAAATGCCAATGGCATTAACGCCGTCAACTTCAGGCATACGGATGTCCATCAGTAAAACGTCGGGCTTTTTGATCTGCATTTTATGCATCAGATCTTTACCATCTTCTGCCTCCCAAAGGATCTTCAGATATTCTTTTCCTTTCAGAGCCATTTTAATGCCGTCGCGAAATATCTTATGATCGTCGGCAAGTGCTACTTTGATAACCAGTTCAGTGCTCATAATGGGTAAGGTTGGCTTATTAATGGGTTATAAGTTATTCAGTTTCTTATACGCTATACCCCACCGTTATCCCCATTCCCGGGATCAGTAAGTCGGGGCCTTAACCTTTTCAGCAATTTCGTATAAAAAACGGATTCCCGGTAATTTGCAGACGTTTGTTTACCACGATCAATCGAAATTATACCTATTTCCACCGGTGCATTTTTACGTGTTTACCGGTAATTCCCGAACAATTAAAAAAGAGCAAATCCGCTATTGCGAACCGGCGGGCGTCCGCTTATTTTTGTTTCAGAAGTTGATTGGTACGGATGGCAACCTTAAAACATCCAATGTCCTGATTACCGTCCTAAAATGAATTTCCAACGATCTTATGAAAACCGCATGTCAAATCCAATATCAGTCAACTTCTTCTTTTAATCAATTCTTCCAGGCCATCACCTTATACGCAAAGCGAAATCATACCCTTCGAAACATTATATTGTTAATGCCTGATTTTACAAGTTATTCGCATATTCAGCCAGCTGGTAAGTAAGAAAAGAAAACTCTTTACAAGTCCTGCGGCTCACCTGCGCCCCGTTTTTAAAATCCGCCTACTACTTATGCATTTTTAAGCAATTACACTTATCCACAATTGTGAATAATCGGCTTATTACTATAGGCGAAAGGAAACTTTACTATAGTAAAAATACGGCAAACAGAAAGAAAAAATCCCCCATTTTTTATCGTAATACTTCTTCGTAAAACTCCCTGAAACGTGCGCCTGTAAAGCGTTTGCAGCAAAATTACAGCATTTACGGTTGCTCGCAACCCATTGTATATCTTTTTTTTTGGAGGTTTCTTAACACTCGGAACCCACTATTTACAACCTCTAAAAACTTACTACTATGATGACAACTCAAACTCTCACTAAACGTAACGTTGCGGCTATTGGCGAAGAAATCACCCATGAATCGGGAGTTCAAATGATTAAGGATTTTCATCAGGCTCATCCGACAGATGTGAAATCGTTCATTATCGGAAAAGACATCATTAACCAAATTCTGGCTCAACCCGGATGTGCAGGTATTCAATTTCACAATGCCATCAATGAAAAAGGCGAAAAAACCCTCGTTTATGTTGGACTTGACAACAACGGATCGCCAATGATTTCCTACAAATCAATTGATATTGAAGGAAATTTTGCCCAGCAGGATGGAATTGTTGGAGACAAAGTTACTCCTGCTGATCAGGAAGGCTGGTGGTGGCTTTTTGAATAAGGGTCTGAGTTTCAAACTTCTTTTTTCTTTTAATATTACTTTCTATATTGTGATTAAATTATGAATATTGAAGGTAATATTTGATTATTTATCAATTTACTCAGATATTTTACCCACAGTCACTTTTATCTTTGCATTTTCTAAATACAGAGATAAGGGATTGTGGGTATTATTTTTTTTTAATCTGTATTCATTCTCTTCAAACCTGATTATTATAAATGGATGGTACAAAATCCTGGGATTTAATATTTACGTTCTTTACCGCTTATTTACAATTATCGGATATTCCTTTATTGCCTCATTCTTTTATAAGAACATATCGTCTAAGTCAATCAAAAAGTCAATCATAATTACATATCTGATTTTACTATCGTATGCAGTTTATGATTATTTAGCGTCTTTTAAAAATTCTTTTGATTCAGGACCTTCCGCAATTGAAGCAATATTAATAATAGGTTATTCACTATCTTATCTCTTTGAGCAAATAAAAAACCCAAGAGTATTATTCATATATACATTGGACAAATTCTGGATAGTGTCGAGTTTATTAATTTATTATACCGGAACTTTCTTCCTTTTTATTTATGCTGAATCTTATTTTGTAGATCCCTCATTTCATGAGAGTTATTTTATAATCAACAATTCATTTTTACTATTGAAAAACATTGTTTTTTCAATAGGCTTACTTATTAAAAAGAAAACAGACGAATACGGTTCAGGCAATTTTAATGGTTTTGAAAGTTACCTGAAAAAACATTTTTAAAATTGCATGCCCTAACCCATTTATAAATGATACTCCTTCAAGCCCATAACCCAGGTACTCCGGTTTCACTGGTACTATTTTTCGGTACCATCGGTATGCTGGTGCTAACCATTGGCTTGATTGTCTTCATCATTTTTCACCAGCGCAAGGTGATCCGGTACCAGATGCAGCTACAGCACATGGAGCAGGAACAGCAAAAGATGTTGCTGAATGCGTCGATCCGGTTGCAGGAAGAAGAACGCCAGCGCATTGCCGCCGACTTACACGACGACGCCGGGCCTCTGCTGGCCACTGCCCGCTTATACCTTAACGAAAATCTCGTTAACCTCGATAAAACCACCCAGCTTCAAAGCATTTACAACGCCAAGCAAATTATCGACGATACCATTCAGCTTATTCGCAATATTTCGCATAGCCTGATGCCCCCTACCCTTAAAAATTTCGGACTTGAATCGGCAGTCAACGATCTGTTCCAAAAAATAAGCGGTTCGGGCAGCATGAACGCCAGTTGCCGTTTTCACGATTACCGCGAACGGCTGCACCCCGATCAGGAACTGATCATTTTCAGAGTGATACAGGAGTTGGTAAATAACATACTGAAACACAGCAACGCCAGTTTTATTCACCTCACTCAAAACCTGAGTGGTAATAAATTGTATATTCGCCTCCATCACGACGGCCGGGGTATTACCCAGGCCGATTTTGATAAACTAAATAAAAGTAATGTGGGACTTGGTCTGAAGAATATTCAAAGTCGTTTGAAATTATTGCACGGACGTATTTATTTCGAAAAAGATATATCGCAAACATACTATAAGGTTACTATCGAAATTCCACGATTGGAGGAAGAACCGATAGCAATAACTGAAATAAAATAACTGGTTCATATTTGTGATGTGGCAAAGAACCCGACCATCATCAAACTAAGTGTTTTCACTAATGATTTGATGCAATAATCCCCAAATTCCTAAACACTGAAGATTTTTAGTAATTTAGTTTTGCCAATATCATAAACAAGATGGGACCAATAAAAGTGGCTATAGCTGATGACCACAAAATATTCCGGAAAGGAGTAATATTGTCGTTAAGGCCTTATACTAACATTAAATTCGTACTCGAAGCTGAAAACGGTCAGGAACTGCTGGATAATTTGCCAACAGCTCCTGAGCAACCCGATGTAATTTTGATGGATTTACGAATGCCCTTAAAAGATGGCATTGAAACCACCAAGGTTATAGCCCGCCAATATCCGAACATTCATGTAATAGCTCTTACCATGTATGAAGATGAAAGGTTTGTGAGCCATATGATGGAAATAGGGGCCAACGGCTACCTGCTGAAAAGCGCCGACCCTTCAGAAATCAAAAAGGCTATTATGGAAGTGATGAGTAAAGGGTATTACCTGAACAATTTTGTGAACAGAATATTACTGAAAAAGTCACATGCCCGGGTTAAAGTGGTGCCCAGCCTGAACAGCGAAATCACCCTCAGCGACCGCGAACGGGATGTGATCAAATATATTTGCATGGAGTTTACCGCCCATGAAATTGCACAGAAATTAGAAGTGAGTCCGCGTACAGTTGAAGCTATCAAAGATCGTTTAATGGAACGCTTTGGTGCAAAAAATACGGCCGGCCTCGTTTTCTTTGCAGTTAAGAATAACCTGATTGATTAAACTCCCGGCAATCAGACAAATAACAGTTACTATTTTATTTGTTTAATGCAAAAAACGCCGGCATTATGTTGTTACCCTTACTTACCGCTTTAAAAACAATCAAAAGCCCTGTGAAAAACCGGTTTGCCCCCGAACTATTTGACCATGGTAAAAACCGGTGGAAGTATATTTATTGCCCTGTCACTGGTGGTAATGCTGCTGTCGTTATTACCCCTTTGCATTGTATTTGTTCGTAAAGTAGCTGCTACGGCTATACTTAACGTACTGACCGTTCTTTGCCTATTCAACTTCCTGCAACACCTTTCTCTTACTTTTATACAACCCGGTTCTGTTCTGCTGCAAACCGGGTTCAGGTTAGCACAATTCACCCTTTCATTTTACCTGTTTAAGCTGCTGATGCCTGCCGCCCGGGGTAAGGAAATCATGAATATGTTCCTGGTTTCATTTCTGTCGGTGGTTATTACTATTTACTCGCTGAAGGGCATCGCTACCTGGAGCTCAACAATCGGCCTGGTTCAGGCTGTTATTCTGGTAATAATAGCCCTGATCATTTTGTTTCAGCTTATCAATAACAGGCAAATAGTGCTGCTGAATGAGCAGGGATTCTGGATTGCAGGAGGCCTGATGGCCTTTTATGGCATGGTAGTCTTTATGGAATCAATAGCAGGGTACGATTCAAACATATCGCAACAGATACAAAATGAAAAAGACCTGGTTTTATTACTGGCCGATATGTTCCGGTTGATCTTGTTTTCGGTAGGAATAACCATTGCAACAAAAGGAAGGTAAGAAGCAATAAGTAGCAAGCCGGCAATGCTATAGCCTACCATGTGAACAACATTTTTTCTTTGTGGTATGTTGCTTCATGTATACACTATGTATATTTCAGGTATACCTACAATATACCTGCGCTTGGGTTACAGCATATCAATAGTAAGAGAATAGTAAGGGAATAGTAAGAACGGGTCAGTAAATTAGTTGATTCAGGGGTGATAAAAACAGATTTGGGTTATGGGCATTGCAGAATGCATACTTCCTGTTTTAAACGAAACAAATATGCAATAAAAATAGGTAAATCTTTCGTTGGTTCATAATTTAATGTCAGGTAGGCGGGCCGCTGGCAAGTGCCGAACTCACTACAAACGCATCTCGGGAATGTCGCCTTCAATAAGCAGTTTGCCCAGGGTTTTATTTTGTATTTCATCAACGGTTACGCCTGGCGCCCGTTCAATCAGCTTAAAGCCCCCTTCGGGCAACACATCGAGCACAGCCAGATCAGAGACTATCCGTTTTACACATTTAACGCCTGTTAACGGCAATGTACAGTTGGGTAATAATTTTGATTCGCCTTTGGGGTTAGTATGCATCATGGCCACAATAATATTTTTAGCGCTGGCTACAAGGTCCATGGCGCCTCCCATGCCCTTTACCATTTTACCGGGTATTTTCCAGTTGGCAATATCTCCGTTTTCCGATACCTCCATGGCGCCCAATACGGTTAAATCAACCTTGCCGGCCCTGATCATGCCAAAGCTTTCGGCACTGTCGAAAAACGCCCCGCCGGGCAAAAGCGTAACGGTTTCCTTTCCTGCATTGATCAGATCGGCATCTATTTCTGCCTCGGCAGGATAAGGGCCCATGCCCAGTATGCCGTTTTCAGACTGCAGCATAATGAGCATACCATCGGGAATATAATTCGCTACCAGTGTAGGAATGCCAATTCCCAGGTTTACGTACATACCGTCGCGTAATTCCTGTGCAATGCGTTGTGCGATGCCGTATTTATCTAAAGCCATGTTTTTAAAGTTTCAGGTTACAAGTTTCAGGTTGCAGATTATCTCCGCAAAAACGGATCTGCATTTTTCCCTTTTTCATTTCTCTGTTCCAAATTCCTTATTTCTCATTTCCATTCATCCGCACCGTTCTTCTTTCTATTCGCTTTTCATAATTCGCCCCCTGGAATATGCGATGTACATATATTCCGGCAACATGAATGTGGTCGGGATCAAGTTCACCGGGTTTTACAAGCTGTTCTACTTCGGCAATGGTTATAGTACCTGCTTTGGCGATAGATGTTGAAAAATTGCGGGTGGTTTTACGAAATACCAGATTACCATAGCTGTCGCCTTTCCACGCTTTTACAATTGAAAAATCGGCATGCAGCGCATACTCCATCAGGTACATTTTATTATTAAACTCACGCACTTCCTTTCCTTCGGCTATTTCGGTTCCGTAACCTGCCGGTGTATAAAAAGCCGGAATGCCCATACCGGCCATCTGTATGCGTGTGGCAAGGGTGCCCTGGGGTATGAGGTCAACTTCGAGCTCGCCCTGTAACAACTGGCGTTCAAATTCGGCGTTTTCGCCTACGTAGGAGCTCATCATTTTTTTTATCTGGCGGGTTTTTAGCAGCATTCCCAGCCCAAAATCATCAATCCCGGCATTGTTGGAGATACAGGTGAGATTTTTTACGCCTTTGCGTACCAGCGCAGCTATGCAATTTTCGGGTATGCCGCATAGGCCAAACCCACCTAACATAATAGTAGCATTATCACGGATGTCGGTGATGGCCTCATCCGCATTGGCAACAATTTTTTGCATATATAGCAAGCAATTTATTGATAAAAATAAGAAACAACCTTTCATCCAGCCAAAACAAGGTTGAATTATTGTACCAACCTGTTGAATTACTGTACCAACTTCAACTTCATAAGGGAATCTCGTTTCAGATGTTTTAAAGGCAAACGCTTTGGTTGTGTTTTCGGCTTGTTCAGTTGGGGAGGCATGGGCAGCGGTATCGGCTGGCCAGGCATTGGGTGAACCGGTTTAGTGCTGTCTGGCTTTTTTGTATTTGCAGACTGCGCGGCTGACGGCAGACCGCCGGGTTGCGGTTTTGGCTTGTAAAGATCTTCGCGTTGGCGGTTGGCTTTTGAAGCCAGTGAATCAAACATCACCCGTGCAATATCGGGCCGGCTCATATAAAACTTATAACTTTTTACAAACTGATCTTTTGTAATACCATGTATAGCAAATACCTGAGCGTATAATTTAAAAGTTTCAGCTTTGATATTTTTTGTGGAATCCTTTAAAAAAGTTGCCGAATACCTTTCTGCCTGCATCATATCCCAAATCACCTGTATCATTTTGTTTTTCGATAATACGCCGGATGGGATCTTATCTTTATCGGTACAGCTAACCAAACTGATAACAAAAACACTTAAACACAATAGAAATAGCCGCATCATTTTAATTCCTGTTTATACGTATTGGCATTGGAGATATCGATCTTTTGCAAAATTTCCCTGGCTTTTTGTTTGTCTTCGGGAGTCGCTTTTTTAAAAACCCTCACCAGTTCGGGCGATTTACCCTGGAAAAAGAAGGCAACGATCATTGTATTGGGAATATCGTTATTAAGCGTATTAATTAAGCTAAGCGAATTGAGCATTGCGCTTCGGCCTTCGGTTTCATTTTCATACATATAATCAAGGCCCAGGCGGTAATAGCTGTAAATGGCATCGTGTATCAGGTTATACCGGTTGTTGGTTAAATTTTCAGTGAGCCAATACCGGTTACGCAAACCGTCGAAAGCCTTCCAGCCTGTTATATCCCTTCCCTCGGGTGCATTGTTCACAATATTCATAGCCCGCTGATAGTATGGATCGCCTCCGCGCAGCGAAAACGAATCAAAATCAAGCCCCATGATCACATAAACATAGTAGGCCAGAATAGCTGTAAGATTTGAAACCAGCGGATCTGAGCCTGATACCCTGTTTTGATTAAATTCAATCGGCTGGTATTCCACATATTTAAACAAGATCGCTTCGTCCATCCAATTGATCAGGGGCGATTCGTAGCTGGTATTATAAATGGGTCGGGCGGCCTGCACTGTTAGTGTAGCCTTATACACATTTCCTGCCTGTGCTTCGCTGATGTTCAGCAAAAAGTTACAAACGATCTTTTCATTGGGTTGAAAAGTTTCGCCTGTCCACTTACGATTATTTAAAAAATTATTCAATGCATTCTGGCAGGTTTGAAAGGCCTTTTTATCGGCCGGGGTGCCCAAACGGCTGGTATTGATGGTAACATGCGCTTTTAATTCCTGTGCAGTAAGCATAACCGGCACAGTTACCATAAAAAATAATATCGATATGAGCTTTCTACACAACATATAGCAGGTTTACAATTCTATCAACGATATCTTTAGCCACTTGTTGTTTTGGCTTGCGGTCGTACGAAATCTCGTTACCGCTTTTTTCAAAAATAGTAACCTTATTGGTATCATATCCAAAACCGGCCCCTTCATCGTTCAGCGAGTTCAATACGATCAGATCGGCGTTTTTCGATTTCAGCTTATCAAGTGCATATTGCCGTTCATTGGCTGTTTCAAGGGCAAAGCCTGCCAGCAACTGGCCGTTTTGTTTTAATTCGCCCAGACTTTTTAAAATATCCTTTGTTTTGGTAAGCTCAATAGTGAGGGTACCGCTTGTTTTTTTAATTTTTTCCGAAGCCGTTTCAACCGGAGTGTAATCTGCCACGGCGGCGCTCATCACAGCAATGTGAGCGCCTGGAAATTCTTTTATACAGGTCTGATACATCTGTTCGGCAGTTTGCACTTTATGAACATATATTCCCTGCAGGTTGGTTTTTAATGACGAAGGACCCAGAACCAGATGAACTTCTGCTCCCCGTTTAGCCAGTTCCTCAGCAATAGCGAGCCCCATTTTACCTGAAGAATGATTGCCTATAAATCGAACAGGATCAATGGGTTCGTAAGTTGGTCCGGCGGTTACGAGGGCCTTTTTACCGGTCAGGTCTTTTGTTGAAAAAAAATTATCTGAAAGAAATTGCATGATGGCTTCGGGTTCTGCCATACGGCCATCACCAAATAAACCGCTGGCCAGTTCACCTTTATCAACGGGAATGATGCGGGTTCCAAACGATTCGAGCTTTTGCAGATTTTGACTGGTAGCGGGGTGATGCCACATATCTTCATCCATAGCCGGCGCAGCCACAACCGGGCAGGTAGCCGATAACCAGGTGGCAAGCAGCATATTATCGCAAAGGCCATTAGCCATTTTGGCGAGTGTATTACAGCTTAACGGGGCAACAACCATAACGTCGGCCCAACGCCCGAGCTGTACATGGTTCGACCAGGATTCGTTGCTGACCAGTTCGGTGATCACTGCGTTTTTGGACAGTGTTGCCAGGGTAAGTGTGGAAACAAAATCACGTGCTGCGGGCGTCATTACCACCTTTACCTCAGCGCCTGCCTTTACCAGCAAACGAACCAGTAAAATGGATTTATAGGCGGCTATACTTCCGGTTACGGCCAGCAATATTTTTTTATCCTGGAACATAATTGATTAAAATTAGTTCTTTTTGGCTTAGAAAGTGTGCCACGGTTTGTTTGCGATGCCAGGGGAACCGTGGCACGCTTACATCCATAAAAGTAAAAAGCGACAGTTCAAAAACATGTCGCTTCCTATACATTTTATCGTAAAATAAAGTTAACTAAATAAGTCATCTTCATTTTTGCGATAATAAATCTTATCGTCGAGGAATTCCTGGGTTGCCAGCAACGATGGGTTGGGCATCCGCTCATAAGCTCTTGATATTTCGATCTGTTCTTTATTCTCATGAATCTCTTCCAGACTATCGGTATGGCTGGCGAACTCTTCGAGTTTATTATGCAATTCCTCTTTTAAAGAAATATTGATCTGGTTAGCCCTTTTGGCAATAATGGCAATTGATTCATACACATTGCCGGTTTTACCTTTAATGGCGTTCAGATCCTTGGTTTCGGCTGTATTAGCGGTGTTGGCGCTAATTTGTCTTCGTAATTTGCTCATTATTGTTGGCTTTAATGTTGTTTTTTGATAATGTCTGATAATGCTCCACTTCCTTTTTAAGACTGCTTTCGGGGAAGCGGTCAATAAAATCGTTGCACTCGGTAATCACCTGTTCAAATCTTGCCATCTTTTTTTCCTCGATACTATTAACGGCAAATAAATAATAAGATTTGATAACCTGTAATTTATATTCATCGCTTTTGTGCGAATCGGGAAAATCGTTCATAAGGCTGCCATAGGCAATGGCTGCAGCCCTGTAATGCCCCATATTATAATATAATGCAGCGCTCATATATTCCTTCACTTCCATTTTCTCGCGGCATTTGTCGATAAGATCGGTAGCCTCTTTATTTTTTGCCGAATTGGGATGCGTATTGATGAATGTTTGCATTAACCCAATGGTTTTCTGTGTGTTGGTTTGGTCCAACTCAGCTTTGGGCGACTGCCGGTAATAAGTATAGGCCCTCATATACTCCATTTCTTCGGCTTTGGGGCTGTTTGGAAATACCTCAACAAACTGTTTGAAAAGGTTTTCGGCCTGTAGCCAGTCGTGCAGGTAATAAGAACAATACGCGTATTTATAAAAAAGATCTTCAAACTGAGGTTGCCCTTTCATTAAGGGAAAAAGCTCTTCGTACAACTGCTGGGCATAGTTATACTTCTTGGCAACATAATACTTCTCTGCCATCCGCAATTTATAATCATAGTCAGTGCTTTTCTGCACCTTCGAAAATTTGGAGCAGGAAGCTACGCTTAGGGCAATTATTGCAATTAGTAAAGCTGAACGCATAAAAGTGTGCAAAGTTACGGTTTTCCTGCAAATATGAAAGGAAAGGATGTGGCACCCAAATACAGGGCGTTAAGATAAATATAAAAACCTTCCCCCGGCAAAACGGGGGAAGGTTATACTATTAGTTAAAGCAATTAAGCTAAAGTACTGATTATCTGCCACGGCGTAGGTTCGGGTGCGGAGCAGGAACTGTAGTAGGTCCTTCTTCGCCGGTACCATCGCGCAGATCAACTGTATTGCAATCGCCACCCATTTCACCATATTTGAAGATGAAACGATCCTGGTTAATACCTTCTTTATCAACTAAGTAGCTGATAACGGCATTCACGCGATCCCAGCTTAACTGTTGTTCGGCTTTGCTTGAAGAGCAGTAACCGATTACAGCTATTTTACAGTCGGGGTTATTTTTAATTTTTTGAGCAGCGCTCGACAACAGAGCTTTTGCATCGTTGCTCAAAGTGATTGATTTTGGCTTGAAAGTAACGCTTGGTAAATCACCGATTTTGCATTTGCCGGCTCCAACGCCACCTTCTGCAATGATTTTAGCAAGAGAATCGCAACAAGCAGGAGGAGGACATTTACCGATACCATCAGCATCAACAGGCTGACATTGTGTTGGAGTAATCAGTTCTTTATCCTTGTAATCAGGTACACCGTCACCATCAGTATCACGGCTTACACCATGTGTATCAACCGGAGCACCGGCAGGTGTGTTGGGTTCCTGATCGAATTGGTCAGTTACACCATCGCCATCAGCATCATCCAAAACAGGTTTGGGGAGCTTCATGTGGCGGGGTTTGTTGATTTCGTTGTAAGCATAATCCAAAGGATTCAGCCACCATAAAGGTTCAACAGCTTTACCACCTATAGCAACGTTAATTCCTACAGACAGGAAGTTGTATGTATCGAAATCTCTTGATTGAGCAGTAGCATTTTGAGGAACGATGTTATCATTTTCCTGCCATTGCTGACCGTCTAACAGGTCGGTTTTTGGTATAGTAAGTTTATCTTCAACAGCGAGGCTAAGTTTTTTGCTCAACTTAAATTGTACACCGGCACCTATGTTAGCAATAGGACGGAACGGCTTTTTGAATAATTTAGGCTGGCTGTTATCTGTTTGAGCAGTGGTTTCATATTTACCATCAAGCACATTTTTCAGATCTTTCTTAATATCTTTTCTGTTTTTGTAACCGAAACCATCAGCTGTGGCAGCATACTTATTATATATAGCATTAAAATCTGCAGCGTAAGTAGTTCCATCGCCTTTTAAAGCGTCGATCTTGGTATTATAGATCATTCCGCCTAAACCGGCAAAAGCGTATACGTTGAAGCTGCTTTTTGCTTTATGAAAACGAATGTTACTCAATGTTACCACACCTTGCAGACTCAGATCAATAACACTGGTTTTGTAATTATAAAACACATGGCCACCTGGTGCATATCCGTTTTTGGACCATGCATCATTTTTTGTGTAGTTGCTTGAAGGCTGAAAGTTCAACCCTTTGGTAGTTCCATAACCAACCTGGCCTCTTAACGAGAAAACATATCCCAGAGCTTTACGCGCATGTAATGCAGCGCCAATACCGGGGAAACGGTTACGAACATCTCCTGAAACGCCGAAAGCGCCTACCTGCAATCCGATTTCCCATTGGTTACGGGGTTTTGCAGGATAAGGATAGTTGTTTGCCATGAACTCGGTGTGCTGGGGCAATCTTTTAGAAGGAATAACAGAAGAATCCTGTACATCATACGTGCCACCCAATTGTGCGTGGGCAACAACAGATCCCAGGAGCAATAAGCTTAAGAAACTTACGTACTTTTTGCTTGCCATAACTAAATTTTATGTGAAGGATTAAGTAACCTGAACTCAGAATCTGTGCAAAAATATTAATTGACAGCTAACTACCAAATTTTTTTCCCCAACACAATGTGCATTATCTTGCTGTTTTTCACACACTAAGATGATGACAGAGCAAATTAAATGCCTCCTGCGTGAAACATTAAAATCAGTAATTTGCCCTTCTTATTTACCGCATGAAATTATCACTAGCAATATTACGAGAAGAATTACCCGAATTTGAAAAGCAATTTCATAATGCGGTAAAGAGCCAGGTTCCGCTACTGGACAGGATTATGCGGTTTATCGTGAACCGAAAAGGCAAGCAATTAAGGCCCATGTTTGTGCTTCTTTCTGCCAGGCTTTGCGGCCCCGTAAACGATACAACCTACCGCGCTGCCTCCCTCGTAGAACTACTACATTCAGCCACCCTTGTACACGATGACGTGGTAGATGAATCCCTTGAACGACGTGGATTTTTCTCCACATATGCCTTGTGGAAAAGCAAGGTATCGGTTTTGGTTGGCGATTATCTGCTGGCAAAAGGTATGCTGTTATCGTTAGATCACAACGATTTCCGCATACTGCAGCTGTTATCCAACGCTATCCGCCAGATGAGCGAAGGCGAATTACTGCAAATGGAAAAATCACGGTCGCTCAACTTTGAAGAAGCCACTTACTTCGAGATCATTAAAGGCAAAACAGCTTCCCTGCTCGCCTCGGCCTGCGCTTCAGGCGCCTGGTCAACTACTCAGGATGAAACCATTACCGAAAAAATGCGTGTATTTGGTGAAAAAGTAGGCATGGCCTTTCAGATAAAGGACGACCTGTTCGATTATGGAAGCGAGGCTATTGGTAAACCCACCGGCAACGACATACGGGAGAAAAAACTTACCCTGCCCCTTATCTATACATTAAAACATACCGATCCCGCCACCCGCCGCAAACTGATTTACATTATCAAAAATCAAAATAAAATACCCGAAAAGGTTCAGGAAGTAATCAATATTGTAAAAGAAACAGGCGGCATTAGCTATACCGAGAAAAAAATGTTTAGCTTCAGAGATGAAGCCCTGGCTATCTTACACGAATTTGATAATATCGAAATTCGCAACGGTTTGGAAGAACTGGTGCGCTACACCACCGATAGAAAATATTAAACAGACTATTGGGCAATAAATAATTCGCCACGGGTGAAACCAATTGCCTCCCAATGGAGATTTGATTTTTGGATCATGAGATTCGGCATTTGAGATTTGTACTACAATTATGCAACAAAAAAGATGGAACATACTAACGGCTGATGAAGATAAAGTGCGGCAATTGTATGCCAACCTCAAAGTACATCCTGTTCTTTGTAAAATTCTTACACAACGTTATATCGACGATTTTGATAAAGCGAAACAATTCTTTCGCCCCCAGTTATCGGAACTTCACGATCCATGGCTGATGAAGGATATGAGCAAAGCAGTTGACCGCATTGTAACTGCTTTCGACAGGCAGGAAAAAATACTGGTATTCGGCGACTACGATGTTGACGGAACCACTGCTGTATCATGCATGTTCCGCTTTCTGCAAAAAATTTATATTCCGGAAAAAATCGACTTCTACATACCCCACCGCTATCGCGAAGGCTATGGCATATCTAAAAAAGGGATCGACTTTGCATATGAAAATGGATTTACACTTATAGTTTCTCTCGACTGCGGCATAAAATCAGTTGATCTGATTCAATATGCCCACGAACTGGGCATCGATTTCATTGTATGCGACCACCATATGCCCGATGAGATATTGCCACCTGCCGTAGCCATTTTAAATCCCAAGCAAAAAGATTGCGAATACCCATTTAAAGAATTATGCGGATGCGGCGTAGGTTTCAAACTGATAACGGCACTTGGACAGCAACTGCAATTAGATGATGCAGCTATGTTCGAATACCTCGACCTGGTAGCTACCGCCATTGCAGCCGATATTGTACCGATAACCGGCGAAAACCGCATACTCGCCTTTTACGGTTTAAAGAAAGCCAATGATAATCCCAATTATGGTATCATGGCATTGAAACAATTAAGCGGGGTACAAAAAGAATTGCACATCAACAGCCTCGTATTTATGATCGCTCCCCGCGTAAATGCAGCAGGGCGTATGGATGATGCACGCAAAGCCGTGCAAATGTTCATTGCCAATACCCGGCAGGAGGCACTTCAATATGCCGAAATGCTGCATTCCGACAACAGCGACCGCAAAGAGGCTGATAAAAATATTACAGAAGAAGCATTGGCCATTATTGAAGGCAATGATCTTTTACTAAATCGAAAATCAACCGTTGTATTTCAATCGCACTGGCATAAAGGAGTGGTTGGTATTGTAGCTTCACGCCTTATAGATTATTATTACCGGCCCACCATTGTTCTTACCCAATCAGGCGAATATGTTGCCGGTTCGGCACGAAGCGTTGCCGGATTTAATGTATACGAAGCAATTCATCAATGTAAAGATCTGCTGTTAGGATATGGCGGTCATTTTTATGCGGCCGGCATGACGCTTGAACCTTCTAAAGTAGAAGCATTTCGCGAACGGTTCGAAGAAGTTGTTGCTGCAACTATTACACCCGAATTGCTGATACCCGAAATAATTATTGATGCTGAAGTAGCATTTAAAGACCTGAAACAAGCATTTTACAACATCATACACCAAATGGAACCGTTTGGTCCTGAAAACATGAGACCTTTGTTTGTGGTAAAAAAAGTAATGGACTCAGGTTATTCACGTATAGTAAAGGAGCAACATATAAAATTTTCACTCAGGCAGGATAATATTCTCTTTAACGGAATAGGCTTTGGTATGGCTCAAAAATTTCATCTGCTTGAATCAAAAAAACCGGTCGACGTAGTGTTTACCCTCGATGAAAACGAATGGAATAACGAAAAACACTTGCAGTTACGCGTTATTGATTTCAGGCTGGCAGAAGAAAATTAATAAAGGAACAGACACTCCCCCACCCTTTGAATAGCCGGTTAGTGAACAAATCATTAATAACAATTGTTCTAACACCTGTTAGTTCATTGACTACCGCATCGTGCGTTGAAACAAACCACCCAACCCAATTGTTTACCGTTTAAAATTTTATAGTAGAATAATATGTTGGGCATTATGACTTTGCCATTAATATAATATTTTTACTATTCGCTTATTGCGTTAATATTATCACGGTTACCTAATGTGATTTTATGAAAAATAACCAAGCTCAGATTCCTGTATATGATATGGCCGCCTGCATACCGGGCACCAATTTTATAATAAAAAGAACAGAAGGCAATTCGGTACCTTCTTATATGGCCATTCCTCACAGGCATACCGATTATAAGATCAGTTTCCTGCAGGAAGGTGAAGTAGCGCATTATACCGACTTCGAAAGATTTACCATAAAAGCACCCGCTTTGTTAATGCTGGCACCTGACCAGGTGCATCAGCAAACCGGTAATTCTTACTATAAAATGACGCATATTTCGTTCAATAAAGAATTTTTGCTTACCGAAACACAGGGAGTACTTGCCTGCTGGGAATGTATGTTCAGCCAGGTAGTACTGCCAATATTAAATCCCGATCAGCACAGGGAAATTTCGGTGTACATCGATCTTATGAACCTTGAGTTTCAGGATAATAAACCACAAAAAGGACTTATTTTGAAAAACCTGTTAAACGCATTTATCATTTGCGCAGGCCGTTTGGTAAATTGTAAAAATGATAATGTGGTGCACATGGACTACTCACAAAACCGCATAGTGCGTCAGTTTAAATCACTTATTGATGAAAACTTTGTAAACGCTACCCAGGTAATGCAATACGCCGATATGCTATATGTTACACCCGGTCATTTAAATGACCTTATTAAAGCGGTAACCGGTAAAACGGCAAAACAAATTATCGATGAAAGAAGAATACTCGAAGCCAAACGCCTGTTATTCTGGGGCGAGCATTCGGTAAAAGAAATAGCCGGCCGCCTGAATTTTGAAGATGATGCCTATTTCAACCGCTTTTTTAAAAAACATACCGGCAACACCCCTGCCCTGTTCCAGAGGCAAATCCGTGAAAAGTACAATTAATCCCCCGATAAGGTAAATTTTTGAGCCCTGAAACGTCATTACTTTTACATGATCATTAGTAAAAGGCAGGTCACATATTAAAAGTTTAGCAATTACCAGCAGCATGGCACATTAAGGAACCCATAATTGATTGAAACTCCTTATTACAAATTGCTGATTTTTGGATTTAGAGATTTTGCGATTTCTTCGGGTTGAACCGTCTTTACAATCACAAAATCCCGAAATCTCAAAATCACTAAATTATAATTTTCATCTCCGGAAGCCTGGACCTCCGTACCGCCGCCAACTGAAAAGGGAATACTGCTATACATCTGAACCTGCGCTGAAAACGGCACTGCATACCGAAGCTTCGATGTAGTACGATTAGCTTGCCAGCAACGATTTATTCTATGTCATTTAAACCATGTATGATGAAACCTTTATATAACGTAGAAATCAGTTACAATTTGCTTAAACTTTTAACAGGAATCGGTTTGGCAACGACCTTGTATAGCTGCAGTAACAGTTCGGCCACTCCCGAAATGCACCAGCAGGCTATGTCGTTACCGGTATTATCTGTTACCACCCAAACAGCCACAACCTTTCGTGAATATCCTGCTTCACTGGAAGGAAAAGTGAACGTAGAAATAAGACCCCAGGTGGAAGGCTATCTTGAAAAAATTTATGTAGATGAAGGCGCCTATGTAAAAGCAGGTCAGCCTTTGTTCAGGATCGACGCACGCACTTATAACGAGGCGCTGAACAATGCGAAATCGAGCCTGCTCGCCGCACAGGCTAACGTGTCAAAAGCACAGGTGGAAGTTGATCGTTTAACGCCGCTTGTAGAACACAACGTGATCTCGGATGTACAGCTTAAAACAGCCAAAGCCGCTTACGATGCCGCTGTAGCTTCGGCCGAACAGGCCAAAGCCGCTGTAGCCAACGCACAGATAAACATCGGTTACACCTTAGTGAAAGCTACGGCCAGTGGTTATATCGGACGAATTCCTTTTAAAACAGGAAGCCTCGTTAGCAAAAACGATGCCCTCACTATACTTTCCGATATCAGTGAAATGTATGCTTACTTTTCATTGAGCGAGCCTGACTTTATCACTTTTAAAAACCAGTTTGCCGGTAACACTATCGAGGAAAAAATAAAACAGGTTCCTTCGGTTGAACTGGCGCTGGCCGACAATAGTATATATCAGGCAAAAGGAAAGATCAGCACCATCGAAGGGCAGTTCGATAAAACAACCGGAGCCATTACATTCAGGGCTACTTTCCCCAACCCGGGCGGTATACTTCGTACCGGCAATACCGGAAAGGTGCGTATACCGCAACTGTTTAACGATGCGCTGGTGGTACCGATCGAATCAACCTTCGAAGTGCAGGACAAAGTGTTTGTATTTGCTTTGGGCGATAGCAACAAAGTTGCCAGCAAGCCGATCACCGTTTCGGGCAAAACATCCAATTACTATTTTGTAAAGGATGGCATAAAAGCCGGTGACAAGATTGTTTTTTCAGGAGCCGGCAGCCTGCAGGATGGCGCGGTGATAGTGCCTCAGCCAATCAGTGCCGACAGTTTGCTGAAAGTGAAACCTTTATAGTCGAAGTCAGAAGTCAAAAGTCAGAAGTCAGAAGATATTACTCTGACTATAGGGGATTTTTGTCTCTTATAGAACCGATTTTCTGACTTCAGACTCCCGACCTCAGCCTTCAGACATCAGAATACAAATTCAAATTATTCTTCCATGTTAAAAAGATTTATTGAAAGACCGGTCCTATCAACTGTAGTGTCGATCATTCTGCTTTTGTTAGGTGGGCTGTCGTTGTATACGCTGCCTGTTACCCTGTTTCCTGATATTGCACCACCCAGCGTTCAGGTAACTGCCCTCTACCCCGGTGCCAATGCCGAAGTAGTAGCGCGCTCCGTTGCCACTCCGCTGGAAGAAGCCATCAATGGTGTGGAGAATATGACCTATATGACCTCCAACTCCAGTAACGACGGCAGTATGACCCTGACCGTATATTTCAAACAGGGCACCAATCCCGATATCGCTTCTGTGAACGTGCAGAACCGCGTATCAAAAGCGATCAGCCAGGTGCCTACAGAAGTTGTTCAGGCAGGTATTTCTACACAAAAAGTACAAAACAGTATCATCATGTTCGTGGCGCTTTCGAGCGACAACAAAGAAAAATATGATGAGCTGTTCCTTGAAAATTATATCAAGATCAACCTGATACCCGGCGTGCAGCGTGTGCCTGGTGTGGGACAGGCCCTGGTATTTGGTACCAAGGATTATTCAATGCGTATCTGGCTTAAGCCCGATCGCTTATCGGCCAATAACCTGTCGCCCCAGGATGTATTGAGTGCCATCAAAGATCAAAACCTCGAAGCCGCTCCCGGACGTTTAGGACAAAACAGCCCCGAAGTATTTGAGTATGTACTGAAATACAAGGGTAAGATGAACCAGGGTGAAGAATATGAGAACATGATCATCAAGGCAAACGCCGATGGTTCAATGCTGCGTTTAAAAGATGTAGCCCGTGTTGAATTCGGATCATATACTTATTCAACCAACGCCCGGATGGATGGAACCCCTGTATCGGGCTTTGCCGTGTTTCAGACCGCAGGCTCTAATGCCAACGATATATTGACCGAAGTTGAGCGCCAGTTGAAAGATTTTGAGAAAACACTTCCGAAAGGCCTCAAAACCACTATCATGTACAACTCCAAGGAGTTCCTCGACGCCTCTATCGATCAGGTGCGGGAAACCCTGGTGATCGCCTTCGTACTGGTGTTTTTGGTAGTGTTCCTTTTCCTGCAGGACTTCCGTTCAACTTTAATTCCTGCTATAGCTGTTCCGGTGGCTATCATTGGTACCTTCTTCTTTATGCAGCTGTTTGGTTTTACCATCAACCTGCTTACCCTGTTCGCATTAGTGCTGGCAATTGGTGTGGTGGTAGATGATGCGATTGTAGTGGTGGAAGCCGTGCACTCGAAGATGGAACGAACGAACCTGTCGGCCCGGGTAGCAACCGTTCAGTCGATGAGCGAAATATCCGGCGCTATCATATCTATCACACTGGTAATGGCGGCGGTGTTCATACCTGTAGGATTTATGCAGGGCCCCGCCGGTGTGTTTTACAGACAGTTTGCCTTTACGCTGGCTATTGCCATCCTTATATCGGCCGTGAACGCGCTTACGCTGAGCCCTGCCTTATGCGCCCTGTTCCTGAAGAACCCGCATGCCGGAGAAGGTGAGCAAAGCCATAAAAAAGGATTTGTACAACGCTTCTATGCCGGCTTCAATGCAGGTTTCAATGGGATGACAGACAGGTATATACGCAGTTTGAAATTTTTAGTGCGGCGCAAATGGATCGCGCTGACCGCCCTGATAATTATCGCCGGCAGTGCATTTATCCTGATGAAAAAAGCGCCCACTGGATTTATCCCAACAGAAGATCAGGGCTTTGTACTGTTTGCAGTGAATACGCCTCCCGGTAGTTCGTTAGAGCGTACACATCAGGCAACCATCCAAATAGACAGCATCATTAAACAGGACCCTGCTTACAATCACCTGTATGTTATCGATGGCTTGAACTTCATCAGTAATGCGAATGCATCACCCTATGCAGCAGGCTTTATGCGGTTGAAGGATTATAAAGACAGAGGGGCGGTTAAAAATCCTGATCAGATAGCAGGCGGTCTTATCGGAAAGGTAAGCCAGGTAAAAGGCGCCAACGCCTTCTTCTTCAACTTCCCTACCGTACAGGGCTTTGGTAACGTGAGTGGTTTTGAATTCATGCTGCAGGACCGCACCAACGGTCCGCTCGATAAACTGGGTGGTACCGCCTGGCAATTCATCGGCGCCCTGATGCAACGGAAAGAGATCGCATTTGCCTTTACCACTTTTGCCGCAGGCAATCCACAGTATACGATTGAAGTAGATTATACAAAAGCAAAACAATTAGGTGTTTCGCTCAGTGAGCTGATGCAAACAATGCAGATCTATTACGGAAGTAGTTTTGTGACCGACTTCAACCGGTTTGGAAAATACTACCGCGTAATGGCTCAGGCCGATGTATCCTATCGTGCGGATATCAACTCTCTGGAAGGCATTTATGTTAAAAACAACCGGGGCGAAATGGTGCCGGCCAAAACGCTGGTAACGCTCAAACGGGTATACGGACCCGAAACCGTTACCCGCAACAACCTGTTCAATGCGGTTACCATCAACGGTACGCCTAAACCAGGTTACAGTACCGGTGATGCCATTAAGGCAATTGAAGAAACTGCCAAACAGGTATTGCCGAGGGGATATTCGTATGAATGGACAGGCGTAACCAGGGAAGAAATTAAAACAGGAAACCAGCAGGCCTTTATCTTTTTGCTGAGCGTATTGTTCGTTTACTTCCTGCTGGCTGCACAATATGAAAGTTATATTCTGCCACTCGCAGTTATATTAACAGTTCCTACCGGAATATTAGGGGTGTTTGCATTCATTGGCTTTGCCGGCATCGATAATAACATTTATGTGCAGATCGGTTTGATCATGCTGGTAGGTTTGCTGGCCAAGAATGCGATCCTGATTGTTGAATATGCCGTTCAGCGCCGAAGAAACGGGATGGCCCTGATCGATGCGGCACTGGAAGCATCAAGGCTCAGGCTTCGCCCCATTTTGATGACTTCATTTGCATTCATCGTGGGTTTGTTGCCATTGGTATTTACAACCGGTGCTTCTGCGCTCGGCAATCACTCCATTGGTGTGAGCGCAATTGGCGGTATGCTTACCGGTGTGTTACTCGGTATATTCATCATACCTGTTCTGTTTGTAATATTCCAATACCTGCAGGAAAAAGTAACAGGACGACCCGGTTTAAGAGAGATCAAACTAAGCGAATAAAAATAAGTACCGCGGGTCATCCGCCGACTGGCGAATGACCTGCGGTATCAAAAAGTTTAGATAACCTAAATAAAGGATAAATGCTAAGAAGAAATATCACTATTTATTCATCCCTGGTACTGATAACGCTGATGGCAGCGTGCCGCATGGGTAAAGATTACCAGCGGCCCGACGTTTCAGTTCCTGCACAGTTTGCCAACACAGCACCCTCAGATAGCAGTGTGGCAGATATGGAATGGAAAAAGTTTTTTTCCGATCCTACCCTTCAGTCATTAATAGCGCATGCATTGCAAAACAGTTTCGATATACAACTGGCCATGAAGCGGGTTGAAGAAGCCCGGGCCTATGCCAAACAGGCAAAAATAAACTGGGCGCCTTCGATTACTGCTAATGCAACAGCATCAAGCACCTTCCCTTCAAAGAACAGTTTGAACGGATTAAGTTTAAAAAACTTTCTGGGCAAAGATCATATTGAAGACTATTCATTGAATGCCGGCCTTAATTGGGAAATCGACATCTGGGGCAAACTGCGCAGGCAAAGAGAGGTTGCAGGCGCTCAGTTGCAACAATCGTACGAGTCGTCGAGAGTAGTACAAACAGCCCTCGTATCTGACATAGCCACCAGCTTTTATAATTTACTGATGCTCGATGCACAAATGGCCATCGCGCGCCGTAATGTAAGCCTGGGCGATACCATTGTTCAGATCACTACATTACAAAAACAGGCAGGTTTGGTTACCGAGCTGGCCATTCAACAGGCCGAAGCACAGCGGCAAACTGCTGCTTTACTGATTCCGACTCTTGAACAGCAGATATCCATTCAGGAAAATACCATTCATATTTTGAGCGGCGATTTACCGGGCACTATTACCCGAAATATGCAGTTGAACAATTATAAAGTATGGGATAATTTGCCTACCGGCATACCTGCTGCTATGGTAAGCCGCCGGCCCGATGTACGCGCCAATGAAATGGCACTGGTAGCAGCCAATGCAAGAATTGGTGTGGCGGAGGCCAGCATGTATCCCACTTTAAGCATTACAGCCAGTGGCGGGTTAAATGCCTTTAAGGCAAGCGAATGGTTCAGTATGCCGGCATCGCTGTTTGCAACAGGCGCTGCAGGCCTTGCTCAGCCCATCTTTCAGCGTCGGGCTTTAAAAACCCAGCTCGAAGTGGCCAAAGTGCAACGCGACGAAGCAGCGATCACCTTCCGTCAGTCGGCTATCACTGCCATTGGCGAAGTAAGCAATGCCCTGGTAAAATTAGATAAGTTGAAATCGCAAAACGAAATCAGCAATAACCAGGTAACTACGTTACAAGGGGCCATTCGCAATGCCGAATTGTTATTTAAAAGCGGCCTGGCTACTTACCTCGAAGTGATCACTGCCCAAAGCAATTTATTGCAGGCCGAATTAAACCTCAGCAGCATTGAACGCGATCAGTTAAACGCTATGGTAGAACTGTACCGTACGCTCGGAGGAGGCTGGAAGTAAGAAATAAATATTGAATAATAAATGTTGAATGTCGAATGTCGAAGTGGCTTTTACTTCGATATTCGACATTTTTCATTCAACATTTGATATTATGAATTTTAGAATAATAAAGAAGAATGTCGAATGCTGAAGTGGTTTTCACTTCTACATTCGACATTTAACATTCGATATTCGATATTATTGAGAGTTACGCTTCCACAATAATGCTGCTCTTCTTCCCTCCCATCAGCTCAACACTGCGGTTAATGAAACTGGTAAGGTTATTTCCTTTCAGCAATCCCTGCGATAACAAAGCCAGATCGGCCAGGTTGTGCACTATTTTTTCCTGTTTTTGGTTATCGCCTTCCTGCAGCACCTGCTGGTAAATGGGGTGATTGCCGTTTACGGTTAATGTTACTTCGTCGGGCATATTGGCGTAAAAACTTCCCATAGGACCGCTTACGGCCGCCATATCTTTCATTCTACGCATAAATTCAGGGCGTGTGGCAACTACGGGTGGTGTTTCGGGGCTCAATCCTTTCACTTCTACCGTCATGTTAAGACCCGGCATATTGATATCGAACAACCCCTTCAGTTTTGCTTCATCATCCTTGCTTAATACGCTGTCGGCATTTTCCTGTTTATCGATCAGGTTATCGGCAATATCAGCATCAACACGGTTAAAGTGTACATCGTTCCACTTAGCTTCCATCTGGTTAATGAACGACGGATCTATCATGGTATCCAGCTTTATCACCACATATCCTTTGGCTTCGGCACCTTTTATATAAGCATCCTGCTGAATCATGTCGGTAGTATACAGTATTACCAGTTTGCCTTCTTTATTCTTTTGCAAAGCTTCTGTGGCAGTGCGGTATTCTTCCAGCGTATAAAACTTCTTTTCCGCGGCCGACTCAAACAAATGAAACTTAGCTGCCCTTTCCATAAACTTATCATCCGTCATCATACCATACTTCACAAACAAACCAAGACTATCCCATTTTTCTTCAAACGCCGATCTTTCTTTATTGAAGAGCTCTTCGAGCTTATCGGCTACTTTTTTGGTAATATGGTTGTTGATCTTTTTTACATTGGGATCGCCCTGCAGGTAGCTGCGGCTTACATTCAGCGGAATATCGGGGCTATCGATCACACCGTGCAAAAGCATCAGAAACTCAGGCACTATATCTTTCACTTCATCGGTAACAAAAACCTGGTTGCTGTACAATTGAATTTTGTCCTTTTGTATTTCGTAGCTCTGTTTGATTTTTGGGAAATACAAAATACCGGTAAGGTTAAACGGATAATCCACATTCAGGTGTATCCAGAACAGAGGTGGTTCGTTATACGGATACAGTTCTTTATAAAAATTCTGATAATCTTCGACAGTTAAATCGGCAGGTTTCTTTTTCCAGGCAGGCTGCGTATTGTTTATGGGCGCTGCGTCTTTGTCTTCCTCTTTATGTTTGAAATAAATGGGAATGGGCAAAAAGCGACAGAACCGATTCAGTATACCACGAATGCGTTCTGCATCGAGAAACTCGGCGCTTTCTTCGTTTATATACAACACCACATCGGTTCCACGATCGGCTTTTTCGGTTTCTTCGAGCATATATTCCGGGCTGCCATCGCATTCCCAGCGAACAGCCGGTGCATCTTCTTTAAAGCTTTTGGAAAACACTTCTACTTTATCGCTCACCATAAAGGCCGAATAAAAACCCAGACCGAATTTTCCGATAATGGCGTTTTCATTTTGTCCTTTATACTTCTTCACAAATTCTTCGGCGCCGCTGAATGCCACCTGGTTCAGGTATTTTTCTACTTCGGCGGCCGACATGCCAATACCTCTGTCAGAAATGGTAATGGTCTTTTTTTCTTCATCCAGCTTTACCTCAATAAACAGGTCGCCAAATTCGCCTTTGGCTTCCCCTATCGAAGAAAGGGTTTTGAGTTTTTGCGAAGCGTCAACAGCATTACTGATCAGCTCACGCAAAAAGATATCGTGATCGCTATATAAAAACTTTTTAATGATCGGAAAGATATTCTCCGTTTGTACCTGTATAGTTCCCTTTTGCATATGTGTCTTTATTTTGGCAGTTAATAGTATTTTATTAGGCTGAACGCTGAATGCCTAACGCTAAACGCTTAAATCCCCGGTATTGGGAGTTATGCATTTTGCGTTGCGCGTTTGGCGTAAGCTACCAAAGAAAATGCCACGGACAAGGACTGGCGCGAAATCGGCAAAATTGTCAGGAACCGGGAGTTATAAGGCAGGAAAAAGGCTACAAGTGTATGCTGGCGCTATAAAAACCGGCGTTTGAAGTATGTTACTTTAACGATTACCCGTGCTGTGCAATCCGGCATAAACCATACAATAACCGGATTATTATAAGTAAATAAAAAATCCATGTCCATTTAAATCCTGTGCCTGAAGAAGGAGGATGAGGAGTTTGTGGTACAGTTGCAGGTCGCGCAACAGGGGGCAGCTGCCGGCGCTGGTTTGTTTGATGAGGATCAATGCCTCTTTCCCTTAAAATGGCCTCAGCTGCAGCAATGGTTTCCGGTGAATGATTGTTTTTTTCTGTAGTAACTATTTTGATCAGGTATTCTGAAGTATAGCTACGATACCGGTCTTTAAACTCATTTCCAACATTAAATAAGGGCATAGAGAAAGGGTTTTGTTGCAGAACAGGAGCCGCCAAAATACTAATAAGTGGCTGAAACAGGAAGTAACATGTCGGGAAAACGTGAATAAATAGCTTTAGTTAACCCACCCCAAAAGCCCCCCTTGAATCGATTTTCTTTTTATATTACAGTTTCCAAAAAATCCGGAAATTTTAGTTTAAGCGTAACCCGTAACGTTTACATAACAGTAGCCGGTTACCTTTGAACCCGTCAAAAATCCCCTGAAAATCCTTTACTGGTATTACCCGCTTGCCCCAATACCCTTGAATAAACCGGATAAACTTAATTCCAACCAAATTAAAAAACACAATGAGAAAATTGTACCTGCTCGTAGTGGGTGTACTTCTTTTTACATGCCCCCGCATTTATTCCCAGGTTACCCTTACCGGAACCAGTTACACAGAAACATTTGACAATATTGGCAGCGGTTTACCTACCGGCTGGACGGTTAGAACCGGCGCCACTGCCAGCGCACTCGGAACCACAGCTACCCTTACCACAGCAGCTACCGCCTGGAATAATACATCTGGTGCGTTTAAAAATTTTGCATCTGCCGATGGTTTAACTTCAGGGAGTTCTACAACCGCACAAAGTGCAAGTGCCGACAGAGCACTGGGTGTTCGTCAAACGGGAACTTTTGGCGATCCAAGCGGAGGAGCAGCGTTTGTATTACAAATCAATAATACCACTGATATATCAGGGCTTACGCTGAGTTTTAAACTGCAGTCGCTCGATATAGGCTCACCCCGACAAACTACCTGGCTGGTTGACTATGGTACAGGCTCTACCCCTTCCAGCTTTACTTCGATTGCTGCTACGGGAACTTTGACAACAGGAAGCTCAACATTTACAAATAATACCATTACTGTAAATTTTGGTTCGGCCTTAGACAACCTGAGCGGACCTGTGTGGATCAGAATTGCTACCTTAACCGGCTCTACCGGTACAGGAAACAGGCCCTCAACCGGTATTGATGATTTTCAGTTAAACTATACCAATAACGGAAGTGCAACCACTACCGTTTCTGCTGCTGCCGGTTCAAACCTGGCAGAACCTTCTACCAGCGGAAATTTTACCGTTTCACTTTCTTCAGTTTCAGCTTCTCCCATCACTGTTACTTATGATTTCACTGGTAGTACAGCTACCCTGAACAGCGACTTTACCGATGCCGGCGGCGGTTCTATTACAATACCGGCTAATACATTATCTGCTACCATACCTATAGGCATACTCGATGATGCGTTGGTTGAAGGCAAGGAAACAATAGTACTTAATCTTACAGGCGCTACAACACCGTACACCATTTCCGGTGCAACAGCCTCTATCATCATAACATCTGAAGATTTTGACAAGATCAGTTTCATCGGTTCTTATTCGCAGGATTTTGACGGATTAACCAGTTCAGGTAAGTCGACAGTTACACCCACCGGCTGGTTATTTTCAGAAACAGGGAATAATGCAGATGATACCTTAATTGCCAGTGATGGCACTTCAAATTCAGGCAATACCTATAGTTTCGGCACCAATAGCGACAGGGCATTCGGAATGCTACGCTCATCAAACCTAATTCCTGTTATCGGCTCCTTCTTTGTTAATAACACCGGTGCTACCGTTGCCTCATTAACCATTACCTATACCGGTGAACAATGGCGCCAGGGAGCAATAAACAGACAAGATAAAATGGATTTTCAGTACAGTACAAATGCTACCAACCTTAGCAGTGGTACCTGGACGGATGTGAACGGCCTTGACTTTCTCGCTCCCAACGATGGTGCTACTGTAAGTGCTTTTGATGGCAATCTTGCAGCCAATCGCGTTACCTATACCTATACTTTAAACGGACTTTCAATACCAAACGGTTCTACATTTGCGATTCGCTGGACCGATTACGATGTTACCGGTGCTGAAGACGGTTTAGGCGTTGATGATTTTACCATGACGCTTGGCTGCACACCGCCCACCAACCAGCCAACCGCATTGGTGCTTACCCCATCGCTGCAATCGATCGATGGCAGCTTTACGGCGGCCAATCCGGGTACAACCGCTGCCGATAATTACCTCATATTGTTGTCAACATCGGCTTCGCTTACCGATATGCCGGCAAGCGGAACCGTATATGCCATAGACGATGTAATAGGCAATGCCAAAGTGGTTTCTATCAGCGGCACCACGTTTACCGCATCAGGTCTTACGCCTTCTGCCACTTATTATTTCTATGTGTTCAGCACCGGCGGTTCCACCTGCTATAATATCATTTCGCCACTCACAGGTAATGTGGCCACTACAGCGCCGCCTGTATGTACACCACCAACAACTCAGGCAACCAACCTTGCTGCCGCCAATATTACCGGCACATCGATGGACCTGTCGTGGGACCGTGGTAACGGCAACAATGTATTAGTGATCGCGCATAGCGGCACTGCGGTAGATGCTGTTATTTACAACAGCCTGGCTTACGCGCAGGGCGATACGATCGGCACAGGAAATATTGTAATCTACAACGGGCCAGCTAACTCTTTTTCTTATACACTTCTCAGTCAGAATACCACTTATTATTTTGCCCTGTACGAGTACAACAGTGCTGACAATTGTTACCTAACTCCTGCTTTAACCGGTAATTTCACAACGCTGTGTACCGACCCGCAAAATGTTACTTCATTAAACGGAGCAGCCGGCAATGCACAGGCTGCCATATCGTGGACGCTTCCCGGATCAGCCTGTTTTGATGAAATTATTGTAGTGGCTTCTACCGCTTCGATCACCAATCCCGGAAGCACGTATTCTTCACCGGCCGATGCCCTTTACACAAGCGGCGAGCAGGTAGTATATCGCGGTACAGGAACAACAGTTGCTGTAACCGGTTTGGCCAACAGCACCACCTATTATTTCAAAGTGTTTACCCGTAAGGGAAGCAGCTATTCAACAGGTGTACAAATTACGGTTATCCCATACGACCCCAGCTCGGGCTATTATTACATGTATGGTAACCTTCATGCGCACTCATCGTATTCAGACGGCAACAAAGCTGATGTAACCAAAACACCTGCCGACGATTTTGCTTTTGCACGCGATGCCCTGTGTATGGATTTCCTGGGCATATCGGAACATAACCACTCAGGTGCCGGCATGAGTTATCCTGATTTCTTAACCGGTTATAACCAGGCCAATTCGCTGAATGGTGTGGCCGTAGGCGGCAACAGCATTGTTACCCTTTGGGGTATGGAATGGGGCGTAATATCGGGCGGCGGCCACGTGCTGGTATACGGATTTAATGATAAACTGATTGGATGGGAAAGTGGCAATTACGACATATTTGTGGCAAAGAACGATTATGCCTCATTATGGACCACCGTAAACGGTCAAAGCGGCGCCTTTGCCACTCTGGCGCACCCCAATACAACCGACTATACCAACCTTGCATCGTCATATAATGCTACTGCCGATGCGGCCATTGTGGGCCAGGCAGTTGAAAGCGGCCCCGCGTTTTCTGAGTCAACAACCTATAACGACTTCCCTTCATCATTAGGTTATTTGTCGTACTACCGTACCATGTTGTCGAAAGGATACAAACTGGCTCCGCAAATGGACCAGGATAACCATTACATGACCTTTGGTACAGCCAACTCAAACCGCATGGTGGTATTGAGCTCGAGCCGCACCCGCGAAGGATTAATGGAAGCGATCAGGTCGATGCGCTATTATGCTTCGCAGGACTGTAACATACGGGTTGACTTTAATAATGGCAGCAGCCACCCAATGGGCAGCCAGGTAACCAATGCCGGCGTGCCCACATTGTCGATGACCATTAGCGACCCCGATGGCGAAAGCGTAACCAGCATCGAACTGTGGGGCGCCGAAGTGGGCGGATCAGTTCCTTCCTCGGCCCTGAAAACAACCACCGGCACCAATTTAACTACATTCAGTTTCACAGTGGGCGATGCAAATAACACCCAGCCCAATAACAGCACCTGGTATTATTATGCAGTAATTACACAGGAAGATGGCAACAAAGTGGTAACTGCCCCCATATGGTATGCACGTAATGACGCAGCGCTGCCGGTAACATTGACCAGCTTCACAGGCTCATACGACCGCACCGCCAATAAAGTATATCTTACCTGGACAACCGCCCAGGAATTTAACAGCAAAGAATTTGTTGTGGAAAGAAGCACTGATGGCGGACGTACCTACGCTACTATCGGGAAAGTAGCCGCGGCAGGTTATTCAAACCATGCTACTGCTTATGCATTTACCGATGCGCAACCAGCTTATGGTACTAATTATTATCGCCTGAAACAGGTAGATTTTGACGATAAAAGCGAGCTTTCGGGCATTGTGAAAATAGTTACCGATAACGCAGGGGGCTTTACGGCAGGACCTAACCCCGCCCGCAGCACCGTAAACGTTTACCGCCTGAACAATACCGAGCCGGCACGCATTGAAATGATGGATATAAACGGTAAGCTGTTAAAGCAGCTGACCATGCCGGGCACTGCCTCAAAAACCACCATTAATGTAACCGGTTTGATGAAAGGCATCTATTTATTAAAGCTTACCACCTCAAAAGCAATTCAAACAGAAAAAATTATGGTAGAATAGAAGATTATTCAGTTACTTCGAAAAACCCTCAGTTTGTTAAAGACTGAGGGTTTTTGCTTCTACAACAATCTAATTTTCAACATATTACTACCTTATCCTTTGGGATTCCGATTTCTGACTTCCGACTTCTGACTTCAAATTTCTGACTTCTGGCGTCTGACTTCTGACTTCCGTTTTCAAATCTGCCTTATTTGATGTACTTTTGCAACCCATTTTAAAAATTATTAATTAACCAACAAACAGGGATCAATGAACAATTACGAATTGATGGTGATTTTTACCCCTGTGCTTTCTGACGACGATTTCAAAGTTGCTCAGAAAAAATACACCGCTTTTATCAAAAGTTTAGGCGGTGAAATTGTGCACGAAAATCCCTGGGGATTAAAATCACTGGCGTATCCGATCCAGAAAAAGACCACTGGTCTGTACTGGGTAATGGAATACAAAGCGCCATCCACCTTCAATGAGCAATTGAAAATTCAATTGCTTCGTGACGAGCACGTTCTTCGTCACATGTTCACTGTACTCGATAAATACGCCGTCGAGTATAATGGAAAAAAGAGAAGTGGTGTACCTACAGGAACCGAAAAAGTAGAGTTATAGTATGGCAAAAGCAAATGAAATTAAGTACCTGACCGCCATTAAAACCGAAAAGCCGCGCAAGAAATTCTGCCGCTTTAAGAAATATGGCATCAAGTACGTAGACTACAAAGACGCTGAGTTCCTGAAAAAATTTCTGAACGAGCAAGGTAAATTATTGCCCCGCCGCATTACCGGTAACTCATTAAAGTACCAGCGTAAAGTAGCGCAGGCCGTAAAAAAAGCCCGTCAGATGGCACTATTGCCGTACGTAACTGACCTTTTAAAGTAGGAGGACATCACCATGGATATAATACTGATACAAGACGTAGACAACCTGGGTGCTGCCAATGAGGTAGTTAAAGTACGCAATGGCTATGCACGTAACTTTCTTATTCCCCGCAAATTCGCAGTAGAAGCCAGTCCTTCGAACCTGAAACAGCTCGAGGAAAAAAGAAAGCAGATCGAAAAGAAAGAAAAGAAAATGCTGTCTGCTATCAATGAAGTAATTGCCAAACTGAAAGAAGGCGCCCTGAAAATCGGAGCAAAATCCGGTACCAGCGGTAAAATCTTCGGTAGCGTTACCTCATTACAGCTCAGCCGCGCTATCCGCGAACAAAAAGGATATGAAATCGATCGTAAGAAAATTTCTATTCCTGATGAAGTAAAAGAACTGGGTTCTTATAAAGCTACTATCGACTTCGGCAGCGGTCATTCGACCGAGTTGGAATTTGAAGTGGTGCCCGAGTAACCGGTTCGCACAAATAAATGTGAAAAAGCCCTTCTGCTGTTTGGCAGCAAGGGCTTTTTCGTTATTTTACCGCCCGGATATGAAAATATTTTACATATCCCTTCGCCAGCCTTTTTGATACTTTTTGTTAGGATACTCAGCACAAATACACTTACCACCCTGTAGGTAATTGTCTTAAATCAAGATCGTATTTTCTGCAAACCCGCGCCCGCGGTGTTTGAGAGAATATTTTTTTTATTGTAGAAATTAAATTATTTCTCCTATCTTCATGTTTAGATTAATGTCTTAGTTCTCATGTTCTGCAGTGTCTTACCTGTTTTTCGGTTTCCTCAGTTCATTGTAGCAACTATTGCCATTATCCTTTTTTTCAGAACACTAAAATTTTCGTTACAATGAACATTTACGTAGGGAACCTCTCCTGGCAAATGACCGATGAGGATTTGAGAACCCTTTTTGAACAGTATGGATCTGTTACATCTGCAAAGATCGTTAAAGACAAAACCAGCGGACGTAGCAAAGGTTTTGGATTCGTTGAAATGCCTGAGGACAGCGAAGCACAAAATGCGCTGACCAGCCTGTATGAATCTGAAGTACTGGGCAGAAAGATTATCGTTAACGAAGCTCAACCAAAACCACAAGGTGGCGGCGGCGGCGGATTCAAAAAACGCAGCTTCGGTGGCGGCGGCGGCGGCGGTGGCTACAAAAAAGGTGGCTACAATCGTGGCGGCGGCGGCGGTTACAACCGGGATTATTAAAAAAATCAAACGCCTTAATATCACAATCCTTCCGGCATCCGGAAGGATTTTTTATTGCCCCTACCCGAAGTAATACCAACCTTCGATTATATAAAGATTGGCAGCATGTACAGGCTAAGCCGGTAGCAGATCCCCGCACAATAATGTTTTAATGTTTATATTGTTGTTAAACTGAGGTACTACTATCGCCGCCTCTTGTGTCACTCACTTCAACTTTCAGAACAAAACTGAGCAATTCGACAAACCGCATTACTGCCCACTGCCTATTAACTACTGCCTTTTATTTAATTTTCTTTTAATAGCGATTTAACCCTCAATCAACATTTACTCGTGATCTTCATTGCAGGGAAACAGAGGTTGTAAAACATATGAAATTTTTTTTCAACATATAGAAGAAAATACAGCGTATACACACTACAGGCACAGCTTTTGCCTAATCAAAATGGAGCTTTGGAAGAGAACCGTAAACAGGCACTATTGTTCATATTTTTCCCCAATCCTTTTAACTCACCGTTGAAATATAAACCGCAGAAGTATGCTAACTGTAATCATTCCTGTGTTAAATGAAGAGAAGACGATAGGCAATGTTGTTCGATTTTGTCAGCAGTTTCCCGAGGTAACGGAAATCATTGTAGTAGATGATAAATCAGACGACGATACTATCAAAGTAGCTGAAGCGGCCGGGGCTAAAGTGATCGTAAGCCAGGTACGCGGTAAAGGCATTTCCATGAAAGATGGCATTGCCCATACTACCAATGAACTGATCATATTTTTAGACGGTGATATTGATCCGTATCCCGAAGGAACCATAACCAATCTGGCGGCTCCCCTGGTGGCCGATGAAGCTGATTTTGTAAAAGGCAGCTTCGCCCGCAATGCCGGCCGCGTTACCGAACTGGTAGCCAAACCACTGCTGAATATTTTCTATCCCGGCCTTTCGCATTTTTCACAACCCTTAAGCGGCATGATCGCCGGGAAAAAATCATATTTCAAAAAGATCGATTTCTTTAACGACTATGGTGTTGATATAGGCATTTTGATAGATATGTACCTGATGAAAGCACGCGTAACAGAAGTGAACATCGGTTATATCGAAAATAAAAGCAAACCCTGGCAGGCCCTGGGTAAAATGAGTAAGGAAGTATCACGCGCCATTATCAGCAAAGCCCAGCTTCAGCATGCCGAAGAGATCAGTGAAGAAGAAATACATTCGCTCGAAGCCATTAACCGCGAAATGAATAAAACCCTGCGCGAGAAATTATCGGGCTTTCATAAAATGGCCATTTTCGATATGGATGATACCATACTGCAGGGCCGGTTTATCGATGAGTGTGCCATCGCCTTTAAATTCACGGCAAAGCTCGAAGATCTGCGCGCCCGTGAAAAAGATCCGATCATTTTGACCAAGCGCATTGGCATGTTTTTAAAAGGCCGCACCATGGATGAGCTGCTGAACGTAGCCAGCCATATCGAAATGGTAAGCGACATTAAAGATGTAGTGAAAGAATTAAAAAACCGTGGATATATCATTGGTATCATTAGTAATAGTTATACGCTGATCACCAATTTTGTTCGACAAAAAATAGGAGCCGATTTTTCCTATGCCAATCAGTTAGAGTTCTTTGAAGGAAAAGTTACAGGTGAAGTGAATCTGCCTTCGTATTTTTTTGGATCACCTGATAGTGTGTGCGGGCATTCGTATTGTAAAACCAATGCGCTTCAATATGCCTGCGAAAAATACAATGTGCCTCTGAAAAGCTGTATAGTGGTGGGCGATAGCCGCGACGACCGCTGTATGGTAGGGCACGCAGGTACAGGCGTTGCTTTTTGTACAAAAGATGAGTTGCTTGAAACCATTGCAAGCAAAAACATTCGTGAAAATAGTTTTCAGTTGTTGCTGTCGCTGGCCTCCTGAGTATACTGAGCGTAGTCGAAGTATCGGGAAGGGGGATCCTGAGCGAAGTCAAAGGTTCAAAGGATGCAAAGATTGGTCCTTCAACTTCGCTCAGGATGCGCCGGCGTAAACCATTTATTAATCAGTAAACCTAAAAAAGAACGTCTATGCCAGGAAAATTATACAACATTCTGGTGCCGGTAGACTTCTCCGGCCGAAGCAAATGGGCTATCTCAAAGGCTATTGAACTGGCTAATAATTTCCAGTGCAATATTCACCTGGTACACGTGGTTTCAAAAAACCTGCTGCCCCTGGTGCCCGTTGATGCAAGTATGCTGTTGCCTTACGACATCACCGCCGACCTGAACAATGCGCGTAAGAAACTCGAAATCCTGAAAGAAACTTACCGACATCATTTGTGCGGCGAAGGCAAAATAGAGATCAGTTTGTTACAGGGCCGCCCCAGCCAACAACTGGTAAAATATATCGAACAATACGATATGGACCTGGTAGTGGTAGGCCTGTCGAAATTCAATCTCGTTCACCGGATATTATCTTCGGTTTCTATCAGTCAGCTGGCCCGTAAAACCAATGTGCCGGCACTTGCCATCCGTTCAAGCGGACTGGTAAGTCATTTTAAGAAAATCGTTCTGCCGCTTACGAACGGTGTACCGGTTCACCGTATTAAACTGGCCACTATGCTGGCCCGTACCTTTCAAAGCACGGTATACCTGGTAAGCTTACGTAAAGACGATAATGCAGCAGAAATTGTTTTAAATAAAACGCTCGAAGTAATACAAAGTCTCAGCACTATACCTGTACAGTGCTTTTTACTCGAAGGAAAAAACCTGGCCAAAAGCACACTCGAATTTTCGAAGCGTATCAATGCCGATTTGATCATGGCCAACCCGCTTAAAGAATTTCATATGCCAGGTTGGTGGAACCGTATTACCCGCAAGTTATTATCATACGGTTCAAGAATACCGGTTATTACTGTAGATAAGAATAAAGAATAACAAACAGATTTTCCACTCCTCCTGATATTCGTTTTGTTTTTTAGGTAATGAAAAAATCCCCCCGATGCATCGGGGGGATTTTTCGTTTTATGTGTACCATTCACAATCATTGAGGCAACATTATTCTCTTAAACTTTTTGCCGAAATATGCAGCTTGCTTAACAAAAATCAATTGTTCAACATCAGATATTATCGTGTATTAGTAACGTTTATATTATTATGTATACAATCAAATGATTTCATTCCCGTTAGCGATATTTATTTTAAGATTTACTTTATTTATGTACTTTCTACCTGTTATTTTTTATCCTGTGTATACAAAATTATTTTATATTAAATCAGGTAGAATATAAAATTAACTCTATACCTTTAAACACGAAGTGGAGGGGTTAGTAGCAAAATGTAATTATAAGTTTTAGAAAACCATAACTGTCCAAAGTGTTGATTTCTCCTCACAGAAGGCCTGTGAGGGCTGAACAAGAGGTAATACCTCCCCCCACGTTATCCGAAATACTCCGTAGCGTAAAACACACTCTCTCTTTTCAAATTTCGGGTAATGGAAACAGTTAAATCACTGCACCTCTTATAAAAAATCATCCTCCGTTCCCGATATGGTTTTTTGGTTCATACGTAATGAAAGGCTCACATGCTTAATTAATGGCTTTGTATTACAAACATCTGTACAAAACTGTAAGGGTGTTTATTTGCATGGAAAGTATTGATACTGCTATGCCCTGTCTGCTTCTGCACTCATTACAAAACCAAAAAAACGAATTTATGAAGCCAAAATCTTTCTCTGAAACAATGCGGCCTCCAAAAAATGGTAACGACAAAGATCCATTGGTAGCTACAGCTTCTAATCCCAGCAGGATTGAAACGGTGCCAGGGCAATCATCATTTCAGCGATCGGAAGCTCAAACCGAAACTCAGATTGAGCAGGTGGAAGGTTTTAAAATTACCAGACCAGGAGAAGCCGACAGAGAGGTATACAACAAATTAAAAACAGAAGCCGCAACGGAGTATGCTGAAAGTCTGGAAGAAGCCGGGACAGAAGTAATAGAGGAGGAAGGTGAAGCTGTATTTACCCGCGACGCTTTTTTCGCCAGTTATCCCGAGTTATTTGAAAAAAGCATTTCTGAAGTAATCATAGGAGAAGATGACCGGGCTCCTATCTCCCCTACTAAAGCCTTCCCATGGAAAGCAGTTTGTGCTTTACGCATCACCGCACAGGACAATTCCAAATGGATCGGAACAGGATTCCTGGTAGCTCCCCGCACGGTTATTACAGCGGGTCACTGTGTTTATTTGCATGCTCATGGTGGCTGGCCGAAAAGCATAGAAGTAATTCCTGGCCTGGATGGAACGCAGCGGCCTTATGGCTCCGGCGTTGGCACCCAGTTCAGAAGTGTAGTAGGCTGGGTAAATGATAAAAAAAGGGAGTATGATTACGGATGCATCATTCTTCCCGCCAACAGCAGGCTGGGCGATAAAACCGGTATATTTGGATTTACTGTAAAAGACAATCCATATCTGCTCAGTGCATTCCTCAATTTGTCGGGTTATCCGGGCGATAAAGGCGGTAACGAACAATGGTTCATGGCGCGCCAGGCCAAATCAGTTGCTCCGCGGGTAATTTATTATGAAATAGATACTATGGGAGGCCAAAGCGGCTCACCGGTTTGGATAAATGTTAGCGGTAATCGGTATGCAGTAGGCATTCATACCAACGGATTAGTATCCGGCAATTCAGCCACAAGAATTGTAATGCCGGTATTCAATAATATCCAGGCATGGAAAAATTTAGGCATGTAATTGAAAAAAGCAGGAATGGATGGCTGGTGCTTACCATTATCCTTTCCTGCTTTCTTGTTTTATACTGGATTATTAAATACAACAATTATAACATGACAACTACTACCAAAAGTGTAAAGGGGGTATTGTACAAAGCAGCCACAGGTCAACCGGTAGAGGGGGCCATGGTAATGATTGCCGAAGGAACCTACGAACACCAGGATATAGCGGCACAATCTGATGCGCAGGGCAGTTTTTACCTACCCGAAATTAAGGTGCCCGGAACCTATACCCTGCTGATCAATTACAACGACCAGTCGCGAAGAATTACCGTAAACATTACCAGCGACAGTGTATTAAGAATACCGCTGTAAAATATACACTTATTAACAGTCAGAAGGCCGGCCTTCGCCTTTGACTTTGATCCCTTCAAATAATCCAATAGATATAAAACTATTGGCAAACAGGTACTTGTCGCTCCTGTAAGCGGCCGCAGCATCGTAAACTCCCTATATTTAGCTATTTTTTACTACTGGTATTTATTTATTGGTGCAAAAACTTTGTGCCTGTTTGTTCTTTAATTGATTATTAATTCGCAACTTTGCAGTAGGATAAGGTTTAATGGTTAATGGTATTTGATTAGTGTAGGGTCGCCTGTAAAAAGGCGACCTTTTTTTTAATAATGCTTAACGGCAACTCCCTTAAATAAACAACCCTGGCGAACGCATGCTGCCAGGGTGTTCAATAAGCTTGTATCGCTTTTATCTTACTTCAGTACCTTTATTTTTATACTCCGGTAACTCACCTCATTTCCGTGGTCCTGTATCAGCAGATGCCCTTTTGGCGCTTCGCCAAAGTCTTTCCAAACTTTATACTTACTCAAAGCCACCAGCTCGCGAAAGGCGGCCGAGCCCCTGTCGTATTCAAGTACTTTTACGCCATTCAGGTAATGCACCACATGGTTGTTGGGAAACACCACTACCCTACCGGTATTCCATTGACCGGGCTGATGTATGAACCGTTTTTGTTTATCGGCCTTTATTAAATCGTATAAAGAAGCCAGGGTACGGTTGCCATCGCGGCCCAGTTTGGCATCGGGATGCAGGGTATCATCCAGCACCTGGTATTCGAGGCCAATTGCCGAACCGGCATTTTTTTCAGTAAGCGTTACAAAATATTTTACACCGCTGTTGGCGCCGGGAGTGAATTTAAAATCGAACGACAGATCGAACGCGCTGTACTGGTCTTTGGTTACAATATCGCCGCCGTTGGTAGATTCAGCGCCGTTCGACGACAGCACCCTCAATATGCCATCTTTAATTTCCCATCCTTTATCAGGGAAGGTTGTTTTATAGGCGCCCACCCATCCATTGCTGGTTTGGCCATCAAATAATAATTTCCAGCCATCTTTCTTTTCATAATCCGACAGGTTATTGGGAATAAAATTGGCTACATAAATTCCGTTGGCAAAAGGGGCCGGTTTTATGCCCGATGTTTTAATGCGTATGTTGCGCCAGTATATTTTTTCACCGGCCAGCTCGGGTTTAGGGATGGCATGCACCTGCAGGGCTATGAATCCTTTTTTGTCGACCGTATCAATTACATAGGCCGCGGCTTTACCATTGATCCAGGTTTTTATATTGTTGCCAATACATTCAATACGCACTTTGTTATACTGGCCGGTTTTGAATGCATCCTGAGCGCCGGGGTTTAACGATAAAGGATATAACCATTCGCGACGTGCCTCATCATAAACACCACCTGTCCAGCGCCGTTGTGAGGGGTCAAGTTCATACTGATACCCATATACGCGGCCCTTTCCTCCCCTTCCATTGTCTCTATCGGGGCTATAATGACTTCTGAACTGAATGCCTGAATTGGAAGTGGTATCTTCTATTTTTACTTCCAGCTCCAGCACAAAATCGCCGTACTCCTGATCAGTAACCAAAAAAGTGTTGGGCGAATTAGGTACGGTAATACCAACAATGGCCCCGTCTTCTATTTTATAATCGGCTGTACCGGTAATTTTATTCCAGCCGTTAAGCGTTTTACCGTCGAACAAATTAACCCAGCCGCCATTTGATTGTGCCGTGGCAACTGATGCTGCAACCATCAACAGCAAAAGAATACAGGAATTTTTTTTCATATGTCAGTATAATAGTTTACGAAAAGTTATAAACGGGTTTCCACTTTTCAATGGTGTGATCAAATATGGCTTTATTGGCCAGATGCACACAAATGGCTGCTGTAGCGCCTGTGATGATATTAGATGCGGGCATCTTTTTTTCGGTAATGCATTGATGAAACTCCTGCAAAGCATACCAGGTGCCGTCTTTCATCGGTTCTTTTATAATAGGAATGCCGCCTTCTTTATTCCATTCAATTTTGGTAGCGCCTGTAACGCCATCAACCGTTTCCAGTTCTTTTTTCGTAGCAGGTTCGGGATAAAAAACACCATCGTGCATCAGCAAATGCACCGCGCCTTTTGTTCCTTTTATTTTGAAAATATAACCGTCGTGCGCATTTCCACAGGTGGCCCCGAAATTGCCGATCATGTTTTCTTTCGCGTAGCGCAAAATCACCTGTACATTATCGTAAGTATCGCGGCCGTCTTTGTAAAAGTCTATACCACCGGTGCCAAGCACTTCATCGGGATGGGTGTTGAAGGCCCAGTTGATAAAATCCATCTGGTGCGAAAGCAGTTCGGCCGGCAACCCGCCTGAATATTCTTTATACATCCGCCAGTTGATCTGTTTGTCGGTATAACCCGGCGGTACCGGTCGACGCCAGTTCCAGTTACGGTCCCAGCGGCAATCGATCTGCACTATCTTTCCCAGGTATCCCTTATCGATCATTTCCTTTACCTTAAAGTATAATGGGGTGCTGCGGTACTGATGCCCTATCTGAACAACCTGGTTCGGTTTCGCCTTTGCCAGCTTTACGAGGTCAATAGCCTGTTCAGTGTTATAGGTCATGGCTTTTTCGAGGTACACATGTTTACCGGCCGCCAATGCATCTTTTGCAATATGATAATGTTCGCTCAAAGGGGTGGCAATTACAACCGCCTGAATGCTTTTATCATCGAGCAGCTTACGGTAATCCTTATACACTTTGGCATTTGCTGCGGGGATTATTTTCTGTGCATTTTCAATTCTGAAATCAAGCACATCGCAAATGGCCGAAATGGTAAACCGGTCGGTAAGCTCATTCATGATATTCATAATACCGGTACCGCGATCGCCGCATCCTATGATGCCAATGGATGTTTTTGCATCGGCCGGCGTATTGAATGCATGCAGCCACTGATTTTGTAATAATAAACCACCGGCCAATAATGAAGATTGTTTAATAAATTTTCGTCTGCTCATATAGCAATAGGATCAAATATTTTTTTAAATAAGACGATAAATTGATCAAAACCGTTGTTCGTAGTATCCTTTACAACCTGGCAGGTTGCATAATTTTATAAAACCGGCTGCTTGCGGTATCTGCCACTTTACCAGCCGGGGTACGATAAATAAAATGGGCCGATATATCTTTTCTTGCTTCAACAAACTGCAATGCTTTTTGCAGGCCCATTACCATCAGTGCATTATCAAAGGCATCGGCTGTTATGGCATCAGATGCATACACCGTAACACTGATCAGTTCATTTTGTGCCGGATATCCGGTACGCGGATCAATGATATGAGAAATTCTTTTGCCTTCGCTTTCATAAAATTTGCGGTAACTGCCCGATGTGGTAATGGCTCCGCTTTCGGTTGTAACGATCTTTTGTATCATCGATAGCTGAAAGTCATCATCGCCCGGTGCTTCAATACCAATTTTCATTTTTTCGTTTTCAGGCTGCTTACGGCCTTTTACGCGTATTTCGCCACCGAGTTCAACGATGTAATTGTTTATGTGATTTGCTTCCAGAAAATCGGCCAGCACATCAACACTATATCCCTGGGCAATGCCATTTACATCGATCTGTACGCAGGGCTTTTGTTTCAATAATCTGTTGCCGCGTGTATATAAGTAATCAGAACTTATACATTTCTTAAGTGATTGTACATTGGCCGAATCGGGTAATGCAGCTATTTTTTTCGGTCCAAAGCCCCATGCCTGCACCAGTGGCAGCACAGTGATATCAAATATACCTGCAGTTTCTTTATAGGTGGATAGCGATTTGTTCAATACCTGCTTAAAATGATCATCCATTGTAATGCCGGTATCGCCATTATTAAATTTCGAGATCAGGGATTGGGGGATGTATACCGAAAGCGATGTATCAATTTTTTTAAGAATACTATCTATCTGTTGGCGGGTAACGGAGCTATCGGTATTGTAATAGGTGATGTGGTAGGTAGTACCCTGAGCGGTACCGTTGATTTGAATTTTTCGCCATGCCGGTTGTGCTATAAAACTGGTACAGGAAATCAACAAAAGGCAAAGGTTTCGCATGCAACAAATGTAATTAAAAAGCAGGGCGAAACTGTTGTCTTTTGCTCAGCTGAATTGGCAAACCGTACAATTGAACCAGCATGCTAAACGCTGAACGCTGAATGCAGAACGCTGTATGTTGAAACGCTTAACTAAGGGGTAAGATTGTAGAAAGGTTTAAGGATAACAGGGTTTTGCGTTATGCATTAAGCGTTGTGCGTTAAGCATAAAGGCTATAAAAGCAAAAAGCCTTTTAAACACAAGTTTAAAAGGCTTTTTAAAAGAATATGGCAGCTACCTACTCTCCCGCATTTTTGTGCAGTACCATCGGCCATGAGGGGCTTAACTTCTCTGTTCGGGATGGGAAGAGGTGAACACCCTCGGTAAAACCACCATAAGACGTTTATACGCTGAACGCTGAAGGCTTAACGCTGAACGCTTAAAACCTTAGGTTTGGGCGTTTTGCGTTACGCGTTTGGCGTTGTGCATATTTAATAAGGTCATATTGGGAAGTTGTAAATGCGAGCAACTGTAACAAACAATAAAATATTATATACAAAATTGTTTTAAAAAAAATTAAAGCGTACGGGTAATTAGTACTACTCGACTTTGCTGTTACCAGCTGTACATCTGTAGCCTATCAACGTCATCGTCTTTGACGACCCTTAAAAGAATACTCATCTTGTGGAAGGTTTCACGCTTAGATGCTTTCAGCGTTTATCCTGGCCGGACATAGCTACTCTGCATTGCACCTGGCGGCACAACAGATACACCAGCGGTCCGTACGACCCGGTCCTCTCGTACTAAGGTCATGTCCACTCAATATTCTAACGCCCATCACAGATAGGGACCGAACTGTCTTGCGACGTTCTGAACCCAGTTCACGTGCCACTTTAATCGGCGAACAGCCGAACCCTTGGGACCTTCTCCAGCCCCAGGATGTGACGAACCGACATCGAGGTGCCAAACCTCCCCGTCGATATGAGCTCTTGGGGGAGATCAGCCTGTTATCCCCGGAGTACCTTTTATCCTTTGAGCGATGGCCCTTCCATGCAGAACCACCGGATCACTTTAGCCGTCTTTCGACCCTGCTAGACTTGTCTGTCTCACAGTCAAGCTCCCTTATACTAATGCGCTCTGCGTACGATTACCAACCGTACTGAGGGAACCTTTGCAAGCCTCCGTTACTTTTTAGGAGGCGACCACCCCAGTCAAACTACCCACCATGCACTGTTTCCCGCAAGGGATTAGACTCTAAGCAAACGAAGGTTGGTATTTCAACGACCGCTCCACACCGACTAGCGCCAGCGCTTCATAGCGTCCCAACTATTCTACACATCGTTTGCTCAAAATCAATGCAAAGTTGTAGTGAAGGTTCACGGGGTCTTTCCGTCCCGTGACGGGTAACCGGCATCTTCACCGATACTACAATTTCGCCGGGCTCGTGGAGGAGACAGTGTTCAACTCATTAGACCATTCGTGCAGGTCGGAACTTACCCGACAAGGAATTTCGCTACCTTAGGACCGTTATAGTTACGGCCGCCGTTTACTGGGGCTTCAGTCAGGAGCTTTGGCTTGCGCCGAACACCCTTCCTTAACCTTCCAGCACCGGGCAGGTATCAGGCTCTATACGTCATCTTACGATTTTGCAGGGCCCTGTGTTTTTGTTAAACAGTTGGTTGAACCATTTTACTGAGACCACCCAGAAGGTGGTTGGCTTTATCCCGAAGTTACAGCCACAGTTTGCCTAGTTCCTTCTCCACGGCTCACCCGAGCACCTTAGGCTATTCGCCTCGACTACCTGTGTCGGTTTGCGGTACGGGTCGCTTTAGCCTAACCTTAGGGGTTTTTCTTGGCAGCTATTAGGACACTCAATCAGGCCGAAGCCCTCATATACTTTCGTATTTCGCCAAACTCTACGGATTTGCCTGTAAAGCCTATAGCTACGTACTTAAACGTGGAATACCGTTTCCATCGTGTGTCGTTCACTTCTGCGTCACCCCATCGAAACTAAAGCGAGTACTGGAATATTAACCAGTTTTCCATCAGCTGCCCCTTTCGGGTTCGCCTAAGGACCCGACTAACCCTGATCCGATTAACGTTGATCAGGAACCCTTAGTCTTACGGTGAAGTAGTTTTTCACTACTTTTATCGCTACTTATGCCTACATTTTCTTTTCTGAACGCTCCAGCATACGTCGCCGTACACCTTCGACGCTGTTCAGAATGCTCCCCTACCGAATACATACGTAGTATGCATCTTAGAGCTTCGGTGGTATGTTTGATGCCCGATTATTTTCCGTGCAGGACCTCTCGACCAGTGAGCTGTTACGCACTCTTTAAATGAATGGCTGCTTCCAAGCCAACATCCTGGCTGTTATAGAAGTCCCACCTCGTTTGATCAACTTAACATACGCTTAGGGACCTTAGCTGCTAATCTGGGTTATTTCCCTCTCGGCCACGGATCTTAGCACCCGCAGCCTCACTCCCGGAGAAATTTGCTAGCATTCGGAGTTTGTCAGGGTTTGGTAGGCGGTGAAGCCCCCTAGCCCAATCAGTAGCTCTACCTCTAGCAAACATCTATATCCGAGGCTGTTCCTAAAAACATTTCGGGGAGAACGAGCTATCTCTCAGTTTGATTGGCCTTTCACCCCTATCCACAGGTCATCCCATAGCTTTTCAACGCTAATGAGTTCGGTCCTCCATGACGTGTTACCGTCACTTCAACCTGCCCATGGATAGATCACAAAGTTTCGCGTCTACCCCCACTGACTAAGCGCCCTATTCGGACTCGCTTTCGCTACGGCTCCGTTACTTAAGAACTTAACCTCGCCAGTGAGGAGTAACTCGTAGGCTCATTATGCAAAAGGCACGCCGTCATCCTTACGGACTCCGACCGCTTGTAGGCGCACGGTTTCAGGTACTATTTCACTCCCTTGTTTAGGGTGCTTTTCACCTTTCCCTTACGGTACTGGTTCACTATCGGTCTCTGAGAAGTATTTAGCCTTACCGGATGGTGCCGGCAGATTCAGGCAGGATTCCTCCGGTCCCGCCTTACTCAGGATACCACTCGTCCCTGACAATTTCCGCTTACAGGGCTATCACCTGCTATGGCCCAACTTTCCAGAAGGTTCAGCTTGATGTCAGTTTCTAAATGTGGTCCTACAACCCCGCAACAGCACGCTATTGCGGTTTGGGCTGTTCCCTTTTCGCTCGCCACTACTTGGGGAATCATTATTATTTTCTTTTCCTCCTCCTACTTAGATGTTTCAGTTCAGAGGGTTGACTCTCCTTGCGGAGTGATACACCTTCAGTGTACCGGGTTGTCCCATTCGGAAATCTTCGGATATAACGCTTGTGTGCAGCTCCCCGAAGCTTATCGCAGCTTACCACGTCCTTCATCGTCTCTCAGAGCCAAGGCATCCACCATACGCCCTTAAGTGCTTTAAAAGAGTTAATTACTTTTACTCGTCATTTACAACTATAAATATTTACTCCCAATATGTCAAAGAACTACCCCGCTGACCCATAAAGGCCGAGTTGGGAACTCTCAATCTCTTTCGAGATAGTCGAGTTTGTTGTTGATGTTAAGGCTACGAACCTTACAGACCATTACGTCACATCAGTATCTAAAGAACTTCTTTTTGTCTTTGGCGTTCCGCGTTATGCGTTACGCTTTCAGCTTTTGTGGAGGATATCGGAGTCGAACCGATGACCCTCTGCGTGCAAGGCAGATGCTCTAGCCAACTGAGCTAACCCCCCATCTAATTTGACAATGAGGTAATTTGAAAATTTGAAAATTATTCACTCGACTTTCATCTTGCTAGTCACTTTCAAATTAGCACATTTCAAATTGGCTAATTCATTTTCAGTAGACCCGACCAGATTTGAACTGGTGACCCCTACATTATCAGTGTAGTGCTCTAACCAGGCTGAGCTACGGATCTATACCGTAACCCCTTTTAATCGGGTTACTATTTAAAGAACTTTTTGATCTTATTGAAAGTTGGAAGAAGCAACAGCTAAAAATTGGTTTAGCGTAGTCTCTAAAAAGGAGGTATTCCAGCCGCACCTTCCGATACGGCTACCTTGTTACGACTTAGCCCCAGTCACCAGTTTTACCCTAGGCGGCTCCTTGCGGTTACCGACTTTAGGTACACCCGGCTTCCATGGCTTGACGGGCGGTGTGTGCAAGGTCCGGGAACGTATTCACCGTATCATTGCTGATATACGATTACTAGCGATTCCAGCTTCACGCAGTCGAGTTGCAGACTGCGATCTGAACTGAGAGAAGGTTTTTGGGATTAGCTCCTTGTCGCCAAGTGGCAGCCCTTTGTCCTTCCCATTGTAGCACGTGTGTAGCCCTGGGCATAAAGGCCATGATGACTTGACATCATCCCCTCCTTCCTCACGTCTTGCGACGGCAGTTTCATTAGAGTTCCCAGCTTTACCTGATGGCAACTAATGATGGGGGTTGCGCTCGTTGCGGGACTTAACCCAACACCTCACGGCACGAGCTGACGACAGCCATGCAGCACCTTACTGGCGGTGTATTGCTACAAAGTGAGCTTTCACCCACGGTCCACCAGCATTCTAGCCCAGGTAAGGTTCCTCGCGTATCATCGAATTAAACCACATGCTCCACCGCTTGTGCGGACCCCCGCCAATTCCTTTGAGTTTCAACCTTGCGGTCGTACTTCCCAGGTGGGATACTTAATGCTTTCGCTCAGACACACACAGTGTATCGCGTATGTCGAGTATCCATCGTTTAGGGCGTGGACTACCAGGGTATCTAATCCTGTTTGATCCCCACGCTTTCGTGCCTCAGTGTCAATAATCGCGTAGTAAGCTGCCTCCGCTATCGGTGTTCTATGTCATATCTAAGCATTTCACCGCTACATGACATATTCCGCTTACCTCCACGATATTCAAGACTAATAGTATCCACGGCAGTTCCCGAGTTAAGCTCGGGGATTTCACCACGGACTTACTAGCCCACCTACGCACCCTTTAAACCCAGTGAATCCGGATAACGCTTGCACCCTCCGTATTACCGCGGCTGCTGGCACGGAGTTAGCCGGTGCTTATTCATCGGGTACCGTCAACCCCGCAAGAATGCGAGGGTTTCTTCTCCGATAAAAGAAGTTTACAATCCAGAGGACCTTCATCCTCCACGCGGCATGGCTGGTTCAGACTTGCGTCCATTGACCAATATTCCTTACTGCTGCCTCCCGTAGGAGTCGGGCCCGTGTCTCAGTGCCCGTGTGACTGGTCGTGCTCTCACACCAGTTACTGATCGTAGGCTTGGTGGGCCGTTACCCCGCCAACTACCTAATCAGGCGCACGCCCATCCAAAACCGCCGGAGCTATATTAATAAAGTGATGCCACTTCATTAAGTTACGGTGTATTAATCTCTCTTTCGAAAGGCTATTCACCAGTTTTGGGAAGGTTGCGTACGTGTTCCGCACCCGTTTGCCGGTCGCCGCCCATGTATTGCTACACTGCGCTGCCCCACGACTTGCATGTATTAAGCCTGCCGCTAGCGTTCATCCTGAGCCAGGATCAAACTCTCCATTGTAAATGAGTTTTGATCACTTAGCTAATTTTTCTCTTGGAAAATTAACGTTTGTGTTCGTGTAATTTTTTCAGATTCGCTAACCTTACCTTAGATATTCCTATCTAAGTGCTGTTGCTTCCAAACTTTCAAAGAACTTTAATTACTATCTTTTATTTATTCTCTCTCACTTTTCCTACTCACTCAAAATCGTAATGTCATTGTTGTTTTCTCACGCTTCCTCTCTCCTCTTTTCTTCTTTCATCCTCTTTCTCTTTTCTCTTTCGCTATCCCTTTTTCGATTCGGGTTGCAAAGGTAAGAGTTTCTATCAATCTGCCAAATTTATTCTGATTTTTTAAGAACTTAATTTTCAACGCTTCATCCTCTTATTCTCTTTCACTTTTTCTCTTTTCTCAGTCACTTTCGATTGGGGGTGCAAAGTTAAGGGTTTCACTTATTCCACCAAATCTTTTCTTTATTTTTTCGAAGAACTTTTTTGTTTTTTTTCTCTCTCTGCTGGCTGCCGGTTGCTTTAAGTTACCGACTGCCGTCTATATATATAAAAGCAAAAAGCCTTTTAAACACAAGTTTAAAAGGCTTTTTAAAAGAATATGGCAGCTACCTACTCTCCCGCATTTTTGTGCAGTACCATCGGCCATGAGGGGCTTAACTTCTCTGTTCGGGATGGGAAGAGGTGAACACCCTCGGTAAAACCACCATAAGACGTTTATACGCTGAACGCTGAAGGCTTAACGCTGAACGCTTAAAACCTTAGGTTTGGGCGTTTTGCGTTACGCGTTTGGCGTTGTGCATATTTAATAAGGTCATATTGGGAAGTTGTAAATGCGAGCAACTGTAACAAACAATAAAATATTATATACAAAATTGTTTTAAAAAAAATTAAAGCGTACGGGTAATTAGTACTACTCGACTTTGCTGTTACCAGCTGTACATCTGTAGCCTATCAACGTCATCGTCTTTGACGACCCTTAAAAGAATACTCATCTTGTGGAAGGTTTCACGCTTAGATGCTTTCAGCGTTTATCCTGGCCGGACATAGCTACTCTGCATTGCACCTGGCGGCACAACAGATACACCAGCGGTCCGTACGACCCGGTCCTCTCGTACTAAGGTCATGTCCACTCAATATTCTAACGCCCATCACAGATAGGGACCGAACTGTCTTGCGACGTTCTGAACCCAGTTCACGTGCCACTTTAATCGGCGAACAGCCGAACCCTTGGGACCTTCTCCAGCCCCAGGATGTGACGAACCGACATCGAGGTGCCAAACCTCCCCGTCGATATGAGCTCTTGGGGGAGATCAGCCTGTTATCCCCGGAGTACCTTTTATCCTTTGAGCGATGGCCCTTCCATGCAGAACCACCGGATCACTTTAGCCGTCTTTCGACCCTGCTAGACTTGTCTGTCTCACAGTCAAGCTCCCTTATACTAATGCGCTCTGCGTACGATTACCAACCGTACTGAGGGAACCTTTGCAAGCCTCCGTTACTTTTTAGGAGGCGACCACCCCAGTCAAACTACCCACCATGCACTGTTTCCCGCAAGGGATTAGACTCTAAGCAAACGAAGGTTGGTATTTCAACGACCGCTCCACACCGACTAGCGCCAGCGCTTCATAGCGTCCCAACTATTCTACACATCGTTTGCTCAAAATCAATGCAAAGTTGTAGTGAAGGTTCACGGGGTCTTTCCGTCCCGTGACGGGTAACCGGCATCTTCACCGATACTACAATTTCGCCGGGCTCGTGGAGGAGACAGTGTTCAACTCATTAGACCATTCGTGCAGGTCGGAACTTACCCGACAAGGAATTTCGCTACCTTAGGACCGTTATAGTTACGGCCGCCGTTTACTGGGGCTTCAGTCAGGAGCTTTGGCTTGCGCCGAACACCCTTCCTTAACCTTCCAGCACCGGGCAGGTATCAGGCTCTATACGTCATCTTACGATTTTGCAGGGCCCTGTGTTTTTGTTAAACAGTTGGTTGAACCATTTTACTGAGACCACCCAGAAGGTGGTTGGCTTTATCCCGAAGTTACAGCCACAGTTTGCCTAGTTCCTTCTCCACGGCTCACCCGAGCACCTTAGGCTATTCGCCTCGACTACCTGTGTCGGTTTGCGGTACGGGTCGCTTTAGCCTAACCTTAGGGGTTTTTCTTGGCAGCTATTAGGACACTCAATCAGGCCGAAGCCCTCATATACTTTCGTATTTCGCCAAACTCTACGGATTTGCCTGTAAAGCCTATAGCTACGTACTTAAACGTGGAATACCGTTTCCATCGTGTGTCGTTCACTTCTGCGTCACCCCATCGAAACTAAAGCGAGTACTGGAATATTAACCAGTTTTCCATCAGCTGCCCCTTTCGGGTTCGCCTAAGGACCCGACTAACCCTGATCCGATTAACGTTGATCAGGAACCCTTAGTCTTACGGTGAAGTAGTTTTTCACTACTTTTATCGCTACTTATGCCTACATTTTCTTTTCTGAACGCTCCAGCATACGTCGCCGTACACCTTCGACGCTGTTCAGAATGCTCCCCTACCGAATACATACGTAGTATGCATCTTAGAGCTTCGGTGGTATGTTTGATGCCCGATTATTTTCCGTGCAGGACCTCTCGACCAGTGAGCTGTTACGCACTCTTTAAATGAATGGCTGCTTCCAAGCCAACATCCTGGCTGTTATAGAAGTCCCACCTCGTTTGATCAACTTAACATACGCTTAGGGACCTTAGCTGCTAATCTGGGTTATTTCCCTCTCGGCCACGGATCTTAGCACCCGCAGCCTCACTCCCGGAGAAATTTGCTAGCATTCGGAGTTTGTCAGGGTTTGGTAGGCGGTGAAGCCCCCTAGCCCAATCAGTAGCTCTACCTCTAGCAAACATCTATATCCGAGGCTGTTCCTAAAAACATTTCGGGGAGAACGAGCTATCTCTCAGTTTGATTGGCCTTTCACCCCTATCCACAGGTCATCCCATAGCTTTTCAACGCTAATGAGTTCGGTCCTCCATGACGTGTTACCGTCACTTCAACCTGCCCATGGATAGATCACAAAGTTTCGCGTCTACCCCCACTGACTAAGCGCCCTATTCGGACTCGCTTTCGCTACGGCTCCGTTACTTAAGAACTTAACCTCGCCAGTGAGGAGTAACTCGTAGGCTCATTATGCAAAAGGCACGCCGTCATCCTTACGGACTCCGACCGCTTGTAGGCGCACGGTTTCAGGTACTATTTCACTCCCTTGTTTAGGGTGCTTTTCACCTTTCCCTTACGGTACTGGTTCACTATCGGTCTCTGAGAAGTATTTAGCCTTACCGGATGGTGCCGGCAGATTCAGGCAGGATTCCTCCGGTCCCGCCTTACTCAGGATACCACTCGTCCCTGACAATTTCCGCTTACAGGGCTATCACCTGCTATGGCCCAACTTTCCAGAAGGTTCAGCTTGATGTCAGTTTCTAAATGTGGTCCTACAACCCCGCAACAGCACGCTATTGCGGTTTGGGCTGTTCCCTTTTCGCTCGCCACTACTTGGGGAATCATTATTATTTTCTTTTCCTCCTCCTACTTAGATGTTTCAGTTCAGAGGGTTGACTCTCCTTGCGGAGTGATACACCTTCAGTGTACCGGGTTGTCCCATTCGGAAATCTTCGGATATAACGCTTGTGTGCAGCTCCCCGAAGCTTATCGCAGCTTACCACGTCCTTCATCGTCTCTCAGAGCCAAGGCATCCACCATACGCCCTTAAGTGCTTTAAAAGAGTTAATTACTTTTACTCGTCATTTACAACTATAAATATTTACTCCCAATATGTCAAAGAACTACCCCGCTGACCCATAAAGGCCGAGTTGGGAACTCTCAATCTCTTTCGAGATAGTCGAGTTTGTTGTTGATGTTAAGGCTACGAACCTTACAGACCATTACGTCACATCAGTATCTAAAGAACTTCTTTTTGTCTTTGGCGTTCCGCGTTATGCGTTACGCTTTCAGCTTTTGTGGAGGATATCGGAGTCGAACCGATGACCCTCTGCGTGCAAGGCAGATGCTCTAGCCAACTGAGCTAACCCCCCATCTAATTTGACAATGAGGTAATTTGAAAATTTGAAAATTATTCACTCGACTTTCATCTTGCTAGTCACTTTCAAATTAGCACATTTCAAATTGGCTAATTCATTTTCAGTAGACCCGACCAGATTTGAACTGGTGACCCCTACATTATCAGTGTAGTGCTCTAACCAGGCTGAGCTACGGATCTATACCGTAACCCCTTTTAATCGGGTTACTATTTAAAGAACTTTTTGATCTTATTGAAAGTTGGAAGAAGCAACAGCTAAAAATTGGTTTAGCGTAGTCTCTAAAAAGGAGGTATTCCAGCCGCACCTTCCGATACGGCTACCTTGTTACGACTTAGCCCCAGTCACCAGTTTTACCCTAGGCGGCTCCTTGCGGTTACCGACTTTAGGTACACCCGGCTTCCATGGCTTGACGGGCGGTGTGTGCAAGGTCCGGGAACGTATTCACCGTATCATTGCTGATATACGATTACTAGCGATTCCAGCTTCACGCAGTCGAGTTGCAGACTGCGATCTGAACTGAGAGAAGGTTTTTGGGATTAGCTCCTTGTCGCCAAGTGGCAGCCCTTTGTCCTTCCCATTGTAGCACGTGTGTAGCCCTGGGCATAAAGGCCATGATGACTTGACATCATCCCCTCCTTCCTCACGTCTTGCGACGGCAGTTTCATTAGAGTTCCCAGCTTTACCTGATGGCAACTAATGATGGGGGTTGCGCTCGTTGCGGGACTTAACCCAACACCTCACGGCACGAGCTGACGACAGCCATGCAGCACCTTACTGGCGGTGTATTGCTACAAAGTGAGCTTTCACCCACGGTCCACCAGCATTCTAGCCCAGGTAAGGTTCCTCGCGTATCATCGAATTAAACCACATGCTCCACCGCTTGTGCGGACCCCCGCCAATTCCTTTGAGTTTCAACCTTGCGGTCGTACTTCCCAGGTGGGATACTTAATGCTTTCGCTCAGACACACACAGTGTATCGCGTATGTCGAGTATCCATCGTTTAGGGCGTGGACTACCAGGGTATCTAATCCTGTTTGATCCCCACGCTTTCGTGCCTCAGTGTCAATAATCGCGTAGTAAGCTGCCTCCGCTATCGGTGTTCTATGTCATATCTAAGCATTTCACCGCTACATGACATATTCCGCTTACCTCCACGATATTCAAGACTAATAGTATCCACGGCAGTTCCCGAGTTAAGCTCGGGGATTTCACCACGGACTTACTAGCCCACCTACGCACCCTTTAAACCCAGTGAATCCGGATAACGCTTGCACCCTCCGTATTACCGCGGCTGCTGGCACGGAGTTAGCCGGTGCTTATTCATCGGGTACCGTCAACCCCGCAAGAATGCGAGGGTTTCTTCTCCGATAAAAGAAGTTTACAATCCAGAGGACCTTCATCCTCCACGCGGCATGGCTGGTTCAGACTTGCGTCCATTGACCAATATTCCTTACTGCTGCCTCCCGTAGGAGTCGGGCCCGTGTCTCAGTGCCCGTGTGACTGGTCGTGCTCTCACACCAGTTACTGATCGTAGGCTTGGTGGGCCGTTACCCCGCCAACTACCTAATCAGGCGCACGCCCATCCAAAACCGCCGGAGCTATATTAATAAAGTGATGCCACTTCATTAAGTTACGGTGTATTAATCTCTCTTTCGAAAGGCTATTCACCAGTTTTGGGAAGGTTGCGTACGTGTTCCGCACCCGTTTGCCGGTCGCCGCCCATGTATTGCTACACTGCGCTGCCCCACGACTTGCATGTATTAAGCCTGCCGCTAGCGTTCATCCTGAGCCAGGATCAAACTCTCCATTGTAAATGAGTTTTGATCACTTAGCTAATTTTTCTCTTGGAAAATTAACGTTTGTGTTCGTGTAATTTTTTCAGATTCGCTAACCTTACCTTAGATATTCCTATCTAAGTGCTGTTGCTTCCAAACTTTCAAAGAACTTTAATATCGATTTATTATCTTTTCTTTACCTCTTTCCTATCTCTTCAATCGTATTATCTACTGTTGTTATTTTGCTCTCACTCTACCTTATCTTATCCTCTTTTTCTTTCTCTTTCCTTTTTCGCTTACCCCGTTTTTCGATTGGGGCTGCAAAGGTAGTGGTTATTGTTATTCGCATCAAATTTTTTTCTTCATTTTTCACAATTTCTTTTTCGCTGATTTCGATGCAATATTAAGTGAAGAGCTTCGTTTTAACCGGGCTGCAAAGATAAGCTCATTTCATTCTCACCACCAAACTTTTTTTCATCTTTTTTCTTCTGTATTCTTTGCTCATTTTATATCTGCAGCTGGTAAACTTTCTATGTAAAGAGCTTCTGTGTTATGTGCTTTTTTGTAAAGCGGGCCGCAAAGATAGGGGTGTTTAAATTCTTACCAAATAATTTTTGCTTTTATTTTCTGCATTCCTGTAAAACACCCGCGCCATAAGGGTTTCAGCAGAATAATTATTTTTCAGCAACTTCATCATAGAAAAAATTTCAAACTAACTATCGTTAACATGTGCATGTAATATATCTAACTAAGACGCAAAACCGATTTTAACATTTTATTCATCAAAAAAAATAACGATCAGGGTACTGTACTTTTTGCAAAAACAAACCATGTCCGGGCACCGAAAAATCGGCCCTGGTACAGTTCCTCGCTTCAATGATTTCTTTGAACTGTTCAATGGTTATTTTGCCCCTTCCAACCTGCAACATGGTACCCACCAAACCACGCACCATACCCCTCAAAAACCGGTTGGCTTTAACCCGGTAAACGGTACAACTTCCCCTCTGTTCCCACTCGCTATACAGGATGTGGCAGTTGAAAGTTTTTACCTGCGAATTGCGTTTCGAGAACGAGGTAAAGTCGGTATACTCCCCCACTACTCCGGCGGCTGTCTGCAGCGCCTTCAGGTCGAGGGTGTAAGGAAAGAACCAGGCGCGGTCGTATAAAAAAGGGTCCTTAACCTGATATATAAAGTACTCATATTCACGGGCTATGGCATCGAACCGGCAATGGGCGGTGGCAGGTACGGGTATCAATTGAGCAACGGATATATCAGGCGGCAAAATGGCGTTGAGGTTATAAATCGATTTGGGGTTGATGGCCTCCGGCCAATCGAAATGGTAAAAATTCTGGCGGGCATGCACTCCGGTATCGGTGCGCGAAGAGCCGGTTAGCTCGATCCGGCGGCGAAAATATGTTTCGAGTGCCTTTTCCAGCTCGGCCTGTACGGTTACCGCATTGGCCTGCACCTGCGATCCGGCGTAGCGGGATCCTTTATAGGCCACTTCCAAAAAATAACGGTTCATGGGGGCAAGATAGAAAGCAATTGGCAATTGGCAACGGGCAAGGCACAAGGTTCAAAAAAGGCAAAAAGACATCAAGGCATAAAGGATTGGCCTTTTCTAAGCTTTGAGGACAGGTAAGGTTCAGGGTTCAGGGTTCAGGGTTCAAGGTTCAAGGCGCAATACGGGAAAATTTGAGGTTGGGGGAAGTTACAGGTTACAAGTTACAGGTTACAGGTTGCAGGTTACAGGTTTCAGGTTACTGGTTGCCGGTTGCCGGGTACCAGTTGCCGGATACCGGATACCGGATACCGGTTACCAGTTACCGGGTGTGGGGTACAAGTGTGGCATGCTTCGAGGAAGTAGAACGCCTTGCCGATTGTTAACAGTCATCTGCGTTTCGGGTTTTCCCGGATACTTCAGCAGTAAATCAGCACCGCTCCCATTGCCACCCTGATAAAACAGCCCGAAAATGATGTTGCGAATATTGAAGATGAGTAAATGACACAGGCAACAGGATCAGCTAACCGCTTGCATATTATTGATTTTTAATACAATAGAATCTGTTTATTATCGCCCGTAACTGCAATACATTGTTTTACAATACAATAGAAAGTAGTTGTTGCCCTCCGCGTGCCCCCTGCGTGCCTTCGTGGTGCCCTCTTCGTGCCCTTTTGTTGCCCTCCGCTTGCCCTTTTGGTGCCCCCCTGTTGCCCTCGCGGTGCCCTCTTCGTGCCCTCCCGTTCGTATTTGGATGCTATTGCCGTGCCCTTTTGTTGCCCTTTTTGTGCCCTAAGGGGGCACCATGAGGGCAAGGCAATACGACCACAATACGACCACAAACCCACGGAAACCCCACCACAACCCGAAGGAAGCGCACCCCGGCAATGGGCAATAAGCAAAAGGTAAATTGGCAATTGGCAATAAGCAACAGGCAATTGACAAAAAGCAATCGGCAAAAGGCAATAGATAAACCCACGGAAACCCTACGGGAGTGAGTAATTAAAAGATTGGAAAGTTGCAGGCACAGGACAGTTTTATTGTTTGAGGTTTGTAGTTTGTGGTTCTTTTGATGATTCCTGCCGTGCAATCCTGATCCTGTTAAACTGTTAAGGTGTTTGATCTTAATAATGAAACTCAAAAGCGCGGCAGCAACTTCAAACCCCGTCCGACCGGGTCATCCGGGCGGGCAAAAACCTCAAACCCCGTCCGACCGGGTCATCCGAGCGGGCACAAACATTGATTATTGCCTACTGTAAATGCACCATCGTTTTAAACTTAGCCTGGTAGGCGGCATCGGCAAACAATTCGTACAGCTGCTTAAAGTTGGCGATATCTGCTGCAAAAGGATAGGCCATCTGCAGGAACGAATATTTATTTTCGTCGGTAGGGAACAATTCGGTTAACGCCTTTATTTGCCTGGCGTACAAACACATGGTTTTGAATGATTTATTGGCTATGGTCACTCTTTTTTGAATGTCGTTTTCGGCCAGCATTTTAACCCGCAGCTTGTCTACATCATTATCTGTTGCCAAACGCACACAGTCTGAATTGAGCATCACCAGCTGCTTTGAAGCCTCGGGTTTCTTTTCTTCAGGTTTCTTTTCGGGAACGGCGGGTTTTGGCTTGTACAAAGATTCATCCTGCTTTTTTGCGGCAGTATCTATTTTCGTTTCGGGTTCAACCGTCTTTTTCGCTGAATCGGTGGCAGACTTCGGTTCATATATAGCTTTGGGAGCCTGTTGCGTAGTCTGCTGTGCAACATCAGCCTCTTTCTTACCTGTTACGGGTTCAGTACCTGTTTTCTTTTCGGTATCAGGTTTAGCCGGTTCCGTAACCCCTTTCTTTTCAGGATCGGCTTTGGCAGGTTCGGTTTTAACAACAGGTTTATCGTCGTTTTCGGGCTTATCGTTTACCGATTTGGCTACTATCGCCGGCTCCTGTTTGGCAGCGGTTGTAATTTGAACGGTAGTAGTATCGGTCGTTACTTTTTTTGCCGGTTCGGTTTGCACAACCTGTTTCGGTTGATACAACGGTTTGGGAGCGTCGGGCTTTGCCTTGCCATCACCATCTTTTTTCATCTGGCGCGATTCGAGAATGATAGTAACCGTATCCGTTGGCTTTTTTTCAGGGGTAGAAGAACGCCAGGTTTCTTTTTTTATCTGTTCTGCAATTTCCTGTTTTGAAAGTTCCTTTTTGGGTTCGTCATCTTTCTTTGTTTCAACCACCTCCTGCTTTGCTGCAGCCGGAGGATTATCGGTTTTTTCAGCTTCTTTTTTAGCCGGGTTTTCGGGTTTCACCGCTTCGGTAACATCCTGTTTGGCAGGGGCAGAACCGGTATTATTTTTCGCTGAGTCCTTTTTGGTATTTTCGGCTACATCGCCTGGTTTGGCAACAATTACAGGATTGTTATCGGCGGGCTGACCGGCCGGCTCCTGCGTTTGAGTGGTTGTTTTTTCTTCGGCAATATATACGGTTACCACATCGGCTGGCGACTGGCTGCTGTCGACAAACACCATTTTTGTTTCACCGTCTTTGGTTTGCTGCTGTATTTTAACCACATTGTCCTTTACCACCGTTTTTTTGGTGAGCGGAGTTTCTTTGGGGTTGTATTTTGTTGCCAGCGTATCCTTTGCGGCAGGCTCGCCAATAACACTGTTGGCTGCGGTTTCGATATCACGGGTAACCGGTTCGGTTTTTACCTGCCGGGCGCTGCTATCGGTTGACGACCGGGTGGTAACAGGCGCCGTTTCTGCTTTTTTTAAGTTGGCTTCGATATCGGCCTGCCAGGGATTAACCACCGGTTTTTCTTCCGCTTTAGTTACCGGTTGTTTTTCGGTTTGATCTTTTTCGTTTGTTCCGGCAATTGAGGGAACAGGTTCGGGCTCTTTCTTAACTATAGAAGTATATAAAACGGCTGAATCATTTACCACGGCCGCCATCAGGGTGGCAAATGCATCGTCTTTTTTACGCTCACCATATAACAGGGAGGTACCGCCCGAAGATTCCTTTAAAGGTTTTATGGTTTCCTGGTTTTGCCAGTCGTATAAAGCCCAATCGGAACCGGATTTTACCAGATGGAAACCATGGTCTTTGCTTTTAAGGGGAATTGAAAAGTGCTGCGGGCGGGATGCATGCTGTGGAAAACCCACTTCAAAATTACACGTGTTTTCCTGCAAACCGGGAATAACCAGATGTCCTATAGCCGAAGAACTATACACTTTATCGCCCATCTGCACATAGAAAGGCTGGTTATCAGACTGCAGATATATATATAATGATGATTGTTGCGCCAGTGCTGTTGTACATGAAACTATACACAACCCTGTTACAAAAGCAAGCTTTTTTATAACGCGGTATGGATTGTTCATAAAAGCAAATCTACTTATTTGGCTTTTCATCGCCGCCACTTATACTTTTTTTTACAATTATTAAGCAACCCTACTCATATCTTTACGCCTCTTAAATTCTAAATTTTCAATATGAAGAAGCTTTTATCAGTTTTACTGGCCCTTGGAACCCTGGCCCCGCTGATGGCACAACAACAGGAGGAAGCCCCACAGGATACCTCCTGGAAAAAGGTGTACCGAGCCAGCGCCCCACGCATTAATGACCTTGTTCATACCAAACTGGATGTAAATTTCGACTACAGCAAGTCATATATGAATGGCAAAGCCTGGATAACATTAGTACCCCATTTTTATGCCACAGATTCTCTGGCATTAGATGCCAAGGGCATGGATATCCACAAAGTAGCACTGATAAAAGGTACTTCTACCCTTCCGCTGAAATACGAATACGACGGATGGATATTGAACATACACCTCGATAAAACGTATAAAGGCGGCGAGCAGTATACAGTGTTCATAGATTACACCGCCAAACCCGATGAAGTTAAAGTACAGGGCAGCGCAGCCATAACCGACGCCAAAGGACTGTATTTTATAAATCCCCGGGGTGAAGAAAAAGATAAACCCACACAAATATGGACGCAGGGCGAAACGGAGGCTACTTCGGTATGGTGCCCCACTATAGACAAACCCGACCAGAAAACAACCGATGAAATAACAATGACCGTTCCGGCAAAATATGTAACGCTGTCGAACGGTAAACTGATATCACAAAAGAACAATGCCAACGGCAGCCGTACCGATACCTGGAAAATGGACCAGCCCCATGCCCCCTACCTGTTTTTTATGGGCGTTGGCGATTATGCTGTTATAAAAGATTCGTACAAAGGCAAAGAAGTAAATTATTATGTTGAAAAAGAATACGCCTCTGTAGCCCGTAAAATATTCGGCCATACGCCCGAAATGATCGCTTTTTATTCGAAGGTGCTGGGTGTTGAATACCCCTGGGTAAAATATTCACAGATCGTAGGACGCGATTATGTTAGCGGCGCTATGGAAAATACCACCGCTACCCTGCACCAGGAAAGCGCCCAGCAGGATGCGCGTGAACTGGTTGATGGCAACGGCTGGGAAAGCACCATCGCCCATGAACTGTTTCACCAGTGGTTTGGCGACCTGGTTACCTGCGAAAGCTGGAGCAACCTTACCCTGAACGAATCTTTCGCCAACTACAGCGAAACATTGTGGGATGAATATAAATATGGCAAAGATGCCGGCGACGCCCAAAACTATGGCGACATGCAGGGCTACCTGCAAAGCCAGAGCGAAAAGAAAGACCTGGTTCGCTTTTATTACAACGACAAAGAAGCCATGTTCGATGCCGTTAGCTACAACAAAGGCGGACGCATTTTACACATGCTGCGCAATTATGTTGGCGACAGCGCTTTCTTTAAATCACTGAATCTGTACCTCACTACCAACAAATTTAAAACGGGCGAAGCCCACCAGCTGCGACTGGCTTTTGAAGAAGTAACCGGTAAAGACATGAACTGGTACTGGAACCAATGGTATTATGGCGCAGGACATCCCAAATTAACGATCGACTATGCGTACGACGATAACGCCAAAACCGTACAGGTAATCATCAAACAAACACAGGCTGGTGATAAAACCTTTGTATTGCCTATTGCCATTGACATTTACAACGGAGCGCAAAAAGTTCGTCACAATGTTTGGGTTAACGACAAAACCGACACCTTCACCTTCCATTACACCATTCGCCCCGACCTGGTAAATGTTGACGGCGATAAAACGTTGCTCACCGAAAAGAAAGACAATAAGACTTTAGAAAATTTCATTCATCAATACAAATATGCAGGTCTGTACCTCGATCGCCGTGAAGCGATTGATTTCGCCAGCCGCAACCAGGATAACCCCAAAGCGGCAGAACTGATGGTTCAGGCATTAAAAGATAAATACTTCGGCCTTCGCAATTTTGCCATCGGCAAGCTTGACCTGAAAAACGAAACGATTAAAAAAGAAGCCGAACCCATACTGACCGATATAGCGCAACACGATCCCAAAGCAACTGTTCGCGCAGCAGCTTTGGCAACACTGGGTAATTATAATAACCCAACTTACAAATCGCTTTTTGTAAAGCACGTGAACGATTCGTCGTATACCGTAGCCGGCACCTCACTTGACGCCCTGTTTAAATTAGACAGCGCCAGTGCAGTGGCCGAAGCCAAAATACTGGCCCGCAACCCGGCCAAAGGCAAACTGGTTGAAAGCATGACCACCATATTGGTTAAATCGGGCGATGAAAGCGGCTTTGATATCATTGCCAAAGCATTCGACAATATGCCGTTATCACAGGCAAAATTCAACTTACTGCAACCATTCTGCGAATTTTTGGGTGTGGTGAAAGACACCAAAAAATTAAAATCGGGTGTTGACATGGTGATCGAATTCAGAGATATACTGGCTCCCTATGGTTTGGTGCCTTATGTAAACAATCTGCTGAAAGGAGTTATAAAGAAAAAACAAGCTGCTTCCCAGGCTGTAGACAAAACGGCTATGCAGGAGCAGATAGATTATATTAATTCGAAGATCGGAGAAAATCAGAAGGGGTTTTAAGTTGTAAGTTTTAAGTAATAAGTTATAAGTAAACGGGCTGCATCCGAAAGGGGCAGCCTGTTTTGTTACCGGATGCCGGTTACCAGTTACCGGTTACCCGTTACCAGTTACCTGTTACCTGTTGCCGGTTTACCCGTAAGCAATTAACCTGTTTTTCTGAAACCGGGAACAGGAACCCGGGAACCGGGAACTTTTTTACTACCAACTGCCGCTGGCGCCGCCACCGCTTGAGCTGCCGCCGCCATAGCTGCCCGAAGAACCGCCAGATGATGAACTACCTGATGAAGAACTTCCGGATGAAGAGCTACCGGAAGAGCCACTACTCCATGACCGTGACGAAGAGCTGCTAAAAAAGCTTCTTCGGCCCGAACCCCAGTTATTGTTCGAATTGTTTATATAAACATTATTACCTGAATATCCTGAACGGGAAAAGAAGCCACCGCCGGAAGATGAATTTCCTCTCCATTTTTTATATTTAGCATAAAGCCATACAATAAAAGTGAGCGCAAACAGTCCCTGAATAAGTTCCCAGAAAGTGGGAGGTTTGCTTTCCTGAGTATAAGGATTAGTAGTATATGGATTACTTTTTGCCGGTTGGGCGGATGTGGATGCCCCCGAGAGTTTCGCAACTTCCTCCGCTTTCTTTCTGTTAACAACCTCTTCAAGCCCTTTCTGAATTTCTGATACCCCATCTTTTAAACCGGTAAAGTAAAGGCCCGATTTAAAAGCAGGTACTATTTTACTATTTATCACATTCTGACACTCCCAATCGGTTAAATCCTGGCCAACTCCAATTCCGGTTTGTATCCTTACGCGATGCGGATTGCGGCTCATCAAAAGCAATATGCCATCATTCCTTGTTTTGTCGCCTATTCCCCATTTATTAAAATATTGCAGCGCTGTTTCTTCAACGGTGTATTGAGTACCGGTGTTGGCATCTGTCAATGAATTCAATGTAATGATCACGATGGAATAGCCTGCCTGTTGACGATAGGCCACTAGTTCATTTTCGAGATAATCATTTTCGGATGTTGTAAGAAATTTGCCGAAGTCGTTCACTACATGGGCCGGTTGCGGCAAATCTTTGATAAAGGGAGAAGATGATTTCTTCTTTTGGGCAAATGAAATATTGCCAATAAGAATAAGGGTTACAAATAACAGGATACGCATTTCGATAAAGGGTTGTTGGTTAAGGGTACAAGGCAAAAGCCGTAAGCTTTAGGGATAAATATAAGCTATAGGTTATAAGAATGCAAGTAGTCGCCGGTTACCAGATACCAGATACCAGATACCAGATACCAGATACCTGTTACCAGATACCTGTTACCGAATACCTGTTACCGGATACCTGTATACGCACCAATTACCTGTTAGCAGTTAACCTGATATCCCGGAAACCGGAACCAATTTCCTGTTACCTGTTGCCAGGTACCTGTTACCGGATACCTGTTAGTAATGAACCTGTATTTCAGGGAACCGGCAACCGGCAACAAATTTCTACCAGCTTCCGCTGGCGCCGCCGCCGCCGCCGCTTCCACCGCCAAAGCCGCCAAAACCACCACCACCGCCGCCAGACCAGCCGCCTCCGCCGCCGCCCCAGCCACCACCACTGCTTCGGCCCAGCATATTACCCAAAATAAAGGGTCCTAACCAGCCTGAACCTCTGCGGCTCATAAATCCACCACCACCACCGCCACCGCCTCTGCGGCCCGCGAACAGTATAATCATAATGATCACGAAAACGATCATTCCTGCAGGGAAACCTCTTCCGCTGCCTTTTTTGCGATAGTTGTCAGGCGCTTTATATTCACCGGCGGCTGCTTTGATAATAGATGCTGCTGCGTTGGATAAACCTTCGTAATAATCACCCGACCTGAAGTTGGGCGCAATATCATTCTGAATAATGTGATTGGCAGTAATATCGGGAATGGCGCCTTCGAGGCCATAGCCTACCTCAATGCGTATCTTTCTATCTTCAATAGCCGCTAATAGCACTATCCCATTGTTTGTTTTTTTATTGCCCACACCCCAGTCGCGCAATATTTTCAATGCGTATTCTTCAATGGGATAATCATCGAGGGTTTTAACAAGAACAATGGCTATCTGGTTACTGGTGCTGTCGTCGTAAGCAATCAGTTGCTGTTCAAGTTGCTGCACTTCACCGGGCGATAGTACACCTGCAAAATCATTTACCAGCCGGGGAGGATTGGGGCGGGACGGGATATTTTGTGCCGAAGTAATAAGCGACAACAATAATAACGCCGATGCAAAAAGTATTTTCAATCTAAGTATCATTTCTACGTATAAATAATGCCCTGTACGGGATACCAGTTACCGGATACCAGTTACCGGATGCCAGGTAACCGGCAACTGGTAACTAACAACTACTTTCCAAACACAATATCATCAGGCAATTCGTTCTTGTCGTTCACGCGGTCGTAAGGGAAATGCATTTTCAATGCCTGTCCTATATCGGTGATCACTGCTGCAATAGCCTCGGCCGGATCGGCATTTACAAAATGTTTTTTCATTACCGCTACTTCCTGGTTCCAGAAAACCTGCCCTACTTTTTCGTGTATTCCCTGATCGGCCAAAATGGCAAACTGCTGATCTTTCATAGCCACATATACCAATACGCCATTACGATCTTTGGTTTGGTCCATTTTAAGACCCCAGAAAATTTCTGCGGCCCTGTCTAAAGGATCTACAAACCGGCAACGGCTTTCGGTGTATATACGAATTTCACCGCTGGTTTGCTGTTCGGCCTGGCGAATGGCTTCTACAATGCGTTCCTTTTCGTCGAATGAAAAAAACTCTTTCCTTTTTGAGAAGGGGAAAAATGCCATGAAAAATAATTTAGAATTGTACTTTAGGAGCTTTTTCTGCACCGGATTCGGCCCTGAACCCTTCTTTCACATGAAATCCGAACATACCGGCGAAAATATTATTAGGGAAACGACGAATGGTGCTGTTATAGTCCTGCACAGCCGAATTAAAATCATTTCGTGACACTTTAATGCGGTTTTCTGTTCCTTCTATTTGAGTTTGCAGATCACTGAAATTTTGTGTGGCTTTCAATTGAGGATATTGTTCGGCTACTACCAGCAACCGGCTCAACGCACCACTTAACTGGCCCTGGGCCTGTTGAAACTGTTGTACTTTTTCGGGTGTAAGATTATCTGCATTAATGTTCATTGAAGTGGCCTTTGACCTTGCTTCTATTACTGCAGTTAAGGTCGATTTTTCAAAATTGGCGGCTCCTTTTACGGTTTCTACCAGGTTACCAATAAGGTCGTTACGTCGTTGGTAATCGCTGTTCACATTGCCCCATTTCGCTTTTACATTTTCATCCAGGCTCACCATTTTGTTATAGCCACCACAACCACAGCCGCCTAATAATAATATACCAGCTATTACAACGATGAGGATCAGATTACGAGATTTCATATCAATTCAGAGTTTAATGTCTTATAAAAGTAAGATAATTTAATTCAATCAGATGATAATTACTTAAGATTCAGTCTGGTAAGGGATCTCCTTCTTTTACGAAAACACCCCTTCTCACCAGGCGGTCTTAACCGTATTTCATTAGTCGTAGCGGCACGATTTTCGTTACAGTACCTCTGGTTAAATCTTATTTTATGAAACTGTTACCACTGATCATTTGTTTAGGTATTGCAACAATTTTTTTTTGCTGTGAAAAGAACAAAGGCACAGACACTGACAACACTCCCGTTGAACTTAAAGACACCATACTGATAAATAACCTCTCTAATCCCTGGGAAATTTTATGGGGCCCCGATGGATTTATCTGGTTTACTGAACGCGGCGGTAAAATCAGCCGGGCTAACCCGACTACCGGTGCAGTTACACCCGTTCTTACCATCAGTGAAGTAAAACAAAACGGCGAAGGCGGTTTGCTGGGCATGGTGCTGCATCCCGATTTTTCGCACACGCCTCAGGTATTTGTAGCATACGACTATATGAACGGAAGCAACTATGTTGAAAAAGTTGTGCGGTATACCTGGAACGGAACTACCTTAACCAGTGCGCAAACCATTATCGATAATATTAAAGCAGCCGTTAACCACGATGGATGCCGTTTGGTGATAACACCCGATCAAAAGCTGTTCATCAGCACCGGTGATGCACTTGATCAGTCGTTACCACTAAACGCCAGTGCTGTTAATGGTAAAATATTACGGGTGAACCTCGACGGTACCATTCCTTCAGATAACCCTGCCAGCGGCAGCCCGGTATGGAGCATAGGCCATCGTAATGCGCAGGGTCTTGTATTTGCCAATAACATATTATACAGTTCAGAACATGGTCCCGATACGGATGACGAAATTAATATTATCGAAAAGGGCCGAAACTACGGCTGGCCTACCGTTAAAGGCATGTGCAACACTTCGGCAGAACAAAGTTATTGCAGCGCCAACAATGTAAGGGAACCGTTAATCAACTGGACGCCTACCATTGCACCAAGCGGCATGGATTACTACGACAAGGACCTGATACCACAATTCAAAAATTCATTACTGCTGGCTACTTTAAAAAACAAAAGGCTGATGCAACTGAAGCTGAACGATGCTCGTACGGCTATCGACAGCACCTCAGCATTTTATACAAACAAATACGGCCGCATGCGCGATGTATGTATATCGCCTGAAGGAAAAGTGTATGTGTGTACTGATAACGGAACGAATGATGTGATAGTAGAAATATCAAAGAAATAAGGCACAAGGTTCAAGACACAAGGCTCAGGAAGAAAAACACAGGAAAAATAAAGGTATAAGAAAGAAGAAGGCACAAGGTACAAGAGGTTCAAACGCAGTTAACCGTTTTGCACTGAAACCCTTGCGCCTTGTACCTTGTGCCTTGTGTCTTGTACCTACTGCTTTTGCAAAGTCATTACAGATGTTGCATGGGTGGTCATTTTTGCTTTTATACCCTGCACAAACTGATATTGCGTATCATCAATTAATTGTGTCATCGTCATTTTATCGCCGTCGAATTTCAGCTTTACGCCCCCTCCGGAGCTTTGCACGGTGCCATTTGTACTACCGGTGCTTGCCATTCCGCCATCTACATACAGCGAATCGGAACCGATTTTTTTATAGGTGCCGGAAGAACTATAAGCCGGCAATGTAAATGTCCAGGGAAAATCCATCGTATCCTCCGGCACACCATTGGTAAACGTGTAAAGTATTGCAGTGGTATTTACTGAATAAGTAATGCCCGTGGTAGTTAGTTTCGAACCATCGAATTTAAATGTGCCGGCATTATTTTCGGTAAGGTAATCACTTAAGGTAACGTCTTTAAGATCGTCGAAACCATCGTTCAGTTCAACTGTTTGTGAACCGGTAATATGCGCTCCGATAAATTTCCAGGTACCAACTTCGGTATTGCCCGATGTACTGCCTCCGTTGCTGCTGCCGTTACTGCCGAGCGTATCAACGCTTGTTTCTTTTTGGCACGAAGCGAGAGTTATAAGAATAGCAGCGAGTGCCAGGAAGGGGTTTGTTCTTCTCATAAGTATACTTTTAGTTTTTGGTTAGGGGCCGATATATCCCACTGTAAAAATACTACAAGAACCCGAGAGTATTAAAAAAACCAACCATATAAGTTGCCGTAATCTTTTCTCAGGCATATGTACTTCAGAATCAAAGGCGAAGCAGCAAGCGGGTAAGGGGTCGAAAAGTTTAAAGTACAAAGTTTAAGGTATAAGGTAGTACCCGTGTATTCGAAATGCCTGTGTATTGGGGTTCCACCTTAAACCTTGTACCTTATACGTTATACTTTATTGTTTCTGCAGCGTGGCTACCAGTACTGCGTGGGTGGTTACTTTTTCGGGAATTCCCTGGGTGGTTTGGTTAGTTACATCATCGTACACAGTTGTCATGATCATTGTAGTACCGTTGAATTGTAATTTATATCCCAAAGGTATTGGAGGTAAAGCCCATCCGGTAGCAATATCAATCAATCCGCCCGATTGAAAATACAACGAGTCGGTACCAATTTTTTTGTAACCGGCAGATGTACTCTGAGGCGTTAAAGTGGTGGTTATTGGAAAATTGAGCGTATCGGTAAGTGCGCCATTTACATAAACTAATGTATTTGCGGTGGTATTAATAGAAAAGGTTACCGCATTACTGGTCATAGTTGAACCGTTGAATGAAATGGTGCCCGAATTGTTCTCAGTAGTATATTCAGTGTTGGTAACAGTTTTCACTGCACTTGTATCCTGGGTATATTCACTGGTTTGTAATATGGTAACATGAAAGGAAATAAAATTCCAGTTGCCTGCTTCGGTATTGCTGGTATCGCCGCCGCTGTTTCCTGTAGTGTCGGTGGGTGTACGGCCCCCTCCTTCTTTACTCATTTCTTTCTGGCAGGAAATCAATACCACAACAACTGCAATGAAAAGCAGAAAAAGATGGTACTTTCTCATAATTCCACATTTTTTGATGGAATAATAATCACCCCTGAGAAAGTACCAGTAATAATTGTGCCACTACCCCGCCGTTTTTGAAGGAATTAATCCTGGCCCTCATTTACGCAGTCGATGCCTTTAGGGGAAAGAGGCTCTACTCTTTTTTTATCGCGATTAAACCACCATGCCAGTTTTACAGTGGTCATCACTTCGGCCGGCGACGATTTTACCAGCGCCACTATTTCAATATTTTCGATTTTGTTCTGCCGGCAAAATGAGGCCCTTACTTCCCAGCCTTTGCCTACGTTCTTAATTTCAATAACATCTGAAATTACAAATACATGCGAGGCGGTATCTTCCATATAACTGTAGAAAACCATCCAGGTACTGCCTTTCTGAAAAACATCAACCGTCATCGTTTCAGGATCATCAACCGGTGTTATTACATTGCCTTCCCTGAACGTCCAGCCCTGCAGGGCTTTTACATCTTTGGTTGTAGCATACGATATGCCAATGAAGCTTTTTAACGAGCCGGCAAATTTACCCTGTGCGTTTACGGTGTTTATAGCTGCGCTTAGCATTAGCATAACTACCGCTTTAACCCCCAGGGCATAATTAAAACAATTTATCATTATGAGAATATTAAGTTGAGCAGTTTATTGTTTGAGGTTTTTAGTTTATGGTTCTTTAGGTTCGAGTTCAATCATTTCGTTTATACTTGTCTTTTAAAAATTCAAGGTATATAAAGCCATATTGCTGAAACCAGTCCTGTGTACCATAATCTTTTTCGCACTGATCAATTGCTTTCAATGCCCGTTCGAGTGACCCTATCAGATCAACATATTTGTTATCGTAGGTTTGTTTAAAGTGATTGAACTCGGCCACTATTTCGGCCCTTGCACTTTGCCAGGCCAAACCGGTTACCGCATGTATGCTGCTGGCGTTATCGCCAAAAGCGATAGCGGCGGTGTTAAAGTTTTTGACATTGTTATAAATACAGTTTAACCGGCCCAGTTGTCTGCGAACAAAAGTGAGCTCGTTGGCAGCGCGTGTAAAACAGTCCCTGCATTTGGGCGATGTGCAACCGGTAGGCATCATAGCCTGACCGCTGGTGCTGAAGTCGGGCGCGCATTCGCCATTGCTTAGCGAGCGGGTAGCGTTGTACAGTTCCTGGGCACTACCTGCTATGCCCATAAAATCATTCAGGTGCCCCAGTGCATCGCCAATGCTGCTGTTTACTGTAGCATTGGAGTTGTTTTGCTGCTGCATGTTGTCAATATCATCCTGGTTCATCTGGTGAACGGCATCAACCTGCGACTGAGCCATTACTATCAGCGTAAAAAAAGATGCTATGCAGGTTATGATTATTTTTTTCATGATGCTATTTTTTACGTTTAAAGAATATGAACAGCAACAGCGCTATGATAACGGCGACGCCTAACAGATAAATAATATTTTTTGAGAAGAAATTGCCGCCTCCCGATGATGCCGCACCACCTTCTTTAAAAGGAGATGTTACGCCCACATCTTTTGCTTCGTCGCCCACCCAGGTAACCAGCGTATATTTCGCAGGCTTTTGCCGGGGCACCACCATAATACCAAAATCGCCTTCGGTTTTGAAGCTGGCTTGCCAATAGCCTTTATCATCGGTTTCGCCGGTTTTATCGGCCTGCAGCCAGTTTTCTTTATTCAACGAAACAGCTATGGGCGCCGATCCGTTTACGGCAGTCAATCCAAAATAAGCCGGCGAATACATGCTCAGGCCTTTTACAAAAAAATACATGGTATCTTTTTCCTGGTTCACTTCCGTTACATTGATGCGGCCCTTTTGTTTAGCATCATCTTTTTTAAAATCTATAAGCTGTAATTCAATGGGCTGAATATTATCGTTCAGGTTAAACGGTTGCGCTTTTGCCTGATGCAGCATAGTACTCAACAGGCATAGCGCTGCCAGGCCAATAATTTTACGGGCTGATTGCATAACAAATAATTTATGGGTCTTTATTTTTTTACAGAAGTGATCTGGCTATAGCCATTTAATTTTTCGCCGATGTATGTATCAACCTTCACAATCCCAAAGTCGGGTGTATACCACATGATCATCTTTGTTTTCATTCTGTCTTTCATAGAGTTCATCACCTGTTTTATTTTTTCATCGCCACCTACGGCTTCTACGTCGGCCACTGAACTTACCTTATAACATTTCCACGAACCGGCAGGGGTAGTAATGGTTTCGCGCGGGCCTACTGTGCGATCTTTATAGGTTGTTTTTATGGTTGTATTGCGGCCACCCATATTCATTGAAAAGGAAGAGGAAGCTTCGGGCAGGGTTTGTCCTTCGGAAATGTTTAGCGGAAACTGAATGGCGCTGATTTCGGCTTTGGTATCTTTCAATGCCTGAAAATTCTGCATCATTGAATTTATATCCATATACAGGGTCTTTCCATCGCATTTATAAACCATGTTCATTGTTTTATCGCCCTTTGGCGTATGTATTACCATGGTAACATGCGATTCGGTTACGCCACCTGACGAAGTTACATCTGTAATGGTAGAAGTTTGTTTACCGAGTTCTTTGCCGGCCGCATCATAATTGGATCCTTCCATAACAGCCCCTTTGCGAAACAATATCAGGTTATCGCAACTAACCGATACAGATTCGGGCGCTTTTGTTTCGGGCACAACAGCGGCCGCCAGCGTGGCCGCGTTTTGTTTTTGGGTATTATTGCAGGCTGCAATCAGCAGCAGCATGAGACCTACGTTTTGAATGCGTTTCATTGTATTGATGGTGGTTAAAGTGACAAAATATACATGAGGAGATTTAACGGTATCTTATCAGCAGACTTGCATCGCTGCGTGAAATATCAACAATAGAGGTTGCACCTGGCAGCCTTTTAAATGCCAGAATCAGGTTGATGGCATTCATCATCTGGGGCGTAAGACTTTCACCCACCTGGTTTACAAAAGCATCATTGGCCATGGTATGCCGCACGCGCACCGCCAGTCCAAAAATGCCCGCCTGATAAGCATCTTTGAATATTTCTCCGCATAGCCAATCCAGTATGCCGCAGTCGACCGAAAAGTTGCAGGCCACCGCGGGTTGAATATCCATAGCCTCGTAGGTTAGTTTGCTATTGCGCACAATCAGTTTTAATCCCAGCGTAACTACCAGGTTATTGACCTGTGCCGACGGCGTTCCTGCCACGCAACCGGCATCAAACGATCCCAGGTCGGTAGCACATTTACCCACCAGTTCGGGCCCGTCGCTTTCGAAATTCAAACCAGCATTGAGATAGTTATCTTTAAACTGGCAGCTGATGTTGTGCAGGTTGATGTCGTTAAAGTAATAGTGCCGGGCGTTTGTATAAATTTCATCAATGGGAAATTTGATGGTATCGCGCATGATGGCATCGGGAAACTTAATAAAACTGGCATTCTGCACCAGGCATGTTCCATTTGCACAGGGACCCAAATTATTGATACGTCCGTGGGTACCCGAAAAAGAAGCCCTTAGCTGACCGGCCACAGTGGTAAAAGGAATTTCAAGTTCCTTTACGCCATTATTAAGCGGGCCGGTTTCCACATCAATCGGGTTGAATTCGATATTTAAAAAACAGTCATCATCGGTTGAATTGCCTACATCTTTACCATCGGTATCGCCTTTTACAATAAACCGGCTTACCGGACCGCTGGTTGAATAAGGCGTTATATAATCAAGGTCGTAATTGTTATCGGTATACCTGCCGCCCGATGTAGCAGGTGTAAGAATGCGGGTAAATTTCCGTCCTTTGGGCGCATAGGCCAGTGTTCTTTTTTCAGTGATGCGTGCTTCGGTACCATCGCCCCCCACTTCCTTAGCCGTCATTTCGATCAAACCTTCGAGTTGAGCGCCATCAGCCGACAGGGTTAAGGTTACCCGCATATTTACATTTGGTCCATGGCCGCCAAAATCCCTGTCGCCCGCCACCCATTCGGGATAAATTCTGCCGGTAGAAACATTAAGGGTTTGCCGCAGAAGGATGTCTGTTACCTGAAACTTTATTACATTTTTCAATACAAACGGAGTGGTATCGGCTTTCGTTATCAGCCCGGCCGGCTGTGAAAAACCAGGGCCTGTGAAACAACAGAGGGTCCCCAGTAAAAAGATTATTTTTTTCATTGGTATGTTTGATTAGGTATTCAGGAATGGGTATTACAGTGAGGCAAAAAAACTACAGGCTTTCGGTAGTAAAGTGCCCATCGGTTATGGTGATTTTGTTGCCGTCTTTATCTTCGAGCTGGCCTTCGAAAGTGCCTGTCAATAAAATAACATTGACGATTGATTGGGTTCCGGTAATTGTAACAGTAAGATAATCGCCGTTCGAAGGCATTCTTACCCAGTACATTTTATTGTTGATGGTGAAACCAACTGAACCTTTTCCATCGCGGTCGATTTTATATTCGCCTTCTTTATTGCCACTGTTGATCTGCATGGAAACGGTAAGTCCTTTTTCGTTGCCGGCCATCACCATACCCATCGGGAACTGCATGTTTGAAAAAGATTTTACACGCGCAGGAGCAGCCTCGTACAGTTCGCCATTTGATTTAAAAGATAGCGAACCTCTCGACTGATGCTGCAACCTGCCATAGAGTGGTCTTTGAGCAGGCGTTGTATCGGTAGTTTGCTTTGATTCAGCCTGACCGAAGCTTTCGTTTTGCTTTACGGTTGCATTTCCCTGGCACGACGCCAAAACAATAATGATTGTTGCTATAATTAAAGTTTGCAGGTATGCTTTTATCATGTTGCTGTTGTTTTGATAAAAGTAATCCGGCGGTATGTGGCGGGCAACTACATGTTTGGGTAGTGAGGAGCAGGTGTTGCAGTTATACAAGTCCGTCTTTGATGGCTTTGGATACCGCTGCGGCAGCAGAATGCACATGCAGCTTGTCGTAGATCTTCTTTATATGAAAGCGAACGGTATCGAGACTGATTGATAATTCGGCGGCAATCATTTTATAACTGTATCCGTTTACCAGCAATTGAAGAATAGCTGTTTCTTTATCGGAAAGATTCGATTTTTCGGCGTCGGTTGATTTTGCCTTTGGCACCATCTGCAGCACCTTTTTGGCAACGCTGGCCGTCATGGGAGCGCCGCCGTTCAACACGGTATGAATGGCATCGGGGATTTCCATCATAGCATAGCGCTTTAAAATATACCCCGATGCGCCGGCACAAATAGCATTGAAGATATTTTCATTATCATCAAAAACGGTAAGCATAATGATGGGCAGATCGGGATTGATGGCCCTGATGCGTTGCACCGCCTGAACGCCGTTCACCACCGGCATATCAATATCCATCAATATCACATCGGGCTGCAGCTCACGCACATCGATTTCAACCGTTTCGGCATTGGGCATGGTGGCCACTGTTGTAAAGCCCGGCTCATCATCCAGCATTATTTTTATGCTGTTACGCAAAGCCTCATTATCATCGTATAGGAGAATTTTTACCGGCATATTATATTCAAAATAATTAAGCAATCGCCTTTTGCACAACTACATCAATATGTAGCCGGGAACTGCAGCTGCACAGAAGTGCCATTACCCGGTGTTGAGTTAATGGCAACACTGCCTCCCAGTGCTTCGGCCCTTTCTTTCATATTTTTTAAACCGTTCGATGTGGTAAAGCGGCTGGGATCGAACCCTACCCCATTGTCGGTTACGCACAACTGCATGGTATCATTTGGCCTGTTAAGCTGTATAACCACTTTTGTTGCTTTTGAATATTTGGCAGCATTGTTCACCGCTTCCTTGAATATGAGAAAAAAGTCACGGCGCTGTTCCATGGGCAGCGTTTGCGATAAAATATTTTCGTTCACATTGAATTCAACGTCTATATTTTTCGACTCCAGTGTGTGATTTACAAATTCACGCATGCGCAACACCATGTTCTGCATTTTATCGTTATCGGGTTTAATGGCCCATACAATATCGCTCATGGCCTGTTGCATGCTTTGCGACTGTTCGGTAATTTGTTGCAACGAAACAGCGGCCTGCTCCCGGTTGCGTTCGAGGTTCTTTTGCGAAACGGCCGACAAAATATTAATGCTGGTGAGTGTAGAACCAATATCATCGTGCAGGTCGCGCGCAATATCATTCCTGATGCGTTGTAAAGCCTGTTGCTGCTCCAGCTTCTTTTTTAACTGATGGCGATTGAACAGCACAAAGGTCAGCAGCAATATCAGCAGCGAACCAATAATAATCGCATTGCGAAACTGTTTTTGGTTTTGTAGTTCTTTTTTATCGAGCTCCTTTTGCTGTTGCGACAGCCTTAACTGTTGTTCATTAGCCCGCGACAGCAGCAATTGTTTTTCCAGTTCTTCGTCCTGGTGTTTGATCTTCAGGTCCTGCAGCTCCCGGGCCTGTACCAGCAGGTTAATTTCGTTTTGCTTTCTTTTAGCCTCCTGCATATTACCGGCAATAATGGCCTGTTGTTTTTCCAGTTCCAGTCTTTTTATTTTCTGATCGGCATTGAGGCGGGCAATTTCATTATCCTTTTTTTCTGTTTGATATTTCAGTTGCAGGCTGGCAATATTGGTTTGCGTTTGCTGGTTGATAACGCTATCGCGATACGCATAATACAGCTTCAGATTGTCGTAAGCCGATTTAAAATCATTTCTGTTTTTATAATAACCGGCTTTGCTGCCGAAGATATCGCGCAAACCGGCCTTATTGCCCGTTTGCAACGTTAATTCATAAGCCTTTTTATAATAGTCTTCAACAGCGTCATAATCTTTTAACCCGGCACACAGCACGGCGCTCCACATATAACGGTTGGCAACACCTGCCTTGTCGTTCAACGCTTCGCATACGGCGATGGCCTTTTTGGTGTATTCAAGGGCTTCGGCATTCCGGTTCTGCCGGCTCAATAATATCGAGGCATTGTCGTAGTTGATGATCAGCGTTCTTTTAACGCCGCTTTTTTCGGCATACTGCATGGCTATTTGCTGATAACGGATAGCCGAATCCAGCGAAGTGTTTATGAAAAAGCGACTCAAATTGCCGTATGAATAAGCGAGGCCCTGAATATCGCCGATGCGCTCACGAATGGCGATGGCCCTTTTTACATAATGCAAACATTCAGGAATATTGCCCAGGGTAAAATAAACCGATGACAGGCTGCTGGTGGTAGTGGCGAGTCCGGCATCATCGCCGGTTTTTTCAAACACCCTTACTGCTTTCAGGTACCAGTTCACCTGGTTTTCGAGGTCGCCCTTACCGCCAAACATATACCCCATATCATTATACACCAGGCCGGTATAGTTCGACTGCACCTTTTCGAAATAAAACGAGAGCGCTTTGTGAAATAATTTTTCGGCTTCCTCATTGCGGCCATCATACATTATGTATTGCCCCTGCTGGTACCAGGCAAGGGCCATCATAAAACTATCTTTCAACTGCGCACCGATTCGCAGGGCGGTAGTATAATATGGTTCCATGTTGCCGGTATCGGATTGCTGCACCTTTATATCGGCAATTTTTAAACCGGCGAAGCCTTCTCCCCGCAACATTTTTTTCTGCTTACTGATCTGCAGGGCCATGGAAGCGCTGTTCAATGCCGCATCCATAGAGCCGGCCATTGATAAATTATCTGCCTCGCTTAACAATTTATATATCCTGATAGAATCATTGAGGGTGTAAAAACCCTGCGCCTTAACAATTGATGAAGAAGAACCACACAAAACCATCAGCACCACCAAATGTGTATAAAAGTTAATTCTGGTCGGTTGCATGGGAAGGTTGTAGTATAACAAATGTAAACAATATTTGGAAGAAGCAGGATGCAGGTTACAGGTTGCAGGTTTCAGGTTACAGGTTACAGGGTACAGGTTACATGGTACAGGGTGCAGGACTCAGGAAACTTTAAACAACAAACCAGAAACATAAAAAGCAAAGAGCCATGATAACTGCTATCATGGCTCTTTGCAATATGATGATTGCCTGCGTGTATTACTGCTTTATGGCAGCAATGCCCGGCAATTCTTTTCCTTCAAAATACTCAAGCATAGCGCCGCCGCCGGTTGATACATAGCTTACTTTATCAGCATAACCGAACTGGTTTACAGCAGCTACTGAATCGCCACCGCCTACCAGTGAAAAAGCACCGTCCTGGGTAGCTTCGGCAACAGCGGTTGCAATAGCTTTGGTACCATGCTGAAACTTTTCCATTTCAAAAACGCCCATAGGGCCATTCCATAAAATGGTTTTTGAGCGTTTTATAACATTGATAAACTGTTCGCAGGCATTGGGGCCAACGTCGAGTCCCATCCAGCCATCAGGGATATTGTTGCTGGGAGCGTTGGAAGTAAGCGCGTTGGCATCAAACTTATCGGCAATCACCGAATCAGACGGGAAGTGCAGACAAACACCTTTAGCCTCGGCTTTCTTCAACAATTCACGGGCGATGTCGAGACGATCTTCTTCGCACAGCGAATTACCAATTTTACCACCCTGGGCTTTTTCGAACGTATAGGCCATACCGCCGCCGATGATGATATCGGTAGCGCGTTCGAGCAGGTTTTCGATGATGAGAATTTTATCAGATACTTTGGCGCCGCCGATGATGGCAGTGAAAGGTTTTTCGGCGCTGTGCAATACTTTTTCGGCACTTTTAACTTCACCTTCCATCAGCAGACCGAACATTTTTTTACCGGCTGCAAAGAATTTAGCGATCACAGCGGTAGAAGCATGTGCGCGGTGAGCGGTTCCAAAGGCATCGTTCACATAAACATCGCCCAGTTTGCTGAGTTTTTCGGCAAAGGCTTCGTCGCCTTTTTCTTCTTCTTTATAAAAGCGAAGATTTTCGAGCAACAGCACTTCACCGGGTTTCAGCGCAGCCGCTTTATCGTATGCTTCTTTACCAATGCAATCATTGGCAAATTCAACTTTGGTACCGCCTAATAATTCAGATAAATGATTAACGATATGTTTGAGTGATGATTTTTCTTCGGGCCCTTCTTTGGGGCGGCCAAGGTGGCTCATCAGTATCACGCTGCCGCCGTCGGCCAGAATTTTTTTAATGGTAGGCACGGCAGCCTTCATGCGGGTATCATCGGTAATTGCTAATGTTTTTTTATCGAGGGGTACATTAAAATCAACCCTGATCAGGGCTTTCTGTCCCTTGAAATTATATGTGCTGAATGTTGACATATTCGGTATTTAAATAAAAACCGCAAAGCGATGATAGCAAAGTTGTGCGCAGCGTTTCCTCTGCTTCACCTGCTTTCAACATCTTTGCGGTTTAATAAAGAATAAAAAATTTATTCCGCTATAATACTACTAAGCTTTCGCTGTTTGTTTTGCAGTGCCTTTGCTGATTTGCTTTGCAAAATAATTTACAGTACGTACCAGTTGGCTAACATAGCTCATTTCGTTATCGTACCAGGCAACAGTACGAACCAGTTGGGTATCGCCCACGGTTTGTACTCTTGTTTGGGTAGCATCGTATAAAGAGCCATAAGAAATACCAATTACATCGGTGCTTACGATTTCATCTTCGGTATAACCAAAGCTTTCGTTGGCAGCCGATTTCATGGCATTGTTTACTTCTTCAACAGTAACTTTCTTTTTTAATACGGCAGTTACTTCAGTTAAAGAACCGGTGATGGTAGGAACGCGTTGAGCCGAACCATCTAATTTACCTTTCAGGCTGGGTAATACCAGACCGATAGCTTTGGCAGCGCCTGTGCTGTTCGGAACGATATTTTGAGCTGCGGCGCGTGCGCGGCGCAGGTCGCCTTTGGGGTGAGGAGCGTCCTGAGTATTTTGGTCGTTTGTATAGGCGTGAATGGTAGTCATTAAGCCGTTTACAATACCAAATTGATCTTCAAGTACTTTTGCCATAGGAGCCAAACAGTTGGTAGTGCATGAAGCGCAGCTGATCACTGTTTCGGTACCATCGAGAATATCGTGGTTTACGTTGAACACGATGGTTTTAAGATCGCCGGTGGCGGGGGCAGAGATTACCACTCTTTTAGCGCCGGCAGTTAAGTGCGCTTCGGCTTTGGCTTTGTCGGTAAAGAAACCGGTGCATTCGAGAACCACATCAACATCATGTGTTCCCCAGGGAATTTCGGCCGGATTTTTCTGTGCGTATATTTTTACTTCTTCACCATTTACTATGATAGAGTTGTCGGTAAATTTTACGTCGGCATCAAAACGGCCCTGGGCGCTGTCGTATTTCAACAGGTGAGCCAATACTTTTGGACTGGTCAAGTCGTTAATAGCAACTACATCTATCCCATCCATTTTATAAATCTGGCGGTATACCAACCGGCCAATACGGCCAAAACCGTTGATCGCCACTTTAACTGTGCTCATGTTCTAATTATTTAGTTAGTTAAAAATTGCGGGGACGAAGTTACAATATTGTGTGTAATTGGGTTCATGATATTTATTAGGTAAACATGATTCATGTCATTTAATAATATTGAGCGGGTGCGATATTGCGCGAATGAAATGATTTGGAACCTGACGAAACAAAACGTAACCTTTTAAACGGGCAACTATCATATAATTTATACTTATAATATAGATTTAGGGAAGTAACAATCTCTGCAGTCGGATATGCGGAAAGATTATTTGTAAAAAATCTTTCCAAAAGGTTCATTTTTTTTTGGCGGTGAATCGGTTGGCTACTATCTTTGCCGTCCCAAAAACAGAACGCCGCGTTCGTCTAAGGGCTAGGACACCACCCTTTCACGGTGGTGATACGGGTTCGAATCCCGTACGCGGTACCAGATAAAAAGCTCCGAATTTCGGGGCTTTTTTGATTTTATGGCCTTTTGGTGATACGGGATTCGAACCCGTACGCGGAAAGACTTTGCTTACCGGCTAGTGATATTTTCAAATTTAGATTCCTGAGATTCGTTAAAATGGACATGGCCAGCTTTCGCTGTTCCAAAAGGTTCATATGGGTTTTGGCAAGATTACTGATTGCCATCTCCAATGCCCCTTTTTGGGCATAGTTTGGCATACCATTTTTTGTAGGTGATCGTTTCGATCTCGTCTTTAATTAGCCGCTCTTCAACCCCTTCTATTTTTGCTAACACCTACTTTAAACAAAGTGAGTTTACAACAATTTAAAAACGTGAAAAACACCTTATTACTACTATTTAAACAATTTACGTAATCTCGAATCTCAGAATGGTTTATTAAAAAAATGACTATGCGCAAGAAAATAACGGAGAAAGATAAAATCTGATGTTATTACATAGATTGCGTTTCTTTTTTGACAACTTGAATAAAAGAACGCGCTTTACAAATATTGAAACTTAAATCAATTGACATCGTTCATCGATATACTTTCAAGATTAATTATCGCAACAATTACGTTTGTTGGGCCTATGATTGTTTTTTGTTTTGGAGTTTTTTTTGACGCTCTTAAATTAAGCGTAAAAGAAAAAAGCGAAAAACAGCAAAAGCTAGCTGAGCAAGCGCTAGCTCAGTTAAACGCCATGTCAAATGTTGACAGCGTAAAATTAATTGTAGATACAGCAAAACAAATGGAAGTAAAATGGCGACATAAAGCTTATAATTTCTTCATGCCTCCTAAAACACAAATAGTATTTATTTTTTCTTTCCTATTATTGTCATTGAGCACACTTATGTTAAGCCATTTAATACTAGATAATGTTTGGCAATTGTATAATTATACATTCTGGAGATTTTCAATACATATTTGTTTTTGGTCTTACTTAATTTCAGTATTAGTAATAATTCTTTTTGTTCGCAATGTAATTTTGATGAAAGAGAAATTAGAAAAAAGTAAAAAGATTTAGAAATGGATGAGATTATTATTAACTTAAATAATAAGCAAATCAAGAAAATGCTTTCAAAGGGTTCATTCTCGATGTTGCTTTCATTATACGCTTTCCATTTATCGTATACAACGAAGAAGAGTTTTTCACTGGAATCAATAGAGGAAAAAGTAGATTTTTTACCTAATAAGTTTATAATAGCCTGCTTGGTTTTTTCCCAAGCGATCGAATTAGCAGAATACACAGTAAACGCAAGTTCTAAAGAGCAACTATACAATATTATAAAATATAATCCTGACTTATCTCTTCTAATAAAGGAAACGGTATATAAAAAAGCTAAAGAAGTAGATGATAGACTTGGAAATGACACAAAGAATTTATCCAAGCTATGGACATCACGAATTACCAACTTAGAAGCTTATTTTGATTAAGGTGACTGACATCAAGGTCCGACAAGGGTTCATGATTATTTATAACGCTTTTATAATCATGAACATCGCTACCCCACTTAAGTCCATGCTCTATAAGGCAAAAAATAGAAGATTCTAACCAACCAACTTAAACTAAAAATATTCTATTTATTTATATAAGTGATTGTATTTCAATTCATAACTTCATTTTCAACCCATATAATTTTCTTAACGCATCTATCACTTGGTTCGAACTCTGCCCCAACAGGGGGTACTCTTACGAAAGCCGCTCTATGAGCGGCTTTTGGCGTTTTATTGCTTTAAAGCTTCTTGTTGCCGGATGCTTTCTTTGTGAATATCGGATCATGTTGAATTCTTGGGGGATTGTAAGGAAAGTAGTTTTTTTGCAGGCAACAAAAAGGGACTAAGAAATTGGATACAGCAAAAGAACTGATGGGTTATTTTTTACCAGAAGGGACACTGGAATATTTTGATTTGACACACATAGTAAAGGATAAGGAAGGACTGGTTTTATTTTTAGAAGAGAAAAACAATCCCCCGGCAAAATACACGGGTCAGACACTACACTCCAAAGGGTTTTATCCTGAAATCCGGGTACAGGATTTTCCGATTCGCGAACACAAAGTAGAATTAAGCATAAAACGCCGCCGCTGGGAGGTTCAGTCCAGTGGAGAAATAGTATCGCGCAACTGGGATTTGGTTATGAAAGGAGCACGACTCACTAAAGAGTTCGCGCTTTTTTTAAAAGAAACACTTGGATGATCAGCCAATAAGTTGCCATCAGTTGGCCCGCATGTACCAGATGGATGGCCGTCAGCTTCAGCAACAATACAAAAATCACATCAGCGATTATAAAGATTGGGATCAGCGTGAGCACGCCTCCGAATGGATGCTTTTTGAGAAGAACATAGGTACTCACCTGAGTATTGATGAGACCGCTTTGTCTAATGATGAGCTTTATACGGTAGTCACCAATAAATCAGCCAAAGGCCGTAAAGGAGCTGTTGTAGCCATGATCAAAAGTACTCAGGCGGATAAAGTGGTTGAAGTACTACAGCGCATAAATAAGCGATTAAGGCAAAGGGTTCAGGAAGTAACCCTGGATATGGCCGCTGGTATGCACGTCGTTGTCAAACGTTGTTTTCCTTTTGCACACCGGGTTGTAGATCGTTTCCATGTACAACAACTGGCTTCAGAAGCGGTGCAGGAAATACGCATCAAACACCGCTGGCAGGCTATAGATGAAGAAAATGAACAAATTGCCCTGGCCAAAAAGAAATGACTGCCCTACACCCCACAATTGCTACCCAATGGCGATTCTCCCAAACAATTACTGGCCCGCAGCCGCTACCTGTTATTCAAGCATAAAGATTGTTGGACTTCCACTCAGAAGCAGCGGGCAACCCTGATGTTTGAGCGTTATCCGGCAATAAAGAATGCCTATGAGATGTATATGAAGTTGGCTGACATCTTCTGTTACTGTAAATGCAAGGAACAGGCGTTTAAAAGATTGGCTTTATGGTTTAATGAAGTGGAGGTCGCAGGGATCGAATCTTTTAGAACCGTATACAGATCTATCGAAACTCACTACGAGAGTATCCTCAATTATTTTAATAACAGAAGTACCAACGCTTCTGCGGAATCATTTAATGCAAAATCAAGGCTTTTAGAGCTTACAAATCCCCCAACAATTTGACTTGATCCGGTGGCATTAGTATAGCAAATGCAACAATCTTTTATCTTCTTCACCGCATGAAGGGAAAGCATCAAAAACCTCCGGCGCACATTGTATTGAAAGTTGCCAGGGCTTTGATAGTTGCCAGGTCAGTGATCTTGCAAACAGGCAGCGCCACCCGCCCATCGTCGTAAAGTAACCATTCGGTTCTCGACACTGCCGAAGCGATTGTATAAGC